>NZ_MVHF01000003.1 GCF_002086485.1 Mycobacterium aquaticum | reverse complement strand
ACCGAAATTCTCACTCAATCTGGGGCATCGCAAGTCAGCGGCGTAATCGTGCCCCACATTCAATGAGAATGGACAACCACCGAACCATTGCTGCCTCGCAGCATGTTTCGCCACCGCTGATGGACTGCGCTTCGCTTGCTCCGGGCGAACGGCGCCAATTCGCCACGCGCCCGGGACGCCAGGCCAGCAAGATCTGATTCCGAAGTGTGCCCGCCCCGGTATACCTCGGCGACAGCTTCCCACTGGTGGTAACCGAGGGCCTTCGCGAGCGCGCTTGAGTTCGCCGTCCATATCGCCGCGCTAGGTTCCGCGCCAATGCCCGCGGCCTGAACCCGCGCCAAGTCGGCGTGTACGAAGCGGGCCGCAACCATCGCATCATCGGGCAACACTATCCCCACGTGAGTGCACGCTGTTGGTTGTTGTTCCAACCCCTCTTCAAAGGACGCCCCATATCGACGTCATTACGTCACAGTGATGAATTCTATGGTCTCGCAGGGATACTCGGGTCCTCCGGTCGCATCACCGACCACCGCCCAGTGGCCGTAGGGCATCCAATCCGAGGCCCCACGACAAGGTCACCCGATATTCACGCCAATCGCCGCGTCACGATGCTCTGGGGTAGCGAATTCCTGCGCTGAGGATCCAGATCCTTGGACCACGCGGGCGCGTCAGCTGTCGGACTTCGAGGCTTCGTACGCCTCCCCCGGGCGCAGGCTGCGCAGGGTACTGGTGACGAATTTCCTCAGTGCCACGTCGCGTTCTGCGCGAGATTCGCCGACAGTGGTGAGCAATGCATAGACCCCGAGGAGAAAAAACGCTGCGCTGTGGTACGAATCGACGTCCTCGTAGAGTTCGCCACGGATGCGCGAACGCTCGATCTCGGCAGCGAGTAAGACGAAGATCGGGTGATTGGTCCACTGTTCTCGTTCGGGTCGGGTGGGTGAGAAGTAAAGACTGATGACATCATGGAATAGTGTTGATCCCCAACGGCTTTCGAGGGCCAAGACTGATTCGACAATCACCTTCAACACTGCTGGCAAGTCGTGTCGGGTGTCGAGGAAATGCCCGAGTTCGTCGGCAAGCTGCAACTCGTCCCTCCGGATCAGCTCGAGAAGGACGTGCTCCTTGGTCGGGAAATGGAAATAGAAGGTACTGCGTGCCACGCCTGCCGCTCTGACGATGGCGTTGATGTCTGCGGCGTTGGTGCCCGCACGTCGGAACTCGACGATGGCAGCATCGAGTACCCGAGCACGTGTCTCTTGGCGCTGAGTCTCACGGCGGGTGGCACTGTTGGACACCCGCTCATTGTGCAACAGCCAAACATGTCAATGACCAATGTCGGCGAAATCTACGTTGGGCACGTATCCGGCTCGATGAGGATTCGCTGCAGGCGGAGGTGGTTACCGCAGGTCAAACCGTGATACGCCGGATGTCTGCGGGCATGGCTGCCCAGGAATGCCGGCGGTTTCATTGTTATTTGTCAGTGACAGTGCTAGACCTGTTGAAGGCTGAAGATCCCGACGACGCGGACCGCGATCGATGTGACGTGACCGACTAGATGTAGCAGGGCGAGATGGGCAGGACGGTGGCAATGGCGACATCTAGGGCGATTACTGCCGCGTCCTCGGCGATGAACACCCGAGGGCAAAGAATCTTGTTGTGGACGGTCCCGCCGGCGGCGGCGTTGTTCGCGTTGGCCTACCTTGTGTTTCCGGTGTTCTCACCGCCGCTGTCGCCGACGCTGACGCCCGAGCAGGTCGCGGCCTTCTTCGCTGAGAATGTCACCGGCATCCTTGGCGTTGCGATTCTCTGCAATCTGATTGCCTGCTCACTGGTTCCGCTCTTTGCGGTGACCGCCGTGCAGATATCCCGGACCGCCACGTCCAGCAGCGCCTTCACCTACGCCTACATCATCTGCGTCGGGGTGGGGCTCACGGCGTTCATCCTTGCCGACTATTGCTGGGCGATGGCTGCGTTCAGGCCCGAGCGCGACCCTCAACTCATCAGTCTGCTCAACGACATGGCGTGGTTCTTCTTCATCGCGCCGGTCGGCACCATCGTCGTCCAAAACCTCTGCCTGGCCACCAGCATCTACCTCGACGCCGGTCCCGAACCGATCTTTCCTCGCTGGGTGGCCCATTTCAACATCGTGACCGCTGCACTGTTGGTTCCGAGCGCGTTCTCGATCCTGCATATGTCCGGTCCGCTCGCATGGAACGGGGCGGCGTCTTTCACCCTGCGGCTCAGTGTCTTTGCGTGCTACATCGTCGTGATGTTCTTCGTTCTGCTCGGCGTGGTCAATCGCCAGGGCGCCGAGCGGGACGTGTTGGCATGACGGACGCCGTGGCCAGCGCATCCGAGCCCCCGGCCGGGCGTCGGGGCCAGTGGCGCAAGAACAAGAAACTGGATCAATGGATCGTCTTTTGGACAGTCCCAGGTTTTTTCAGCTTGTTCGGCGTGGTCTTTGTCCCCTTGAGTTGGATGATGCCGCCACGGTCGCCGAGCAGCTCCCCATCGCAGATCGTCGAGTTCATGCAGTCGCATAACTTGCTGATGGCCTGCGTCATCCTGACCTTGACGTTCGGCCTGGGACCCATTTCCAACGCCTGCTATCTGATCCAGATCAAGCGGATGTCCGTCAGCCCGGCGTTTCGGTACGCCGTCATCATGGGCGCGACCACAGGCACGATCGTCGGCATGCTCTTTCCGTTGTTCTGCTTCGGACTAGGCGCATTCCGTCGTGGCTACGACCCGTCGGTTCTGGCCATGCTTTTCGACTTCGGCTACCTGGCGTTCATCGGCTCGCTGGGGTGTTTTTGCATCATGTGGATGGCGTTTGGTCTGGCCACCATTCTCGATGAGAACAACATCTTGCCGAAATGGCTGGGCTACTACACCATCTGGCAGTACGTGACGGAACTCATCGCAGCTCCGGTATGGATCACCAAAACGGGACCCTTCGCCTGGAATGGCCTGATGACGTTCTGGTTTGCGATGGCGCTGTTCGTGTCGTGGCAGTTCATCGTCTACGTGTGCATCTATCGGGCGATCAAAAATCAGCCCGATGAGGAACTCGAGAACGTCTGGCCCATGCGCGAATCCGACTCCCCCGAGGCTCGGCCGAGAGCGAGCGCATGACCGAGATCGGACAGGAACTCAACGCTGACGTCGGCGTCCCACCACGCGCCGCCGAGGCACGTAGAAGCCTTCCCGGTGAACCCAGCATGTGGTTCTTCGTCATCGGTGACCTCATCATCTTCGGTGTCTACTTCGTGGCCTACATGTACTACCGCGGTCAGGACCACGATCTCTTCCTGCAGAGTCAGGCGAAGCTGAACCAGGATATTGGTGTGGTCAACACCATTGTGTTGCTTACCAGTTCGCTGTTCGTCGCGCTGGGAACGTCAGCCGCCCGGACTGGAAAGACCATCGACGCCATGCGGCTTTTCGCAATCGCATGGGCCTGCGGAGCGGCCTTTCCGCTATTCAAGCTATTCGAATACATCCCAGAAATCACCGCTGGGTTCACCCCGGGAACAAACCTGTTCTTCATGTTCTACTTCGTGATGACAGGGATGCACCTGTGTCACGTGATCCTGGGGCTGGTGATCCTCGGCTTCGTCATCCGCAGCTTGTGTGGGCCGGCGAAACCCCGGATCACGTTCGTGGAAACCGGTGCAACGTACTGGCACATGGTCGACGTCGTGTGGCTCATCCTGTTCGCATTGCTCTATCTGATGAGGTGACGTGTGTGACCGCCTACCTTCGTAACCCGCTGACCATCGTGTGGGCAGTCCTCACGGTGGTGACGGCAGCGTCCTTTCTGACCGCTCGAGGCGGCGGCGCGACACATCACCTCAACACCACCGTCACCGTCACCGTGCTGCTGATCGCGGCGGTCAAGGCCCAGTTGGTGATTTGGCACTTCATGGAGGTCCGTCACGCGCCCACGTGGCTCAAGGCGACGACGAACGGCTGGCTGGCAACTCTGTTCGTGCTGCTGCTGGGTTTGTACTTCACCGCCGGCTAGTGCCGACCACTGGCCGCCCAGGACATCTACGCGGCGCGCGGAATCGAGACCTAGTTGCCGAACGCAAAACTGGGACCGACGAAGCGGGAAGCAATCTGATACTCGGACTCCCGGTCTTTGACCGGGAAGTACCACAGCGCCAATGTGACGCGGATCAGCCATTGAGCGGCCAACGGATCGGATCGACCGATCATGCGCTCGGCAAGCTCCTCCACCAAAGGTGAAGCAGTCAGCCAGCCGTTGTTCTGGTCGGGCCGAATCGCGCCCATCATCAACGGGCCAAGCGGCTCGGAGCGGATATGGTCCAATGCGACGACCAACGCGGTGACCACTCGCTCGGAACCATCCAGTCCCTCGATCGCCTCCGACACCCGTCTCACGATGCGCGCCGACAGGCGCCCGACGACACCTTCAAGGATCGCTGCCTTGCCTCCGGCGTGCCGGTAGATGGTGGCGGGTGAGCAATGCACCTTCGCTGACAAAGCCTCGATGGTGAACGCTTCGAAACCCTGCTGGGAACGAGTTCGGCGGCCGCAGCGAAAATCCGCTCGACCGCCTGTGTTCGGGCGCCGACAAGCGTAGCTCGGGAGGGGAATGACTTCAGATGGTGCCACTGAACCCGAGGTCGACGCCGCAGACCCGCGACAGGCGCGGCGTCGGTGCAGCGGCGCGCACAGACCAGGACGGGCAGTCATGACGACGTCGTCCGACGTCCTGGGCGAGCGCTCGGCGGTCGACAAGATTGGCGCATGGGCGCGTCGATACGTGCGTTCACCACTTTGACACCGAAGCGAACCGCTTGGTCCAACAAGCATCCTGGGACGGATCGACCGGGCGGCCATGGTTCTACGACGCCAACGGAGTATTGCAATTCGGCGCCATGACGGTGGGGTTACTCGACGCCGGGCTCAGGCCGGTATGCGACGGCTTCGACTTCCACCAGCATGCGGGGATCGAGTAGCGCGGCTACGACGATCATCGTGGCTGCTGGCCGGTGATCTTCGAACACCTCGCCGTGAGCCCGTCCGACCGCTTCCCAATCTTCAACCCGGGTCAGATACATTCGCGTCTGGACTACATCTCTTGGCTGGCAACCCATTTCGCGCAGCGCGGCGTCGATTTTCCATAGCGCTTCCCGTGCTTGGGCGTAGGCATCGCCATCTCCCACGATCTGACCGGATGCGTCGACCGCCGTGGTGCCCGATACGTGGATGACCTGGCCTGCGCGGACTGCCGCACTGAACCCGATCGTCGGGGCAAATCGGGAGCCCGACGGCAGCCGCGCGATGGACATGTGCTGTGCATCTGGGAAGTCGGGATGATCGACGGCAGTTCGGTGGTTCCCACGGTTCTCCGGCTGCCGACTACATCTCACGGCGTCGGCCCGTCGGCCCACGAGGTCGTCGGTCTCATGATCGTTCATCGGTTCTCCCGAATTCTGCGAACCGTCGAGCGAAGGGTTCGGGTGGAAGTCGAAGGCTGTTGACGAGGTAGCTAATGGTGCGGTAACTGCCTGCAAGCATGACCAATTCGATGATTGCCTCGGCGGAATGAGCACGCGTGAGATCGGCCCACAGGGCGTCGTCGACGTCGCAGGAGCCCTGGAGGCTATCGCACAGCCGGATCAGAGTCCCTTCCTCCTCGGTCCAACACTCATCGTCTGATCTCCCCGTCGTCAACGACAGGATCTGCACATCAGTGAGCCCAGCTTTGGCGGCATACACGGAGACATGTACGCCCCATTCATATTCAGCATTGCAGGTGGCGGTCACCCGGTCGATCACGATCTCCCGTTCTCGGATGCTCAGGTGTCCGCGGTCGAGTAGTCCCGAATTGAAGAACTTGAAGAACAGTCGTGGGTCACGGGCCATCGTCGTGAACAAGAGAAGCGGAGGCTTACCACGCATGATCGTGTCGATGGCCGATTCAATGTGGGACGGCAAAGGGGTCGGCGCGGCACAATCACGAGCACCGTTGTGGTGTTTAACAGTCATTGCAGTGCGGTCCAATCATGTTGATATCCAATGCTATTGATCAGGAACGAGGATCATGCCGCGGAGAGGCTGCATAACGCCCGCCCGGGTCGGTCTTGGCCAGCTCCGGTGGTCGGATTCAAACGTTGGGGATCTGCGCTTTGGATGCAGACCCCCAACGCTTTGTGCGGTCGGCCGGGACTAGCTTGGGCATGCTGAAACAACGACCAATCCGCCGCCGTTGTTCGCCAGCGCGATCTGCTCAGCCAGTTGCTGGTTGTAGGAGGTTGCGGTAGCGATCTTCCATCCCCCGGCGCCGTTGGAGGCCGCTACTGCCGCACATTCGTTGCGGGCGACGACCCGCACCTCACACTGGCCCCCGCCAGTTTGGCCGCCATTGCGCTGACAATCGTTGAGGGCGTTGATTCTCGCGGTATCCATCACGCCACTTTGTCCAATCCCGTGGGCGTCGCGGTAGACGAGTTTGCCGCCGAACCCGTAGGACTGCTGATAGGCCAGGGCGAGGAACGTGTCGGCGGCATTGGCAGGTGCGGCCGAACCGAACCCGCCGGCGGCGACCGCGCCGGCGAGGATGGCTGTGGCCGTGATACGGGTTCGGGTGGCCCGTTTGGGATGTGTGGTGGTCACGAGTCTCTCTCCTTTTGCGATGATCGCCACCGCGCCGATACGAGTGCGGAAAATTGTGACGACGGGGTATGCGGGCGCACCTATCCCCCGGATCCTGCTGCGAGCGCTTTGACGTCGGTGGTGTGCATCGGATTGCCGCCGATGCCCCAGTCGCCGCTGGAGATCTCCTCGACCACGACCCAGGTGACTGGGCGCATGCTCTCGCCCTCAACCGCGACCATGGCTTCGGTGACCTTGCGCACGATGTCCTGCTTCTGGGCCGACGAGAACACACCTTCGATGACCTTCACGTTGACGAACGGCATTTCTGCATTCCTTCCTGATTTCTGCTCGCGTCCCGCAACCGGTGTTGCGGGCACGCTCTAACGCTGGCGAGTGCCGTTTCTGCAAAATTGCCGAAATCGTGAAATGTGCACTTCACTGGCTGTTTTGCGACCAGGCACCTGCCAAGGCTCTGGGCTGCCGGACAGGTGTCACCGCTTGGGCGTCTGATCCGGACCGTCGTCAGCGGTCATCCGTTCAGCCGCGACGGTGACCAATCCCGTCCGCTCGAGTCGAAATCCGGTCGATTGTCCGCTCAGAGCGCCATCCTGATGGAACGGTGTACACCGATGGTGATGGAGTTCCGTGTGCTCGGTGAAGTCGAGGCGTACGTCGACGGGCGACGACTCGACATCGGTCATGCCCGACAGCGCGGCGTGCTCGCCAGTCTGCTCGTCGACGTCAACCGTCCCGTTTCCGTCGATCAGCTCATCGACCGCGTATGGACCGATCGACTCCCGCATAAGGCGCGCAACGCTGTGGCCGCCTATATATCCCGGTTGCGGCACGTTCTGCCCGAGTCCGCTGCGGTGCGGATCGTACGGGGGCCTGCCGGTTACACCCTCAACACCGACGCGCAATCGATCGACCTGTACCGCTTCCGGCAGCTTGCGGCCGAGGCGCGAGCCGTTGCCAATCCTGCCGACGCGGTAGCGCTGTTCACCGAGGCGCTGGGCCTTTGGCGCGGCGAACCAGTCACGCCGCTCGCCACCCCGTGGGCTGACGATCTGCGGAATTCTCTTGATGCAGAACGTTTCTCGGTGAGATTGGACCGCAACGACGCCGCGCTGGCTGCGGGCACGCACACTCAGCTGCTCGGCGACCTGGCGGCCACCTTGCAGGAGTATCCCCTAGATGAACGAGTCGCCGCCCAGTTGATGCTGGCCTTGTATCGCAGCGGGCGGCAGGCCGAAGCCCTGGAGACCTACCGCATGATCCGTGAGCGACTTGTCGACGAACTGGGCGTCGATCCAAGTCCGGCAGTTCAGTCGGTGCACCAGTCGATTCTCGATGGTGACTCACGGCCCGATCACGGCCGGTTCGCCCATACCGCACTGTCGATTGCTCGTCCCACCGGCCAGGTGCCCAGGCACCCAACGACGCTCATCGGCCGCGAAACTGACGTCAAGCGCGCGATCGCGGCTCTCGACGACGGTCCCTTGATTACGCTTACCGGCCTCGGCGGGGTGGGAAAGACCAGGCTGGCGCTCGAAACGGCCTACCGCGCGCAGCAGGACTTCCCTGATGGCGCATGGGTCTGCGAGCTCGCACCACTCGAGCAAGGCTCAGCGGTGAGCCACGCAGTGGCGGCGACGCTTCGGTTGCAGCACATCCAGGGCGCCGGGACTGACGATGCCGTGATCGACTATCTACGCCGACGCGACCTGCTACTTGTCATCGACAACTGCGAGCACGTATTGGTCGGCGTGGCGCGGTTGATGGACGTGATTGTTCGCAACTGCCCGCAAGTGAAGATTCTCGCCACGAGCAGGGAAGCGCTCGGCGTCGAAGGCGAGCAGGTCCTTTCCGTGCAGCCCCTTCCGGAGGGCGCCGCTGCTGAGTTGTTTGTCCAACGGGCGCGGGCCAGCCGGCCCGATTTCGATCCCGATCGTGAACCGGTCGGCGCCGTCGCCGAAATATGCCGGAGACTGGACGGAGTACCTCTTGCAATCGAGTTGGCGGCCGCGCGGACGCGAGCGATGAGCACCATCGACATCACCCGACGACTCGATCGGCTTCGACTACTCAGCGGGGGATCCCGCGGGGCGCATCCACGCCAGCAGAGTGTCGCTGCCACGATCGACTGGTCGTTCCAGTTACTCGATGAAGCCGAGAAAGCGTTCTTTCCAAGACTTTCGGTGTTCTCCGGCAGTTTCGATCTTGAGGCGGCACACATGGTGTGCGCCGACGACGCTACCGAGGACGACACCCTGGACCTGCTGACCCGCTTGGTCGACAAATCGATGGTGATCGTTCGCAATACTGTCGGCCCGACCCGTTACGGCGTCTTGGAGACACTGCGGGCATATGGCCGCAATCGATTGCAAGAATGCGCACTTGCCGACGAGATGGCAGCACGACACGCCCGGTACTACACCGAACTGGTCGAACGCGCCACTGTCGGAATGAATGGCGCCGAGGAACGGATCTGGGTCGAGAGGTTGACGCCCGATGCTGCGGCCACTTACACAGCCTTGGACTTCGACAATGTCCGGTTGGCGTTTGAGCGCGCGATGGCTGACCGCGATATCGACCTGGCGCTTCGACTGGTCACATCGCTTCTGGACTTGATGAATCGCACCGGCTACCGGCCAGCTGGATGGGCGTATCAGGTCATCGGCGTCGCCGATCCTGACCACCGGCTTTTTCCGGCGGCGGTGGGGGTAGCGGCTCGCGCGGCGTGGGTGTTGGGCGATTTCTCCCAAGCCCGCTCGTTGGCGAAACTGGCCGACGGGCGTGTTCCCGGCCCCGGCACGGGTTATCTCGGATATCCAGCTGACGTCCTTGCCGATGTCGATCTCTGTACCGGGGAGGCGGCCAGCGCCCTAGCGCATTACGAAGGTGAGCTGGCCAATTCGCGCGCCAGCGCACATCCGGTCCGACTGGTATTCATCCTCGATAGACTCACCCTTTGCCATCAATCACTAGGAACGCCGCTCGGCGGCCTGGCCGCCGGCCAGGAAGCGCTGCGCGTGGCAAACGCCACGGGTAATCCGACCGCGCAAGCGATGGCGCACTGCGCGCTCGGCCGCGCCCTGGCAGATTCAGCGCCGCGACAGGCTCTGCGTTATCTCGCCAATGCCGCCGAGCTCGCTGCAACCGTCGAGAACAATTGGCTGACGGGGATGGCCCACATGGAAGCCGCGGCGATCGTCAGCGTGCACGGTGACCCAGTCACCGCCGTGCACATGTTCATCGAGGTGCTGGGGCTCTGGGAACGCGGCGGCCCTGGAATCCTCGCCCAGCAGTGGGACACACTGCGACTCATCGCTCGGTTGCTCGCCCGCCTTGGCGACACCACCACCGCAGCCGCCCTACACCGCGCGACCCTCGCGGCCGCGGCGGAACCACCAGTCGGCAGCGCCGCAACGGACGGCCTTGGCGATAGCGAGCATCGACCTTTGACGGGCGCCGAAGCTGTCGAGTGCGCACGCACGGCGCTACAGCGTTTCAGCTAAACCTCCAGCACCTACACCACCGTGGCGTTGCCGCTACCCTGGCAGTTGCGTCAGCTGAAAGAACTTGCACCTATCAGCCCGGCGGCGCTATGCCATGACGGATACGTGCGTTCACCGACGCAGAAACCGACACCGATCGACTCGCCTAGGCCAGCGCGCTGACGGCCGAGGTGTCGGATCTGCGTGCCTGGTGGAGGTCCAGGCCTGTGACTACGAAGTGCTGCTTTAGGATCAGGCACGTGTTGTCAGCATTTGATCCGATTACCTGGCAGCCGCGCCGCATCGCGATCGCCGGAGTGTCGGGTTCAGGAAAAACGACTCTGGCCAAACGTGTTTCGGAAGTTCTGGGACTCCCCTACACCGAGATGGACAGCCTGTTTCACGGCCCCGACTGGCAGCCGCGAGACGAGTTCGCCGCTGACGTGCACCAGCTCATTTCCGGAGATGAATGGGTCATTGAGTGGCAGTACGCGGCGGTTCGCGATCGAATCGTCGAACGCGCTGACACGATGGTGTGGCTTGACCTCCCTACACCGCAAACTCTGTATCAGTTGACACGTCGTACCGTGCACAGACGAATGCGCCGGGTGGAGCTGTGGAACGGGAATTACGAAGGGCCTCTTCATGAGTTCTTCACTGACCCGGAGCACATCGTCCGGTGGGGAATTCGTACTCGCAACACCTGTCGTGACCGACTGCCGGCCATCGACGCACTCCACAAGCATCTGCACGTCGTTCGCCTGAGATCTCGGCGCGAGAGTATGCACTGGTTAGCCAAGCTGTTCGCCGCGCATAGCGGACTTCGTGGCGCATAACCGGACGCAGAGCAGTATCGCAAGTTGGCTCCTGCCTTCATGATGATCCCCAATTTCGTTGAACTGTTGGCGTGCCGGCTATCCGATGCCCCACAGCAGGAACGCTGGACCGTCGTAGGGATAGAACTGCAGCGACATTCCGCTTTCGCCATCGAGGACGACGCCGCTCGCCTCCTTGCCATCGACGGGCCAACACCCCCGACTCTGATGTCAGAGTCCAAGTCCGGGAACATTGTTCACATCTGTTCGCTGACCAAGGGGTCACGCCCGGTTTGCGCGTCGGCGTGCTATGTGCCCATGGTCCGGCACATCTCAGGCTTCGTGCCGCCAAGATCCTCGATGATCTCTATGTCGCCGGACCTATCCAGGCTGCTGCCCTCGATTTCCTCACCTCGGCGGCGTACCCGCGGCACCTGCGAACCATCGCGCGAGAGATGGCCCGTCGCCGTGACACTCTGATCCGGGAGCTCGCCCGCAGATTGCCCGACACGCAGCCCGTGTGTATTCCTCGCGGAGGCATGCACCTGTGGGTCAGACTGCCCGCCGGTGCCGATCCCGATGCGGCCGCCGCCCGCGCACTGGCCGCCGGCGTCCTTGTATCTTCAGGCGTCCCTTGGTATCCCGCCGAACCCAGCGTCCCGCACCTCCGGCTCAGCTACGGATGCAGCGATGTCGAGCGCATAACCGAAGGCGTCCGGCGGCTCGCTACTGCGGTCTGATTCGGCGACATTCGTCGGACCGATGGGCCGACTGGATCGGTCAACGAGGCACCTGCCTCGATCACCCAGAGCTTCATGCCGGCTTTGGCGCCATCACCCGTGCGTGCGCTGGCTGCAAGTAACTACGTACGGCCCGTTCAAGTCGGGGCGCCGAGATCTTCCTGAGATTTGCACGCCGCGGCGCCTCAACACCCGCGATACTTGGCACGAACACCATCGAGTGCCTAGTGCGCTGTCCATGCTCGAAGGTGGCCGGTCCAGTTGCGCACGAAAGGGACAAAGACCTATGGCACGACGGTCGAATTCGAAGAGCCGGTTCGGGGTCGGCGTGTTCGACCAGATCGTCAATGCACAGCCATGGCCGACTGCGCCGTTGCGGGCAAACTATCTGGGTGCGGTGGCCGCCGGTGCGGACTCGTTTTGGGTGGGCGATCACCTGAACTCGTTGTTCCCCCGTTCGATCGCCACGCGCCGCTACGTCGGTGCGGCGCGACTGGTCCCGAAAGTCGACGCGATCCTCGAACCCTGGACCGTGCTCGGCCATCTCGCTGCGCGCAACCGGGTCGGGCGCCTGCGACTGGGAGTCAGCGTCACCGACGCCGGTCGCCGGAACCCCGCGGTCACTGCTCAGGCGGCCGCGACGCTGCACATACTCACCGGCGGACGGGCGATCCTGGGCATCGGAACGGGCGAGCGCGAAGGCAACGAACCCTACGGCGTGGAGTGGTCCAGGCCGGTAACACGGTTGGAAGAAGCCCTTGCCACCATCCGGGCCCTCTGGAGCTCCGGCGGCGAGTTGATATCCCGCGACTCGCCGTACTTCCCGCTGCACGACGCCGTTTTCGACCTGCCTCCCCACAAAGGGAAATGGCCCGAAATCTGGGTCGCTTCACACGGCCCGCGCATGCTCAGAATCACCGGCCGCTACGCCGATGCCTGGGTACCAGCACTCATCGCCCCCACCGATTACGCCGCCGGATTGGATGCGGTTCGAAGTGCCGCCTCCGACGCCGGCCGCGATCCCATGTCGATCAAAGGGGCCTGGCAAGGATTCGCTGTCGTCGGCCGCAACCGCGACGAGGTCGATGAGGCACTGAGCAGCGACGCCATCAAGTCCATTGCACTGCTAGCTCCAGCGGCGTGGTGGGAGCGCCACGGCGTTTCACATCCGCTCGGCCTTGCCGGCGGGGCAACCGACATCATGCCTCAACTGATCGATGAACAAACCGCACTGTCGTACACCCGGCAAGTCCCACAATCATTACTCAGGGAAGGCTTACTGGCCGGCACCCCAAACGACATCGTCGAACAGGCCGCCGAATGGCGAGACCAGGGCGTCCGCCACATCACACTGGGGAACATCAGCACGTTACAACCGAACTTACGCAAGGGACTTGCGTCGACTTTGCCGTTCCTCCAGGCGGTCCGTGGACTGAAGCGTCTCTGAGCCAAGCGATCTGGGGGTGCCGGGCTTGGCGGACGCGACCGTCGGTCGGCCAACTACGCATCCGTCGAGGCCACCGAAGTCACTCCTCCGCTGCCATCGGCTACTTGTACAACCCAATGGCGTTGTGAGTCCACTGCAGTTGTCATGATGGAGGTATGGCTGCTCGCGACCGCGACGATTCGGGCCGGCCCCGCAGCGCACGTCCGCGCGACGCCTTGGGTCGCCCACTTCCGCCTGGTGCCACCGGCATCCCGCGAATACCGGACGACCTTTGTCTGCCGCCGGCAGACAGCCTCGACTATGCCCAGGAACTACTGGACCAAGGCTTGGCGTTCCACGCGCACGAGGTACTTGAGGCCGCTTGGAAGAACGGCCCGGACGACGAGCGGATGCTGTGGCAGGGCTTGGCGCAACTCGCGGTCGGCATTACGCATGTCCAACGCGGCAATTGCACCGGCGCGGCCAGCCTGCTGCGACGCGCGGCCGGCCGACTGTCCGCCGATCCGCACGTGGGGCGTTACTCCGTCGATGGCGCAGGTCTGGTGGCGTTCGCCAATGCGCTGGCTGACGACCTTGACGCGGGAGCGGAAGTCGCCACTGACCGGCTGCGACCGCGGCTACGGATCTGACAGACGCGACGTGCCCGGGTAGCTCGCCCCAGTGACCGTGGCACACTCCCAGCTGTGCACTGCCACCACGGGCGCCGGCGTGATCGTGCCATCGGTGAAGCTGCGTTTCGAAGCGCCGGCCGGGGCGTCTAGCCCGGTTCTGATCGACCACATGGGTGGGACCACGACCTCGAATCGAGATCTGCGCGTGCAGATCGGCATCGCACAGATTGCGCAGGCCGGTCACTACCGGGTTATTACCGAGGGTCCTGGCAGCGGGAACCAGCGGCCGCGGTTGTCCTTCGGCCATGGAAGTCCATATGGTTCGGCGATCTGGCCATTTGTTGGGTTGATCGTTCTTGCGGTGGTCGCGTTGCCCCTGTCGATCCTGTGGTGGATCAGTGCAGATAGACGCAATCGACCACTCGCACAGTCGAATTCAGCCGAGTTCGCGATGCCGGTGCAGCCGGTCGGCGCACCGACCGAACATTCCGATGGGCAAGGCGTCCGAGTAGAACGACTCAGAACCGTGGTCGCACTGCGGCAGTCGGGGGCGCTCACCGAGGCGGAGTTTCAATCAGCGAAGCGCCGGATCCTCAACGACCCGAGTCTTTAACCGCTGCGTGGATATCGCTGCGTGGTCGTCAGACAAGCGGAGGGCGGGGCCGACCAGTTTCCTTGGTCGCCCCCGCCTCGGCCATTCCTACTGTTCGGCCTTCTCGCGAGACTCGTTGATATCGGCGGCCCTACGCGCAGCTTCCGCTTCGGCCTCCTTCTTCGCGGCCTCTCGTTGGGCGTCAGCCTTGTCCTGCTGTGCCTGGCCTTCACGGCGCAGGTCGTCGCGTCCCACGACCGAGCCGATGGCTTCCTTGGCCTTGCCCTTGACGCCTTCCACAACGCCTTCGATGCCTTCCAGGGGTCCGCTCTTGTCGGACATACGTACCAGCTCCTCTGCATACTGTGCGATGCGCCAACGACGCCGGTCGGCCCTGTGCCGACGTGATCGCGAGATACCCCGTGCTACGGCGTGGCCAAACCCGATCCGTAGAGATGTGAGAGCTGTCACGCCAGGCAGGCTTCTAGGGCTCGCCGGGCTCAGGGCGCTTACAGGTGCTCGGTGACGGTCCAGCCGCCGGCGCGGAGTCGGTCGCTGACGCGCTGCACGTCGTGTTGTGACGGCATGGTGTCGATGGCCTTGGTGATGGCGACTTCGATGTCTGTGACCGAGACCGGCAACTGCCCGTCGGCGATCAGTTGGGCGGCCACCTGGCGGACTTCGTCATCGCTGAGTTGGCGTTGCAGGAGTGCCAAAAGCGGCACGAAATCCGTGCTGGGGACGCCTTCTGGGTAGCCGGCGCGCAAGAAACCGACCACGCGAGCCACTATCGCCGAAATTGTCACTGCACTCCCCCGGCCGGACAAAGATCTTGGTCCCCGCACCACGGTAGGCCGCGACGGCGCGCTTCACACGTCGGACGCGACCGAAGCAGATATTTGCCACTTTCTGATAATCATCGGGTCAGTTACTGTTCATCGTCGATTCACACGAAGTTTCAAGGATTGCTGGACTCCATCAGCCGCGTGTCTGAGCCTCGGCCAGACGGCGTAGCCGATACCCGGTGGTAGCGTCGCAGCCGTGGGCGGCAAAGGGTTTGGCAACGTGCCCTTCACGGCCAAACGGGTCTCGTGCCGCATGGCTGTGTTGATCGCGATGCCGGCGGTGGTCGTGGGCTGCGCCGCGCAATCGGATCGCCCTGCTGCGTTGGAAGATGTGGAGACCACGCTGCCGGTTCCGGGCAATATTCCGCCGTTCCCGTTCCCGAGTGACCTACCGTCGGTGCCGTTGCCGAGTGCGGTGCCCAACGTGCAGATGCCCGGCGATATCCCGAAGGTGGAACTGCCGGCCGACGTGCCGCACGTCGAGATGCCCGCAGACATTCCCGAAGTTCCGCTCCCCTCTGCGATTCCCCCGATCACTTTTCCGTAGCTTGTCGTGCGGCCAGGGCGCGAGGTGGACGTGCACCGATCATATGGCCGACCGCCGGTACGGGCACGTGATTCGGCAGGGAGTTCGCTTCCCTGCAATTCGAGTCCTGCGAGAACTGTGGCTTCCTTGCGGGTCGGCTTTTCCGCTACCCGAAAGGGAAGTTCGAATTGCTCGAAAAGGTCAAGAATGGACGCTTCTGATGGCTCAACAGCGCCAGGTGGATATTGGGAGTTTACGATCGGGACAGGCCGGGGTATCGCATACTTTCCGGCATCGGCGACGAGGGGGTGGGCGTTCGTAAAGTGTTGGTGCCCTGTCCTTCTGCTCAATGATCTTCGCTTCACGCCGTCACTGACATTGCGCTGCCCGAATCCGCGTTGACAATACCGATGAAACTCTACTTGGAGGTGAGTTTGTCATGAATCCGTCTGATCATGGCCCCGACGAAATGGCCACGTCGCCGGTGATGTTCAATTTCCGGCTGGAGACGCTCTCGGCGCTCGTGCCCAACGAAAAACTCGTCCAGTGGGAGTCGCTGCTGCGCGAACGAATCGGCGCGCGCAGGGTTGCCCCGCTCCAGTCGGCCGGTGGTTACAGCGGCGGCACGGTCTCCATGTGCGACCTGAACGGCGACGGGTGGATCAACATTGCGACCGAGGGCTGCGACTGCGACTACATCGCGTAGCCGGTCGTTCAGACCTCGACACGTTGCCGGTGCGCCTCACTGGTAAGGAAATTCGCCAACAGCGTGGTCAACGGAATGCCGGCCAGGGCTTCGACAAACAGAAACTGGCCCTGGGGATTCAATTCCAACCAGACCGGGTCGCCATCTTCATCGAGTTTCAAGTCGACTATGCCCATCCGCAGGCCGAGTCGCCGGACCACTTCGCACAGCATGTGCCGAAGTTTCTCTGGCACAGCCCAGTTGGCCATCGGCGTGGTGAGATCGACACGCCAATCGAGTCGATCTGAGTCCAACATTGCCGCGTAGACATTGTCTCCGAACACGTGTGCGCGCAGATGATGTGTGCCCCCGACGAACTGTTGGTAGATCGTCGGGGCGACGCGGATGGAGGCTTCGTCGTCGAGCACCTCCGCGGTGACCATGCGGGTGGGGATGGCGCCCATAGCTCTGGAACCGTGCACCAACTTCACCACGACGTCGTTGCCGAGTCCGTCGCAGAAATCACGAACTGCAGTCGGATTGTTGGAAACCAGTGTGCGCGGCACGGTGAAGCCCACATCGCGTGCCACGCGCAACTGGCTCAGCTTGTTGTCTGCCAATTCGGTTGCCGCCGGGTCGCTGACCCATGATCCGCGGAAGTCGGTGAGCAATATGCCGCGCAGTGACGTCTTCGTGTCGTTGCGTACCACGTCCGCTTGCGGTGGCGTCAGGCCTGAGAGGTCGGCACGATCAGGTGCGTTGGCACGACGCCACCAGATGACATCCAAGTTGGCCACGTGAGTCGGCTCTGGCTGTGACGGCACCTGAGAGTCCGCAACATGGGCTTGCCAGTTGAACCCGCCTGAATTCACCAGCCGATCGACTTCGATGATGGCGCATTCGGTTCCAGGTCTGGATCTCAGCTCATGTGCGACGGCCAGCGCATGGATGTCGTCGGCGACGGTGACGATCGCAGCGTTGACGCTCACGCGGGTACCGTAGCGCGCGACACACCTACGGAGCCCTGGCAACGGGAGTTTTCCGGCGAGCCGACACAAAAGGCCTGTCCGAGTGCCGGTTCGGCGCAGGTAATCGACCACTGTGATATGGGTCACATGTTTTGATTGTCGGAAGTGTCACCGCGACTTTCCGACTGCTGAAGCGGTTTTGAGCTGTCTTCAGGATGCCCGATCTGCTATACGCCGCTCGAGCCCGGGACTTACTCGCGCGCAGCCTCCGTTACCGAGAATTGTTGGAGTCCAACAGCATCGGAGTAAGGCATGCCCGACACGCATTCACGTGCCACGTGACCCGCGTGCCCTGAGATCTGGCGATCCTGTGTAGAGCCTGGACACGACCGTGCGTCGTCCCGCTCAGCGGGCGATTGCAGGGCGGGAGCCGCTCGAGCGCTTCGTAGGATCCGCCCGTATGCGCAACATACTTCACGCGCAACTCGACGCACTGAGCGGCGGGATCGCGGACCTGTGCGATCGCACAGGATCGGCGATGAACGACGCCACCCGGGGATTGCTACAAGCCGACGTGCACGTTGCCGAAGATGTGATCGAGCGGCACCACGACATCACCTACCTGTCAGGGCTGCTCGAAGCAGACGCGCTGACGATTCTCGCCCGCCAAGCGCCGGTGGCCGGGGACCTGCGAGCAGTGGTCAGCGCGCTCAAAGACCTTGCCGACGTGCGACGGATGGGCGCGCTGGCCACCCACATCGCACACATCGGCCGTCTGCGCCACCCCACCAGGGTCGTACCCGACGAGGTCGAAGGCTACGTCGCCGAAATGGGCCGAATCGCGGTGCAGATCGCCGGAGACACCAAAAGTGTTGTGCTGTCTCGCGATCTCGAACGCGCGGCGCAACTGGGTGTCGATGACGAGGCGATGGATGAGTTGCACAGGCAGTTGTTCAGCCGGGTACTGAATCCGGCCTGGACCCACGGAACTGTCAGTGCCGTCGACGTGACGCTACTCAGCCGCTATTTTGAACGCTTCGCCGACCATGCCGTCGACATCGCCAACCGCGTCATCTATCAAGCCTCCGGGGCGCGCCGGCGCGAATAGCCGCCCACTGAGGTGGGATTGTGGAGTCCGACGGAACTCGATTGCGTGTGGCCGTAGGCTCGATGTCGTGGTTGACCTCGCATATGTCATCGCTGGATCTGAAGCCACCGGCGGCGCCGGCCTGCAGGCAGACCTGCGGACTTTCCAGCAGCTCGGCGCTTATGGTGTTGGCACCGTGACCTGCATCGTGTCCTTTGATCCGAACGCGAATTGGGCACACCGCTTCGTGCCGGTCGAGCCGCACGTCGTCGCCGATCAGATCGAAGCCGCGACTTCGGCCTATGACCTGGACGTCGTCAAGATCGGGATGTTGGGCACCCCTGCCACCATCGACGTCGTCGCACAGGCCCTCGCGCGTCAGCCCTGGCGGCACGTCGTCGTCGATCCCGTGCTCATCTGCAAAGGACAGGAACCCGGCGCTGCCCTCGATACCGACACCGCCCTGCGCAGGCAGATCCTGCCGCTGGCCAGCCTGACCACTCCGAACCTGTTCGAGGCGCGCACTCTGGCTGAGATGGACGACATCTCGTCTGTCGACGACCTCGTGGAAGCAGCCCAGCGCATCGCCGATCTCGGACCTCGCTATGTGGTTGTCAAGGGCGGCGTGGAATTTCCGGGCGACGACGCCGTCGATGTGTTCTACGACGGCAGCGACGTCGAGATTTTGCGTACGGCCAAGGTCGGGCAGGCTCGGGTGGCCGGAGCCGGATGCACCCTGGCGGCAGCGATCACCGCAGCACTCGCGACGGGCTCCGCTGTCGGCGACGCGGTGCGATTGGCCAAAGAGTTCACCACGGCAGGCATCGTCAACCGGATAACGGGCAACACTCCGTTCGACGCCGTGCGGCAGTCCGCGCTTCCCTGACCGGATGATCCGCTCCGCGTTGACCAGACGGGCGCCATGAGGCACGCGGCCTTCGCCGAGGCATGGGGATCGTTGCTCGCCGCCGCCGAGCGGCTCCCCGATCGAGATTTCAGGGCGCCGTCCGGTTGTGCCGGGTGGAAGGTTCAAGACCTGCTGTGCCATTTGGTGATTGACGCTCAAGACATTCTCATCACGCTGGCGACGCCGACTGACGACGAGCCGACGCGCGACGCAGCGACCTACTGGGACGTCACGCACACGCTGCCCAGCGGACGGGACCCTCTCGACGCGCTGACCGTGCGACTGGCAGCGGCATACGAGCAGCCGCACCTGCTCAAGCATCACCTCGATGATGTGGGTTCGGCAGCGGCGCGGGCGGCCCAGCTTGCCGCACCAGACCTGCGAGTCAGCACGCAAGGCGAAGTCCTCACTGCCAGCGACTATCTGGATGCCTACGTCCTCGAAGCGACCTTGCACCATCTAGACCTGACCAAGCATGTTCGCGGTGTGGACGGGCCGCCGGCGCCGACCCTGGCGGCATCACGCAAGCTGTTCGTGAGGATCGTCGACGCGTCATTCCCGACGTCGATGTCGGACACCGCTGTCCTGACAGTTGGAACAGGCCGGCGACCGGCGACCGCTGCCGAGCGCGCTGCGCTCGGATCCCTCGTCGACCGCCTGCCGTACGTTCTCGGGTGAACTCCCGCATCACCTCAGCTCTGGTAGGCCAACAGTGCCAACAGCAGCTCTGCCCGGACCCGGGCGACGTCGAGGTTGCACCCGATCAACTCCTGCACCGAGGTCATACGTTTGCGCAAGGTGTGGCGGTGCACGCCGATCGCGGATGCGGCTGTCTCCCAATGCCCGTTGGCCTCCAGAAACGCCCGCAGCGACACCAGAAGTTCACTGCCGTGCTCGCGGTCGTATACGTCGAGAGGTGCCAGGAATGTGTCGGCGACAGTATTGAGCACCTGGCGCGTCGAATCGATCGACAGCAGCGCCCGACCGGCGAACGCCGTGAATTCCAGTGGTACTGCCCCGCATTCGGCCGCCGCAGCGGCAATTTTGGCATGCTCCACGGCCACCTCAAGGCAGCCGACGGGAAGCGGTTCGCTGAGGCCGACCCTGATGAGTTTGCGGGCCGCCGCGGCGACATCGGTGGTGACGCGGCGGACGAATGCGACGTCGTGCGTGCCCGGGAGCACAGCGATCAGCTGGCACCCCTGCACGTGCGCGAACAGCACAGACCCGGTGCGCTCGACGGCCGGTGTGAGTGCGGCCCGCGCCTGCTCGATTGCCGGACCGGACCCGCAGTCGATGACGAGGGCCCGGATGTGCCCGTGCGAATCGGCGACCTGGGCGAGCTGTGCGCGAGCCGGTCCGAGATCGTGCTCGCCGCTCAGCAGTAGCCCCAGCGCGCTCGAATTCAGTTCGCGGTGGGCTTCCACCAGACGGGCGGGCTTCTCGAAGTCCAGTGCGAGTAGTGAATTGGCGTGGCCCAACAGAATCTGGTCGATCGCTGACAGCGGTGCGGCAGTCACCACAGCCAAGACGCCGTGGATCTTGCGGGTCACTTTGATGCGCTGGTATGTGATCGCGGTCCCCGCGACGACACTGCCTGCTCCGGCCGACGCCACCACGGCGCGCACTTCACCGACCAGCTTGGGGTCCAAGGACCGCGGGTGGCATTCGATGACGTCGCCCGATGGGGAAAGGATGAGCACCTTCGCGGACAGTGCCCTGGCGAGCTCGGCCACCACCGCGGATGTTCCGCCGCTGACCGCGGCACGCGTGATCCGCGGCTGCGCGCGCGATGCGCGGAGTACCGCTTCATAGTGCTGATCGGCGAGCCGCTCGCTCATGCGCTTGACCACCGCCGCGAACGGTGTCTCCAACGGCACTTCCAGCAGCGGAATCCCGATCTCGTCGGCCGCGGCGATGAGATCCGGCGGCACCGTCGCATGGCTGAGCCCGACGGCGAAACCGACTGCAGAGACCCCACATTCGTCGAGCCCACGCAGATAGGCCGCGCGCTTCGCGCGGGTCGTCGGCAGTCCGAGTCCGGTGGTGAGGACCAACTCGCCACCGGAGAGCCAGCGGAACGGTTCGGACAACTCGGTGGTCAGTGCCAGGGTGACCTCGCGCAACACTCCGGCGCCGCCACCGAGGAGCCGCAGCGACAGATCCGACTGCGCGAGCACCCAGGACACCGGAACGCCCATCGCAGCAGTGTACAGATCGTCGAAGTTGTACCGATGGTTTCGACGAAACGTCTACTCAGGGATTCCGCTCCAGAAGGGACACGCGTGCCAATGTGAACCGGTCAGAGCGGCTTGAGACCGGCAGCCGGTTCGATCGTGGCGGGCTCGGCAAGCGGTGTACCGCGGTACAGGGCTCTCAGCGAATCGATGAGGTGCCCAGCGCGAATGGTGAGTGCCGAACCGCCCTGTGCGAGTTCCCGCTGCAGCCGGCCCTTGGTGACCAGCACCCCGAGATCTGCGCCCTTCCAGCGGTAGTCGCCGGGTCCGTAGATGCGCAGGAAGAACGACTCCGACTCGTCCTGCAGCTGATGCCAGTCCAGTGCAGCACGGCGGAACACCAGCGCTCCGGTGGAGTCGAGGTAGTACTGACCGGTCGGCGGCGTTGCTTCGAGCAACTCGACGACGTCGGCCGTCTCCTTGATGATCATCTGGCTCCACACATCGGCGGAAGCCAGTTCCTCCCAGCGCTCATTGATCTCGTCGACGTCGATGTCGAATTCCACGCCCATGTATTCCAGGAGATGGAAGAGGAACAGGGGTACGTCGGCGTAGGCGCCCGCGGTGACGTTGGTGATCGCCGAGGCGCCGCTGATCCGTGGGTTGAGTTCGCCGAGATAGACCTCGTCGGTGTCGACGTCCACGAGCACGTCGACCTCGAAGAAGCCGCGGTAGCCTTCCTGACTCAGTCGATCCCCCAAGCGTCGGACGAGTTCGGTTGCCTTGGCGCGCCGCTCCGGTGACAGGACATCCGGATACATCTCGTTACCGCACCAGCCGCCGCGATACGGCGTCAGTTCGGCGTAGCCGGTCAGCTCGGTCATGAACGGACCGACGACTGTTCCGCAGCGAGTCAGGACCGCCTCGACCGCCACGGGCCGGTTGTTGATGCGGCGCATGACCTTGATGTCCTCGCCGACGATGTGTGCGCTGTGCTTGCGCCAATCGGCCTCCGACGAGATGAAGAAGGTGGTCTTGCCGGAATCGCCGTAGGGTGTCTGCACCACGAGTTCGTCACCGAGACCGGCCTTTTCGGCAGCGGCCGTGAGAGCTTCGTAGCTGTCGACCTTGGTCAGCACGTTGGGCACGCTTGGCGCGCCCGCCTCATTGCCGAGCTTGGTGGTGACGATCTTGGAATCCAGATGCTCCCGCAGCGCAGCCGGCGGCAGGATCAGGTCGTAGCCCAGCTCGGCGCAGATGGCCTCGGTCTCGGCGTCGAAGAACACCATCGCCACCTTGGGGCGCACTCCCGGCTGCACCCCGCGGCTCATGTGGGCGCGCACCTCCGCGTTGCGCAACAGCCAGTTGTTGATCTCCTCGCCGCTCGCGAACTCTTGGTAGGGCTTGTGGATCGGGGTGAACACCCGCGGGTGTGCGCCGTCCCAGGCGTCGTAGTAGGTGATGTAGGAGAACCTGCGTACCCAGCGGTCGAGGCCGAGCAAATTGAAGGGTGTCGCACCGATGAAGTACACCGGGACGTCGTTGGTGCGGAAGAAGTGGCGCACCTCCGAAATATTGCGCAGCGGACGACGTTTCGACGCGCCCGACGGAGACGACGCGAAGGCCGCGTCGGTACCGACGCTGACTTCACGCAGATCGTCGCCGAGCGTGGGGCTGGCCGCCGCCGTCACCTGCGCCGTCGCCTGCTCTGTCGCCACGTCCTCGACCGGTGCGGGCGCTTTGGTCGCCTTGGTCTTGGCAGTGGTCTTCGCGGCCCGCTTGCGCGGCGTTGCGGTAGGGCGGGGCTCGGTCATAGACGGGTTCTCCTGTGCGCTGTCGAATCTGCCTGCACTCAGATCGTCGCAGCCGCGTCCATGGCCGCACAGCTACCGAAATGGCACCCGAAACGCGGAAAAAGTGTACAAACCGGCACTCAGGCCGCTGACCATGCCCGAGTCGAACAACGCGCGTCCTACGACCCTGGCCACGTCGAAACGAGCACGGCTGGTGCCCATTTCGGCCACGTCGGTGCCCCGACGGCGAAGCCGCCGGCCACCTGGGCAACGATGCGAGGGCCTTTGGCGGAGCTGTTGTCGTAGAACGTCGCGGATTCCGAGCGGGCCGCCGCGGTGGCTACCATAGGCCAAAGTCGTTGGTAGCGCTCGCGAATCTTGTCGTCCGGCACGTCGTGCCCGCCGGCCTCGACACGGTGTCGCACGCGCAGCACGGCGAGGTCCTCCGGGATCATGACAGCGTGTAACACCACGCCGTATCCGGCCTTGTGCGCGGTGTCGATGAGGTCCAGTTTCGACGGGTGCGAGAACACCGTCTCGGCGATGAAGGACTCGCCCCGATCGATGAGTGCGGCCCTGGTGTGCGCCGCGATGCGCGCGGCGTCGTAGGAATGTGTGGCCGGGTCGGCCGGCCAGCGTCGCTTGGCGATCTCGTCGGCATTGACAAAGGGACTGTTCGGAAGCAGCGGCGCCAAGGTGAGCTCGACGAAGGTCGACTTCCCCGCGCCGTTGGAGCCGACGACGAGGTCGAGGCGTTTCACCGCGCGCCGGTGGGCAGCGCGTCAGCGATCACTGCTGCGGCACCAGCACCGACGTGCTGCCGTCGGGGCGGTACTGCACGATGTCGCCGTTGTCGTCGAGCGCGACCGTGGTGACCCCGCGAGCGGCCAGTGCCGCTCCGTAGTTGCTGCGCGCCAGGCTCTCTTCGATGGCCGCCGAGATCTCGGCGTTGAACACGATGCCCTCCTCGGCCGTCAGGTCCCGCAACGGCGTATCGCCGGCCAGGGCAGCCTCGACCTTGCGGCGGGCGGCGCTGTGCTGGCTGGAGACGGCCCGCCCCACGCGTGCCCAGTGATCGAGCTGCTGTTTGGCCGACCGGCTTTGCCGGGCCCCCTCGGCGGCAGCACTGTCCATCAGATCAGCGGCGAAACGCGTCACCCGGTCTGCGGTGTCAGTCATGGCTACCTCCTGTGTAGCATTGTGCTACGAGTGTAGCAGTCTGCAACACAAGTGTGCGCTCTCGTGGCCTGGCCAGCGAAAACAACGGCATTTTCGTGTTCGACGTGCCCTCGTTTGTAGGCTCCAACGTATGCCGTTCAACTCCGGTGACGTCTTCGCCGGCTACTCCATCCAGCGGCTGCTCGGCGCCGGTGGCATGGGCGAGGTGTACCTCGCCCAGCATCCACGGCTGCCCCGGCTGGACGCGCTCAAGATCCTGTCGACGGACACCACCCGCGACGATGAGTTCCGCGCGCGTTTCACCAGAGAGGCCGAGCTGGCTGCGACGTTGTGGCACCCGCACATCGTCGGTGTGCACGACCGCGGAGAGTTCGAAGGCCATCTGTGGATCTCCATGGACTACGTCGAGGGCACCGATGCCCGGCACATGCTGGAGAAGCAGTACCCGTCGGGCATGCCGTATGAGGATGTGGTGGAGATCGTGACCGCGGTCGCCGAAGCGCTCGATTTCGCACACGAGCGGCGCCTGCTGCACCGTGACGTCAAGCCGGCGAACATCCTGGTGACCACGCCGACGGCAAGCGCCCGTCGCCGCGTGCTGCTCACCGATTTCGGCATCGCCCGCGAGGCCGACGACGTGAGTGGTCTCACGGAAACCAACATGGCCATCGGCACCGTCGCGTACGTCGCGCCCGAACAGCTCAGCAGCAAGGCGCTCGACGGCCGGGCCGACCAGTACGCCCTGGCTGCCACGGCGTTCCACCTGCTGACCGGCGCACCCCTGTTCGATGACGCCAACCGCATCGTCGTCGCAGGCAAACACCTCAACACCCCGCCGCCTCGGCTGTCGGAACGCCGCCCCGACCTTGCCCACCTCGACGCCGCCATGGCCAAGGCACTGGCCAAGAATCCCGATCAGCGCTATGCGCGGTGTATCGACTTCGCGCGGGCGCTCAACGGGCGTCTGAACGAAGCGACCGCGCCCGAACCGGCCCTGGAACGGGTTCCCGCTGATTCGGGTGTGTTCACCGCCGGTCTGGAGAATCCCGGCGACGTTGGCCGTAGTTCCCCGCAGACCCGGCCGCTGGGCGTGCTCACGGTGCTCGGTACGGCGCGCGGGGTGCAGAAACGACCGAGCGGACCGGACGCGCACGAGGAGGTCTGGACTTTCCGCGTCGAGCGGTACGACTCGACGGGGCAAGCCCACACCGTTGTGCCGGTCGAGCTGCGGGGCAACTCCATCACCGGCGAACTCTCGGACGGCGACGTCGTGGAGGTGAGCGGCTTCTGGGATGACCGGACTCTTTTCGCCGATGCAGTGGTCAACCATTCGGCCGGTACGCGCGGCCGACGTCGGCGTGACTCGTTCGAGGTGACGCCGGCCAAGAAGTCCGTGTGGAAGTCCCGCCCGGCGCGCGTCGTCGGAATCCTCGCGGTGCTCGCCGTGGTTGTGGCGACGGCTGTGTACTTCATCACCGGTGGCTTCGGTGTCCCGTCATCCGGTGGCCCCGGGCCGCTCGTCACGCCGCAGCGTGCGACGGTGTTCTCCCCCGGCGGATCACCTGACCATCCCAACGACGCGGGGAAGGCGATCGACGGCAACCCCGACACGGCGTGGCCCACCGACATCTACCAAGACGCCACACCGTTCCCCGCCTTCAAGCAGGGCGTCGGCTTGATGCTGCAACTCGCGGCGCCCACGGCCCTGAGCGAAGTGACCCTCGACGTGCCCAGCACCGGGACCGAGGTGCAGATTCGTGCGTCCGACAGCGACGCGCCGAGCAGCCTGTCCGACACCACCGAGCTGACCTCGAACGTGTCGTTGCGGCCCGGACACAACACCATCCCGATCGACAACAAGACCAAAACGTCCAACGTGCTGGTGTGGATTTCGAAGCTGGGCACGGTCGGCGGGCAGAGCCGCACGGCCATCTCCGACATCACCTTGAGAGCCGCCAGCTGACCGACACCGCGAGGACGGTGGCGGTTCAGAACTTCTTGTCGAGGAACTCCGCGTAGGCCGGCAGATCGAGCTGGCCGTGGCCGGACAACCCGATCACCACCACCTGCTCGGTCGGGTCGTCGGCCACGTGCGCCGCTGCGGCGGCGATGGCATGCGTCGACTCGGGCGCGGGCACGATGCCCTGGGACCGCGCGAATTGGACACCGGCCGAGAACGCATCGTGCTGTGAGATGGCGATGCCCTCGACAAGCCCGAGTTCGACGGTGTGGCTGAGCGCGGGCGCCATCCCGTGGTAGCGAAGCCCGCCCGCGTGAATGGGGTCGGGCACGAAATCCATACCGAGCGTGTGCATCTTGAGCAGCGGCGTCAGGCCGGCCACATCGCCGTGGTCATAGCGGTACTCCCCCTGTGTGATCGACGGGCACGCGACCGGCTCGGCGGCCACCACGCGCGGGTTGGACCGCCCATGGATCTTCTCGCGCAGGAACGGGAACGCCAGCCCGGCGAGGTTGGAACCGCCACCGGCACAGCCGAACACGACGTCGGCACCGTTCGGCTCGACCGCGGCGAGCTGCGCGACGGCCTCCTGCCCGATGACGCTCTGGTGGAGCACGACGTGGTTCAACACACTGCCGAGCGCGTACCGGGTGTCGGGGTCGCCGGCCGCGACCTCGACCGCCTCGCTCACGGCCATGCCGAGGCTGCCCGTGGTGTTCGGGTTCTGGGCCAGGATGGCGCGCCCCGACTCGGTGAGTTCCGACGGGCTCGGGTGCACGGTGCCGCCGTACGTCCGGATCAGGTGACCACGGTAGGGCTTCGAATCGTAGGACGCCCGGACCTGCCATACCTCGATCTCAAGGCCGAACTGCGCCCCTGCGAAGGCGAGCGCACTGCCCCACTGCCCGGCGCCGGTCTCGGTGGTCAGCTTCCGAACCCCGTCGACGCTGTTGTAATAGGCCTGTGCCACGGCCGAATTGGTCTTGTGGCTACCGACCGGGCTGACGCCCTCGTACTTGACGTAGATGTGGGCGCCGGTGTTCAGCGCCTGCTCGAACCGTCGGGCCCGGATCAACGGCGACGGTCGCCACATCGAGTAGATCTCGCGCACCACGTCGGGGATCGCGATGTACGCCTCGGTGGACACCTCCTGGGCGATCAAGCCGCTCGGGAAGAGCGCCGCGAGATCGTCCGGGCCGACCGGCTCCTTCGTTGCGGGATGCAGATGCGGCGGGATCGGCTGATCGAGTTCGGCGGCCAGGTTGTACCAGTGCGTCGGCACCCCGACGGTCACCAGATCCGGATGGGCGGCGTCGGCATGCAGCGTCATGGGGACACTGTAACGATCCGTGGGCGGGCCTTCCCGAGTGTGTTCACACCGGCAGGCCGTTATCGTCGGTCTGCAACGACTGGGTCTTGAACTTCGTCAGAAACGCGTTGAGTGTCCCGCCGTTCGACTCGATGATGGTTCCGCCGTCCTGCCAGATGCCGTCTTGGCCCTGAAACTGACCCGGCGGATCGCCCTGGTTCATGTGGATGTCGTGGACACCCAAACCGGTCGTGTACGGGCGACCGAAGACGTACAGCCTCCTGGAGTGAGACAGCCGCTCCTCCAACAGATTCAGCGCGTTGTCGGCGGTGCTCTCAACCCAGCCGAAGCGGGGTGACCGAAGGATGGTGTTGACCAGATCGATCAGCGGACTCGCGACGAACCCGACGCATCCAGCGTGTCCCCGCAGCAGTGGTGAGCGCAGATAGTCGAGGGCACCCGACTCTTCCGAACGGGCCAGCGGATGCCACTCGTCGGTCGTTGAACTGACGGAGAACAGTCGTTTGTCGAGGTTGCGCACCTCTCGATACTGGACAGGCACACCACTTGGCGTCGACACATCGACAGCGCATTCGTACAGGCCGAGCCGCGCATTCACATAGATCTTGCCGTGATACCACGACCCGAAGTGATTGGGGTCCTCGCGTGCGAAATGGTCGAGGGTACCGATGAGCACTCCGTACGCCGGTAACGCCATGACGCCCTCCTCTAGCCCGCTGCGAACCGATTCTTGCTGTCAGCGAGGGGAAGTGGATGAGTAGCGCGCTACTCGACTTGGGTGGGCGTGGCGCTCAATGGTCGCCGGAGCCCGCGCAGATCGGGACATCGACCAGTTGTCCGTCGCTCTGCTTGACCCGCAGCGGTTTACCGTCCGCGTCGACGATCCGGCCGTCTTCGATGTGGTCACCCTCGCGGAGCTTGCTGTAGGCCTGGACCTCGTCGAAGGCGATGAAGCGGTCTGCCGCGGCGAACACCGAGGAGCCCGGCTTCTGGCGGGCGAACCGGATGTGGTTGAAGAACAGGTTGAGCAGCACCGCGGCGATGGCCGCCGAGCTGATTCCCGAGTGGAAGATGGTCTGGAACCAGGCCGGGAAATGCTCCCAGAAGTTCGGCGCCGCAATCGGAATCATGCCCATACCCACCGACGTCGCGACGATGACCAGATTCATGTTGCCCTGGTAGTTCACCCTGGCGAGGGTTCGGATACCGGACGCCGCCACGGTGCCGAACAACACGAGACCGGCTCCACCGAGCACCGGGTACGGCACCGCGGCGACGCCGCGGCCGAGCACCGGCAGCAGCCCGAGGATCACCAGGATGGCCCCGCCCGCGGTGACGACGAAGCGGCTCTTGACCCCGGTGATGGCGACCAGACCGACGTTCTGGGCGAAGGCGCTCTGGACGAATCCGTTGAAGATCGGTGATACCAGCGAGGCGCCCATGTCGGCCCGCAGGCCATTGCCGATCCGGCGGCGATCGACGCGGGTCTTCACGATCTCCCCGACTGCCAGGATGTCGGCCGTGGTCTCGGTGAGGATGACGAGCACCACGATGGTCATCGACAGGACGCCGGCGACGGTGAACACGGGTGCGCCGAAGTGGAACGGCTCGGGGAACGCGACGATGGGACCGTCTGCCACCTTGGAGAAGTCGGCCTTGCCGAGGACGGTGGCCACCGCGGTGCCGACGATGATCGCGAACAGAATCGAAAGCCGGGAAATGGCAGGCACATTGGATCGACTGAGGATGATCACCACCAGCAGCGTGAAGCCCGCGAGCATGATGTTCTCGATCGAACCGAAGGTCGGCAGCTTGGCGTTGTTGCCCATCGCCCAGTTGGCCGCCACCGGCATCAGGCTCAGCCCGATGGTGGTGATGACCGTGCCGGTGACGACCGGCGGGAAGAATCTGATGATGCGGGCGAAGAATGGTGTGATCGCCAAACCGATTGCGGCCGAGGCCATCACCGAACCGAACGCCGCGGGCAATCCCCCGCCCTGCGTCACGATCGCCACCAACGTGGCGACACTGGCGAACGAGGTGCCCTGCACGAGCGGCAGCTGGGAGCCGAACCATGGAATGCCGACCGACTGGAGAATGGTGGCCAGGCCCCCGATGAAAAGACAGCTGGCCACCAGTACGCCGAGTTGCGCGGGCGGCACACCGGCTGCCCCGCCGACGATCAACGGCGGGGCGATGATGCCGCCGTACATCGTGAGCACGTGCTGGGCGCCGTAGGCGAACGATCGCCCGACCCCGAGCCGCTCGTCCTCGGGGCGCTGGACTTCTTCGGCGCCGTCGTCGACCGTCCGATTGCGGTGCAGTTTCATGGTCACATTCCTCAGCAGAATCCGGCGATCCCCACCCAGGCGGCGTCGGCCGACGGAGCTCCGGCGCGGGCGATGGTGGCCTCGATGAGGCCATAGGGACGGTCGGCGGCGAAGAACACCTCGTTCGGGTTGTCCAGGCCGCAGAAGGACAGGTCGGCCACGAAATGGTGCTTGTTGGGGCACGAGAATTTGATCTCGTCGATCTCGGGGTGCGCGCCGATCACTGCCTCGCCCATCTGATACAGAGTGTGCTGCAGTGCTTTCGAGTATCCCTGCGTGAACGTGTCGAGCATGATCGCGCGGACGTCTTCGTAGATCGCGTTGAAGTCCAGATCGGTGGTGTTGTACCGCCAGCGGGTGGCGATGTCCGTGGCCAGGATGCGATCGGTGGTCTCGGCCAGTGTCGTGTACTTGTCCTTGGGATACCCGACGAAGCCGGACTCGGTGGACTTCAGCACGGTCAGGCCGTAGAAGCCGGTGATCATGGTGTCGCTGTCGCCATCGCGGACCAGCACCGCGGTACGCGTCTCGGGCCCGCTGCGGTAGAAGGAGTGGTCGTGGTCGTTGATCCGGCTCCACCGGTACTGTTCGGCGGCCCAACGCCCACCCGTGACCCAGTCGAATTCGCCGGTGAAGTGGTCGGCCAGCCGCAGCAGCAAGGCCTCGGGAGATCCGATGCCGTCCTTGGCGAACGCGAAGATCGTGTTCTTCTGGGTGTCGGTGGGCACCACATGCGAGTTGTCGCCTTCGGTGTGCGCCGCCGCGAAATCGCCACGCAACTGGGACGTGACGTTGAGGTCCTCGATCTCGTGCCGTGCGGTGTCACGCGTGATGCGCACGACCCGGTTCTCGGCTTTTCCGTACTGGTTGGCGGTGAGCACAACGTCACTCATGTCGATCGCTCCTAAAGGGTTGTGGGTGGCTGAGGTTGGGGTGAGAGGCTTCGCGCAGTCAGCTGCCGCGATAGGTCGAGTAGGCAAAGGGACTGAGCAGCAGTGGCACGTGGTAGTGCGCCTGATCGGCGCTGACGCTGAACGAGATCGAGACCTGCGGATAGAAGGTGTCCTGGCCGCGGCCTGCGAAGTAGTCGCCGGTGCCGAAGTCGATCCGGTAGTGGCCGGGCTCCAGGCGGTCGGGGCCGAGATCGGCGATCCGGCCGTCCTCATCGGTCACCCCGGAGGCGATCTGCTCGCCGGTGGGACCGGCACGCAGCGTGACGGCCACGCCTGCGGCGGGGCGGCCCGCGGTGGCGTCGAGCACGTGGGTCGTGATGTAGCTCATCCCAACACTCCTTGCAGGCGAAGCACCGCGATCTGACGAAGCTGATCGGCCATGATCGACTTCTCCGTCGCGGCGTCGTTGGTGAGGCGTTCTTCGAGCGCGGCGAGGATCTCCTCGCTGCTGCGGCCGGCCGCGCGGATCAAGAACACGTGGCCAAACCGCTTCTCGTAGGCGCGATTCCCCTCGACCAGACGGCGCTGCACGTCAGCATCGGAGGAGACCCCGGATTGTTCGGCCCGCGAAAAGCCGGCCTCCGCCGTGGCACCCGATGCGCGTTCCCCGATCCGCGGATGATGACTCAGCGCAATGGTCAGTTCGTCATCGGTGAACGGGTCGGCGGCCGACCGGGCGACGGCCACCGCCGCCTCGAGGTCCGGGTACGGCCGCGCGTCCACGATGGCGTTCACCCAGCGGTCCACGTCGAGGCAGGGCCGCACGGCCGCTGCGGCGTCTGCTGGGCCCGCGGCGTTGAAGTCCGTCAGTGACATCGGCATCGTCGGCTACGCCATTCCCCGGCTGAGCAGCCGCCCGCGCGGATCCTCGTCGATATCGATCCGCTTGCCGGCCAGCCAGGTACTGCGCACCACTCCGGCGAGCGCGCGCTGGTCATAGGCGGAGACGGGGTTCTTGTGCTGGAGGGCTTTCGCGTCGACGACGAAGGCGTCGTCCGGCGCGAAGACGGCGAAGTCGGCGGCGTAGCCAAGGGCGATGTGGCCCTTGGTGTTCAGCCCGACCTGCCGGGCGGGATTCTCGGCCATCCAGCGGACCACATCGCCCAGGCTGTAGCCGCGTCGCTTGGCCTCCGACCACACCGCCGACAGTGACACCTGCAACGAGGCGATACCGCCCCAAGCGACGCCGAAATCGCCGATGTCGAACCTCTTGAGATCCGCCGTGCACGGGGAATGGTCGGTCACGATGCAATCGATGACCCCGTCGACCAGCCCCTGCCACAACAGCTCCCGGTTGGCCGCTTCCCGGATGGGCGGGCAGCACTTGAACTGTGTGGCGCCCGCGGGAATCTCTTCCGAGACGAAGGACAGGTAGTGCGGACACGTCTCCGCGGTGAGCTTGACGCCGTCGCGGCGAGCCGACGCGATCATCGGCAGCGCGTCGGAACTGGACAGGTGCAGGATGTGGACGCGGCAGCCGGTCCAGCGAGCCAACTCGATGACCTCGGCGATCGCGAGGTTCTCTGCGCCGCGGGGTCGCGACGACAAGAAGTCGGCGTAGTTGTCGCCACCGGGCGAGGCGGCGCGGTCGATGGCGTGGGCGTCTTCGGCGTGCACGATCATCATGGCGCCGAACGAGGCGATTTCCTTGAGCGCCAACTCAAGTCCGTCGGGATCCAACGGCGGGAACTCGTCGACGCCGGAGTGCAGCAGAAAACACTTGAAGCCGAACACTCCCGCGTCGTGCAGCGCGCGCAGATCCGGCACGTTGCCGGGGACGGCCCCGCCCCAGAATCCGACGTCGACGTACGCCTGGTCTGCCGCGACGCGTCGCTTCACCTGTAGCGCTTCGACATTGACCGTGGGCGGGATGCTGTTGAGCGGCATGTCCACGATCGTGGTGATACCGCCTGCCGCGGCCGCCCGCGTCGCGCTGGCGAACCCTTCCCACTCGGTGCGGCCAGGTTCGTTGACGTGCACGTGGGTGTCGACCAGACCGGGGATGAGCACCTCGTCGTCACCGAGCTCGACGAACTGGTCGGCGTCGAGGTCGGCATCGATGGGCTCGATGGTGACGATGCGACCGTCGCTGACGCCGACACATCGCGCTACCTCGCCGGCCGCCGTGATCACGCGCGGAGCACGGAAAACCAGGTCGAGCTTGTCGGACATCGGATTCACCTTCCCTGAGCAGTCGGAGCCTGATCGGCGATCAGAACCTGGTGGCTGGCCGGCAGGGCGTCCCACCACTTGCGGCGAGCGTCAGAGCGGGCCTGCTCGTCGAGCTCGCCGAACAGCCGCAGCCGGGACAGACCACCGTCGGGGTAGACGTCGAGACGCAGATGGGTCACCGCGGCGGTGCCGTCCAGCACGAAACGGTGTCGTGTGTCTGGCTGCACGGCGGTGCGCGCCAACAGTTCGGTCCACGCGTCGGTGTCACCGATATCGGCCGAGCGCGCGTCGATCCCGCTGAGCCGCACCCAGCCGGGCGCGTTGCCGACGTAGTAGCTGGTGTCGATCTCGACGTGCCGGGGCCGGCCGGCCGCGGCGAGAACGAAGACCGCGTAATCGTTGCCACCGCCACGCCTGCGCGAGTTCTCCCAGCCCTCGCCCATGTTCCTGGCCCGGCCGGGCAGGATGATGTTTGCCGGCGAGGCGTAGAAGGCGTCGGAGCAATCCACCAGCCGCCCACCGTTTTCCGCGGCAAGCAGGTCGACCGTCCCGTCGAGGAACCGGGGATCCGGCACCACCTCGCCGTGCAAACGCAACCGCGCCACGCCGCCGTCCGGATAGATCGACAGCCGTACATGAGTCCAGCGGTGACGGTCGGTCACCTCGTAGGCGTTGGGTGTATCGCCCTGCGCGGGAGACTTCGCGACGATCGTCTGCCAATCCGCCTTCATGACTTCCTCGATGGAGGGGTAGCCCTCGATGGACGCGGCCTCGACCGAGATGAACGGCGGGTAGTTGCCCTTGAAATACGCTGTGTCGACGATGATTCCGTGGATGATGCCGGCGGTGCCGAGCCGGACGATCGCGTAGTCGTGGCCATCGTCGCGGCGGCGACGGGTTTCCCACCCGTCATAGACCTTGCCCTTGTGCCCGAACTCGTGCGGGTCGAAGAACGGCGCCTCGGGCTTGATCAGATTCTCCCGCTGCGCGAACAGTTCGTCGTTGGCCGCTGACACGCTGCCGCCGAGGGCGCGCGAGGCAAGATCGGGCAGGCCTGTGAAATCGGTGCTCATGATTCTCCTTATCGGCTGGTGGTGACGAGGTCGGCGGACACCGCGATGGCGCGTCCGATCCGGCGCAGCAGGGCGGCCGCATTCACCATGGACGTGTGGGTGTCGGGCTCGAGCTCGGCGAGCGTGTATGCCTTGGCAATTCCGGCGTCGCGCAACTGGATTTCGCGCAGTGTGCTGCGGCCGGCGACCGCGACGACGGGTACGCCGGCCTCGCGGGCCGCGGCGGCCACGCCGACAGGCGCCTTGCCGTGCAGGCTCTGTGTGTCCAGTGATCCCTCACCCGTGATGACGATATCCGTCTCGGCGAGCTTGCGCCGGAACTCGATGAGGTCGAGGACGGTTTCTATGCCGGGCCGGGTGGTCGCGCCGAGCACCGACATCGCTCCGAACGCGGTTCCGCCCGCGGCTCCGGCCCCTGCCACTCGGCTGTCGTCACGGCCGGTCGCGACGTGCAGCAGCTGGGCCCACCGGGTCATCGACTCCTCCAAGATCACCAGATTCACTGCTGTCGCGCCCTTCTGCGGTGCGTACACCGCCGTCGCGCCCCGCGGGCCGAGCAGCGGGTTGTCGACATCGCACGCAAGCTGAAAATGCGCAGTGCGGGCCGCTGGATGTAGCGCGCCCAGGTCGATGCGCGCCGCCCGTCGCAAGGCGGCTCCCCCGGGACGCACGTCGTTGTCCTCGGCGTCGAGGATCCGCGCACCGAGCGCTTGCAACATCCCGGCGCCCCCGTCGGTGGACGCACTGCCGCCGACCCCGATGATGATCTCGCGCGCACCCTGGTCGAGGGCGTGCCCGATCACGGTGCCGAGCCCGAATGTGGTCGCCCCCAAGGGATCCAGCTCACCGTCCGGGAGGGCCACGAGGCCCACGGCCGCGGCCAGTTCGACCACGGCGGTCGGCCCGCGGCGGGCGTACTGGGTGGTGACATGGCGGCCCGTCGGCCCGGTGGTGGCCACCGCGACCGGCGTCCAACCGGCGGCGACGGCGGCGGCCACCGTACCGTCTCCCCCATCGGCGACCGGGGCCGTGGTGACCGACCAGGACGGGTTGCCTGCGGTGAGTCCCTCGGCGAGTGCGTCGGCCACCTCCGCCGCGGTCAGCGAGCCCTTGAACTTGTCGGGCGCGACGAGTACGCGTGTCACGGCGACCTAATCCAGCAACATGAGGGCTGTGGGCGCGTGTTCGGAGCTCGTGGCGAGTTCCTCGAATTCGGCGACGTTGTCGATCTCGGTCCCCATCGCGATGTTGGTCACGCGTTCCAGGAAGACCTCGACGATCACCGGAACCTTGTGCTCACCGGCCAGCACGCGGGCCCGCTGCAGCGCGCCGGCGATCTCGCCGGGCTCGGTCACCCGAATTGCCTTGCAGCCCAGTCCCTCGGCGACCTTCACATGGTCGACGCCGTAGCCCTTGGGCATGGCGGGCAGGGTGTCGTGGTGGGTGGTCTCCTCGGAGTTGATGTTGTCGAAACCGAGCTGGACGCAGTAGTCCATGTCGAATGCCCGCTGCGCCTGGCGGATCAGGCCCAGGTAGGAGTTGTTCACCACGACATGGATGTAGGGCAGGTTGAATTGGGCGCCGACCGCGAGTTCTTCGATCATGAACTGGAAGTCATAGTCCCCCGAGAGCGCGACCACGGTCGCATCGGGGTCGGCGGTGACCACGCCGAGCGTCGCGGGAATGGTCCAGCCCAACGGACCGGCCTGGCCGCAGTTGATCCAGTTGCGTGGCTTGTACACGTGGAGGAACTGGCCGCCGGCGATCTGTGAGAGCCCAATTGTGCTGACGTAGCGGGTTTCCCGGTCGAAGACACGGTTCATCTCCTCGTACACCCGCTGCGGCTTGACCGGGACGTCGTCGAAGTGGGTCTTGCGTTGCATGGTGCGCTTGCGGCCCTGGCAGTCCGCCACCCACGCCGACCGGTCCGGCAGCGCGCCGGTGGCCTTGCGCTCGCGGGCCACGGCGATGAACTGCTCGAGGGCAGCCTTCGCGTCAGAGACGATGCCGTAGTCGGGGGCGAAGACCCGGCCGATCTGGGTGGGCTCGATGTCGACGTGCACGAATTTGCGGCCCTTGCGGTAGGTGTCGAGTCCACCGGTATGCCGGTTGGCCCACCGGTTCCCGATGCCGAGGACGAAATCCGAGGCGAGCATCGTCGCGTTGCCGTAGCGGTGCGCCGTCTGCAACCCCACCATGCCCGCCGTGAGCCGGTGATCGTCGGGAATCGCGCCCCAACCCATCAAGGTCGGCACCACCGGCACATCCAGCAGCTCGGCCAGCTCCACGAGCAGGTCCGCGGCATCGGCGTTGATGATGCCGCCGCCGGCCACGATCAACGGGCGCTGCGCCGCAGCCAGCATGTCCAGCGCCTTCTCGGCCTGCGCCCGCGTCGCGGCCGGCTTGTGCACCGGCAGCGGCGCATAGGTGTCCGGATCGAAATCGATCTCCGCCAGCTGCACGTCGATCGGCAGGTCCAGCAGCACCGGACCCGGACGGCCCGAGCGCATCAGATGAAATGCCTTGGCAAACGCACCGGGCACCTGGGCGGGCTCCAGCACGGTCATCGCCATCTTGGTGACCGGTCCCGCGATGGCGGCGATGTCAACGGCCTGGAAATCCTCCTTGTGCAGGCGTGCGACCGGCGCCTGGCCGGTGATCGCCAAGATCGGGATGGAGTCCGCCATGGCCGAATACAACCCGGTGATCATGTCGGTTCCCGCGGGCCCCGACGTACCGATGCACACACCGATGTTGCCGGCCTTGGCACGGGTGTATCCCTCGGCCATGTGGGACGCCCCCTCGACGTGGCGGGCGAGAACATGCCGGATGCCGCCGTGGGCGCGCATCGCGGAATAGAACGGGTTGATCGCCGCTCCGGGGAGACCGAAGGCCTGGGTGGCACCTTCGAGCTCCAGAATTTTGACTGCCGCATCCACGGCGCGCATACGAGGCATATCGGTTCTCCGTCGAAAAATAGTTTGGATGAGTTCACTCGGGCTTGCGGCCGGACAGCCGCTCGACCCCGCGGAACAGAGCTGAATGATCAAGGCCGCCATCACCGTTCGCTCGCGCCGAGGCCATCAGTTGGGCGACGACGGCGCCGAGCGGCGTCACCACCCCGGCTTCCCGGGCGGCGGCGGTCACGATGCCGAGATCCTTATGGTGCAGTTCGATGCGGAAGCCGGGGTCGAAAGACCTGTCCAGCATCTTCTGCGCCTTCTGGTTGAGGACGGCGGACCCGGCCAGTCCCCCGCCGAGAACCTCGACCGCGGCTTTGGTGTCCACGCCGTAGGCCTCGAGGAAGACGATCGCCTCGGCCAACAGTTCGATGTTGCCTGCGACGATCAGCTGATTGGCGGCCTTGACAGTCTGCCCTGAACCGCTCGGGCCGACATGCACGATCGTCTTGCCGACGACGTCGAGGATCGGTTTGGCGGCTGCGAAGTCCTCGGCAGACCCGCCGACCATGATCGACAGCGCGGCGTTGATGGCGCCCGCCTCGCCGCCCGACACCGGGGCGTCGAGCAGGCGGAATCCTCGTTCGGCGGCCTGCGTGGCGAGTTCGGTGCTGACATCGGGCCGGATGCTGGAGAAGTCGATGATGAGAGCGCCGGGTTTGGCGTGATCGAATACGCCGTGCTCACCGGCGAGCACGGCCTGTACGTCGGGCGAATCAGGGACCATCACGGCGATGACGTCTGCGTCCGCGACAGCCTGGGCGATGGACTCCGCGGCGGTCCCGCCGGCATGGACCAGCGCCGCGGTGCGCTCCCGCGAGCGGTTGTAGCCGACGACCTGATGGCCTGCCTTGGCGAGGTGAACAGCCATGGGGCTGCCCATGATTCCGAGTCCGATGAATGCGATGGTGCTCACGAGTGTGCTCGATTCCGTCAGAGGGGTGGTTGTCAGTTGGCGGCGCGGGATGCGCGCTGGTCGACCGGTAGCCAGTCGAAGGTGTCCGGGCGGGTCGACTTGTACTCCAGCCCGACGTAGCCGCGATAGCCGTGTCCCGCGAGGCGGCGCAGGTACCCGTCGATGTCGAGGGTTCCGGTGCCGGGTTCGCCGCGGCCGGGTGCATCGGCGATCTGCACGTGTCCGATGCGTGGTGCGTAGGCGTCGATGGCGGCGCCGACGTCGTCACCGTTGACCGCCAGGTGGTACAGATCGGCCAGCAGACGCAGGGATTCGACGCCGTGTTCGGCCTGCACCCGGTCGATCACGGCGATCGCGTCAGACGCACGTGTCAGCGGATACAACGGCGCCCCGCTGACCGGCTCGATGAGCACCACCGCACCGATCTGCTCGGCGGCCTTACCCGCATGCGCGAGGTTCTCCGTCGCGATGTCGTCCTGCTGTTTCGGATCGACACCGTCGATACGGTTGCCGTAAAGCGCATTGAAAGCCTTGGTGCCCAGCCGTTCTGCGATGCTGATGGCGACCTCGACGCTGTCCCGGAACGCGGCGACCTGGGCCGGGTCGGACAGCAGCCCGCGATCGCCTGCCGGCATGTCGCCCGCCGCGAAGTTGAGGCCGGTCAGCGATACGCCGGCGTTCTCGATCGCCGCCACGAACGCGTCGACGTCACTGTCGCGCGGTGCGGAAGTATCGAAGGGCCACCAGAATTCGACGGCGTCGAACCCTGCGTCGCGCGCCGCCTGCGGTCGTTGCAGCAGCGGCACATCGGTCAGCAGGATCGAGCAGTTGACGGTGTAGGCAGAGGTATTCATCGGTGTTCTCTCGCTTTTCGGTTCAGTGAGGGGTTCAGGAGGCTGGGGCGGTGTCGGGGTTCGGGAGCCCGCGATACTGTCGCCATCCGCCGTGTTGGGTGATCTCGATGAGCTCGTCGGCCTTGGTGTCGACCAACCCCGGGCGCAGGCCGACCGCGAGAACCGAACGGCCGTCGTCGAGTTGGATCACGGTCAGCTCGAGCTCCTCGGGCTCGTCCGGCAGGAAGTCGGTGCGGATGCTGTCCAGTGGCACGTCGTAGAGCTCCCCCTCGATCGAAGCGCCCCCGTTTTCGGTCAGCAACAGCGCCGGGAATTCGTCGCGGACGGAGAAGAAGCGGTACAGCGGTGCGGTGCGGACGGCGCCCAGGAATCGGTGTTCGGACACGTTGTGGTGGAGGTTGCCGCCTCGCATCGCTCCCCCGTTGCAGAACAGCTCGGCCATGTGTCGCTCCTCGTCGTCGATTGGGGCGGCGTGACATCCGCCCGGCCTCTGATTTTTCGTATTGTGAAATATATATTTCGTTTCGTGAACACAGTGAAGCGCGCTGACGCGCCCGCTGTCAAGGGTTCGCGGGCCGACGGATTGGGCCAGGCTCAGGCTGCGTGGTGCGCAGGGCTGGGCATCGCTACAGGTCAGGGCATTGCCGAAAATGTCAACGGTGCATCCCTCGGAGCGGGACGTCGAGCCGTCTCGAGGCGCCGATTCCGGCGCAGGGGCTTGACGTGATGCCTGCCACACGGCAGACTTTCGTATATCGAGAGTCGAATTTCACAATGCGAAATTTGATGCCAGCGCGAGATCCTCCTATCTCGTTGCTGACGCCAGATCCGATATCCCCTGCAACGAGGAGCGCCTGATGGCGATATCAGACCAGCCACACACTCAATCCATCGTGGGCAGTCGGTGGCGGCGCGGTGAGGCGACGCCGGCGCGGCCCGGATCCGCCGGCCACCACGACCCGATCCTGCATCACCCGCCGACGGATACGCCCGGGCTGCCCGATGTCAGTGAGCGGCTCTACAACCAGGACCTCGCCCCGACCAAGGCGGCAGGCAGGCGCTGGAGCGGCTACAACATCTTCACGCTGTGGGCCAATGACGTACACAGCCTTGGCAACTACGGCTTCGCGTTGGGATTGTTCGCTCTCGGATTGGGTGGCTGGCAGATCCTGCTCGCACTGGGCATCGGCGCCGCGCTGCTGTTCGGGTTGCTGACCTTCTCGGGGTTCATGGGTTACAAGACCGGCGTTCCCTTCCCCGTCATGTGCCGTATCTCGTTCGGTGTCCGCGGCGCCCAGATTCCCGGAGCCATCCGCGGTGGCGTCGCCATCGTCTGGTTCGGCATCCAGACCTACCTGGCCTCACTGGTACTGCGCGTACTGCTGATCGCGCTGATCCCGGGGCTGCAGACATGGGACCACAATTCGATCCTGGGGTTGTCCACGCTCGGCTGGCTGACCTTCGGCGTCTTGTGGATCGTGCAGACCTACATCGTTCAGCACGGCCTGGACATGATCCGCAAGTACGAGGCCGTCGCCGGCCCGATCATTCTGGCCACCATGGCCGCGCTCGCGGTGTGGATCTTCGTCAAAGCGGGCGGCGGGATCGCCTGGTCGAACGGCAAGCCGTTGACCGGTGGCGCCATGTGGCGCGAGATCTTCGCCGGTGGCGCGCTGTGGGTGTCGATCTACGCCACGTTCGTGCTGAACTTCTGCGACTTCACCCGGGCTTCGAAGACTCGGCGATCCATCGTCAAGGGCAATTTCTGGGGCATTCCCATCAACATGCTGTTCTTCGGCGTGATCGTCATCGTGATGGCCGGCGCCCAATTCAAGATCGACGGCGTCGTCATCGAGAGCCCCGCAGACATCGTTCACGCGATCCCGAACACGTTCCTGCTGGTCGCGGCATCTCTGGCCCTGCTGGTGCTCACCATCGCGGTCAACCTGATGGCCAACTTCGTCGCACCGATTTACGCATTGACCAATCTCTTCCCGCGCAAGCTCAACTTCGCCCGCGCCGGTGTGGTCAGCGCCGTCATCGGTCTGGTCATCTTGCCCTGGAACCTCTACAACAGCCCGGCGGTGATCGTGTACTTCCTCGGTGGCCTCGGCGCCCTGCTCGGTCCGCTGTTCGGCGTCATCATCGCCGACTACTGGCTGTTGCGTCGCACCAAGATCAACGTTCCGGCGCTCTACACCGAGGATCCTGACGGGGTTTACTTCTACCGCAACGGATTCAACCCGAGGGCCATCGCCGGATTCATCCCCGCCGCCGTGCTCTCCCTGCTGATTGCCTTCATTCCCGCGTTGCATGCCGTCGCGCCGTTCTCATGGTTCTTCGGCGCCGGCCTCGGTGCGATCATCTATCTCGTGATCGCCGACCGAAACCAAACGTTCGAGGATGTCTCCGGTGAGCCGATCGCCGTCCCCAGCGTGCACTGATCACATCCGGCCGACACCTCACTTCCGAAGGGCCCGCACATGCGCATCCTTGTCGTGAACGTCAACACCACCGAGTCGATGACCGACTCCATCGGACGCCAGGCCGCCGCCGCGGCCTCGCCCGGTACCGAGATCGTCGCGTTGACACCGCTTTTCGGTGCCGACTCGGTCGAGGGCAATTACGAGAGCTATCTCGCCGCGATCGCCGTCATGGAAACCGTGCGGGCATACCCGGAGCCGTTCGACGCTGTCATCCAGGCCGGATACGGCGAGCACGGTCGTGAAGGGCTGCAAGAACTGCTGGACGTGCCGGTGGTCGACATCACCGAGGCGGGCGCCAGCACCGCGATGTTCCTCGGCCACAAGTACTCGGTGGTCACCACGTTGGACCGCGCGGTGCCGATGATCGAAGACCGCTTGAAGCTGGCCGGTCTCGACGTGCGGTGTGCATCGGTGCGGGCCAGCGGCCTCGGGGTCCTCGAACTCGAAGATGATCCGGACCGTGCTGTGACCGCGATCGTCGAACAGGCGGAATGCGCTGTCACCCAGGACCGGGCCGAGGTCATCGTGCTCGGCTGCGGCGGCATGGCCGGACTCGACGCGGATATCCGCAAGCGGACCGGTGTACCGGTGGTCGACGGGGTCGCCGCAGCGGTCACCATCGCCGAATCGCTGGTTCGGCTGGGCCTGAGCACATCCAAGGTGCGCACCTATGCGCCACCGCGACCGAAGACGTTCAAGAACTGGCCTCCGCGCTGACGTGTCCCACATCGCTCCATCCGCCGGGCGCACTTCGGGATACGAATAACCGATTCCGCTTTGTGGATTACTATGGCGGCATCGGGCGAGACCGAATCGAAGGGTTGGCATCCATGGCACGCACAGAGGGAGCATCCGGCGGCGTGCAGTCGGTCGAGCGCGCATTCGACCTACTTGAGGTCATGGCCGCCGCCGGCGGGCCGATCGGACTCAGCCAGCTCTCGGAAGCCTCCGGACTTCCGGTGCCGACCATCCACCGACTGGTACGCACCCTGGCCAACCGCGGATACGTGCGCCAACTACCGTCGCGGCAATATTCGTTGGGGCCCAGGATGATTCGGCTCGGCGAGAGCGCCACCCGAATGCTCGGCGCGTGGTCGCGGCCACTCCTGGCCGAGGTCGTCAAGACCACCGGGGAGACGGCGAACATGGCGCTGCTCGACGACACCATGGCGGTGTACGTCTACCAGGTGCCCTCCGAACATTCCATGCGGATGTTCACCGAGGTCGGGCGGCGCGTCTACACCCACTGCACCGGCGTCGGCAAGGCCCTGCTGATGCAACTGCCCGACGAGGCCGTCCGGCAGATCGTCGCCCGGGCCGGCATGACCGCCCAGACCGCGTTCACGCTCACCGATCCCGACGCCCTCATCGCCGATCTCGAGCTGAGCCGGCACCGCGGCTACGCGCTCGACGAGGGCGAGCAGGAGATCGGTGTGCGGTGCTTCGCGGTTCCGGTGCCGGATGCGCCGATACCGACGGCGATCTCGGTGTCCGGGCCCGCTGCGCGCGTCACCATCGACTCGGCGGATCACATTGTTCCGTTGCTCGTTCGGGTCGCCAAGGAGCTCAGCGCGCAGTTCAGCGACGGCGCCTGACGGGGACTTTCGCGCGCCGAGTTCGACGCAAACGTTGCGCCGCCGCGCGTGCCGCGACATTGCCGTCGAACTCGGGGCGTGTCAGCGGCGGGACCGCGCCGGGGCGTCCTCCCACAAGGCGGCGGCTGTGCGGTCTGCTTCCCGGATGCCGTGGTCGAAATCGACAGTGACGACCAGAAATTCGGTCGAGTCGGCCTCGCCCACCCGACCCGCCTGCGCCACGGTGGTTCCGTCGGGCGCGATGACCTTGCTCTTGCCGAGCAATTCACCTCCGCATTGGTTGGCCATCACCCACCATTGCCCGTTGACCAGAGCATTCGCCGGATACAGCACGTCCCACCAGGTCTCGGCCGCTGTCTCGTAGGCGGCGGGTTCGACGACGATGCGCGCTCCCAACTGTTGTAGGCGGCGGGCATATGCGGGATGGTCGCCGTCGAAGCAGACACTTAGTCCGACCACCCCGACACCGTCGACGTCGACGACCGTGGGTTCGGTCCCGGCCTCGAACACGTGGTCCTCCCCTAGCGGGGTGTACAGATGAACCTTTCGATGCGCCGCGGCGAGCTGGCCATCGGGTCCGTACACCACCGCAGTGTTGTAGAGGCGATCACCGTCCCGTTCGGGCACGGTGCCGGCGAACAACCAGACGCCGGCGTCGCTGGCCGCGGCTGACAACGCTTGGCCGCGAGGCCCTTCCAACGGCTCGGCAGCCGCCGCCGCATCACCCGCCAACGTCGCCGGGTCGTACCCGCACGGCCACAGTTCCGGTAGGACGACGAGATCGCAGCCACGCCCGGCGAGGTTCGCGATCGACGTCACGGCCGCGCGCAGGTTCTCCTCGGGCTCGTTGCACGCCGGTAACCACTGCGCGATTCCGACCGTGCATGTGTCAGCCATCAGCCGACTATCTCGGCGCTTGCCTGCCGGGGTCAAGCAGTCAGTTCCGATGCCATTCGTCGGTTTCTCAGATGTGGGCAGTAAACACCTATACCGCTTGGCATTTCAGGTCGATCATGCTGTTGGCCGGCCTTGATTGCCGCGGGATCAGCACGGCTGCCGAGTTGTCGGACTCCACGCGTTCGGCGTACTGGTTGTCCGGGTCCGCTGTGATGGTCACGCGGTTGTCGCGCTGGTAGAAGCTGCTGTCCACCGTCAACTGGGCGTAGTTCTGGGCCCGTCCATCGGGGCCGCCGCCGAGCGAGGAGTTGTAATTGACGGTGGCGCCGCTGTCGAGTGACACACGAACCGGAACGAGCTTGTCGACGGTGCCCGGGCCCAGATTCTGTACCTGATAGCCGACGTTGAGGGTGTCACGGCCGGGTCCGGCACCATCGAGCACGACAGAACAATCCGGCGCCACCCAGATGATGAAGTTCGGGCCGCTGGGATCACTCTTCGGCGCGTTGGCCTGTTTGCGTGACGCCGCAGCGGCATTGTCGGCGCGCGTTTGCGTCCGGATGTCGGGAGTCACGCACACCACGTCACCGTCGAAAGCCTCGCGCCACACGAAACCCTGCAGGCACGTGTCGGGTCCGTAGGCTCCCCCGTTGGGCTCGCGGCGGTCGGCTGCCGTGGCGTTCTCTTGGGCGGTGCGAGCACGGACCGCGGGGGTGACGCATACCGTGTCGCCGGTTCGCGCTTCCCGCCAGACGTAGCCCTGGATGCAGGTATCCGGTCCGTAGGGCAGGTCGGTGGGATCGGCCTGCGCGCGGAGCGGACTGGAAACTGCCGCCAACGCGGCGAACAGAGCTATCGACGCCGGTCTGCGCAATAGGTGGTGTGTCATGGTGATCCCTCCGCTTGATCTGTGTTTGGGCAGTTCAGCGACTCCAAGGGCACCATCGCATCGCGGGATGCAGCGGCATAGCGTAGGGGCCTACCCGACTTGTGCGGACACCCTTATTACGAGGGTTAGTATCTACGTATGCATGCAGATAATGCTTCGGTGCATCCTCTTGATCAAGAGCAGGCGGGGCTGATCGTCGAGGTGTTCCGAATGCTCGCCGACGCCACCAGGATTCAGGTCCTGTGGGCGCTCACCGGGGGCGAATTGTCCGTCAACGACCTTGCCTCGCGGGTGGGTAAACCGGCTCCATCGGTGTCGCAGCACCTGGCCAAGCTCCGCATGGCGCGCCTGGTGCGCACGCGACGCTCGGGCACCACGATCTTCTACAGCCTGGAAAACGAACACGTCCGCCAATTGGTCGTCGACGCGGTGTTCAACGCCGAACACGCCGGCCCCGGCGTTCCGCCGCACCACCGCGACGACGCCCGGGTGCGTGAACTGACCGTCGACGCCGACCCGCGGAAAGCGGCACGGCGATGAGTGGCCATCACCCGCATCATCATCACCACCACGATCATGACCATGGCCATGAGCAGCCGGGAGGTGTGCGCGGGTTGGTTCGGGAGATATTCGCGCCCCACTCCCACGACGCGGCGGACAGCATCGACAGCGCGCTGGAGTCCAGCGCGGCCGGCATCCGGGCGGTCAAGATCAGTCTGTTGGTGCTCGGACTGACGGCGATCGCCCAGATCGTCATCGTCGCGCTGTCGGGATCGATCGCGTTGGCGGCCGACACCATCCACAATTTCTCCGACGCTTTGACCAGCGTTCCGCTGTGGATCGCTTTCGTGCTCAGCACCAGGGCCGCCACCCGCCGATACACCTACGGCTTCGGCCGCGCCGAGGACATCGCCGGGCTGTTCGTCGTCGCGATGATCGCCTTGTCCGCGGTGATCGCCGGCTGGGAAGCGATCCGGAGGTTGATCGAGCCGCAGCAGATCGAACACGTCGGCTGGGTCGCGCTCGCAGGCCTTGTGGGATTCCTCGGCAACGAATGGGTTGCCTTGTTGCGCATCCGAGTTGGGCGCCGAATCGGTTCGGCCGCGCTGATCGCCGACGGGCTGCACGCCCGCACCGACGGCTTCACGTCCCTGGCGGTGCTGATCGGTGCCGGCGGCGTGGCGCTCGGATTCCCGCTCGCCGACCCCATCGTCGGGTTGTTGATCACCGTGGCGATCCTGGTGGTGCTGCGCACGGCCGTTCGAGATGTGTTCCGTCGTCTCATGGACGGCGTGGACCCCACATTCATCGACACCGCCGAAGCCGTGCTGGCCGCACACCCCGGAGTGCGAGCGGTGCGCAGTGTGCGCATGCGCTGGATCGGGCACCGCCTGCACGCCGACGCGGAACTCGACATCGACCCCGACCTCAGCCTCGCGAGCGCCCACCGGATCGCCCACGACGCCGAGCACGACCTCATCCATGCGGTACCGAAGCTGACCACCGCGCTGATCCACGCCTATCCCGCGGAGCACGCCCCGATCGGCTAACCCCCGCACTCAGGGAAACCGCTTGAGACAGACGTCTTGATCGCCGAGCACACCGGTGCGGAACGCATCGATACGCGCGAAGCCCGCCGGTGCCGTGAGTCCGTTGACATCGCCGGCCGCCAGCCCGTTGGTGAGTAGCCCGGCCACGGCTTCGTCGAGATCGCCGGCGGTCAGGGCAACCGTGTTGCCGTCGGACGTGCTGACCTGGAGCGCCAGCTTGGTGGTGGCCACCCCGGTCAGGCATGCCGTGCGCAAGCCGGCGTTGGCCGAATCCACCGGCAACCCGGCCTGCTGCTGCACCGACAGCAGATATCGCGATATGAGCACCGAATAGGCGGTGTTGTCGCCCGTGAGGCCGGCCGGACCGTCGGTTGGGGCGCCGAGTTGCTTCAGTGCTGGGAGATCGACGGCAATGGTGTTGGTGGCCGGGCAGAACGAAACCGGCGGTGTGGCTTTCGCGTCGGGACATTTGGTCGCTGCAACGGTGTCGAAGCTCAGAGTCGGGCGTGTCGCAGGCTTGAACAAGATGTTCATCGCGGCGATGACCGACTTGACCGAGGCCTGCGAGACCGGCCAGTTGCCGGTCTGATTGCGCTGCAACTCGACCGGCAGATCGCCGCGCCGGCGGGTGACCTCGTCCACATCGATGGCCATGCAGGTGCCCGGGCCTTCGGCGAAGCCGAATTGAAACGCCGAGATCCGTTCGAATGCCGAGCCGTGCTCGCCCCCGCCTGACACCGCGCGCCTGCCGCTCATGAGCGGGTCGCGGAACGCGATCATGCTCGCCAGCAGGGTATTGAGTCCGTTGCCCGTGGACAGGGTGAAGCGCCGGGAATGACCTTGGGCCACCCAGTTCATGTACGCCCCCGCGAAACAGTCAGCCTGCTGCTCGGCTACCAGCACGGGCGTGTTGGGCGAGTTCAATCCTGCCTGATGCTGTACGGAGTGGCCGTATTCGTGGGCCAACACCATGGTCACCGCCATATCGCCATAAGTCTTCTTCAGTGACGGCAGCAGGGCGCCACGATCCCACCCGATTGACCGGTCTACGGGGCAGTACGCGGCGTTGACCAAGCTGGAAGTCGTTTCGCCGCAGAATGATACGGCGTCAGACGATCGTCGCGAGTCCCAGGAGATGAGTTTGGCGACCGGGGTGAAGTTGCGTTTGAACGCGTCGCGATACACCCCGCCGCTCCAATAGTCCTCGACATCGCTGACCGACTGAACGGCCAGCAGGTCGATGGCGCCGCCGTCGGTGTTGGTCACCGTGCGCGACGGTTTGGGTGCGTTTGAGCGCAGACCCGACGGTCCATCGGTGGCGGGCATGCCAGCCACCATGGAGGGGTCGGCGGATTTCGATATCGCGGATGTGCCGCATGCCCCCAGCAACACCGCCACCGTGGTCACCGCGATGGATCCCAGGATTCGCCGAACCGACGTTCTCATCCGCATGTCGCGCCTCTCGCCGTTCGGTGATTTTCCCACACCGGCACTGATCCGCCGTCGCCTTCACGGATGTCGAACTCTATCCGAGAGCGCCGGCGAGACGAATTGCGAAGCCGTTGGCGGAGACTCGGTTGATCAAAGCGAAACACACTGCCAGGCCGTTGATTTCGCGATCTGCCGCACCTGGATAGAGCGACAGGGGTTCGACGACGAATCCCTGTGCAGTGAGTCGCTCGGCGACGCGCCGGTCGTCATGTTCACCGGGCAGCACGACGGCGACGTGGAGACCGGCCTCGACGCCGAGTACGGAGAGCTCGGGGCAGTGGGTGCCGAGCGCGGCAATGAGGATGTCGCGGCGATGCCGGTACTCGCGTGCGGCGCGGGCCAGGTGCCGCTGCAGGTCACCGGCGAGGATCAGCTCCGCGAGCGCGTCGCGGGTGATCACGGACAGCGCGAGCCGACGCTCACGCAGGTAGGTCAGCACGGCATCGCGCAGCGGTCGGGGTGGGACGAGCCAGGCCGCGCCCAGGCCGGGGGTGAGGATCTTCGACGCCGTCCCGATGTAGGCGACGTGCTCCCCCGCTCCCGGGACCGACCGGACCGCCGGAAGCGGCGCGACCCCGTAGCGGAATTCACCGTCGTAGTCGTCCTCGACGATGATCGAGCCGGTCCGCCTGGCCCAGGCGACCAGTTCGGCACGCCGGTTCACCGACAATCGGTGTCCGAGCGGATACTGGTGCGCCGGCGTGCAGTACACCAGGCCTGCGGCCTCGTCCAGCTGATCGACGCGCAGGCCGTCGTCATCGACCGGAACGAAGGTCGGGTGCAGCCCGGCCCGCAGGAATTCCTCGTATGCGGCTGGATAGCAGGGCGATTCGAGATAGCACCGCGTGAGACCGCTCACCGCCGCCACGGCCTCGAAGGCTGCCCCGGAACCGGGCACGTCGATCACGGTGTCGGTGTCGATGCCGCGATTCGTCCGCAGGTGATCGGTCAACGCCGTGACGAACGAATCGCTCGTGTCCTGCCACGGCGACGAGGTGGTCGGGGTCCGGGCCGCCGCCGCGCGCCAGGCGCGGGTCCACGCGCGCATGTCGATCAACCCCGGGTCGGGATAGCCCGGGCGGAGGTCCACCGAGGGAACCCGTTCGGGAGCAATGCCATTCGACGGCGACGGACGCCGCGCGCGGTCGGTGCGGGGCCGGCCTGCCGGACGGCTGGAGAGTCCGGCGGCTGCTGCGGCCGCCGCGCCGGACGTCGTGCGGGTACCCGAGCCGGGCACTCCTTCGAGGAACCCGGCAGCGACCAGCTCGTCGTAGGCGGCCGCGACCATGGTGCGCGAACATCGGAGGTCGTCGGCCAATGCACGTGTGGAGGGCAGCCAGTCCCCATCCGCGAGTTGGCCGCCGGCGATCAGGGCCACCATCTGCGTGGCGATCGACTTCGCGCTCAGGTCGCTGGTGCTCAGCGGAAGATGGACCAGTCGGGTGTGCCGCGGCATCTGCCCAGAATACTGGCATTCGATATCTGCGGTTTCTGGCCGTTCCAGTAAGGCCGCAATCATGGTTTTGTGTAAGCCATGGAGAAGCTCACCCGCAAAGAAGGTCGACAGTCCACCGAGCGTGCCGCCTTGGAGGAGTTCCTCGACGGGCAGTGGTGGGGCGTGCTCGCCATGGGCGGAGTCGAACGACGTGACGGCAGGACGCGGCCCCTTGCGGTGCCGACGCTGTTCGTCCGGCACGAGGACCGGATTCTCATGCATGGTTCGACTGGCGCCGGCGCGATGGGAGCCAACGCAGTGGCAACCTCTGCGGCGTTCTGCGTGACCGCGATGGACGCGCTCGTGGTCGCTCACAGCACTTTCGACTCGTCGGTGCATTACCGGTCGGCGGTGCTCTACGGTGATCTGCAGCCCGCCCGCAGCGAAGAACGCGCCATGCTCTTGGACCGGTTCAGCGATCTGCTGCTTCCCGGGCGCACGGGCGAAGTCCGTGGCATGACACCGAAAGAGATCGCCGCCACCAACGTCGTCGCCATGCCCATCACCGATGGGGACTGGGTGTACAAGGTCAACGACAGTCCGGTCAAAGAGCCCGACGAGGACACCGACGTGTGGGCAGGCACCGTCCCGTTCGTCGTCAATTATGGGACGCCGCACCGGGCTTCGTGGTCATCGGCCGAATTGCCGGACTCCGTGCGGACATTGGTCGCCTCGGGACGTCCGAGCTCCGTCAGGTCTGCGCCGGTGTGACCAGGAACTTCTCCCCCGTCGCCTTACGCGAGATCATCTGTAAGATCTGCGGTTTGAGCAGGTCGGCCAGCGGGATCGTCTGGGTGTAGTGGCTGGCGAACGTGGTTTTCACCCCGGCCGCCACGCGGGCGTGCAGCTCGGCGATGCGGGAGGGGCCGATCTTCTGCAGGAACGGGGTCAACAGCCACCCGCCGACGCTCCAGCTCATGCCGAATGAGCGGTCGAGCTCCGTCGGTCCGGTATCCAGGGATCCGTAGATGTAGACCTGTTTGAGGACAGACGACCCGTACCTGCTGTAGCTCGTCATCCGTCGACCGGCCGCGGTCTCCATGGCAGAGAGGATTGTGCTCGCCAGGCGCCCGCCGCCGATCGCGTCGAAGGCCAGGGTGGCGCCCGTCTCGGCGACGGCCTCGACGAGCGTCGGGACGAAGTCGTCGGCGGTCGAGTTGCAGACATAGCGGGCCCCGATGCCCCTGAGCAGCTCCTCCTGCGCCGCGCTGCGGACGATGTTGACCAGCCCGACGTTGTCCTGCGCGCAGATCTTGTTGAGCATCTGCCCAAGGTTGGATGCCGCGGCGGTGTGGACCAGGGCCGTGTGTCCTTCGTCGCGCATGGTTTCGACCATCCCCAGCGCGGTGAGCGGGTTGACGAAGCACGATGCCCCCTCGGCGGGGGTCACGTCGTCGGGCAGCACGAGACAGTTGCCGGCAGGCACTGTCCGGTACTGGCTGTACATGCCACCGGCGAGCACCGCGACGGTCTTCCCGAGCAACGAGGCCGCGTCGTCACCCGCCGAGATCACCACGCCAGAGCCCTCGTTGCCCACAGTCATCGACTGTCCGAGGCGGCTCGCCATGGCGTGAAAGCCCTTGGGCGGGACGGAGATCGATGTGTGCCGGGCCGCGCCTTCGCCCTCGGTTCGTGCAGTCGCCAGGTCCGCCGCGCCCAGCAGCAGCCCCAGATCTGACGGATTGACCGGCGACGCTTCGACACGCACGACGACCTCGCCCGGGCCCGGCGGAGTGACCGGCTGGGGCTCGAGTGTCAGCTCGAGCTCACTGGCCTCGGTGAGCAGGGAGCGAAGTTCAAGACCCGAGACAGGCAGGTCGGCGGTGGCGGAGTCAGTCATGACGCTGCGTCCTTCCAGGCGTAGTCGCTCGGTCGAGGGCAAGAGTGACTCCATTTTGGCCTGACGCACCGCCGATGTCTGCGGACTCGCTCGGCGGACGAGGATAATCGGCCCTTCGAACAACGCGCGGGATCGAGGATGCATCGATGACTCCGGAGGGACTGGCCGCAAGGTCCGACGGCGCCGACGGACCACGCAACGGCTGGGCGCCATCAGGGCTGACGCCGTTTCTGCTGGGCCCGACGGCGCCGCTGTGGCTGGGCTTCGCGGTCGGTGCTGTGCTGATCGTCGCCGAGGCGGCATTGGTGGGCCTGCTCGGCAGGGCTCTGCCGCATCAGATGTTCGGCGTGGTGTTTTTCCTTGGCGTGCTTGTGATCTCGGCCGGATGGCCGATGTGGATGGGCGTGGTGATGACGTTCGCGAGCACCGTCGTCTATCTGCGTATGCACCTCGGTGGCATGGTGATTCCCCATACGCTGCAGGACTTGATCCCGATCGTGGTGTACATGCCCGTTGCCCTGCTGGCCAATGTGCTCGTCGGACAGGCGCGGTTGCGTGCGGTCGAAGCCCGGGAGGCTGCCGAGAAGGTCAGCGAGCTCGCCGAGCGTCAGGCGGCGCTGCGCCGGGTCGCGACCCTGGTCGCCCGCGGGGCGCCGCCCGACGAGGTGCTGACCGCGGTTGCCGACGAAGTCGCCAACGCCCTGCACATGGGCAATGCGGCGTTGTTTCGGTATGTCGACGACGAGTACGGCGAAATCGTCGCGGTCCACGACGAGGCAGGCCATCCACGGATGCCCGTAGGCGTCCGACTGCGGCTGACCGGTGACAACGTCGCAGGCATGGTGCTGCGGACCGGTCGTGCGGCACGTCTGGACAGCCACGAGGATGCGACCGGGGCGGCCGCTGCGGCGATCCGTGACCTCGGCCTGCGCTCCGGGGTGGGCGCCCCGATCATCGTCGAGGGACGCCTGTGGGGTGCCGCGATCGCGGGCTCCTCGCGACCCGGGGCGCCGCCGCCGGATATGGAGTCACGCCTTGCCGACTTCGCCGAGCTGGTGGCGACGGCGATTGCCAACACCGAATCCCGCCGGGAATTGATGGCCTCACGGGCACGGATCGTGACGGCAGGCGACGAAGCCATGCGGCGGATAGAACGAGACCTGCACGACGGTGCCCAGCAGCGGTTGGTCGCGCTGGCGTTGACGAGCCGATCGCTGCAGGCATCGCTACAGCCCGACGATGCGCTGGCACACGAGATCGCCGAACTCGGTGACGGATTGGTAGCGGCCAGCGAGGAACTCCGCCAGATCACCCACGGAATACACCCCGCGGTTCTCACCAACGGGGGTCTGCGGCCGGCGTTGCGCGCGTTGGGCCGCCGGGCGCCCCTGCCCGTCGAGGTGTCCGTCGATGTCGCGAACCGACCACGCGAGTCCGTCGAAGTCGGTGCGTATTACGTTGTCGCAGAGGCATTGACAAACGTCACCAAGCATGCCGACGCATCGCAGGTCGAGGTGTCCGTCGATGTCGACGGCGGCGCCCTGCGCATCGTGGTGGCCGACGACGGTGTGGGGGGCGCCGACACCGGCGGTGGATCGGGACTGGTCGGCCTGAAAGACCGCGTGGAGGCACTGGGCGGCCGCCTGCAGATTGTGAGCCCGATGGGCCGGGGCACCACCTTGACCGCGTACATTCCGCTTGCCGCTGACTGATGGCCTGCGCGCCAACAGGTTCCGTTGAGCCTTTCTCAGCGTAGGTTCAGGGACCCGCCTCTAGCGTCTCGGGCATGGCCGATACCGCAAGATCCGGGACCAGTTCTTCCGCACTGAGCCGGGTTCCCGAAGTCACCGTGTGGTTCTGGGTGATCAAGGTGCTGTGCACCACCGTCGGTGAGAGCTTCGCCGACTGGATCAACATGACGCTCGGTGTCGGGCTGGTTCGGACAGCCATCATCTTCACCGTGATCCTGGCGGTCGTGCTGGGGTGGCAGCTGAGCATGCGCCGCTACGTCCCCTTCGTGTACTGGCTCACGGTCGTCGTGATCAGCGTGACCGGCACGCTCTACACCGACATTCTCACCGACGCCATGGGAATTCCGTTGGCGGCGAGCACCTTTGCCTTCGCCGCGGCGCTGGCCGTGGTGTTCGGCGTGTGGTTCGCGCGCGAGCGCACGCTGTCGATCCACAGCATCGTCTCGCTACCGCGTGAACTGTTCTACTGGCTGGCCGTTCTGGTGACGTTCGCGCTGGGCACGGCCGTCGGCGACTGGACGTTGGAGCTCACCGGCTGGGGTCCGGGGCGGTCGGTGCTCCTCCCGGCCGGGCTGATCGCCGCAATCGTGATCGGCTGGCGGTTCGGCGCCAACGCCGTGCTGTCGTTCTGGCTCGCGTACATCCTCACCCGTCCGCTGGGTGCGAACCTCGGCGACTGGCTGGCCGCCCCGAAGTCCGAGCAGGGTCTGGGACTGGGCGTCGCGGTGACGAGCGTGATCTTCCTCGGAGCCATCCTGGCCACGGTCGTCTACCTTTCGGTGACGCGCTCCGACGTGATCGAACGCGACGTTGCCACCGCGGCGGCGCCAGATCGTGACGCCGCCCGCGAGCGCGTCATGCTCGGTTACCTCGGCGTGGTCGCCATCGGGACCGCAGCCCTGCTGGCGTGGGCTGCCGCGCAGCCCCACCAGATGCCCGCAGGCGGTGAAGCGGAATCGGAATCGGCCGCAGCGGTGACGCTACCGGCCGGGCAGTCGGTCACAGCCCAGTTCCCGCCCGCCGCGGTCACCAAGTACCGCGGAATCGTGCAGGACACCCTGGTGAAAGTCAACGCGGGTGACCAGACCGGTGCGGTCACCCGCATCAAGGACCTCGAAACCGCATGGGACGACGACCAGGCCACCCTGCAACCGATGGACAACGCCGGGTGGGCCGTGCTCGACGGTCAGATCGACCAGGTTCTCTCTGCGCTGCGTGCGCCCTCACCCGACCAGGCCACCGAAACACGAACCCTTAATCAACTGCTCACCTCGTTGCAGTAGCCGCCGGCACCTGACAGTCCGATGGGAAGATCCTGCTACTGCGTGTCGCATCGCTCGCGGTACGCCGAGCAGAGGTAGACCGGCTGACTGTGGGTGTCGGCAGGCGGCAACAGCAACCGCACAGGTACTCGTCTGCAAGATATGACCGTGGCGGTTGAGATGGCAGAGCCCTTGCGCCACCGCATCGCACAGCTATCCCTGGTCGACGGGTGGGTGCCGATCGCGGTGCAGGTGCTGGCTGCGCTGCTCGTGCTGTACGTGATGTGGGCCCACGCCGACCGCCGAGGCTGGCGGAGGCTTGCGCTCGCCGCCCTGATCGGCGCGCCGATTGCGGTATGGGCTCGCTACTACATCTCCTCGATCGGAGTCTCCGGTGAGGCGGCGCCGAGCCGACTGTGGCTGTGGATCGGATTGATCGGTGCGGCTGTGAGCCTCATCTTCCTCACGTGGCGGCGCGCGTCCTGGTGGCGGCGCGGTGCATCGGTGCTGGCCGTACCCCTGTGTGTGGTGTGCGCGGCACTGTCGGTCAACACCTGGGTGGGCTACTTCCCCAAGGTCCGCACTGCGTGGATGCAACTCACCACGGGTCCGCTACCCGATCAGACCGACCGGGTCGGCGTCACCGCCATGCAATTGTCGAACGCAAGGCCTGATCGAGGCGTCGTCGTGCCGGTGCGGATCAATTCCAACGCATCGGGTTTCGCGCATCGCCGAGAATTCGTCTACCTGCCGCCGATATGGTTCGCGAGCAAGCCGCCGCCACGCTTGCCCACGGTGATGATGATCGGGTCGGCGTTGAACACGCCGGCCGACTGGCTTCGGGTCGGTAATGCGGTCGCCACCATCGACGACTTCGCCGCCCAGCACGATGGCAGCGCGCCAGCAGTGGTCTTCGTCGACGCGACCGGCGGGTTCGACAACGACACCGAATGCGTGAACGGACCCCGCGGGAACGCCGCCGATCACCTCACGAAAGACGTTGCCCCCTTCATGGCGGCGAATTTCGGAGTCAGCGCCGAGCGCACCCATTGGGGCGTCGCCGGATGGTCGATGGGCGGAACGTGCGCGGTCGTCTTGGCTGTGATGCACCCCGAGCTGTTCAGCGCCTTCGTCGACATCGCCGGCGACATCGGCCCCAACACCGGTAGCCGTGAGCACAGCATCGCCACGTTGTTCGGCGGCGACGCCGACGCGTGGGCCGCATTCGACCCCACCACCGTCATGAAGAAACACGGCCGCTACACCGGCGTGACGGGATGGTTCGAGGTGCCCGGGTCGCCTGACGGCACGTCACGTGACCCGGTGTCGAATCCCGAGGGCCAGGACGTCGCCGCGCGTTCGCTGTCGGCCACCGGCGCAACGCAGGGCATCACGTCCACGGTGGTGACGCGGCCCGGCAGGCATGACTGGCTGTTCGCGTCCCAGGCCTTCGGCGATGCGCTGCCTTGGCTGGCAGCACAACTCGGAACCCCTTCGGTACCACGAGTGGCGATGCCGAATTCGACGACAGATGCGGCAGGGCCGACGGGCATTCCCGGCTTTACTCAGCACCATTGACTCGGCCATTCGAGTAGCGCACTACGCTAGCCGATCTCGGTTCTCCGACCGACCCTTGATGTCTGCACCTTTGACGAGGGTGCCTGCCGGCTGAGACTCGGAGGGACAGCTGTGGACGTCGAGACCCATTCCCGCGGAAAGATACTGGCCGCGATCGGGGTGCCGGTGGCGATCACCCTGCTGTCCGGGGCGACCGTACCGTGGTGGTGGCACGAGGTTTTCGACCACCACGGCGCAGGCGGCGGTTCCACGGCTCAGAATCCGGGCGCCGCAGCGGGTACAGAGGGCAAGACACCCGGGCCGGTCTCGGCGGGAACGTGCGCTGTGACGGTTGCCAACCCGCTGGTGATGCTGCGTGAGACACCGGAGCCATTCGGGCAGGAATCGGTGAAAGTGGCGGCGGGCACGTACAAGGTGTCCGACATCGCCGACACGTCGTGGGCAGGCGCTCCGCAACGGTGGTTCAGAATCGATGTCGGCACCCGTTCCGGCTGGATCCGCGACGATTCCTTCAGCATCGATTCGCGATCGGATTCCTGCCCGTAACGCCTCCGCTCGACTGCTCAATAGCATTGATGGCAAACAGTTTTCAATTCGTTACCGCAGTGTCCGAACCGTTATCGCTTGCACAGCTGCGCCATAAGGTCGCCACAGGGCCGGCAAAAATCCAGGTCATAGCTTTGCTTCGCATCCGGCATTGACGCCGTAACACGAAGAAACGGAGTAAACCTATGACGTTCAAGCGAACCCTGGGTGTCTCGGCGCTGGCCGCGGGCATCGGAATGGCCGGGCTGTTCGGTGTCGGTCTCGGCACGGCAAGCGCGGACCCGGGCTGGGGCTGCGACCGTCCCGGCGCCCCGCAGTGCGACAACCACCGCGACGATCGCGGACCCGACCGCGGACCGGCCGGACCGGTCGACTGGCACAACCGCGGCATCGATCAAGGCCGCAACGACCACCAGCCGTTCAACTGGAACGGCCAGCAGGTGACGCCGATGCAGGCAGCGGACGGCCACGGTTGGGGCTTCTGGTTCCTGGGCACCTGGATTCCGATGTAACTCCACCGAAACTGTCGATGGGCCGCCGCTTTCGGGGCGGCCCATCAGCTATCCGGCGCCGCGGTCGTCGGTCGGGCGCGTCGCGAACGGATTGAACTTCGACAGCCCCGGGATGTTCGACAGCATCCGGAACACGTCGTTTCCGGTGGCGACGAGCGCCTCCAACTGAGGCAGAAGCCGATCCATCGTGCGGAACATCGGGTCGGCCATCGCCAGATAACGCTCGGTGCGATCGATCGTCGTATTGAGCCGTTCAGTCGCAACCGCCAGATTCTCGATCAGATCGGGTAATTGCACGGCGAGTTGGGCTGATGCGGGCGGAATGCGCATCGCGCTGTTCGCGACGGCCTGCGCGGTCTCGACCGCCGACTGAGCGGTCTCCACCGCAGCCTGTGCGGCCGATTTGAGGTCACTCGGTTTGGGAAACTTCGGACTGGTCATGTCGGTAACTGTGCCGCACCGCGACGTCGCTGTCAGCAGGTTTGGTCGGCGGTGTCGGGGCTGCATCGAATCGGATACCGCGCGGGAGCGTTAGGCTGCTTGCGGCGATCGGCAACCGGAAATCGGCGGGCCCACCGTGGCCGTCAAATGCCCTGCCCGAGAGGACAATCCGTGCCGATCCCGATTGCCACGTCGGGGAGAGGGTGCGAGATGGAACAGTTCCGCCGCGGCGGCCTGGTTTTTGACGTCATCGACGACGGCCCTGCGGATGGGCCGGTCGTGGTTCTGCTGCACGGATTTCCTCAGCGCAACACCAGCTGGGAAGCCGTGATGGCGCGGCTGACGGCGCACGGATACCGGTGCCTGGCACCGAATCAACGGGGCTATTCCCCCGGCGCGCGGCCGCTGCGCCGCCGCGACTACCGGATGTCCGAGTTGGTCGACGACGCGCTGGCCCTCATCGACGGCAGCGGAGCCGACCGCGTGCACCTCGTCGGGCACGACTGGGGCGCTGCCGTCGGCTGGGGAGTCGCGCTGCGCCGGCCAGACCGATTGGCATCGTTCTCGCCGATCTCGGTCCCCCATCCGGTGCCATTCCTGCGTGCCATACCGACCAGCCGGCAGGGGCTGGCGTCCTGGTACATGTACGTCGCTCAACTACCCCGGCTGCCCGAGCGGCTGCTGCTCGGGCGGAATGGCGCAGGCACCAGGATCACCGATGCCCTGCTCCGCAGCGGTCAGGCTGCCGCGCACGCGCAACGCGACACCGAAGCGATGCTCGAACCCGGCGCGCTGACCTCGGCGCTCAACTGGTACCGCGCGATGCTCTTGTCCGATTCGGGCGAGATCAAGCACCGGGTCCGGGTGCCGACGATGTACATCTGGAGCGACGGGGACACCGCGATCACCGCCAAACCGGCCCACGAGACCGCGAAATTCGTGTCCGGACCGTACCGCTTCGAAACGATTCGCGGCGCATCGCACTGGTTGCCCGACGAAGAGCCTGACACCGTGGCGGACCTACTGCTGGAATGGTTCGCCGAACACCCGCTGTGAAGTTCTACTGCCGGCCGCGTTTGGCCTGCAGCAGCCGGTAACCGCCGTAGAGCGCCAGAGCGACACCGAAATTCACGAAGTAGGCGATGTCGGCGCCGTACCACGCGGTCGCCACCGGCCCGTGGATCAGTGAGGTGTTCATGAACGGCATCGCCACCGCGTAGGAGATGACGAAGGTGATCAGCGCAGCCACCGCGTCGGACCGGCTGGTTTCCTCGACCGATGGGTCGAGCGTGTCGCGTCCGCGGATCCGGAACGCCCAGTCCACCGACACCACTGCCACGAACGCCGGAATCCAGTAGCTGACCAACAACAACACGTCGGTGAATCGGCTCGCGGTATCGGCGGCGTGCAGCCACAGGATCAGGAAAAAGGCGAGTGCCGTGACGATGACGGCGGAGACCGGCCGTCGCACCCGCACTCCGATGGTCTGCAGCGCCAGGGAACCGCTGTAGTCGTTCATCACCCCTGAACCCACGGCGGCCAGTGCGATGATCAACAGGGCGAGCCCACCGAGGATCCCGCCGCCCATCACCGTTCGCACGCCCTCGGCGGTCTGCTCACCGATCGCTGCCGCGCCGGCGATACCGATGCCCTGAACGAAGATGTACGCCGATGCGATACCGGCGAACGTGTACCCGAAGACGTGGCCCCGGGGTGCCGTCGCGGGCAGGTATCGACTGAAGTCTGCGGCATAGCTCGCCCACGAGATGGCCAGGCTCAGCGCGATGGTCACCTCGAAGACGAAGGCACCGACCAGCGCTGCACCGTGGGTGGTCGCCGGTGTGACCACGTCCTGCCCGCTGACCAGCTTGGCGGCGAACACCACGAAGGTGACCAGCAAGACGACGGTGAGCACCGCCTGCAGCCGGTGGATGAGCTCGTAACCGAAGAATCCGACGACACCCTGGACACCGAGGACGATGAGCACGGCGATCCAGAACGGGATGCCGACGAGGACAGCCAGCGCTTCCCCGCCGAACAATCCGACCAACGCGTCCCACGCGATCGACGAACCCCACTGCAGCACACCGGGCACCACGACGAATCCACCGAACGCCATTCTCGCGTTGGGCAACTGGCCGGCGCCGGTGCGCGGGCCCCACGTCGACAGGTAGGCCACCACCAATGACCCGAGAACGGTGCCGATGACCATGGCCAGCATGCCCAGCCAGAAGCCCAGACCCAGTGCGATCGCCAGCGTCCCGGTGAAGACGCCCGTCATATTGACCTGAGGTGCGAACCACACGGTGAACAACCGCGACGGACGGCCGTACCGCTGATCCTGAGCGATCGGCGCGATGCCGTGCGTTTCGACCGCGAGGTCACCGGCGCCGGTCGGGCGGCGCCCGGTGAAGGCGGTGGCGTTGAGCACGTTGGACCGAGAAGGCATGGCCCATTTCATCATGCCGATGAGCGCCGGTTCATAATCGGGAAACTGAAAAGATAGGCTAACGAATGGAGTGACGGTGGTGGTGCCCAGGATCGGAAACCCTGACACCACCGCGACCCGCCCCGCCGTGCTGATCGCCGGGTTGAGTCTCGTCGTGCTGACCGTCGCGGTCCTGCAGACCGCAGTGGTGCCCGTCCTCGGTGTCATCGCCACACAACTGGGATCGACAACCGCTGCGGTGAGTTGGGCGGTGACCGCGAACCTGCTTGCCGCAGCCGCGGCCACCCCACTCATCGGCCGCCTCGCCGACCTGTACAGCAAGAAGCGGGTTCTGCTCGCCGTGCTTGCCGTCGTACTCGCCGGCTCGCTGCTGGCCGCGACCACCGCCTCGGTGCCGCTACTGATCGTCGCGCGGGTGCTGCAGGGCGCCTCCTACGCGCTCTATCCGATCAGTATCGCCGTACTGCGGGCCGAACTCGCCGAGGACAGACTGGTGGGGGCGATGTCGATCCTGTCGGGGACCCTCGGCTTCGGTGGCGGCGCCGGGTTGGTCGTGACGGGACTATTGATGTCGGGCGACGCCGGCTATCACCGCGTCTTCTGGCTCACCACTGCCTTCACCGCCGTGGTCATTGTCCTTGCGGCACTTGCCGTTCCAGACCGTCGGCCGGACACGACCGGCACCATCGACTGGCTCGGGGCCATCGGGCTGGCCGTCGGACTGTCGGCCTTGCTGCTCGGCATCACCCAGGGCAACGCGTGGGGCTGGGCCGTCCCGGCGACGCTCGGCCTGCTGACGGCCGGAGTGGTCGTGCTGGCCGGGTGGTGGTTGTGGGAGCGGCGGGTGCAACAGCCCCTCGTGTCGACCGCGATGCTCACCCGACGGCCGATCCTGATGACCAACGTCGCCACTGTCTTCGTCGGCATGGGGTTGTACTTCGCCTTCCTGGGGCTCACCCAGTTCGTCCAGATGCCGCGCGAGGTGGCCGGCTACGGGTTCGGCGCCACCGTGCTGCAGGTCAGCGTCTATTTCCTGTTGCCGGGCGCACTCACCGGATTCGTCGTGGCCCTGATCAGCGGTCGGTTCATCGACCGCTACGGCGCACGGCGGGTGATGGCAGTCGCGGCCGTCGCCGGCATCGCCGGGTTCGTCGTGCTGGCGCTCGCCCACGACCAGGCCTGGCAGGTGATCGTCGCCGGGGTGCTGGCCAACGCGTACATCAGCCTGGGGTACGGGGCGTTACCTGCCCTGGTTGTCAGCGAGGTCGACGCGGCGCAGACGGGTATCGCCACGAGCATGAATGCCATAGCCCGGACAGTCGGGAGCTCGATCGCCGCCGCGATCGTCGCGGTGCTCATCGGCCACGCCCGCGTACCTTCGGAATCCAGCTTCGTGATCATCTTCGTCGCAGGCGCGGTCACGGCCGCCCTGGCGATGGCTCTCATCGCAATGTCGCGTACTCCCGATCGCCACCGGCAATCGGTGCAAACCCTGTCGGAGGCCCGGGCGATGAACCACGAATGGGGCTGATCCCGTCGTCGGTTTCGCGCCGCCGGATCGCAGCATCCTGAGAAACTGAGCGCAGCCTCCCAGACCCGTCAGCGCGAGCGCGCTGGTTGTGGTTGCACGCCCCCTTCACTGTAGGAATACGTGCAAAAGTCGCCTTCAAACGAAGGATTCCATTGTAGAAATGTTAAATCGTTGCGGAATCGCTTGCGAACGTCGGCCCCATCCGCGATGGTTTACCCACAGCGCCACGCTGAGCCTTAGGAGGAACTCCACTGACCGGCCCAGACACCACCGCCATCGACGATTCGGCGGGACAAGCTGGAGCGCCACCTGCAAGTGGCAGCCCAGTCATCGAGATCGACCATGTGACCAAACGCTTCGCCGACTACGTCGCCGTACAGGAGGCGGACTTCTCGATCGCCTCCGGCGAGTTCTTCTCCATGCTCGGTCCATCCGGGTGTGGCAAGACGACGACGCTTCGGATGATCGCGGGATTCGAGAGCCCCACCGAGGGCGCGATCCGGCTCGAAGGCGTCGACGTGTCCCACGTCCCGCCGCACAAGCGCAACGTCAACACTGTGTTCCAGCACTACGCGCTGTTCCCGCATATGACAGTGTGGGACAACGTCGCCTATGGGCCACGCAGCCGGAAGAAGTCCGCGAAGAAGAGCGCGGCCGAGATCAAGCGCAGCGTCGACGAGCTGTTGGAGATCGTGCGACTGACGGACTTCGCCAATCGCAAACCCGGCCAGCTGTCCGGCGGGCAGCAGCAGCGGGTCGCGCTGGCACGCGCGCTGGTCAACTACCCGAGCGCGCTGTTGCTCGACGAGCCGTTGGGCGCGCTGGATCTGAAGCTGCGGCATGCCATGCAGTTCGAACTCAAACGCATCCAGCGGGAAGTCGGGATCACCTTCATCTACGTCACGCACGATCAGGAAGAAGCGCTCACCATGAGCGACCGGATCGCCGTGATGAACGCGGGCAACGTCGAGCAGATCGGCACCCCGACCGAGATCTACGATCGGCCGGCCACGGTGTTCGTGGCGAGCTTCATCGGCCAGGCCAACCTGTGGGCCGGACGGCAGACCGGAAGGGCCAACCGCGATTTCGTCGAAGTCGACGTGCTGGGAACGACATTGAAGGCCAAGCCCGGCGACACGACGATCGAGCCCGGCGGCCACGCGACGCTCATGGTGCGTCCGGAACGAGTCCGGGTGACCATGGACCGGCCGGACGGGGACGTAGCGACCGTGCCCGCGACCGTCAAGGATCTCACCTTCCAGGGCCCGGTGGTGCGGCTTTCCCTTGCCGCGCAAGATGATTCGACCATCATCGCCCACGTCGGCGCGGAGCAGGACCTGCCGCTGCTGCGGCCCGGCGACGCCGTGCACGTCAGCTGGTCACCGGACGCCTCCCGGGTACTGCCCGCGGCGGACATCCCGACCACCGAGGACCTCGAAGAGATGCTCGACGACTCGTAGTCGCCGCCTGCCGTCACCACTCCCCCTCATCCGAAAGCGCCCCAATTCACCGAAAGGTCGCTCATGCCCAACCACACCGATCCCGCACTGCTCGCCCGACTGGCCGCCAACCCCACTTCCCGGCGCCGGTTCCTGGGCGGAGGCGCGGCGGCCGCAGCCGCGCTCGCCCTTGGCCCGTCGTTCCTCGCGGCGTGTGGCTCCAGCGAGAAGGCCAGTAGCCCCTCGAGCTCCGCGCCCCCCGATGACGGCACTCCGGCGAGCGGCCATCTGCGCATTTCGAACTGGCCGCTCTACATGGCGCCCGGCTTCGTCGACGCCTTCCAGAAGGCTTCCGGGCTCACCGTGGACTACCGAGAGGACTTCAACGACAACGAGCAGTGGTTCGCCAAGGTCAAGGAGCCGTTGTCGCGCAAGCAGGACATCGGCGCGGATCTGGTGGTGCCCACCCAGTTCATGGCGCTTCGGCTCAACGGCCTGCACTGGCTCAACGAGATCCGCGATTCCCGCGTCCCCAACAAGAAGAACCTGCGCCCCGATCTGCTCAACGCGCAGGTCGACCCGGGCCGTAAGTACACGGCGCCGTACATGACCGGCATGGTCGGTCTCGCTTACAACAAAGCCGCGACCGGCCGCGACATCGCGAAGGTCGAGGACCTGTGGGACCCCGCGTTCAAGGGCCGGGTCAGCCTGCTGTCCGATATGCAGGACGGTCTGGGCATGATCATGCAGTCTCAGGGCAACTCGCCAGAAAACCCCACGAAGGAAGGGGTCCAGAAGGCCGTCGACCTGGTCCGTGAGCAGAAGGACAAGGGGCAGATCCGCAGGTTCACCGGCAACGACTACGCCGACGACCTTGCTGCCGGCAATATCGCTGTCGCCCAAGCCTATTCGGGTGATGTGGTGCAGCTGCAGGCAGACAATCCCAATCTGCACTTCGTGGTCCCGGAAGCGGGCGGCGACTGGTTCATCGACACCATGGTGATCCCCTACACCACCCAGAACCAGAAGGGTGCCGAGGCCTGGATCAACTACGTCTACGATCGCCCGAACTACGCCAAGCTCGTCGCGTTCACCCAGTACGTGCCCGTCCTGACGGACATGGCCGAGGAGCTCGACAAGATCAATCCGAACTTGAGCAAGAACCCGCTGATCAACCCGCCCGCCGAGACACTGGCCAAGCTGAAGTCCTGGGCGGCGCTCACCGACGAGCAGACCCAGGAGTTCAACGCCATGTACGCCGCAGTCACCGGCGGCTGAGCCGATGGCAGGTGTAGCGACCAGTAGCCGGCAGCGGAGCAAAGTGGCTCCGTACCTGATGATCCTGCCGGCGCTGGTGTACCTCGGGATCTTCTTCGTGGTGCCGTTCTTCTCTCTGGCCCGCACGTCGTTGTCCAGCTCGGGCGGATCGGTGTATCTGCCCACGCTGACCTTCGACTGGAGTATCGGCAACTACGCCAAGGCATTCAGCACCTACAGTGAGCAGATCCTGCGCTCGTTCGGGTACGCACTGACTGCCACGGTGGTGTGTGCGCTGCTGGCATTTCCGCTCGCGTACGTGATCGCCTTCAAGGCAGGCCGGTACAAGAACCTGCTTCTTGGCCTGGTGATCCTGCCGTTCTTCGTGACGTTCCTGATCCGGACGCTGGCCTGGAAGACGATCCTGGCCGACGACGGCTGGGTGGTCAGCACTCTCGGTTCGCTCGGGTTGCTGCCCAGTGAGGGCCGGTTGCTGTCGACGAGCTGGGCGGTGATCGGTGGCCTCGTCTACAACTGGATCATCTTCATGATCCTGCCGCTCTACGTCAGCTTGGAGAAGATCGACCCGCGCCTGATCGAGGCGTCCAAGGATCTGTATTCCACCAATCGGCGCAGCTTCACCAAGGTGATCCTGCCGTTGTCCATGCCCGGCGTGCTGGCGGGCAGCATGCTGGTGTTCATTCCGGCCGTCGGTGACTTCATCAACGCCGACTACCTGGGCAGCACGCAGACCAGCATGATCGGCAACGTGATCCAGAAGCAGTTCCTGGTGGTCAAGGACTATCCGGTCGCAGCCGCGCTGAGCATGGTTCTGATGGCGATCATCCTCGTCGGCGTCCTGCTGTACACGCGGGCTCTGGGGACGGAGGACCTGGTATGACATCCGTGGCGGTTGCCGCCGCGACGAGTCCGGACGTACCGAAAACCGTCAAGGGCACCCCGAGGTGGGGTGACTGGGCGTTGCGCATCGTCGCAGGCCTGGTGTTGCTGTACCTGTTCCTGCCGATCTTCGTCATCGTGTTGTTCTCGTTCAACAAGCCTGCGGGCAAGTTCAACTACACGTGGCAGGAATTCACCTTCGACAACTGGACCCACCCGTTCAAGTACCCGGACCTGACCGCGGCGCTGAAGTTGAGTCTCAACGTCGCCGCCGTGTCGACCGCCGTCGCCCTCGTCCTGGGCACGCTGGTGGCGATCGCCCTGGTGCGCCAACGGTTTCGGGGACAGAAGGCCGTCGACACGTTCCTGGTGTTGCCGCTCACGGCGCCAGAGGTGGTGATGGGCGCGTCGCTGCTGACACTGTTCCTCGACCTGGGTTGGGCGACAGGCTATGTCACGATCCTCATCGCGCACATCGCCTTCGAGGTCAGCTTCATCGCCATGACGGTGCGAGCCAGGGTCCGGGGATTCGACTGGACGTTGGAGGACGCGTCGATGGACCTCGGCGCGAGCCCCACCCGCACGTTCTTCAAAGTGACTCTGCCACTGATCGTTCCGGGAATCGTCGCCGCGGCGATGTTGTCGTTCGCCTTGTCACTCGACGACTTCATCATCACCTACTTCGTCAGCGGGTCGACGGTCACGTATCCGCTGTATGTCAACGCGGCGGTCAAGGCTGCGGTGCCACCGCAGATCAACGTGCTCGCCACCGCGATTCTGGTGATCAGCCTGGTGTTGCTGATGGCGGGAACGCTCTACCGGCGCAAGCGAATCGACGCATAAGCGGTTGATCCCGTCGAGATCGACGCCAGGGCTGTGAATTTTCGTATTCCACAGCCCTGGTGTCAATTTCGACGATCGGTCAGCCGACCTCGGCGGGCACCGGTGCCGTGCGTGCGCCGTTGCTCGTCGCGCCGACACCGGCCACGACCACCAGCGCGATGCCGACCACGCCGAGCAGTGCCGGAACCTGGTGCAGGATGAGCAGTCCCATGAGCATCGCGAAACCGGGTTCGAGACTCATCAGCGTGCCGAACGCCGCGGTGGTGAGCCGACGCAGCGCCAACAGTTCCAGAGCGAACGGGATGACGGGCAACAGGATCGCCAGGCCGAGACCGATCAGCAGGAGCTGCGGGGTGAGCCGCCCGAATGTGGCCGGTCCCGCTGCCAGGCTGGCGACCAGCGCAGCGACCGGCATCGAGATGGCCAGCCCCCTGAGCCCGGCCACCTCGTCCCCGACGCGCTGGGTCAGCAGGATGTAGGACGCCCAGCACAATGCCCCGGCGAGGGCGAACAGCACACCGATCGGATCGACGGACCCCGTCCACGGCTCGGTCAGCAGCACCACGCCGACACCGGCCGCGGCGGGCCAGACGAACCGTCCGCGGCCGCTGCCTTTGGCGACCGCAACCCCCAGCGGCCCAAGGAATTCCAGAGCGCTCGCGGTGCCCAGCGGGATGCGCGCCACCGCCAGCATGAACAGGATGGTCACGCCGGCCGTGGCCGCTCCCAGCAGCACGCATGCGACGAACGACGACCGGGTGAAATGAGTCGGGCGTGGCCGCACGATCGCCAACAGGATCAGACCGGCCCAGGCCAGGCGCAGCCACGCGACGCCCACAGCGCCCAGGTCGTCGATGAGCTCGACGGCGATGGCAGCGCCGAGCTGCACGATGAGCATCGCCGCGATCGCCATGAGGGCGCCTTGGCGGGCACTACCGGTGGTCATTACTGCATTGAACGGCACCGAAATCGTTCGTGTCCACGTGATATTTACGGACATACCGTTCGGGATTTATTGACGATCAGCACGATTGGTCCTGGCGCAGGATGGCGGCGTCGACGAGGTTCGCGATGATGTCATCGGTGCTGAAATCGCTGAGCCACAAGTTGGGTGAATCAGTGCGGTGCAACATGGCGACACCGTGCAGTGCGACCGACAACGACGCGGCGCTGCGGTGCGAAGCCCGCGTCGGCGTCGACTTGGGGTCGGCACCGCGGCAGGCCAGCAGTCCTCGCGTCACCACCTCGAGGGCCTGGCGCGCCGCGGGCGCGACGTCTGCGGCCTGTGTCATCAGCGTGTACCGCAACGGATAGCGTTGCGCGAACGCGACATACGCCCGGCATCCGAGGATCACTCGATCCCTCGCGGTCTTGCCGGCCTTGCTCTGTTCGGTGATCTCCGCGCAGACCTGTTCCCAGCTCGTCTGTACGACGGCCTGCAGCACCTGGTCGCGGTCTTCGAAATGGGCATAGACCGACGGCGCCGCGATACCGGCCTCGCGTGCGATGCTGCGCAGCGACACCTCCGCCTCGGTCTGTGCGACATCGATGACGCGGGTTGCGGCCGAAAGGATCTCGTCACGGAGCAGCCCGCCCTGACCGCGCGAATTGCGCTGACGTGTGGACCGCGACATGTCCGTATCCTAACACGTTAAACTAACATCCGTTAGGTTATCGGGCCCCGCATCAGACGTGACGCACGTCAACTGTACGCGTGTTTGCTTATGGCTGTAAGGTTATAGGCCAGTGAAAGGGATGACCTTGACCGAAACATTGACCTCCACGCGGCCGTTCACCGATCTGACGAGGCTCGAACCCGTCGGCAACGGCACCTACGCGGCATCCGTGGATCCCATCTGGACCATCGGCCCCAAGGTGCACGGCGGTTGCATGATGGCGCTGTGTGCGGCCGCGGCCCGCCGGGCCTTCGGCGCCGAGGCTGACCTGCAACCGATCGCCGTGAGCGCCAACTATCTTCACGCCCCCGAGCCGGGCGACGTGACGCTCACCGCCACCGTCCGCAAGCGGGGGCGACAGGTCAGCGTTGTCGATGTCGAGCTGTCCCAAGGTGATCTGGTGGCGGTGTCCTCCGCAGTCACCCTCGGACATCTGGATGTGGCGGATCCTCGCGATCAGGAGCCGCTGCCCCTGTCGGACATGCCCGCCGAACCGTCCGCCGACGCCGTACACGTCTCCCCTGCGCACCCCATGGGGCAGGTCGTGCATGTGGCCCAGGGTTGCGATCTGCGTATCGATCCTTCGGCGGCCTTGTTTCTGGCCGGGCAGCAGGGCGAACCGATCAATCGAATGTGGCTGCGGCCCTTCATAGCCGACGAAGCCGATCCCGATACGGCGCTGCTGTTCGCGGTCATGGCCGGTGACATCAGCGCACCGGTGACGATGAACCGGGGCATGTTCGGCTGGACGCCGACGGTTCAGCTCACCACCTACCTGCGCCGCCGGCCCGCGCCGGGCTGGATGCGGGTCATGGCGAGCGCCACCGTCATCGGCGAGACCCTGTTCGAGGAGGACCATTTGATCCTCGATGCGACGGGGCAGGTCATCGTGCAGAGCCGCCAGCTCGCGATGATCCCGAAAGGACACTGAGCCGTCGCCGAGGCGGAAGACGACGCCGACCCACATCGTTCGCTCGGCGATCACGGTCCCGACACCCGCAACTGTCACGGTGGACATGTGGTTATCGAGCCTGATCAACTGTCGGCGGCGGAGCGGTTCCACCGCTTCTGCGAACGGGCCGTCGGCCGCCTGCCGTTCGGGTTGAGCAGGCTGGTGGCGTCGACCTTCCTCGGGTTCGTGCTGATCAACAGTTTCACCTTCGGTGTGGACCTGCTGGCGTTGACGGTGCTGCGCGGGTCGTTCGGGCTGCCGCTACCAGTGGCGGTGACCATCGCGTACTCGTGCGCATTCGCCCTGGCCTACTACTTGAACCGGACGCTGAACTTCCGGTCGCATGCCTCCGTCGGCCCGCAGCTGGCGGTGTACGTGATCGTCGTCGTGATCAACTACGTGGCGTTCATCCTCGGGGTGTCGAGCGGGCTGGCCGCGCTGGGCGTCGAATATCACCTCGCCAGGATCGCCGCGGGCGCCTGCGAGGCCATCTACATGTACAGCGCGATGCGCTGGTTGGTGTTCCGCCGGTGAGCGGGTGTCGTCACCGCAGCCTCTCCCCCGAGTCGGAGTCGAACAGGTACACGCGCTCGGCCGGAGCGCTCAGGGTGACCTGCTGCTCGGGTTCATAGCTTTCCGCAGCAGGGGTCTGCACCACGATGCCTTCCTCGATGCCGGCAACCGTGCTGGTGGCCAGCCCGAATTCCAGCAGATGTTCGAAATAGGCGACGGTGACCCGGATGCCGTTGCCGGTGGCTGAGCCGATCACGCAGTCCTGCGGCCGGATCCCGACGGTGACCTTCGTGCCGTCGGCGACGCCGGTCACCGTGGTATCCAACGCGCCTGCGCCCGAACCGATCTCGACCCTGACCGCGCCACCCGCTGCCCGCGCGACGCCGTGCAGAACATTGATCTGCGGTTCACCGACGAACTGGGCGACGAACAGATTCGCGGGATCGTCGAACACCTCGTCGGGGGTTCCGAACTGTTGCACCACACCGGCATCCATCACCGCGAGCCGGTCGGCCAGCGACAGGGCCTCCACCTGATCGTGCGTGACGACGATGGTGGTGTAGCCGAATTCACGTTGCAGCACTTTGAGTTCCCGACGCACCCGCTGCCGGGCCGACGCGTCGAGATGGCTCAGCGGCTCGTCGAGCAACAACACCGGAGGATTGCGCACCAGGGCGCGGGCCAGCGCCACGCGCTGCTTCTGCCCGCTGGACAGGCCGGCCGGGCGCAGCCCCATCATGTCGTCCATCTCCAGGCGCCTGCTGATGGAATCGACCATCTGCTCAGCGCCTTTGACCTTGCGCGCCTTGAGCCCGTAGAGCAGGTTCTCCCGGACCGACATCGGCGGGTACAGGGCGTAACTCTCGAACCCGACACCGATGCCGCGCTTGGCTGCCGGCAGCTGCGATACCTCGCGATCGCCGATCCGGATGGAGCCGCTGGTCACCGTCTCCAAGCCGGCGATCATGCGCAGTGTGGTGGTCTTGCCGCAGCCCGAAGGCCCCAGCAGCGCCACCAGCTCTCCCGGGCGGATCGCCATGTCGATGCCCTTGACCGCCTGGAAGCTCTCGCGGCCCCGAGACGAATAGGTCTTCACCAGCTTGTCCAGCGTGAGGCTCTGTGCGGTGTCGGGGGGTGTCACGGTCGTGGTCACTGAGCTACCTCCAATGCGGAATCGCGCTTGCCGTCGTCCAGTCGGCGGGTGTCACCCGGACCCGCGGCGAACACATGGATGTCGGAATCGGCCACGGTCATGGCGACGTCCGCGCCCTCGCCGACGCCTTCGCGGCCCGAGGTGAGCACGATCAGCTGAGTCCCACCCACCGTCACGGTGAGTTCGACGTTGCGGCCGAGACGTTCGGCCAGCAGCACGCGGCCGCTCAACACGCCCGCACCGGAGGTGACGTGAATATCGCAGGGCCGCAGGCCCACCCGGACCTGATCACCACGCGCACATTCGACCCCGGCGGGAACGGGGAGGTCGAACGATCTGTCGCCGAGGCGGATCCGGCTGTCGTCGACGACGCCGTCGATCAGGTTGATCTCGGGCTGACCCAGCGCTTTCGCGACGAAGGTGTCGGCCGGGCGGCGCCAGATCTCCTCCGGTGTGCCGATCTGAACCAACCTGCCCTCGCGCATCACCGCGATGCGGTCGCCGAGCGCGAGCGCCTCCTGATAATCGTGAGTGACGTAGACGGTCGTGGTGTTGCTCATCGCACCGAGCTGCTTGAGTTCTGCGCGCATCGCCGCGCGCAACTTGGCGTCGAGGTGGCTCAGCGGTTCGTCGAGCAGGTAGATGTCGGCAGGCCGCACCAACACCCGACCGAGCGCCACGCGCTGACGCTGACCGTTGGACAGCTCCCGCGGAAACCGCTTCTGCAGATGATTGATTCCCAGGGTCGAGGTAACCTGGTCGATGCGCTCGGCGCGCTCCTGCTCCGAATACCGGCCGGTGCGACCGCTTTTCAGGGGTGAGGCCAGGTTCTCGGCCACCGTCTTCTGCGGGTACAGCGCATAGCTCTCGAATGCCATCGCCACATTCCGGTGATATGGCTCCACCTTGGTGACGTCCACACCGCCGATGTGCACCGACCCCTCGTCGATGTCGACCAGACCGGCGACCGACTTCAACGTGGTGGTCTTGCCCGCGCCGCTGGGGCCGAGGATGACGAAGAACTCACCGTCGGCGATGTCCACCGACAGTCCGTCGACCGCTTTGGTCTTGCCGAAACTCTTGTGTACATCGGCAATCGACACCGTGGACATCAGGCCTTCACCGCCCCGAACGACAGGCCGCGCACGAGGTACCGCTGGATGGTCAAGGCCAGGACCAGCGGCGGGAGCGCGGCGATGATGGCGGCCGCGGCGGTCAGGTTGTAATACGCCTGCCCGCCGCCGCCGAGGAACTTGGTGATCGCAACGGTCACCGTGCCGGCATTGCTGTCGGCGAGAATCAGCGGGAACACGTAGTTGTTCCACGCGAAGATGAACGCGAGCAACGCTGCGGCGGCGATGCCGGGCCGCACGATGGGTAGCGCCACCATGACGAACGCGCGCCGCCGCGTGTATCCGTCGAGCAGTGCGGCCTGCTCGAGATCCTCGGGCAGGTCCTGGAAGTAGGACCGCAGGATCCAGACCACCAGAGGCATGGTGACCAGCTGCAGCACCCAGATCATGCCGACCTTGGTGTCGAACAGCCCGATCTGGTTGTAGATCACGAACAACGGGACGATCACCATGAGCTCGGGCGCGAACCGGAACGAGAGCATCTGGAACATCAGGTCATTGGAGCCCTTGTACTGCCACCGACCGGCGGCGTACGCGGCAGGGATGCCGATGACCAGTGAAACGATCACCGCGCCACCGCAGTTCAGCAGGCTGGTCAGCAGCGAGGCCTTGAAGTCGACGCTGGTCATCTGGGTGCCCTTGTCGGAGAGCACGGTGGCGAAGTTGGACCATGTCGGGCTGAACGAGAAGTAGGTGGTGGTCTGTTGCTCGGCGTTCTTGAGGGCCAGGACCACCATCCAGGCGATCGGGAACAGTGAGAACACGAACCAGAAGACCAGACCGACGTCGGCGGCCACCGACCCGATCGACAGGCGCTTCTGTCCCGGGAGGAGTTCGGATCTGTTGAAGAGTCCCATGGTGTTACGACTCCGCTCCGGCAGCTCGGCGCTGCGCCTTGCCCAGCACGCTCACCAGGTAGCGTGCGGTGATGAACACGATGATCCAGAGCAGCAGCATGTAGGTGCTGCCGCGGGAGTAGTCCAGGTTGATGATGGAGTCTTCGAACGCCCCGATCTGCAGCGTGCGGGTGGCGACGCCAGGACCGCCGGCGGTGAGCACGTAGATGTGGTCGAACACCTTGAGGTTGTCCATGAACCGGAAGATGACCGCCACCAGGATGTAGGGCCACAGCATCGGCAGCATGAGCTTGCGGAACATGTAGGGCCAACTGGCGCCGTCCACTTCCGAGGCCTCGAACGGCTCCTTGGGCAACGACCGGATGCCGGCGAGCACGAGGATCGCCACGAACGGCGTGAAGATCCACAGGTCGACGAGGATCACCGACCACAACGCATGCGTCGAGGACAACCAGTCGAACGTGTTGCCCAGTCCCAGAACATGGTTGAGCACACCGAACTGCGGATTGAACATCAGCTTCCAGATCACGCCCGCGATGACGGGGGCGATCATCAGTGGCAGGATGAGCACCTTCTCGAAGATCTTGCCGATGATCGACGACCGGTTGAGCAGGAGCGCGAGGCCCACGCCCAGCACGGTCTCGACGCCGGTGGCGACGACCGCGAAGATCAGCGTGACCGTGACGCTCTTCCAGAACACCCGGTCGCCCAGCACGGATTTGAAGTTGTCGAACCAGACGAAGTGCGGATCCGGGTTGACCGCGGCGTAGTTGAGGAAGGCGTAGTAGGCGCCGAGGACGAACGGGTACAGGATGCCGATGACGATCACCAGCGCGGGGATGGACAGCACGTACGGCCGCAACCGTCGGCGCCAGGCAGGCACCTCCGGCAGGTTGCGGCGGGCCGCGGCCGCGTGCTGCTCCTGCGATGTCGCCGGCGCCTTCGGAGTCTGAGTTGTCATGTGGGCCAGAGCTCCTAGAGGTTGACCTTGGATGTATTCGTCTTGGCGAGGCTGCGCAGCCGGGTGGCGGCGTCGTCACCGCCATAGATGTCCTGCAGCGCGACGGCCCAGTTCTGGGTCGTGTCGAAGAACTTCTTCTGGGGTGTGAACTGGATCTTCGACTCGGCGATGACGGTCTCGAAGGCCTGCAGGTAGCCGAACTGGTCGGCCGCCACCCGCTTGAACGTGGTGTCGAACACCGACTTGCGTACCGGATCGGCGTAGGTGCCGCCCTCGACGGCCTTGTTCATCGAGTCCTTGCCGGTGGCCCACTGGATGAACAGCCAGGCGGGAAGTTTGTTGCGGGAGTTCGCCGACATCGCCCAACTCCACGTCCACAGGTTCGTCTTGTAGTTGCCGTCGGGCCCGGCGGGGCCTGCGTACCATCCCAGGTTGCCCGCCTCCTTGCTGGCCCCCGGCTTGTTCTTCGGATAGGTCGCGCTGTCGGCATCGAACACCATCATCGCCTTGCCGTCGCCGAGATCGCCTGTGGCATTGGGATAGTCGTAGGTGGTCCACGACGTCGGGCCGGCGCGGTGCTGCATGTCGATCCACTTCTTGGTGAAGTCGATCGCGATGTCGCTGTCCATCTCCGCGATCAGTTCCGAACCGTTGAACTTGTAGTCGACGGCGCCCTCCCGGGTGTACTGCGTCATGAACCCGGGATGGATGGTCGCCCATGACTTCGAGCCGCGGGTGGAGATGCCGTAGCGGTTCTCCGAGCGGTCGGTCAGGTCGACGGCCAACTGGATGAAATCGTCGAGGTTGTCCGGGAGCTTGGTGATGCCGCGCTGATCGAAGTATTTCTTGTTGTAGGCCACCACGTTGTTCTCGAAGCCCCACGGGATCGCCCACTGCCCACCGGTTCCCAACGGGTGACCGAGGGTGAAGTCCCAGCGCGTGGAGGTCCGCAGGCCTTCGAAGATGTCCTCGAAGTCATACTCGGCGCTGGTGGCCGAGCTGTTCTTCAGCCACGGGCCGAGATCCTCGATCCACCCGGGCGGGCCGTACTGCCAGATGAAGTAGGCCCCGAGCATGAAGGCGTCGTGCTTGCCGGAGCCGCCCGCCAGCTCGGTGTTGAGCTTGGTGAAGTAGTCGGCCTCGGGCACCAGGTCGACGTTGACGGTGATGCCGGTGAGTTCGGTGAACTCCTTGATCAGCGGCTGATAGGACAGCTGATAGGGATGGGGCGTCTGCAGGATGTTGATGGTCGCACCCGAGGCCTTCTTCCAGTCGAAGCCACCGGTGATCTCGTCGGCGCCATTGGGCGCCGACACCCGGCCACCCACACCGCACGAACTCAGGATCGGCGCGCTGGCGGCGGCCGCCCCCGCGATTCCCAAGGCCGCCAACATGCTTCGACGCGACAGTTGCGGTCCCGACGAACCGGGACGGACACGTCTGCTCATTGCTTCGGGCTCCATTTACGCCGGGATCAGGGAGACTTTGACGGATTCCTTGCCGCTGGCCACCAGATCCAGGCCGCGCTGGAATTCGGTGAGGGGCAGCTGGTGGGTGCAGATCTGGTCCATCGGCAACGTGCCGGATTCGATCATCTTGATCGCGGCGGGCCAGCAGTACGGCCCGAGGTGGGCGCCCAGCACGTCGAGCTCCTTGTCGTCGCTGATGATGCTCCAGTCGACGGTCACGTCACTGCCGAAGACGCCGTATTCGACGTACCGGCCGAGCTTGCGGAGCAGGTTCAGGCCCTGGGGCACAGCGGAAGTATGGCCGGTGCCCTCGAGGTACACGTCGGCGCCGTAGCCGTCGGTGAGGCCCTTGACGATCTCTTCGGCATTCTGTTCGGCGATGTTGATCGTGAGGTCGGCGCCGCAGCGCTCGGCGAGCTTGAGCTTCTCCGGTGCCAGGTCCAGGGCGATGACCCGCATGGGGTTCTTGGATTTCGCGCCGGCGATCATGCCAAGGCCGATGGGTCCGCACCCGGCCACCACGACGGTGTCCTCGAAAGTGATCTGGGCGCGCTCGACGGCATGCAGCGCGCAGGACAGCGGCTCGGCGAACGCGGCGTGGGCCGGCGGGATGTCACCGGAGACCTTGTGCACCAACGCTTCCGCCGGATAGACCATGTAGCTGGCCATGGCGCCGGGCGTGCGGCGCTTGAAGCCGTAGAGATCATGAGGCTGGCACATGTGGTACTGGCCGCGCTTACAGAACCGGCACTCCCAGCACGGCACGATCTGTTCCGACACCACCCGGTCGCCCACGGCGATGCCCCACCGCTGGGCGGCTTCGTCGTCGAGTTCGACCACCCGACCGACGAATTCGTGCCCGGGGATGACCATGGTCTCGGCCCAGGCCGGGCGGTTCTCGTCGCCCCAGAACTTGGCGGCGCCGTGATAGCACTTCAGATCGCTGGCGCAGATGCCGACCGCTTCGACGCGGATCAGCGCCTCACCCCGGCCGCGTTGTGGCACAGCCACTTCCTCAAGCCGGTAATCCTGCGGGCCATGGCAGACCACTGCCTGCATCTTCTCGGGGATCTGGGCGGAGCCTGGATTGGACACTACGGACACCTTTCACACTGTGGTTGGTGTCACATTAACCAGCCTATGCACATATGTCCAGAACAATTGTGCAGAGAAATCTGAACGAGAACAGATGTTCAGTGTCATACTCGTCAGATGCCCAGGTCAGCGCAGCCGACGCCGTCGAACGGTGTCGACGGCTCATCGGTCGACGCCGAATCCGGCCACTTTCCGGCCTCGCTGCTGTACGCCGCCGCGAAGATGTACTACACCGAGGACGCAACCCAGGCCGATGTCGCAGCCCAGCTCGGTACCAGCCGGGCGACCGTCAGCCGGCTGCTCGCAGAAGCCAAGCGGCGCGGGATCGTCCGCATCGAGGTGGTGCCGCCGGCCGAAGTGACCGCCGGCGACGTCGCGGACCGATTGACGCGAGCTCTCGCCCTCAACACCGTGTTCCTGTGCCATCCCCTGGCGCAGCCGGGTCCCGGCCGCACCGACGTCGACGTGATGGGCGCGGCGTTGGCGCCCGCAGTGGGTCGCGCGCTGACCGCGGCCGGACTGCTGCCGGGTGACGTGTTGCTCGTGTCGTCGGGCCGCACCGTCTATGAGGTCGCCCAGTATGAACTCGTCGACCTCCCCGGTGTCCTGGTCGCCCCCACCGTCGGCGGCAATGATCAGCCCGAAGAGTGGTACCAGACCAACGAGATCACGCGACTGGTGGCCAACCGCGTCAAAGGCAGGCCGAACTACCTGTTCGCGCCCGCATTGCCAGGGCCCGATCTGTACCCGTCGTTGCTCAACGATCCGAGCATCCAACGGGTGCTGAACCTGTGGCCGCGGGCCCGATGCGCATTGATGGGCGTCGGCGCCCCGCCGCTGAGCCGTTCGGACATCCCCCGGTTCGTGCCGACCGGGTCAACGTCACTGCGCACCGCGGTCGGCGATGTGTGCTCGCGGTTTTACGACCGGGACGGCGAACCGGTGGAGTTCGACGGCAGCGACCGCCTCATTGCGGTGGAACTCGAAGTGCTGCAACATGTTCCGGTCACCATTGCGGTAGCCGTCGGCGGGGACAAGGTCGACTCGATCATCGCCGGCGCCCGCGGCGGATACTTCAACCAATTGGTGACCGACCCGGTGACGGCGTCGGCCATCCTCGAACGAACCGAACGGGGCTAGCCGTCACCCGGTGGTCTGACCGGACAACCGGTGCACCTGCTCCCTGGTCGCCGGGTACAGCTCCCGCCACGTCGAATACAGATCGTCGTAGAGCGCGCGGTTGCGCGCGTCGGGCTTGATCTCGCGGGCGATCTTGGCCCAGTCGGTGTCGGCAGGCACCAACCCTGTCCCGATCGCCGCCAGCAGGGCGTCGCCGTAACTGGCGCCGATCCCCTGCTCCGGGATCAACTGCGGCCGGCCGGTGATGTCGCTGACCGCCTGCACCCAGATCGGACTGCGCAGCCCACCGCCGACCGCGACGGTGCGGGTACCGCTGTGGGCGTCGTCGAAACGTTCCAGAATCTGCCGGATCCCGAACGAAATCCCTTCGTAGGCAGCGCGGAACAGATGCCCACGGCCGTGGCGCAGGGTCAAACCGGCAACCACGCCGCGGGCCTGCGGATCGAATACCGGCGTGCGCTCCCCCGCCAGGTAGGGCAGCACCAACAGCCCTTCGCTGCCCGGCGGGACATCACCGGCTTCGGCCACCAATTCCTCGAAGGACGCTCCGCCGGTGACGCCTTGCAGCCAGTTGATCAGGCTGCCTGCGGTCGAGGTGCCCGCGGCCAGCGCCAGGGTGCTGCGTTCGACGCCTGCCGTCGTCCACAACGCCGGATCGCTGTGGTACTCGGCGATCACCTGCACCAGGAACATCGTCGACCCGTACATCAGCATCTGGTCGCCGGGGCGGCGTACCCCGACCGAGAACGCCTCGGAATACGCGTCCACCGTTCCGGCCACGACCGGCGTCCCCGCGGGCACGCCCGTGGCCGCCGCAGCCTGCGCGGTGACGGTACCCACCACCTCGCTGGGCCACACGAGCCGCGGCAGCGGCAGGTGCGCGCAGATGCGTTGCGCCCATGGCAGATTCCATGTGAAGTCGCGGGTGGCGTAGAGCGGGTCGCACTGGCTCGCCGTGTGGTGGTCCATAACGTACTCACCGGTGAGCTTGGCGGCGATGAACGAGTTGGACCCGAACCAGCCCGTGGCACGTTCGAACACCTCGGGCTCGTGGCGACGCACCCATTCCAGCTTGGGCCCGACCGCCTGGCTGGACAGCAGGGTGCCTGCCCGCTCGAGGATCTCGGCCTCACCGAACTCGGCGGTCAAGGCGGCGATCTCCGCGGCAGCGCGGGTGTCGATGCCGTACAGGATCGCCGGGCGCAGCGGGCGCAGATCGTCGTCGCACAACACCAGGCACGGGCCGACGCCGCTGACGCACATGCCGGCCAGCGCAGCCCCGCTCGGCATGCGGGCCATCAGTGCCGTGCTGATCAGGCAAACCTCACGCCACCACAGGTTTTCCGCATCGACCTCGGCCCACCCAGGTCGCGGTAGGTCCATGGAGTGCGCAACCGTCTCGGTGGCAATGACCGAACCTGACGTGTCGACGAGGACACCTTTGGTGCTTCCGGTCCCCATGTCGATTCCGAGCAGCACCTCCACGCCGACAACCCTACGACGAGGCCCTCACCTCGGGGCAGAGCGCTCCGGGAACGGGTCGTTGGCGAAGTCGATCTGCGCCTGCGGATTGCTCACGGCGGTGACGAGGCCGGTGCCGAATGCGCCCGCGCTGTCGAACAACGTCGAGGCGCCCACCGCGATGCCGTCCACGGCCCAGTGCGAGTCCGCCTGTACGCCGATCCAGTCATCGAGCGGTAGCCGGGCCAGACCCACGGTGAGATCGCCGTTGATGTAGCCGACGCCCGCGGTGCCCAGGTTGGTGACGAGGCTCGTGCCCTCGGCCGCCATCGCGGCCCGGACGAACGGGGAGTTCGGCCGACCGTCGACGACGGTGATGGTTCGATTGATGAACCGTTTGCGCGAGGCATTTTGGTGATCGGCAATGGTTCCGCCCCAACCGGCTTCGTCGCTGCCCATGAGCGTCATCTGGGTCGAATCGAGCGTGGCCGGCGCCGCGAATTCCGGTGTCGCGAACCATTCCTCGCCCCGCGGGGCCGATGACCTCCGATACTGCACGAGCGTGGCCTTCGCCACCGTGACGCCGTCCTGCACCAGCTCGCACTCCGAATTGCGCACTCGCCTGCCGTCGCGGACCAACGCGACCTTGGTGGTGGTCGGCACCCCGCGGGCCGCTTTGAACAGGTCGACCGTCAGCCGGGCGGGCAGGAACTCGGGCAGTCCGTATGTCGACTCGAGCGCGTGGGCCGCCAGGCCGACCAGCGCCGGTCCGTTGAGGTGGTCTTCACCCCAGTGGCTCTGCGCGAATTTAGTCGGCATGAACCGGTCCTGATCGGTCTGGGTGAAATGCGTGGCACGCTCGGTCATCACCGCATCGTCGCATATGAGCTAACTATCCGGCTTGGGCCCAATAATATGGACAGATCGTTCACGATATGCGGACAATCGGTGTGTGGACACCCGCCGATTGCAGTTGCTGCTCGCCCTGTCGCGGCTGGGCTCGATGCGAGCGGTCGCCGAGGTTCACCATCTGACCACCTCGACGGTGTCGCAGCAGATCGCCGCGCTGGCCAAGGACACCGGCGCGCAGTTGATCGAGCCCGACGGGCGCAACGTGCGCCTGACGCCCGCGGGTCTGCGGCTCGCCGAGCACGCGGTCACGATCCTCGCCGCGGTCGACAGCGCGCGGCTGGACCTCGACCCGGATGCCGAACCGGCCGGCACCATCCGCATCGGCGGGTTCGCCACTGCGATTCGCGTCTCTCTGCTGCCGGTTCTGGCCGACATCGCCCACACGCATCCGCGCGTCGAGGCGATCATCAGCGAGTACGAGCCCATCGAGGCCTTTCGCAGGCTCGTGGACAACGAACTCGACATGGCCCTGACCTACGACTACAACCTGGCGCCTGCCTCCCCCGATCCCGTGCTGGAATCGTGGCCGCTGTGGTCGACCCGATGGGGTCTGGTGGTGCCTGCCGACGCATCCGACTCGGTGGATCTCGTCGACTATGCCGACCGCACGTGGATCGTCAACTCCCGCAACACCGCCGACGAAGACGCCGTCCGCACGCTCGCCGCCCTGTCCGGGTTCAGGCCGAGGATCGCGCACCAGATCGACACCCTCGACCTTGTCGAGGATCTGGTCCTGGCCGGCTACGGAATCGGCCTGTTGCCCGTGGACCGTGCGCCGCGCGACGGGCTGAAGGTGTTGGCGCTGCGCTCCCCGGAGGTGATCATGACCACCTATGTGGTGACCCGGCGCGGACGCTCCGGATGGCCTCCGCTTCGGCTCGTGCTCGACCGACTGCGTCCCGCCGACACACGGCCCACGTCATTGCGGCACTGGCCTCGGATGTCCGAATAGGGCTACTGCCTGGCGGCGCGCCAGGCGACCAGCCACTGCTGTTGCCGCCGAACGAAATCCGCGTCGACCACGGCACCGTGTCCCGGCACGAGAAGCCCGTCGGGGCCGGCGGCGTCGAGCAGCACGTCCAAGGTCGACGGCCACGCCGTGACGTCGGAGTGCTCGTCGATCGCCGGATCACCGGACTCCTCGACGAGATCACCGCAGAACACGACTGTGCGTCGACCGGAGACCACGACGATGAGGTCGTGGTCGGTGTGCCCGCGCCCGGGATGGCTCACCGTCACCGTGCGGCCGCCGAGATCGATTGTCGCCGGACAAGTCCCGGGTCGAGGCGGGCGCAACGCCAGGATGGTCTCGTCCACCTCGACCGGGTCGGCGCCGTACGCGACGGCGTCGGCGCGCAGGTGGGCGGTGCCGTGCGACAGCGTCTCGGCCACCTCCGGTGCGCAATGGATCTGCGCCGCGGTGAAGTGCGCACTACCGAGCACATGATCGAAGTGATTGTGGGTCAGCACAATCTGGCCGACGGGCCGGCCGGTCAGGACATGAACGTCGGCGTCGAGCGCTCTGGCCTCGGCCAGGGTGGTCCCGCAATCGACCAGCAGCACATCGCTGTCCCCCGCGACCAAACCGACCGTCACATCGAGGAACGGCAACCGGGCCCGCCACACGCCTTGCGTCAACGGCTCCCAGTCGAAGTTCACTGACCGAGCGTCAACGGCTGCGCCGTCAGGTACTGCTCGAAGACCTCCGGAGTGGGCGTCGCCGTGTAGGGCGTGATGGGGCCGAGACTCCACGCCGGCGGCGCATCCTGCTTGCTCAACGCCCAGGCCGCCTGCCGGGCGGCGCCGAGCGCGACGTACTCGTCAGGCCGCGGCACGTGCACCGGTCGACCCCAGATGGCCGGGGCGATCCGGCGTACCGCCTCCGAACGGGCTCCTCCGCCGACCAGGATGATGCGGTCGACGCTGACGCCGTAGCTGACGATCTTGTCGATGCAGTACGCCATGGACGCCAAGAGCCCCTCGACACCCGCGCGGGCGAGGTTGGCGGAGTTGAAGTTCCGCGCCGTCACACCATGCAGCGCGCCGCGGGCCTGCGGAAGGTTCGGTGAGCGTTCGCCTTCCAGATAGGGCACCAGCGTCAAGCCGTCGGCTCCTGGCTGCGCGGAAAGAGCCAGGCGGTCGAATTCGTCGTAATCCACCCGCAGCATCGCGGCCGTGGCGGCCAGCACGGGCGCGCCGTTGAGCGTGCACACCAGCGGCAACTGCCGCCCAGTGGCATCGGCGAATCCGGCAACGATGCCGTCCGGATCATGCGGTGCTGCGTCGCCGACGGCGCTGACCACGCCCGACGTGCCGAGCGAGACGACGCAATCCCCCGGCCCCGCCCCAAGACCCAGCGCGGCAGCGGCGTTGTCACCGGCGCCGGGCGCGAGGATCGCGCCACCCGGCAGCGTCCCCGCGATCTCCGCCGGGCCGAGCACAGCGGGCAGCGCGGGCCTGCGCCCTCGCATCGCCAGCTCGAGCAAGTCTTCGCGGTAGCTGTCGGTCTCCGCCGAGAAATAGCCGGTGCCGCTCGCATCGCTACGGTCGGTGCGCAGGTCGACGATGTCGGTCGAACCACTCAACCGCCAGGTCAGCCAATCATGCGGGAGGCACACCGCCGCGGTGGCATCGGCGTGGGCCTGCTCGTTGTCGACCAACCACCGCAGTTTGCTCGCGGTGATCGCGGCGACGGGCACCACGCCGACGCGGTTCGCCCATTCCGCAGGGCCGCCGAGCTCGTCGACCAGCTGGGCCCCGCTGGCGGCCGAACGGGTGTCATTCCACAGCAAGGCATCTCGCACCACCGCCCCGGACCGGTCGAGGCACACCATGCCGTGCTGCTGGGCACCCACGGCCAACGCCTCGACGTCGTCGAGACCGCCGACCGCGGCGATGGTCGTCTCCAGAGCCGCCCACCAGTGCTGCGGGTCAATCTCGGTTCCGCCGGGATGCGGGGTCGACGCTGAGCGCACCACCGCGCCGCTGTCAGCGTCGCAGACCACGATCTTGCACGATTGGGTGGATGAGTCGATGCCGGCAACAAGAGCCACGCCCGAGAAGCTACACCGATACGGCCGGTTCTGGTCAGCGCTTGGGCTCGGTTGCGGCCGTCGGCGCCCAACCGGTTTGCCGCCACAGGTTTGCAGCGGCGCCGCCGGGGAAACACCTAGGGCATGCTGATCAGACGAATTGCCCGGCCCATGCTGGCGACCACGTTCATCGCCCGCGGCGTGGATGCGCTGCGGAGCCCTAAACCCGCCGCAGACGCTGCCCGGCCTGTTGTCGGCGCCGTCCGCAAGCTCCCGCCTCCCGTCGCGCCCACGTCGATACCCGAGGCCGAAACCGTGGCCAAGGTCAACGCAGCCGTCCAGATCGGCGGCGGTTTGTTGCTGGCCACCGGCCGAATGCCGCGGCTGGCCTCAGGATTGCTCGCGCTCTCGGTGATACCCGGCGGGCTCGGCAGCCACACCTTCTGGTCCGAATCCGACCCGGAGCGGCAAGCCGAACAACGCCGCGCGTTCCTTGCCGACGTCAGCCTGATCGGCGGGTTGATCATCGCGGCGGTGGACACCGAGGGCAAACCGTCGCTGGCATGGCGCGGACGGCGGGCCGCGAAGGCCGCATCGGCAACGGTGGCGGCGGCCTGGCCGCTCGGCGAATCGGCCGGACAGTCGTTGGTCGACAGCGACGTCGCCGAGAAGCTCGGCCATGGCTTGCAGACCGGCGCCGAGCGCGGTCGAGAACTAGCCGAAGCGGCCCGTGAGCGTGCCGTGGAGTTGGCCCACGTGGCCCGTGAGCGCGGTCCCGACCTGGCCCAAGCCGCCGGCGAGCGCGCGACCGAATTGGCCCATGTCGCCCGCGATCGCGCCCCCGAACTGGCTCAGGCCGCCGGGGACCGGGCCTCAACCGTGGCCGACGTCGCGCGCGAACGCGGCGCGGAATTGGGCGAGAGGGTGCGTGCACAGCTCAACGAGCGCCGCGGGCGGTAGTTTGGCTGTATGACGACGGGTGACTTCCAGGGACAGTACGGCCAGTCAGGATTTCCTCCGCCATACGGGGCTCAGCAGCCGGGTGGTCTGGCCGCGCGGTTCTTCGCGCGGGTGATCGACGGGATCCTGGTGGGCATCGTCTCCATCGTCCTGTCGGTGGTGACGGATTCGCTGTCGAGCTACTGGGTCACCGGATTGTTCACTGGCCTACTGAGTTTCGTCTACTTCGTGCTGTTCGAGACCACCAGCGGCTGGACTCCCGGTAAGCGTCTGCTCGGGCTGGCGGTCCACGGGCCCGGCGGTGCCGCCAAGCCCACCGCTGCGCAATCGGCGATCCGAAATGCGTTCACCCTCTTGCCGATCATCCCGTTCATCGGCGGGTTCCTCGGCGTGGTCGCGATCATCGTGATTGCGGTGACCATCAGCAGCAGCCCGACCAAGCAGGGCAAGCATGACGAACTCGCCGGTGGCACGCAGGTCGTCAAGAGCTGAACCGGTCACACCACCAGACTGAGCAGCAGCACGAACAACAGACCGGCGACCGACAACACGGTCTCCATCAACGACCAGGTCTTGATGGTCTGACTCACGGTGAGCCGGAAATACTGGTTCACCAACCAGAATCCGGCGTCGTTGACGTGCGAGAAGAACAGTGAGCCCGCCCCGACCGCGAGAACCACGAGCGATGTCTGGCCCGTGCTCATCCCTTCGACGAGGCCGAGCACCAACGCCGATGCGGTGATCGTGGCGACGGTCGCCGAGCCGGTGGCCAGCCGGATCAGCACCGCCAGGACCCAGGCCAGCAGGATGACCGAGATGTTGACGTTCTCGGCCCAGCGGGCCAGCATCGTGCCGATACCGCTGTCGACCAGAACCTGTTTGAAGCCGCCGCCGGCGGCGACGATCAAGATGATGCCTGCGACCGGCGGCAAGCCGGACTCGACGCACTTGGTGATGGCTGCCCGCGACATCCCGGCGCCGCGGCCCAGCGTGACCATGCCGACGACGACCGCGATGAGCAACGCGACCAGCGGGGTGCCCAGCACGTCGAAGGTGACCCGCAGCCACTGCTTCTTGTTGTCGATGAAGATGTCGCACAAGGCTTTCCCCATCATCAACACGACGGGCAGCAGAACACTGAACATCGTGATGCCGAACGAGGGACGCTGCGCGTCGTCCGTATCGTTTCGGTCGCCTTCGAAGGTGTCCGGGGCATCGACGACGACCCAGCGGCCGGCCAGTTTGCCGAACAGCGGACCGGCGACCACCACGGTCGGCACCGCGACCAGCACCCCGAGAGCCAGCGTCACGCCGAGATCGGCGTGCAACAGGTCGATCGCGGTGAGCGGCCCGGGGTGCGGCGGCACGAACCCGTGCATGGCCGACAGACCGGCCAGCGCCGGGATGCCGACGGTGATGAGCGACAGGTGCGAACGGCGTGCCACCAGGTAGATGACCGGCATGAGGAGCACGAGGCCGATTTCGAAGAACATCGGCAGCCCGATGATCGCACCCACCAGGGCCATCGCCCACGGCAGCATCCTCGGTGAGGCGTGCCCGACGATGGTGTCGACGATCTCGTCCGCGCCACCGGAATCGGCGAGCAACTTGGCGAACATCGCGCCGAGGGCGATGAGGATGCCGACACCTGCTGCGGTGGAACCGAATCCGTCGCTGAACGAGGTGATGACCGTGGGCAGGCTCTGCCTGACCGTGTCGCCGGTGAACACGCTGAGCACCAGAGGCACGACGCCGACGGTCAAGGCACCGAAGATCAGCGCGAGGAACGGGTGCAGTTTCACCCACGAGATCAGCACCACGATCACGGCGATGCCGGCCAGGAAGGCCACGACCAGTTCCCAGCCCGGTGCGACCGGCTCGGGCAGTTTCGCGCCGTCGGCGAGGACGGTCAGCGCGGGGTTCACCGCTCGCCCCGAACCGGCGAGGTGGCGGCGACGTAGGTGTCGACGATCGCGTCGATGTTCTGGTCGACGTCGATGGTGATCCCGGCCTCGTCGGAATCCAGCGGCTCCAGCGTCTCGAACTGCGAGTTCAGCAGCGCAGCAGGCATGAAGTGCCCGGGACGGCTGGCCTGCCTGCGACCGATCACCTCCGGTGTGCCGGTGAGGTGCAGGAACTGCACGTCCGGGCAGTGCCGTCGTAATTGGTCGCGGTATTTGCGCTTGAGTGCCGAGCAGCTCATCACACCACCGTCATGATGGTCGGCCAGCCACTGGCCGATGGTCTCCAGCCACGGATAGCGATCGTCGTCGTCGAGCGGGTGTCCGGCCGCCATCTTGGCGATGTTGGCCGGCGGGTGGAAATCGTCGGCGTCGCCGAACGGCACGCGCAGCCGCTGCGCCAATGCCGCGCCGACCGTCGATTTTCCTGAACCCGAAACGCCCATGATGACGATTGGTGATCCCATGCACTCCACCTCACGGTTGTGGTTACCGTCACAAAGCGTGCCTTAAAAGTCATACTTTTGCAAGCTTTCCTGAAAGTAATCTGTTTTTACTCCAGTGCGACGCATTTATGACACGATGTATCCCGTGTCCTCGCCGTCAAACGTCGGAGCGTTGCATGGCAACCTGCTGACCGCGCTAGGCACCGGCATCGTCTCCGGGAAACTCGCCGCCGGGCAGGTTCTGACCCTGGAAGGGGTCAGCGCCGAGCACGGGGTGTCGCGCAGTGTCGCGCGTGAGGCCATGCGAGTGCTGGAGTCGATGGGCATGATCGCGTCACGACGTCGCGTCGGCATCACCATCCAGCCGTCGGCCAACTGGAACGTCTTCGACCCCAGGCTGATCCGCTGGCGCCTGGAGGCCGGCGACCGGGCCGCCCAACTGGTGTCCCTGTCGGAACTGCGCCGCGGATTCGAGCCGGCCGCCGCCGCGCTGGCGGCTCGCCGGGCCAATCCCGATCACTGCCGCATCCTGGCCGCGGCGGTATCGGACATGGTGGTGCACGGACGGTCCGGGGACCTCGATGCGTACCTGTTGGCGGACAAGGTGTTTCACCGAACCCTGCTGGAAGCCAGTGGCAACGAGATGTTCCGGGCGCTCAACGACGTCGTCGCCGAGGTGCTGACCGGCCGCACTCACCACGGGCTGATGCCGGTGCAGCCCAACCCCGCCGCGATCGAACTGCACGACGAGGTGGCCCGCGCGATCCGGTTGCGCGACGAACACGGTGCGGAACGCGCGATGCGAGCCATCATCGACGAAGCGGTCACCGCGGTTGATCATGATGACGAGACCGGTGCTTAACTGACGGTATGGGTCGTTCACCGTCGCTGGCACGCCGCTTCTACGAACGTTTCGAGCCGGTACACGGGATCACCTATTTCGCGCCAGAATGTCGCTCCGCCTTCGACGAGCTCGGCTACCGCGGGTTCTGGATGGGGTACATGGCCGCCCGTTCGGCGCCGTTGGGCCAGGTGCCTGCCGACGTGGTGGCGGCGGTGTTCTACAACTTCACCAGTGCCCGGGTTGCCAAGGCCCTGCCCGCAGCGTGGGACATCGCCGGTCCTCCAGCAGCTTTGGCCGCCCGCCTCGACTCCGCCGTGGCCGCGCTGCGCCGCTCGGGCGTCACCGACGAAGAAGCGACCCGCACCGCAGCCGATCTCGCCGCCAAGGCCGCCCGCACCGCGCCGCTGGACGGCAGACCGCTCTACGCGGCCAACCGGGCACTGGACTGGCCCGACGATCCCATCGCGCAGTTGTGGCAGGCCGCCACCCTGCTGCGCGAACAGCGCGGCGACGCCCACGTCGCGATCCTGGTCGGTGAGGGCATCACGGGGCGACAGGCCAATGTGCTGCACGCCGCGGCGGGGCGCACGCCGCGCGAGATGCTCATGCGCAGCCGCGACTACGACGACGAACAGTGGGAGCACTACAGCGACGAGCTGCGGGTGCGCGGATTGCTCGACGGGGCAGGCGAACTCACCGAGGAGGGTCGACGGCTCAAACAGACGATCGAGGACCGCACCGATGCCGCGGCGCTGAGCGCGCTCGACGGCCTCACCGACGCGGAGGTCGAGACCCTGTTCCAGACGCTGACCCCGATCACCCGACAGGTGGTGGCCGCAGGCGATCTGCCTGCCGCGACGCCGATGGGGCTACGCCGCGACGATCTCGCCGACGGCAGCGCGCATCTGGGCTGAGCGTCAGCGCGGGCCGTACATGATGATGCCGACACCGCCCAGGCATATCAGAGCCCCGATCACATCCCAGCGGTCTGGGCGGAAGCCGTCGGCGATGACGCCCCAGATCAACGACCCGGCGATGAACACGCCACCGTAGGCAGCGAGAACCCGGCCGAAGTGGGAGTCGGGCTGGAACGCCGCCACGAATCCATAGGCGCCCAACGACACCGCACCGGCACCGATCCACAACCAGCCCCGATGTTCACGCAAGCCCTGCCACACCAACCAGGCACCGCCGATCTCGAGCAACGCGGCCAGCACGAACAGGGCAGCTGACTTGAGCACCATCAGGCGACGCCGAGATACGCCGCCCGAACAGCGTCGTCGGCCAACAGTTCTCGGGCAGGACCCGTGCGGGTGACGTTGCCGGTTTCGAGAATGTAAGCCCGGTCCGACCTACTCAATGCTTGCTGCGCGTTCTGTTCCACCAGCAAGACCGTAGTGCCCTGGTTGTTGATCTCGGAAATGATGCGGAAGATCTGTGAGATCACCATGGGCGCCAACCCCATCGACGGCTCGTCGAGCAACAGCACACGGGGTCGGGCCATCAACGCCCGGCCGATCGCCAGCATCTGCTGCTCGCCTCCCGACAATGTGCCGCCCACCTGGCTGCGCCGCTCGGCCAGCCTCGGGAAGGTCTCCAACACCCAGTCCAGTCGCTCGTCATGCTCGGCTTTGGAGGCGAACTTCCTGCCATAGCAACCCATTTCGAGGTTCTCCAGAACCGACATGCCCGGGAAGACCCCGCGGCCCTCCGGCGCCTGGATCAGCCCGGCGGCGACGCGCAGATGCGCCTTGACACGAGAGATGTCCTGACCCTCGAACCACACAGAGCCCGACGTCAGCGCGCGAAGCCCAGAGATCGCGCGCATCATCGTGGTCTTGCCCGCGCCGTTGGAACCCAGCAGTGTCACCAGCTCGCCCTCGTGCACAATCAGTGAAACCCCGTGCAGCGCTTGGATCCTGCCGTAGTGCACGACGGCGTCGCGAACCTCGAGCAGGACCGGGCGGTCGCCGGTGTCAGCTGAGCTCGTCATCAGGCACCCCCAGGTATGCGGCGATCACCTTCGGGTCCTCGCGGATTTCCGAGGGCAGGCCGTCGGCGATCTTGCGACCGAATTCCAGTACGACGATGCGATCGGTGACTCCCATCACGAGGCGCATGTCGTGTTCGATCAGCAGCACGGTGTATCCGTCGTCACGGATCTTGCGAATCAAGTCGATGAGAGCGGCTTTCTCACTCGGGTTGAACCCCGCAGCCGGTTCGTCGAGGCACAGCAGCTTCGGCTCGGTCGCCAGCGCGCGGGCGATCTCGAGCCGCCGCTGATCCCCGTACGGCAGGTTCTTGGCCTTCTCCTCACCGCGATGGGCGATCCCGACGAAATGCAGCAGTGCGGCGGCGCGTTCGATGGCGGAGCGCTCTTCGCGGCGGTGCCGCGGTGTCCGGATCAGCGCGCCGGGCACCGAGGTGCGGTGCCGCGCATCGGTGCCGACCACCACGTTCTCCAGCGCCGTCATCTCGCCGAACAGCCGGATGTTCTGGAATGTCCTGGCGATCCCGCGCCGCGTGATCTGGTGCCGTTTGATGCGCCCCAACGGAGCGCCGTCGAACAGCACCGAGCCCGAACTCGGCCGGTACACCCCGGTGATGGCGTTGAAGCAGGTGGTCTTGCCCGCGCCGTTGGGCCCGATGAGGCCGAGGATCTCACCGCGGCGGATGTCGAAGGTGACGTTGTCCAACGCCACCAGGCCACCGAACTTGACCGTCAGGTCCTTTGTCTGCAACAGCACTTCGCCTTCGGCGGCGTTGATCTCCCGGTGTACCCCGGCCAGTTCCTCGATGATCTCCGTCGACGCGGACGTGTCTTCGGTCATGGCGCCGACCTCTCCGTCGGGCCGGTACGCAACAATCGTCGTGCCGCGCTGCCGTAGGTGAGCAGGAATTGGCGGGCCGGGAACAGGCCTTGCGGCCGGAAGATCATCAACATCACCAGGGCCAGCCCGAAGAACAGGTACTTCAGGTCGCCGAGATTGACCCCGAACAGCTCGACGCCCAGAAGCCGGTTGGGCAGATACACGATGATGAACGCGCCGAAGATCACGCCGAGTTTGTTGCCCTGGCCGCCGAGCACCACCGCGCACAAGAACAGCATCGAGTTGATGATGTTGAAGGTCGGCGGTGCGACGAACTGCACCTGCCCGGCGTAGAGGGCACCGGAGAGTCCACCGATCGCGGCTCCGATGATGAACGCCCACAGCTTGAAGCGGAAGGTGTTGACGCCCATCACCTCCGCGGCGTCCTCGTCCTCGCGGATCGCGACCCAGGCGCGGCCCACCCGGCTGCGCTCGAGATTGCCCACGATCAGCAGGATCACCACGATCAACAGCAGGCTCAGCCAGAACCACCAGGTGCCGTAGTTGTCCTTGCCGATCGAGTTGCCATGGGAGAACACCCCGTTCGGCGGTTGCTGCGCCTCACGAAACCGTGGGTACGCGAGCTCGTTGAGACCGCGTGGCCCGTTGGTCACGCCCGCCAGATTGTCGGCCAGCAGCCGGATGATCTCGCCGAAGCCGAGGGTGACGATGGCGAGGTAGTCACCACGCAACCGCAGCGTCGGGATGCCCAGCACCAGCCCGGCCATGGCAGTGACGGCCATGGCCAACGGCACACAGGCCAGCCAGGCCCAATGGGTGCCGAGGAATCCGTTCGGCCCGGCCTGGTTCCACGGGCTGCTGGGGCTGGTCAGCAACGCCACGGTGTAAGCGCCCACTGCGTAGAACCCGACATACCCGAGATCGAGCAGGCCGGCTTGGCCGACAACGACATTGAGGCCGATCGCGATGATGGCGACCATCGCGAACTGGGCCATGGTGCCGCCGAAGCTGACACCCGGCGTGTCGAGGATGTGTGGAGGATTCAGCGGCAGCAGCGCCAGGAAGGCGAAGACCGGTATGCCGAAAACCCATTTCAGCTGGCGTGGCAACGCCGACCAACCGTCGCGGATGGCGTCGCCCGGCGCCAGCAGGGTCGACGTGATCGATCGCGGTTCGGATTCATGCCCGTTCGTCATGCCCGTGCCTTTCCGAGGCTCTCCCCCAGGATGCCGGTGGGCCGGAACAACAACACCAGAACCAGCAGAACGAACGCGACGACGTCACGCCACTGGGTGCCCAGCACCGCCTGCCCGTAGTTCTCGATGATCCCCAGCAGCAGGCCGCCCAGCAGTGCCCCGCGCAGATTGCCGATGCCGCCGAGCACGGCCGCCGAGAACGCCTTGATACCGAGCACGAACCCGCCCCAATAGACAATGCCCTGCGGCACTTTCAGGGTGTAGAGCAGCGCCGCGGCCCCCGCCAGCAGACCACCGATGAGAAACGTCATCATGATGATCCGTTCCCGCGACACGCCCATCAGCGTCGCCGTGGTCGGGTCCTGGGCCACCGCCCGGATGCCGCGTCCGAACTTCGTCCGGTTGATGGCGATGTCGGTGAGCACCGCGAGGATCACCGCTGCGACGATGACCACGACCGTGACGTTCGAGACGCTCGAGTTGAACACGTGGAACTGAGTCTTGGGCTGTACCAGGATGATCGGTGGCTGGGCGTTGCTGCCGCCGTAGCCTTTCAGGAATTGCGGTAGCACGAAGTGCACCACTTCCTGCAGCACGAACGACATGCCGATCGCGGTGATGAGGAAGGTCAGCGGCCGCGCGTTGCGTTTCCGCAACGGTCGGTAGGCGACCAACTCCAGGCCCACGGCCGCGGAGCCTGAGACCAGCATCGCGAAGATCATCGCGACGCCGAGGTACATCAGCGTCAGCCCGACACCCACGTTGTATGCGTTGCCGTTGGCGCTGAAACCGAGGATCACGTCCAGACAGAAGTAGGCACCGAACATGCCGAGCATGAAGATCTCGGAGTGGGCGAAGTTGATCAGCCGCAGCACACCGAAAACCAGGGTGTACCCGACCGCCACCAACGCATAGATGGCGCCCCACGCCAGTCCGTCGATCGTGAGCTGCCAGAACCCGTGCAGCAGGTTCTCGACGTTGAAGTTGATGTCGGCGGCGGTGCACACGTAGCCACTGACGCAATCCGGGATCATCCGGGTGCGGCTCCTCTTCGCTTGGTGTCAACGAAGAACGCGTCCGGAACTGGTTGTTCCGGACGCGTTTCCGTCGTCAGACCGTCACTGAACCTTGTACACCCAGATGAGGGTGTTGGTGAGCTCACCGGTGTCGGTCCACTGGTATTGGCGAGCCACGCCAGGTGCGTTGTAGGTCTTCACGTACTCCAGCAGGCCGGGCCGATCCTTGATGCCGGAGTCGATGCCCTTGAGCAGGATGGTGGCCAGGTCATAGCCCTCGGTGCTGTACGTGCCGGGTTCCTGGTTGAACTTGGCGGTGTACTCCTTGGCGAACGCCGCAGGCGCCGGGCTGCACGGGCAGCTCAGGATGGCGTCCTTGGAGGCTTCGCCGGCCTGCTTGACGAACTCCGGGTCCTTGGTGCCGTCGGCGCTGACGAATGCCGCGGTGACGCCTGCGTCGCGCAGCTGCTGGACGAACGGGGCTGCCTGCGAGTAGTAGCCGCTGTAGAAGATGGAATCCGGGGCCACGCCCTTGATCTGGGTTACCGCGGCCGAGAGGTCCTTGTCCTCTTTCTTCACCGAGATGTTGCAGCCCGAGTCGGCCACGGGCCCAAGGGTTTCGCGCACCACCGTGGCAAGGCCGATGCCGTAGGCGGACTGGTCGTCGACGACGCAGACCTTCTTGTTGCCCAGGGTGTTCTTCAGGTAGTTGGCGATCGCGGTGCCCTGGCTGCCGTCGTTGCCGAGGCCGCGGAAGAACGTGCGCCAGCCGTTCTTGCTGAGATCGACGCGGGTCGCCGAAGCGGTGGTGGCAACCAGGCCGGCCTGGTTGAACAGACCGCCCGTGGCGTCGGTCTCACCGGAGAACGCGGGCCCGATCAGCCCGATGATGTCCTGGGTGTCCACGATGCGTGGTGCGACGCCGTTGGCCTTGTTGGGATCGCCCTCCGTGTCGAACTTCTCGAGCGTCACTTGGCAGCCGGGGTTGGCGGCGTTGTGCTTGTCGACCGCCAACTGCGCACCGTCGAGAATGTTGATGCCCAGTGCGGCATCGGGGCCTGTCAGCGCGCCCATCATCGCGAGCTTGAGCGGCGGGCAGGTGGCCTTGCCGTCGCCGGCCGGATCCGCCGCCGCTGCGGTGTCCGGTGGCTTTATCTGGGCACCGTTTTCGTCGATCGGGAACTGCTCGACGATCTTCAGACTGGTTTGCGCTGCCTGCTGCTCGGGCGCCGACTGCTTCTGGCAGCCAGCCATGCCGAGCACCATCAGCCCCGCACTACCGAGAACCAACGCTTTTCGTGCAATGCCACCGCGCACGTTCACCTCCGGGTCAGTGTTGTCAGCGGCGCCGACGACCATGCCGACCAGGCAGGCGCCGATGCTTCGGGGTAGAACATAGCCAAAGCGTCGCCGTGGTGCGGGATGTTGACTGATGCTGGTCGCGTCGGCTCTCGCGGAATGCGATTGTCCGCAACATCAGAAACCCACAATTAACACCGCTAGCCTTCGTCGGCGGCAGCCTCCGTGGGTTCGTCGAGCGATTCCAGCACCACCTCTGCGACCCGCTTCATGGTGGTCCGACGGTCCATCGCGGCCCGCTGGATCCACTTGAACGCCTCGGGCTCGCTCATCTGGTGCTTGGTCTGCAGCAGGCCTTTCGCCCGCTCGACCAACTTGCGCGTCTCCAACCGGTCCGACAGGTTCGCAACCTCGTTTTCCAACGCCGTGATCTCACCGAACCGGCTGACCGCCACCTCGATGGCCGGGATGAGGTCGGTGACGTTGAACGGCTTCACCAGATAGGCCATGGCTCCTGCATCGCGGGCCCGCTCGACCAACTCACGCTGACTGAACGCGGTGAGCACCACGATCGGAGCGATGCGCTTACTGGCGATCTCGGCTGCCGCGTCGATGCCGTCGCGGCGCGGCATCTTGACGTCCATGATCACCAGGTCGGGCCGCAACTTCTCGGCCAGATCGACTGCCTCTTGCCCGTCGCCGGCCTCACCGACCACGTCATAGCCCTCCTCTCGCAGCATCTCTGCGAGGTCGAGGCGGATGAGCGCCTCGTCCTCGGCGATGAGTACGCGGTGGGGCTTGGCGGCGTGAGTCGGTGACCCGGTCATGGAGATATTGTGTCGTGGCAGCCGCCGACGAGCGACTGCGGGGCCATCATCTATGGTGGTAGGCCGCAGCACCCAACGCAGCGATGCCCTCGTATCCCAACTGGCAGAGGAAACGGATTCAAAACCCGTACAGTGTGAGTTCGAATCTCACCGAGGGCACCAGAAAACAAGCAGGTAGTGGTAGGTATCTAGTCAAACTAAGCCGTCGTAGCACCGCCCAGATACCGCAGTCATACCGCAGTGGCTTTCCTTCCGGCGGCATCCAGGCCCTTCGCGACCTGCTCCAAGTCGTCCGAGAACAGATGTCCGTAGCGGTCGAGTGTCATTGATGCTGTCTGGTGTCCAAGTAGCCTCTGAACTGCGAGGATGTTCGCGCCGGCCGATATCGCTAGTGATGCTGTGGTGTGCCGCAGCTCGTGCGGGACTAGCCCCTCCACACCCGTCTTTGTAGCCGCCGGATCGAACTGCCAGCGGTACTCACCGTTAGTGAGCCATCCATCCTTGCCGGGGAACACCAGGGCGTCAGCGTCCACCGGTAGTTCTGCCTTGAGCCGCTTCCACAGGAACGCGGGCACGGGCACCCACCGGATCTTGCCCGTCTTGGTGCCGCCTTCGGTGAGGCCCTTGCCGGTCACGAAGGTGACCGAGCGGCGCACAGTGATCTTTCCGTCGTTCACGTCTTGGCGGCGTAGCGCTACGGCCTCCCCGAATCTCAGGCCGCAGTAGCCGAGCACCAACGTCAGCGTCTGGAATCGCTCGGTGTTGGCCGCGAGGGTCTGCAACTGCTTGTGGGTGAGGTACCGCCGTTCGCTCTGCCCCTTGCCGGGCAGCTCGATGCCATCGGCGACGTTCTTCCCGATGCGCTCGGTTCGCATCGCGTACTTGAGAACAGCCGACAGGCACTGGTGTGTCTGGATCACGCGCGAGGCTGACAAGCCCTTGCCCTCGGTGCGGACCGACCCGTTGACCGACAGGCCAGTGATCCACTTCTGGACTTCACCGTGAGTGATGCCAGAGAGCTTCACGTCTCCCCATCGGGGCAAGATCAACGTATCCAGGAGGCTGCGGTACCCGGCGACGGTCTTGGGAGCCCTGGCGCTCTTGCCCTCTATCCATTCCTCTGCGATGTCACGGAACAGCGCTGAGGACTTGTGCGGGCTGACGTAGCGGCCTTTGACGACCTCGGCGGTAAGGGTGTTGAGGAACGCTTGCGCATCCACCTTCTTCTCAAAGACCTTGGTGTGTTCTCGGCCGTCGACCACCCAGCGCACCCGCCAGCGGGTGACCTTTCCGTACACGCTGCTGCGCTCCGTGGCCATGGTGCCGTCTGGTCGGCGTACCTGTTTGTGCCAGCGATCATCGATCCCGGCGCGGTCATTCCTCATGTGCTGAGCGTACCGCAGTACCGCTGAAATCCGTTTCAGTCGATGTAGTTTCTAAGAATTGAGTGTGAGTATCTGGCTGCATCCTGAGCGTCCGCTAAGAATGAATATTGCACGGATGCAACGGCTTTCAGCTCGTGCACCCCGTCGTTCGGTAGCCAGATCGCCTTATCCGTCGGCCGGCTTATCCCTCAGGTCATACCCGGCGAAGCGGTCCCTATCCCCTATCGACAGGCATGAGGTGATTGGAAAAACATGCTCTGAGCTGGGGGTCTGCGAGATGATATCCCTATAGGTATTGATACCTATCCGTGGGCGCAATGCCTGGTTCAGTACCTCGCCAAGAATAAACACAAATTTGCTGCAGGTAATGGGCATAGGTGTTGACAACTACTGTAAGTGCAGGTCAGGAGGCATAGCGATGCCGCATCCATCCTCTTGTGCTAGTTCGCCGAACTGCTACTGTCTCAAACAACCCCAAACAGGGGTTGCGACACACAGTCAGGAGACGACAGTGACCACTACCCTCACCCCGCTGGCCGAACTGCTCGACCAGGTCAGCACTTTCGACATGGTCTGCGAGCTACTGAGCCGACCGAGCGTCGATATCGACGATTTCTGCCAACGAGTCGGCGTGGCCGATGTCGATGGCCTGCTTGTACGCGCACGGGAGATCGACGCAGAGCGGACGGCGGCCCGATGAGCACGCCAGAGTTGATGTTCATTGACGAGGTTTCAGTGCTCACGCGGAAACCCGTTGCGACACTTCGCTGGTGGCGCGCCACCGGCCAGGGGCCGCGCTCCAGTTCGCTGGGCAGGCGGGTGGTTTACCGACGAGAGGACGTAGAGGCGTGGATCGAGTCGCAGCTTGAGGAGACGGCCCGATGATGACCATGAACAGCAACCCCCGACGACAGGAGAACGGCAAATGATCGACTTCAGTAACCTGACCCCGGCGGGCGGCGTGGTCGAGTACCACGTCTGGCCCGTTCACGATGGCCAGCACGATGACATCCTCATCGAAGGGTCACCCATTTGGCGCCGACCCGTCACCGGCCTGATCGGCGACATGCCTGTCGTTGCGCCCGAGTCGGGCGGACTGATGTTGGCATCCGACTACCTCGACACGGTGCTTCCACGCGAGCTACAAGCCGATCACAGCAACCGTGGCCAGTACCGCGCCGACGACTTCGAAAGCCCCATCGGAGACGCGCCGGTAATCACCGTGCGGGAGCGTCAGGAAGATTGACCGATAACGACGCGCCGGGGGCCTGGCCAGACGAAGAGCCGGAAGCCGTCGATCGCTGGACCCTCGCAGACCAGGACAACGAAGACTTCACGTCCGCTGTCGACACGTTCTGGCGCGACACCGGCCATGTCGGCGAGTTGTGGTTGGGTGACGGCGATTACGAAGGTAGCGGCGCGAACAAGACCCGCAAGCTGCCCTCCGCGGTGGTCAGGGTCTGCGCCTGCGGCTGGCCGCTACCCATCCGCTGGCACTGGCGAGCGTGTGAGTTCGGCGGCCCGTGCGCATGGCGCACCACCAACCCAGAGGCGGAGGCCGTTCTCGATGACGATCCGTTGCTTTATCGCATTGCACCATGGCTTTGGACATTCTGTCGCTGCAATGGGTGTGTCGGTATTTCGAGACAGCGCGGCCGGCCGCCGGAGCGGTGCACGAAATGCGATCGCGATGCGCGCAATGAATGGCGTCGGGAACGGTATCAAATTGTTACCAGAATCACAGCGGAAATGATCGACAAACAGCCCGTTTTCGTACTTTAAATTACCGTAATTATAGAGGGTTCTATTCCTCGCATTTTTTTATCCACAAAACGTGGAACTACTGCCTCTATGAGAGGGGATGAAGGGATGCCAATGTGCACCCATAATGACGGCAAGCGCTACAGCGACAACCAGTGTGCAACGTGTGATCGGGAGAGGAACGACCGTTACCGGCGCAGAAAGCGCCTTGCGATGGCTTTGCTTCATGCCGCGGAGGCTCGGGGTTTGAGCGGCAGCGAGGCTATTGCGGTCCTTCAGAATGCCGATTATTGGACTCTGCAGCAGTGCCAATCAATGGGCATTAAGGCTGCGCCGAGCGAAGAGGAGATCCTGGCGAAATGAGTCCACAAGAGATCCTGCAGCGGACGATCGCTTTGCAGGCCGACTACAAGGCCGGCCGGATCGGTGACGACGCATTCATCCGCCACACGGCGTGGCTCACATGGGTCGCCCAAGGCGTTCCACGGGCGACCGTAGAGCAGCTGCAGAAGCGCATGGCCGAGGTTGCGGATGCCGCCCGCTTCGTGGGCGAGAATCCCACACCCGCAGAGGTAGACGCCGCGACTTCGTTTATCAGCCCAGCGGAATAAGGGGAATCAATGATCGAACTTGAACAGTCGCCCCTGGGGTGGCGGGCTATCAATCCGAACCATCCCGCCACGCCCTGGACTAGCGCCCGCGAGGACGCCATCACGGATGCTCGGTTTTACCTGGAATGGGACGCGCTGATCGCCGAAGGGTATGCGACGGTGGACATTCACAACATGAGAATGGGGCGATGAGCGCAGTACGGCTATCGCGTCGTTACGGCGGTGGAGCCCAGATTAGCCAAGGCCGATCATTCATATTGCTGAACCGCGATGAGCTGGCCGAACTGATCGAAGACCTACACGAACTTTCACGAGATGATGGCCCGCGACGGGCAGATACGGTGAAGATTGAAGATCTTATTTAGAAAGGTGCGGGTGGAGGCCTGCCAGGACCTGGCCAATAGGAAAGGCAATCCCGCCTATCTCAGGCTGCATTACCTATGCCTTGCGAAGTGCGGGGTGAATGGACATGCCCCTTTCCGACGCGGTGAGTTATCCAAGTGGCTGGGTAAGCAGGGGAAGCGCTACCGCAATGTCGACAGCGCTATAGCACAGGCGGTCAGATTGGGTTTGCTCGATTCGAGGTCCCATCCCGGTTGCCTGATTCTGCCCGACGGCCTGGTAGACCCGCCTGATCCCTCCGTGGCCTGGTTGCCATGCGAAACCTGTGACGGCAACGTTCCACCACTGATTACCGCGTCGTGCCACCCGGATCGTAAGCACTACGCAGGCGACCTGTGTAAGTCATGCTACGAGGTGGCCCGCCGTAACGGAATGACACCAACAAGCGCCAAAAGTACACCAACAAAGACACCAACAACTGCACTTTCTACACCAACAAATGACACCAACGACGCACTTTTCGAGCCCCTGACCAGCGCGTTGGTGCCCGACTCTATACTCTCCTCTTCGGCTACCCATGGGTATTGGCAGGACACATCTGAAGACGCATATCTAGCAAGCGTGTTCAACAGTGAACCACCTGAATTGGAACCTGCAGAACCGGACCACCTCGAAACCGCAACCCGCATGCAAGCGAATGCGGAAACCGACCCGCTACGGAGTGAGTGCCTCCTCTCGTAAGTGTGGGAACGCTCACCCCCGGCTGCCGCCGGGAGGGGGTTGGGTTTCTGCTCACTGCGTTCGCAGGCTGGCCATTTAGTCGCCTGCGTGCTGATTTTTGATTCCTACCTCCTGTTGGCATGGTGGCCGGGTCTACCGAGGGCTGGCCATAGGGAGCATGGACAGGGCTTGGTAGGTACCCATGGCTAGGTAGGTGGTTGGCCTCTTGTTTTGGCGGGTATTGATTAAAAATACTGATTAGAAGTATTTCTAATAGTGAGTTGGAAATTTTTTTGAAAACGGGGAACTATGAACACAATCACCATTGGCGGCCTGACCGCCGAACTGACCGCCGACCCTACTGGTTGGCACGCATCGATTGACATCGATGGCCAATCGCACTTGGCCTTCGTCAATATCGTGCGGTCGGCACCGGCCGTATCGCCCGCCAAGGCCAGGATGGAACGCATTTGATCGAGATCCCCGCCAATAGCGGCGAGCCCTACCGACTGAAGCGCACACGCAGCGGCCTTCTCCGCCTGAGCCGTGTCGCGTCTACGGGCTCCGATATCTTCCTGTTGATTGACGAGAAGGCGGCAACAGGAATCGCTGATGCGCTTATCGACGCCATAGAGGCGGATAACTGAATCTTTTCGTTCGGCAGCCCGGGGGCGTTTTTTGATGAGTTTCTTCCGTCCTGCTTGCCCTGAACGAAAAACCGCTGCGAGAATAACCAACGCCCGGCGGAATTGCCGGTGAGGGGTGCCACCCGAATGTTGGCTCCGTAAGCGGTCGGTGGCCCGTAGGGGGCTGAGCGGCCACCACCCCCATTCTCCCGCGTTACTCGGTCAACGCGGGCTCACCGGGAAACTCCTGGCCCGGTAAACAGGCTGAACCCCTGGTTGAGCGCGCCCCTCTTCCGCGCTCCCAGGGGTTCAGTCTTTCTCTTTGCTTTCTTCACTCCGAAAGGAGGTGTCATTTGACCAGTAATGTCGAAATTTCGATTGCCGCGAGGCTCGATCCCCAGAACCTCAATAGTTCGATTGATAATATGCACCGCAACATCCACCGGGCCGCCGACGTGGCCGGCAAGGATTGGGCGAACACCTTCACCAGAACCGCCAAGGTGGATGCTGGCAAGCTCACTCCGGGCTCTGGCCGCTTTGCCGCTAAGGGTGCGGAGGACGGCAGGGTCTACGGCAAGGCCTTCGAGCGGGCGGCAAAAGACCCCATCGCCCAAGCCGTCGACCGCCTCCAGTCCCGCCGCGTCCGTGCTGAGGCAGACACCATCGCTAAGGGAATGCTGGGCATCACTGACGCGGTGCAGAACACGGGTTCGGCGTTCGCGCATCTGGGAGCTACCGGACCGGTTGCGCTGGGCACCATCGGCATCGCGGCCTACAACCTAACCGGGGCGGCGATCTCCGCGAGCCAGGCACTTTGGCTGCTCCCTGGCGCCTTCGCGGCTATCGGCGCGGGCGTCCTCACGGCCAAAATCGGCCTCAGCGGTTTTAGCGACGCTATTTCCGATATGCGCGATGCAAAGAAGTTCGCCGAGGATCTGCAAAGCCTCTCGCCAAATGCACAGCAAGCGGCCCTGGGCATCCAGGCGATGCTCCCCGCGCTTGACCGGCTGAAGGCGGCGACCCAAGACGCGCTGTTCAACAACGTCGGCCCGCAACTGAACCAGTTGGCTAACGCGTATCTGCCTGTCATTCAGCAGATGACCACCACTATTGCTACTGGGTTTAATTCAGCATTCTCCGGTATCGCCAATGCGATGATGGACCCGCAGACCATGCAGACAATGCAGGTCACAATGCAGAATATTGGTCAGGCGTTCCAGAATATTGCCCCGGCAGCTCCGGCCATCGCACAAGCGCTCACCGATATCATCAATGTTGGCTCTGGTTTTCTTCCGCAGATCGCGACGCAGATTTCAAACGCAGCGACAGCATTCCAAGAATTCATCGCTAACGCCAGGGAATCTGGCCAGCTAAGGCAATGGCTCGCCGATGGCTTGAATACAATCTCGGATCTCGTGGACCTCGGTAAAGCCGTCGTCAAGGTGTTCTGGGAATTGAAGCCCACCGCCGAAGTCGCACTTAAGGGGACAACTCTTCTGTGGCAGGGCTTGGGCGGGGCTATCGACCTGTCGAAGCGCAGTATCGACGTGTTCTCTACGGCGTTCAGTGGGATAACCACTGTGGCGTCGGCCGTGGGCAGCGCGGTCATGCCGATCCTCGACAACATCCGCGACGCCATCGACCGCATGCTCGCGCCAGTACGCACGGCCATCGACTGGGCCAACAAGGTCCCTGGCGTGCATATCGATCAGATCCCTAGCATCAGCGGCAATACACCCGGATACAGCGGCGGCAGTGGTACTTTCGGCCCGCCACCCATCCCGCAAGGCAGCCCAGTGGGGTCTGGGAACGGCGCACACGGCGGGTATGCGGATCGCCGCCGTGCCGGTATGCCGAACACGGCAGGCGGGCCGCTTGTGCCCGCGATTCCCCAAGGCGGCTACGCCGTCCCGTTGCCCCCGCCTGACGGCAGCTCACGGGGTGGTGGTGGCCGGAATGCGGTAGAGGTCCCTTGGCAGCAAGGTGACCCCACGCAATTATTGCAGGGCTACGCGATCACCAGCAGCCTCTACAGCGCGGCCCAGGGCGTCCTAGAGGCGCGGCAGAACATTCTGCAGCAACAGGCCGAACTGGACGCTGCACAAAAGGACTCGAATAGCACCGAGGCGGATATCCAGAAGGAGCGCAATGATCTTATCGCTGCGCAGCAACGCCTTCAGGAATCGGAGCTACGGCTCAATGAAGCCAAAGCCCAGTCGACGAAGAAATTCCAGAGCTCGATGCAGGACGCCACAAAGGCGATAGACGATATCACCGGGAATATCTCGTTCGACGGCGGCATTCCCGGGTTGATAAAAGGTATCATACAGACTGTAGCCACACTCGCCGCAGCTCCCCTGCTAGGACAATTGTCCGCTATAAAGCAGGCTAATAGCGGCGAAGGATCTGGCTTGCTGGGCATTGCTGCGGCTCGTGGAGTATTCGGCGAGCAATACACCCCGCAGGCCATCAACGCCGCCAATCAACCGCAGCAAGGCTATGGCCCACAACAGGGCTACGGCGGCCCTGGATACGGGTATGCGCCCATTGGGAGCTACGCCCCCGCTGGACAGCCTCTGCCCGGCGAATCGGCACGGGACTTTGCCCACAGGGTGATGATGCCGTTCTGGCAGAACCAGGGCCTGACGGTCGGCGACCATGCCGCGGACAAGTACGGCGAGCACCAGAACGGCGCGCTGGACATCATGGTGCCGTCCATCGCCCGGGGGCAGCAAGTCCTTCAAGAGGTACTGTCCGACCCCAACGTCTACGGCGCGATTTTCAACAACCAGGCGTACGGCTACGGCCAGGGCTCGGCGCCTCGTGACTACACCGCGGGCCACACCGGCAACCCGACGCAAGACCACCAGGATCACGTCCACGCTTGGTACAAGCCTGGCGGCAACAACAACATCGTGCCTAGCGGGTATAACCTGACCGCACCGGCGAATCCCGTTGCGCCGCAGGGTAGTCAGTACGCCTACGGTCCGGCCGGCCCGCTCCCCACCAGCTTCCCCGGTGGTGCTCTGAGTTCTGGAATGCCCACGGCCACGCCGCAGTACGCACCTACGCCGCAGGCACAAGCGGCCCCCGGCTGGACGCCCCGGCCTGGTGGTGGCGGTGGCGGCGGACTACTCGGAATGGCGGCAGGCGCCGCAGGGAGCCTCTTTCCCGGCGCTGGGGCCGCGGCCTCGCTAGCCATGGCCGTCGCACAGAGATCCATTGCCTACGCCGGAGAAGTGGGGGGCGCACTCGCCAAGGGTGGGCTCCAAGCGCTCTCGGTTGGCTCACCGGATGGTGAAGGGGGAACTGATCTTTCGGAGTCGTGGATCGGGCGGTTGGCGACCTCGATGTTGAGCGCTTCGCCTCAAATCCCCTCTGCCGCAGGGTCGCAGGATCGCAAGCAACAGGATCAGCAGCAGGCGAACCCGCAACAGCCGCAGCAGGGCAACCAGCAGCAGCCGGGACAGGGTGGGGTGCACATCGAGAACTTTGTGCAGTCCCCGGATCGCCAAGGCGTGCAGCAGACCGCCAATGATCTGGCCTACGCCACCTACGCCAGCGGCATGCGCTAACTCGGGGAACGGGTAGAAACGGTGGGCTCACATCCCTTTGCGAGCCCACCGTTTTCTATTCCCCAGGAATGGAATTCATTGGATACTCTCGCGCTACTCATCGAGTGGCTCAAGCCAGTGGGCGAAGTTCGTAGCGAACGCCCGAACGGCGCCCCACTACCGTTCATCGTGGTTCGGCGTATCGGCGGCGGCGATGACGGACTCACCGACAAAGGACTGTTCTCGGTCCACACGTACGCCGCCACAAGGGCTGGAGCACTGTCTCACGCACGTTCTGTGGATCGGCGGCTAAAGCTCCTGGCCCCACCATTCGGTGGCCAGACAGCCGTTAACGGCGACTACGTCGACAACGTCGTGTGCACCGAGGAGCCAGTAGAGACAGCGTTCACCGACGACCGGTCCATCTTTCGGTTCACCGGGACCTACCGCGTGGAGACCCGGCTGTGAAGCCGTGCCTGGAGCCTGGTTGCCCAAACCGGGCCAAGCGCGGCAGTAGTCGGTGCCCCAGTTGTGAGAAACGCCGTAGACGGGCGACCTACGACCACCCCCGCTACCGGGCACTGGCGCGCCCTACCGGGCTGTGCCAATTACGCATCCTCTGCGACGGCGCCCCGGCAACCACGCTCGACCACCTCGACGGCAATCCACGCAACCACGACCCGAGCAACATCGCTCCGGCGTGCTTGGCGTGCAACGGAAGCAAGCAAGACAGGCAACTATGACCAGCAGTAAACGTGACATCGAAAAGGCATTCATCGACGCGATCAACGAAGACCCAGAGTCGCGACGGGACCTGGAAAAGATTCCGGAGCGAGTGGCCGATCTGGTGCGCGAGTTCACCCCTGTGCTCACCGGGGAGACCGAGAAGTCCATTGAGGTCGCTCTGCGCAAGACCGAGTTGAAGAAGCTCTCCAAGCGCAAAGTAAAGCTGGGCACGGTCTATTCGACCTCCGACCCAGAACGTGTTGGGGCAATCGAGTACGGCCGCGACGCCAGCGACACCAACGGTGCCAGTCCCGAGTGGGCCATGTTCCGCAGAGCCGCAGCAGCTTTCGAAAACATGGAGTTGTAAGTGGCTCTCGCCGCAGGCCCCAAGGTTCGCGGCAACCTCAAACCCTTGCCGCCACCGCAAGATCCCGTCACATGGATTGAGAACGCCACCGGCGACCTGTACCCATGGCAACGCGAACTGATCGGCGAACTGAGTGCACCCAAACGGCCCAGGGTGTACTACGCCCAGGTTGCCCGCAAGAACGGGAAAACCAGGGCGGCAGCGTGTTTAGGATTGGCCGAGATCTGCCTCAAGCCGCAACGCCACGTCTACGCCATCTCCGACTCGGAGCGCAACCTCAACAGCGTCCTCATGCAGGAATTGCACGACATCATCAACGCCAGCGATGTACTGCGTGACTCTCTGTGGATATTCAAAGACCGCATCGAGTGCCCGGAGACCGGCGGATTCATCAAAGTCCGACCCGGCAACTACAAAGCCGCCCAAGGCATCAACCCGCACCTGGTCCTGGCCGATGAGGTGCACTTGCTACCCAACGAGGTGTGGGACGGCATGCAGCAGGCCGGACGCGCGCGCGCCGATGCCCTGCTACTGGGCATCACCACCCCCGGTTATGACCTCACCTGCCGCGCACACGAGCTGTATCAACAGGTCAAGGCCGGCACACTACCTGGGCGGATCTACGAGGGCGACCCCGCGCTACCACTGGACGACCGCGACAACTGGCGGCTGGCCAACCCTGTACACGACTTCCTGCCCAGCTTCGCTGAGGCGCTGGCCTACGACCTGCAAACGATGCCAGAGCACGAGTTCCGCAGGTTCGCCCTGGGCTGCTGGACGGCAACGGAAAGCGCGTGGATGCCCTATGGCAAGTGGGATGCGCTGGCCGTACCGCAAGGCCCACCACCACAGGGCACAAAGGTCTGGCTCGGGTTCGACGGCAGCTACTCGGGTGACAGCACCGCCCTGGTCGGTGTCACCGATGAAGGTCATGTGTTCGTCGTCGGGTGCTGGGAGAACCCAGGGCGCAAAGGCTGGCGCGTCCCCCGAGACGACGTCATGCAGACCGTGGCCGAAGCCATGAACCAGTGGGACGTAGTAGAGCTGTGCTGCGATCCACCCTATTGGAGCCGCGAGATAGCGGAGTGGACAGCGCAGTGGGGCGACAAGGTGCTTGAGATCCCCACCTTCTCCCGCGATCGCATGGCCCCGGCCTGCACCGGGTTCTACTCCGCGGTGATGGACGGACGGCTCACCCACGACGGCGACCCCCGCCTAGCCCGCCACGTATCCAACTGCGTGGTCAAGGCGACGCCCCGGGGCGACGTAGTTACCAAGGCGGACAAGGACAGCCCGGCCAAGATCGACCTCGCCGTTGCCGCCATCCTCGCGCACAGCCGCGCCAGCGTCTGCGTGGACACGCCATTGCCCCCGCTGGTCTGCCTCTAGCGCATAACCCGCAGGTCAGAGGGCAAAAAGTTCAGGAAGCGAACGCCCTGCTCGACCCCGGCAGTCGTTTTATCCCACTCTCTCCGGCCTTTGCCAGCGAACAACTCTTTAAGGAGTTCCATTTGAGCTTTTTGACGCGCATGTTCCGTGCGCCAAATCCCCCGTACGAACCACCCCAGACCCGCGATTGGTCGATCTCCAACCCGGCTGCGGTGTTCTTGTTCGGCGGTGCCCCATCGCTGGCCGGCGTCACCGTCTCCGAGCAGACCGTCCTAGGCATCCCGGCCGTCAAGGCTGCGGTGTCACTTATCGCCGGTTCGATTGCATCGCTACCGCTGCAGACCATTACGGAGCAAGCGGACGGCACCAACAAGCGCGTACCGAGCATGTTGGACGACCCCGGCAAGGTGGTCGGCCTCACGTGCTACGAGTGGAAAGAAATCGTTGTCGCGCACCTCCTGATTCACGGCAACGCGTTCCTGATTCACGTGCGCGGCGGCGCCGGGCAGTTGGTCGGGCTCCAGCCGATCCACCCGGCAGCGGTCGGTGTGGAGATCGCCAAGGACGGTTCTAAGCGGTACCGGGTCAGCATGCGCGACGGCACCACTCGCGACTACACCGACGCGAACCTCACCCACATTCCGTGGATGCCCCTTGACGGTATCCGCGGTTGGTCACCACTGCAGTTGGCCCGCAGCATGTTCGGTACGTCGATAGCTGCGGAGCGCTCTGCGGCACGCCTGTTCGGGAACGGTGCGCTCATGAGCGCAGTCGTCACGCCAGAGGACACGCTCACCGCCGAAGAGGCGGCCGAGATCAAGGCTTCGCTTGAGAAGACTGCCGCGGGTGAGGCCAATGCGGGCGCGATTGCGGTGATCAACCGCAAGTTCAAGATGACCCCTTGGTCGCTGTCCAACGCCGATGCCCAATGGCTGGAGGCTCGGGCGTTCCAGATTGAAGAGATCGCACGGTGGTTCGGCGTCCCGCCCCATCTTCTGGCTCAGACCGAAAAGCAGACCAGTTGGGGAACCGGCGTAGCCGAGCAGAACCTAGGTCTTGCCCGGTACAACCTTGAGCCCTGGACGACGCGCATTCAGGAGCGCTTGTCGTGGCTACTGGGACCCAACCAAAAGGCCGAATTCTTCTACTCGGCGTTTGTCGAACCCGATCCCGAGACTGAGATTCAGTTGCTGATCGCACAGGTTGAGGCCGGTCTGATCACTCCGAACGAGGCTCGCAAGGTCCGCAACCTACCGCCGATCGAGGGCGGCGACGTACTCCGCACACCTCAACCACCGCAAGGAAATACGCCATGACGGAAACGAAAACCCTAGAAATCAGGCTTGCTGACTCATCCGTTGCGCCGATCAGACTCCCGCTGGAACTGGTTCTTGATGAGGCTGTTGACCTGGGCGCCGTCTTGCGGAGGCACTTGCGTAAGCGGCTCGCCGAGTGACCGACATCGAACGCCGGTTCGTGGACCTGCAAACCACCATCACCGGCAAGAAGCTCGGCGGGTACGCCGCGGTCTACGGCCAGCGCGCCGATATCGGCGGCTACTACTTGGAAAGCCTTGCGCCAACGGCGTTCCGCTCGGTACTGGCCTCCAATCCAGACGTGCGCGGGTTGTTGAATCACGACCCGAACATGCTCTTGGCCCGCACCCGCAACGGCAGCCTCAAGCTGTCCAGCGATAGCCATGGGTTGCAGTTCGAGCTGGACATCCCCGACACCACGTTGGGCAACGACGTTCGCACCATGGTGGATAGCGGTCTCATCACCGGGTGTTCGTTCGGCTTTATTGCAGGCGAACAGGACTGGTCTACCCACGAGGGTAGGGACCTCCGCACGCATACGTCCGTAGCAAGCCTGCTGGACGTGTCTGTCGTGACCTATCCCGCATACCAGGGGACCTCGGTGTCCCTGCGCAGTAAACCCACCATCCCGGCCGATTCCATCGATCGCCGAACTCAACTCATCCGCGCACGCGCGCGGGTGCACCTTCTCTGAAAGGCAATCATTTGAAGACTATTGAGGACATCATCACCGAACAGCGTTCCATCACCAATGCTGCCGAGGGCCGCAACCTGACCGACGAAGAGGCAACCCGGTACGAAGCCCTGGAGGCCGAACTGAAGGCCACCCAGCGCAGCGAGGAGATCCGCAAGCGGCAGGCTGCATACGAGGCTCCCAATGCGTCTCTGCAGGCTGCGGTGAACGTCGGGACCGTCAAGCAGGACGACACCCTGGAACGCGCATTTAACGCATATCTGCGTACCGGCCAGGCCAATTCGGATATCTCCGAACTCCGCGCGCAGGGTACCACTCCCGACAGTGCAGGCGGGTATATGGTCCCGCCCGGGTTCCGGCAGAAGCTTGTTGAAGTGCAGAAGGCATTTGGCGGCCTGGCCGCCGAGATCGATTCGTGGAACACCGACACCGGTAATTCGGTGGAGTTCCCGTCGAACGATGACACCGGCAACGTTGGTCAGATCACCGGGGAGGGTTCGAACTTTGCCGGTGGTTCGGACCTAACCTTCGGCACCGTGACTCTCGGCGCGTGGAAGTACACCAGTGCTGGTGCGTCGAACGCTCCGCTGAAGCTGTCGGTAGAGCTACTGCAGGATGCTGCCTTTGATCTCAACAGCTACGTTGCGAAAAAGCTCGGCGAGCGCATCGCCCGTAAGCAGGCTGTCGACTGGGTAACCGGCACCGGCACCACTCTGCCCGTGGGTATCGCAAACGCGAACCTGACCGCCAACGCCACCCTGGCCGCCGGCAATGCCATCACCTACGCCAAGCTGCTGGAAATCGAAGGCCAGCTTGACCCGGCCTACGAGCAGAACGCCAAGTGGGTCATGTCCAAGGCGACGTGGCAGAACATCCGCGCGGTGGTGGGCACTGATGGCCGCCCGCTGGTGCAGGACCAAGCTGTCGCCGGTATCGGCTCGGCCCCGACTCGCATGCTGCTGGGCTATCCCGTGGTCATCGATCAGGCGTTCCCGTCGAACACCACCCTGTCGGCGAAGTTCGCCGTTCTGGGTGATCTGCGGGAGGCGTACGTGATCCGCAAGGTTGGTACCCCGGTGTTGATGGTCAACCCGTATTCCAGCGCTGCCACTGGTCAGGTGGAGTTCACCGCATGGGAGCGGGCCGACGGCAATATCCAGAATCGCAAGGCGTACAGCTTGGCGGCTGCCAATGCCGCGTAAGTTGACCATCGCTGAACTCGCCGCCAAAGAGCTGGAACTCATGGCGGCACTCGCACAGGTGCGTGTCGAGATCTCCGAACGGGCGGGCCAGCAGGACCCGCCCGCTAAGTGACGTGGGCACCGCCCTACTGCACCGCTAGTGACCTTCAAAGCTGGCTCGGTGGTGGTGACACCGTCGAGCTGGCTTTGGCCGCTGAGGCTGCCAGTAGGGCGATAGATCAAGCCACGGGCAGGCAGTTCGGCTCAGCCACTCAGACCCGTACCTACCGTCCACGCTGGCACCGCAACTGTTGGTATGTCGATACCGAAGACATCATGAGCGTGACGTCGGTGGCGAACCACGACAGTACCGCGATCACGGATTTCATTCTCACGCCCCGCAATGCGGTCCCGAACGGCAGGCCGTACACCGGAATTGAGTTCCACGGCGGTACGCCCTTCGCGTGGTACGGCGGCTATCCCGTCAACCATCACCACAGTGTCATCACGGTGACCGGTGAGTTCGGATGGCCAGAAGTACCCGAGCCGATCAAGCTGGCTACCCAGATCCATGCCTCACGGCTGTACGCCCGCCGAGACACGGCCGCCGGTCCGCTCATCCAAAAAGATGTGGATGACGTGAGTTACAAGTGGGGCACTGCAACGGATTTGGATGCCGACGTAGAGTCCACGATCCGGCCATTCCGCAGGATCTGGGCGGCGGCATGACATTTGGAAACCAAACAGTCGTATTCGTCACGATCGCCGAAGACCCCGACACCCGAGACCGGTATAACTCTCCCTTGCGGATTCGTACTGAGGTCCCGGTTGCAGGGTGCCGATTCCGCCCCCTCACAGCCAAGGAAAAGTTCGACCTCGGCACCGATCTCGTAACCGATCCGCAGAAGATCACGGCCCCACCCGTCGCCGCTGTGGTTGGCGCATCGGCCAACGACGAAGTGATCTATGGCGGGGAGACGTTCCAGTTGGTCGGCCCTCCACGGGTCTACACGGACATGGGCGGCACCCCGCACAAGGTCACCCTGATTGTGCAGAGGCAGACGGCCTGATGGCTCACTGGTGGGTCGAAATCTTCGAGAAGCTCGATCTTCACGTCGCCCCACAGATCGCCGCCACAGGTGCCCCCAACGTCCCCGCAACAGCGGGACTGAACGTCTCACCCAACCTCGGCGTGACCGTCACGAGCAGGTCTGTCGGGGCCGTAGCCCTGGCGCTGCCGCCCACGGTGACGATGCAGCCGAGCGGCCGGGGTCAGTTCGCACTGTCCATCCCGCCGAGCCTGTCGGTCAGTGGTGCAGAACGGTATTCGGCCGCTGCGGGCATCGCCGTTCCACCAACGGTGTCCGTTACAGGGGCAGAGCGCTACGCGCGTTCGGCTCAACTGGCTATCGCTCCCACGTTCACACCAGACGGCGTCGGCACCAACGGGATTCCGTTTACGCCGTTCAACGTCGAGAACACTGACGTCACCAACGATCTGGTTCCCGCTGGCTGTACTGGCTGCTGGGTCACTCTGATCGGTTCGGGTGGCGCTGGTGGCCACGGCGGCGTCAGCAATGTCACTGAGGGTGGTGGCGGCGGCGGAGGTGGCGGCGGTTCCTACGTCGAGCGGATCTTTATCCCTCTATCGAGTCTGGGGGCCACCTACAGCGTCACGAGGGGTGCCGCAGCTGTCTTCACGTCCGGCTTGATCAGCATCACCGCTGGAGGCGGCAGTGTTGGCGGCAACGGCGTGGGAGGCACGAACGGCACCGGGGGTGCCGGGGGTGTCGCAACAGCCTCCGGCATAACCATCGTGGGACGCAACGGCTCCAACGGCGGCGGGGGTGGCCAGCCTGGCACCAACAACACCCAGGGTGCAGGCGCGGGCGGCGGCGGTGGAGCGCAGGAGCTCGGCAGTCCCGGCAGCGGTGGCACGTCCACGGGGAAGGGCGGCCGGGGCGGCGACGGCGGCGAAGACGGAACATTCTTCAGCAATGGATCGCCCGGCTCTGCTGGCGGCCTGTACGGCGGCGGTGGTGGAGGCGGCGGCGGCTGCAACTCCGCGACAGCCGGACTCGGCGGCAACGGCGGACCGGCCTACACGTTGGTCGAGTGGGTTTGATGGACCCGTTTCACGGTCGTGCGCGGGTGGCAATCTGTGAGCATGGATTTGTGGACTGATGCATTCGACACCATGAACACGATTGATCCCAAGGGGCTCAACACTGATCAGAAACTCAAGCTTGCCGAAATCAAGGCACTGCTGGCCATCGGCCAAGAACTTGGGCTCATCCAAGACTCGGGGATCAACCCAGCCTGGAGTCAGCGCAACCTCTAGGTGACGAAAACCACCCCCGCCGAATAGTGCCGGGGGTGGTTCGTCGCGGGTTCGCCTACTGGACCCGCGGCTCCCTCCCATCGCTGATGGCAGTCGCAAGGGGTGACAGCTCAGGCTCATCGACACCAATCCGCTTGAGGGCGGCTTTCACCTCTGCAAGGGGACGCCCACCGACTTGTCGATAGACCTTGTCAAGCGTCTGTTGGAGTTCCCGCTTCATCTGGCGCTCGAAGTCGGGGTTCATCTTGAACTCCATCAGCTACTTCTTACGCGAACCGGTACCGGCACCGTTGTGGGTGCGGTCCGGCTTGCCGTAGGTCTGGCCCGGCTTCGGAGTCGGCGGCAACGGCCGACCCTGAATCGCGGTGCGCTCCTTACCCGTGTCGCCGCCGCGCGGTCCCACGATCGGATACTGGCCAGAAGCTGGCGCTGCCTGGCCAGGCTTCAGGTTTCCCTTACTTGCGCTCATGGCGCACTCTCCTCCTGCACTTTTCAGTGCGGTCGGGTTGGTCAGAGCGCGCGGGCGGACTAAGGTGGACATTTCCGACATCTCCACCACACCCCGTGACCGCTTGCTCTACACCTCGCGGTTGCGGGGTGTGTTCTATGTATACCCCTAGCCACCGACAACTCCGGGGATCGCGAGGCGTTGCGTTTCAGTGGTGTCGCCCACCATATTGTGGTTACGTCGCCCGTTGACCCCAAGGTATTGGGGTTGCGTTACCCGTCAATTTTGAGGCGGCGGTGATAGTTCTGTGTGCTACCTGTGAGAATGCAGTGTTTGCCATCTCCGCGGTGAGGCTCAGTTTGTCGAGAACGTGGTACCTGGTGACCTTGAACAGGATGCGCAGCTCGGCCGCGTTCTCCCGATGCGGAACATGAGGCGTGTCGATGAGCTGCTGGACGAACGTCTGGCGACGGCGGAAGGCCCCGCCGCCCGGTGAGATACCGCAGTGGATACCGCAGCACTGCTATCCGCGACCAATAACAGCAGTTCGTCTCCGTTCCTATAAGTGCTGGTAGAGGCGTATTTATCCAACGGTTGCCGACAGCTGCCGTATACCGCAAACGTCGAGAAAACCGGATTCAAAACCCGTACAGTGTGAGTTCGAATCTCACCGAGGGCACCAGAAAATGCCAGGTCAATCGACCTGGCATTTGTTGTATGGACGTACCTCACATGCCGGGACGCCACGGGCCGTTGCCGTGCCAGTGCCACTGATCGCGCGGCTCGCCGTCGTAGTACCAGTCGTCGTGGCAGCGGCCGAAGTCCCAGTTGAAGCCCCACTCGGGATGCCAGAACTCACCGGGGCACCAGTGGTAGTCGGGCATGGGCGCAATGGGTGCGGCCTGCGCCACGGCCGCGCCGAGTCCGGCGAGTCCGATCGCGGTGGCAAACATTGCCGTGGTTGCCGCAATTCGTGTTTTGGTCATCATGTGACGAGCCAAGCACCCCACCCCTGCGCACCACTGTCAAAACACTTCGAGTCCGCTGGCGTTGTTCGCTCATAGCCGACTCATAGCCTGAGAAGGTATGGCGCACAGCCATTTCCAAGGTGCTCGGGTGGAGGTGAAAACCTCCCGGCCGCTACGGGAGGAAGCGGGCGATCTGCGGCGTCGGCAGGGTGCGTGCCGCTCGCGCCTGGCGGAAGCCGACTGCGCCGCCTGCGGCGGTGAGCAACACCATCCCGGCAAGCCCCGGCAGTACCGCGAAGAGGAGATCTGTGGTGCTGGACACGCGCAGGTAGTCGGCGTAGCCGATGCGGAACGACTCCGGGATCGCGTTGATCGCCGGTGTGGCGTGCTGCGGCGGCTCGGCGCTGGGGATGGTGACGTGAGGTGTGCTCGGAGCAGCCGGCGGTGCCGCGGGTACCCCACCGCCGCCGGACGGGGCGGGCGGTGCGATCTCGGGCAGCGGTGGCAGTGGAAGCACGATCATGACTGGCGGCGCCGGAACGGGCGCAGCGACCTCAGGGGCCGAAGGCGACCCGATCGACGGGGACTGCGCTTCCGGTGCGGACTGCGTAGGTGCCCATGGCGCCTCGGCAGGCTTGGCGTGGATGACGATCTGCCGACTGCTCGGGGCGGTCGGCACCGGTGCGAGGTTCGGGGCTCGGCCGATGCGCCCGCTGGTGGCTGCTCCACCCCCGCCACCTCCGCCGCCAGTCGAGGGGATGCTCACCTGCGCCTCCGGGACGCTCACCGACGTTTCGGCGACGCCCGTCCCTGCGCTCAGGGTCGCCGGGGTGTTCGCTGACTGTGCCGCGCGATTCGTGGTGCCCTCGGTGCTCCCGGCACTCTGACCGGAGGATTCACCGCCCAGGCCGGACTTCTGTTTATCGGCCTGAGCAGATTTGCCGGTCTTCTGATTACCGGGCCGCCCGGTCTTGGCGGGGCCACTGTTCTGCTTACCGTTGGTGCCGGTGCGGTGGTTGGAACTCTTCTTGTTGTCCTTGTGGCCGAAGATGCCGAGGACATCGACGTCGATGCCGAGCAGATCAGCCGATGCGACAGCAGTGCCGGACACGCCGGGCCCGGCGACCATGGCGCCGCAGGCGATGGCCGCACTGATCGCTGTATTCCGTACCCACACCCGGTCCACGTTCACACTCCCCCAGAGGTTCCCGACACACCGATGTCGCATTCGATGGACAATATTCCATTCTGACACATCGATACCGCCCAGGAGTTTGCTGTGACCAGGTCGAGGCGACGGCTCCGATGAGCGGCGGGCGTAGCTACTGCAGCGGAGGCGGGTCGGTGAAGACGTTCGACCGCATGACCGGACTTTCGATGAAGACATGCCACTTCTTCACCATCCATCGGAAGGCGTTCCACGACTCGAACACTCGTTTGTAGTCGGCGCTCTTGGCGCTCTCCCGGACGTGGATGCCATCCATCACTGCGAAGGCGGTGCGCATCATGTCGACAGGAAACTCGCGCAGCTGCGTCCCGCCCTTGACCAGGTCCGTCAACGCATTGCCGTTCTTCGCGTCATACTCGGCGACCACTCGCTGATTGGCTTCCCATGCCGCGGACTCGACGATCTGCTGATACTCGGCGGGCAGGTCGTGGAAGGCCTTCTTGTTGACGATGAAATCCAGCTGATCGCCGATCTGCCACCAGCCCGGCGAGTAGTAGAACTTCGCGACCTTGTTCAGTCCGAGTTCGGCGTCGTCGAACGGTGCGACGAACTCCGCGGCGTCGAGCTGGCCGGACTTGATGGCGTCGGCCAGTTTGAGATACGGAACGTCGACAGGGGTGACGCCGAAGGTCTTCATGACCTCGGCCCCGATCCCACCAATGCGCATGCGCAGCCCTTTGAGATCGTCGGTGCTGTTGATCTCCTTGTTGAACCAGCCGCCCATCTGTGCGCCGGTATTGCCTGCAGGGAAATACACGATGCCGAACTGGTCGTAGAGTCCGCTGATGAGCTCCATTCCGCCGCCGAACCGCAGCCACGAGGCGTGTTCGGCCGCGGTCAACCCGAACGGCGCCCCGGAACCGAATGTGAGTCCGGCATTCTTGTCCGCGTAGTAGTCCGACGAGCTGTGACCGCATTCGACGAAGCCCTTGCTGACCGCGGTCATCAGGTCGTCCTTGGTGTCGAGCTCGCCCTCGACATGCAGGTCGATGGTGAACCGGCCGCCGGTCATCGCCTTCACCCGATCGGCCACGAACTGGGCGCCGCCGTACATGATGCTCAGGTCCTTCGGCCAGCTCACCATCATGCGCCAGTGCAGCTGGGGACCGTCGACGCCCGAGGCCTTGCCCGAATCCGGTGTGGCACATGCGGTGGTGGCGCCGGCGAAGAGTGCGGTACCCGCCATTGCGGCCGGTACTCCGGCGAGCAGTCGGCGTCTGTCAATTGTCATTCTGCTCCTGGTCGCGCAAACGTCTGGCGGGATTATTTGTTGCTCAAGCGATTTCGTTCGCAGGCTCCTCGACCGTCGACTCGCCGCGGCTGCGCCGGTCCCATTCGGTCAGAATCTCGGGTGCCGTGGGCTTGCTGGCCAGGCTGCCGATCACGTACACCACCAGCCCCGAGGCGAGTCCGACATAAATCGGTTCGTTGGCGAAGATGTCCGTGGCCACCATCGTGACCAGCGTGGCGAGTGTCCCGACGGCCATGGCCATGACGGCACCGACGTTGGTGCCGCGACGCCACACCAGCCCGCCGAGGATCGGCACCAGCAGGCCGCCCACGAGGATGTCGTAGGCCACCGTCAGGGCCGCGACCACGTCTTGCAGCACGCAAGCGATGATCACCATGACCACCCCGAACCCGGCCACGTACAGCCGGTTGTTGCGGACGTGGTCGTGTTCGCTGCCGGACTCGACGTCCTGATGCCGCAACCGGGCCACGATGTCCTGGCTGAACACGGTGGCCGTGGCGATGAGCGCACCGCTGGAGGTGGACATGACCGCGGCCAGCGCGGCAGCGAGCACCAGACCGGCCAGCAGCGGATGCAGCTGGGCCTCGACGATCCGGGCGAAGGCATCGTCACGGGCATCCAGCTTGGGCAGCAGCACGTGCGCAGCCATCCCGATCAACGCCCCGGCGGCGGCGTACAGCAGGCAGTACACGCCGGCCGCCGTTCCCGCCCACCGGGCCACGCCCGGACTGCGCGCGGTGAACACCCGCTGCCAGATGTCCTGGCCGATCAGCAGGCCGAAGGTGTAGATGACGAAGTAGGTCACGATGGTGCTGCCGCCGATGGCGGTCCACGAGGTGGCGTCGGACGGCAGCTTGGCGATCATGCCGCTGAAACCGCCTGCGCGGATCACGACGATCGGCAGCAGGATGAAGAAGATGCCGATGGTCTTGATGATGAACTGCACGAAGTCGGTCAGGGTGATCGACCACATGCCGCCCAGCGTCGAGTAGAGGATCACCACGCTGCCGCCCAGGATGATCGACGGGACTTTCGCCATGTCGAACAGTGCCCCGAAGATGGTGGCGTAGGCGATGGTCGAGGTGACCGACAGCATCAGGGTGTAGCCCCACATCACCAGACCGGACAGCACACTCGATCCCGGCCCGTAGCGCAGTTCGAGCATCTGGCTGACGGTGTAGACCCGCAGCCGCTGGATGCGGCCCGCGAACAGCAGGCTCAGCAGCAGGATGCCGACGCCGATGGCGACCACCAGCCACATGCCCGAAATGCCGTACTGGTAGCCGAGTCCGACGCCTCCGATGGTGGACGCTCCCCCGAGCACGATGGCGGCCATCGTCCCCGAATACAGGAAGGGCCCGAGCCGCCGGCCGGCGACGAGGAAGTCGGATTGCGTCGTTGCCTTGCGTTTACCCCAGAAGCCGAATGCGATCATCGCGACGATGTAGATCGCAACAACAGCGACGTCCATGGCGGCGCTCCTTTCTATCTGTCAGGTCTGTAGAGCTGGACTCAGCGCAGGTCCAGGTGAATCAGGGTCGGTCCGTCGGCGCCCAGTGCAGCGCGGATCAGGTCGGTCACTTCGTCGGTGGATGTGGTGCGGATGCCGTTGGCGCCCATGGCTCTTGCCATGGCGGCCAGATCGGGCGTACGCAGGTCGACGCCGATCGGGGCGATGCCGCGGCTCGCCTGCTGTTCGCGGATCTCGCGGTAGCCGCCGTTGTCGACGACGACCACCGGTACCGGAAGTCGTTGCTCCACAAGGGTGATGAGCTCTTGGACGGAGAACATCAACGCACCGTCGCCGAGCAGCACGGCGACGGGCACGTCCGGTCGGGCGATCGATGCCCCGAGGCCGGCCGGCAGGCCGTAGCCCAGCGTGGCGTAGCCGGGCATGTAGCAGAACTGACGGGGGCCGGGCACGTCGAAGAAGTGCACCGAGCCGAAATACGTGACCTGCGAGCTGTCTCCGGTGAGGATCACCTCGGCGGGCAACGCGGCCCGCACCGCTGCGTTGATCTCGGCGTACGGCCCGGCGTCGACGGTGGCCTCGGAAACACACTCGGCGCGCAATGCAGCGGCCCGCGCAGATCCGTCGGTCGCAGGCCGGTCGGGCAGCGATGCCGCCAGCGCGGCCAATGTCGCGGCCGCGTCGCCCAGCAGCGCGATATCAGCGGGGCAGTTCTTGTCGAGCTGGCCGGGTTCGATGTCGCACCGGATCACGACCTTGCCCCGAATCTGCCCTTCCCACAGGTCGGAATCGCCAAGCTCGGTCCCGATCAGCAGCAGGGCGTCGCTGTCGGCGGCCGCCTTCTGCACGGTCCGCAGCCGCACGGACGCGCCAACCGAGAGCGGATGTGCCTCGGAGACAGCGCCTTTGCCGTTGACGGTGGTCGCGACGGGAGCACCGAGAAGTTCGGCCAGCGCGGTGAGTTCTGTCTGCGCGTCGACGGCTCCTCCCCCGGCGATGATGAGCGGCGCCTCCGCAGCAGCCAACGCCGCGGCGGCACGTCGCACTGTCTCCGGATCAGCCTGCGGCGCAACCAGGTTCACGCAATGACGAGCGCGTCCCGACCAGGGGGACTCCAGCACGTCGATGGGGATCTCGATGTGCACCGGACGCGGCCTGCGGCCGGTGAAGCTGCCGAACGCCTCGGTCACCGCCTCGGCGGCCTCGTCGGCGCTGCGCACCCGACGGCTCCAGCGCACCAGCTCGTTCATCGCCCCGCTGATGTTCTTGGCCTCGTGGAGCTGACCGAGATCGCGTCCTTCCGCGCCGGTCGGCATGCCCGAGGACAACACCAGCATCGGCTGAGATTCGGCATAGGCGGTGGCGGCCGCGGTCATGGCGTTGGTCAAACCGGGGCCGCTGGTGGCCACCACGACGCCGGGACGCCCCGAGACGCGAGCGTAGGCCTCGGCAGCATAGCCCGCGCCCTGCTCGTGCCGGGGTGTCACCGCACGGATGCCGGCATCGCCGAGGTGGCGATAGATCTCGAGGTTGTGGGTGCCCGGGATGCCGAAGATGGTGTCGACACCATGCACGGCAAGGGTTTCCACGACGGCGGCGCCGCCATTGCGGTGGTCGGTCATATCAGGCCCCTCTGCTGGTGGCCAGCACCGACATCAGCTCGTAGGCGACGTGCGCCGCGGCGATACCGGTGATTTCCGCGTGGTCGTAGGCCGGGGCGACCTCCACGATGTCGGCACCGACGACGTTGAGGCCCACCAGGTTTCGCAGGCAGTGCAGCAGCTCACGGCTGGTCATGCCACCGGCCTCGGGGGTACCGGTGCCTGGTGCGTGGGCGGGATCGAGCACGTCGATGTCGACCGAGACGTAGACGGGTGCCTCACCCAGGCGGGCCCGCATCCGTTCGATCACGGCCGCCAGACCGTCGATCTGGAAATCGTCGGATCCGAGCACCTGGAAGCCGAGCACCTTGTCGTCGGCCAGGTCGGTCGAGGCGTAGAGCGGGCCGCGGGTGCCCACGTGCAGGCAGTGTTCCTTGTCGAGCAGGCCCTCCTCGCTGGCCCGCCGGAATGGGGTTCCGTGGGTGTACGGTGCGCCGAAGTAGGTGTCCCAGGTGTCAAGATGCGCGTCGAAGTGCAGCACCGCGATCGGGCCGTGGTCGCGGTGCAGTGACCGCAGCAGCGGCAGCGCGATGGTGTGGTCACCACCGAGGGTGATGAGTTTCGTGCCACCCTCGCGCAGTTGATCGGAGGCGTATTCGATGGTGGAGATGGCCTCGTTGAGGTCGAACGGATTTACGGCGATGTCGCCGGCGTCGGCCACCTGCTGTGCGGCGAACGGCTCCACGTCGAGGCGGGGGTGGTAGGGCCGCAGCAGCTTGGACGAGGCCCGGATGTGGCCTGGGCCGAATCGCGCACCCGGGCGGTAGGAGACCCCGGAGTCGAACGGGACACCCACCACGGCGACGTCGGTGTGCGGCACCTCGTCGGTGCGGGGCAACCGGGCGAACGTGGCGGGACCGGCATACCGCGGCACCTTGGTGGCGTCGACGGGTCCGACCGGTGTGGTGTTAGGTGTCTGCTGGGTCATAGCTACACGATGTACGAGAGACGCATCACAGCGATATCGACATCTGGGCGAAAATCGCGCGAACGTGTTCGACAATCTGTCCATGCTGTCGATAGCCGAGCTGCTCGCCGATCCCGATCTGCGGCTGAGTCTCGTCGCAGGTCAGGACGCGGCCCAGGACGGTGAGATCGAAGCCGCGGCGGTCTCGGAACTGGCCCGCCCCGGTCCGTGGCTGCAGGGCGGTGAGCTACTGCTGACCATCGGACTGCTGCTGCCAGGCGACTTCGAGGGCTGCCGAGACTATCTCGCCGACCTCAAGGCGGCGGGTGTTCGTGCCGTCGCCCTGGGGCTCGGCGGCGATCTCCCCCACCAGAGCGCGCCGCAGCGCCTGATCGACGCCGCCGACGAGGTGGGCTTGCCATTGTTGACCGTGCCCGACCCGGTGCCGTTCATCGCCGTCACCAAGGCGGTGTTCGCCCACCGGGCCCGCGCCGAACGGCGGGAATTGGAATGGGCCTTGCGCACCCAGCGGGCCCTGACCGCCGCTGCGGTCAGCCCCGGCGGGCTGCTCGGTATCCTGGCCGCCCACCGCACCGCGACCGGACGCACCGGGGTGGTGATCGATCTGCTCGGCCGGGTCTTGGCTGAATCCGACCCTGGCGGCGACGAGCTCTCGGCCGCCCTGGCCGATCAGCTCACTGCGGTGCGCGACCACGGCCTCGGCGCCGCGGCGGTCGATATCAGCGGCGGCCGCAGACGCGAACTGCACGGCCTGGGCGCCCGCAGGCTGCGCGCTTGGCTGCTGCTCGACAGTCCGGCGGAAATGCCTGTGGCCCAACAGATCACCGGCGACCTGGTGTCGCTGCTGTCGCTGGAGATCGAACGCCGCCATGGGCTGGACTCCGGCCAGCGCCGCGGACGCGCCCAGGTTTTGGAGCGCCTTGCCCGAGCCACCGTCGACGACGTGGTGGCCGCGCGGTGGCTGACCGCCGTCGGCGTCCCCGACGTGGATCTGCGCGCCGCGGCGGTGGCGGCGCCGCAGGACGCCGACGATCTGGCGGCGGATCTGCTGATCACCCTGCCCGATGCGCTCGTCCGCGTCGTCGACGACGTCGTCGAGCTCGCGGTGCCACGCGGGACCGATCTGCCGGGCGTGCTCGGCACGCTGGCGGGCCAGCGTGCCGCGGGCATCGGGATCGGCGTGAGGCCAGGGGCGCTGGCCGTGTCGCTGCGGCAGGCCCGCTCGGCCCTGGCCGCCAGCCGGGTGAACGGCAGGCACATGCCTGCCGAGGAGATCGCCAGCAGCCGGCTGCTGCTCACCGCGGTCGGCGCGGAGCCGCTGAGCGCCTTCGCCGACGCGGTCCTGGGACCACTCGATGCCGCCGACCGCTCGGCTGAGCTGTTGCACAGCTTGACGGTGTTTCTGGAGAACAACGGGCAGTGGGCCCCCGCGGCCGCGGCCCTGCAGGTGCACCGACACACCATGCGCAATCGCGTCGACGCCATCGAACGGCTCACCGGTCGCAGGCTCGATTCGGTGCACGATCGGCACGAGCTGTGGCTGGCGCTGCGGGCCCGGGACGCTGCGCGAATGTCGACCGACTGACCGGTCGCCGCAGATACCCTCTCAGTGTGGCCGTCAGCGAGTTCCGGCGCTCGGTTTGCATGCCCGAGCTGGTGTTGAGCGGCCAGCTGCCCGCCCGCACCGCGCACTACGCGGAGAGCCTGTCCAGCCGGCTGCGCGTGCTGACCATCGCGACCTGGATCGCCGCGTCGGTGTCGGGTTTCTTCGGCTTGTTCCAGCTTGTCGTCGGCGGGGCCATCTGGCGCGTCGGGTTTCTCAACCTCGTGTTTGCCGCCCTGTTCGTGCTGGTGCCCCTGCTGTACCGGTTCGGCGAGCTGATCGCACCGTTGAGCTTCTTCGTCATCGCCTACGTCTCGGTGTCGCTGATGTGTTATCAGGTCGGCACCGGTTCGGGCCTGCAGCTCTACTTCCTGGTGTCGGCCTCGTTGGTGGTCCTGGTCCTGGGTATCGAGCGCATCGGTCTGGCCGCCGTGTTGGTCGGGTTGGGCGTGGTCGCGTCGATTGCGCTGGCGTTCGTGGCCCCGGTCGACCGCGGCCTGGGGCCGTCGTGGACCCTGCGGTTCGGCTTCGTCGTGACGACGGTCTCGGCGACCGTGATGGTCTTTGCGACGGTGTGGTTGGCGTTGCGGGAGAACGCCCGTGCCGAGGCCGCGATGGAAGCCGAGTACCAGCGCTCCGAGCAGCTACTCGCCAACATCCTGCCCGCCACGGTGGCCGCCCGCCTCAAGGATCCGGCCCGGACCATCATTGCCGACAAGTACGACGACGCGTCGATTCTGTTCGCCGACATCGCCGGCTACACCAGCCGGGCCAGCGACACCGCCCCTGCGGACCTGGTGCGTTTCCTCGACCGGCTCTACACCGATCTCGACGCGCTCGTCGACAAGCACGATCTGGAGAAGGTGAAGACCAGCGGGGATTCCTACATGGTGGTGTCCGGTGTGCCGAAGCCGCGGACCGACCATGTCGAGGCGTTGGCCTGCTTCGCCCTCGACATGGCCGATGCCGTCGCCGATCTCAAGGATCCGCAGGGCCGAGCGGTCCCGCTGCGCATCGGCCTGGCGTCGGGCCCCGTCGTAGCCGGCGTGGTGGGCGCCCGCAAGTTCTTCTACGACGTGTGGGGTGACGCCGTCAACGTCGCGTCCCGCATGGAGACCACCGACGTCGCCGGCCGAATCCAGGTGCCGCAGAACGTCTATGAGCGCATCAGCGACCGCTTTGTGCTCGAAGAACGCGGCGAGGTCACCATCAAGGGCAAGGGCGTGATGCGGACCTGGTACCTGGTCGGCCGACGCGACGACGATATCCGTGCGGCCGTGGAGACCGGTTAGACCTTGCCGTTCTCCGACTTGATCAACCAGGCCAGCTTCTCCAGCCCGTCGATGAGCTGATGCAGGATGTCCGCGGTGCTCGGGTCTTCGGCGTCGACCGCGTCGTGCACGCTGCGCATGGTGTCGACCACGGCGTAGATGCGGGTGGTGACGAGATCGACCACCTCGGTCGTATTCCGTTCGTGGGCAGGGAATTCCGGCACCGTGGTGGTCGCGGCGACGCTGTCGGAACGGCCGTCGGGCACGCTGTCCAGCGCCCGCATCCGTTCGGCGATGGTGTCGCTGCCGGTGCGGGCGAAATCGACCAGTTCGTCCAGTTGCAGGTGCAGGTCGCGGAAGTTGGTGCCGACGACGTTCCAGTGTGCCTGCTTGCCTTGGAGGCCGAGTTCGATCAGGTCGACGAGCACCTGCTGAAGATGGGCGCTCAGTTGCGGTGTGGCGCGGAAACCTTGGATCTCTGTTTCGATTCGACGTGTACTCATGCCCGTTCCAACGATGCCTTTTCTGGAATCAATCCAGAATAGTCGAGGAGTGACTCAGATCACATCCGTGGTTCGGTCAGCTGGTCATCGTTCTTGTCCTGCTGGCTGAGCAGACGCGCATACCCGGCTCCCATGCCCAGCAACGCCAGCCCGACCACGATGAACACCGCGACCCGGAAGATGCCGTCGAGGGTGCCCAGGTCGAACAGGAACAGCTTGGCCATCGCCGCGGCCACCAGCGCGAGACCACCGCCGATCGGCAGCGATCGCTGCGCCTTGGGCAAACGCGCGGCGTAGTACAACAGCCCGGCCGCGACCACGATCCAGCAGATGGTCGCGACCATGTGCCCCCCGAAGAACCCTGCGCCGGTACCCCCGACGAGCACTCCGACGGTCACCGTGAACGTCGTCACCGCATAAGCGATCACCGTCGCCGCGGCCACCCACAGCAGGCGAATCGTGTCGTCGTGCGCAGGCCGCTTGCCGGTCCACGACCAGACGATCGTCGCTGCGGCGGCGATCGCCAGAATGCTCGAGGTCAGCACCGACACCGCGACTCCAGCACGGAGTTCGGTTGCCCGCGTGAGGGTTTCCGGCGGCGCGTAGCTCAGGAAATAGCCGCCGCCGATCACGGCGAACCCTATGGCCGCCCACCTGCCGACATCACTGCGTCGCGCCGCGATGGCAACGGCGATCGCCATCGCCAGCAGCACCGGGCCTGCCACCGTGCCGTCGAAGGCGACGGTGACCGCGATCAGCGCGGCAACAGCCGACTGCGCCGACCACACCTGCCGCACCACGGCCGTTACGCCGGGCAACCGATCACCAAGCGCGGTGACTGCCACCAGGGCAGCGGCCAACGCGCCGATCATCAGCGCAGCAACCACGCGATCCGTCGCGGCCGAAACGCACAGCAGCGGAACAGTTCCCGCCGCTGTCAAGAGCGCCATGGCGGCCTTGTTGTCGGTCCAGCGCAGCAACCCCACGCCGGCGCCGACGGCCAGCACCGCAGCCACCGCGACCGCGAGCGCCAACCGCAGATCGTCCGATGTCGCCGCCGCAAGAGCGAACAGCAGCGGCGCCGTGGCGGCCGCGACGCGCGCCGCATGCAACATCAGCCAGTCCCGACCCCACTGCACGGGCAACGTGGCTGCTGACAAGGCGAGCATGAATCCGATCAGCAGTAACGTGACGCCATCGGTGACGACGGGCGCCAGGATGGTCAACGGCACGAGAACCAGCAGGCCGAGTTGCTCGGAGTTCCAGAGTCGAGCCAGCACCAGCCCACCGCCGCCGATGACCGCCGCGATGACCAGGCCGACTGGCGCGGCGACCCAGTGGTAGATCGCCGTCACGGCGATCACGTCGATGTAGGCGGCCGCGATCCCGGTCGCTGCCAGCGCGATCGCGCCGGTGCGTCCGCCGGGCCGCGACTGTTGCCACCAGGCGACCGCGACCAGGCCCATCGCCAGCACAGCGCCCGCCGCGACCCGGAACCCGGGCCGCAGAATGCCTGCCTGGGCGGCAAGCACCACCAGAAGCACGACGCCGACGAGCGTGACCGCAACGCCGGCGACGGCGAGCACCTTCCCGATCCAGCCCTCGGAGCGTTCGGTGCGCTGCGCCGGTACCGGTGCAGCGGCCGCAGGTGCGACCGTCGCCGGCGGGCTCGCCTGCGGAATCGCCGGGTACGGGGCCGCTGCCCAGTACGGGGCAACCGGCGCTGCCACAGGCGCAGCCCCCTGGTGCGTCAGCAGCCGGTCCAGCTCTGCCAGATCGGCCGCTACCCTACCCGTGTAGGCGTTGATCGCAGCGATGTCCGAGGCCAGCCGGGACATGAGGGCACGGTGCGGTTCGGTCATGCCTGTCATCGTGGCAGCAAACCCGGTACGGCCGGATGAGTAGGACTACTCGTCGAGTCCGTGTTCGATGGCGTAGCGGGCCAGCTCGACCCGGTTGGCCACCTGTAGTTTGCGGAACGTGGCCTGGACGTGGTTCTCCACGGTCCGGTGGCTCAGCGAAAGCCGGGTGGCAATCTGTTTGGCGGACAAGCCTTTTGCCACGTAACGCAGCACCTCTGTCTCCCGTTCCGTGAGGCTCGGTGTGGTGGCGTCGCGGTCAGGACGGGCAGCCATGCGTCGGTACTCTCCCAGCACCAAGCCGGCCAGGCCCGGCGTGAACACCGCCCGGCCCTGCGCGGTGGCCCGAACAGCTTCGCCCAGTTCGGCTTTCGATGCGCTCTTGACCAGATAACCGGTGGCGCCGGCCTTGACCGCCTCGAGGACGTCGTCGCGCTCGTCGGACGCCGACAACACCAGGACCTTGGTGTCCGGGGACACCGCGAGCACCTCGGCGGTGGCCTGCGCGCCGGTGCCGTCGGTCAACCGCATGTCCATCACCACCACATCGGGCCGCACGACCGCGGCGCGGCGGCGCGCCGCGGCGACACCGTCGGCCGTTGCCACCACCTCGAATCCGTCGTCGGCGAGATCGCGCGCGACCGCGTCCCGCCAGATCGGGTGGTCGTCGACCACCATCACCTTGGGTGCAGAGTCAGCCATCAGCGTCCCCCTCCTGTGCGCGGCACCGTCAACTCCCATTCCGTTCCGGCGCCCGGTGCGGTGGTCAGATCGGCTCTACCGCCAAGCCAATCCATCCGTCCCACAATAGATTTCGACACACCGAGCCGACCCTGCCGGGCCGCCTCGGCCAGCCTGCCGTCGGCAATACCCACACCGTCGTCGCGGATACTCACCGTCACGCTGTCCCCCAGATCCTCGAGGAGGACGAACGCCCGAGCATCCGGCCCGGCATGTGCGGCCACGTTGTCGAGCGCATTGCCGGCCGCCGCGAACAACTCCCGGGCCACGGCGTCTTCCAGCAACACGGGCTCGGCAGGCAGGCTGACCGAAACCCGGTCACTCGCGCGGCTCCGCAGCAGCGCGCCGACGTCGGTCAAGGTCCCGCCCGCGACCTCGGCGTCCGGTGCGCTGACCAGGCGGCGCAAGGCCCGCTCCTGCTCCCCCGCCAATTCGGCCAGTTCTGCTGTCTCGCCCCCGATCTCACGGCCGCGCCGGGAGACCAAGGCCAGCACCTGGATGGCCCCGTCGTGCACGGTGCGGGACAGCCGCTCGCGCTCCTCCAAGGCCGCCGCCAGCCGTACTGCCCGCTCCAACTCGGCGTGGGCCCGGCGAGCGGTCTGGGCCGCCATACCGACCGCCAGACCCACGGCCACCTCGATGACGATCGTGGCGTTGCGGCCAAGGTTCGGGCTGACATACCCCTTCAGCGTCGCCGCCGCCGCCATGACCGCCAGGCCCGCCGCCATACCGCCGACCGGGCCGAACTGCAGGGCCGCGGAGATCGTGGCGTTGGTGGCCCACAGTGTGGTGGGCCAGGATTGGTTGTCGGCCACCCAGTGATCGGAGGCGACGAACTCCGTCGACAGCATGAGCACCAGCACGATCACGATCTCGGTGATCACCCAGGCCGGCCGTCGCCCGAACCCCTTGAGGTAGGCGACCGCGCACGCAACGCTCCAGAGCATCAGCACGGAGAACAGCAGCCAGGCCAGCATCGGCCGCATCAGATCGTCGTTGATCGCGATCTGAAAGCCCAGCGCGTAAATGCAACTCAGCAGCCGGAACCCCTGCGCCGCCCGCCACAGCGGGGCGACCGGATCCGAACGGCGCTGCACCTGCTCAGCATAAGGTCGCCGACGGCACCACTACGGCACCATCTCGGCGCGACTACGGTCCGACCGCGACCGGACGGGTAGGGTCGGCAGCCCACTCCGACCAGGATCCGGGGAACAGTGCGGCGTCGACACCCGCGGCTGCCAAGGCTGCTACGGCCACTGCGGCGGTGACACCGGAGCCGCAGTACGCGCCGGCCTCGGTGCCTTCGGTGAGTCCCCGCTCAGCCAGCAGCCCCCGCAGGTCGGCGTCCGGCAGCAGGGTGCCGTCGGTGGCGAGAACGCGGGTGCTCGGCAGGTTGACCGCTCCCGGGATGTGCCCGGCGGCCGGGTCCATCGGTTCGACGTCGCCGCGGAAGCGCTCGGGTGCACGGGCATCGAGCAGGACGCCGCGGTGCGCGCCGGCCTCTTCGGCGGTGATGGTGCGACGGGCACCGTGGTACAGGTCGTCGTGCGCGACGACGACGTCACCCGGCTCGGGCTGGACCGGGCCGCTCTGCAATGCCCCGCCCGCAGCCGTCCACGCCGCGAGGCCCCCGTCGAGAATCCGGACATCGGGGATGCCTGCCGCGGTCAGCACCCACCACGCCCGGCCGGAACCGGCCCGGTTCCAGTCGTCGTACACCACGACGGGTACCCCGGAGCGCAGACCCCAGCGGCGGGCCGAGGCTTCCAGGCACCGTCCGGACGGCAACGGGTGCCTGCCGCGGCCGGCCACGCCGTGGTCGGACAACTCGTCATCCAGGGACACGTACACCGCCCCCGGCACGTGCCCGGCCAGATACGCCTCGGTGCCATCGGGCTCTGCCAACGTCCACCGCACGTCCAGGACCGTGACCGGATCCCCGGTCTCGATCAGTTGCCGCAGTTCGGCGGCGGTGACGAAGACGTCTGCTCGTGCTGCACTCACTGCACCGAAGCTACATCACCTTCGACAGAAACGCCTTCGTGCGTTCATGTTTCGGATTGGCCATCACTTCACGGGGATTGCCGCTCTCCACGATGACGCCGCCGTCCATGAACACCAGCTTGTCGGCGACCTCACGGGCGAACCCCATCTCGTGCGTCACGACCACCATGGTCATCCCCTCACTGGCGAGGTTCTTCATCACCGCAAGCACCTCTCCGACGAGCTCGGGGTCCAACGCGGAGGTCGGCTCGTCGAAGAGCATCAGCTTGGGACTCATCGCCAACGCGCGCGCGATGGCCACCCGCTGCTGCTGACCGCCGGACAGCTGGGCCGGGTAGGCATCGGCCTTTGCCGACAATCCGACCTGGCCGAGCAGATCCTTGGCCCGCTTCAGCGCTTCGTCCTTCTTGACCTTCTTGACGTGGACGGGCGCCTCGATGATGTTCTCCAGCACCGTGCGATGCGGGAACAGGTTGAAGTGCTGGAACACCATCCCGACCTCGCGCCGTTGCTTGGCGGCCTCTTTCGGGCGCAGCTCATGCAGCTTGCCGCCGCGCTCGCGGTAGCCGACCAGTTCGCCGTCGACGTAGAGCCTGCCGCCGTTGACCTGTTCCAGGTGGTTGATGCACCGCAGGAACGTCGACTTGCCCGAGCCTGACGGCCCGACCATGCACAGCACCTCGCCGCGACCGATGTCGAGGGTGACGCCCTTGAGGACGTGCAGCGCGCCGAAGTTCTTGCACACACTCTCGGCGCGGACCATGGGTTCGGTCATGGATGCGGCTCTCCCATCTGCGCCTTGGCCAGGGTCTCCAGTTGCTTGGACGTCAGCTTCCGCGACGCGCCCCTCGCGTAATACCGCTCCAGGTAGTACTGCCCGACCATGAGCACACTCGTGACGGCCAGGTACCAGGTGGACGCCACCAACAACAACGGGATCGGTTGGAACAGCGCAACACCGATGTCTTTGGACCGCCCGTACAACTCGAAGCTGTACGGCACCGCGGTCACCAGTGACGTGGTCTTGAGCATGCTGATGAACTCGTTACCGGTCGGCGGGATGATGACCCGCATCGCCTGAGGCAGCACGGTGCGGCGCATCGTCATCCACCACGACATGCCGAGTGCGGTCGACGCCTCGGACTGCCCCTCCGGTACCGAACTGATTCCGGCGCGGATGATCTCCGCCATGTAGGCCGCCTCGTTGAGACCCAGGCCCAGGATCGCCAACATGAAGAAATTCGGTTCGCTGAGGCTGAATTTGAAGAAGGTCGGGCCGAACGGCACGCCCAGTTGGATGTTCTTGTAGATCACCGGGACCAGGCCCCAGAGCACCAACTGCACGTATACCGGTGTGCCGCGGAATATCCACAGATACAGCCAGGACACCGCTTTGAGCACCGGATTCGGCGACAGCCGCATCACCGCCAGGGCGACCCCGAGGATCAACGCCAGCACCATGGAGAAGATGGTGAGCTGCAGGGTGTTCCAGGCGGCCTGCGAAATCCGTTGGTCGAACAGGTATTTCCCGAAGGTGTCCCACCGGTAGGCCTCGTTGGTGGCCGCGCCGTACGCGAACAGCGCCAGCCCGATGATGACGAGACCCGCCATCACCCACCGCCACGGATGCCTCAGCGGGACAGCATCAATGGCGGCAGGTGAGGTTTCCTCTTCGACAGCCGGAGGCGGCGATGCGTCTGCCATTCCCGCCTCAGCTGGTCGCGCCGTTGATGACCGGCTTGTCGATCAGTCCCTTCTCGGCGCCCCAGTTGGCGGCCACCTGCTTGTAGGCACCGGTCTGGATGAGGTGCTCGAGGGCCTTCTGCAGCGACTGGGCCAGCGGCGAGCCCTTGGGGACCACCCAGCCGTACGGCGCCGAATCGAAGATCTCACCGACCTGTTCGAGTTTGCCGTCGCTCTGCTTGATCGCGTAGGCCGTCACCGGGGAGTCGGCCGACATGGCGTCGGCCTGCCCGAGCAGCACCGCGTTGGTGGCTGCGGACTGGTCGTCGAACTTCAGTACGGCGATGGCGGGCTTGCCCTCCTTGGCGCACTTCGCATTGCGGGCGGGCATCTCGTTGGTGTCCTGCACCGTCGCCGTCTGCACCGCGACCCTCTTGCCGCACGCGTCGTCGGGGTTGATGCCCGCGCCGACCTTCTGCGCCCAGGCCGAGCCGGCCTGGAAGTAGGTGACGAAGTCGACCTGCTGTTCACGTTCCTTCGAGTCGGTGAACGACGACATGCCGACGTTGTAGCTGCCGCCCTGCACGGACGGAATGATCTTGTCGAACGCCGATGGCCGGTACTCCGGGGTCAGTCCAAGGGTGGCGGCGATGGCGTTCATGAGGTCGACATCGAACCCGATGATCTTGCCGTTGGGATCCTTGAACTCGTTCGGCGCGTACGTCGGATCGGTACCGACGACGAGCTTGCCGCTCGACTTGATGGGATCCGGCACGGTGTTGGCGATGGAGTCGACCTTCTCAGCCGTTGCCGCGGTGGTCGCCGTGCCTGACGTACCGCTGTCACTGTTGTTCGCGCACCCCGAGAGCATCAGGGCGCCACTTGCCGCGATCACCCCTGCGACGCGCCACATTTTCCCCCGACGGACGTGACATCCAGCTTTCACAGTTGCCTCTTCTCTCTGCCTAGGGCCGTCTTCCGCCCTCATCAAACCGGAGACGTTAACGACCGCGGCCCCAGCCCGCACTGGGGGTAACCGAACATTAACGACCGCAGTACGACACCACAGCGGTACGGTAAAATCCGCGTCCGGCGTTGTTTGTTGTGCCAAACTGCCAGCATGGAAACCACTGCTGCACCAAGCCTGTTGCCTCATCTGTGGAAGGCAACGCTGGCAACTGGCGTTCTCGCAGTCATTCTGGGCGTACTGGTGTTCGTTCGCCCCGCTGCCGCAATCATCGTGACAGCAATCTTCTTCGGCGCTTACCTCTTGGTGACCGGCATCTGGCAGGTGGTGCTCGCGCTGAGCCTGCGCTCCCCCGCCGGTAGCCGCGTACTGCTGTTCATCAGTGGCGCGGCGTCGCTCGTTCTCGCCGTGCTGTGTTTCGTCAACCTGGACAACTCGATCCAATTGCTCGCCATCTGGATTGGTGTCGGCTTCATCTTCCGCGGTGTGGCTACGGCGATGTCGGCCATCGGTGATCAATCTCTGCCCGGACGCATTTGGGAGATCATCGTCGGCATCCTCAGCATCATCGCGGGCGTCATCATGTTCGTCGCACCGGTCGAAGGCCTGGTCGCCGTCACCCAGGTGACCGGCATCATCCTGATCGTGCTCGGCATCGTCGAGGTCGTCTCCGCCTTCGGCATCCGAAGCGACGCCAAGAAATTGAAGGCCGCCTTCGCCCCGGAACCGCCCACGGTGACGTAACCCACCGTGTCGATGATCCCGGGACGCTGGTTGCCGAGACGGATGTCTACTACACTTCGTCGTAGATTGACCTAGCGACCTCGGAAGTAGGGTCAGATGGACGCACTGGATGTGTCACGGTGGCAATTCGGAATCACCACCGTGTACCACTTCATATTTGTTCCGCTGACCATTGGGTTGGCACCGTTGATCGCCATCATGCAGACCGTGTGGGTGATCACCGACAATGACAGCTGGTATCGGCTCACTCGGTTCTTCGGCAAGCTGTTCCTGATCAACTTCGCGATCGGCGTGGCCACCGGAATCGTGCAGGAGTTCCAGTTCGGGATGAACTGGAGCGAGTACTCGCGGTTCGTCGGCGATATCTTCGGCGCGCCGTTGGCCATGGAGGGCCTGGCCGCGTTCTTCTTCGAGTCCACGTTCATCGGGCTGTGGATCTTCGGTTGGACGCGGCTGCCCCGGCTGGTGCACCTCGCCTGCATCTGGGTGGTGGCCATCGCGGTGAACATGTCGGCGTTCTTCATCATCGCGGCCAACTCGTTCATGCAGCACCCGGTCGGAGCGGTGTTCAACGCGGAGAAGGGACGCGCCGAGCTGACCAGCATCGTCGCCCTGTTCACCAACAACACTGCGATCGCCGCGTTTTCGCACGCGGTCGCCGGAGCGTTCCTGACCGCAGGTGTGTTCGTCGCGTGCGTGTCCGCCTGGTGGATGGTGCGATCGCACCGGCTGGGCGCTGTTGATCATATTGCCGACAGCGCCGGTCATCACAGCGGCACCACCCCCGCCCAAGACGCGGTCAACATGTACCGGCCGGCCACCATCCTCGGCTGCCTGGTGACCCTGGTTGCGGCCATCGGGCTGTTCTTCACCGGCGATGCCCAGGGCAAGCTGATGTTCCAGCAGCAGCCGATGAAGATGGCCTCGGCAGAATCGTTGTGCCACAGCCAAACCGACCCGGATTTCTCGGTGCTGACCGTCGGGACCCACAACAACTGCGACAGTGTCGTGCACGCCATCGAAGTGCCGTTCGTCCTGCCGTTCTTGGCCGAGGGCAAGTTCAGCGGCGTGCACCTGGACGGCGTGCAGGATCTGCAGCAGATGTACGAACACAAGTTCGGGCCCGGCGACTACCGGCCCAACCTGTTCGTCACCTATTGGTCGTTCCGCGCGATGATCGGATTCCTCGCAGTGCCAGGTCTTTTCGCGGTCGCCGCGCTGTGGCTGACCCGTGGCGGCCGGATTCCGAACCAGCGCTGGTTCTCGTGGTTCGCGCTACTGACCATCCCCACACCGTTTTTGGCCAACAGCGCGGGATGGGTGTTCACCGAGATGGGCCGCCAGCCCTGGGTCGTCGCGCCCAACCCGACCGGTGATCCGAATATCCGGCTGACCGTGGCCCAAGGCGTGTCGCACAACTCGATGACCGTCGTGGTGCTGTCCCTGGTGACCTTCACATTGCTCTACGCCGTGCTCGCGGTCATCTGGTTCTTCCTGCTGCGCCGCTACGTCGTGGCCGGGCCGCTGGAACACGACTCCGAACCGGCGCCGCCGGCACCGCCGGGTGCCGACGACGTCGCACCGTTGTCGTTCGCCTACTGAGCGCGCCGTACGAGTCGAGGAGCGATTCGATGGGATTACAGGAACTCTGGTTCATTCTGCTGGCCGTGCTGTTCCTCGGATTCTTCGTCCTGGAGGGATTCGACTTCGGTGTCGGGATGTTGATGAGCTTCTTCGGTCGGGCCGCGGACGTGAGGAGCAAATCGGACACCGCAGGTCGCGCCGGAACCGATGCCGAGCAGCACCGCCGCGCCGTGCTCAACACGATCGGCCCGGTGTGGGACGGCAACGAGGTGTGGCTTATCACCGCCGGCGGCGCGATGTTCGCGGCGTTCCCGGAGATGTATGCGACCGTCTTCTCCGGTCTGTATCTGCCGCTGCTGGCGATCCTCTGCTCGATGATCGTGCGAGTGGTGGCCATCGAATGGCGCGGCAAGATCGACGATCCCGGCTGGCGCCGATGGGCTGACATCGCCATCGCGGTCGGATCGTGGGTGCCGGCCATTCTGTGGGGCGTCGCGTTCGCGGGGCTCGTGCACGGCATGCCGGTCGACGCACACGGGCAGATGCACGCCGGAATCACTGACATCGTCAACCCGTACACCCTGCTGGGCGGCGTGGCCACCGGATCGTTGTTCGCCCTGCACGGTGCGGTATTCGTCGCGCTGAAGTCCAGCGGCACCGTGCGCACCGACGCGTTCGGTTTCGCCGGGAAGTTGGCGATCCCGGCGACGGTCCTGGTGGCGGGCTTCGGAGTGTGGACCCAGCTCAGCTACGGCAAGCCCTGGACCTGGATCGTGCTGGGGATCGCCGTGGTGGCGCAGTTGGCCGCGGTGGCCAGGGTGTTCAGCCGCACCGGCGAGGGCTGGGCCTTCGTCTGCACCACGATTGTGGTTGCCGCCGTGGTGGTTCTGCTGTTCGGTGCGCTGTACCCGAATCTGGTGCCCTCGACACTGAACCCCGATTGGAGCCTGACCATTCACAACGGTTCGTCGTCCCCGTACACACTGAAGGTCATGACCTGGGCGGCGCTGGTGTTCGCGCCGCTGGTGATGGTGTACCAGGCGTGGACGTATTGGGTTTTCCGCAAACGCATCTCAGCTGACCGCATACCGGAGCCGATCGGGCTCTCCCGGCGGTCGGACTGAATCTCTGGCGCGCCCTGGGCATCCGCGGCGGGACGGGATCCGTCACGGCGCTGCGCCGCTACCTGGCGGCCGCGGTGGCCTGCGGCGTGGTGATTGCCGGGAGCACCATCGCGTCGGCGGTGGTGCTCGCCCATCTCGTGGCCGGTGTGGTCGTCAATCCCGATTCCGGATCAGACTGGCATTCCTCGCTTCTGGCGCTCGGACTGATCTGGACCGTCCGTACCGTCGCGCAATGGCTGCAGGGCAGGCTTTCCCAGCGCGGCGCCACCGCAGTCATCGGCGAGTTGTCCGGCCAGGTTCTGCGTTCGGTGACCGCTCTGCCGCCCCGGCAATTGGCCGCCGACCGGGATACGGCCGCCGCGGTGGTGACCCGCGGCCTCGACGGGCTGCGGCCATATTTCAGCGGCTATCTGCCCGCCGTGGTGCTCGCCGGCATCCTCACCCCGGCAGCTCTGGTGGTGATGGCGTGTTACGACATTCAGGCCGCCGCGATCGTGATGATCGCGCTCCCGCTCATCCCCATCTTCATGGTGCTGATCGGGTTGCTCACCGCGGACCGGTCGGCGGCGGCGCTGAGTGCGCTGACCACCCTGCAGAGCCGGCTACTCGACCTGGTCGCCGGGATCCCGACCTTGCGCGCGCTCGGGAGGGCCGGCGGGTCGGTGCAGCGCATCGCCGAACTGTCCGCCGCACATCGGCGTTCGACCATGGCGACGCTGCGGATCTCGTTCTTGTCGGCGCTGGTGCTGGAACTGCTGGCCACACTCGGCGTGGCCCTGGTGGCGGTCAGCGTCGGCCTACGACTGGTCTTCGGCGATATGACACTGGCGGCCGCCCTGACCGCGTTACTGCTGGCCCCTGAGGTGTTCTGGCCGCTGAGACGGGTGGGTGCGGCGTTCCACGCCGCGCAGGACGGCAAGACCGCGGCCGAGGCGGCCTTCGCACTGTGTACTGCGCCGCCTCGACCGGCCGGGACCCGTATGCCACCGGGGGCAGCGCCCAGGATCGACGTCGCAGGCTTCGGCACTGCGATCGAACCGGGGCGGGTCACTGTTCTCACCGGTCCCAACGGTGCCGGGAAAAGTACGGCGCTGCAGGCGATTCTGGGTCTGACAGATGAGCCAGGGGTAGAGGTCGACGGAGTCGAGGTGGGCGAGCTCGACCCGGAGGCCTGGTGGCGTCAGGTCGCCTGGCTGCCACACCGTCCGGTGCTGATTCCTGGTACCGTGCGCGCCAACCTGGAGTTGCTCGGCCCGTTGCCCGATCTCGACAGTGCCTGTCGCAGTGCAGGTTTCGATGAGGTCTGCGACAGCCTTCCGGACGGGTTGGACACCGTGATCGGCCGTGACGGGGTGGGCCTGTCGCTCGGGCAGCGGCAACGGCTCGGCCTGGCCCGCGTACTCGGGTCCCCCGCCCCGGTGCTGCTGCTGGACGAGCCGACTGCTCACCTGGATGCCGAACTGGAGGCTCGCGTCCTGCGCGCCATCACGGCCAGGGCAGCCTCCGGCGCCACCGTGGTGGTGGTCGGGCACCGCGATCCGGTGCTGGCGATCGGCGATGCGGTTGTGACGGTGGGTGATTCACGTGTTCCGCGATGACCCGCTGCTGGGGTTCTCCTGGCAACTGCTGAGGCCCCGGGTCGGTCGGCTGGCGCTGGCCAGCATGTTCGGGGTGCTGTCACTGGGCAGTGCCTTGGCGTTGGCCGGCATCTCCGCATGGCTGATCACCCGGGCCTGGCAGATGCCGCCGGTGCTGGACCTCTCGGTGGCCGTGGTTGCCGTTCGCGCGCTGGGCATTTCCCGAGGAGTGCTCGGCTACTGCCAACGGCTGGCGTCCCACGACACCGCTCTGCGGGCGGCAGCCAATGCCCGTACCGGGTTGTACCGCCGGCTCGCCGAGACGGCCACCGATGACGTGATGCGGATGCCCAGCGGTGAACTCGTGGCCCGAATCGGCGGCTCGGTCGACGATCTGGCCGACGTGCTGGTGCGGGCACTGTTGCCCATCGTGGTGTCCGTGGTGCTGTCGGCCGCCGCAGTCGGCGTCATCGCCGTGATCTCGCCTGCCGCCGCTGCCGTGCTCGCCGTGTGCCTGCTGATCGCTGGGGTCCTCGCTCCCGGCATCGCGGCCCGCGCCGCCGACGCATCGGAATCAGTTGCTGCGCACCATCGTTCGCAGCGCGACACGGCCACCATGTTGGCGCTCGAATACGCCCCGGAGCTGCGCGTCAGTGGGCGCCTGGCCGCGGTGATCAACGAGTCCGAGCGACAGCACACGGCCTTGGGCCACGCCGTCGACAGAGCCGCGGCGCCCGCCGCTGTCGCCGCCGCCATGCCCAGCGCAGCCATCGGTGCGAGCGTGCTGGGCTCCGTCGTCGCTGCCCTCGCCCTGGCGCCGACGGTCGCCCCGACCACCGTGGCGATCCTGATGTTGCTGCCTCTCTCGGCATTCGAGGCGACCGCCGCCCTGCCAGACGCCGCTTTGCAGCTGGGGCGCTCACGCATCGCTGCCCGCAGACTGCGGGCCCTCACCGAACCCGAGCCAGGCCTGCGTCGTCGTCCTGCCGCCGCAGCGGTGGACCTGCAGCCGGGCGCACGTCTCGCGGTCCTGGGCCCCAGCGGCTCGGGCAAGACGACGTTGTTGATGGCGATCGCCGGCCAGTACACCGAGAAGCCGCAGCGCGCAGCGTTTTTCGCCGAGGACGCGCACCTGTTCGACACCACGGTGCGCGACAACCTGCTGGTAGCCCGAGGTGACGCCACCGACGATGAACTGTCGGCTGCCCTGCATCGCGTCGGCCTCGGAACTTGGTTCGCGGCACTTCCCGACGGGTTGTCCAGCATTCTGGTGGGCGGCGCGGCTGCAGTGTCTGCGGGCCAACGCAGGCGGCTGCTGCTGGCCCGGGCGCTGATCTCGAGCTTCCCGATCGTCCTGCTCGACGAGCCGACGGAGAACCTCGACGCGGCCGATGCCGAACGCATCCTGACCGAGTTGCTCACGCCCGGCGGCCTGTTCGCGGCCGACCGAACCGTGGTGGTGGCAACGCATCATCTACCGGCCGGTGTCGACTGCCCGACGATCCGCTGTGCGGCGCTGCCCCGCAGGTCCGACGAGTAGCCTCGGTCACATGACCGACGCGCGCGGTGGTGGTGGCACAGAGTCGGACAGACCCGCTCCACCGGCCGCATCGCCGACACCGTACGGACCGTACCCGGGCCCCTACCCGCCGCCGCCCTACAGCAGCTATCCCTCGCCGCCCTACGGTGGCGGTTATCCGCCGTCTCCGTACGGTGGCTATCCCGTGCCACCCCCGCCGCGCCCAGCAGTCGGACCACGCAATGGGCTTGGCACCGCAGCGCTGGTGCTCGCCATCATCGGCCTCGTGCTGTCGTTGTCGGTGATCGGTGGCATCGTGCTCGGGCTCATCGCGGTGATCGTGGGGATCGCGGCGCTGGGCCGGTGCAAACGCGGCGAGGCCGACAACCGGGGCGTCGCCACCAGCGGCATCGTGCTCGGAACCATCGCCGTGGTGGTGTCGATCGCCTTCATCTGGGTGTGGATCGGCGTCGGTCAGCGCTGGTTCGACGAATTCGGCGGCCGTGAATACATGGATTGCATGCAACGCGCGGGCAGCGATCCCGTCGCACAACAACAGTGCGAGGACGCCTTACGCAGCCGGGTGGAGCACGGTCTCGGCGTCACTCCGACGTCGACGCGCTAGCGCGACGCGGGAAAGTACTTGACGATGCCTTCCTGCACGACCGTCGCCAGCAGCTGCCCGGACTCGTCGAAGAAGTGTCCGGTGCCAAGGCCGCGGGACTCGGCCGCGACCGGAGAGGTGGTCGAGTACAACACCCATTCGTCGAACTTGATCGGCCGGTGAAACCACACCGAGTGGTTCATCGTCACCGCGAAGATGCGGTCGAAGCCCCACGACAGACCGTGCGTGGTGATGATCGAATCGAGCACCGTGGTGTCCGACGAATACACCAGCGCGGCGCCGTGCAACACCGGGTCGTCGGGCATGGTGCCCTCGGTCTTGAGCCACACCCGGTTGTGGTCGAGGCGCTCCCCTTTGTTCCGCATCACCCAGGCCGGGTCGTTGGTGTAGCGCCATTCGATGGGCCGCAACGCCTCGACGAACAAGGGCACGGTTTCCTCGTATCCCCGCAACAGCTCATCGATCTTCGGCAGCGTGTCGGGGTGTGCGACGTCGGGCGCGGCCACGCTGTGTTCGAGGCCGCGCCCGCCGTTCATGTAGGAGAGCATCACGGTTGTCAAGAGCTGACCGTCCTGCATGACGTCCACCCGACGATTGGCGAAACGCTTCTCGTCGCGTAGCCGCACGATGTGGAACTCGAGGTCTTTCTCGGGGTCACCACCGGCGATGAAGTGGGCGTTCAGCGCGCTCGGCGGCTGCTTGTGCTCGAGTGATCGACCACCCGCCACGAACGCCTGCGCGATCATCTGACCGCCGAACGTGCGTATCGGGTTCTTGCTCGGGTGCGTCCCGATGAAGAGGTTGTCGTCGACGCGCTTGAGGTCGAGAACCGCCAGCAGCTCCTCGAAATCCGAGTGTGACACCGGGCCCCTCTCCTCGTTTAGACGTCCTCCTCACCGATGCGGTGCACATGGATCAGATTCGTGGAGCCTACTGTGCCCGGAGGAGCACCCGCGACGATGACCACCAGCTCACCGCGCTTGTAGCGGCCGAGCTCCAACAACGACTTGTCGACCTGACGGATCATGTCGTCGGTGCTGGACATCTGCGGGACGATGAACGTCTCGGTACCCCAGGTCAGGGCGAGCTGGCTGCGCACCTCGGGCAGTGCGGTGAACGCCAGCACCGGCAGCGGCGTGTGCAGCCGGGCCAGTCGGCGCACCGTGTCGCCCGACTGGGTGAACGCGACCAGCGCCTTGGCGTCCAGCCGCTCACCGATGTCGCGCGCCGCATACGAGATGACACCGCGCTTGGTACGCGGAACGTGGGTCAGCGGCGGCACCACGACCGAGTTCTCCTCGACCGCGTGGATGATGCGGGCCATGGTCCGCACCGTCTCCAGCGGGTGCTTGCCCACGGAGGTCTCACCCGAGAGCATGACCGCGTCCGCGCCGTCGAGCACCGCGTTGGCGACGTCGGAGGCCTCGGCCCGGGTCGGGCGCGAGCTGTCGATCATCGACTCCAGCATCTGCGTGGCGACGATGACGGGTTTGGCGTTCTCCCTCGCGATCTGGATCGCCCGCTTCTGAACCAGCGGCACCTCTTCCAGCGGCAGCTCCACGCCGAGGTCGCCACGGGCCACCATCACGGCGTCGAATGCCAGCACGATGGCCTCGAGATTCTCGACGGCCTCGGGCTTCTCCAGCTTCGCGATCACCGGAACGCGGCGCCCGACGCGGTCCATCACCTCATGCACCAGCTCGATGTCTGCCGGCGAGCGGACGAACGACAGCGCGACCAGGTCGACGCCCAGCTGCAGCGCGAATTCCAGGTCCTTGATGTCTTTCTCCGACAGTGCCGGGGCAGACACGTTCATGCCGGGCAGCGACATGCCCTTGTTGTTGCTGACCGGGCCACCCTCGGTGACCTTGCAGACCACGTCGTTGCCCTCGATGCTCTCGACGATCAGACCGACATTGCCGTCATCGACCAGCACCCGGTCCCCTGCCACGGCGTCCTCGGCCAGCCGCTTGTAGGTGGTCGACACCCGGTCGTGGGTTCCGGCGCACTCGTCGACGGTGATCCGCACCGTCTCGCCGGTCGCCCACACGGTCGGCCCGTCGGCGAAGCGTCCGAGGCGGATCTTCGGTCCCTGCAGGTCGGCGAGCACACCGACTGCGTGCCCGGTCTCATCGGCTGCTGTCCGGACCCTGCGGTACGCAGCCTCATGATCCGCGTAGTCGCCATGGCTGAAGTTCAGCCGCGCTACATCCATTCCGGCTTCGACCAGCGATTTGACCATCGCGTCGGTGCTAGTAGCCGGACCCATCGTACAAACGATCTTCCCGCGTCGGTTCACGGGTTCAGAGCATAGTCGTTGATCGATTCAGACGACGGCCAGCGGCAGCACACCCGGGCGCACCGGCGCCGGCAGGTCGGATTCACCCATCAGGTAGGCGTCGACCGCGTGGGCCGCGCTGCGGCCCTCGGCGATGGCCCACACCACCAACGACGCTCCGCGGTGGGCATCACCGCAGACGAACACGCCCGGTGCGTCGGTCTGCCAGTCCGAGCCGCACGGCACTGCACCGCGCCCGTTTAGCTGCAGACCGAGCCCGTCGAGCAGGGCCATGTGTTCGACACCCTCGAACCCGATCGCCAACAACGCCAGGTCGCACGGGATCTCAAGCGATTCCCCGACCGGGGTGATCTGGCGGCGGCCCTCGGCGTCGCGGGTGACCCGTACCTCGGCGATCTCCATCGCCCGCAGATGACCCGTGTCGTCGCCGATGAACCGCTGTACCGCCACCTCGAAGTGGCGGGCTCCGCCCTCCGCGTGCGCCGGTGAGGTACGCAGGACCAGCGGCCACGTCGGCCAGGGTGAGAGGGACTCGTCACGGGTTCCCGGCGGCTCCGGGTTGTAGTCCAACTGCGTCACCGATTTCGCACCCTGCCGGTGCGCGGTGCCCAGACAGTCGGCCCCAGTGTCACCGCCACCGATGATGACCACGTGACGCCCGGCGGCCGACAGCGGTGACGGACCGTCGCCCTCACATTCCCGATTGGCCGGTACGAGGTGATCCATCGCCAGGTGCACCCCCGCCAGATCGCGGCCGGGCACATCGTTGTCGCGAGCCCGCAGCGCGCCGACCGCCAGTACAACGGCCTGGTGCCGGGCGCGCAACTGCTCGACCGACAGGTCGACACCCACCTCGCATTCGGTGACGAACCGGGTGCCCTCGGCCCTCATCTGGGCCAGCCGCTGATCGAGAACCGACTTCTCCAGCTTGTACTCCGGGATGCCGTAGCGCAGCAGCCCGCCGAGCCGGTCATCGCGTTCGTAGACCGTGACGTCGTGGCCTGCTCGGGTGAGCTGCTGGGCCGCGGCCAGCCCCGCGGGACCCGAGCCCACCACCGCGACGCTCTTGCCGGTGCTGATGGCGGCAGGCTGGGGCTCGACCGTACCGTCGAGCCAGGCCTGGTCGGCGATGGTCTGTTCGATGCGCTTGATGGTGACGCTACCGCCGGTCTGCTCCTCGCTGATCGAGAGGACGCATGCCGCCTCACACGGCGCCGGGCACAACCGGCCGGTGAACTCCGGGAAGTTGTTGGTGGCGTGCAGACGGTCGCTGGCCGCGTCCCAGCGGCCGCGGCGCACCAGGTCGTTCCACTCCGGGATCAGGTTGCCCAGTGGGCAACCCGCAGTTCCCGAGTGACAGAACGGGATACCGCAGTCCATGCAGCGGCGGGCCTGCTGCGCGACCTCGCCGGCCCGCTCATGCGGGTTCTGCCGTTCGTACACCTCACGCCAGTCCCCGATGCGTTCATCGACGGGCCGCTTGGCGGCCTCCACCTTGGGTACTCGCAGGAATCCGGTCGGATCAGCCACGGCTGGCCTCCATGATCGCGTTGTCGACATCGCGGCCCTCCGCCTTGGCCATCCGGGTGGCCTGCAGCACGCGCTGATAGTCGGTCGGCATGATTTTGGTGAATTGTGAACTGCGCCTTGACCAGTCGGACAACACCGACTTGGCCACGGTGCTGTCGGTGTACTGGGCGTGGCGGGCCACAACCGCCTGCAGCCAGGTCAGGTCCTCGGGCTCGAGCGCCTGCAGCTGCACCATCTCGGTGTTGACCTTCGCAGGATCCAGGCCCAGCACGTAGGCGATCCCACCGGACATACCCGCAGCCATGTTGCGGCCGGTGCGGCCCAGCACCACCACGCGGCCCCCGGTCATGTATTCGCAGGCGTGGTCGCCGACGCCTTCGGCGACGGCCAACGCGCCGGAATTGCGCGCGCAGAACCGCTCTCCCACCCGGCCGCGCAGGAAGACCTCACCCGAGACCGCCCCGTAGAGCAGGGTGTTGCCCGCGATGACGTTGTCCTCGGGCAGGAACAACACGTCGTCGGGCGGCCGCACGATCACCCGGCCGCCGGAAAGACCTTTGCCCACATAGTCATTCGCGTCGCCGATGAGATCGAGGGTGATACCGGGCGGCAGGAACGCCCCTATCGACTGCCCGGCCGATCCCGTCAGGGTCACGTGGATGGTGTCGTCGGGCAAACCGGTCGCACCGTAGCGGCGCGTGACCTCGGAACCGAGCAGGGTACCGACCGTGCGGTTGACGTTGCGGACCGGCAGTTCCAGGCGGACCGGGTGCGCGTCTTCCAGTGCGCCCTCGCAGAGTTGAATCAGGGTGCGGTCCAGGGCCTGCTCCAAGCCATGCTCCTGACCGCGCAACCGGCGACGTTGGGGCAGCTTGGCGCCATGGGCGTCGGTGGACACCGTGAAGATCGGGCTGAGGTCCAGCCCACGGCTCTTCCAGTGCGCGACACCGGGCGCGGTGTCGAGCATCTCGGCGTGGCCGACCGCCTCATCGATACTGCGGAAGCCCAACTCGGCCAGGTAGCGGCGGATGTCCTCGGCGATGAAGGTGAAGAAGTTCTCCACGAACTCGGGCTTGCCGTTGAACCGGGCCCGCAGTTCGGGATTCTGGGTGGCGACCCCGACCGGGCAGGTGTCGAGGTGGCACACCCGCATCATGATGCAGCCCGCCACCACCAGCGGTGCGGTCGCAAAACCGAACTCCTCGGCACCCAGCAGCGCCGCCACCATGACATCGCGCGCCGTGCGCAGGCCACCGTCACACTGCACGGTGATGCGGTCACGTAAACCGTTGAGCACCAACGTCTGCTGCGCGTCGGCCAGGCCGATCTCCCACGGCGCCCCGGCATGCTTGAGCGAAGTGAGTGGTGCGGCACCGGTGCCGCCGTCATACCCGGAGATCAGCACGACGTCGGCGTGCGCCTTGGACACACCGGCGGCCACGGTGCCCACCCCGACACTGCTGACCAGCTTGACGTGGATGCGTGCCTCGGAGTTGGCGTTCTTGAGGTCGTGAATGAGCTGCGCGAGGTCCTCGATCGAGTAGATGTCGTGGTGCGGCGGTGGCGAGATGAGCCCGACACCGGGAGTGGAGTGCCTGGTCTTGGCGATGCTCGGGTACACCTTGTAGCCCGGAAGCTGGCCGCCCTCACCGGGTTTCGCGCCTTGAGCCATCTTGATCTGGATGTCGGTGGCGTTGACCAGGTAGTCGCTCGTCACACCGAACCGGCCCGAGGCGACCTGCTTGACCGCACTGCGCCGCAGCGGGTCATAGAGTCGGCCGACGTCCTCGCCGCCCTCACCGCTGTTGGAGCGGCCACCGAGCTTGTTCATGGCGATCGCCATGGTCTCGTGGGCCTCGGCGGAGATCGAACCGTAGCTCATCGCGCCCGTGTTGAAACGCGACACGATCGATTCAACGGGTTCCACCTCGTTCAGCGGCACCGGCGCCCGCAGCCCGTGTTTGAACTCGAACAGGCCGCGCAGTGCCCCGCCTTCGCGGGACAGTCGATCGACCTCCTCGGAGTACTTGGCGAAAATGTCCCGTCGGCCGGTCCGCGTCGAATGCTGCAGCAGGAACACCACTTCCGGAGTGAACAGATGCAGCTCGCCCTCCCGCCGGAAACCGTACTCACCGCCGACCTCGAGCCGGCGATGGACACGTTCGGTCGGGTTCTCCGGATAGGCACGTCGATGCCGCAGCTTGACCTCTTCGGCGAGCACGTCAAGACCGACCCCGCCGAGCTGGCTGGTGGTGCCGGTGAAGTACTCCTCGACCACTCCGCGGTCGAGTCCGATCGCCTCGAAAACCTGTGCTCCGGTGTAGGACCCGACGGTGGAGATGCCCATCTTGCTCATCACCTTGACCACGCCCTTGCCGAGGGCCTTGACGTAGTTCCGGACTGCCGCGGCCGGCTCGATGCCGGTGAGCTCACCTTCGCGGATCAGGTCTTCGATCGACTCGAACGCCAGATACGGGTTGACCGCCGCCGCACCGAATCCGATGAGCATCGCGATGTGGTGAACCTCGCGGGCATCACCGCTTTCCACCACCAATGCCACCTTGGTGCGTTCCTTGGTGCGGACCAGATGGTGGTGCACCGCCGACACCGCGAGCAACGACGGGATCGGTGCTCGGGTGTGGTCCGAGTCGCGGTCGGAGATCACCAGGGTGCGTGCGCCTTTGGCGATCGCCTCGCTGGCCCGCAGGCGCAGCTCCTCGACGGCCTCGGCGAGGCCGTCACCGCCGCGTTCGACGTCGTAGAGCGCACGCAACACGGTGGAGCGCAACCCCGGATGTTCGCCGTCGTCGTTGATGTGGACGATCTTGCTCAGCTCGTCGTTGTCCAGAACCGGCCAGCGCAGCACGATCTGGCGACATGACGCAGCACTGGGTGCGAGCAGGTTCTCCTCCGGCCCCATCACCCGGGCCATGGAGGTGACCACCGCCTCACGGATGGCGTCCAGCGGTGGGTTGGTCACCTGCGCAAACAATTCGACGAAGTAGTCGTAGAGCAATCGCGACCGCGACGAGAGCACCGCCGTCGGCGTATCGGTGCCCATCGACCCGAGGGGCTCGGCACCCGAGGCCGCCATGGGCGTCAGCAGGATCCGCAGCTCCTCCTCGGTGTAACCGAAAGCGATCTGCCGACGCACGACGGACTCGTGGTTGGGCTGCATGTGGGCCCGATCGGGCAGGGTGGCAAGGTCCAGCAGCCCGGCGTGCAGCCACTCACCATATGGTTCGGCCTGCGCCAACTGCTCCTTGATCTCGTCGTCGGACACGATACGGCCGGCAGCGGTGTCGACCAGGAGCATCTTGCCGGGCTGCAGCCGGCCCTTGGCGACGATCTCGCCCGACGGTACGCCCAGCACGCCGCTCTCGCTGGCCAGGATGATGCGGTCGTCGACCGTACGCCACCACCGGCCGGGGCGTAAACCGTTGCGGTCCAACACTGCTCCGACCAAAGTGCCATCGGTGAAGGTCACGCAGGCCGGGCCGTCCCACGGCTCCATGAGCGAGGCGTGGAACTGCCAGAAGTCCCGTTCGGCCGAATCCATCGTGGTGGCGTTCTCCCACGCCTCCGGAATCATCATCAGCACGGCGTGTGGCAGGCTACGGCCACCCAGGTGGAGCAGTTCCAGAACCTCGTCGAAGGAAGCCGAGTCGGAGGCGTCGGGCGTGCAGATCGGCGACAGCCGGCTCAGATCGCCGGGGATGTGTGCACTGGCCAGCATCGCTTCGCGGGCGTGCATGCGGTTGCGGTTGCCGCGAACAGTGTTGATCTCACCGTTGTGGGCGACGAAGCGGAACGGGTGGGCCAGCGGCCAGGACGGGAACGTGTTGGTGGAGAACCGGCTGTGCACGATCGCGATGGCGCTTTGACAGCGCTCGTCGCGCAGATCTGAAAAGTACTGCGGCAGCTGCAGTGTCGTCAGCATGCCCTTGTAGACGATGGTCCGGCTGGACAGCGACGGGAAGTAGACGTCGCAGCGCTCCGCGCGTTTGCGCAGCGGGTACACGCGCCGGTCCAGGTCGATACCGCCCGGTCGGCCGCCGGCCACCTCCGGGGCAGCGACGAACAGCTGAGCCATGTAGGGCATGCAGCCAAGGGCCGTCATGCCCACGCCGGCACCGTCGGGGTCGACCGGTACCGCACGCCAGCCCAGAACTTCCAGCCCCTCTTCGGCGGCGATGGCTTCGATCCGCTCGCGGGTGCTCTGGCGAACCACCGGGTCCTGCGGGAGGAAGCAGATACCGGCGGCGAAGGTGTTCGCGCCGTCAGCGTTGGGAGCGGGAAGAGCGAAGTCGACCACCTCGCTGAGCAGCTCGACGGGCAGCTGCAGCAGGATGCCAGCGCCGTCGCCACTGTTCGGTTCGGCGCCGGCCGCGCCGCGGTGCTCGAGATTTTCGAGTGCTTCGAGTCCGTTGGCGACGATGCCGTGTGACCGTCGTCCTTGAATGTCGGCGATCATCGCGACGCCGCAGGAATCTGCCTCGTTTGCAGGGTCGTATAGGCCCTGCGCGTCTGGCAATGCCGAGAAAAGCACCTGGATCGCACCTCCACAGTCCGGAACATCCTTGCTCCGGGACTGCACCGGCCCGAATTACGAGTGTATCAGTGCAGGTCGGCGGCTACAGACCAACGAATGTGGGAATCAGCGGGAAGCCGGGCAGATTTCGGACCACAGTCCAGATGACGGCAGCGACCAGGATGGTCGCGACAGCCGGCGCCGGGAAGACCGGCTTGCCCAACCGCCAGCGCACCAGAACCCAGGCCGCCAGCAGCGGAAGACCGACCAGCGCGAACGCGTTGTCGACCACCGCTGCCCCCAGGTCTCCGTGCAGCACATCGTGCGTCATCCGCAACCCACCGCACGCCGGGCAGTTCCAGCCGGTCATCAGCTTGAAGGGGCATGGCGGGAACAGGAATCCGGGTCGGTGTGGGTCGGCCACCGCGGTGTACGCGAGCGCCCCGGTGAGCATGACACCGGCGCCGAGCGCACCGTAGCGCGTCGTCGCGGTGCTCAGGCCCGAGTTAGGTGCCATCGCGCAGCGGACGGCCGTTCGTGTCCCGGACCTTGTCGGTGAAGATGAGGATCGCGTCGATGACGCCCCAGATCCAGGCGCCGATACCGCACGTCAGGATCCCGACGACCAGTTGAATGACGCCCATGGTGGTGTCGCCGATGTAGATGCGCCCGATACCCACGAGTCCGAAGAAGCCCAGCAGCTGCAGCAGCCCGGCGGTGACCTTCGACTTGTCCGAGAACGGCTCGCCGGTCAGCGGGTGGCGCCCGTAGGGCGCCGACGGATCGACATACGCCGGGGGCGGGCAATAGCCATTGGGCTGCCCGTATCCCGGTGGTGGGTACCCCGGCTGCGGCCCGTAGCCGGGAGGTGGCGGTGGATAACCCGCGGGCGGCGGGAACGGCGGTACCGAGCCTTCGGCACCGGCGCCGTATTCCGGGCGATCGGTCATGTTCACAGCATGCCAGAACGGGACTCGTTCAAGCCGCCCTCACGCTCACGTTCCGACGTGAAGTCAGCGCCGGCGTCGCCACCACCGACGACGCTGCGGCGCGGATGCCGGTACAGCCGGAGTGCTGGGCGTGGTCGCGGCAACTTTTGACGTCTCGGGCTTGGCCGATTCGTCTTCTGCCGCATCGGATTCAGCGTTCTCAGTCGCCCCGTCCGTGTCCTCGCCGTCGGTCGCTTCGGTGGCGTCACCACTTTCCGCGTCATCAGCGTCGGCCTTCTCGGGCTCTCCGGTTTCGGCGTCGTCTTCTGCCGTCCCAGATTCTGCGGTTGGAGCTTCCTCAGCTGCTTCACCCTCGGAGTCGGACTCCGAAGCTTCGGGCTCGGTTGTCTCGGGCTCGGCAGCGTCCGACTCCGCAGCCGGCTCCGATGCTTCGGCGTCGGCTTCAGGTTCTGGCTGCTCGGCCTCGTCAGTTGAGGCTTCTGCGGCTGGTTCGCTCTCAGTCTCGGCGGCGTCGGAGTCCGCAGCTGGCTCGGTCTCGGACTCTTCGGCTTCGGAGTCAGTCGATTCCGGCTCATCGGTCGCATCTTCTGCGGCTGGTTCCACCTCAGGCTCGGTGGTTTCCGGCTCGGCGACGGCGTCGGCGACGGCTTCAGGCTCGGGCTGCTCGGTCTCTCCTTGGGGCTCGTCAGCTCCGGCCTTGGACGTCTCGGCCTCGTCGGTCGCGGCGTCTGCGGCTGGTTCGCTCTCAGTTTCGGCAGCGTCAGACTCTGATGCTTCGGCGGCTTCAGTTTCCGGTTGCTCGGTCTCGCCTTCGGCCTCGCCTGTCTCGGCCTCGTCAGTTGCGGCGTCTGCCGCTGGCTCGTCCTCAGTTTCGGCAGCGTCAGACTCTGATGCTTCGGCGGCTTCTGGCTCAGGCTGCTCGCTCTCGCCTTCTGGCTCCGCAGCTTCGCCGTCGGCAGTCTCGGGCTCGTCGGTCACGGACTCTTCGAGTGCTTCGTCCTGAGTCGTAGTGTTTTCCGGCTCCGCGGATGGTTCGGCCTCGGACTCTGCAACTTCGGCCTGGGTCGTCTCGGACTCGTCAGTTGCGGCTTCTGCGGCGGGTTCGACCGCAGACTGCTGCTCGGTCTCACCTTCGGACTCCGCGGCCTCGGCCTGGACCGCCTGGGGCTCGTCGTCTGCGGCCTCTGCGGATGCTTTGCCCTCAGTCGTAGTGGTTTCCGGTTCGGCGTCAGGCCCTGATGCGACGGCGTCGGCTTCAGTTTCCGGCTGCTCGGTCTCGCCTTCGGACTCCGCGGCTTCTGCCTCGGTCGTCTCCGGCTCGTCGGTCACCGCCTCTGCAGCTGCTTCGTCCTCAGAGACCGCTTCGGGCTCGGAAGCCTCGGACTCCGGCGCTTGCGCCTCGGTGACGGGCTCGCTGTCGTCAGTCGGGTCGGCGGCGGCTGCGGCATCCTCAGGTTGCGTCGCGTCGGCCGCCTCGCCCTCGCTTGCGGGCTCTTCGTCGGTCTGCGGCGCGATGGCCTTCAACTCGACCGCGGCGGCAGCATCGGCACCTTCGTCCTCTGCCACGGCGTCCGGGTGCATGTCCTCGGAATGTTCGTCTGCGGTGTCGGAGTCGCCTGCGACCTTCGCGGCCGCCACGACGCCCGATGCGGCCGCCACGCCGACCAGGTCTTTGCCCAGCTCGTCGAGCACCGATTCATCGGACTCGTCACGCGGTCGGCCCGCCAAGGTGGCAGGATCCTCACGGCCCTTGGGGGCCAACATGATGTAAACGACGGCACCGATGAACACGAACGTCGAGGTGAAGGTGTTGATGCGGATGCCGGCCAAATGTGTGGCGGCGTCGCTGCGCATGAGTTCCACCCAGAACCGACCCACGCAATAGCCGGCCACGTACAGCGCGAACAACCGGCCGTGGCCGATCCGGAACCGCCGGTCCACCCAGATCAGCAGGGCGAAAATCAGCAGGTTCCACAACAACTCGTAGAGAAAGGTGGGGTGCACGACCGCCAGCACGGTGCCGTTGGAGACGCCGTTGAGTTGATCGGGCAGGCCAGCGGCGTTGCGCCGATCGTAGATCTCCAGACCCCACGGCACCGACGTCGCGCGGCCGTAGAGTTCCTGGTTGAAGTAGTTGCCGAACCGGCCGATCGCTTGTGCGAGGACGATTCCGGGGGCGATGGCATCGCCGAACGCAGGCAACGGGATTCCGCGTCGCCGACATGCGATCCAGGCCCCGACCGCGCCGAGTGCGACGGCACCCCAGATGCCGAGGCCGCCCTCCCAGACCTGGAACGCCGCGGCCAGGCCCTTGCCTTCGGGGCCGAAGTAGGTGCGCCAGTCGGTCATGACGTGATACAGCCGGCCGCCGACGAGGCCGAAAGGCACGGCCCACAATGCGATGTCGTAGATGACGCCCGGCTCGCCGCCGCGCGCCGCCCACCGCCTGTCACCGATGATCAGTGCCGCAACGATCCCGGCGATGATGCACAGGGCATACGCGCGGATCGGTACCGGCCCCAGATGCCAGACGCCCTGTGACGGGCTGGGCAGGTACGCGAGGACGGTTGTGGTCAAGCCGAAATCCTTTGCCGAACACCGGTGGCCAGTTCTTCGGTGAGCGCGCGGACGGAGTCGAGCCCGTTCTGCAGGGCCGAGACAAGGGCCGATCCGACGATCACCCCGTCAGCGAAGGCCCCGATTTCGGCTGCCTGCTGTCCAGACCGCACGCCGAGGCCGACTCCGACCGGGATGTCCGAGATTTCCTTCACCCGGCTCACCAGCTCGGGCGCTGCGCTGGAGACCGCGTCGCGGGCACCGGTGACGCCCATGGTCGATGCGGCATAGACGAATCCGCGGGACGCCTGCACAGTGGCCGCCAACCGCTGCGGGGTCGACGACGGCGCCACCAGAAAAATCCGATCGAGCTGATGGGCGTCCGAGGCTGCCAGCCAATCGTCGGCCTCTTCTGGAATGAGGTCGGGGGTGATCAGACCGTAGCCGCCTGCCGATGCCAGATCACGCGCGAAAGCGTCAACCCCCTTGCGCAGCACCGGGTTCCAGTAGGTCATCACGACCGCGCGGCCACCGGCATTGCTGATCGCCTCCACGGCGGCGAGGGTGTCACGCACCCGGACTCCCCCGGCCAGCGCGGTCTCGGTCGCCGCGGCGATGGTCGGCCCGTCCATGCCGGGATCCGAGTACGGCACGCCGACTTCCACCAGATCGCAACCGGATTCGACCAGCGCGGTCATCGCCGCGATGGATCTCGGCACATCGGGGAAACCGGTTGGCAGGTAGCCGATCAGGGCTGCCCGTCCTTCCGCTCGGCACCCGTCGAACAGTTCCGCCAACCGGCTCATCAGGCGCCTCCCTCGTCAAGCAGGCCGAACCACTTGGCCGCCGTTTCCACGTCCTTGTCACCGCGACCGGAGACATTGACCAGGATGATCGACCCGGTACCGAGCTCCTTGCCGAGCTTGAGTGCCCCGGCCACGGCGTGCGCCGATTCGATGGCCGGGATGATGCCCTCGGTCCGGCACAACAACGAGAACGCATCCATGGCCTCGGTGTCGGTAATGGGCCGATAATCCGCGCGTCCGGTGTCCTTCAGATAGGCGTGCTCGGGGCCGACACCCGGGTAGTCCAGGCCGGCCGAGATCGAGTGGGACTCGACGGTCTGCCCGTCCTCGTCCTGCAGCAGGTAGGAGAACGAACCCTGGAACGCGCCTGGCGACCCGCCCGAGAAGGTCGCGGCGTGGCGTCCGGTTTCCACGCCGTCACCGGCCGCTTCGAAGCCGACCAGTCGCACGCCGGGATCGTCGATGAAGGCGTGGAAGATGCCGATGGCGTTCGATCCGCCACCGACGCACGCGGTCACGGCGTCGGGCAGGCGCCCGGCCTGATCCTGGATCTGTACACGTGCCTCCAACCCGATGACCCGCTGGAAGTCGCGCACCATGACCGGGAACGGGTGTGGGCCCGCCGCGGTCCCGAAGCAGTAGTAGGTCTCGTCGGCGTTGGTGACCCAGTCGCGGAATGCTTCGTTGATCGCGTCCTTGAGAGTCTTCGACCCGGCTTCCACGGAGACCACCGTTGCGCCGAGCAGCCGCATCCGCGCCACGTTCAACGCTTGCCGCTGAGTGTCGACGGCGCCCATGTAGATCACGCACTCGAGGCCGAGCAGGGCGCAGGCCGTGGCGGTCGCGACACCGTGCTGTCCTGCACCGGTCTCGGCGATCACCCGGGTCTTGCCCATCTGACGAGCCAGCAGCGCCTGCCCGAGGACATTGTTGATCTTGTGAGAACCGGTGTGGTTCAAGTCTTCCCGCTTGAGGAAGAGCCGGGCACCGCCCGCGTGCTCCGAAAGCCGAGCGGCCTCGTACAGCGGCGACGGGCGCCCGGTGTAGTGCCGTTGCAGCCGGTCGAGCTCGTCGAGGAATGCCTGGTCGCCGCGGGCCTTCTCGTAGGCCGCGGTCACTTCCTCGATCACCGCCATCAAGGCTTCCGGCACGAGTCTGCCGCCGTAAGAACCGAAGTGGCCTCGGGCGTCGGGATCATGGACCGTTGGTTCGGCCACGGCTGCGCTGGAACGCGGCAGCTCGGGGCCGGCGATATCCGCCATCAGTGTGCCTCTTCGCGCCAGCGGCTCATTGCCGATTCAACGAGCCGGTTTCGGGCAGGACGGGTGGGTACCCGCGGTCACCAGATCGGCCACCGCGCTCCGGGGGTCACCACTGGTGACGAGCCCCTCACCGACGAGGACCGCATCTGCGCCCGCGCCGGCGTACGCCAGGAGATCCGCCGTTCCGCGGACGCCGGATTCGGCGATGCGGATGACGTTGCTGGGCAGCCCCGGCGCGATGCGCGCGAAGCAGTCCCGGTCGACCTCCAGGGTCTTGAGATCCCGTGCGTTGACACCGATCACGCGGGCGCCGGCCTGCAGGGCACGGTCGGCTTCCTCTTCGGTGTGAACCTCGACCAGAGCCGTCATACCCAACGACTCGGTGCGCTCCAACAAAGACTCGAGCACGGGCTGTTCGAGCGCCGCGACGATGAGCAGCAGCATGTCCGCTCCGTGCGCACGGGCCTCATGGATCTGATACGGCTTGACGATGAAGTCCTTGCGCAGCACGGGAATTGACACCGCAGCGCGCACCGTGTCCAGATCTGCCAACGAACCGTGAAAACGCCGCTCCTCGGTGAGCACGCTGATCACCCGGGCGCCACCATCCTCGTAGGCGCGAGCCAACTGCGCCGGGTCGGCGATATTGGCCAGCGCCCCGCGGGACGGGCTGGCACGTTTCACCTCGGCGATGACGCCGATCCCGGGTTCGCGCAACGCTGCCATCACGTCCAGTGGTGCGGGTGCATCCAGGGCGCGCGCCTTGATTTCCTCAAGGCTTATGACGGCCTCGCGAGCCGCAACGTCGGCGCGGACTCCTTCGATGATGGAGTCGAGCACAGTGGCCGAACTCATCGCCGTCGATTCCTTTCCGGTGCGCCCGGGACGATCCCGGTGGACCTCACTCGAAGGGTAGTCGCCGCCACACCTTCTGCTGTCACCGACCCTTGTTGTCCGGATCGGACTGCTCGCCGTTCTGCCCGCCCGTCGGATCGTGCCCCTCGTCGAGGGCGTCCCAGATCATTCGTTCGGACATTGGGGCGTCGGAGTTCTCGCCCTGCGCGGCGGCCCGGCGCGCCGCCGGCGCGGCATAGCGCGACGCTACTGCGCGGGCACCGGTCGCCGACCGCATGAGCAGCACCGCGCCGGCGAGTGCCAACACGGCGGCTACCAAGGTCAGCACGGCGCCGCCGTAGTACTGATGGGTGCCGGTCAGCTGCGCCACCGGGACCAGAGCCAGGTCCGCGGCACGGACGGCGACGTCCTTGGCCACCCACAAGCTGATTCCCAGATAACCCATACCGGCACTGGCGACGGCGACGAGCAGTGCCAGCAGCCGCAACAACCAGCCCCGCACCGCCAGAACCGCGACAGCGGCCGCCAGCACCACCAGTGCGAGCGGGATCAACGCCGTGGACCACATGGCACCCGTCAGCAAGGTGTTCTTGGGCTGTCCCAGCCCGTCGAACGACGACACCTGCACCCACGACATCCGCGACGCGCCCCACAGGGCCAGGGCCGCGGCCACGAGCAGAACCTGCGCGATCCGCATCATGGTTCGGTGAGCGTGTCGGCGGCGGCGATCGCGTTGAGCACCGCTTTGGCCTTGTTCGCCGACTCGTTGTATTCGTAGGGACCGTTGGAGTCCGCCACGACTCCGCCGCCGGCCTGCACGTAGGCGGTGCCGTTGCGCATCAGGGCGGTACGGATGGCGATGGCGAAGTCGGCGTTGCCCGCGAAGTCGAGATAACCGAGCACGCCGCCGTACAGGCCTCGCCGCGTCTTCTCGACCTCCTCGATCAACTCCATGGCGCGCACCTGGGGCGCGCCGGAAAGGGTGCCGGCCGGGAAGCACGCCGTGACCGCGTCGAGTGCGGTCTTACCCTCGGCGAGTTCGCCGGTGACCGTGGACACCAGATGCATGACGTGGCTGTAGCGCTCGATGTGGCTGTAGTCCTCGACGCGCACGGTGCCGGGTCGGCACACGCGACCGAGGTCGTTGCGGCCGAGATCAACCAGCATCAGGTGCTCGGCGCGTTCCTTGTCGTCGGCCAGCAACTCCTTCTCCAGCAGCACGTCCTCTTCGTCGGTGGCGCCGCGCCAGCGGGTGCCCGCGATGGGATGGGTGGTGGCCCGCCCGTCGGTGACGGTGACCAACGCCTCCGGGCTGGAGCCGACGACCGAAAAGTCCAGTCCGCCTTCGGCATTCGGGACGTTGAGCAGATACATGTACGGGCTGGGGTTGGTCACCCGCAACAGCCGGTAGACGTCGAGTGGGTCAGCCGTGGTGTCCATTTCGAACCGTTGCGACGGCACCACCTGGAACGCCTCGCCGGCTTCGATGTCGCCGACCAGCTTCTCGACGATCGCGGAGTACTCCTCGACGGTGCGCTGCGCCCGGTGCTCCGGGGTGGGACGGCTGAAGGTCGCCACCGCCGAGGCCAACGGTTGCCCGAGTGCCGCCGTCATCACGTCGAGGCGTGCGACCGCATCGTCGTAGGCCCAGTCGACGCGCTCATCGGTGGCGTTCCAATTGACGGCGTTCGCGATCAAGGTGATGGTGCCCTCGTGGTGGTCGACCGCCGCGATGTCGGTGGCCAGCAGGAGCAGCATGTCGGGCAGGCCGAGGTCGTCGACCGCCAGTTCAGGCAACCGCTCCAGGCGCCGCACCATGTCGTAGGCGAAAAAGCCCACCAGGCCCGAGGACAGGGGCGGCATCCCGGGCACCGCAGCGGTAGCCAGCAGCTCGAGCGTCGTGCGGATCGCCTCGAGCGGATCGCCGCCGCTGGGGGCGTCCTGCGGCGTCGTGCCCAGCCACACCGCCTGATCGTCGCGGACAGTCAACGCCGACGGCGCGCCGGCGCCGATGAACGACCATCGCGACCACGACCGGCCGTTCTCGGCCGATTCCAGCAAGAACGTTCCGGGCCGGTTGGCAGCCAGCTTGCGGTACGCCGACAGCGGCGTCTCGCTGTCGGCCAGTACCTTGCGGGTCACGGGGACCACCCGATGTTCGGCGGCCAGCGCCCGGAAATCCTCACGCGACGTGGTGGAAGCAAGCGTGTGCACGCAGACGATCCTCCCAGACTGGCAGCGATGAGTCGGCGTAGCGTGGACGCCCATGACACCTCTTAAGACGGGTGACACCGTTGCCGAGTTCGAACTCCCTGATCAAACCGGCACGGTACGCAGTCTGACGAGTTTGCTGGCCGATGGGCCTGTTGTGCTGTTCTTCTATCCCGCGGCGATGACGCCCGGCTGCACCAAGGAGGCGTGTCACTTCCGCGACCTGGCCGCCGAGTTCGCCGCGGTCGGTGCGTCCCGGGTCGGCATCAGCACCGACCCGGTCGCCAAACAGGCCAAGTTCGCCGACATCCAGCGGTTCGACTATCCGCTGCTGTCCGATGCCGACGGGAAAGTGGCCAGCCATTTCGGTGTCAAACGTGGCCTGCTCGGCAAGCTGATGCCGGTCAAGCGGACCACGTTCGTCATCGACACCGATCGCACCGTGCTCGACGTGATCTCCAGCGAAATCAGCATGGACACCCACGCCGACAAGGCGCTGGAGGTGCTCAGGGCGCGTTGACTGCCCGCAGCACCGCCGCTATCGACGCGGCGAGCACCGAATCGCTGCGACCGCATGCCCACCCGGTACTGCCGCCGCAGCGGTACTCCAGGTAGCTGACCGCCTCACGACCGACGGACTGTTGGGTCAACCCCAGCACCTCGACATCGCGCCCGACGGCACTGAGCGCTGCCGTCAACGCATCCAGTGGGCCGATCCCGTGATGCGTGCTGGTCCGGGTCTGGCCGTCGACGACGAGGGTGATCGCGGTCGTCTCGTCGCGGCCGGTATGCCAGTCCTTCAGCTCGACCGGGCCGCCCGGCTGCAGATATGCGGCATCGAACAGGTCGAACAGCTCGGCTGCGGTGACCTCCGCACCGTGGCTGTCGGTGTGCTCCTGGACACGGCGGGCGAAGTCGATCTGCAACCGGCGGGGCAGGTCCAGGCCGTAGTCGGTGAGCAGCAGGTAGGCGATGCCGCCCTTGCCCGATTGCGAGTTGACCCGGATCACCGCGTCGTAGGTACGTCCGATGTCGGCCGGGTCGATCGGCAGATACGGGACCCGCCAATCGATTTCACGCTCGGACCGGCCTTCGGCGGCGGCCCTGTCCCGATGTTCGGCCAAGCCCTTCTTGATGGCGTCCTGGTGCGTGCCGGAGAACGCGGTGTGCACCAGGTCGCCGACGTAGGGATGGCGCTCAGGGATCGGCATGCGCGTGCAGTAGGCGACGGTGCGGGCGATCTCATCGATGTCGGAGAAATCGATCATCGGGTCGACGCCCTGGGCGTGCAGATTCAACGCCAGCGTGGCGATGTCGACGTTGCCTGTGCGTTCGCCGTTGCCGAAGACGCAGCCCTCGACCCGCTGCGCGCCGGCCAGCACTGCGAGTTCGGCACACGCGATACCGGTGCCGCGGTCGTTGTGCGGATGCACCGAGAGGATGACGCTGTCGCGACGGGTCAGGTTGCGGTGCATGTACTCGATCTGGTCGGCGTACACGTTGGGAGTGGCCACTTCGACCGTCGCGGGCAGGTTCAGGATCACCGGCCGGTCCGTGCTGGCCTGCCACAGTTCGGTGACCGCGTCGCACAACTCCAGCACGTAATCGGGTTCGGTCAGGTTGAACACCTCGGGCGAGAATTCGAAGCGGACGTTGGGCAGGTCGCCGGCGAACTCCAGGACGTCGCGGGCGCCGGACAGGATCAGCTCGCGCAGTTCGCCGCGGTCCTTGCCCAACACGGTGTTGCGCCACACCGGCGCGGTGGCCGTGTACATGTGGATGACGACCTCGTTGCGGACGCCTCGCACCGACTCCACGGTGCGCTCGATGAGATCGCGCCGGGCCGGGGTGAACACCGCGATTCCGACATCGGAGGGGGCGATGTCGGAGTCGGCCAGCAGCCGCACGAAGTCGTAATCGGTCTGCGACGCCGACGGGTAGCCCACCTCGATCTCCTTGTAGCCCATGGCCACCAGCAGTTCGAAGAAACGTCGCTTGCGGGCCGGGTCCATCGGCTCGGCCAGTGCCTGGTTGCCGTCGCGCAGGTCCACCGGCACCCACAGGGGTGCCGCGGTGAATCGGGCGTCGGGCCAATGGCGTTGTGTGAGTGGAACATCCACGCGGTCGAAGACGGATGCATAGCGATGCGACGGCATCGTCGAGGGCTGCTGCCGGTTCCACGTCGGGGTTTGGCTCATGCTGGTGTGCGCTTTCTGCTCGGTCGGTGATGGATCGACCGGCGCAACGACAGCCCCGCGGCAGGGGGCCGGTCGGTCAGGCCCTGCCGAGGCAGCTAAGGAGAAGCACGCGCGTCATGATGGCTAGAATATACACAACTCCTCAGACAAGTAGAGAGGTTGTGATGATTTCCCAGGTGCAACGCCACCCGTTGGCTGCGCAGACGGCGCAGTTGCTGCTGGCGCGGATCCGAGACGGCGAGTGGCCGCTCGGCCACCGCCTCCCCGGCGAAACCACGCTCGCCGCCCAACTCGGGGTGGGTCGCTCGACGCTGCGCGAGGCCATCCGCGAACTGGCAGGCAAAGGTGTATTGGAAAGCCGCCAGGGCGCCGGGGTGTTCGTCACGGCGTTGGATGTCACCGAGGACTGGGACACGGTGCTGCGTGGCGCAAACATCGCCTCGGTGATCGAAGCCCGCATCGCCATCGAGGCCGAGGGCGCCGCGTTGGCGGCAGCCCGGCGCACCCCGGCAGACGTGCGGACGATTCGGCGTACCCTCGCGGCCCGCGGTGTGACGGGCCAGTCGGTGCCCGAGCACGTCGACGCCGACATGGCGTTTCACCGCGCGGTGATCACCGCCGCGCACAACGATGTGCTGACCCAGTTGTTCGACGCGTTCCTGCCGCGACTGCGGCTGGCGATGATCGACATGCTCAAGATCCGTCCCATCGCATCCGAACCGTGTGACCACGACCTGCACCAGCAACTGGCCGACGCGATCATCGCGCGGGACCCCGCCGCCGCGGCGGCCTCCAGCCGCACCCACCTGAGCGCATTGAAGGAATCCTTTTCATGACACCGGTTTTGGAAATCAGCGACGTCACATTCCGCCGCGACGGCAAGCACATCATCGACGGCATCTCGCTGACCGTGCAATCCGGGGAGCACTGGGCGCTGCTGGGCCCGAATGGCGCCGGGAAGAGCACGCTGCTGGGATTCTGTGCAGCCGTGACCTTTCCGACGACCGGCACGGTGCGCGTGCTGGGCGGGCAGATGGGACGGACCGATCTCGCGGTGCTGCGGCGGTCCATCGGCCACGTGAACCCCCGGCACCGACTGCAATACCCGCTGACCGTGCGCGAGGTCGTGCTCACGGGCATCACCGCCACCATCGACACCGCGGCCCGCTGGACACCGAGCCCAGAGCAGGTGGCCCGCGCCCAGGAGCTCATCGACACCGTGGGACTGTCCGCGCGGGCCGATGCCACATGGCCGACGCTGTCGCAGGGCGAGCGGGGCCGCACCCTGATCGCCCGCGCGCTGATCTCCGATCCGCAGCTGCTGCTGCTCGACGAGCCCACCACGGGGCTGGACGTCGCCGCCCGCGAGCAGCTGCTGGAAACCCTTGACACCCTGGACGATTCGCATCCAGACATGGCGTCGATCCTGGTGACACACCATCTGGAGGAACTGCCGACGTCGACGACGCATGCGCTTCTGATCGCACATGGGCGGACCGTCGCGAGCGGCCCGGCTCAGGACACGGTGACCACCGATCACGTCACGACGGCGTTCGCCCATCCGGTCGAGGTCGGCTTCCACGACGGCCGCTGGACTGCCCGAGCCAAGGCCGGGCCCCGGATCCGCTAACCGGCGGGCGCCTCCCGGCGGCGCCGACGGGCTTCGCGGTGCCGGGTCACCGGCGTCGTGTCGACGACGCGGGTGACCATGGTGGCCAGAAAACGTGACGGCTGCAGCTCGGGCGGCACGGTGTCATGGCGGATGGCGATGTCGGGAAGTGCGGCCAGTGCCTCGTCCACCGCCGCGGTCTCGACGTCGACGATTTCGAAAAGCGCATCAGGCTCGGCCTTTTCGATGCTGTCCACCTCGTCGTCCTCGACCGGTGCTTCGACGTCGTAATCGATCATCACCAACGCGACCGCATGATAGGCGTCGTCCTCGGTACCCAGCTTGCCGAGCAGGTCGATCAGCCATTCCGCCTTGTCGGGCTCGGTCGTGAGGATCGTGGAGCGCAGGCCGTAGACGAAGCCGAGTGCGGCCATCGGATGGCGCAGCCGCAGATTCTTGGCGTCGCCGTAGCTCTCCTCGACCCGGTTGGCGGCGTTCTTGCCGAAGCTGGAGTCCATCCGCTTGGTGCTGATGAGAAGCTCCGGGCCGGTGTCCCAGTCCGACATCACCACGTCGACCTGCTTCATGTAGTGCTTGCCGAGAATGCTGGCGCTGGAGCCGGCGACACCCTTCATCGAGCGGCGCAGCCGGTGCTCGATGAGTTGACGCTCCTTGAGCGGCAGCCCGTCGAGCAGGTTGGCGATCGCGCTGGGCATGATCCGCGGCTCGGTCGGCCGGGGCCATACCGCGTCGGTGTCGAAGCCGGCGCGGCGCAGCTCATACGCCAGCCACACATCGAGGGCCAGCGCAGGCACACCCGTCGTCGACGGGGCATCGAGATGCAGTGGCACACCGAGAAGCCGGCGCAGCACCCGGAAGTCGGGTCGGTAGGTGAGCTCGTCGCCGCAGCGTACCCACGGGTTGGTGTGCTCACCGCCGGGCGCGGCATCGGCGACGATCCGGTCGAAGATGGCCCAGGCGGTGGCTTTCGTCGACGGTTCAGCGGGCACGCCGCGACCTTACCGCCCGCCGGGTGGCCAATGAATGCCGCGCTGTGCGAATGGATTCCAGGTCCGACAATCCGAGTGCGTCGTCGACGAGGTACACCGCGTCGAGCAACTGACCGTTGCGCAGCAAAGACGCGGTCCTCCGCCGCACGGCACGCAGCTGCGGCGCGCGTTCGACGATGAGCTCGGGCGCCGGCACCAGCCACCGATCCGCTTCGCGTGGTTCGATTTTCAGAATTCCGCCGCCGTACGACCGGCCGGTCATCTCGGCGTGCAGCAGCGTCACCGAATTCAAGGCCGCCAACGGGAGCAGGTCGCGCCCGAGGTTGGCCAGCCCGTCGCGCAGATACACGCCGTGCACCGAATTGAGGTGATGAGCCTTGACCCGGTTGGTCACCAACCGTGGGGTGTCGGCGTTCATGCACGTCAGCAACAGGTCTGCCGGCGCAACCAGCGGCACGAGGTACCACGGCGTGCGAACCCGGCACTTGTAGGCCAGGTGCACCCCGGCGGCATGCCCCGCGTCGAGGTAGCGCTGAGCCGCCGCCGACAACCGGCCTGCCGGCCGGAACAGCTGGGTGGACTTGCCCTGCTCCCCCAGCTGGCCCAGCTGATCGGCGGTGAGTGTGAGGCCGCGCAGGTGGGCGCTGCCCGGCGGGGACAGCGGGAGCAGATCGCTGCGGCGCAACCCCAATTCGCGAACCCGGTCCGGTGACAGCGCAAAAAATCCGTTGTTGCCGGTCACCATGCCCAGCGTGGTGTCTCCCCACAGCTCCAGGTGAGCGAAGCGGCCCGCGGTGTGCAAGGCGTGCAACGCGTCGACGGGGCCGTTGCCGATCAATCCGCTGACCCATTTGTCGGCGGGGTCGCGCGGCGACCAATTGCGCTGTACCAGTTCGGATGTCAGCGATACGGCATTGTGGGCCCGGTGGATGACGGCGTGGCCGGACGGTCCCTGGTCGAAGCCGTCGGCCAACAGCAGCACGATGTCGGCTTCAGCCTCGGGGAACACCTGCTCGTCGAACATCACGAGCTCGACGTGGGCGAACCGGTCGAACAGGAACTTGCGTACGGCCGCGGCATAGTTGACGCTCAGCAACTCTGCGGGCAGCACCAGCGCCATCCGGCCGCCGGGCCGCAAAAAGAGTGCGGAATGCACGGTGAAGGCCGCCCAGCTGGAAGCCAACCCGGACAATGCCACGCCGGCCTGTAGCGCCGCGCGCCGCGACTGGGCGCGTACCTGCCCGCGGAAGTCCTGGTAGCGGATGTAGGGCGGGTTGCCGATCACGGCGGTGTATTCCGGCCGCGGGGCGACGTCGAAGAAGTCGGCGGTGCGGATCTGTGCCGTGCCACCGGCCTCGGCCACCCGGCGCCGCGCGGCGGCCGCACTGGCGGCGTGGATCTCGACACCGTCGACCCGCGGGGCCGAAGCGCCGAGATGCTGCAGGCGCTCGGTGGCAGCGAGCAGAAATGCCGCGTCACCGGCTGACGGCTCGAAAACCCGGTCATCGGTACTGCGAACGGCCCACCGGGTGAGATACCGAGTGATCTCGACGGGCGTGAAGAAGGCACCACGCGCCTTGCGCGCCGCGGCGGAATCGCCGTCGGAATGGGCTGCGCTGTCGGTCACCCCGTCATTGTTATCGAAGCCACCGACAAGCCCACGCACCGCAACGCCGGGCGGCTTGCCCAACGGATCCGGTCAGATGCGCCGGTTGGCCCAGCCGTCGTCGTTGTGTGCCAGAAGCTGCAACTCACGCTCCCAAGCGTTGGCGCGCACCCGGTCGAGCAACCGACGCACCAGATAGGCGATCAGCACGCTCAACGCAACGGCACCGAGCCACACACCGGCCGACCGCACAAAGGCGGTCAACTGGGCATCGGCCTTACGTCTGGGGGCATCGACCACATTGCCCTTCTGATCAAGCCAGATCACCACTTGCTGGCCGGTCGAGGTCGGCGTCGAGAACGTTGTGCGCCCGGTTCGGGTCTGCGAGCCCTCGCGCCACTGGACCAGCACAGGCAGACCGGTGGAGTACCGCTGCGCGCCCTGCACGGTGCCGCGGAGAACCTCGGCATTCGTCGAGTGCAGTGACCGGGTCTGCTCGGCGATCGCACGCAGGTCTGCCGAGTATGCGTCGGTGCCCGACTGAACGGCCGTCGGGACGACGAGAAGAGCAGTGAGAAGAACACCCAAAATCGCAAACGCTTCGACGCGATCGGTCATCCGGGCCAATGGGTTGCGAGCCAGCCCACGGAACACCCACCTGCGGCCGAGGGTGCGCGACAACGTGCTATACATCACACCAGTCCAAGCCTAGTTTTCGAATCTATTACCAACACATTTCGATGGTGTCACTAGCACTGACCACTTTGCCAGTCGCGCCTGGCCGGGGCGACGAAAATCACAGGTCCGACGCTGTTATGGGGCAAACTTCGGTGCGCGGAGCTGGCGCGGTGAAGTTAGCGGAGAGTGGCGGCGATCACAGTTTGCCCTTGCATACGTGAAGGAGCGCGAGCGGCGAAATTCGCCGTATTGGACAGCATCGGTCGATGAGCGTGAGACCTTGCCGGATCGACCACCGTCGCTCCCGCGGCGCCGGTCACAGTGGTGTGATGCTCATATGCCGTATGCCACCCTGCTGCTCGGCGCCGCGGTCCTGCTCGCCCTCACCTCGGCGGTGATGTGGTGGGCCCAGATCGAGCATGCTGCCGCACCCTGGTGGGCGGTCATCCGCGCGCTCGGTCAGTTGGCGCTGATCAGTCTCGCGCTGCGCGGCGTACTCACCCACCCCGCGCTGGTGGCATTGGCACTGGTGGTGATGGTCAGCGTGGCGGCGTGGACGGCGGCCCGCAGACTGCGGGATCTGCACGGCGGCCCGCTCGCGGTGGTGCTGTCGACGGTGGCGGCGAGCGCGCTGACCATCGGCCTGGCGTTCGGGCTGCACATGTTGGCGCTGGAGAGCCGGTTCGTGATCGCGCTCGGCGGCATCGTCATCGGTTCGACGATGACCGCCACCACCTTGGCAGGCCGCAATTTTCAACGGATGTCGGTCAAGTCGCGGGCCGAGATCGAAGGCTGGCTGGCCATCGGCGCGACACCGAGTCAGTCGGTGGTGCACATCGGCCGGGCTGCGGCCGGAGATGCCGTGCGCCCGGTCCTCGATCAGACCAGGACGACAGGGCTCGTCACACTCCCCGGGGCTTTCGTGGGTGCGTTGATGGCCGGCGCTCCGCCGTTGGAGGCCGGCCGGTTCCAGGTTGTGGTGCTGGTGTGCCTGATCACCGCGCAGACCGTCGCGACCACTCTGCTGGTGCGCATCCTGGGCCGCTCACCCGTCCTTGCGGTCTGACGGCTCGGCCGTCGACGAGCATCGTCACAGCGGTCTGCTTGTCGGTCCGTCGTGCGATGCTGCGGGACCGACAACCTTCGAGCAAAGAGGACATCCGCGGTGACCGCACCGATCGCAGCAGACGAGCAGGCCACATATCAGGACCGCGACAGCCAAAGACCGGCCACCTCGAACACTGTTGACCAACACCGAAAAGTCTTGGATCTAGCCAAAAATGACGTCACCAAGATCCGCTACGCCGTGGATGTGCTCGGTGGCGCCCAGCCGGCCGAGGTGGTCGCCTGGCTGGCTCGCTACGGGCACACCGTCGCGTTGCGGAAAGTCTCACCGGAGGTAAAGGCATACCGCGACGCGCATGGCTCCGAAGCCCTGACCGCAGGCGTCGGCACTGACGCTGCCTCAACCGCGTTCTTGTTCGAACCCCGAAATGCTCCCGCCGCCAATCACGAAACCGTTAACGGGGCAGGTATCGACACGTCGGATGAGCGCACGGTCGATGGTCCGCGCGATACCGTCCACGCACTGCCCGAGCCACGAACACCGTGGGTCGCGTTCGCGTGCTACGCCGTCGCTGCAGTCTCGATGACCGTGTCGCTGAACACATCCTGGCGCTTCTTCGATGTCGTACTACACATCCCGACCGAGAACGCCGAACGCTGGGTGATGTTCGCCGTAGCCGAACTCGCTCTCTTCGTGTGCGGCGCGGGAATGGCCGTCAACGTTCACCGCACTGGACATCCCGGCTCATTCCGCACGATCGTGTGGGCAATGTGCGCGGCGATGGCCTACATGGCCTGGGCCATGTCCAGCCCCGGCGAAGCCCTTGGCCGCATCCTGCTCGGCCCGGTGCTGGGCACCGTGATGCTTCACCTCGGCCTGGGCCTCGAACTGCGCACCCACCACCAGGACGCAGGCATCGCGGTACGTGTCGGCCGCGAACTACGCGAACGTTTCCTGGGCCGGCTCGGGCTCGGCGACGACGGCCGCGACGCCGCCCAGCGCACCCGAGATCGCAAGGCATACCGAGCCGCAACGCTCAGCCGCCCATACAGGCACCCGTGGTCGCGGGCCGCCAAGCTGGAGCGAGCACTGGTCGCTTCGGGCGTCGCCGATGACGAATCGCTACGCCAACGGATGCTGGCCCGCCTCGCGGTCCTGCAGCATGCGCACGAACTCGCCGCGCTTACGCAGGGCTCGCCATGGCAATCGTCCGTGACAGAGCAACCTACGGCGATGCCTTGGGTAGATCAGCCCTCGGGCGAGAGGAGCACATCGGCGTCGAAGCAGGTGTGATCGCCGGTGTGGCAGGCTCCGCCGACCTGGTCGACCTCAAGCAGCACCGTGTCGCCGTCGCAGTCCAGCCGCACCGAATGCACGTGCTGGGTGTGCCCGGACGTGGCGCCCTTGATCCACTGCTCGCCGCGCGAACGCGAAAAGTAGGTTGCCTCACGGGTTTCCAGCGTGCGGGCCAGCGCGTCGTCGTCCATCCAGGCGACCATCAGCACGTCGCCGGTCCCGCGCTCCTGCACCACCGCGGTGAACAGGCCGTCGGCGTTGCGTTTGAGCCGCGCCGCGATATCCGCATTGAGTGTGCTCATCGCACAGTGATTCCTTCCGCTGCCATCGCCGACTTGACCTCGGCGATGGTGAGCTCCCGGAAGTGGAACACGCTGGCGGCCAAGACGGCGTCGGCACCTGCAACAACCGCGGGCGGAAAATGTTCCACCGCACCGGCCCCGCCGCTGGCGATCACCGGCACGCTGACCGCCGCGCGCACCGCACGCAACATGGCCAGGTCGAAACCGGCCTTGGTGCCATCGCGATCCATCGAATTCAGCAGGATCTCACCGACGCCGAGCTCGGCGCCACGAACCGCCCATTCGATGGCATCGATACCCGTTCCGCGCCGCCCGCCATGGGTGGTGACCTCCCAGCCGGACGGCGTTGGCGCGGCACCGGACGGCACGGTGCGGGCATCGACACTGAGCACGATGCACTGGGAGCCGAACTGGCGGGCCAACTCGGCGAGCAGTTCGGGACGGGCGATGGCCGCGGTGTTCACCGAGACCTTGTCCGCGCCGGCGCGCAGCAGAACGTCGACGTCTTCGACGGAGCGCACGCCGCCGCCTACCGTCAGCGGGATGAACACCTGCTCCGCGGTGCGCTTGACCACCTCGAGCATGGTCGAGCGGCCCGACGACGATGCGGTCACGTCCAGGAACGTCAGCTCGTCGGCGCCCTCGGCGTCGTAGGCTGCCGCCAGCTCGACGGGGTCCCCCGCGTCGCGGAGGTTCTCGAAGTTGACGCCTTTGACGACACGGCCGTCGTCGACATCCAGACACGGAATCACCCGAGTCGCAACGTCACTGGTCACAGGTAATCCTCCGGGCTGCCCGCGGCTTTCACGATCTCCAGCATGCGTTGGTGCACACCGGGTGCGGCGGCCAGCGCCGACTTCGACTCGACTGTCCACGGCTCGCCTGCGAGGTCTGTCACGATACCGCCGGCCGCCCGGACCAGGGCCACACCTGCCGCGTGATCCCAGATGTGATGCCCGAAACTGATGGCGGCGCCGAGGATTCCGGCCGCCACATAGGCCAGGTCGACGCCGGTGGCACCGTGCATACGCACCCGCGAGCACTCCCGGCTCAGGTTCGCCAGCACCTGCGCGCGGTATCGGCCCGGGAACCGGCCGCGTGAGTCGATGTTGAAGGTCTGGATCCCGACGATGGAGTCGGCCAGCGTCGGAGAGCCCAGTTGCGGAAGCGCTTCGCCGTTGTCGTAGAGCGGTCCGTTGACGAGTGCGGTGTAGCGCTGCCCCGTGAACGGCAGCCAGGTCAGACCCGCGACCGGCTCGCCATCGGCCAACAGCCCCAGCAGGATGGCGGCCATCGGTGAACCGGCCGCGTAGTTGAAGGTGCCGTCGATCGGGTCGAGCACCCACACCAGTTCGGAGTCGATCGGCTCACCACCGAACTCCTCGCCGTGCACGCCGATCCCGGTTCCCTCGGTCAGAGCCCTGACGACCTGCCGCTCGATGGCCAGGTCGACTTCGGTCGCGAAGTCGTTGCCCTGCTTGCGAACCGCGGAATCGGCCCGGTGCCCGGCGATGAACGGTGCCGACGCCTCGTCGAGAATCTCGGCCGCGGTACCGAGCAGTGCGGCCAGCCGGTTGGGATCCATCCGCTCAGCCGCTGACCGCAGCAAGCGCCTCGGGCAGCGTGAATCGTCCGGCGTAGAGGGCTTTCCCGACGATCGCCCCCTCGACACCGCGCTCGGTCAGCGTGGCGATGGCCTGTAGGTCCTCGAGGCTGGACACCCCGCCGGAGGCGATGACGGGTACGCCGCTGCGTTCGGCGACCGCGCCGAGCAACTCCAGGTTGGGCCCGGTCAGCGTGCCGTCCTTGGTGACGTCGGTGACGACATACCGTGAACAGCCTTCGCGCTCAAGGCGTTCCAGTACCTCCCACAGATCGCCGCCGTCGGTTTCCCAGCCGCGGCCACGCAGCCGGTGGGCACCGTCGACGATCTGCACGTCCAGGCCCACGGCCACCTTGTCGCCGTACTCGGCGATGGCTGCCGCGCACCACTTCGGGTTCTCCAGGGCCGCAGTGCCGATGTTGACGCGCGCACAGCCCGTGGCCAGCGCGGCCTTCAGCGATTCGTCGTCGCGGATACCGCCGGAGAGTTCGACGTCGACGTCGAGCTTGCCGACGACCTCGGCCAGCAGCTCGCGGTTACTCCCCCGGCCGAAGGCCGCATCGAGGTCCACCAGGTGGATCCACTGCGCACCGTCACGCTGCCAGGCCATCGCGGCTTCGAGCGCCGAACCGTAGTCGGTCTCGCTGCCTGCCTTGCCCTGAACCAGACGAACCGCTTTGCCCTCGACCACGTCGACGGCCGGCAACAGAATCAAACTCACAGTCCCTCAACCCAATTCGCGAGCAGCGTGGCACCGGCATCGCCGCTCTTCTCCGGATGAAATTGCGTGGCCGCCAACGGCCCGTCCTCGACCGCCGCGATGAACCGAGCATGGTGGGTGGCCCAGGTGACCAACGCGTCGGAATTGCCCGACCACTCCTGTGCGGCATAGGAGTGCACGAAGTAGAACCGCGTGTCGGCGTCCAGTCCGCGGAACAGCCTACTTCCGGCCGCGGCCTCGACCACGTTCCAGCCCATGTGCGGGATCACCGGGGCATCCAACCGGGTGACGGCTCCGGGCCATTGACCACAGCCGACGGTCTCCACGCCGAACTCCACACCGCGGGCGAACAGAATCTGCATGCCGACGCAGACGCCGAGCACCGGGCGCCCCTGCTGCAACCGGTCGGCGATGATCTTTTCCCCGCCGATGGCCCGCAGACCCTTCATGCATGCTTCGTAGGCACCGACACCGGGCACCACCAGGCCGTCGGCGGCCGCGGCGGCACCTGGGTCGGCAGTCACCTCGACATCGGCACCGACGCGCTGCAGGGCCCGTTGTGCCGAGCGCAGATTCCCCGATCCGTAGTCGAGAACAACGAGTTTCTTCGTCACAAACTGCCCTTCGTGGAGGGCACCCCGGTGACCCGCGGGTCGTATTCGACGGCCTGGCGCAACGCGCGGGCGACGGCCTTGTACTCGGCCTCGGTGATGTGGTGCGGATCGCGACCGTAGATGGTGCGCACATGCAAGGCGATGCGGGCGTTGAACGCGATCGACTCGAACACGTGGCGGTTGATCACCGTGTGGTAGGGCGTGCTGGACCCGGCGATGGTGAACTCGACCATGTAGTCCGGCTCGCCGGTGTGCACGAAGTACGGACGGCCCGACACATCCACCGCGGCGTGCGTCAACGTCTCGTCCATCGGGATGAACGCGTCACCGAACCGCCGGATGCCGGTCTTGTCCCCCAGCGCCTGGCCGAGGGCCTGGCCCAGCACGATCGCGGTGTCCTCCACTGTGTGGTGGCCTTCGATCTCGATGTCGCCCTTGGCCTGAACGGTCAGGTCGAAGCTGGCGTGGGTGCCCAGCGAGGTCAGCATGTGGTCGAAAAACGGCACGCCGGTGTCGATGTCGACCACACCGGTGCCGTCGAGGTCGATCTCGACGGCGATCTCGGATTCGCGAGTCTTACGTTCGACTTTCGCCCGACGGGTCACGATGCTCCTACAGTGCTGTTGAGTTCGGTCTTGACGAGGTCCGCGCTGGCAGCCAGGAAGGCATCGTTTTCCGCCGCCAGGCCGATCGTGGTGCGCAGGTATCCGGGGATGCCGACGTCCCGGATCAGCACGCCCGCGTCGAGGTAGCGCTGCCACGTTGCCGGCGCATCGGCGAAGTGCCCGAACAGCACGAAGTTGGCGTCGCTGGGAATCACGCGGTAGCCCAGGCGGGTCAGCTCTGCGACCACGCGATCCCGTTCGGCGGCAAGGGTTGCCACACTGCCGAGGGTGTCATCGGCGTGCCGCAACGCCGCGCGGGCCGCGGCCTGGGTGAGCACCGACAGGTGGTACGGCAACCGCACCAACAGCAGCGCGTCGATCACCGCTGGGGCGGCCGCCAGATATCCCAGCCGGCCGCCCGCGAACGCGAACGCCTTGCTCATGGTGCGGCTGACGACGAGCTTCGCGGGATATTCGGCCAGCAGCGCGACGGCGCTGGGCTGTGATGAGAACTCGCCGTAAGCCTCGTCGAGGACGAGCACGCCGCCGGTCATCGCATCGAGCAGACGCCGCAGATCCTCAAGCGGAACACTCTGTCCCGACGGGTTGTTCGGGCTCGTCACGAACACGATGTCGGGCTTGCGGTCCTTGATGGCGGCCACGGCTGCGTCGACGTCCAGGCTGAAATCGTCCGAACGGGACGCTTGCAGCCAATCTGTCTGGGTGCCGTCGGAGATGATCGGGTGCATCGAATACGACGGCACGAAGCCGAGCGCCCGGGGGCCCGGGCCGCCGAAAGCCTGCAGCAGTTGCTGCAGGATCTCATTGGAACCGTTGGCAGCCCAGAGGTTTTCGGTGGTGAGCCGCACTCCGGTGGCCGACGTCAGATAGGCCGCGAGGTCAGCGCGCAGAGCCACCGCGTCACGGTCGGGATAGCGGTGCAGCTCGGCCGCGGCGTCGCGCACCGACGCTGCGACGTCGTCGATGAGCGCCTGGGTGGGCGGGTGCGGGTTCTCGTTGGTGTTCAGCCGCACCGGAACCTGCAACTGCGGTGCGCCGTACGGCGACTTGCCCCGCAGGTTGTCCCGCAGCGGCAGATCCGCCAAGGTCACCTCTGTCACCGCTCGAACCTCCGTCGTACTGCCTCACCGTGCGCCGGCAGGTCCTCCGCCTTCGACAACGTGATCACATGGCCTGACACATCTTTCAGCGCTGCCTCGTCGTACTCCACCACGTGGATGCCGCGCAGGAAGGTCTGCACCGACAATCCGCTGGAGTGCCGTGCACAGCCGGCGGTGGGCAGCACGTGGTTGGACCCCGCGCAATAGTCGCCCAGGCTCACCGGTGACCAGGCGCCCACGAAAATCGCTCCGGCCGACCGGATCCGATCGGCGACCCCGGCGGCGTCGACGGTCTGGATCTCCAGGTGTTCGGCCGCGTAGGCGTTGACTGTCCGGATACCTGCTGGGATGTCGTCGACGAGCACGATGGCCGACTGCTGACCCGTCAGGGCCGCGGTCACCCGCTCGACGTGCACGGTGGTGGCGAGCTGGTTGGCCAGCTCACGGTCGGTGGCATCCGCGAGGGCCACACTGTCGGTGACCAGCACGCTCGCGGCCATCTCGTCGTGCTCGGCCTGGCTGATCAGGTCGGCGGCCACGTGCACCGGGTCCGCGGTGTGGTCGGCGAGGATCGCGATCTCCGTCGGACCTGCCTCGGCGTCGATACCCACCTGTGAACGGCAGATCCGCTTGGCTGCGGTGACGTAGATGTTGCCCGGTCCGGTGATCATGTCGACCGGGGCCAGCTCGGCTCCATCGGTGTCGGTGCCACCGTAGGCGAGCAGCGCGACGGCCTGAGCCCCGCCGACCGCCCACACTTCGTCCACACCGAGCAACGCCGCGGCGGCGAGGATGGTCGGATGCGGCAGCCCGCCAAACTGCGCCTGCGGGGGGCTCGCGATCACCAGGGAATCAACCCCGGCGGTCTGCGCGGGCACCACGTTCATCACCACACTGGACGGATAGACCGCGTTGCCGCCCGGCACATAGAGGCCGACCCGTTCGACCGGGACCCACCGTTCGGTGACCGTCGCGCCCGGCGCCAGCGTCGTGGTGGTGTTGGTGCGGCGCTGATCGGCATGCACGGCGCGGGCGCGGTCGATCGACACCTGCAGCGCCGCCCGCACATCCGGGGACAGTTCGGCGAGGGACTGCGCCAAGGCCTCGGCCGGGACGCGCACCGCCGCGGGCCGGACACCGTCGAAGGACTCGCCGTAATCCAGGGCGGCCACGGCGCCCCGCTCGGCGATCGCGTCGACGATCGGACGGACCTTGGGAACCACTGCGTCCACGTCGACACCACCGCGGGGCAGGGCAGCGCGCAATTGCGCGGCACTCATCTCGCGGTTGCGCAGGTCGATACGGGACATCTGAAACTCGGCCATCTCTTCGATTGTCCCTGATCAGTCCAGTTGAATAAAAATCCGGGCAGGTAAGCGTCGTAGGGTGGTCGCAAACCGGCGAATGGAGTCGAGATGTCCACGAAGGATCACCCCAACAACGCCCCGGGCGTACCGATGCTCATTCCGCCCGCACTGGAACGGTTTCAGATCAAGTACATCAACCCGGCGCTGAAGCCACTGTCGAAGCGTCTGCCCGGTTTCACCGTGATCAAGCACCGTGGGCGCACGTCGGGCACGCCGTACGAAACCATCGTCACCAGCTACCGCAAGGGCAACACGCTTGCGGTGCTGCTCGCGCACGGCAAGACCAACTGGGTCAAGAACGTGTTGGCCGCGGGCGAGGCGGACGTCCATCTGTTCCGCGGTGACGTCCACATCACCAACCCGCGGGTGCTGCCTGCCGGCACCGATGACGCGTCGCTGCCTCGGATCGCACGCGTCGCGGGCCGCCGGACCGGGGTTTTCGTCGCGGATATTGTTTGACAGCCCTGTCAGACTGCTGCCATGACATGGCAGGTCTGGCTGGCGTTTCTCGGCGCGTCGATCGCGATCAGTGTGTCTCCGGGGGCCGGGGCGATCCAGTCCATGGCCACCGGCCTGACGCACGGCATTCGCCGCGGCTCGTGGAGTGTGCTGGGTCTGCAACTGGGGCTGCTCACGCAGCTGGTGCTGGTGGCGGTCGGCTTGGGTGCCGCCATCGCCAGCTCGATCCTGGCCTTCCAGATCGTGAAGTGGATCGGCGTCGCGTACCTGATCTACCTGGCAATCCATCAGTGGCGCAGCGCATCGCAGGACCTGCGTGAACGGCTCGGCACCGCAGCCGATCGGGGCCGGGCGGCTCTGGTGGCGCGCGGGTTCCTGGTCAACACCACCAACCCGAAGGGTCTGGTGTTCCTGGTCGCAGTGCTGCCACAGTTCGTCGTGCCGACGGCCCCCTTGCTGCCGCAGTACCTGGCGATCGGCGTGACGATGGTGTGCGTCGACGCCGTGGTCATGAGCCTCTACACCGGTGGGGCCGCGCGGCTCCTGGCCTGGCTGCATACCCCGCGCCAACAGACCGTGCTCAACCGGGTGTTCTCCGGCCTGTTCGCGACCGCAGCGGTGGTGTTGTCCCTGGTACGGCGCGGCGTCGTAGCCTGATCCGCCGCGGCCGCTCAGATGTCGAGGCCCAGGTCGAGCACCCGTACCGAGTGTGTGAGCGCGCCGACCGCGAGATAGTCCACTCCGGTGCCGGCGTACTCGGCTGCGGTGTCGAGAGTCAGACCGCCCGAGGATTCGAGCTTGGTCGCCGGTGACGCGGCAGCGCGTCGTTGCACCGCGATCTGCGTCTGCCAGACCGGGAAATTGTCGAGGAGCACCAGCTCGGCCCCGGCGGCAAGCACGTCGTCGAGCTGTTCGAGGGAATCGACCTCGACCTCGCACGGCAGCTCGGGCGCGGCGGCGCGCACCGCCTGCAGCGCGGCAAGCACTGAACCGGCCGCGGCCACATGGTTGTCCTTGATCAACGCAGCGTCACCCAACCCCATTCGGTGGTTGACTCCCCCGCCGACGCGGACGGCGTATTTCTGCAGGGCACGCAGCCCGGGCAGCGTCTTGCGGGTGTCGCGGATCTTGGCGTTGGTGCCGGCGACGGCGTCCACCCAGGCGGCGGTCGCGGTGGCGATACCCGACAGATGGCACATCAGGTTGAGCAGCGTGCGCTCAGCGGTGAGCAGCTGCCGGGTCGGCGCCTCCACGGTCAGTACCTGGGCCTTCGCGTCCAGGCGGGCTCCGTCGTCGACGCGGTGGATCACCCGGTATCCGTCGGGACCGATCACCTCGTCGAGCACCAGCAGGGCGATGTCGACGCCGGCGACGACTCCCGGTTCCCGGTTGACCACCGAGGCGGTGGTCATGGTCGAGGCCGGCACGGTCGCCTGGGTGGTGACGTCGGGGCCGTAGCGCAGGTCTTCCTCAAGTGCCCGCGCGATGGTGGCCCGGGCCTCGACGAGCTCGGATTCTGAGAGTCGCATCAGCACACCGCCGTCGGGGTTGCGGCGGTGATCGCGCCGGCAGTGTCGCGAATGCTCAACGGATGCTCCTGGTTCGGGTCGGTCCCGGGGAAGTCGCCACGGTGGTGGCACCCCCGGGTCTCGGTACGGGCGAGGGCCGCAGCGGCAACGGCCTGCGCCGTGACGGTGAGCGCAGCATCTTCAAAACTCTTGCGGCTGCGGGCTTCCCGCTGGGATGCGGTGGCCAACAGCTCACGCAGCCGTCCCAGTCCGGCGGCGTCGCGGACCACGGAGGCGTGGGCGGACATCGCGTGTTGCAGCAGGCTGCGGTCGACGACGTCGACACGGCGCTCGCGGGGAGCCTGGGCACGCACCGAACCGGCGTGTGCCGCATGGTCGGCGGCGGCGCGCCCCGCCCGGCCACCCACCACGAGTCCCTCAAGCAGGCTGTTGGAGGCCAGCCGATTGGCGCCGTGCATGCCGGTGCGCGCGACCTCCCCGGCGGCGAACAGTCCGGGCAACTCGGTACGGCCGTGCACGTCGGTGACCACTCCGCCGCAGCTGTAGTGCGCACCCGGCACCACCGGGATCGGCTCGCGGGTCGGGTCGATCCCGGCTGCGGCGCACGATGCCGCGACGGTGGGAAACCGTCGCCGGAAATCACCGATGCGGCGGGCGTCGAGATAGACGCACGGGTCACCGGTGGCGGTCAGCCGGGCGTCGATGGCTGCTGCCACAACGTCGCGCGGCGCCATGTCGCCCATCGGGTGCACCCCGTCGGTGACCGAAAGACCTTGCGAGTCAACCAGAACAGCGCCTTCCCCGCGGATCGCCTCGGTCACCAGCGGCAGCCGGCCGTCGACTTCACCGTTGAACAACATGGTCGGGTGGAACTGGATGAACTCGATATCGGCAACCGGTACACCTGCCCATAGGGCCAGGGCGATACCGTCGCCCGTGGAGCCCTCGGGATTGGTTGTGGCGCAATAGAGATGCCCGAGGCCGCCGGTGGCCAGGACCACCGACGGGGCATGCAGGATCCCCATGCCGTCGTCGTTGTTCACCAGTACACCGGTGACGGCCGAACCGTCGTGCAGGATCTGCAGCGCGACGTGATTGTGTCGGATGTCCAGGTTGGCGGAGGCGTGGTCAAGGGCGCGTTGCACTTCCGCGCCGGTGGCGTCACCGCCGGCATGGATGATCCGGTGCCGGGTGTGTCCGCCCTCGCGAGTCAGTGCCCACCGGCCCGGAGTGGTTTCGTCGAACCGCGCGCCGGCATCCACCAGATCGGCCACGGCGCGGTAGCCGTCCGCGACGATCGAGCGGACCGCATCGGGATCGCAGAGCCCGCCACCCGCGGCGACCGTGTCGGCGACGTGCGCGTCGATCGAGTCGTCGTTGCCGGGGAGCACGACGGCGATGCCGCCCTGGGCATAGGCCGTCGCTGTTTCCCCGGTCTTGCTGAGCACGATCACGCGCCGGCCCTGCCGGTGGGCGGCGAGCGCCGCAACGAGGCCACCGACCCCGGTGCCGATCACCACGACGTCGGCGCGCTGCTGCCACAGCGTCGACGCACCGCAGGCGAACGAGCCACCGGCGGTGCGGGCCGACAACCCGCTCACTCGCCGCCGCCGGGCTGGCCGATGGCAATCATCCGTTGCACACTGGCGCGGCCCAGCCGGGCGGTCTCGGGATCGACGTGTACCTCGTCGGCTCCTTCGACCAGGCACCGCAGCAGGGCGGCGGGCGTGATCATCTTCATGTACCGGCACGAGGCCCGGTCGTTGACCGCGAGGAAGTCGACTTCCGGTGCGGCCCGGCGCAGTTGGTGCAGCATGCCGATCTCGGTGGCCACCAGCACCTGGCTGGCGCCGGTCTCGCGGGCCGCGTCGAGCATGCCGCCGGTGGACAGGATCTTGACGCGCTCCTCGGGCACGGCGCCTTCACCGGCCAGGTACAACGCGGAAGTCGCGCAACCGCATTCGGGGTGCACGAACAGCTCGGCGTCCGGGTGTGAGCGAGCCTGGTCGGCCAGTTCGTCGCCGTTGATGCCGGCGTGCACGTGGCATTCCCCGGCCCAGATGTGCATGTTGGTGCGACCGGTGACGCGCCGGACGTGTGCGCCGAGGAACTGATCGGGGCAGAACAGCACCTCACGGTCGGCGGGGATGGACGCCACCACGTCGACGGCATTCGCGGACGTGCAGCAGATGTCGGTGAGCGCCTTCACCGCGGCGGTCGTGTTGACATACGACACGACGACGGCGTCGGGATACTCGTCTTTCCACGCCCGCAGTTCGTCGACGGTGATGGAGTCGGCCAGCGAGCAGCCGGCACGCTGATCCGGGATCAGCACGGTCTTGTCCGGGCTGAGGATTTTGGCCGTCTCGGCCATGAAATGCACGCCGCAGAACACGATGGTGTCCTCAGGTGCGTCGGCGGCGATGCGCGAGAGTGCCAACGAATCGCCGACGTGATCGGCCACGTCCTGAATCTCGGGCAGCTGGTAGTTGTGCGCCAGCAGGGTCGCGCCGCGCTGGTCCACGAGGCGGCGGATCTCGGCGGCCCACTCGGCGTCGCCGACCACGCCGGAATAGCCGTCGGGTCCGTCCAGAATCTGGTCCGCCATCCGGCCTGCCAGATCCCCTGCAGTCGTGCCATTGAGCACCGTCACGACGGCCTCCTCAATCCGAGTCAAGTTTTCGACTTATAATCGAAAACATGCCACATACTAGCACCGAGCACGAAGTGCTCGCTGTCGTGTTCCAGGTTCGCGGCCTCGACTCCCGGCAACCCGTGCTTAACGTGCTGTTATGGCAGCGGGCACGCGAACCCGAGCGTGGCAAGTGGTCCCTGCCCGGCGGCCGGCTGCGCGACGACGAGGATCTGATCAGCTCGGTCCGGCGCCAACTCGCCGAGAAGGTCGACGTACAACAGCTCACCCACCTCGAACAACTGGCCGTGTTCTCCGCGCCCGACCGCGTTCCCGGGCCGCGCACCATCGCGTCGACGTTCTTGGGGCTGGTGCCCTCCCCCGCCACCCCCGAGTTGCCGCCCGACACCCGCTGGCACCCGGTAAACGACCTGCCCCCGATGGCCTTCGACCACGCGCCGATGGTCGAACATGCACGGACCCGGCTGGTCGCCAAGATGTCGTACACGAACATCGGATTCGCTTTGGCACCAACGGAATTCGTACTGTCATCGTTGCGGGATGTCTACAGCGCGACGCTCGGGTACCAGGTCGACACGACCAACCTGCAGCGCGTGCTCGAGCGCCGCAACGTCATCACTCGCACCGGCACCACCGCGCGGTCGGGCCGGAGCGGAGGCCGCCCGGCCGCGCTGTACCGCTTCACCGAATCGCGCTACCGCGTGACCGACGAATTCGCCGCGCTGCGCCCGCCCGGGTGAGTCGACTGGATTCTTAGACCCTTCTTAAGTAAGAATGCCCGGATGGACTTGGGCAGTGCCGCCAACTTGGCCGACGCGGAATGGATCGGCCGCACACCGCACGAAGAACTCGACCGCGGTGCCCGGCCTCAGTTGCCGGCCGACGATCCGTTCTACACACCGCCCGCCGGGTTTCAGCACGCAGCCCCCGGCACCGTGCTGCGCAGCCGTGACGTCGAACTGTCCTTCCTGGGCCTGATCCCACAGCGCCTGCACGCCACCCAGCTGCTCTACCGCTCGACGAGCCGCACCGGCGTCCCGGAGGCAGCAGTCACCACCGTGATCGTCCCGCCCGACGCGGCGCCGGACTGCCCCCTGGTGTCCTACCAGTGCGCGATCGACGCGATCACCGGACGCTGTTTCCCCTCCTACGCGCTGCGCCGCCACGCCAAGGCCACCGGATCGCTGGCCCAACTGGAGCTCCTGCTGATCACTGCGGCGGTGGCCCAGGGCTGGGCGGTGTCGATCCCCGACCACGAAGGCGTCGAAGGGATGTGGGGCGCTCCCTATGAGCCCGGCTACCGCATCCTCGACGGGCTGCGGGCCGCGCTGGAATCCGAGCAACTCAACTTCTCGCCCGAGGCACCCATCGGCCTGTGGGGCTACTCCGGCGGCGGACTGGCCACCGGCTGGGCCGCCGAGATGTGTGAGTCATACGCTCCCGAGCTCAACGTCGTCGGCGCGGTCCTCGGCTCGCCCGTCGGCGACCTCGGGCACACCTTCCAGCGGCTCAACGGCACCATGTTCTCCGGACTGCCCGCGCTCGTGGTGGCCGCGCTCGCCGATATCTACCCCGGCCTCAACCGCGTCATCGCCGAACACGCCACCCGGGAAGGCCGCAAGCTGCTGGACCGGCTGCACCGGATGACCACGGTGGAAGCCGTGCTGCGCCTCATCGGCACCGACATGGAAGATCTGGTGGACCTGCCGCTGGAGCAGATTCTCGCCATGTCGGAAGTCAGCGAGGTGTTCGACGACATCAAGCTGGGAACCGCCGCTCCCCGGCCGCCGGTGCTCATCGTGCAGGCCGTCCACGACGAGATCATCTCGGTCGACGACATCGACGCGCTGGCCGACACGTACATCACCGGTGGCGCCGACGTCACCTACCACCGGGACATGTTCTGCGACCACCTGTTGCTGCATCCCATGTCGGCGCCCATGGCGCTGCGCTGGCTGGGCGACCGGTTCGCCGAACGCCCGCTCACCGCACACCTCGTGCGCACGAAATGGCCGACGCTGCTCAACCCCATGACCTACGTGGGAATGGCCCGGCTCGCCGGCATCGGGTTCAAGATGGTCACCGGCCGCACGGTGCGGCACCGGCGGCTCTGAGCCGGCTCAGACTCCGGGCTGGGCGACCGGCGCAGGCAACACCGGATACACCGGGGTCTCCTCGGGCGGCCAGGCACCCAGATCGTCGCGCGCCGCCGAAACCGCCATCAACGCGTAGACCAGCGCTGCGACGGCCGCCGGAAACAGGATGGTCGTGGCGATCTGCAATGGCCCGTGCCCGAAGAACGCCGCCGGAGCCTCCACGACATAGTGCACGCGGTGTTCCGGACTGATCGGAGCGCCGAGCAGGTCGACGGTTCCGTAACGCAGATGTGCCAGCGCAACACCGACACCTGCCGCTGCAGCCGCCGACACCCCGCAGCCGACGACCAGCGCCCCCGCAAGCACCGGGCCACGGTGCGCACGCCACTGCCAGACCAGGACCGCGGCCACGACCGACGCCACCACCAGGAAGCCGACGAACATGAAGGCGGATGTGAAAAAGTTGTCGGACTCGCTGCCAAGGTAGGCATGGATCCGCTCACCGCTGCGCGTGAGCGCAACCACGCCGTGGATCGACGGCGCCAACCAGGCCCACAGCGCACCGACGACAGCACCCACCAGCGCCATGGCAACCACAACGGTCACCGCGGCGCGTTGCCGTGAAACACGCGGGCCCGCAACAACATCGGGGGCAGGGGCGGCAGCAGGTGCGGGCGTCTCGCCCGGGGCGTTCGGCTCTTCGCCCGAGAGGCTCATCGGGGCCTTCGGCTCTTCGCCCGAGAGGCTCATCGGGGCCTTCGGCTCTTCGCCCGAGAGGCTCATCGCTGGGTCTCCAGGTCCTTGGAGTCCACCACCCCATGCCGCGAACACTTCGCCCACCACCCGTCCGGGCGCACCTGGACGATCATCCGGCGGCCACACTCGGCGCAGAAGCGGGGCGGCTCGAGGCCGAGCTGAGCGGCCGTCGGGACCGCCGAGCCTGCCGCTGCATTGACCTCGACGCCGGTATAGACGTTGTACACACCGGCACTGACGGGCGCGGGCAGCGCCGGCATCTCGCTAATCATCACCAACAGTTCTACAGGCTGGCGTTGAGCGCCTTGATGGGCATCTGCAGATCGTCGAGCAGCTCCAGGTCCGCTTCGGCCGGACGGCCAAGCGTGGTCAGGTAGTTGCCGACGATGACGGCGTTGATGCCGCCCAGGATGCCCTTCTTGGCGCCGAGGTCACCGAGGGTGATCTCGCGGCCGCCTGCGAAGCGCAGCATCGTGCGCGGCAGCGCCAGCCGGAACGCGGCGACGGCCTTGAGCGCCTCGGAGGCAGGCAACACCTCCAGATCGCCGAACGGCGTGCCCGGGCGCGGGTTCAGGAAGTTCAGCGGCACCTCGTGCGGGTCGAGCTCGGCCAGGTTCGCGGCGAACTCGGCGCGCTGTTCCAGCGTCTCCCCCATGCCGAGGATGCCACCGCAGCACACCTCCATACCGGCCTCGCGGACCATGCGCAGGGTGTCCCAGCGCTCTTCCCAGGTGTGGGTGGTGACGACGTTGGTGAAGAACGAGCGCGCCGTCTCCAGGTTGTGGTTGTAGCGGTGCACGCCCATGTCGGAGAGCCGCTGCACCTGCTCCTCGGACAGCATGCCCAGCGAGCACGCGATCTGGATGTCGACCTCGTTGCGGATCGCCTCGATGCCTGCGGCCACCTGGGCCAGCAGCCGCTCGTCCGGGCCGCGCACAGCGGCCACGATGCAGAACTCGGTCGCACCGGTCTTGGCGGTCTGCTTGGCCGCTTCCACCAGGCTCGGGATGTCCAGCCAGGCACTGCGCACGGGAGACGCGAAAAGTCCCGACTGTGAACAGAAGTGGCAGTCTTCAGGGCAGCCGCCGGTCTTGAGGCTGATGATGCCCTCGACCTCGACATCCGGACCGCACCACTTCATCCGGACGTCGTGCGCCAGGGCGAGGAGTTCCTCGAGGTGCTCATCGGGCAGCTGCAGTACCTGCAGCGTCTGGTCCTGATCGAGGCCCACGCCACGCTCCAGGACCTGCTCCCGGGCCACACTCAACACATCCACGGCAGCCTGCGTCACGGTGGTTCCTCCTGCGGATCTTCGGCTTGAACGTCGGCGGTGCCGACCATTGAACACCGTTCAGGTTAGGGTAGCGGCGTGCAACTCCACAAACCCGACGTGGTGGATGCGGCGACGGCCATCCTCGACAGCTACGGCATCGCGGACCTGACCATGCGGCGGCTGGCTCGGGAGCTCAACGTCAGCCCGGGCGCGCTGTACTGGCATTTCGCCAACAAACAGGAGCTGCTGGGCGCTGTGGCGGACCGCATTCTGCAGCCGGCCGGCACCGACGCGGGTGGATTCGGATGGCGCGACCGAATCCACGGGATCTGCGCCGGCCTGCGCGATGCGCTGCTGTCGCACACCGACGGAGCCGAGCTGGTGTCGTCGAGCTTCGCGGCCGGCCAGTCGGCCCGTGCCGCCGCGATCGTCGCCCAACTGGCCGATGCCGCCCGCGACGCCGGCGTGGCCGCCCAGGACGCCGAACCCGCGGCCCGCACCGTCATGTACTACGTCCTCGGATTCACCGTCGACGAACAGTCACGGCTGCAGTGGGACGCCGCGGGCGCACTCAGTGACGAACAGTCGGTGCTGATGGCCGACACCGGCCGCGAGTTCGGTTTCGGGTTACAGCTGCTTGTCGACGGCCTGGCCGTGCACGGCGGTGCCGATCTCGACGCGCTGCGGGCCAACGCCGAATAGCTCACGGCCCCAGTCGAACTCGGCCGAACAGGCCGCCGTTACGGCATGCCGTTGCGCACCACGGCGTCCAACGCGGCCAGCGCCGTCGGGTCACCGGTGGCGTCGACCGCACCTCCCCTGGTCCAGCTCCACAACGCCAGGTCGGCGACGGGTGCACGCACCGTGGCCGTCGCTGCAGCACCCGGGCGCGCGCGCACCGCACGCGGCCATTCGCCTGCCCTACCCACCTCGACGAGCCAGCGCTGCGCTGTGTCGGTGCCGACGAATTCGACGACCGCGTGGGGCTGATACGTCGTGCCTTCCGGCTGCCATCCCCACATCACGTCGACGGCATGATCGACGGCGCCCGCAGCCACGTCGATGCCGATCGCGCTGACGGGTAGCCCTGCCGTCAACTCCGCATCGACGCGGTGCAGGGTCGCCTCGTAGGTCTGCATCCGCCGGGTGAACCCGACGGTCTGGTCGGGCGCGAACCACGACCAGCGTGGTTCGCGGTCCTCGAGCCGGTCCAGTTGGCCGAGCAGCGCGGAGGTGGCCTGCGCCCGCAGCGCCAACGCATCTGCGAGAGTGTCAGGGCGTGCCGGTTTGTCCTGCTCGACCGCCGCGAGATCGGCGTCGGACCGGACATCCCTTTCCAGCACGCCGGCCCAGAAGAAATGCACCTCGGTCAGGTGCCACAACAGATCCGCGGCGCTCCAGTCCGGACAGGTGGGACACCGGCTCTCCGGTGCGACGCCGGACAGCACATCGGCGAATCGTCGGGCCTCGGCGCGGATGATGGCAATCCGGTCCACCCCGTCAGCATGTCAGCCGATGAGGTGTTCTGTCCTGTGGTCGCCGTCCCACCTGCGCAGGCCCGTGATCTTGCCGGTGATCTCCGCGGGGCGCCCCGCGATCTTCAGCGCGGCCGTCAACTTCGCCGGGGCGATCCGGCGGGCCAGCGTGACGTGAGGAGTCCAGTGGCCCGGCTCGGTATGCGGCATCGGGCCGGGCGCCATGAGCGGCACGCACGACCGGTAGACGTGCGCGTGAACGTCGAGAATCTCAGGCGACGGCAGCAACAACCGCCCGAGCACGCCGGCGGTGCGCCCGAAGATCAGCGTGGCGCCTATCCGGCATGGCAGCGGAAAGCGGTCGACGACGGGCAGCAGCACCGTCTCGGCCGCAGCATCGATGTGTTGGGCGACCGCCAATGTGGTGTGCGGTCGGCCGGCAGGCGCCTGGCTGGGAATGCCTGCCTCGCGCAGTCCGTCCCAGATACCGCGGATCGTCTCCTCGGTATCGGCGTCGAAGACGAATTCGACGGAATGCACCACTTCAGACCGCCTCGATCCACCCTCGCTCGAAAGCCTTGGCGCTGATCTCCTCGAACTCCTCCGGACTCGCCGCGCCGGCCCCGGCGGGCAGCACTGCGCGCAGGGGCGCCAGTCGGGCCAGCTCCTCCAGATTGCCTTCCTCAGCAGGCCCAGGTTTCGCAGGCCATGCGCCGATGACCAATCCGGCGCACGGAATGCCTTGTCCGGCAAGCGATTCCAGCGTCAGTTCAGTGTGGTTGAGGGTGCCGAGGCCGGCCGACACCACCACCAGCACCGGAGCCGAGACATCGGCGGCGAGATCACGCAGCGTCACCCCATCGGCGCCGATCCGCACCAGCAGCCCGCCGGCCCCCTCGACCAGGGTCAACCGCCCCGGCGCGTCGGCCGATCGCACCGCAGTGACCAAGTCGGCGCGGGTCGGCAGGGCAAGTCCCGCCCGCTGCGCTGCCGCCTCGGGCGCCAGCGGCTCGGGATAGCGCCAGCCGCCGTGCAGCGCGGTCACCCCGGCGAGTCGGCGCACCTCGCCGAGATCGTCGTCGCCGTCCGCGTCCCCGGTCTGCACGGGTTTGCACACCGCGACGTCCCGTCGGGCGAGCCGGGCAGCACACGCCAGCGCCGCGGTGGACACCGTTTTGCCGACGCCGGTGTCCGTACCGGTGACGATCAGCAGCGTCATGCGCGGGCGACCGCGAGGACCTCGGTGAGCACCCGGCGTGCCAGATCCATTTCATCGTCGGTCAGCGAGGCGCGTGCGGTGAGCCGCAGACGCGAGGTCCCGACTGGGACGGTCGGCGGTCGGAAGCAACCCACTCGCACACCGCGCTCCAGGCAGGCCGTCGCAGCGGCGAACGCTATTTCGGGCTCACCGAGAATCACCGAAACCACCGCTGAGTCGGGCTCGGTCGTCACCCCTGAGATTCGTGCCAACTCGGCCGCGTGTGTGAGCACCGCCCGGGCCCGCTGCGGCTCGGCGATCAGCACGCGCAGCGCCGCCAACGCCGCGCCGACGGCGGCAGGCGCCAGCCCGGTGTCGAAGATGAACGGCCGGGCCGCGTCGATCAGGTGGGCCCGTACCGCCTCGGGGCCGAGGACGACGCCGCCCTGGCTGCCCAGCGCCTTCGACAGCGTCGTCGTCATGACGACGTCGGGCGCCCCGGCCAGACCGACCTCGTGCAGCAGGCCCTGCCCGCCGGTGCCGCGGACACCGAGACCGTGTGCCTCGTCCACGATGAGCAACGCTGCGTGGCGGCGACAGACCGCGTGCAGTTCGCGCAGCGGGGCCAGCACGCCGTCGGCGCTGAACACCGACTCGGTCACCACGACCGCGCGTTCCTCGGTACGCGCACTGAGCGCGGCGTCGACGGCGGCCACGTCGCGGTGCGGTGAGACCACCACGCGGGCGCGGGAAAGCCGGCACGCGTCGACCAGCGATGCGTGCGTCAGGGCGTCGGAGACCACGAGCGAGCCAGGACCGGACAGGGCCACGACCGCGCCGAGGTTGGCGGTGTAGCCGGACGAGAAGACCAGGGCGGATTCGGCGCCGACGAACTCGGCGAGCTCGTGCTCGAACTCCTCGTGAAGCTCGGTGTTGCCGGTGACGAGGCGTGATCCACCGGCGCCGGCACCCCAGGTGCGCAGTGCCTCGACGCCGCCGTCGAGCACGTCAGGGTGCTGGGACAGGCCCAGGTAGTCGTTGGATGCGAGATCGAGCTCGGCGCCGACCGGCGGGCGGACGCGCAGTTCGCGGCGCAATCCTGCGGTCCGGCGCTGCTGTTCGACGTCGGCCAGCCAGGACAGCGGTGAAAGATCTGTGCGTGTCACCTGATGCTCCTAGGGGTCGGCCCGACAATTGAACACGTCGGCGGTGCCGACAATTGAACACGTCGGCGGTGCCGACAATTGAACACGTCGGCGGTGCCGACAATTGAACACCGTTCAGGTTAGTGCACGCGCCACACCGACCATCGCGGCGGTGATCTGTTCGACCTCCTCGGGAGTGCAGATGTACGGCGGCATCGCGTAAACCAGGTTGCGGAACGGACGTAGCCAGACCCGGTGCCGCAGCGCTGCCGCGGTGGCCACGCGCATGTCGACCGGCTGTTTCATCTCGACCACGCCGATCGCCCCGAGCACCCGGACATCGGCGACGCCGCCCAGGTCGCGGGCGGGCGCCAGGCCCTTCCGCAGCCCCGCTTCGATCGAGCGGACCTGGGTGCGCCAGTCGCCGGCGATCAACAATTCGACCGCGGCCACACCCACCGCGCAGGCCAGGGCATTGGCCATGAACGTGGGCCCGTGCATGAGCGCGCCAGGTTCACCCGAGCTGATGGTCTGCGCGATCCGGGCCGTGCACAAGGTGGCGGCCAAGGTGATGTAGCCGCCGGTCAGAGCCTTGCCGACGCACATGATGTCGGGGCTGACGCCGGCGTGGTCCGCGGCGAACAGCTCGCCGGTGCGGCCGAACCCGGTGGCGATCTCGTCGAAGATCAGCAGCACGTCGTGGCGGTCGCAGGCCGCCCTCAGGTCCGACAGGTAGCGCGGATCGTGGAAGCGCATGCCGCCCGCCCCCTGCACGACCGGTTCGACGATCACGGCCGCGAGCTCGTCGGCGTGCTCGGCCAGCTGCTGTTCGAACGCCGCGCTGTACGCCGGGTCGTACGCGCCGGGGACCTGGGGCGCGAACTCCTGCGCGACCAGCACGTCGGTCCAGATGGAATGCATGCCGCCGTCGGGATCGCACACGCTCATCGGGGTGAAGGTGTCGCCGTGGTAGCCGCCCCGCCACGTCATCAGGCGGTGTTTACCGACCCGCCCGAGGCTGCGCCAGTACTGCAGGGCCATCTTCACGGCCACCTCGACCGAAACCGAACCGGAGTCGCTGAAGAAGACCGTGTCGAGTCCGGCGGGGGTCAGCTCGACCAGGAGTTGCGCCAGACGCGCTGCGGGCTCGTGGGTGAGCCCGCCGAACATGACGTGGTTCATCGTCGCCATCTGCCGCGTGATGGCCTGGTCCAGGGCCGGGTGACCGTGGCCGTGCACCGCCGTCCACCACGAGGCCATCGCGTCGAGCACCTCGACGGGCTCGCCGTCGAGAGGGTCGATCACGGTAAGCCAGGCGCCCTTGGCGCCGACGGCCACCACCGGTGCCAACGCCTCGGCCCCGATGGTGCTGTACGGGTGCCAGACGTGTGCCGTGTCGATGGCACTGATCTGGGCCGGTGTCAGCTCAGCCACAGAGCGGCAGCCTAGCCCTTTGCTCACTTGCCGCGCCGTAGGCATACGAAATGTGAGCACCACAGGGTTTTTAGGTAAATTGACCTCGATCATGATGACCCTCGCCCCAGCCCGGTCGGCGCCCGTCAGCGACGATTCGCGCGGCGCCCCTGCCGCCATGGGGACCCGAAAGTCGGGTTTCTATCGGCACGATCTGGACGGCCTGCGCGGTATCGCCATCGCGCTGGTCGCGGTTTTCCATGTCTGGTTCGGGCGTGTTTCCGGTGGTGTGGACGTTTTTCTGGCGTTGTCCGGGTTCTTTTTCGGTGGCAAATTGTTGCGCACCGCGCTCACTCCGGGCGCCTCGCTGTCAGCGGTTCCCGAGGTGGTTCGGCTGGTCCGCCGGCTTCTGCCCGCACTGGTCGTGGTGCTCGCGGCCGCCGCCGTGCTGACCATCCTGATCCAGCCCGAGACCCGCTGGGAGACGTTTGCTGACCAGAGCTTGGCAAGTCTGGGCTACTACCAAAACTGGGAACTGGCCAGCACAGCGGCGAACTATCTGCGCGCGGGCGAAGCGGTCAGCCCGCTGCAGCACATCTGGTCGATGTCGGTACAAGGCCAGTTCTATATCGCGTTTCTTGCGTTGATCTTCGGATTCGCCTGTCTGTGCCGGAAGGTCTTCGGCAGGCACCTGCGCACGGCATTCGTCGTGCTGCTCAGCACGCTGACAGTGGCCTCCTTCGTGTACGCGATCATCGCGCACAACATCGACCAGGCGACCGCGTACTACAACAGCTTCGCCCGGGCTTGGGAGTTGCTGCTCGGCGCGCTGGTCGGTGCGGTCGTGCCGCTCGTCCGGTGGCCGATGTGGCTGCGCACCCTGGCCGCGACGATCGCGCTGGCCGCGATCCTGTCCTGCGGCGCGTTCATCGACGGCGTGAAGGAATTCCCCGGGCCGTGGGCACTGGTTCCGGTCGGAGCGACGATGCTGTTCATCGTCTCCGCGGCCAACCTCATGACAGGCACCGGTTCGGATGACCGGTCGCCGCTGCCCAACCGGATGCTGGCCACCAAGCCGTTCGTCTCGCTCGGTTCCATGGCCTACTCGCTGTATCTGTGGCACTGGCCGCTGCTGATCTTCTGGCTCTCCTACACCGGCCATTCGCACACCACCTTCGTCGAGGGCACCGTCGTGCTGCTCGTCTCAGGCGTACTGGCCTGGCTCACCACCCACTACGTCGAGGAACCGCTGCGCCTGCAGAAGTCGGCCAAACCGGCCGTACCTGCCCAAGTCATCCCGCTGCGGACCCGGCTGAAGCGCCCGACCATCGTGCTGGGCTCAGTTGTCGCCCTGCTTGGCGTCGCGCTGACCGCCACGTCGTTCACCTGGCGTGAACACGTCACCGTGCAGCGGGCCAACGGCAAGGAGCTGGCCGGGCTGTCCGCTCGGGACTATCCCGGTGCCCGCGCCCTGCTCAACCACGAGCGGGTGCCCAAGCTGCCCATGCGGCCCACCGTGCTGGAGGCCAAGGACGATCTGCCCGCCAGCACACTCGACGGCTGTATCAGCGATTTCTCCAATGCCGATGTGATCACGTGTACCTATGGCGACAAGGACGCGACGCGCACCATCGCGCTGGCAGGCGGTTCGCACGCCGAACACTGGATCACCGCCCTGGACCTGCTCGGCCGGTTGCACAACTTCAAGGTCGTCACCTATCTGAAGATGGGTTGCCCGCTGACCACCGAGGAAGTACCGCTGGTGATGGGCGACAACCGCCCGTACCCCAAGTGTCACCAATGGAACGACGAGGTGATGTCCCGGCTCATCGCCGACCGGCCCGCCTATGTGTTCACCACGTCGACTCGGCCATGGAACATCAAGCCCGGCGATGTGATGCCGGGTACCTATATCGGCATCTGGGAAACTCTGTCCAAGAACAACATTCCCGTTCTCGCGATGCGGGACACGCCGTGGCTGGTGCGGGACGGCCAGCCGTTCTTCCCGGCTGACTGCCTGGCCAAGGGGGGCGACGCGGTGTCCTGCGGCGTCAAGCGGTCCGAGGTACTCTCCGACCGGAACCCCACTCTCGATTTCGTCGGGCAGTTCCCACTGCTGAAGCCACTCGACATGAGCAATGCGGTGTGCCGGAAGGACTATTGCCGTGTGGTGGAGGGAAATGTCTTGCTGTACCACGATTCTCACCACATCTCGACGACATATATGAGAACGATGACGGGCGAGCTCGGCCGTCAGATGGCGGCTGCAACGGGTTGGTGGTGAGGCCGTGACCTCGTCCATCGAGCCGCCCCGTACCCCGGCGCGCACCACGTCGACGGTGTGGCCGGGCGATGCCTACCCACTGGGTTCCACCTACGACGGCGCGGGTACCAACTTCTCGCTGTTCTCCGAGGTGGCCGAACGCGTCGAGCTGTGCTTGATCGCCAAGGACGGTACCGAAGAGCGGATCAACCTCGACGAGGTCGACGGCTACGTGTGGCACGCCTACCTGCCGACCGTGACACCGGGCCAGCGGTACGGTTTCCGGGTCCACGGACCTTGGGACCCCAGCGCGGGACACCGATGCGATCCCAGCAAGCTGCTGCTCGATCCGTACGGCAAGTCGTTCCACGGTGACTTCGACTTCACCCAGGCGTTGTTCTCCTACGACCTGAACGCCAAACCCGAGGGCACCGGAACTCCCCCACGGGTGGATTCCCTGGGCCACACCATGACCAGCGTCGTGATCAACCCGTTCTTCCAATGGGGATCCGACCGGGCGCCCAAGACGCCGTACCACGACACGGTCATCTACGAGGCCCACGTCAAGGGCATGACCCAGACCCACCCCGGCATCCCCGAGGCGCTGCGCGGAACCTACGCCGGCCTGAGCCACCCGGCGATCATCGATCACCTCAAGTCGCTGCATGTCACAGCCATCGAGCTGATGCCGGTGCACCAGTTCATGCATGATCACCGGCTGCTGGACCTCGGGCTGCGGAACTACTGGGGCTACAACACCGTGGGGTTCTTCGCGCCGCACTACCAGTACGCCGCGAACCGACATGCGGGCGGTGCGGTGGCCGAGTTCAAGACGATGGTCAAGACGTTCCACGACGCGGGCATCGAGGTGATCCTCGACGTGGTCTACAACCACACCGCCGAAGGCAACCATCTGGGCCCCACCATCAACTTCCGCGGTATCGACAACGCGGGGTACTACCGGCTGATGGACGGCCAGCGTGAGCTCTACAAGGACTTCACCGGCACCGGTAACAGTCTCAACGCCCGTCATCCGCACACCCTGCAGCTCATCATGGACTCCCTGCGCTACTGGGTGTTGGACATGCATGTCGACGGGTTCCGGTTCGACCTGGCGTCGACCCTGGCGCGCGAGTTCTACGACGTGGACCGGCTGTCGGCGTTCTTCGACCTCGTACAGCAGGATCCCGTGGTCAGCCAGGTCAAACTGATCGCCGAACCGTGGGACGTCGGTGAGGGCGGCTACCAGGTGGGCAACTTCCCAGGTTTGTGGACCGAGTGGAACGGGAAATACCGCGACACTGTGCGTGATTACTGGCGGGGCGAGCCCGCAACCCTGGGTGAGTTCGCGTCCCGCCTCACCGGTTCGTCGGACCTCTACGAGGCGACGGGCCGGCGGCCCGGCGCCAGCATCAACTTCGTCACCTGTCACGACGGCTTCACGCTGCGGGACCTGGTGTCGTACAACGAGAAACACAACGAGGCCAACGGCGAGGACAACCGTGACGGCGAAAGCCACAACCGGTCGTGGAACTGCGGTGTCGAAGGGCCGACCGACGACCCCGACATCCTCGCCCTGCGCGACAAGCAGATGCGCAACATCATGGCCACGCTGATGCTCTCGCAGGGCACTCCGATGATCGCGCACGGTGACGAGATCGGCCGCACCCAGCTGGGCAACAACAATGTGTACTGCCAGGATTCGGAGTTGTCCTGGATGGATTGGTCGTTGTGCGAAACCAATGCCGACCTGCTGGCGTTCGCGCGCAGGATCGTCAAGTTCCGCAAGCGCCACCCGGTGTTCCGGCGCAGGCGGTTTTTCGAAGGCAAACCGATCCGCAGCGGTGACCAAGTCCGCGACATCGCGTGGCTCACGCCGTCCGGAACCGAGATGACACCGGATGACTGGGGCGCGGGCCTGGGCACCTGCGTGGCGGTGTTCCTCAACGGCGACGCCATCGAGGCGCCCGATGCCCGCGGCGAGCGCGTGGTCGACGATTCGTTCCTGTTGTGTTTCAACGCCAATGACCACTCGCAGGATTTCGTCACGCCGGACGGCGATTACGCCCGTCAGTGGACGGCGGCGTTCGACACGGCCGATCCGACCGGTGGGTCGGACCTGGTGGTGGCCGCCGGGGAGAAGATCTCGCTGCAGGCCCGCTCGCTGCTCGTCCTGCAGAAGACGGCCTGACCCGTGACCGTACCCGTACTGTCCACGTACCGGCTCCAGATGCGTGGTGATTGCTGCACATTCGACGACGCAGTGGAGCTGCTCGACTATCTCGACGAACTCGGGGTGTCGCATCTGTATCTGTCGCCGATCCTCACCGCGGTCGCGGGGTCGACCCACGGCTATGACGTCACCGACCCGACCAGTGTGTCGTCGGCGCTGGGCGGGGCCGACGGTCTGCGGCGGCTCGCGGACGCCGCGCGCAAGAAGAACATCGGCATCATTGTCGATATCGTGCCCAACCACGTCGGGGTGTCCGACGCCGAGCAGAACCGGTGGTGGTGGGACGTATTGGCCAACGGCCGCGACTCGCGCTACGCGGAGTTCTTCGACATCGACTGGGATCTCGACGGCGGACGGATCGTGTTACCGGTCCTGGGCTCCGATGCGGACGTCGAACATCTGACCGTCGACGGTGATGTGCTGCGCCTGGGTGACCTGGTGTTCCCCGTTGCCGCGGGCACCGGCGACGGATCCGGTGCGCAGGTCCACGACCGGCAGCACTACCGGCTCACCGGGTGGCGCACCGGCCGCTGCGGGTATCGGCGGTTCTTCTCCATCACCTCGCTGGCCGCTCTGCGCCAGGAGGACCGTCTCGTGTTCGACGCCACCCACACTGAGGTCAAGCGGTGGTTCGACGAGTCGCTGGTCGACGGGCTGCGTGTCGACCATCCGGATGGATTGTCCGATCCCGCAGGCTATCTCGCCTGGTTGCGCGAATTGGCCGGGCCGTCGGCGTGGATCGTGGCCGAGAAGATCCTCGCCGCCGACGAGAGCCTGGACGCCTCGCTGCCGATCGACGGGACCACCGGATACGACGCGCTGCGAGAAGTCGGCGGCCTGTTCATCGATCCCACAGGAGCTGCTGTCCTGACGAAACTGGCGAACCAGGACGTTGCCGCGTCGGAGATCCAGCTCAAGGCCACGGCCGTCACCGACACGCTGGGCAGTGAGCTGGCCCGGCTGTGCCGCGTCATCACGTCGGCCACCGATACGGAACATCCGCTGCTACCCCAAGCCGTGGCGGCCCTGGTCAGCCGAATCCCGGTGTACCGCTGCGACTATCCCGCACTGGCCACGGTGCTCCCCGTGGCCATCGCTGAAACCGCGGTGGCGGCACCGGAATTGGCGCAAGTGCTGACCATCGTGTCTGCAGCGGTGTCCACCAGCCCCGAAGCGGCGGCCCGGTTCAACCAGCTGTGTGGGGCGGCGACCGCGAAATCGGTCGAGGATTGCGCGTTCTACCGCGATGCCCGCCTGGTGTCGTTGAACGAGGTCGGCGGCGACCCGGCACTGTTCGGCGTCAGCGCGGCGGAGTTCCATCAACGGGCCGCGACCCGGGCCCGCCGCTGGCCGCTGACCATGACCGCACTGACCACACATGACACCAAGCGCGGTGAGGATGTGCGGGCCCGCATCGGCGTGCTGTCGCAGGTGCCGTCGGAGTGGGCCGACCGGGTCGGCGAGTGGTCTGCCCTGGCGGTACCGCCGGACGAGGACACCGCATTGTTCCTGTGGCAGAACGTCTTCGGTGTCTGGCCCGTCGACGGCGTGGTCAGCGCCGAGCTGCGGGATCGGCTGCACGCCTACACCGAGAAGGCCATCCGGGAAGCCGCCACGCACACGTCCTGGCATGACCCCGATGCCGAGTTCGAGACCGCCGTGCACGCCTGGCTCGATCAGGTGCTCGACGGTCCGGTCGCGTCCGGGTTGACCGAGTTGGCCACGCGCCTGCACGAGCACGCCGTCAGTGACATCCTGGGCCAGAAGCTCATCCAGCTGACGGCGCCCGGAGTGCCGGACGTGTACCAGGGCACCGAGCTTCCCGAGGACAGCCTGGTCGACCCGGACAACCGGCGGCCCGTCGACTACGCCGCGCGACGTCGTGCGCTCCGCGACATGGACGACCCGAAAATGCGAGTGACGAACGCGGCGTTGCGGTTACGTCGGGAGCGCCCGGAGAGCTTCTTGGCCGGTGGTTACCATCCCGTGCCGGCCGTCGGACCTGCCGCAGCGCATGTGGTGTCGTTCCGGCGCGGGGCCGACGTGCTGGTGGCGGTCAGCCGCTGGACGGTGCGGCTCGCCGAAACCGGTTGGGCAGACACCACGATCACGCTGTCCGACGGAGTGTGGACCGACCGGCTCACCGGTGCGCAGTACAGCGGTACCATTCCCGCCGCGCACCTGTTCGGCGAACTTCCGGTCACCCTCTTGGTGCGTGGAGCATGACCGAATTCGCGGTGTGGGCACCGAAACCCGACGTGGTGCGCCTCGATGTCGACGGCACCCGCCATGACATGACCCGTGACGCCGACGGGTGGTGGCGCGCCGACGTCGACGCGACCGCGGACAACCGGTACGGATTCGTCCTCGACGACGACCCGCAGGTACTTCCGGATCCGCGTTCGCCCCGCCAACCCGACGGTGTGCACGAACCCTCCCAGCTGTGGCAGCCCGCGCTCGACGCGTGGACCGATGCCGACTGGGCCGGCCGGTCCATCGCAGGCGCTGTCATCTACGAACTGCACACCGGCACGTTCACCCCGGCCGGAACCTTCGATGCGGCGATCGAAAAGCTGGACTATCTCGTCGATCTGGGGGTCGACTTCATCGAGTTGATGCCGGTCAACGCGTTCAACGGAACCCACGGCTGGGGCTATGACGGTGTGCTCTGGTACGCGGTGCACGAACCCTACGGTGGCCCCGACGGCCTCATCCGCTTCATCGACGCCTGCCATGCCCGCGGGCTCGGCGTGCTGATCGACGCGGTGTTCAACCACCTCGGCCCCTCCGGCAATTACCTTCCCCGGTTCGGTCCGTACCTGTCCTCCGGCCACAACCCGTGGGGCGCGTCGATCAACCTGTCCGACGCCGACGCCGACGAGGTGCGCCGCTACATTCTCGACTGCGCGCTGCGTTGGATGCGCGAATTCCATGCCGACGGGCTGCGGTTGGATGCCGTGCACGCCCTCATGGACAACACCGCGATCCACCTGCTGGAGGAGCTTGCCACCGAAACCGATGCGCTCGCAGCAGAACTGGGCAGACCATTGTCACTGATCGCCGAGAGCGACCTCAACGACCCTCGGCTGATCACGCCGCGCGACCAGGGCGGCTATGGCCTCACGGCACAGTGGGACGACGACATCCACCACGCCATCCACACCGCGGTCTCTGGCGAAAGACAGGGCTACTACTCCGATTTCGGGTCGCTGCGCACCCTCGCCAGCACCCTGAAGAACGGCTATTACCACGCAGGCACGTACTCGTCGTTCCGGCGCCGCAGGCACGGCCGTCCGCTGGACACCGCGACCATCCCGGCCACCCGGTTGCTGGCCTACACCCTGACGCACGATCAGGTCGGCAACCGCGCAGTCGGCGACCGGCCGTCGCAGGTGCTCGATACCGGACAGCTCGCCGTGAAGGCGGCCCTGGCGCTCGGCTCGCCCTATACCGCAATGCTTTTCATGGGCGAGGAATGGGGCTCGTCATCGCCGTTCCAGTTCTTCAGCTCGCATCCCGAACCCGAACTGGCCCGCGCCACGGCCGAGGGACGCAAAGCCGAATTCGCCGAGCACGGATGGGACGCCGACGAGGTTCCCGATCCCCAGGACCCCGCGACGTTCGAGCGGTCCAAACTGAACTGGGACGAGATCGACGAGGGTGACCACGGCCGACTGCGGCAGCTCTACCGGGATCTCATCGCCTTGCGCCACACCGAGGCCGACCTCGCCGATCCGTGGCTGGACCATCTGCACATCGAGTTCGACGAACGCCAGCGCTGGATCGTGATGCGGCGGGGCGCAGTGGCCATCGCCTGCAATCTCGGCGAAGACGCCACCAGCGTTCCCGTGACGGGTGAGCTGGTGCTGGCGTGGGGTGAACCGGAGCCGGGCCCTGAAGCGACGATGCTGGCGGGACATTCTTTCGCGATTCTGCGTACTGTCAAACCGGTGTCCACAGCCGCGGAGCCTGTGGATAACGCGTTACCCGGTTAGCCGCCGGGGCAGTGATGATGCCGCTATGAGTCATCGCGAATTACTGCCCGTACCTCCGATCGAAACCGCCACCGACCCAATCCATTCCACCGCAGACATGCGCCAGCGCTGGCGCGCGCTCATGGGTGAGCTCGGGTTCGGGCAGCGGCTGCTGTGGGTCGGATTCGTCGGCGGCGACCGCCGCCTCTACAAGACCATGAGCCAGGTACCGCTGCGGGCCAAACCACAGCCGGGTCTGGTCGAGTACATCGTGAGCCGACTACCGCGCGTGCTGTCCGGATTGGAGGACGGCGCCACCGTGGCATTGCTGCTCACGCGGCCGGGCCGCGGCCCGGTGTCGAACCTCGACCGGGACTGGGCAGCACTGCTCACCACAGCGGCCGTCGAATACGGCGTCCCGCTGGAACCGATCTTCCGGGCCAACGACGAGGCGGTGCTCGAAGTGGAACCGACGCTGCGACTCCGCCGGCTAGGTCAGGGGTGCGCCCGCCGCGGCGACGGCCGCCACGACGACGAGCACCGCGGCGAAAACCCGGAGATGGTCGACAGCCTTGGTCACCAGTTTCTCGGCGGCGACAACCGGGGACAGTGTGAGCATCAACCACCATGCGTGCGGGGCCAGCGCCATCGCGGTCATCATCGGGCCGCACGCGCCGGCACACCACACACCGTTGCGTAGACCCTCGCGGATGCAGGCCGTGTCGGCCGCGCGACCGTCCGGGGGGATCGACCGCATCCGGTGGCAGGCCAGCAGACACCGCCGTTTCCAACGCGTCACCTCCCACCAGGCGGCGACAGCCAGCACCCCCGCGACGGCCTGCGACGCGGTCGTGACGGGCACCACGAGCCATCCGATGGTCAGCACCACCAGGCCGGCGACCGACCACACGGCGAGGTAGCCTGCGGCGAACAACATCTGGCCACGCTGGCGTCGCTTCCACTTGCCGTTCAACGCAATCGAGCGCGCGGCGGGAACCGCCGTGGGCAGCATCATCGCCGTGGCCATGATCGACCACAGCACAACGGAGGTGAGGAATGCCCAGGCGGAAACGGGGTGCGGGCCCGCACACTGATGCATTGCGAGTGCGGGCCCCACCGCCGCGTGGTGGTGTCCGACCGTGACCCCACCCGGAAGCGGTGCTGAACAATGCTGCGCCGCAACGTGAAACCTCGCCAGTACGGTGTGCCCGGCGATGACCGCCAGCCACGCGACCGCCGCGACGGCCAACAGCGACAGCTCGGGATGCATCCACTGCGTCCGCCGCCACGCCGACGGACGCGGTGCCACCGCCGTCATTGCAGGAACACGCTCACCCGTCCGACGCGCGCGGTGCCCGGCTGTTGCGGTGCCGACGCCAGCTCACCCGGCAACTCGATCGGCGTCGCGGGCGGCTCGACGCGCTGCGGCACGAACGTCACGCTGAGCTGATCGTTCCACCGGCCCTCGGCGGTCAACTGCCGATACTGCCGGGTGATGTCGAACGCGAGCCTCATTCCGCCGTGCTCGTTGTCGGGTGCGGTGGTCTGCTCGATCCCGAAGAACGCGGCAACACCGACGTAGTGTGCGTCGTCCAGTGCGGGTACGCCGCCGGGAGCGTCCAGATACACCCGATAGGTGACTCCCACCGGAGCCGCCGAGGTCACGTCCTCCAGCCGCAGCGATGCCCGCGACACAGGATTCGCCGCAGGGGCGGCCAACGGCCCTGCCGGGGCCGCGATGTCGAAGGTGACAGTGGTGGACTCCCCCGTCAGCGCAACGGCATTCTGCGATGCGCCGACGAGCTCGGGCGGGCCCTGTGGCGCAGGAGGAAAGGCCATGTCTGCCTCCACGGGAGCAGGAACGGGGGTCGAGGTGTCCTCATAGCTGTAGTTCAATTGCGCTGCGGTATCCAGTACCTCTTGCACCGTCTCGGTGAGTGTTGCCGCGTTCTCGTCGTGGAAATGGAACGTCACGCCGGACAGCCATGCTGACTCGTTGGTGTTCACATGACCGGGCATCCCTCGCCAGACCTCCCAGAGCCGGTCGATGTTGGCGTGATGCAGCCAGAAGATGGGGTCGAGCGCCGCGGTGTTGAACGAACCCATCAGGCCGCCCACGTCGACATGGACCGCACCATGCGGTGTGCCCTCCAACGGCCCCATCGCGGAACCGGGGTCCTCGCCGGCATGGCTGAATCCCGTACGGCCACCGGCAAATCCGTTGGTGCCGGCGAAGTCGGTGGGCGCCAGGGCCGCGGTGAGATCCACATCCGCCTGGGGCAGCGCCGAACCATCGTTGAGATTGCGTCCGGCGACCCACAGCGGATTGGGGGTGACCCCGTCCGGCAGGGTGAGGTCCAGGAACGCCTTCGGCAGACGTCTGCGCGCGGCGTCGTCGCTGCTGTAGTTCCAATATGGCAGCGCCCAGGTCAGCTTGGTCGCGTCGTCGACATCGTCGAGATCCTGGATGGCCGCCCGGATGATCCGCTCGAACCACTCGAGATACATGCGGTGCCATGGCAGGAAGAACCAGCAGAAGTGCTGGCATTGATTGCGGAAGTTGTCCGGGTTCACCGTCGTCCCGTGAATGTCGGACTGATACTGCCAGCCGATGGGGTCCATCTGGTTGGCCTTCGTCCGGTCGATCAGCACCTGCACGCCGCGGGCGTAGGCGTAGATCGTCGGATGCCAGTGGTCGATGTCGTCGAGGGTCCAGATGTTGTGCCGCACATAACTGATCGCGGTCGCGATGGTGACGATCTGCCCGGTGAAGATCTGGTTGGCGTTGGTGATCTGGGGGTTGGCGGCCTCCAGTTCTGCCACGGTCGCCGCGAACCGGGTGCCGATGGCGGTGAGCGTATCGCCGTGCTGCACCACGTACTGCGGGCCCGCTGCCGGTGCACTGCCCGGCACCGTGACGATCTGCCCCGGGAAGATCCGGTTGGGATCGGTGATCTGCGGATTCGCTGCTTCCAGCGCTGCGAGACCGACGCCGAACCGGGTGCTGATCGCGGTCAGCGTATCGCCGGGCTGCACCACATACTGCGGGCCCGCCGCCGGCGGGCTGCCGGGCACCGCGATGACCTGTCCCGGGAAGATCTGGTTCGGATTGGCGATCTGCGGATTCGCCGACTTGAGCGCGCCGAGGCTGACGCCGAACCGGTTGGCGATGGCGCTCAGGGTGTCCCCGGCGTGCACCACATACCTCGGCCCGGTTGCCGGTGCACTGCCCGGCACCGTGACGATCTGCCCCGGGAAGATCCGGTTGGGATCGGTGATCTGTGGATTCGCCGCTTCGAGGCCGGCCAGGCTGACCCCGAGTCGGTGAGCGATGGCACTGAGTGTGTCACCGGAATGAATGATGTACTCGGCCATGGCGGGCTCCTTGCCTCAAAGTGCTGGAGCCAACGCTAGAAACCGGCGCAGCCATCCGCGCGAGTAGCGCACTACCTGTATCCGGCGATCGTGGGACAGCGGACGCCGCAGCCGACTGCCGCACCCGCCCGGCGGCTGTACGAAACCTGTAGCTGCGCAGGGGAATACGACGTTCGCGACGCTCAGGTCAGATAGCGGTACGTCGGAGATCCGGGCTCGAGCAACTCGACGTGGATGTCGGAGGCCTCCATCCGGGCCAGTAGACCTTCCAGGTCGGCCGCCGAACTCAGCTGGACACCACAGAGCGCCTCGCCGGTCTCCCGGTTGTTGCGCTTGACGTACTCGAACAGGGTGATGTCGTCGCCCGGCCCGAGCACCTCGTCGAGGAAGCGCCGCAGCGCGCCGGGCTCCTGGGGGAAGTCCACCAGGAAGTAATGCTTGAGGCCCAGGTGAACCAGCGAGCGCTCCAGCACCTCGTTGTACCGGGAGACGTCGTTGTTGCCGCCGGAGATCAGGCAGACCACGGTGGAGCCGGGCTCGATGTCGGCTTCCAGTAGCGCGGCCACCGACAGCGCACCGGCCGGCTCGGCGATGATGCCCTCGTTCTGGTACAGGTCGAGCATCGCGGTGCAGACCGCGCCTTCGTCGACGGTGGTGATCGACACCATGTCGCCCGCCGCGGCCAGGGCTGCGTAGGGCCGCGCACCGGCACGGGCGACGGCGGCCCCGTCGACGAACTGGTCGACGTGCTCGAGGGTGACCGGCTCGCCCGCCGCCAACGCCGCGATCATCGACGCGGCGCCGGCCGGTTCGGCGCCGAGCACCGAGGTGCCTGTGGTGCGCTCGGCCAGGTAGGTGGTGATGCCGGAGATGCACCCCCCGCCGCCGACGGGCACGATCACCAGATCGGGTTCGCTGTCGAGTTGCTCCAGCAGTTCGGCGGCGATGGTGCCCTGCCCGGCCATGGTGCGCAGGTCGTCGTAGGGCGGTACCAGGGTGGCACCCGTGCGTGCCACGTCGTCGAGTGCCGCTGCAGCGGCCTGGTCGTATGTCGCGCCGATGGCGATCAGCTCGATGAACTCCCGGCCGTGGTACCGGATCCGATCACGCTTCTGCTTGGGAGTCTTGGCAGGCACGTATACCCGGCCGTGGATTTCCATCGACCGGCATGCCATCGCGAAGCCCTGCGCGTGGTTTCCGGCCGAGGAGCACACCACACCGGCGGCCTTCTCGTCCTCGGAGAGCTGGGCCATCAGATTGAAGGCGCCGCGCACCTTGTAGGACCGCACAGCCTGCAGGTCCTCGCGTTTGAGGTAGACCGTGGCGCCGGTGGCCTCGGACAACCGCTCGCTGATCTGCAGTGGGCTCTGGGTGACCACGCCGGAAATTCGCCGGGCAGCCTCGTCGATGTCGGCCGCGCGAAGCGGCGCTGACGTACGGGGGCTCAGTTCGGCAGTCACCGGTCAATAGTGCCACCGGCCAGCGGTTTCACTTCACCGGGGTGAGCACGAACACCGGGATCTGCCGGTCGGTCTTCTTCTGGTACTCGGCGTAATCCGGGAAGGCCGCGACGGCCCGCTCCCACCACGCGGCCTTCTCGTCCCCGAAAACCTCGTGGGCCTCGTAATCCCCGGATACCGTCCCGTCCTGCAGTTCGACCCGGGGATTCTTCTTCACGTTGTAGTACCAGACCGGATTCTTCGGCGCGCCGCCCAGAGAAGCGACCACGGCGTACTCACCGTCATGCTCGACACGCATCAGCGGTGTCTTGCGGATCTTGCGGGTCTTCGCGCCGACGGTGGTCAGTAGGATCACCGGTCTGCCGTTGAGTTCGGTGCCTGCGGTGCCCCCGGACGAGATGTAGGTCTCCGCGTTTTCCCTGGCCCAGTCGGATGTGCTCGGTTCGTATTCTCCAGTCAGCGGCATGTGGCCAGCCTAGAACTCTCCGGCCCATCGCGATCCGGACCGAACGATTCCGCCCGACTATGGCTAAACCCACCGACAAGGGGTAAACCCATTCTTATGCGCCATATCCAACGGCGGATACGGACGGCGGGAGCGCGCACCGTGGTGCTCGCGGCTCTGGTGGCAAGCGCGTGTGCAGCCCAGTCCAGCCCCCCGGCCGGCGGAAACACCGCGCGCATCACCATCAACGGCCAGCAGTCGTCGACCGCCTTCCCGATCGACTGCACGCAGCGGGCCTGGTTGTGGATCATCGACTCGGTGCAGAAAGAACCGGGGTTCACGGCGATGGTCGAGACCGGAACCGCGGTCACCCCCAAGGCGGTGCGCCTGCGCAGCGTGAACGGTTTCACCGGTAGCTGGGCAGTAGGGCGGACCGGAACGGCCGAGGCGAGCATCGACGGGTCGACGTTCACCATCACCGGTACGGCAAGCGGCGCCAATGACGACCGCCCGACCAGACCGGCCGATGTTCAGTACCGGCTGGAAGCGCGCTGCTGAGGTCGGCGGTCACTGACCTTCGAGTAGGCCGCGAAGGGTGTGGAGATCGGCGGTCACCGCGGCGACATCGGAGTCGAAGTCCTCATCGGAAACCCCGGGCCGCTGCCGTACGGTGAACACCACCTCGCATTGCGCCGCTCCCGGGGCGGCTGCCAGCACCCGCATGGGGTTGTAGACCTCCTCACCGGAGGGCAAGCGCACCACATGATCGAGGACGCCGAAGGTGTTGGGCGGACTGAACTGTACGGTCACCTGGCCCATCGGAGAGTCCGCGACCCAGCCGTCGGCCGACGGCCGAAGCGCCCCCTTGGCCAACCCTGACGCCCAGCTCGACAACTCGTGCGGGTCGGCGGCGAACGCGTACACCACGTCGGGCGCGGCATCGATCCAAACACTCACATGACGACTCCGCATATTCACAGCGTAGGCAGCCACACTGACACGATGAACAGTCAGGCGGACACTCCTCGTGAACCGCACACCCCGGTGGAGAAATTCGTCGCTCGCGCGGAGCGGTTGGCCGCGGAAACCGGCCACCACGTGCCGTCGTGGCTGCGTCCCGGCAACCCGGAAAGCCGCCTGCCCGTGCTGACCGCACTCATCGCCGCACTGGCCCTGCAGGTCGCCATCCCTCGCAGTTACACCGTGGTGCCCCGGTGGCCGCTGATCGTCGCGGAGCTGCTGTTGCTGGCTGTCCTGGTGTGGCTCAACCCGATCCGCTTCACCCGGTCAACCATCCTGGGCCGGTACGCCACGTTCGTGCTACTGGCCGCGATCACGCTCGACAACACGCTCTCGGCAATTCTGCTGGACGTGAAGATCCTGTCAGGCGCGGTCAGCAACAAGGCGGCGATCCTGTTGGGCAGCGGCGCAGCCATCTTCGTCACCAACATCATCGTGTTCGGCATCTGGTACTGGGAGCTGGACCGCGGCGGGCCGTTCGCGCGGCAGACCGGCGCGCACCCGTATCCCGATTTCATGTTCCCCCAGATGGGGAATCCCAATGTCGCCAAACCGGATTGGCGGCCCACCTTCGTCGACTATCTCTACGTGAGCATGACCAACGTGATGGCCTTCTCCCCTACCGACACCATGCCGTTGGCGCGGTGGGCCAAGATGGCGATGGCCGTGCAGGCCATGGTGGCACTGTCCACTGCGGGGCTCGTAATCGCCAGGGCGGTAAACGTTTTGGGCTGATCGTTCAGTGCGACGGCGGGTGTACCGTCACACTATGCGGACTGTCATCACCGATCTGACCCCAGTCGAACAGACGGCGTTGCTGACGCTGTACGCCCGGGCGTTGGACAACCGCGCGCCGCGGCCGATACTCGGGGATTCCCTGGCCGATTCGATCGTCGACGAGATCGACTACGACTTCGCCGGTCTGGGTGTGCAGACCAGCGTGGTGTGCCAGACGGCGGTGCGGGCCAAGATGCTCGACGACCGGGTCCGTGGCTTCGCCTCGGCTCATCCGGACGCCGTCGTGGTCGATCTCGGTGCAGGCCTCGACAGCGGTCTGTACCGGGTCGCGCCGCCGCAGACCGTGGACTGGTACCACGTCGACCTACCGGGTATCAGCGCGCTGCGCGCGACCCTCTTGCCGCCGGATCCACGCTCGCACATCGTGGCAGCGTCGCTGGCAGCTGCAGACTGGGCGACGACGATCCCGGCGGACCGGCCCACCATGCTCGTGGCCGACGGGTTGTTCGCATTCCTCACCGAAGCGGTGATCGCAGGCATCTTCCGCGGTATCACCGAGCACTTCCACAATGGCGAGATCGCCTTCAACGACTACGGTGGCATCGGCTGGTTCAGCCGGGCAGCGCTCAAACTGTACCCCCAGAAGATGTTCAAAGACGTTGGCAGCCAATGGGGTTACCTCGGCTTCAAAGACGCTCATCACCCGCAGAAGTGGAATCCGCAGCTGCGCCTCGTCGAGGAGGCAAGCCTCACTCACGCCCGGGAAGTCGACCTGTTCCCCGGCTGGCTGCGCATCGCCACCCGATTGATGGGGATGACGAAAGCGACGGCGCGCAAGGGACGGATCCTGCGTTACCGGTTCTGAGGTAGGTCCACGGTCAACCAGCACCTGTGCCGCGTCAGATCGGCATCGCCCGATGGATGCCGCACGTGCATGTGTCGATCGACGGACACGTGCAGCGCATGCCCCATTCGATGATCGCCCTGGCCTGGGTCAGGGCTTCCAGTTGTTCGTCGATGCGGGCGAGCTTGGCGTGGGCCAGGGAACGCGCGACCGGCCGGCCCGGCGTCTCGTCACCGATCAGCACGGCGATCTCGTCGAGCGTAAAGCCTGCCGCCTTGCACAGGCGGATGACTTCCAGTCGCACCAACACCGACTCCGGATACCGGCGTTGACCGCCCACGCGTTCCGGGGCGGGGATCAGGCCGATCTGCTCGTAGTAGCGCAACGTGGTCTGGGCGACACCGCAGCGTCGTGACACGTCGCCGATGGCCAATCGGGTGGTCATCCGCCGCTCCTCGCGTGTTGCTTGACTTAGAGTCAACTCTAAGTTGTTGACTGGGCCTCATGCCAGATGTCATCACACCCAGCCTGAGTCGGTCCCGCTACGCGATGCTGCGGACGTTCCGCCGCGACGGCAGCCCTGTCGACACCCCGATCTGGTTCGCCCAGGAGGACGACGCCATCGTGTTCCGCACAAAGATCGGCCCGAAGACCAAGCGGCTGACCGCACATCCCGCCGTCGAACTCGTCGCCTGTGACTACCGCGGCCGCATCACCGACCCCACCACGTTCGCCGGCCGGGCGGCCGTGTTGTCAGGCGCCGATGCGCAGCGGGCCAACCGGCTCCTGCATCAGCGGTACGGATGGCAGTGGAACATCGTGCCGCTGCTGAAGATCCCCGGCGTCACGAATGTGCACCGCGACCTGCCCCTGCGCGAGAAGATGCGGAGGGCGCGCGATCGCGACGTCTGGCCGGACAGCGCCATCGTCCGGATCGACATCACCGGCCGGGCAAGCTAGCCCAGGCAGCCCGGCCCCAGCAGCGCCTTGAGGTCGCCCATCAATGCCGACGAGGGCGTCACTCGCAGCGACTGATCCAGCTCCAATGTGGTGATCCGCTCACCGCTGATCAGCCGCAGATGGACCTGCGCGGTGCCCGGATGGTTCGCCAGCACCTGCTTGAGTGCACTGACCTTGTCGATGGTGCACTGCCGGGTCGGCAGACTCACCGCAAGAGGCCGGTCGGCCTGAGCACTGGTGAAGTCCGGCACCACGAGCTCATGGGCGATCAGTGAGATCCGGTCATCGCGCGCGGCCACCTTGGCCTTGACCAACACCACCACGTCGTCGGCGATCTCACCGCCGAACAGCGAATACGTCTGGGGGAAGAACAGCACCTCGATACCACCGGTGAGGTCTTCCAATTGCGCTGAGGCCCAGGGCAATCCGTTCTTGTTGACGCGGCGGTTGACCGAGGCGAGGATGCCGCCGACCACCACTTGGGCGTCGTTGGCGACGTCCCCGTCGAGGATCGCCGGGATCTGCGTGTCGACCTGGGCCGTCAACAGGTGAGCGACGCCGTTGAGCGGATGGCCGGACACGTACAGGCCGAGCATCTCGCGCTCGAGTGCCAGTTTGTGCTTGTCCTCCCACTCATCGTCGGGGACTTTGATGGTGAACGCCGCGTCCCCGGCGTCAGTGGCGTCTCCCCCGCCGAACAGGTCGAACTGCCCCATCGCCTCGGCCTTCTTGGTACCGAGCACCGAATCGACGGCATCGGTGTGCACCAGGAACAGCCCCTTGCGCGGGTGGCCGAGCGAGTCGAAGGCGCCGGCCTTGATCAGCGACTCGGTGACCTTCTTGTTGCAGGCCGCGATGTCGATCTTGTTGAGGTAGTCCGAGAAGTCGGTGAACTTACCTTTCTCGGCGCGGGTGCTGACCAGCGACGCAACCACATTCGCGCCGACGTTGCGCACCGCGCCCAGGCCGAACCGGATGTCGGCGCCGACCGAAGCGAAGTTCTGCACCGACTCGTTGACGTCGGGCGGCAGGACGGTGATACCGAGTCTGCGGCAGTCGGCGAGGTACACCGCGGCCTTGTCCTTGTCGTCGCCGACGGAGGTGAGCAGGCCCGCCATGTATTCGGCCGGGTAGTTCGCCTTCAGGTAGGCCGTCCAGTACGACACCAGACCGTAGCCGGCCGCGTGCGACTTGTTGAACGCGTACCCGGCGAACGGAAGGATGGTGTCCCACAGGGCTTTCACGGCGGCCTCGGAGAACCCGTTGGCCGTCATGCCCTCCTTGAAGCCCTTGTATTCGGCCTCGAGGACCTCGAGCTTCTTCTTGCCCATGGCCTTACGCAGCGCATCGGCCTTACCCATCGAGTAGGAGGCGACCTTCTGCGCGATGAACATGATCTGCTCTTGGTAGACGATCAGGCCGTAGGTCTCGGCGAGGATCTCCTTGAGCGGCTCTTCCAGCTCCGGATGGATCGGCTTGATGGCTTGGCGGCCGTTCTTGCGGTCGGCGTAGTCATTGTGGGCGTTCATGCCCATCGGGCCCGGCCGGTACAGCGCCAGCACCGCCACGATGTCGTTGAAGCCCGTGGGCTGCATGCGACGCAGCAGATCACGCATCGCACTGCCGTCGAGCTGGAACACCCCCAGCGTGTCGCCCCGGCCGAGGAGTTCGTAGGCCGCCGGGTCATCGAACGGCAGCGTTTCCAGGTCGAGGTCGATACCGCGGTTGGCCTTGATGTTCTCGATGCAGTCACCGATGATCGTCAGGTTCCGCAGGCCCAGGAAGTCCATCTTCAACAGGCCGATGGCCTCACACGACGGGTAGTCCCAGCCGGTGATGATCGCGCCGTCCTGCGGCCGCTTCCACAGCGGGATCGCGTCGATGAGCGGCTCGGAGCTCATGATCACGGCGCAGGCGTGCACACCCGCGTTGCGGACCAGGCCCTCCAGACCGCGTGCCGTCTCGAAGATGGTCCGCACATCCGGATCTGTGTCGATCAGCGCGCGGACCTCGGCGGCTTCCTTGTACCGCTCGTGGCTGGGGTCGGTGATGCCCGACACCGGGATGTCCTTGGCCATGATGGGCGGCGGCAGCGCCTTGGTGATCCGGTCGGCGATCGCGAATCCGGGCTGGCCGTAGTGAACACGAGCCGAATCCTTCAGCGCCGCTTTGGTCTTGATGGTGCCGAAGGTGATCACCTGCGCGACCCGGTCGCTACCCCACTTGTTGGCCGCATACCGCAGCATCTCGCCGCGGCGACGGTCGTCGAAGTCGATGTCGATATCGGGAGCCGACGGGCGTTCGGGATTGAGGAACCGTTCGAACAGCAGCCCGTGCGGGATCGGGTCGATGTTGGTGATGCCCAGCGCGTAGGCCACCAACGAGCCGGCGGCCGATCCACGACCCGGCCCCACCCGGATGCCGACCGAGCGGGCGTAGTTGATCAGGTCGGCCACGATCAGGAAGTACGACGGGAACCCTTTGTCGCAGATGACCTTGATCTCGTAGGTGGCCCGGTCGGTGTACTCGGCTGGGACCGCCCCGCCCGCGACATGGGCGAAGCGGCGCTCCAGGCCGGCCTGGACCTCATGCGTCAGCCAGGACGCCTGATCGTGCCCGTCGGGCACCGGGAACACCGGCATGCGGTCGGTCGGCGTCCACACGTCGGCGTACGACTGCACCCGCTCGCCGATGAGCACCGTGGAATCGCATGCGCCAGGCACCTGGGAATCCCACAGCGCGCGCATCTCCTCGGCGGACTTGAGGTAGTAACCGTCGCCGTCGAACTTGAACCGGTTCGGGTCCGACAGTGTCTTGCCGGTCTGGATACACAGCAGTGCTTCGTGGTTCTGCGAGGCCTCGCGTGTCACGTAGTGGCAGTCATTGGTGGCCAGCGGCGGGATACCGAGCTTCTGTCCGATCTCCAGCAAGCCCTCGCGGACCCGGCGTTCGATATCGAGGCCGTGGTCCATCAGCTCCAGGAAGAAGTTCTCCTTGCCGAAGATGTCCTGCCATTTGGCGGCCGCCGCCAACGCCTCGTCGCGCTGACCGAGCCGAAGCCGCGTCTGCACCTCGCCCGACGGGCAGCCGGTGGTCGCGATGATGCCCTGGGCGTGTTCGGCGATGATCTCGGCGTCCATACGGGACCACTTGCCGAGCTGGCCTTCGAAGGATGCCAGCGACGACAGCTTGAACAGGTTGCGCAGACCGGTCGCGTTCTCCGCGACCATCGTCATGTGGGTGTAGGCGCCGCTACCCGAGACGTCGTCGCCCTTCTGGCTCGGGTCACCCCATTGGACCCGCTTGGTGTCGAACCGCGAACCGGGAGCGATGTACGCCTCGATGCCGATGATCGGTTTGATCCCGGCCTTGGTGGCCGAGTTGTAGAACTCGCTGGCACCGAACATGTTGCCGTGGTCGGTCATGCCGATGGCCGGCATGCCCAGCCGCTGGGCCTCGGCCAGCATCGGCGTGATCTTCGCGGCACCGTCCAGCATCGAGTACTCGGTGTGATTGTGCAGGTGTACGAAGGACCCCGAAGATGAACCGCTCATAGGGTGGCCAGTCTATTGCGGACCACCGACACATCCGGGCGTGTCGCCGAGCGTGTCTGGAGGCGGCCGCTCAGCAGGCTTGTGAATCTCCGCCCAGCAACCCGCCGTCGAGCACGGCATCGAGTTGCCTGGCAACCGACGAATAGTCGCATGGGGCATCCACGCCCACCCATACGCCGACGCCGCACAGGATGGCGTGGAGCAGTTCGACGATGGCGGTGGTGTCGCAGTCGGCGGGCAGGTCACGCCGCGCGACCGCGTCGCCCACCACGCTGTGCAGGAAGCCTCGGGTGGCCGTCACGGTGGCCGTCGGCAGGGTCGGGTTGCGTTCGGCCTCCAGGCGCGCGCTGACCAGAAACGCCACGAAGGAGCTGTCGCGGGAGCCGACCTCGAGGACTGCCGTCACGAAAGCGCGCAAGCGATTGACCGGTAGCTCATGCTGTTTGGCCTGTTCGATGCATTCGACGAGCTCCGAGTGCGCCTCGTCGACCAACTCGCAGTACAGGTCTTCCCAGTCGGCGAAGTAGTAGTTCAGGGTCGGCCGGCTCAGCCCGGTCCTGCGGGCGATCGCCTGGAACGTGGCCGCTCCGTACCCGTACTCGGTGATCACCTCCCGGCCTGCGCGCACGATGCGGGCTCTGGTCCGCGCGGCGTCGGCCCCCACCGGCCTGCCGGGTTTACGACGGCGATGCCCACGTCCCCCCGCGTAACCCATGGGCAAACGCTAAGACATAGCTAAATACCGGTCAACACCTTCCCTCGCAAACTGAGATGAAATGGACATCACACGGAGTCATAAGTGCGGATGAAATCACGCTGCTTGCGGCTGCGGAGCAACAGGTTGTCGAGATGCACACCCAGGGGCCGCACGACGTTGAGGAAGTTCCACCGGCCGGGAATGATCACGCGCACCTTCTCCCGCTCGACGGCCCGGATCACTCCCGCGGCCGCTTTGTCGGGGCTGATCCGCAGCCGCTCACTGGAGCGGGTCGGCGGCACGTTGGTGAGCCGCACCATCGCCGTGTCGACGGGACCGAAGTAGGCGATGGTCACTCCCACGCCGTATGGCGAGAGTTCGATCCGCAGTCCGCGGCCGAGCATCTCCACGGCCACCTTGCTGGTCGAGTAGGCGACACCACCCAGCGCCGGCAGCAAGGTCCCGAACTCGCTGTTGGGTGGCCACCCCATCGACGACACCAGAACCGCATGCCCCCGCGCCGCGATGAGCGGGTCGATCGCCGGTTCGAGGGTGTTGAGTGTGCCGATGAGGTTGACGTCGATGACCCGCTGCGCCGTGCCCGGTTCCAGCACCCGCAGGGTCGCCGGCCGGTGCGTGATGCCCGCGGTGCAGAAGACCAGATCGAGTCGGCCGAACTGTTTCACGACGCGGTCGACCGCGTCGGCCATCGCTTCGCGGTCGGCCACATCGGCTCCGATGGCCAGGGCAGCGCCGCTGCCGAGCGCTGCGTCCTCATCGATGTCGACCGCACACACCCTCGCGCCTCGCGCGGTGAGGAGCCTGACCTCGGCGGCTCCGATCCCGCCGCCCCCACCGGTTACCAGCGCGACCGCGCCCGAAAAATCTCGCATCGAAACGCGACCTCCGCGTTGGTTTTCCACTGTCGACCGACACTTCGGACCTTACCGGGCGCGGTGGGCCGGTATCGGTCAATCGCGCAGTTGGCCTCGACGATTCGGACCTTGCCGCACACGTGCCCTCTCTATGCTGACCCCAACACCATCGATGCGGTCGCAGTAGGCAGTCGACTTCGCGTCTACCAGGAGGTGGCGCAGTGAGCGACGGGTCGGACACCACCTGGTCGGACGCCGGATGCCCACGCCCGGTGTACCGGGGAATGGCTTCGTCCTCTTGCTATTTGGCGATGCGCGACGGTGTCCAGCTCGCCGTCACAGTCCATCTCCCTGTCGCACCGGCGGGGATGCCGCTGCCGACCATCCTGCATCAGACCCGGTACTACCGGGCGATGGAGCTGCGGTGGCCGTTACGAATGCTGCTGGGCGGCAAGCCGTTTGACCATATCCGCTCCACCGCCGTGTGCCGTCGGCGCTTCGTCTCCACCGGCTATGCCTGGGTGGATGTCGACGTGCGCGGGTCCGGCGCCTCCTACGGGCACCGGGTCTGTGAATGGTCCCCTGATGAGATCCGCGACGGCGCAGAGGTTGTCGACTGGATTATCCGCCAGCCGTGGTCTGACGGGCTCGTCGGTGCTCTGGGTACCTCCTACAGCGGCGCGGCCGCCGAGCTGCTGCTGGTCAACCAGCACCCCGCGGTGCGGGCCGTCGCACCTCGATTCTCGGTGTACGACGCCTACACCGACATCGCGTTCCCTGGCGGCATCCACGGGACCTGGTTCACCGAGACCTGGGGACGCTACAACGACGCGCTCGACCGCAACGCTCCCCATCAGGTTGCGGGGTGGTGGGTCAAGCTTCTGGTGACCGGCGCGATGCCGGTCGACGGTGACCGGCGCCGTCGGCACCGCGCCGAGGCCGTCGCCGAGCATCTCGCCAACTACGAAATCCATCCGCAGGCCCTGGCATTGACGTTCCGGGACGATGTCGCACCGTCGGATCCCTACCGAAACGGATCCGCTGAAGGGCCGGCCCCGATCGGTACGCCCATCGATCCGAACGGCAGCATCAACCGCTTCAGCCCGCACAATTACCGCCGCGACATCGAAGGGTCGGGCGCCGCGGTCTACGGCAGCGGGGGCTGGTTCGACGGTGCCTATGCGCATTCGGCGATCAAGCGCTTCTTCTCGGTGTCCACCGCGGGCAGCCGGCTGGTCCTCGGCCCGTGGAACCATGGTGGGCGGTGGCAGATCGAACCTGTTCGTCCACCGACGCTTTCGGCATTCGACCACGAAGGCGAACTGCTGCGGTTCTTCGACCATCACCTGAGACGACGCGACAACGCCATGGCGTCGGAACCCGTCGTGCACTACTTCACGATGGGTGAAGGCCGCTGGAAATCAGCATCTTCCTGGCCCCCACGGTCCGATCTGCTCACGTACTACTTCACGGCCGACCGGCGGCTCACCGTCGAGGCCCCCGGATCCGGCGGAGTTCCGGATCCGTACGCCGCCGACGACCATCAGGTCGATCTCACTGCGGGTACCGGTGAGCACTCACGGTGGCGCACGCAGGTGGCAATCGGGGAAGCTGTGCGCTATCCGGAGCGCACCACCGCGGATGCAAAGCTGCTGACCTACACCTCTGGCATGCTGACCGATCCGCTCGAGGTGACGGGGCATCCACTCGTCACGCTGTTCGTCAGCTCGACAGCAGCCGACGGCACGTTCTTCGTCTATCTCGAGGATGTGGACTCCCGAGGCGCCGTCTCCTACGTCACCGAGGGTGAATTGCGTGCGCTCCACCGACATCTCAGTACCGCCACGGCGCCCTATCCGCAGACCGTTCCGTACCGCAGCTTCAGACGCGCCGACGCGCAGCCGCTCGCCCGCGGTGAGATCGCGGAGCTGAGGTTCGATCTCTTGCCGACCTCGTACGTGTTCGAGGCCGGGCACCGGATCCGGATCGCCATCTCGGGTGCCGATGCCGATCAGTTTGCGGTGCTGCCAGGCGGTGCACCCGCCATCCGCGTCCACCGCGACAGCGCCCACCCGTCGCGCGTCGAATTGCCGGTCATCACCAGCTGAACATGAATTTCAACGCTTTTCGGCGATCCATTCCGATGTGAAGTCTTGTATCGCGGGGATCCCGTCGCAGAACTGACGCCCCAGATAGTCTTCCAACTTGCCGCCGACGAAGGGAACCGCGACCCGAACCGTGGTTCGGCGGACCAGCCGCGAACCAGCAGACTCCGGTGTGAGGGTCGCCGTGCCATGGGCCGACACCGGAGCACCGGGCACCGAGACGCGGATATCGCCCAGCACCACGTCGCTGCCGTCGGGCCGCCACGTCTCGCTCCGCACCATCGTCAGATCTGCGGGGTACAGCTGAGTCACCAGCGCCGGCAGTCGATCACGCAGAAGACGCAGTGTGACAGTCACCATGACCGAACCTGCCGCATCGATCTCAAGGCGGTCGAGAGTGGCCCCCGCTCCTGCGTAGGCCGCGAGCCGTGCATGCCAATAATCTCGGTCACCGAATGCCGTGAGAATCTCGGCGACGTCGGCGGCAGATTGCACCGACACGTCGAACGACCGTGCCATACCGATACCGTAATCCCGATGGTCGGTGGCCTCAACCTGACCGGATCCGGACCAAAGCGCTTGCGGCAGTGCGATCATCAGCACATGGCCAAAGCCCGCCGGTCCTTTGAAGGATCAACAAGAAGTTCGGCATCCGCACCGCAGGTGTGGGACGTGTGGACCGATCCGCCGCGATGGCCGGGCGGAATCATCGAATCAGCGTCGATCGACCGCGAATTCGGCGTTGGCGCACGGATAACCGTGAAAGGAAAAGGTGGGCCGGCAACCGCGTCCACCGTGACGCAGGTGGAGTCACCGCGACTCTGGACCGGCACCTCGTCATTTCCCGGACTGTCCATGCGCTTCGAGCACCAGATCGACTCTGTCCCCGATGGCACGATCTTGACCGAACGGGTCATCATGGCAGGCCCGCTGGCCGGCCTGGCTGCCATGTTCATCGGCCCGCGGCTGGCCACGGCGTTCGTGTCATCGACGGCGCGGATCGCCGAAATCGCCGAGCGCCACTGACAATCGACGTCATACACCGACGAGAGCGAGCTGAGCGCCGAAGACGAATGCGGTGACACCGAAGACCACGACCGCGGGCAGCGTCGCCAGCACGGAATCACGCACTCGCCGGTGAGCGATAACCGCGCCGATCATCATCAGCAGGAACCCGACCGCCGCGGCAATACCGACCGGCCGCCAGAACAATCCGCCGATCAGCCCGATCGCGCCTGCCAGCTGGCAGGCGCCGATGAACCGGCTGAGTCCGCGCGACAGCCCCAACCGCTGACCGTTCTTGCGTGCTTCCTCCAGATAGAAGAGGTTCAGGATCGCGGCGACACCGAGATAGACCGCCAGCACGATCGAGGCCACTACCACCGCGATACTCATCCGATCCCCTGTCGAAGCGTCGCCACTTCGCTGATTCTAACTTCCGGAGTTGTCGGTAGCGCCAGATCCGCTTCCAGACGTACCGCCGTCGGTATCAGATTGCGTCGTACCGGTATTCGTGCTCGTACCGGCGCCTTCACTGCCTGCTGTCGGCGGGGTGACCTTGTTGCCGGTGCGGTTGGCCCCCAACGCGTCCTTGACCTTTGTCATGGCATCGGTCACCGCGCCGTTGATCTTGGCGGTGACGGTCTTCAGCCCAGACAGCGCAGGCGATCCACCGATCGGACCGCGCACCACATTGGTCTGGGGTTTCTTCGGCGCGGACGGCGCATCCGGCGTCGTCGGGGCCGATACCGGATCAGGTGCGCCCGAAACACCCTGCTCGGCTTCGGATGTGCCAACCCCGCTGGGGGTGCCGGACGATGCCGCGCCGGTATCGGGTGTATCGAGTGTCTTCACGGCCGTAAGCTGCGGACCGCCCTGCGGCGTCTCCTGATCAATGGTCGGCTCCTGATGCTTCGCCGTCGTGAGCTGTTGACCCCCCGACTCCTGCGGCACGGCGGAGTCGGCCGTCAGCGGGCTGATCGGGTTGATATGCACGGTGTTCAGCGCCTCGAGACGATGGATGGTCTCCTTCAGCCCCGCGGCGACGGCGTCGGCGTCAGCTTCCCAGCGGGTCACCGGGGGCAGCAACTCGAGATGTTGCGGTTGCGCCGGATATACCCCACCGTTCGGCGGCCGGTTGTAGCCCGTCTCGATGATGGCCCGCAGCAGCGGATCCAGTGCTTTGACGATCTCGGGTGGCACTCCGAGATCCAGCAACGGCCGGGTCAACGGCAGCTGGCCCTCCGGATTCCGGATCACCACGTCGGAGATGTTGCCGTTGGTCGTCACGATGTAATGTGCCGGATCCTGTTGCGCCAGCGCCACATCAGCCGAGCTGATGGTTCCGTCGTGGTTGAGGTCGAAGTCCACATCCTGGTAGTAGCCGTTGTGAACGTAGACGAATCCCAGGGCGGCATTGGCCCAGGCAACCGGATTGAGGACGTACTGCGGCACGTCCGAGGCGCCGTCGTACTGCTTGCTGATCTGAATCACCTGCGGACCGTTGGGGTCCGGATTCATCGACGCGCCGAAGCTCAGCCCGATCAGCGGCACGTACACGCCTGCAGGCAGCCGAGCCCACAGCCCGCCGTCGTTGCGCGCACCGTTGCCGACCAACACGAACGTGATGTTCGACGTGTCATATCCTTCGGCCTGCAACTGGCGGATCGCCTCGGACTCGGCGTTGGCCCCTTGGGAATAGCCCACGACGTAGATGGGGTCGTTCGGGTTTTGCGCCCGTGCGTCTTTGATGGCGGTGATGGTGTTCTGGGTCGCGATGGTCCGCGATGCGTCATAGGTGGGATCGGTGAGCCCGGTCAGGATTCCGAACGATCGCGGGTACTGCACGTAGTAGTTGCCGCCCGCACCGGGGGTGGAGACATAATCGTAGCCCTGGTCGAGGACGCCGCTCAGGGTGCCGCGCATCCGGTCTGGCGCTTGGGAATTGCCGGTGGGAATGATGTCCTTGGTGCCGTCGATGAAGATGCTGGTCGCCGCTAGGAGGCGCACCATCGGCGCGTTGGCGTCGACGACATTGACGAATCCGACCAGGCCGGCCAGTTCCAGCGCGACTCCGGCGGTCACGTATGACGCCGTCCTGGCGCCCCCGGTGTTGTGTCGATGAATTCCCACGGCGTTCCTCCGCCCGACAGTTGGAATTAGCTGACCGGTGGGATCCGGCGTCACGAGCCTAACTCGCCGGCTGTGAAATAGCTGTAGTTTTCGCTGGGAATTCCTGACAGTGCACGGCCCGTGACTGCGTGGTGGTCATAGGCGCGATCGACGCCCAAAGATGGGATGACGCTGGGTATCAACGGAACAACCTCAAGAGCCACCGAGTGCCGGACCGCCCGCTAGATACCGGGGATGGTGCGGTCGCCGGCCCACGCCGAGGCTGCGTGACGATGGCCACCGCACGCCTTGGCGCGTATCCGCTCTATGTTTGCTGATATCCCCTTCGGAGTGTTCAGGAGCCGGCCCCGGCAGAGCTGCTGGTCGCAGCGCCGCTTTGAACCTTCACGCCCGCGGGCTTGGTGCCGAGCGCCTTTTCGATCGACGTGATCGTGTTGGTCACAGCCCCTTTCACCGATGCAACGGTGCTCTGGACGCCGGTCGTCAACCCTGACTTGCCCGTTGTCGCGCCCCGCACGACATTCAACTTCGGCTTGTTCACCTGGGGCAGCAACGGTGTCAGGATCGATTTGTTCAGCACCGGTTGACTGGTCGTGTCGGCCGGCGGCGTGCTGCTCTGGGTTGTCCCGGTATCGGTGGTCGATGCCGCGGTCTGAGTGTCGGTAACCTGTTGCGAATCCTTGGAATTCGGTGCGGAAGTGGATGATTGGCCGCTGGGCACCTGCGCTGAGGCCATGACCTGTGAGAGCGGAACCGGTGGCGGAGGCTGGTTCGGCAGCGTGACGGGCGGACCAAAGATGCCGTAGGCGCCCTGCCCTTGCACGTACGCCGGCGGCGTTCCCGGGGTGCGCTCCCCCGTGAGATCTTCCAATCCGATGAACAGGCCCGTCGGGATGGCGACGGCGAGGGCCGCGGCGAACTTCACGGGATTCGGGAAGTAGAAGATGTTCGCGGGCGTCGGCTGCCCTGGGTTGATGGTTCGGTTGTAGCCGGATTCGATGAGCACCCGCATCACGGGGTCCAACGTGTCGGCGATGATCGGGCCCGCGCCGGGGATGTTCGCGATCGGCATCAGCAACGGCACCGGGTAGGTCGGTATCAGATAATAGGCCGTATCGCCTTGGGTCCCCTGGTAAACGGCACTGTTCGGGTCGACATTCTGATAGTTGGGGTGCACCAGGACCAGACCCGCTGCCGCGTTCGCCATGGCGAACGGATTGAGCGGGTTGGTCGGGAAATCGGCGAAGCCGTCGTACTGTTGCGCGATGTCGTAAGTGGTGATCTGGCCCGGTGCGGCCCCGGCCGTCGTTGTGGGCGTGGCGCCGCTGAAGGTGAAGTCCAAGCCGGGGATGTAGAGCCCGTTGAAGCGTTCCAAGGCACCACCGTTGGGCCGGTTGCCGTTACCGATCAGAACGAAGCTGACCGCAGGCGGCGTTCCCGGATTGTTGGCCCAGTACTGATTGAAGCTCCGCTTGTACTGTGTTGCGACATTCGCCCCCTGTGAATATCCGAAGATCACACTTCCGGAATCGATGGTCCCCGGGGACGGTAATGCCGCGACACCGGCGGCGACCGCGTCGTCGTAAGTCATGGCGTGGAAGTAGCCCACCGAAACGGGCCAGAAGCTGGCGGGATAGTTGACGAACACATTCGGTTGTCCGGCCGGTGGATTGACCGTGGCATCGATGTACGGCGTCGCCAGGTCGATATTCTGTTGCGGCGTGTCGAGAGTGCCGCAATAGGGTCTGCAGAACGGTTGGGCGTACTGGGTGCCCCTGATGATGTAGTTCGATGCCGCAGTGAGGGTGAACACGGAGGTCATCGTGGCGGTGAGGGCCAACAGGACCGCGGCTGACAGGACCAACAGTGCCACCAGGACCGACCGAATGAAGACGCGCATGATGAACCCGCTTGATTGTGGTGTGCAGTTTGGCTCGCCCCGACTGCGATACCCCTGCATCATCTACCACGTGCGCCGCGAAATGTGCGGTGTCTGGCAAATTGATGCTGTGAATTTCGTTGGCTGATGCCGAAATACCGGGAATATGCGAGGAATTGTTTGTACTCGCAACTAAGTCCGACATTCGTGGTCTCGGACGCAGATCTCGGTCTTATTTCAGGCCGATATCTCCGCGCTGCACGGGTACCGTATGTGTGTGACCGCACAAGGATTCGACGCCGTCATCGTGGGCGCCGGCTTCGCCGGTATGGGCGCGGCGATCCAGCTCAATCGGCTTGGATTCGACGACTTGGCCATCCTCGATCGCGAAGACGACCTGGGTGGGACTTGGCATGTCAACCGCTATCCCCGGCTGACCGTCGACATCCCCACCACCACGTATTCCTATTGGTTCGAACCCAATCCGTACTGGTCGAGACTGCATGCCCCCGGCGACGAGTTGAAGAGCTATGCCGATCATGTCGCCGAGAAATACGATCTGCGCCGCTACATGCGCTTCGGCACGACCGTCGAAAGTGCTCGGTGGGACGAGGATTCGCAGCGCTGGCAGGTGGGTCTCTCCGGTGGCGACACACTGACCGCGCAATTCCTGATCACCGCCACCGGCTACCTGTCGCAGCCGCGGATCCCGGACATCCCGGGAATCGCGGGCTTCGAAGGTCGGATCATGCACAGCGCCAAGTGGGATGGCGGCTATTCACTCGACGGCCGCCACGTCGCGATCATCGGCACAGGTGTGACTGCAGTGCAACTGATCCCCGAACTCGCCGAGCGCGCGGCGGAACTGACTGTCTACCAACGGACACCGATCTGGGTGGTGCCGCGCGTCGACTTTGCGATCCCGGCGGTCGTGCAGCGACTGTTCGCGCGGTTCCCCCTGTCGCAGCGGCTGCTCAGAGTGGTCACCGACGCCATCGCCGAGGCGGGAATCTTCACGGCGGTGGTGCATTACAACTGGTCCAAACCGCTGAATCGGGCCGCCGCCCGGGTGTCCAAGCTGCACATGTTCACGTCGGTGCGGGATCGGTCGACGCGGCGGAAACTGACTCCCGACTACGATTTCGGGTGCAAGCGCACCACGTTCTCCAACCACTACTATCGGACGTTCGCACTGCCCCACGTCCATCTGGAGACCACCGGCATCGCGCAGATCGAGCCGGACGGGATCGTCAACGGCGAGGGACGCAAGACCATCACCGACACTCTGGTGCTGGCCACCGGGTTCGATCTGTGGGACGCCAATTTCCCCGCGATCGAGGTCATCGGCCGCGCCGGTACCAATCTGGGGAAATGGTGGCGGGAAAACAATTTTCAGACCTACGAGGGCCTCTCGGTCCCCGGCTTCCCCAACTACCTGAACATGGCCAGCCCGTACGCCTTCACCGGTGCATCGTTCTTCACCATGACCGAGTACCAGATGCGGCATATGTCCCGGCTTTTCGGTGAGTTGCTCCGTCGTGGCTCTGACACGTTCGAGGTCACCGAGAGCGCCGGCGCGGAGTTCCACCGGCGGATCTCTCGTCGCCTCGGCGACATGGTGTTCTTCCGGGGCAACTGCGCGTCGTCGCGGTCCTACTACTTCCGTGGTAATGCCACGATCACCCGGCCGACGTCGCGACGCAACGCGATTCGTGAGTCGATGAGGTTTCCGCTGAGCGATTACCACTTCAGCTGACGGGCGAGGGTCAGAACGCGTACCGGTGGAACTTGACGATGTCGCGCAACCCTGGGGTGCGTGCCGCGGCGGCAGCGAATCGCCGGTATCCCTTCGGCAGCAGCTGGACGGTGCTCGCCTCGAACACCGAGATCGCACACAATGACCGGACCCGCGGAATCTGGCTGATGATCTCATCCGGGGCATTGACCGCCCAGCCCAGATCGGATCCCGACCATCGCACCACCTTGTTGTTCTTGGCCTGGGCGCGTCTACCGAATCGGCTCCAGAAGTCGAGTTGCAGTTCCCCTGAAGGGAACCGACTGACCACACGGCGCAGCAGGTCGATGCCATCGTGTTCGGTGAGATACATGCTGACGCCTTCGGCGATCAACAATGCAGGTCGATCTTTGGGAATGCTGTTGAGCCAGTTGGGATCGGTGGCCGACGACGACACCAGGTGGTAATTCTGACGGGTCGGGTACAGACGGTCGCGCAGGGCGATCACGTCCGGAAAGTCGATGTCGTACCACTCGACCTCAGGCCCGGGGTCAACCCGGAATGCCCGGCTGTCCAGTCCGCACCCCACGTGCAGCACGACAGGGTTCTCGGTCACCGCGAGAAACTGCTGGACCCAGATGTCGAACTGGGCGGCGCGGACGGCGATCGAGGTCACCTGCCTGCGGCGTTGACGCGGGACGGGACTGCGGCTCCAGTCGTAATCGAGCTGGGTCATCAGCTGTTTCGCGAAGCGATCACCCAACACCGGCCGGGCGGAATCCGCGTCCAGCGCCTTCGCATAGACCATGTCGAGCATGGTCTGCGGCGGCCCGCTCAAGTCGACGTGCATCTTGGTAGCCATTGGAACCAACCCTTCGCTGATGAACTGGAGAACGATGGTCAGGACAGCGCAGACGCCTCGACCGACGCGGCGCGCAGCATATTGAGAATCAGATCCAGCGATCGTTCCGGCGCCGCCGCGTCGACGTGGTGTTCGAGGACCAGTTCACCGGCGACAACTCCGAACCCGTACACGTCGATGACAGCCGACGAAGCGCGGTGGAATTGCGACGAAAAACCGACCACCTCCAGACCTGGCGGTGTCGGCATCGCCGCGACATTGCCGATGTTGGTGGACAACACCACATCCGCCAACCCGGGCAGAGTCCCCTCGTACTGCAGGTTGAAGTGAAGTAGCGACTGCTGCACCACGCCGTCGCCGAGATCGGCCTGCAGCGTCGACGCGATCTCTGCCGCGAGCTCGACAAGTGTGGTGGCAGGGGTGATCTGCGCGAGGTACGTGGCGACACCCAGCGCCAAGGTGCAGCTTGTCGGTGACACCGGTGGCTCGAGCAGCGGACGCAGGTTGACGTTGTACACGTACGGTATGGGAATGTGCGGTGTCTCGCGAACCCGCCACTCGGCCAACAGGATCGCCGCCGAGACAAGATTGTTGACGAACAACCGATGCCGGCGGCCGTATTTGATCAATGCGGCCGTCTCGGCTTTGGACAGGCGGCCTCGTGCGGTCGGCACTGCGATAGGCCGCGAGAATTTGGTGGTGTTGGTCGACCGCCGGGGCGGCAACTCGTGGGCGAACATGGCGGGTATGAACCGATCGAGGCCCGACCTCGAGAGCTTCACGACGCCACGCTGTTCGAGGATCGCCTCGATCGGTTCCGGTGCCGGCTGCGGACTGACCGGCCCAGCATCCCCCGTGGTCACCACCGATGTGTAGCGGGTGAACAGGTCGAACAGCAGCCCGGCGATGTGATTGCCGTCGGCCAGGCTGTGGTGGACATACAAAGTGAGTTCACCGCCGTCCGCGACGGGTCGCACAACCAGGTTGATCAGCGCAGCACCCTGATCGAGCGGCATCTGCGCGTCCGCCTCGTCGTCTCCCGCCAGCCACATCCCCGGATGCAGAAGATCGTCGCCGACGATCTGAAAGCGACCGTCCGCGGCTTGCTCGAGGTGGCCGGCATATACGGGATATGTCTCCAGAAGGCAGTCGAACGCCATCGACATCGCATCCGCGTCGAGAGGTCCCGCCAGCTGCAGGGTCACCGATGTGAATGTCTGTGTCTCAGCGAAGAAGTCCTCGCTCGGTGCGAGCCTGCGGATGACAGCCGTGGGAAAAGTCATCAGGCCTCCTCGTCGTTGCGCGGTCTCGTCGTCATGGTGCTCACCCGCGCATACTCACCCGGCGGTAACCGACCACCATCGGAACCACACAGGCGACGATGATGCCGCCGGACCAGAGCAGGACACCGACCGACGGTGTGAACAAGCCGCCGCCGAGGGTCAGACTGCGCATCACCTCGGTCGCATAGGACAGCGGCTGGTGTTCGACAACCGGCTGAATCCAGTTCGGATACTGGTCCAGTGGCACAAAACCGGTGCAGAAGAACAACAGCAGCGCTGAAACCAGGGTGATCGCCTCGACCAGCGTTGCACTGGGCCAGTACACCGCGATGGTGAGCGCCAACATGGCGAACGCCATCCCGAACAGCACCGGGACGCACAACCAGACGACCCCGGCCAGCACGCCCCGCTCCAGTCGCAGCCCCAACGCCAGGCCGACCGCCAGCAGCGCAACAGAATTCACGGCGACCCGGATGGCCTCGGAAACCAGCCGCGCGACGAGCCCCGATGCGCGATGCACGGGCAGGACCCACAACCGGGCAAGCAGACCGTCGTTGCGTTCGGCGATGAACCCGACCACACCGACCGAAGCGCCGTTCATCGCGCCGATCAGTGTCACCAGCGGAACGCTGCCATACAGTGCGCTGTGTCCGGTGACCGTCGAAATCGCGTCCCCCAGCACGATGTTCATCACCACGAGGAAGAAGATCGGCAGCGCAAGGCCGAACACGAATGTCATCGGATCGCGGACCAGGCGGATCAGCAGCCGCTTGGTCTGCGCCCAGATGTGAGCGGGCAGCACGCGCACGGAGTTCTCGCCGAACCGGCGATCCGGAATCGGGAACGCAGCCTCGCTGAGCACGGCCGAGTCGCGGGGTACCGCGTGATCGGTGACCGACATCATCGCCGCCTCAACACGAGAGCCAGCGACAGCGGGATCATCACGACCGTGACGCCGGCCAGCCACGCGACCGACGGACCCACCACCGACCAGCTGACCGGACCCGTCGCGGGCGTCGAATCGCCTGCCAGATCCCGCATCGCATAGATGAACTGGGAGATGGGTTGATTGCGGACCACCGGTTGGATCCAGTGCGGGAAATGCTCGACGGGTTGGATGCCGACGGACAGCAGCCCGAAGATCAACTGCGGCAGCATCAGCCACTGTGTGGTGGCCTCCGGGTTCTTCGATGAGCTGCCGAGCAGATCCGCGAGGTAGGACAGCACCATGCCGATCGCCAACAACAGCACGCAGAACAACACGGCGTAGCCGACACCACGGTAGAACCGAAACCCGATGACGTATCCGGTGGCCAGCGCTGCGGCGATACCGATGGTGCACCGGTAGGCGCCCGCCGACATGCGCGCCACCAACGGTGTCAGAGCCGGGATCGGCATGGAATCGAACCGGCGGTTGATGCCCTTGACCGAATCCGTCGCCGCCCGCAATGCCCCGGTGATCGCGGCGAACGAAATGCCCTGCAACGCAATGAGCGGCATCAGAAACTGCGCGTAGCTGCTCATCCCCGACCTGGCACCCATCATGTGATTCAGCGGGATGTACCACCCCGCCGCGAACACCACGACGGCCACGACACCAGTGGCCACCTCACCGTTACGCAGTGAGGGCGCGACCAGCCGGACGGTGAGGACCCACCACTGCCCGAGCGTCGACGGGCGCGGTCGCGGCGCGCTCAGCGCGGCCGTCATGGCATCACATCCTCTCCAGCTGCGGCTCGCTACCGTTGAGCCGGTGCTTACCGACGCCGGCGCCGGCCAGCGCGCCGTCCCCGTCGTCCTCGTCGGTAGCCGCGACATCCGGCGGCGACACGTCGGAATCGTCGGTGAGGGCCAGGAACACCTCGTCGAGCGACGGACGCCGCAGTGCGATATCGGTGAGTTCGATGTTCGCCGCGTTGAGCAGCGACAGCGCCTCCACCAGGGTGCTGGGGCCGTCGGGGGCAGGCACCGCGATGCGGTCGGCGGACTCCTCGAGCGCCGTCCTGTTGTGCTCGGGTACGAGTGGTCCGAGTGCCGTGATGATCGCAGGCAGATCCTTGAGGTCACGCGGGACGATCTCACAGTAGCTGCCGCCGGTGCGTTCCTTGAGCTGATCGGCAGTCCCCTCGGCCACCACCGTGCCGTGGTCGATCACGATGATCCGGTCGCTCAGCGCGTCGGCCTCTTCGAGGTACTGGGTCGTCAAAAGGGTTGCGATACCGAGCTTTTTGAAGCCCGACACCAGATCCCAGATGGTCTGCCTGCTCCGCGGGTCCAGTCCGGTGGTTGGCTCGTCGAGAAACACCACCTCGGGACGGACCACCAGCCCGCAGGCGATGTCGATGCGTCGGCGCATACCACCCGAATACGTGCCCACCCGGCGATCCGCGGCGTGGACAAGGTCGAACTCGGCGAGTAGGCCCTCGGCCCTGGAGCGTGCCACCGCCTTGCCCAGACCCTGTAATCGCCCGAACAACATGAGGTTCTCGCGACCGGTCAGCACGTCATCGAGGGCCACCTGCTGTCCGGTCAACATGATCGATCGGCGCACGCTCGCCGGATCTCTCGTCACGTCGAATCCGGCGATGCTGGCCTCACCGCGATCCGGCCGGGTCAATGTCGAGAGGATGTCGACCATCGTCGTCTTACCGGCCCCGTTCGGCCCGAGCAGCGCCACCACCTCTCCGCGCCCGACGTCGAAGCTGACCCCGCGCAATGCCTTTACCGCACCGAACGATTTGTGGATCTCGTTGACGACGACGCTCTTGTCCGAAGCAGTCAACACAACCTCCTCATCAGATCCTCCGTTGCTGATACCGGTTCACCGGCTGATTCACTCGGCAGACAGGTCCACCAACCCGAGTTCCGACATGGCACCGCCGAATTCGTCCTGGGTCGGCGCCGTCGCCAGCGCTTCGGACAGGAGTTCCTCGAACTCGATCGGGAAGCGGTCGGCCAGCATCGTCACCGTCTCCGGTGCGACCCGGCGAACGTCGTACCACCAGTCCACGTGCATTCCCGCCGATGACCGGTAGAACCGCATCTCGATCGGGAATCCCAGTCCGGGCGTCTTGTCCCGTACGCCCATCGCCGTCTCGCGATCGATCTGCACCGGCCCGGCTGCCGCGGGCAGATCAGGAATCACACCTTCGTTGCACAGCAGGATGTCCGGGGAATCCAGCGCGCCGAACGTCCGTGACGTCGGCCCGTACAGATAGCGCAACAGCCCGTGGCCGACACCCTGATGTGGGACCGCCCGCATGGTTTCGTGCACGCCGTCGAGCACCTGCGTCGCCGTGGACCCGCCGTGGCAGGACAGCGACACGGGGTAGACGGTGGTGAAGCCGCCGACAGTGCGCCGGGGATCGACATCCGGCTTGAGCACGGCACGCCCGGTTCCGGCAAGTGCGACGGCAACCGTTCCATCGGCGATCGAGTGCGCGACGGCCCGGGACAGCGCGCCGAGCATGAGTTCCTCGACGGCGAACTCGAATCTGCCCCTTGCCCGTTCGATGAGGCCCGCCTGCTCGGCGGCGATCAGCGACGGCACACACTTCATGTCGTCCACGCCGGGAGGTTGTGCGGAAGCTCGATCTGCCAGGTGCAGTGTGGGTTTGGCAGCTTCGTCCAGCCAGTACTGCCTGCTGTCGAGTACTGCCGGATGGGTGGCGAGCCCTGCGTAGCGCTGTGACCATTCCCGCCACGTCGCGGTGACCGGAGGCAACGTGATGTCGTTGCCTGCCAGTCGCTGGGTGAACGCGGTGAACAGATCGGTGAGCAGAATCTCCCGAGACACCCCGTCGGCCGCGAGCTCATGGATCGACATCGCGAGGTACCGCCCGGCTCCGACGGCATCGACGATGTAGGTCGCGACCAGTGCCGGACTGGAAAGATCCTGCCGCGCTACCTGTCCGGTCAGGATGTCGACCGCCGCGCGCCGTTCGTCATCGCCACCCGGCGTCACGGTACCGGGCAGCGACACCTGGGCGATGTCGAGCTGGTCGCACGGTGGCCGGATCTGCTGTTCCCACGCTCCGGCCCGTTGGCTGAACTCGGTCCGCAACGCGTCGTGGTGGTTGATCACCGCCGCCAACACCGACCGGACATCCTCGATTCCGACGGTGGAATCCAGCCTCACCAGCAGCGGCACCCGCCAGCGCCCGGATTCGCGAAGACCCTGCTCAAGGAAGTGCGCCGCGAGCGGCGAAACAGGTTGGGGCGCATCGTCGACCGACACAGCGGCCAACCCGCCTGCGGCGTAGCGCGCGGACAGCACCGCAGTCAGCGCCGCCACGTTCGGGTGATCGTAGAGATCTTGCGGAGTCAACTCCAGACCCTGGTTGGTCGCGCTCATCGCGACGCCGATCGCGATCAGGGAATCCCCGCCGATCTCGAAGAAGTCGTCGTTCGGGCCCACCGAACTGACACCGAGACACTCGGCGCAGATTCGCCGCAGCGTCGATTCGATGTCCACCTGCCCGGTACCGGCGCTGCCGGTTTTCGTCTCGCCGGCCGGTTCGGCCACATGCCCATTGGGCACGCTGCCGTTGGCCCTGGCAGGTGCCGCGCCGTCGGCGGTGATCTCCGGGTCCACCCAGTGCCGTTGGCGCACAAAAGGGTATCCGGGCAGCGAGACCAGCGCAGGTGTGTGGCCGGTCAACGGGGACCAGTCCACCTCGACACCGGCCGACCACAGTTGGCCGAGCGCCAACAGGAACGTGTCCCGGTCACCGCGGTTCTGCACCTGATGACGCATCAAGCGGACGGCGCGATGCCGTTCGGCCCATTTCGGGTGCCGCATGGCCGATCCCGTCAACGCGCCACCCGGCCCGACCTCGACCAACACGGCGCAGGGATCTTCCAGCACGTGATCGAGTTCGTCGGAGAACCTGACCGTGGCACGAATCTGGCTCGCCCACAGGGTCGGGTCGGTGGCTTCTGCGTCGGTCAGCCAGGCTCCGGTGACGTTCGACAGCACCGGGGTGTGCGGCGGATGAAGCTGGACGCCTGCCAGAAACTCGCCGAACTGTGGCACGACGGGATCCATGAGCTGCGAATGGAACGCGTGCGCGGTACGGACCCGGCGGGCCAGTATCCCCCGCTGCCGCAAGCGGTTCTGGAACTTCATGACGTCTTCCGGTGATCCCGCCACCACGCAGTTGCCGGGGTCGTTGACCGCTGCCAGGTCGAGGCCCGGCGCCAGATGCTCGGCGACGGCCTCGGGTGTCATCGCGACCGCGACCATCGCACCCCGGGCAGAGCCGTGCATCAATCGGGCCCGGGTCGCGACCACGCGGATCGCGGTCGGCAGGTCGAAAATTCCTGCCAGCACGCCCGCCACATACTCGCCGATGCTGTGACCCACATACGCAGAGGCTTGGACACCGTAGGCGTGCAACAGCCGGGCAAGGGCGTATTCGACGGTGAAGAGGGCGGGTTGGGCGCGGTCGGTGCGTTCCAGGTCCGATTGGCCGGAGCCGAACAGCTCTGCTTTGAGATCGATGCCGAGCTCACGCTGGAATCCCTCGGCGCACCGGTCGAAGTGCTCGGCGAACACCGGCTCGGATTCGTAGAGACCGCGCGCCATGTCAGCGTGCTGGGCGCCTTGCCCCGGGAACATGAGCGTGACGCGACGCTCACCGGCCGGCGCCCGGCCGGTCGGGGTCGCGTCGGTCGCCTCGCTGACGAACACGTTGTCGTTCTCGGGGGCGCCCAGCACGGCGGCCGCGTCCTGCCGGTCGTGCACGACGGCGGCCAGCCGAAACTTCTCGAGCCGCCGCCGGCCGAGCGTGACAGCCACATCGGACAGGTCCAGGGCGGGATCTGCGGCCAATTCGGTGGCCAATGCCGCCCGGAAGTCCTCCAGCGCTTCAGGTGTGCGGGCCGACAGCCGCAGCACCTGTGGCCCGTCCTGCACCGGCCGTGCGGGCTGCGCGGGCGCTTCCTCGACGACGACGTGCACGTTGGTGCCTCCGACACCGAACGAACTGACACCGGCCCGGCGCACCCCGTCCCACTCCCACGGTGTGCATTCGCTGCTCACGGTGAACGGGCCACGGTCGAGGTTCAGTGCCGGGTTCGCCGTGGTGAAGTGCAGCGTGGCGGGAATGGCCCGGTTCTTCAAGCACAGAATCGTCTTGATCAGACCGGCGATGCCCGACGCCTCCGCCAGATGGCCGATGTTCGACTTCACCGAGCCCACCACGCACGGACCCGGCCGCGGCGTGTCCGAGAGGCTGAAAGCAGCTCGAAGCGCCTCCATTTCGATCGGGTCGCCCAGGGGCGTACCCGTACCGTGCGCCTCGATGTAGCTGATGGACGACGCATCGACGCCGGCCACCGCTTGGGCCTCGGCGATCACATCGGCCTGGGCGGCGCCGTTCGGCGCCGCGTAGGTCATCTTCTTCGCACCGTCGTTGTTGATCGCCGAACCCCGGATCACGGCGTGTATCCGGTCGCCGGCCTCCAGCGCCGCTTGCAACGGTTTGAGTGCGACCACGGCGACACCACTGCCGAACACGGTGCCGTCGGCTGCGGTATCGAACGGCCGGCAGTGCCCGGCACCGGACACCATCGACCCGGGCTCATGCCAGTAGCCCACGTGATGCGGAATGCGGATCGACGCGCCGCCGGCGAGCACCATGTCGCACTCGCCGTTGAGCAGGCTCTGGCAGGCCGTGTGCACAGCGACCATCGACGACGAACACGCAGTCTGCACCGTCACGCTCGGCCCACGCAGATCGAACTGGTGCGAGACCCGGGTGGCGAGGTAGTCCTTGTCGTTCTGCAACGACATGTTGATCAGATCGAAGGTCGCACCCTGCCCGAGGAACGCTGACCGGTCGTGATGGGACAACAGGTTGTGCAGCATGTACATGCTCGCGCCGCTGGTCGCGAACACGCCGATCGAACCGTCGAACGCGGCGGGATCACAGCCGGCATCCTCGAGCGCATGCCAGGCGCACTGGAGGAACAGCCGCTGCTGCGGATCCATCATGCGCGCCACTTGCGGTGGGAAGCCGAAGAATTCGGCGTCGAACTCGTCTATGCCGTCGATGATCGGGGCCCGGCGCACGTATTGCGGATCGGCGAGGGTGACGGCGCTGACTCCGGCGTCGATCAACTGTGCCTCGGTCAGCGTCCGGATGGACTCCTCACCGGCGCGGAGGTTTTGCCAGAAAGCCGACGGTGAGTTGGCACCGGGGAACCTCAGCGCCATGCCGACGACAGCTATGGCGTTGGGCGACAACGAATCCTGTTCGACGGTGGCAGTCACGCGCGCTGTCCTCTCGTACGGCGCACCGCGGCGCCCCTGCGGGCAGCGGCACGTTGGTTGGCTCGGTCCCGGAGTGCGTCGATGGCTGCGCCGGTGTCCGGTGTGGACACTCCGCACTGATGCATCACATCGGCGGTGATGTCATCCAGGGATGCGCCCTGCAGCAGCATGGCCACAGGGGGTTCGACACCGAAGTCGGACTGGGTGGCATGCCGGATCCGCACGGCCATCAGCGAATCCATGCCGAGTTCGATCAGCGGCACAGCCGGGCTCAGGGCAGCCTGATCGGCGTAACCCATGATCGCGGCGAGCCGTGTCCGCAGCCGTTCACCGATGATGCGTTCGGCGTCAAGGGGATCCAGCTCGGTGAAGTCGGGAGCACCGGCCCAGTGATCGTCGTCGGCACGGTCCTCGGCGCCCTCTGCGGGTATCAGCGAGTCGACCATCTTGAGATTCGCGCGAGTGCGGTATGCGGCGGCGAGGCGGGTCCAGTCGGCGGCGGCGACGACGGCACGAACCGGGGCGTCGGTGGTCAACGCCGGGCACAGTGCGCGGATCGCGACCTCGTCGGGCATGGGTTCGAGGCCCGAGCTCAGCGTGACCTGCTGGTACTCGTCGGACTGGTTGTCGGCCAAGGATTTCCACCATCCCCAGTTCACGGTGGTGGCGGGAAGACCGGCGGCTCGGCGGGCGTAGGCGAAGGTGTCCAGGAACGCAGTGGTGGCCGTGTAGTGCGCCAGCCACCGAGAACCGAGCAACCCCGAGATCGATGCGAACAGCACGAACTGGCGCACCGGATGTTTCAACGACAGGGTGTGCAGCAGTGATACCGCGTCCAGCTTGGGTCGGAACATCACCTGCACGTCCTCGGCGGTCATGTCCGCCAAGGTCACCGGTCCGCCTCCGAACGCCGCGAGATAGATGCCGCTCAACTCGGGGAGGTCGCGGCCGAACCGGTCGAACAGTGCCGACATCGCCTTCGGATCCGACGCGTCGGCCGCGACCGGGACGAGCGTCGCTCCCTGTTCTGCCACGGCCTGCGCCAACTCCGTCATGCGGGAACCGGGATTGCGGGACACCGCAACCACCGTCCTGGCTCCCATCGCGACAAGCTGACGAACCAGATGCGGCCCGATGTTGCCCGTGGCCCCGACGACAAGATGGCTTCCCGCCCCATCGAGTTCGGCGGATGGCGCGGGCCGTGCCGGTGCCTGCACCAGCCGCGGTACATGCCGGCGCCCGGCCCGGTACACCGCTTGATCGTCACCGTCGCTCCCGGCGGCCTCGGCCCGCAGGTAGCCCGCCACCCGCTCGGCGGGCACCGACTCGTCGACATCGATGACCCCACCCCAGAATTCGGGGTGTTCCAGTGCCAGTGTCCGGCCCAGGCCCCACAGCACCGCATGGGCCGGATGGGCGCGGTCGCCCTCCGAGAGCGGCTGGGCGTTACGGGTGAGCAGGTACAGACGCGGCGGCTCGGGCAGCAGTGCCAACGCCGCGCAGAGCTTGCGGCACATGTTGAACAGGTGATACCCGGGCTCGGGATCGAGGCATCCGATGCCCACATCTGGCGCGAACACAACGTGGGTGACGCCGTTCAACACATCGGCCAGTGCACCGTCGTCGTCGGACAACGCCGAGGGGGCCAGCAGCGTGGCGTCCAGTTCCAGACTCAGCTCGGCATCGGAGACCACCAGCCAGGTTCCTGACGCATGCCGATCCTCCGGCAGCGGACGTACTTGCCACGTCAGCTCGCAGCACCACTGTGGCGGCACTGCACCGGACAGCAGATCCGACGGTTGCGCGACCACAGGGCGGTCTACGGCACGCCCATCGATCCAGTGCCTGGTGTGTTGCCATGGCGTGGTGGGCAATTCGGGTGGCAGGCCGTCAGGGTGCGGGGTCTGCGGGGCCGCGGCGGTGTGGATTGCGTTGAGATTGGTGTGGAAGGTGTGGGTGTCGTCGGTGTCGCGCGACAGGGTGCCGACGGCGTGATGGTGTGTGTCGCCGAGCGTCTCGGTGATCGAATGCGTCAGCACCGGATGCGGACTGATCTCGATGAACGTGCCGTATTGCTCGCCGAGGTCGGCCAAGGCCTGGTAGAGCCGGACCGGCTGGCGCACGTTGGCCACCCAGTAGGCGGCGTCGACGTGCGGAGCCCAGTCGTTGGTCACCGTCGACAGGAACGGAACCGCAGGCGGTTTCGGCTCCAGATCCATCAGACCGGTGCGTAATTCGGTCAAGATCGGATCCATGAGTGCGCTGTGTGAGGCCACCTCCATGTTGACCCGGCGGGCGAAGCGGTCCTGCTGCTGGAGGTCGGTGATCAGTTGGTCGATCTGCGCGGGCGGCCCGGCCACGACCGTCTGCCGCGGCGACGAGTACACCGCCAGGCTGACCCCTGCACGCTCCGCGATCAGGGCGGAGGTGGCGTCGGCATCGAGTTCCAGGAGTGCCACGGCGCCTTGGCCGGCCAGCCGCGACATGAGTCGGGAGCGGGTGGCGATGACGCGGAGTCCTTCGGTGGGGGTGAGTGCGCCTGCGGTGACGGCGGCGGCGACTTCGCCCATGGAGTGTCCGATGACGGCGTCGGGGACCACGCCGTAGTGCCGCCACAACGCGGTCAACGCCACCTGCAGGCCGGTCAGCACCGGCTGGATACGTTCGATACCGGTCAGTGGTTCTGCCGTTTCGAGCACCTCGCGCAGGGAGAACCCGACCTCGGTGCGGAATGCGGGTTCGAGGGTGTCGATGGCGGCGGCGAAGGCGGGTTCGTCGGTGAGTAGTCGGCGGCCCATGCCGGCCCATTGGGAACCTTGCCCGGAGTACACGAACACCCGGCCCGGACGGCACGGCCCGTCATGCGACCGGACCACGCCGACCGCAGCCTGACCCGCCGCGAGGGCCGACAGTCCGGCAACCGCCTGGTCATGGTCGCGGGCGCAGATGGTGGCGAAGGTGCGGTGTTGGGTCCGGTGGTGGTTGAGGGTGTGGGCGACGTCGGCGAGGCGGACTTCGGCGCCGGGGCCGGTCATCCACTGGGCGAGCATGGCCGCGGTCGCGGCGATCCGCTCGGGCGTCTTGCCCGATACCACCAGCGTGGTCACCGGCGAATCCGGCTCCCACACAGCAGGTTCGGGAGACGGTGCCTGCTCGACGATGATGTGTGCGTTGGTTCCGCTGACCCCGAACGAAGACACCCCCGCCCGGCGCGGACGCGGCACGGTGGGCCATTCCAGCGCCGATGAAGCGATGGTGAGGCGGGTGGCGTCTTGGCTGGCGTGGGGGGTGAGTTGGTGGAAGTTGAGGTGTTTGGGGATGTAGCCGTAACGCACACTGAGCACGGTTTTGATGAATCCGGCGATGCCCGCGGCCGATTCCAGGTGTCCCAGATTGGTTTTCACCGAGCCCACCACCAACGGCGCGGCATCGCCGCGGTCGGCGAAAACCTGTGCCAGCGCGTCGAGCTCGATCGGATCACCCAGTGCGGTACCGGTCCCGTGCGCCTCGATGTAGTCGATATCGGCGGCCTGCAACCGCGAGGCCGCCAGTGCCTGGCGCATCAACGCCTGCTGCGCCGGGCCGTTGGGCACCGTCTGCCCACTGCTGGCGCCGTCCTGGTTGACCGCCGATCCGCGCACCACCGCCAACACCCGATCCCCATCGGCCAGGGCATCGCTCAACCGCTTGAGCACCACCACCCCACAACCCTCACTGCGCACATACCCATTGGCACCAGCATCAAAGGTCTTGCACTGCCCATCCGGCGACAACATCCCGAACCGGGAACACGCAATGCTGTTCTCCGGGCGCAGAATCAGATTCACGCCTGCGGCCAGGGCGGTGTCGCTCTCCCCGCGACGCAGACTCTGACACGCCAGATGCACCGACACCAACGACGACGAACACGCCGTGTCCACCACCAACGCCGGACCCCGCGCACCCAGAAAATACGCCAACCGCCCCGCCGCAAAATTCGCCGCATTCCCAAACGGAATATAGGCGTCGTAGTCTTCGCGACGCAGCGTCTCGGTGAGCCTCAACATGTAGTCGTATCCGGTGAGGCCGACGAAGATGCCCGTCTGCGTCCCCCGAATCGACTGCGCCACAACACCGGCGTTCTCCAACGCCTCCCACGCCACCTCAAGCAACAACCGCTGCTGCGGATCCATCGCCGCCGCCTCCCGCGGCGCAATCCCAAAAAACTCCGCATCAAACTCATCCGGAGACCACGACGTCAAAAACCCACCATCACGCGCACAAATCGTCCCCGGCACCGACGGATCCGCCGAATAAAACTCCTCAACATCCCACCGATCCCCCGGCACCGGCACAATCCCACTACGCCCGTCCTGCAACAACTGCCAAAACTGATCAGCAGAACCCACCCCACCAGGCAACCGGCAACCCATCCCCACCACAGCCACCGGCTCAACATCAGCACGCTCAGCCACCGCCAACCGCGCCGTCAACTCATCAATCCGATGCAACGCCTCAGCAATAATCGCCCGACGATCCGCCCCAGCACCCACCATCAAAATCAACCCACGCTTTCCGGGAGGTCGGCGTCGGCGATCTCGGCGAGGTGGTCGGCGAGCTCCGTGACCGTCGGGTAGTCGAAAACGACTGTCTGGGGCAGAACTTCGCCGAGGGTCTCGGCAAGCGCGCGTTGCAGGATCACGTTCATCAACGAATCCATGCCCAGTTCAAAGAAATCCGCGTCCGGGTTGAGCGACTGGGCCGATGGCAGCCCCATGACGGCGGCCACCAGAACGCCGACATGGTTCTGCAACAGGGCACGACGTTCTTCTGGTTCGCAGACCCGCCACACGTCTTTGATGTCGCCGACCGGTGCCGCGGTTTGGTCCGAACCAGAGCCGGGCGACTCGGGTTCCTCCATATCGACGACACCGCCCCAGATCTCCGGATGCTCCGAGGCCAGCGCCCGCCCCAGCCCCCAGAGCACGGCATCAGCCGGATCCGCCGGACGATCGTCGGAGCCGTCGCGCCGTCCCAGGATGAACATCCTGGGTGGCACCGCCATCGTGGCGAGCGCCGCCGTCAGGCGCCTGGCCGTGTTGAACAGCCGATAACCCCATTCCGGCAAGTGACCTGAAGCCGAAAGGTCCGGCGCGTAAAGGACATTCGCGGCCCTGCCGAGGATGTCCGGCAATTCGGATGCCGCTGCTCCGTCGGCCAGAGTGTCCATCGGAAGGACGGTGACCACCGCTGCGTCCCCGACTGCGCTACTCACCTTGGTGCCGCATCCATCGTCGGCGAACACCACCCAGGAACCTTCACCGGCGGTATCGGCCGTGGTGATCGGCCCGATCGGCCAGTCGGACTCGTAGGTCCATCCGTTCGATCCGGCCGCGGGCGCATGACGCTGCGGGGTGGTCGGTTTGATCCACAACCGGGTGTGGTGCCACGGGGTCGCGGGCAACACCGGATGTGGTTCGGGCGGGTGGGAGGTGCGCGGCGGTGCACCGGTGTGAGCGGAGTTCAGATTGGTGTGGAAGGTGTGGGTGTCGTCGCCGTCGCGCTGCAGGGTCGGCACAGTGTGGAAGTGGGTGCCGGCCAGGGTGTCCGCGATGGAATGGGTCAGCAGAGGGTGCGGGCTGACCTCGATGAAGGTGGCATGGTCTGCCCCGGCCGCAGCGACGGCCTGAGTGAACCGCACCGGTCGGCGCAGATTGGTAACCCAGTGATCGGCGTCGAAACTCGGTGTCGGCGTCTGACTCTGGTCGTAGGTGGTCGAGATGATCGGGATCGTCGGCGGTTTCGGCGCCAGATCGCTCAACGCGGCCCGAAGGTCGGGCAGCACGGGATCGATGGTCGGATGGTGCGACGCGACGTCGACGTCGATGCGTCGTGCCAACCTGCTCTGCTGCGCGACCTTTGCGATCAACGTGTCGACGTCACTCGGTGGGCCTGCGATCACCGTCTGGGTCGGTGATGCGTAGACCGCCAGCGTCACCTCCGGATACTCGGCGATCAACCCCAGGGTAGAGGCAGGATCGAGCTCGAGCAGTGCCATCGCGCCTTGGCCGGCCAGCCGGGACATGAGTCGGGAGCGGGTGGCGATGACGCGTAGTCCTTCGGTGGGGGTGAGTGCGCCTGCGGTGACGGCGGCGGCGACTTCGCCCATGGAGTGTCCGATGACGGCGTCGGGGACCACGCCGTAGTGCCGCCACAACGCGGTCAACGCGAGTTGCAGGCCGGTCAGCACCGGCTGGATACGTTCGATACCGGTCAGTGGTTCTGCCGTTTCGAGCACCTCGCGCAGGGAGAACCCGACCTCGGTGCGGAAGGCGGGTTCGAGGGTGTCGATGGCGGCGGCGAAGGCGGGTTCGTCGGTGAGTAGTCGGCGGCCCATGCCGGCCCATTGGGAACCTTGCCCGGAGTACACGAACACCCGGCCCGGACGGCACGGCCCCTCGTGCGCGCCGACCACGCCGACCGCAGCCTGACCCGCCGCGAGGGCCGACAGTCCGGCAACCGCCTGGTCATGGTCGCGGGCGCAGATGGTGGCGAAGGTGCGGTGTTGGGTTCGGTGGTGGTTGAGGGTGTGGGCGACGTCGGCGAGTCGGACTTCGGCGCCGGGGCCGGTCATCCACTGGGCGAGCATGGCCGCGGTCGCGGCGATCCGCTCGGGCGTCTTGCCCGATACCACCAGCGTGGTCACCGGCGAATCCGGCTCCCACACAGCAGGTTCGGGAGACGGTGCCTGCTCGACGATGATGTGTGCGTTGGTTCCGCTGACCCCGAACGAAGACACCCCCGCCCGGCGCGGACGCGGCACGGTGGGCCATTCCAGCGCCGATGAAGCGATGGTGAGGCGGGTGGCGTCCTCGCTGGCGTGGGGGGTGAGTTGGTGGAAGTTGAGGTGTTTGGGGATGTAGCCGTAACGCACACTGAGCACGGTTTTGATGAATCCGGCGATGCCCGCGGCCGATTCCAGGTGTCCCAGATTGGTTTTCACCGAGCCCACCACCAACGGCGCGGCATCGCCGCGGTCGGCGAAAACCTGTGCCAGCGCGTCGAGCTCGATCGGATCACCCAGTGCGGTACCGGTCCCGTGCGCCTCGATGTAGTCGATATCGGCGGCCTGCAACCGCGAGGCCGCCAGTGCCTGGCGCATCAACGCCTGCTGCGCCGGGCCGTTGGGCACCGTCTGCCCACTGCTGGCGCCGTCCTGGTTGACCGCCGATCCGCGCACCACCGCCAACACCCGATCCCCATCGGCCAGGGCATCGCTCAACCGCTTGAGCACCACCACCCCACAACCCTCACTGCGCACATACCCATTGGCACCAGCATCAAAGGTCTTGCACTGCCCATCCGGCGACAACATCCCGAACCGGGAACACGCAATGCTGTTCTCCGGGCGCAGAATCAGATTCACGCCTGCGGCCAGGGCGGTGTCGCTCTCCCCGCGACGCAGACTCTGACACGCCAGATGCACCGACACCAACGACGACGAACACGCCGTGTCCACCACCAACGCCGGACCCCGCGCACCCAGAAAATACGCCAACCGCCCCGCCGCAAAATTCGCCGCATTCCCAAACGGAATATAGGCGTCGTAGTCTTCGCGACGCAGCGTCTCGGTGAGCCTCAACATGTAGTCGTATCCGGTGAGGCCGACGAAGATGCCCGTCTGCGTCCCCCGAATCGACTGCGCCACAACACCGGCGTTCTCCAACGCCTCCCACGCCACCTCAAGCAACAACCGCTGCTGCGGATCCATCGCCGCCGCCTCCCGCGGCGCAATCCCAAAAAACTCCGCATCAAACTCATCCGGAGACCACGACGTCAAAAACCCACCATCACGCGCACAAATCGTCCCCGGCACCGACGGATCCGCCGAATAAAACTCCTCAACATCCCACCGATCCCCCGGCACCGGCACAATCCCACTACGCCCGTCCTGCAACAACTGCCAAAACTGATCAGCAGAACCCACCCCACCAGGCAACCGGCAACCCATCCCCACCACAGCCACCGGCTCAACATCAGCACGCTCAGCCACCGCCAACCGCGCCGTCAACTCATCAATCCGATGCAACGCCTCAGCAATAATCGCCCGACGATCCGCCCCAGCACCCACCATCAAAATCAACCCAGCCTCTGCGAAAGTTGTTGCAGCAGTTCGTCTTCACTGAAGTCTTCGTAGGTGTCGACCTCACCGTCGTCGGCAACCTCGATCAACTCGGGCAGGATGGTGGTCAGGTAATCGGTGAGCGCGTCGACGGTCGGGTAGTCAAAGATCACCGAGGCCGGCACCGCCTGCCCGAGACTTTCGGCCAGCGCCCGCTGCAGGGTCACGCTCATCAGCGAGTCCATCCCGAACTGGAAGAACCCCTCCGACCGGTCGAGAAGCTGCGGCGACGCCAGCCCCATAACCCGCGCGACCAAGGTGCTGACGTGCTCGGCGAGCTGGTTGTACCGCTGCTCGGGTTCGCACTCGCGCAGGGCTTTCCGGAATTGAGTAGCAGGTACGGCGGGAGCGTCGGCCGCGTCGGGTTCGTCGTTGTCCACCGGCAGCAGGTCATCGACGATACGCAGCGGCGCTCTGGTCCGGTAGGCGGCCGCCAGTCGGGTCCAGTCGGCCGCCACGACGGTCGAGCGCACCGGAGTGCGGGATCCGCACACCGACCACAGCGCCTGGATCGCCACCTCGTCGGGCATCGGTTCCAGGCCCGAACCCAGGGTGATGTTGCGCTCCTGCTCGATCTGGTTGTTGGCCAGCGACTTCCACAGCCCCCAGTTGACGGTCGTGGCAGGCAGGCCGGCGGCACGCCGCGCGTAGGCGAAGGTGTCCAGGAAGGTGGTTGTCGCCGCGTAGTGCGCCAGCCATCGGGAACCCAGCAGTCCCGATATCGAGCTGAAAAGGACGAACTGGCGCAGCGGCGTGCCCAACGACAGCTTGTGCAATAGGGCGATCGCATCGAGCTTGGGCCGGAACATCGCCGCAACGTCGGCGTCCGTCATATCCGTCACGGTGACCGGACCACCGCCGAAGGCGGCCAGGTAGATTCCCGCCAGCGGGGGCAGATCGCCGCCGAATCGGGCGAAGAGCTCCGTCATGGCAGCTTCATCGGTGGCATCGGCAGCCACCGGCACCAACGACTTGCCTTGACCGGCAAGTGTCGCGGCCAACCCGTCCAACCGGGCACCGGGATTGCGTGACACCGCCACGACGGTCCCGGCGCCCATGTCGGCCAACTGCTGGATCAGCTGCGGACCGATGTTGCCGGTCGCGCCCACCACCAGATAGCTGCCGTTGCCGTCCAGCCCATCCCCCGATGTGGTGGGCGGCAGCGCCCGGCGTAGCCGGGCTACCCGGCGGACACCCGCCCGGTAGACGATTTGGTCTTCCTCATCGCCGGCATGGGCTTCGGCGACGGCGTACCGGGCGACGAGACCGTCAGGCACCGACTCGTCGACATCGATCACCGCGCCCCAGATGTCGGGGCACTCCAACGCCAGCGTGCGGCCCAGGCCCCACAGCACCGCGTGAGACGGATTGGCGCGGTCCCCGTCGGCGATGGGCTGCGCGTTACGGGTCAGCAGGATCAGGCGCGATGGCAATCCGGAATCCGCCAGCACGACTGCCACTCGGCGCGCAGCGCTGAAGACGCGGTATCCGGATGCCGCGTCGAACGCCGGGCACACCGGTGCGGCGTACAGCACGTAATCGGCATCGGCTGCGGCGGCGCGCAACGTCGTGGCATCCGCATCCTCGTCCAGCGCGGTGACCTGGTTGTCCCCGGCACGTGCGATCTCAGCAGCGAGACCGTCGTCGCCGATCACCACCCACGATCCTGCGGCGGCCAGCGACTCGGCTGCCACGCACCGCTCCGGCCAGGTCAGCTCGCAGTACCACTCCGCAGGGACGACACCCGACGTCGCCGACGGGGCACCGCCGCGGGATCGCCTGCCCATGGGCATGAAGTCGGCCCAGTGGCTCGTGTGCAGCCACGGTGTCGTCGGCAGCACCGGATGCGGTCCCGGTGGGTGCGGGGTGACCGGAGGCTGCGCCGTGTGCATCGCATTGAGGTTGGTGTGGAAACTGACCGTGTCGTCGCCGCCGCGCGTCAACGTGCCGACGCTGTGGTGGTGGATGTCGCCGAGGGTTTCCGAGATCGCGGGCGCGAGCATCGGATGGGCGCTGATCTCGACGAAATTGGTGTAGGTTTCGCCGGCCGTGGTCACCGCCTGTTGCAGGCGTACCGGGCGGCGGATGTTGTCCGCCCAGTAGTCGGCGTCGAGCACCGGTTCCGTGGTGCCATCCCGAACCGTCGAGAGGAACGGAATCACGGGCCGCCGCGGCGAGAGATCGGCCAGCGCCGCCCGCAGGTCCGGCAGGATCGGATCCATCAAGGCGTTGTGGGACGCCACCTCCATGTTGACCCGGCGCGCGAACCGGCCGCGCCGCTGCACTTCCGCGATCAAAGTGTCGACCGCCGCAGGCGGACCGGCGATCACCGTCTGGCGCGGCGACGTGTAGATCGCCAGGCTCACGTCCGGGTGCTCGGCGATGAGTTCCGTTGTCGCCTCGGCGTTCAGGGACAACAGCGCGACAGCGCCCTTGCCCGCCAAGGTGGACATCAAGCGGGATCGGGTGGCGATCACCCGCAGTCCCTCCCGAACCGTCAGTGAGCCCGCCACGACAGCTGCCGTGACTTCGCCCATCGAATGGCCGATCACCGCGTCCGGGGTCACGCCGTGATAGCGCCACAGCTCCGTCAACGCCAGCTGCAGCCCCATGATCACGGGCTGCACCTGCGCATCGCCGCGCACCGGCAGCCCGTCCCCGAGCACCTGCCGCAGGGAGAACCCGACCTGTTCGACGAACACCGGTTCCAGCTCGGCAACCGCCGCGGCGAACGCCGGTTCGTCGATGAGCAGCTGCCGTCCCATGCCTGCCCACTGCGAGCCCTGACCCGAGTACACGAACACCGTTCCCGCGCCGCAGGATCCGTCGTGCGGACCGACGACGCCGGTGGCGGGTTGCCGCTGCGCCAACGCGGTCAAACCTGCGACGGCCTGCTCACGATCACGTGCACACACGGTGGCGAACACCGAATGACCGGATCGGTGGTGGTTGAGCGTATGGGCTACGTCGGCCAACGCGGTTCCCGCGCCGGCGCCGCTCATCCACGCGGCCACGGTCCCGGCGGTGCGTTCGATACGCTCGCGGTCCTTGCCCGAGACCACCAGCGTGGTGACGGCGGCATCCTGCCTGGGCCCCGACGGGGCCGCATCGGGAGCCTGTTCGAGCACCACGTGCGCATTGGTGCCGCCGAATCCGAACGACGAGACGCCGGCCCGTCGCGGCCGCCCCACCGACGGCCAATCCTGATTCTCCGCAGCGACTTTCAGTCGTAGCGCACTGAACGGGATGTGTGGGTTCGGCGTCTCGAACCCGACGTTTCCGGGGATCCGGGCCTGCTGTACCGCAAGCACCGCCTTGAGGAAGCCGGCGATACCGGCCGCAGCCTCCAGATGGCCCAGATTCGATTTGACCGCACCGATCAGCAGTGGCGACTGCTCCTGGCGGCCCCGGCCGAGTGCGGTGCCCAGCGCGCGGGCCTCGATCGGATCTCCCAGGAAGGTACCCGTCCCGTGGGCTTCCACATAGTCCACGTCGTGAGGCGTCAGTCCGGCATTGGTGTACGCCGACTTCAACACCGCCATCTGCGCGGCCGGGTTCGGCGCCATCAACCCGTTGGATCGCCCGTCCTGGTTGACCGCCGATCCGCGGACCACGGCGAGGATGCGATTCTCGTCGCGCACGGCGTCGCCGAGGCGCTTCAGCACGACCGCCCCGCAGCCCTCGCCTCGCACGAAACCGTCTGCCGCAGCGTCGAAAGCGTGGCACCTGCCGGTCGGCGACAACGCGCCGGCCTGGTCGAAGCCATGGAAGACCGCAGGCGACAAAAGCATGTTGACACCGGCCGCGAGTGCCGTGTCGCAGTCACGCATCCGCAGGCTCTGGCATGCCAGATGGATCGCGACCAGTGACGACGAGCATGCGGTGTCGATCGTGACCGAGGGTCCGCGGAGGTCGAGGAAATAAGACAACCGGTTGGCGATGATGCTCAGCGCGCCACCGGTATTGCTCCAGGCATCGACTGTCGGGAGATAGGTCGACCCCAGGTAGCCGTACTCACTGAAGCAGGCTCCGGCGAAGACCCCGGTCTGTGAACGGCGCAGTGAGCTGGCTGGGATTCCGGCGTGTTCGAAAGCCTCCCAGGCGACTTCGAGCAGCAGTCGCTGTTGCGGGTCCATCTTCGCGGCCTCGCGCAGTGAGATCTCGAAGAATTCCGCGTCGAAGGCGTCGATGTCTGGCAGGAACGAACCCCAGCGGGTGGTGCCCGCCAGCGCCTCCGCAACTTCGGGCGATCCGTCGTCGAACGGCTGCCAACGTTGCGGCGGAACTTCGGTGACCGCGCAGCGGCCGTCCCACAGAAAGTCCCACAGAGCATCCGGACCGGTGATCCCGCCGGGGAACCGGCACCCCAGGCCCACTACGGCGATGGGTTCGTCGAGCGATCCGCGGTCGAATCCAAGCGTCTGGTCCGCGGCGGATTCCTGCTCACCGTCGACGAGAAACCCGACCAGCGAGTTGATGGTCGGATGCTGCCAGAAGTCGACCGGGGACACCGGGCGGTCCAGGAGTTCGGCCAGTTCACCGGAGAGCACGACGGCGTCCTTGGATCCGACGCCAAGGTCGTTGAGCGACAGATCGAGGTCGATCTCTTCGGGCTTGCAGCCGACGGTGGTGACGAGATAGTCGATCAGCCAGCGCCGCAGTCCGGCGTCGTCTCCGACGGTGGCAGTCATCGTGGTCCGTCCAATCGCTCGAACCGGTTCTCTCGATAGAGCTCGCCGCAGGTCGACCGGCGCACCTTCCCGCTGGTCGTTATCGGTATCGAGCCTGGCGCGACAAACACCAGATCGGCGGCTCGTACCCGATGCGTCGTCGAAATCGCCGATGTCAGTTCACGTTTCAACAGATGGAGCCGCTCGGCCCAGTCGTCGTCCGACTCGCGGCGACGCTTGACCTCCACGATGGCCACCAACTTCTCGGACTCGCCGTCGGGCACCGATATGGCGGCAGCACGGCCGTTGCTCAGCTCTTGGATCGTCGCCTCGATATCGTCCGGATAGTGGTTCGAGCCGTCCACGATCAGCAGATCCTTGATCCTGCCGATGATGAACAGCTCACCGTCGGAGATGACGCCGAGATCGCCGGTCTTGAGCCACGGCCCGTCGGGCGTACCGGGTGAGGCGTTGACCAGGCTTCCGTCGAAGACCCGTTGTGTCTCTTCGGATTTGTGCCAGTATCCGGCGGCGACGTTGTCCCCGTGCACCCAGATCTCGCCGACTGTTCCGGCCGGGTTCTCGGTGCGGGCGGCGGGATCGACGATCCGCAGCACGGTGGACCGGTGGGTGCCATGCCCGATCAGTTCCGTGCTTCCGCTCGCGTCGGCATCGCAGCGCCTCGCGTGCCCATTCGACAGCTTCTCGTAATCGAACCGGACCCGCGACGGGGCGGTGCCCAGGTCGGAGGTGGCGACATAGACGGTGGCCTCGGCGAGGCCGTAGGACGGTCGAATGGCGCTCGGCTTCAGATGAAACGGCGCGAACCGATCGATGAATCGGTTGAGGGTGGCGGCGTGCACCCGCTCGCTGCCGCTGAGTATCGAGCGCACATCGCCGAGGTCCAGCCCGGCCATGTCGTCGTCGGTGGTGCGGCGCGCCGCCAGCTCGAAGGCGAAGTTCGGGGCCGCTGACAGGGCCGCCGGACTGGAGGCCAGCGACTGGATCCACCGAGCCGGACGCTGCAGGAACGCCAACGGACTCATCAACGCCGCGCTGCGGCCACAGACCAGGGGCGCGCAGACGCCCTTGATCAGCCCCATGTCGTGGTAGAACGGCAGCCACGATACGAAGGTGGCATCCGACGGGATATCCCCGCCGAAGTAATCCCCGAGTGCCTGATCGACGTTGGTCACGACGTTCTTGTGGGTGACCACGACCCCGGCAGGCAGGCGCGTCGAGCCCGACGTGTACTGCAGATAGGCGACCGGCGGCATGCCCGGCCGCACCGCGTCGGGTTCGCGCGGCGAATCAAGGTCAAGCGAGTCGATTTCGACGATCGCCGGCGGCCGGGCGCCTTCCGCATAGCCCGCGACCTCAGCGGCCGAGGCGGTTGTGGTGAGGATGACCGACGGACTGCAATCCCGCAGCACTGACACGACTCGCTCGTCGTGCACGCCTGGCTGTGGAACCGACAGGGGTACCGCGACGAAACCGGCGTGCATGGCGCCGAGGAAACCCACTATGTACTCGAGTCCTTGTGGTGCCAGCACGGCAGCACGGTCACCTGGTGCGCCGCACAACCGGAGTTCCTCGGCAACGACGCGGACGCGTCGGTACAACTCGGCCCACGTGAGCGATTCGCGGTACCCGTTGGGGTCGACTTCGAAGTCGAGGTAGGTGTAGGCAGTGGCGTCGCCCTGCTTACCGGCCCGCTCACGGAGAAGCGCTGTCAGGGAATGTTCAACCATGGGTTTTCCTTCCATTCACTCCCGCTCAGACTTCGTCGCCCATGCCGACAGCGCGGAACAGCGCGCCATCTGCGTGTTTGTTTGCTGCACGCCGCCGTCGTCGGCGACGCACGCTGCATCCTGTGCTGGCCGTCGGTGCCCAGCACAAGCCCGTCCCCCGACTGGTTCTGACAGCGGGCGTCATCTCTCCGTCAGCCGCACATCCCTTGTGCCGGCTAGCGAAGATGGCTCCCGTGGCGTCTTTGCGGAAATTTACGCCGCTGTTGGCAAACTGTCATCGGTTTTCCCACTCGAGAGTGGCGACCTCGCCAACTTGTTTGCCGGTGCAAATTAGCTACGCGACGCGAATCGGGGCTTTACTCGAGATGCACCGCCGTTCGACGTTCGGGGTGCTGTTTGCCCTGTCGACTTCCGAGCTTTTCGCAGCTCGGCGAGAATCCGCCTAGATAAGTTGTTACACAACGGCATTCGCGGGCGCATTGCACTTTGCATCCAACCGATCAAGATTGCCGATCTTGTTATCGCAAATTTTTGCCTCAATGGGCAGCCGATCGCGCAGAAGCCGGAAACCCGATGCCGACCAAACGCTCTCCGGCCCGCACGCAGCGGTGAATGGCGCATGTCGCCGCCCACGACACGGCGGCTGGACACCTACTGACGAGTTGAGCAATCGCCTAGCACAGCTAGCAGAGTTCTGTTCTGTCATTTGCCGATTGGCATTCCATCCGTGCTCCCCGATAATGAGCACTCAACCCGGCGGTACTACGCCGACGGGCCCGGGGAGGTGATGGCCGGTGCGTTCGTCAACGACACCCAGCCCGTGGATCACGGCATGACAGCGGAAGCTCAAGGTGATCAGGGACCGGATGCGGTCGAGACGCTGTACATATTTCCGCACGCCGGTGGCTCGGCGCGGGCCTACGTACCGTTCGCACGTGCGTTCACGTCATCGGTTCGGCGCGTAGCAGTGCAGTATCCCGGCCATGCGGACCGGCACGATGTGCCCGACATCGGTAGTATCCCAACGCTTGCCGGCGACGTGTACGACCTACTCGCAGCCGGAATCACATCAGCGGCACCGCTCGCGTTCTTCGGCCACAGCATGGGCGGCCTGATCGCCTTCGAAGTGGCGCGCAAGTTCGAAGCCAGCGGGAAAACCGTTGCGGCGCTGTTCTTGTCTGCCTCGCCCGCACCTGGGCACGGCGGTTATCAAGAGCTGCACCAGAGCAGTGATGGTGAGCTGCTGAAGATGGTGGCCGACATGACCGGGACCGACACCGAATTCATCGGAGACCGCTTCGGCGCGACGATCCTGCGGACCCTGCGCAATTACGGTGCGATCACCGAATACAACTGCCCGCCCGGCACAACCGTTGCGTGTCCGATCTACGCCTACGCCGCCGCCGACGACACCGCGGTCAGCTACGAGCGGGTGGCGGCCTGGTCGGCTTTCACGACCGCTGCCTTCGACATTCAGGTGGTGGCAGGCGACCACTTCTTCATCACCGATACCGTCGGCGAGGTGGTCGGCGACATCGAGCGCCGGCTGGCATCCGACGGCAACGGTCGATGACGGCCGGCCGGTCGCTCGTGGCTGCCCATGCGCGCAGATGCGCGAATTTCAGCTACCAGTCGTGCAATTCGATCGGCACGCCTGCTGCACCGAGGGTACCTTTCGGCACATGGTGTCGCTGAGTTCGCAAGTCGTTGTCATCACCGGTGGCGCCCGCGGCATCGGCGCCGCAGTCGCGCGCCTGCTGCACAAGCGCGGCGCCACACTGGTGCTCGTCGACGTCGATGCGCAACCCTTGGCAGCCCTGGCGGCAGAACTCGCCGATGATGCGAGAGTCATGACGATGACCGCCGACGTGCGTGACCTGTCCGCGATGCAGGGCGTCATCGACAAGGCCGTCGGACGTTTCGGCGGCATCGATGTGGTCGTGGCCAACGCAGGCGTGGCCAGTTACGGCTCCCTGCTCCAGGTTGATCCCGAGGCGTTCAAACGGGTGATGGACGTCAACGTGCTCGGAGTCTTCAACACCGTGCGCGCCGCCCTGCCGTCGGTGATCGACCGCCAGGGTTATGTGCTGATCGTCTCGTCGATGGCCGCGTTCGCCGCCGCTCCCGGGATGGCCCCGTACAGCACCTCCAAGGCCGGAGCCGAACATCTCGCCAACGCCTTGCGGCTGGAGGTTGCCTACCGCGGCGTGAAGGTGGGCTCGGCTCACATGTCGTGGATCGACACCGACCTGATTCGCGACACCAAGGCCGATCTACCCGTGTTCGGCGAGATGCTGGCCATGGCTCCGTGGTGGCCGGTGAACTGGACCACCTCGGCCGACAAGTGCGCCAGGGCCTTCGTCAAGGGCATCGAAGGCCGCAAGACCCGCGTGTACTGCCCAAGCTGGGTGGGTCTGTTCCGGTGGCTCAAACCGGTGCTGACGAGTTACGTCGGCGAGACCGCGATGCGGCAATCCGCACCGGCGCTGCTGCCCAGGATGGACGCCGAGGTGGCCGCACTGGGCCGCTCGGTCAGCGCGCGCACCGAGGCAACCGACGCTAGCTGAGCCCGTCGAGGATGCGTCGTAGATATGACGCCACATCGGCCTGCGGGGTCAGCTCGATCGCACGGCGATAGGCCCGCACGGCGTCGTCGGTGCGGCCGGCGCGGGACAGGAGGTGCGCCCGCGTCACCCAAGCGGGCTGGAAGCGGGCGACGGCAGGATCGTCGATCGCGTCGAGGCTGCGCAAACCTGCTCGCGGACCGTCGATCTCGCCGTCGAGGGCAGCCAGCGCCACCATGGCCCCCAGCGTCGGCGCGATCCGCACCAGCGCCCGGTGCAACCTGCGCAACGCCGCCTGGTCCACCGGTCGCGCACAATGTGCGGACTGGATGGCCGCCTCGTACTGGAACCGCCCGGGTGATGAGAACCCGTGTGCGCGCGTCAGCATCCGCTCGCCGCGTTCGATCAGCGCCCTGTCCCATCGCGACGCGTCCTGTGCATCGAGCGGGACGAATCGGCCGTCGGGACCATGCCGGGCCACACGGCGCGCTTCGCACAGCGACAACAGTGCCGCCAGCCCGAGCACCTCGGGCTCGTCCGGCAACAGTTCGGCCAGGATCAGAGCGAGGTGCAGCGCTTCGGCGGACAGCGAATCCAGCACCGCGCTCTGCGGCGTGGCCTGCCAGTCGATGGCATAGGCCCCATAGACGGCCTCAAGCACACCGGGCAACCGGTCGGCCAGGTCGGCGCGTTCCGGCAGGACGAACGGGATGCGGGCATCCCTGACCCGCTTCTTCGCACGGACCAACCGCTGCGCCATGGTGGCGGGGGCGACCGCGAACGCGCCCGCGATGGCCGCCGCGTCCACGCCCAGCACGGTCTGGAGCATCAGCGGGGTACGGGCATCCGGCGCGATGGCCGGGTGCGCGCACACCAGCATGAGTTCGAGTCGCCGATCCGGTATCTCGGCCGGTTCGGCGGAGGCTTCCGCGAGATCGTGGTCGTCGGGCAGCAGCCGGGTGAGCCGGTAGGCCGACGACTTCCAGAGGTCTCGCAGTCGGTTACGCGCCACGGTCAGGATCCATGCCTCGGCATTGCCGGGTACGCCGTCCTGCGGCCATCGCTGCAACGCGCGCTCGAAGGCATCCGACAGCGCATCCTCGGCCGACGCGATGTCACCTGTGGGCGCAGCCAGCAGCGCAAGCAGCCGGCCGTAGGAGTCGCGGGTGATCTCCGTCACCCGCGACTGCGCCGGCGACGACTCGGTCAGGGCGTGTACCAGCCGGTTCCGCGGGCATAGGTGACCGCAACAGGGCGGATCTCGACCGAACCCCACTGCGCGGCGGGGCACCGCCCGGCCCACTGCAGCGCTGCGTCCAGATCCGGCACATCGATGACGAACACGCCACCGAGCCGCTCGCGAGTGTCGGCGAACGGGCCGTCCTGAATCTCGGGTTTACCGTTGCGTGCGGTGTATGTGGTTGTCGCCGAAGCAGATTGAAGCACCTGAGTGCCGATGAGCACGCCGGCCCCGTCGAGATCGTCGGCGTAGCGGGCGAACGCTGCCCGCGCCGGCGCCATGTCCTCCTCCGAGAGACCGGCCTCGGGCCCTTCCTGGTAGTGCATGAGCAGGCAGTACTGCATGGTGTCCTCCCGGTGTCGTGGTGTCAGCCTGTCACCGTGATGACGATTCCGGCTCCACCTGATCGACAGTTCCGCGAACCGGATCTCGAGCTCTTCTGCCGAGCGCTCCGGCGGTCATGATGATCAGCGCCAGCCAGATCAGCGCGAACCCGACCCAGCGGCCCAGCGGCATCGGCTCGTGCCCGATGAACACGCCCCACGCCATCTGCAGGCCGGGGTTGAGGTAGAACAACAGTCCCAGCGTGACCAGCGGGAGTCGTTGCGCCGCCGCGGCGAACAACAGCAGCGGGATCGCCGTGACCGGGCCGGCCAGCAACAACAGCGCCGCATGCCCGGCGCCGTTGTTCAGGAAATGCCCCTGCCCGAGCACACCGAGCGCGATCAGGTATCCCGCGGCCAGCGGCAGCGCCAGCAGCGTCTCGACCGCGACACTGACCCGCGGATCGGCCGCGACCACCTTCTTGACCAGCCCGTAGAGGCCGAAACTCACGGCAAGCACGACCGCGATGTAGGGCGGCGCACCGACCTGCGCGGTCAGCACCGCGACCGCGGCCACCGCGATGATCAGCGCCACCGCCTGCCAGCGGTTGATGCGTTCACGGAACACCACGACACCGAGTGCCACGCTCACCAGCGGGTTGATGAAGTACCCGAGCGCGGCGTCGACGACGTGGCCGTTGGTGACCGCGTAGATGTAGGTGCCCCAGTTGACGGAGATGAGCGCCGCCGCGGCCAGCAGTTGCAGCCAGGTGCGGGCGCGCAGCCGTCGCAGATCTCCGAGCCGACGCGCGAGCGCCAGCACCAGGAGCAGGAACACCGCGCTCCAGACGATGCGGTGGGCGAGCACCTCGAGAGCACCGGCAGGCAGCAGGAGCAGAAAGAACCCGGGGCACAGACCCCACCAGATGTACGCAGCTGCGCCGTAGAGCATTCCGGCCCGGAGCTGAATCTGCTCCGCACGTCCGCGCTGCGCGTCACTCACGATCAGTGCCGGCGGAGCACGTCGAGCGCGTGCTGCAGGTCTGCCGGATACGGACTGGTGATCTCCATGCGCCGGCCGTCGGCCGGATGCGCAAAGGCCAGTGACCGGGCATGCAGCCACTGCCGCTCGAGCTTGAGCCGTTTCGCCAGCGTCGGATCGGCGCCGTAGGTGAGATCACCGCAGCACGGATGGTGCAGTGCGGCGAAATGAACCCGGATCTGATGGGTGCGGCCGGTTTCCAACGCGATGTCGACCAGGCTGGCGGCCTGGAAGGCCTCGATGGTGTCGTAGTGGGTGACGCTGTGGCGTCCGTCCTCGACCACCGCGAACTTCCAGTCATGGCCCCGGTGCCTGCCGATCGGCGCGTCGATGGTGCCGCTCGACGGATCGGGGTGCCCCTGCACCAGAGCGTGGTAACGCTTGTCGACGGTGCGCTGCTTGAACGCGCGCTTCAGCGCGGTGTAGGCCCGTTCCGAACGCGCCACCACCATGACCCCCGAGGTGCCGACGTCCAGGCGTTGCACGATGCCTTGCCGCTCGTGGATACCCGATGTGCTGATCCGGAAGCCCGCGGCCGCCAGCCCGCCCAGCACCGTCGGACCGTGCCAGCCGACCGTGGCATGCGCGGCGACGCCCGGCGGCTTGTCGACCGCGACGATGTCGTCGTCCGAGTAGAGGATGGCCATGCCCTCGATGTCGACGGGGGTGTTCTCCACCGGTGCGGGCGCCTCGGGCAGCCGCACCTCCAGCCAGGCCCCGGCGACCAGCTTGTCGGACTTGGCGGCAGGCGCTCCGTCGAGGTCGACGCCACCGTCCTCGGTCAGCGCCGCCACGGCGGTCCGAGACAACCCCAGCAGCCGCGCCAAACCGGCGTCGACCCTCATACCGGCCAGCCCCTCGGGGACCGGCATCGACCGCGTGGCCACTATGACGGATCAGCCTGGCGGCCGACCGGGCTCGACTCGTCGGCCGGCTCCGGTGCGTCCTGGTCGCCGGCTTTCTCGGTCTTGGTGGTGTCGGCCTCGGCGCTGTCGATCTTCGCAGGCTCCGCCTTCGATTTCGCCTCGGTCTGTTGCGCGTCCGACTGGCGCCGGCCGACGGTATCGAAGTCGAAGCCGAACAACGACAGCGCGACCAGCAGGATCGCCCCACCCACCACGGAGGGGTCGGCCACGTTGAACACCGGCCACCAACCGACGGAGAAGAAGTCGACCACGTGCCCGCGCAGCGGACCGGGAGAACGGAAGAAGCGGTCCACCAGGTTGCCCATGGCGCCGCCGAGGATCATGCCGAGCCCTATCGCCCACCACGGCGAGACCAGGCGGCGGCCCATCCAGACGATGCCGATCACCACGCCGGTGGCGATCAGCGTCAGCACCCACGTGTAGCTGGTCGCCATGGAGAACGCCGCACCGGAGTTGCGGACCAGTGTCCAGGTCACCGTGTCGCCGATGATCGAAACCGGCTGGCCGGGCGTCAGGAGCCGCACCGCGAGCACCTTGGTCACGACGTCGAGGAACAGCACCACCCCGGCAACCATCAGCAACAGGGGCAGCCGGCGTCGGGGCGGGGCGGGGGATTCGGCATCCCCGGAAGCCTCGGTCACCGGCTCCGCCGGGGTGGGGGTTTCCTCAGTCACTCCCCCATCATCCCAAAGTGTCGATGCGGAACAATCTAGAGCCGTGCACAAGCCCGTGAATCTGACCGTCATCACAACTGGCGGCACCATCGCCACCAGCACCGACGGCGCCGGGGTGCGACACCCGACCCGCACGGGCACCGATCTCACCGCTGACCTCGACATCGCCGCCGACATCCAGATCATCGACGTGATGTCCACCGACAGCGCGATGATGACGCCGGCCGACTGGGACCGGATCCGGGCTGCGGTCGAGACCGCGGCCTGTGGTTCCGACGGCGTGGTGATCACCCACGGCACCGACACGATGGAGGAAACCGCACTCTGGCTGGAGCTGGCGTATACCGGGGCCGTTCCGGTGGTGCTGACCGGAGCCCAGCGCAGCTCCGATTCGCCGGACTCGGACGGGCCCGCCAACCTGCACGACGCGCTGGTGGTGGCGGGCAGCCCGCACGCTCATGACCTCGGTGTTCTCGTCGCGTTCGCCGGTACGGTGTGGCAGCCGCTCGGGCTGCGCAAGGACTCGACCGTCAACCTCGCCGGATTCACCGGAACCCCGGTGGGTGCGGTGACCGCGGCCGGGTTCGAGCCCGGTGCCGCCAAGGTACGGCCCGAATTGAGCGGTTTGACCGCAGGCAGCGCACCCCGCGTCGACATCGTCGCGGCGTATCCGGGCAGCGACGCGGCCGCCATGGACGCGTGCGTCGCGGCCGGGGCCCGCGGGATCGTGCTGGAGGCGGTCGGGTCGGGCAATGCGGGTGAACCCGTGATCGAAGGGGTCCGCAGACTCACCGCCGCGGGGGTGACCGTCGTAGTCTCCACCCGGGTACCCGACGGGCCGGTCAGCCCGGACTACGGACCGGGCCAACGCCTCCTCGACGCAGGCGCAGTCCTGGCATCACGGCTGCGGCCCGGACAGGCGCGGGTGTTGCTGATGGCGGCCCTGGCCTCGGGACAGCCCGTGAGCGGCATTATCGGCCAGTGGGGTTGACGGCCTGGGTTCAATGGAAGACATGCTGTACCACTTAGCTACGGCTGTCGCAGCCGCAGCACTGGCCGTGGCGGCCTCGCCATCCGCAGGCGCGCAACCGCCATCAGGTGCCGACGACATCGACAGCTATCCGAATGCCCGCGGCTCGTTCTCCTCGGCCGCACCCGGCGACTTCTACTGGATCTTCTTCAAGACCCCGGACGGCAGACACTGCGGCATCGGCCCCAACGGCGGCCCGGTGGGCTGTGACGCCGTGCCGACCGATGCGCCTGCCGGGACCAACCAGACCGTGGTCAACAGCTGGGGACCTGCCGACTACCAGCATTCCGACAACGCCAGATTCACCCGCGATGTCGATGTCCTGCCCGAAGGGCAACGGCTGGAGAACTGGGGAGCCAGTTGCGGCGTCGGGCATCAGGGCACCGTGACGTGTAAGACCTACGGCCAGCACGGCTTCGTGCTGTCGGCCACCTACGGCGTGCTCTGGTAGTCCGGCTCCTCACGTCCGCCCGAGACTCTCGAGATAATCGGCCCAGGCCAGGCTGTCGACCGGGTTGGCCCGGGCGAGCCCAGGGGTGTCCGCGGCGATCGTGCGGGTAGGCCCGGGCCCCGATGCCCGGGTTTCGAAGCGAACCGTCATCACGCCGTGCCCGGCGCCCTGGATCCAGCCGAAACCGTGCTCGGGGTGCACCACGTCGTCGCCGATGCGCCACACCGTCGCAGCCGCGGGACCCGCGTCGACCTGCTGGTGGGTGTCCCAGACCTCCTGCGGCTGCTCCAGATCCGGGAACAAGGACTCCTGCCGGGTGTCCGAGAGTCCTGAAAAGCCAACTCCGACAAGGCGAATCGGACCGACCTCGACCGGGTCGAGCAGCAGCCGGCGGGCGGTGCCGATGAGGGTGGCGGCCTCGGTGGTGGCATAGCCCAGCGTGGCCGACCGGGTCAGCGTGCTCATGTCCGACCGCTTGAGCTTGACCGTGACGGTCCGCGCGCCGCGGCCGTCCTTCTCCAGGCGCCGGTGCGCGTGCTCACCGATGGGGCCTATGGCGTCCTGAAGCTGGGCGAGTGTGGTGAGGTCCTCGGGAAACGTCGACTCGGCACTGATCTGTTTGGCCTCGGCCCGTTCGGTCACCGGCCGGTCGTCGATCCCGCGAGCCAGCTGATGCAACGCGGGACCGACGGTCGCGCCCAGCACGCTGGCCACCTCCGTCTCGGACAGGGCCGCGAATGCGCCGACCGTCTCGATGCCCAGCCGGTGCAGCTTCTCCTCGGCGACCGGACCGATCCCCCACAACCGCCGCACCGGTAACCCGTCGAGCAGCACCCGTTCCTCGTCGCGGCTGACGACCCGCACCCCGTCCGGTTTCGCCAGACCCGATGCGATCTTGGCGATCTGCTTGCCCGACCCGGCCCCGACGGAGGCCACCAGCCCGGTCTGCTCGCGCACCTTGGCCCGCAACCGCTCACAGAACTCCTCGACCTCGGCCGCCGAAGCGCCCGCGAGCTCGGCCGGCTCGCCGAATGCCTCGTCGAAGGACAGCTGCTCGACCACCGGAACCACACTGCGGACCGTGTCGAGCGCTCGGCGGCTGGCCACGCTGTACACCGCGCCGCGTGGCGGGAGCACCACCGCGGGCGCACCGACCAGGCGGCGCGCCTGGTGCATCGGCATCGCCGACCGGGCGCCGTAGCGCCTCGCCTCATAGCTGGCCCCGGCCACCACGCCGCGCCCGCCAAGGCCGCCGACCAGCACAGGGCGCCCGCGCAGCGTCGGCCGGGTGAGTTGTTCGACGGACGCGAAGAACGCGTCCATGTCGAGATGCAGGACCCAGCGTCCGCCCGCCTGGAACCCGCTGCCCGCCATACCTGTCGATGCTATGGCGCTACCCTGACCGGCATGGCATCCGATGAGGTCCCGATCCGTGACGAGTCGATCCGCCTCGGCCAGTTCCTCAAGCTGGCCTCGCTGATTGACACCGGCGCGGATGCCAAAGCGGTGATCGCCGACGGCCTCGTCATGGTCAACGGTGACGTCGAGTTGCGCCGCGGCCGCCAGCTACACCCGGGCGACACCGTATCGCTCGAAGGCCGCACGGCGCGGGTCGTCCGAGGCTGACGCTGATCTCGTTCGCCGAATGTGAACTTGATGTCGAAGAAGTTCTGATTTCTCGCAATCTTCTTCACGCTCGGCATGGTCGCGCGAAATCAGACCTTCGCGATCGCCACCCGGACGCCGTCGCCGATCACTGTGCCCTCCAGCGCCGTGTCCGTGCCCACGAATTCGAAGCTGGTGGCCAAGATCTCACCGGCGATGAGGTCGCGGTGGGTGCCGGCCCAAGCGGCGAACTCCGCCGGCACGGCCATCCGCACCGAGATCCGGTCGGAGACCTCCAGGCCCGTCGTCTTACGCAGCTCCTGAAGCTCGCGGATCCGGTCTTTGGCCCAGCCTTCGGCTTCGAGCTCCTCGGTGACCGTGCCGTCGAGCACGACCAGCCCGGCCCCGTCGGGCAGCGCCGAAGTCCATTCCGGGTCCGCCGCAACCAGTTTGGAGGTGTACTCCGCCGGTTGCAGTACCACCGGTCCCGCGGTCATGGTGCCGTCGGGATTGACCACACCCTCGCCCGCCTTGACGGCCTTGATCGCGGCCTGCACGTCCTTGCCGATCCGTGGCCCGGCGACCCGGGCGTTGACGGCCAGCTCGAACTTGCCGTAAGCGTCGATGTCGTCGGTCAGGTCAACCGCCTTGACGTTCAGTTCGTCGGCGATCAAATCACCGAACGGCGCGAGCGCATCCGGGTTGTCCACGGCCACGGTCAGTTTCGGCAGGGGCAGGCGCACCCGCAGCTTCTTGGCCTTGCGCAGCGACGAGCCCACCGAGCACACCTCGCGCACCTGGTCCATCGCCGCGACCAGCTCGGGGTCCTTCGGCAGCACGTCGGCCTCCGGCCAGTCGGTCAGGTGCACCGAGCGCCCATCGGTCAGCCCGCGCCAGATCACTTCGGTGGCCAGCGGCAGCAACGGCGCGGCGAGCCGGCTGGTCACCTCGAGCACGGTGTGCAGCGTGTCGATGGCCTCGGCGTCCTCCTCCCAGAAACGCGAACGGGACCGGCGCACATACCAGTTCGTCAACGCCTCGGTGAACTGCCGCAGCTCGTCGCACGCCCCGGAGATGTCGCAGACGTCCAGGGCCGCAGTCAGATCGTCGCGCAACTGCGCCAACTTGGCCAGGATGTAGCGATCCAGGACGTTCGTCGAATCAGTGCGCCACGTTCCCTTTTCCGGTGCGTACAGCGCCAGGAAACTGTAGGCGTTCCACAGCGGTAGCAGCACCTGGCGCACGCCCTCGCGGATGCCCTGCTCGGTGACGATGAGGTTGCCGCCGCGCAGGATGGGAGACGCCATCAGGAACCAGCGCATGGCGTCGGACCCGTCGCGGTCGAACACCTCGCTCACGTCGGGGTAGTTGCGCAGCGACTTGCTCATCTTCTGGCCGTCGTTGCCGAGCACGATCCCATGTGCCACGCAGGTTTTGAAGGCCGGCTTGTCGAAGAGCGCGGTGGCCAACACGTGCATGGTGTAGAACCAGCCGCGGGTCTGGCCGATGTACTCGACGATGAAATCGCCCGGGAAGTGGGCGTCCGCGCCGTCGAACCATTCGCGATTCTCGAACGGATAGTGCACCTGCGCGTACGGCATGGACCCCGAGTCGAACCACACGTCGAACACGTCCTCGATGCGGCGCATGGTGGACTTGCCGGTCGGGTCGTCGGGGTTGGGCCGGGTCAGCTCGTCGATGTAGGGCCGGTGCAGGTTCGTCGGGCGTACCCCGAAGTCGCGCTCGAGCTCGTCGAGGCTGCCGTACACATCGATCCGCGGATACGCCGGATCGTCGGACTTCCACACCGGAATGGGGCTGCCCCAGTAGCGGTTTCGCGACACCGACCAGTCACGTGCATTGGACAGCCACTTGCCGAACTGACCGTCCTTGACGTGCTCGGGGTACCAGGTGATCTGCTTGTTGAGCTCGACCATCCGGTCCCGGAACTCGGTCACCTTGATGAACCACGACGACACCGCGCGGTAGATCAAGGGATTACGGCAGCGCCAGCAGTGCGGGTAGGAGTGCTCGTAGGTCTCGTGCCGTAGGAGGATCGCACCGTTGACCCCAGCTGACCCGTCACGGTTCTTGAGATCCCGGATGATCTGCGAATTGGCTTCGAACACATGCTGACCCGCGTAATCGGGTACCGACGCGTCGAACCGGCCCTTGGAGTCCACCGGTGTGACGGCGACGATGTCGGCGGTGTCGGCTGTGGCCTTGTCGTCCTCGCCGTAGGCGGGCGCCATGTGCACGATGCCCGTGCCGTCCTCGGTGCTGACGAAATCGGCACCGAGGACCCGAAATGCGTTGGGCGAGTCCATGAAATACGGGAACGGCGGCAGGTACCGTGTGCCCAACAGGTCCCGGCCCGGGTATGCACCGAGCACCTCCGGCTCCTCACCCAGCTCGCGGGCGTAGGCGGCCAGTCGGGCTTCCGCGAGGACATAGCGTCGTCCCTCCGGACCCTGCACCAGCACGTAGGTGATGTCGGGGTTGACGGCCACGGCCTGGTTGGACGGCAAGGTCCACGGCGTCGTCGTCCAGATCAGCAGGTGCGCGCCCTTGAGCGGGCCGTCGGCCACCGTGAAACCGACGGTCACCGCGGGATCCTGGCGGCTCTGGTAGACGTCGTCGTCCATCCGCAGCTCGTGGTTGGACAACGGGGTTTCGTCGTTCCAGCAGTACGGCAGCACGCGGTTGCCCTCGTAGGCCAGGCCCTTGTCCCACAGTTGCTTGAACGCCCAGATCACCGACTCCATGAAGGTGGGATCCAGGGTCTTGTAGTCGTTGTCGAAGTCCACCCACCGGGCCTGCCGCGTGACGTACGCGCGCCACTCATCGGTGTACTTCAGCACCGAGGCACGGCAGGCATCGTTGAACTTCTCGATCCCCATCGCCTCGATCTGCGCCTTGTCGGCGATGCCCAGCTGGCGCTGGACCTCCAGCTCGGCAGGCAAGCCGTGGGTGTCCCAGCCGAACCGGCGCTCCACCTTGTAGCCGCGCATCGTGCGGTAGCGCGGCACGATGTCCTTGACGTAGCCGGTCAGCAGGTGGCCATAGTGCGGCAGGCCGTTGGCGAACGGCGGACCGTCGTAGAAGACGTACTCCGGTGCGTCGTCGCGGCGCGCGACGCTGGCCCGGAAGGTGTCGTCGCCGGCCCAGTAGTCCAGCACCTCAAGTTCGCGCTCCGGAAAATTCGGTGCGGCGGGCTTGGGATAGGCGCTCACGGTCTTCGTCTCCTGTGCCTGTGCTGGGCCCGTAGGCCCAACTGCGTTCAAGGCACGGGGACGACGTCGCGCAGGTGCGCGAGCGCCGCGGTACCACCCCGCTTGCGCGCGAAACCTCGCGCGCCGCTCAACTTTCGGGCGATGACGGGCCCACCCGCCCGGTTCTACTGAGCCGCGTCGGGCGGACCCGCGCAACCGTTCTTCCGGAGGCTCCCCGGTGATGGCCGGATCGACGCCGCTGCAAGCAGTCTAATGAGCGGTGCAAATCGCCCAGGCGGCCACTAGCCGGAGGTCACCTCGATGAGCGCGAACGGGAACTGCTCGGCCAGTTCTGCCACCGTGGCCGGATCGAAACCGCGGGTGTCGTATGTCCATTCGAGTTGCAGCCCGGCCCCGGAATCCGGCTGCACATGCAGTGACAGCAAATAGCCCGTCGACATTGCGGATCCTCGGCCTGCTGCGTCGTAGCCGAAGTGGACGTCCGCGCGGGAGTGCCCGCGGGATCGGCCCGGCACGCGGGTGACCGTCGTCAGCAGGTCGTACCCGGACAGGCTCCGATGCGCACTGCAGGCCACCGAAGCCCGGCGCACCACATCACCGTCGACGTCGACCTCGAGCACACCGTCGCCGATGGTGCGGGCGATGGTGCGCCCCAGGGCCGCCAGCAGAATCTCCTCGGCACTGCTGCCCATGGCGGCGCGCGCACCGGCCAGCTCTTCACCGAGCACATCGTCGAGTGCGCTCGTCATCGTCGCCATATCGGTTTCGCGCGGAGGCGTCGCGGTGGGGTAATCGGAAAACCAGCTCGTGGTACCGGGGTGCAGCATCGGAGCGACCATGCTGACCACGTTAGCCACACTGTCCCAATTTTGGGAGAGTAGTGCCAAAAGTCTGACATACGTGTCAATAAAGAAATAGCTGTGAGCAAACCGATCGAGGCTGCCCAAAGTCGATGATCGGGTCTATGGTGTGGTGATGCCCCGCACCGATGAGAACGGCAGGCAACTCAAGGCACTGCTGGACTACCTGCTCGACGGCGAGATAGACGCGAAGGCCATCTACACCGCGCTCGGCACATCGAGCAGCACCTATTATCGGCGCATCAAAGAGTCCGACTACCCAAATGCCGAGGAGCTCAGGCAGGTCGCGGACCGTTTCGGGCTCAGTTATCCCGACCTTCAGATCAGGTTCGGACTGATGAGCCGCCAGGAAGTCTGGCACTACATGGAGTCGGCCCCGGTGACCGTCGCGGCGTCCGACACCAGGACGCGAACGGCGCGCCCGGCAAAGTTGTCCGAATTAGCGCCACGCGCCGACGCACCGCCGCTTTAGCCATACAATCAGCTATCCGTTGAATCTCGTCGAAACGACTGTCCGATGTCAGTAGCCGTGCTCATAACGATCACCCTCGGGTGCATTGCCTGGAGCTTGTGGATCCGGCGCGTCACGTGGTCGTGCCGGTGGGAGGTTGCGGCCACCCTCAACATCGCCCTGCAGGGCCTCGCGGTGTTGCTCATGTCGCCGCTCGCCTCGGAAACCCTCGGCCAGGTGCTCCATGAGCTGACCGGAAAGTGGAACGTCGAGGACTACATCGGTCACGACTGCTACATCGTGGCGGCGTCGGCCATCGTCTACAACACCCTGGGCCGGTTGCAGGACGACGACGCGATGCAACGCTCGTTCAAGCAGTACGTCGAGCGGCCCGCGACCCTGTGCATCCCGCTGCTGCTCGCGACGTTCTCGCTCGGCAACGGCGCGAAGATCTATCGCGCCGACTTCTTCACGGTGCCCACCGACTTCTGGCTCAGCGCCTACTGGATCCTGCTGTGCGGCACGCTGACCTACCTGTTGCTCTACGGCGCACGCGCGATGATGGTGCTGCGCAAGGACCCGCGGTCCCGACGGATCGCGAACATCTATCTGATCGCGTCCGTCAGCGGCATCCTGGCCTGCGCGGTGCGCATCACCACCGCATGCTTCCCTGTGCTGCAACCCTGGGAGAACGGCAAGTTCGTGTGGCTGTTCGCCTGCATGTGCGGTGCGGTGTTCGCGCTCGCCTCGGCGCATTCGTGGCGCATCAAGACCCGCTGGCTCTCGATGCACGGCCAGCGCTGAGCGTTCCGACCCAGCGGTCAGCGTCCGGCTGCCGCGTCGGCCAATTCCAGCCGATCGTCGGCGATTGATTCCGGGTCGCTGTTCGCGTCCGCCGGCGCGTCTGCCTGACCGTGGCCATGCCTGCCTTTCGACGGCCACCAGTTGAACTTCCCGATCAGCACCGCAGCGGCGGGCACCGTGATGGTCCGGACCAGGAACGTGTCGAGCAGCAGACCGACCCCGATGATGAAGCCGATCTGCACGATGCTCGCGATGTGGCTGACCGTCAGCGCGAGCATCGAGGCGGCGAAGATGAGACCGGCGGAGGTGATCACTCCGCCCGTCGCGCCAACCGTGCGGATGACGCCGGACGGGATCCCCAGCTTGGACTCGTCGCGTATCCGGGAGATCAGCAGCAGGTTGTAATCGGCGCCGACCGCCACGAGGACCAGGAAGGCCATCCCCGGAACTGTCCAGGACAGCTCCTGTCCGAGGATGAACTGGAAGAACACGACGCCGATACCCAGCGCCGAAAGATAGGACAGCACAACCGAAATCACGAGGTACAGCGGTGCCACGATCGCGCGCAGCAAAGCCACCAGGATCAGGAACACCACGATCAGCGTGACGCACACGATGTAGCGGATGTCAGCGTTGTAGTAGCCACGGACGTCACGGTTGACGGCCGAGAATCCGACCATCGAGATCTTCGCGTCCGACAGCGTCGTGTTCGGTTTGGCGCTCTCGGCGGCGGCCAGGATCTGTTCGATCTGGTCCATCGCCGAACTGCCGAACGGGTTGAGGGCCGTCTGCACCAGATACCGCACGGTGTGGCCGTCGTCGGAGACGAACAGCTTGGCGGCCTTCTCGAACTCGGCCTGGGTCAGGATCTCCGGGGGGATGTAGAACCCCGACATCGGTGGGCTGGCGGCATCGCGCTTCATGCCGAGCAGGAAGGCCGAACCCTGGTCCAGGCCGTTGCCCATGCCCTTGGTCTGATCGACGAGCAGCTGTACCCCATCGGCGAGCTGGCGGCTGGAATCCGCCAGGAGATTGGCGCCGTCGATCGCGGATGAGATCTTCTGCTGCAAACCGGTCGGATCACTCATCCCCAACTGCTGCAGCGCGTTGGTCACCTTGGTCACCGTCGTCCCCAAGCCGCGGATGGAGTCATCGAGGGTGTCGCTGCCGTCGGTGGCCTCCAGCTGCTTGCTCAGATCGGTGAGGGTGTTGACACTGCCGTCGTCGTAGGCGGCGACCACGCGCTGCAGATCGGCCCGCGACGACACGCAGGCCGGGTCGATGTTGCACGCCGGGCTGGCATTGAGTGCCGTGACGGCCGGCATCGCCCAGTTGTAGAGGTCCTTGACCTGGGCGACGTTCTTGTTCAGGGCGCCGCCCAGTGAGCGCATGTTGGTGACGAGCGTGGCCTTCTTGTCGATGTCGGCGAGCGTCTTGGAGCCACCGAACTGCGTCTGCAGGTCGGTGAGTGCGCCCACCAGTCCGCGAACCGAGCCCACCGCGGTGAGCACCTGGGTGCGGATCTCCCCCAGCCCGTCGGCAAGCTGATGGGCACCGCCGGCCAGTTTGTCGAGGTTGGCGTTGTTGCTCTCGATGAGGTTGGAGGCGTCTCGCAGCTTGGCCCCGACCTCGCCGGCCTGATAGGTGGCCTTGGCCTGTTCCAGGACGTCCCCGGTGGGCCTGGTGATGCCGCGAACCTTGTCGATATCGGGCACCTGGCTCACCCTCTGGGCCATCTGCTCCAGATCGGCAAGAGCTTTCGGGCTGCGCAGATCCTGCGGAGATTCGATCAGGATGAACTGCTGCAATGTGCTGCTGATCGGGAAGTGCCTGTCCATGGCTTCGTAACCGCGGTTGCTCGACGAGTCGGCGGGCAGGAGTTTGCGGTCGTCGTAGTTGAACTTGACCATCGCCGCGCAGCCGGCCAACGCGACGAGGATGACCAGGCTCGAGACCAGGTGCAGCACCGGCCGCCGCACCACATGGACTCCCGAGCGACGCCAGAATCGTCCTGTCACGTCCTTGCGGGGCTTCACCCAACCTCGTCGCCCGGCCAGCACCATCAGCGCAGGCAGCATGGTGATCGATGCCAGGAAGCCGAACGCGATGGTGACGGCCAGCGCGGGCCCGACAGTAGCGAAGGCACCGAGGTGGGCGAAACTCAAGCCCAGGAACGTGATCGCCACCGTCGCTGCCGAGCCCGCGATCACCTCACCGATCGACTTCAGTGCGGTGGCGACGGCGATGTCGGAGGTGATGCCCTCACGCAGACACTCCTGGTAGCGACTGAACAGGAAGACCGCATAGTCCGTACCGGCGCCCATCAGCATCGCCGTCATCAAGACGATGGTCTGTGGGCCGAGCCCCAGACCGACCTCGCCCAGGGCCGCCACCACCTGTTGGGCCACCACCATCGAGACGCCGATGGTGAGCAGCGGCATCAACATCGCGACCAGATTGCGGTAGACCACGATGAGGATGGTCAGCACCAGCACCACGGTCGAGATCTCGATGAGGTGCTGATCGCGCGCCCCGACCTTGTCGATGTCGTCGAACGTGGCCGCCGCGCCCACCACGTTCACCGTCAGCGCGGAGTCGCGGGTCGCGTCGTGCACCGTGTCGATGGCGCTGCGGTAGGCCGCCTGACCGGGCCCGGTGCCCATCGTTCCGGACAGGCTGATGGGCAGCGTCCAGGCCTTCTTGTCCTCACTGGTCATCACCTGACGCAGCTCGGGGATGTCGATGAAGTTCTGCGTCGAGGTCACGCTCGAGTTGCCCTTGAGCTTGTCGACCAGATCCCGGTAGGTGTCCTCGTCGGCCGGTGACAAGCCGTTCTCGTCGGTCAGGACGACGACGGCGAAGTTGCCCGCGGCAGCTTCGTGAAAGGCGTTCTGCATGTGTTGGCTGGCCACCAGGACCGGCGAATCGGCAGGCAGCAGGTCCGGTGGGTTCTTCTGGGCAACCACCGCCAAAGGCGGCACCGCCAGCAGCAGTGTCACGGCGAGGCCCACCCACGCCACGATGATCAGCACCGGTCGCCTGACGACCAGCCGACCGAGCGCGGCGAAGAACCCGTCGGCGAACACGCCGCGGGTTCTCAGTCCGCTCAAGAAAGCCAACAAGTTCTGCTACGCGATCCTGACGTCGAGGCGGTTGAACTGGTCGTTGCGGTACTGCTCGGCACACGACGCGCGCCGGATCTTGCCACTGGTGGTGATGGGGATCGCGCCCCTGGGTACCAGCACGAGGTCCGCGGCGCTGAGCCCGTAGGCCTGCGAAATCGCCGAGGCCACCTCGCGTTTGATGCTCAGCAGGTTCTCGGCTGCCGCTTCTTCGGTGTCACCGCGCTTCTTGACCTCGATGATCGCGACGAGTTGCTCGGTGCGGTCGGATTCGACCGCGATCGCCGCGACGCGTCCGCCGGTGATCTCACCGATGGTGGCTTCGATGTCGTCGGGGTAATGGTTGCGCCCCCGCACGATGAGCAGGTCCTTGATGCGCCCGATGATGAACAGTTCGCCGTCGGAGATGAACCCGAGGTCTCCGGTGCGCAGCCACGGTCCTTCCGGCGTGCCCGCTGACGGGCCGGCCAGGGTGGCCCGGAAGGTGTGCTCGGTCTGCTCTGGCTTCTCCCAGTAACCGATGCAGTTGTTCTCACCGTGCGACCAGATCTCACCGATGGCTCCGGCCTGGACCTCGACGCGGGTCTCTGGATCGACGATGCGGACCACCGGCGATTCGGGGGTGCCGTACCCGACCAGCTGCGTGCCGGGTCCGGTGCCGGTCCGCTCGGCGTGGCCGACCGAGAGCTTCTCCGGTTCGAACGTGACGACGCTGGGCGGTCCAGGCTCGCCGGTGGCGACATAGAGCGTCGCCTCGGCCAGACCGTAGGACGGCCGTAGCACCTCTTCGCGGAAACCGAATTTGGCGAACCGCTGCGCGAAGCGCCGCAGGGTGGCCTCGTGGACGCGTTCGCTACCGCTCATTACCGCGAGCACGTCGCCCATGTCCAGTCCGGCCATGTCCTCGTCGGTGGTGCGGGCCGCGGCGAGCTCGAAGGCGAAGTTGGGGCCGGCCGTCAGTGCGCGGGGATACCGCGCCATCAGCGCGGGCCAGCGGGCGGGCTTGGCCAGGAACTGCAACGGTGTGGTGAACACCGTGTGCCAGCCGCCGAGGATCGGGGCGACCACGCCGAGCATCAGCCCCATGTCGTGGTAGAACGGCAGCCACGAGACCACCGTGGTGCCCGGTGGCGGCACCTTGCCGAAGTGCGGGAAGAAGTCGCACATCATCTGTTCGAAGTTGGCCGTCAGATTGCGATTGGTCACCATCACCCCGGCCGGGGTGCGGGTCGAGCCCGACGTGTACTGCAGGTAGGCGGTCTCCGGACGGGACTCGCGGTCGCTGATGGCCTTCACACGGGCGTCGAGATCGAGCGTGTCGACCGCGATGACCGTCGGCTCTGCGCAATCTCCTTGTCGGACCGCGTATTCGGCGACATCGGCGGTGGACGGCGAGGTGGTCAGGATCACCGACGGCCGGCAATCGCCGAGCACCGCCGACACCCGCTCGTCGTGCACGCCGCCCATCGGCACGGACAGCGGGACGGCGATGAAGCCGGCCTGCAGCGCGGCGAGGAACGAGATGACGTATTCGAGGCCCTGCGGAGCCAGGATCACCGCACGGTCCCCGACCGAGCCGTTCTGTCGTAGGACGTGCGCCAGTCCCCGCACCTTGCGGTACAGCTGAGACCAGGTCAGCGGGACGGGTGTGCCCTCGGGATCGGTGTCGTAGTCCAGGTACGTGTAGGCAACGTCGTCGGGCTGAAGGCTGGCGCGTTCCCGCAGCACGCCGATCAGCGTCGTATCGGTCATCGATTTGAGCCTTTCTCAGCTGTTCCAGTCGATTTCGGCGGTGAGATCGAACTCGGCGAGGGTCTTCGCCGCCAGTTCGGCCAGTCTGGCCTTCGAATTGTGTTCGCCCGCTTGGTATCCGGTGATCCCGATGGACACCTTGCCGCCCACACGGGCGGACACCAACACGAGTTGCCCGGCGGCGTCCTCCAGCTCCTGGCGGGTGGTGCCCTGGTCGACACCGCGGAACACGATGTACTCGGCCTCGGTGCCGTCCACCCGTGCCACGTGGGTCGGCAGGTCGCCGAGATTGGAGCACGACACCGGCAGATCACCGGACGCGAGGAAGCCATCCGCGACCCGTTTCAGCAGCCGCTTGGGCACCAGAGGAGTCAGCGGCAGGAGCCGCAGCGTTTCGTCGGGCGTGTCGCGCATGGTCTTGAACGCCTGCCGGATGACGGCACGGGCGCCGGACTGGTCGGTGGTGACCGTCAGCGGGTCGACCCGCGCGGTGGCCAACGACATCGCGTTGGCCCGGGTGTCGCCGTCGGTGCGGTCGTTGACGGCGATCAGCAGTGTGACATCGCCGTCGGCGCCGCAGCGTCGCATCCGCTCCCCGAGCTTCGCCGCGAAACCGGCCAGCATCGAATAGCTGTTCCCGCCGACGGCTTCCGCTCTGGCATTCCAGTCGGCCAGGTCGACGAACACCGAGATCATCGGCAGCACAATCGGTTTGTCGCCGTCGGGTACCGCCGGCCGGGAAACCGCGGGCGCGGCCTCGTCGGGATTCTGCCCGCGCAGCTGCTTGACCGCGTCGACGATGGTGTGGACGACCTCGGGCAGGCTCGATGCGGTCTCGCGGACATCGCGCAGTATCGCCCGCCACCGCGGTCGGGAGTTCGGCGGCGGGTAGCCGAGATCGGGGCGTCTGCCGGCGATCGCGTCGGCGATCACCATCACTCCCCCGACGCCGTCACCGAGGCAGTGCGAGGCCACCACAGTGACCGCGGTCGAGCCGTCGGTCACCGGCAGCACACCGAGATGCCAACCGGGTCCGCTCTCGGGATCGATCGGCAGCTGGGCCCGCTCGTCGAGCCAGTCGGCGATCTGCGCCCGCGACCGCGGCTCCGCGACATCCAGTGGCGCCTGGGGGCCCAGTGCCGATACCCAGCGATACCGCCCGAACGGCAACGGGGAGCGCTCGATTCGGCGGCCGAAGAGGCCGCCGCCGAAGTTCTGGTGGAATCGGCGGAGCCCGTCGAAGTCGATCGGGTGGTCGTACACCCACGTGCACTGCATGACCTGGACCCGGCCGGTGGCGCGCATCGTGCGCACCGCCGCCTCGTCCCACAGCGCGAGGCGGTGCTCCGTCGATGGCCGTGTGGGGGAATGAGATTGAGTCATCAGGACCTACTCGATCTTGCCGGTGAGTTCGAACGCCGCGAGGGTTTCGCCGACCAGCTTGTGCAGCCACGGCGTGGAGTTCTCCGCGCGCGGTTGGTAACCGACGATGCTCAGCGAGATCGTGCCGCCCACCCCGCAGGCGACCACGGTGAGCAGGCCGCAACGCTGCTCGATGGCCTGGCGGGTGGCGTATCGGTCCACGCCGCGGAAGTACAGATAGTCGGCCTCGGTGCCGTCGGCCTTCGCCAGCGCCGACGGGACATCACCCATGTTGGAGCAGGACACCGGCAGGTCGGCCGCGAACCCGAACACGACGTCGGCCATCTTGCGCACCACCCGCTTCGGGATGAACGGGGTCAGCGGTAGTAGCACCAGTGCTTCGTCGGGTGTGTCGCGGGCCGTGTTGATCGCCTGCTTGATGGCGGCGCGGGCCCCGGAGAGGTCTGTGGTCACCCCGGTCGGGTCGACTGCGACGTTGACGAGTCGGACCGCGTTGGCGCGGGTGTCCTGGTCGAGGGTTCGATCGTTCTGCGGGATGTTCAGCGTGACAAGACCATCGGCTGCGCGTACCCGCCCCATCGATTCCGCGAGCTTCGCCGCGAACCCAGCGACCAGCGAATAGCTGTTGCCGCCAAGGGTTTTAGCGCGGAGATTCCAATCCTCGTGATTGACGTATGCGGTGACGGCGGGCATGTACACGCGGTCGTCGGCACCCGCGAGCACGCGGGGCCGCGCCGCGTCCGACCGGGCGATGTCATCGCGTCGCCGACGGGCGAGCGCCACGGCTGCCCGCACCGTGCGGGCCACCTCGGGCATGCCACGCAGCGTGCCGCGCAGGTCCGCCCCGATTGCCCGCCACCGGGTACGCGACCCGGGCAGCGGATGACCGAAGTCGGTCTTGTTGCCGTACACCGCATCCAAGACCGTGAGGATTCCCCCGCCGCCATCGCCGAGGCAGTGCGAGCCCACCAGGCTGATCGCCGTCGAGCCGTCGGTCATCGGCAGCACGCCCATGTGCCACCCGGGACCGTGCTCGGGATCCAACGGCAACGCCGCCCGCTCGTCGACCCACCGACCCAGGTCCGCGCGGTCACGTGGTTCTGCGATGTCCAGCGGCGTCTGGGGACCCGGTGCGCAGACCCAGCGGTGTCTGCCAAAAGGCAAGGGCGAGCGTTCGATTCGCCTACCGAACAGCCCATGGCCCATACCCGCGTGGAACCGCCGCAGGCCGTCGTAGTCGACCGGTCGTTCGTAGATCCACACGCACTGCATGACGGCTTCCTGGCCGGTGGCACGCAAGCCCAGAAACATGGCCTGGTCGGTGAACTCGAGCCGGTTGTCGCGCATGCTCACGCGGTTTTCAGGTCGAAGTCGTCGACATCGGTGAACGGTCGCACCGCGTCGTGGCCCTCGATCACCCGCAGGTACGCCGCTTTCATCGCCTCGAGGTAGCGCAACACCGATTCCCTGGCGATCGGATTGCTCGGGAACGCCGCGGTCACCGTGGTCCGGTCTTCGACGCGGTTGACCCACATGCCGACCTGGTAGGCCGACCGGGAATCGCTGTAGATGGTGCCGCCGAGGCGCTGCCACTCACCGATCACCCCAGGTGAGAGCAGACCGGCATCCAGATACGACAGCATCGGGACACCCGGATCGGGCGGCCGGATGCCGCTCTGCGGATCGGCCAACTCGAGCACCCGCTCGAAGGGCACATGCGCCAGATCCATGCCACCGTCGAACGAGCGCTGCGCGGCCCGGGCCGTCGCCGCGAACGACGCCGTCGACACCGGCACCGTGATGGGCACCAGCCCGGTGAACCAGCCCGTCGTCATGAACTCGGCCTCGGTGCGGCGAGTGGTCGTCGGGGTGATGACGCTGTAGGTCTCGGCGCCGGTCAGCGCGTACTGGGCCAGGGCCCCGCACGCGAAGACCCCACCGCTGAACCGTGCACCCGCCGCCATGCAGGCCGACTCGAACCGGTCCCCCTGCTCCTTGTCGAGCAACTCCACGGTGACGACGTCCCCGGTGTACGGCAACGACGGATCTCCGAGAGGCAACGGAAAGCGTGGCAGCGTCCCGTCATTGGCCTCCAGGAAGCTCATCCAGTCGCGGATCTCCGGTGAATCCCCGTCGAGGCGTGCGGTGAACTCCCGCTGCTGCACGCAGTACCGGTCGTAGCTGCCCGCCTCCGGCAACTGCAGCGGCGCGGCCCCGTGCACCAGCGCGTGGTACATCATGTGGATCTCGACGAAGGCCAAACCCATGAACATGGCATCGGTGTGGACGTGGTCGACGCTGATGTACATCGTGAAATGGCCGGGGCGCTGGATGATTCCGAAGTGGAAGCAATCCCACTGCCACGGATCGGGCGTGGCCAGGACGTGGTCGCGCCACTGGTTCGCCGACATCTCACCGTGCTGGGTCGGCACGAACTTGATGTCACGTGGATTGGCCACCTTGTGGCGGACGATGCGGTCGTCGTCGGTGTACTCGAACCAGCTGTGGAACGTGTCATGGCGGCGCAGGTACGCGTTGATCACGTGCGTCATGGCGCGGACGTCGCACCGGCCGGGGATGTCCCACGCCGGGACGTTGAGCCGGGCCATGTCGGTACCGTGCGCCCGGTGCTTGCGGTAGGCCAGCAGATGTTGCTCCTGCTGATAGCTCACCGGCACATCACTGACCGGAGCCTCGCTCACCTTGGTCACCGACGCCCGCGACGGGTGCCACGACACCACCTCGCCGGGTTCACCGGCCCAGTCGTGGATCGGCTTCATCGCAACCACTGGACATCTCCTGCCTCGAACGGTGTGCGTGCCCCTGCGGCAGCCGCCATCACGACGGGACCGCTACGGGCGACTCGGGGGCCAGGGCGTCGCAGAGACGCTCGGCGAGAACCCGCACGGTGCTGATATCCGTTGCTCCGATTCGGATTCCGGTTTCCGCCTCGATCCGGGTGCGCACCTCGAGGGTGCCGAGCGAATCGAGACCGTACTCGGCCAGCGGGCGGTCGGGATCGACCGCCCGGCGCAGGATCAGACCGATCTGCTCTGCGATCATCCGGCGCATCCGGGCCTGCCATTCGTCCTGGGGCAGCGCGTGCAACTCGGCCAGGAAAGCGCTACCGCCGCCCCGGTTGCCGCCCGTGGACCGGAACGCTTCGGCGAATCTGCTGTTCTGCGCGAACGCAGCGAGCCACGGCGTCCCGACCACCGGTGCGTAACCGCTGTAGGCGCGGTCGTGGCGCAGCAGCGTGGTGAACGCGTGGGCGCCTTCCTCGGGCGAGATCGCGGTTCCCGAATGCTCGGCCAGGCCCATGCCGCGACCGATCTCCGACCACGGTCCCCACGCGATCGCCAGCGCGGGCAAGCCCTGTTTGCGCCGCCAGTGCGTGAAGGCATCCAGCCAGCTGTTGGCCGCGGCATAGGCGCCCTGCCCGGGCGAGCCGACCAGCGCCGCTGCCGACGAGAACGAGCAGAACCAGTCCAGCGACTGCTTGCGGGTGGCCTGATGCAGGTTCCAGGCACCGTAAACCTTGGGCGCCCAGTCTCTTTCGACCAGTTCGTCGGTGATGTTGGCCAGCACGGCATCTTCGACGACCGCGGCACCGTGCAGCACGCCGCGCAACGGCAGGCCGGTGGCGCAGGCCGCCTCCACGAGGCGAACGGCCGTGGCGGGTTCGGCGATGTCGCCGAGTTCGACGGCGACCTCCGTGCCCGCCCGGCGAATCCGGTCGACCACTGCCTGCGCTTCTGGGGTCGGCGCGGACCGACCGTTGAGCACGATCCGGCCGCAGCCGGCGCTCGCCAGCGTCTCGGCGAGGAACAACCCGAGACCACCCAGGCCGCCCGTGATCACGTAGGCACCGTCACGCTGGAACACCGGCGCCTCTTCCGGTGGCACCACGGCCGAGATCTGACCTCCGTGCGGGATGTCGAGCACCAGCTTGCCGGTGTGCTCGGCCGCGCCCATCACGCGGATGGCGGTGGCGCCGTCCTGCAGCGGGTAGTGCGTGGTCTGCGGCAACGGCAGTGTGCCGTCGGCGATCCGCTGGTAGCAGACCTCCAAGAGCCGGCGCACGGTGTCGGGCTCGGTCAGCGCCAGCAGGGCCAGGTCGACGGCGTAGAACGACAGATTGCGGCGGAACGGGAACAGCCCCATCCGGGTGTCGCCGTAGATGTCGCGCTTGCCGATCTCGACGAACCGGCCGCCGAACGACAGCAGTTCCAGACCGGCCCGCTGCGCCGCGCCGGTGAGCGAGTTGAGCACGATGTCCACGCCATAGCCGTCGGTGTCGCGGCGGATCTGGTCGGCGAAGTCGATGCTGCGCGAATCGTAGACATGCTCGATACCCATGTCCCGCAACAGGTCTCGCCGCGATTCACTGCCTGCGGTGGCGTAGATCTCGGCACCGACCGCACGTGCCATGGCGATGGCCGCCAGCCCCACCCCACCGGTCGCGGAGTGGATCAGCACCTTGTCGCCGGCCGACATCCTCGCCAGGTCATGCAGGCTGTACCACGCGGTCGCATGCGCGCTGGGCACGGCGGCCGCCCGGTTCATCGGCACGCTCGGCGGCAGCGTGACAGCGAGATTCGCATCGCACGTGACGAACGTCGACCACGCCCCGTCTGCCGAGATACCGCCCACCCGGTCCCCGACCTGATGAGTGACGACACCCGCGCCCACGGCGGTGACCACACCGGAGAAGTCGGCCCCCAGCTTCGGCAGGCGACCCTCGAAGCTCGGATACCGGCCGAAGGCCACGAGCACATCGGCGAAGTTCAGGTTGGACGCGGTGACCGACACCTCGATCTGTCCGGGGCCCGGCGCCACCCGTTCGAACGCGGCCAGCTCCAGCGACTGGATGTCACCGGGTGTGCGGATCTGCAGCCGCATGCCCTCGCGGGCCGGGTTCACCACGGTGGTGCGGCGTTCCTCGGGCCGCAGCGGGCCCGGAACCAGCCGTGCCACATACCAATTGCCGCCACGCCAGGCAGTCTCGTCCTCGTCGGCGCCCGACATCAGTTGAGCCACCACCCGGGCGGCGTCGGTGTAGTCGTCGACATCGATCTGGCTGGCCTTCAACCGCGGATGCTCCATGCCGATCACCCGGATCAGGCCCCGCAGTCCGGCCTCCTCCAGGTTGACCGTGTCCTCGGCCAGCACCGTCTGCGCATTGCGGGTCAGCACGTGCAGCCGCGGCGGCTCCCCGTGTACCTCGGGCAGTTCGCGTGCGATGTGCACCAGGTGGCGTACGGTGTCGCCGCCACGGATGCCGGACTGCTCATCGGTCGCACCGCTGCGCGGCGCGGTGACCACGAGTACATCGCTGAACGGCCGGGTCGCGAGGTGTTCGCGCAGCCGTTCGGCGCGCGCCCCGTGATCGGAGTGCTGCGGCCACGCCATGGTGGTGACGTCGACATCGTGGGTCTTGAGCGCATCGGCGAGCTTGGTCGCCATCAGGTCGGCAGCGTCGGACGTGCTGATCAACAGCCAGCGTCCCGGATCGCTGAAGTCCTCTTCGGGCAGCTCTTGGCTGCGCCATTCGACGGCCAGCAGGCGTTCGTTCAGCGTGCGCTCACGCTGCCCGCTCGCCGATACGCCGGTGCCGAGCTGCAGCCCGGCGATCGCCAGCAGCACCGCGCCCTGCTCGTCGAGCAGATCGATGTCGACCGATACGCCCGTCGGGGTGGTCTCGGTGATCCGGGCCAGGCAATACCGCACATTGCGGGTTGACCCGTGGGCGTGCAGCCGGCGCACGCCGAGCGGCAGCATCAGCGTGCCGGTGCGGTCGTCGCGCAGCTGCGGATGCGCGCCGACAGCCTGGAAGCAGGCGTCGAGCAGGGCAGGGTGGATGCCGTACACGCCCTGCTGTGACCGGATCGAGCCCGGCAGCGCCACTTCGGCGAGCACTGTATCGCCTTGCGGCGCACCGACATACGCGGCGACCAAACCGGAGAAGGCCGGGCCGTACTGGATGCCGCGGTCGCTGTATCCGGCGCGCATCTCGGCGCCCTCGACCCGCTGCGGGTGGGCGGCGAACAGTGCGTCGACGTCATAGGAGGGCGCGGTCACCGGGCTGTCTGCGCGATGCAGCCGGGCGCCGCAGCGCCGCAGCAGCTCCCCCTCCTGCAGGGTGTCCACCGCGAAGTCGGCGCTTGCGGCTCCGCGCACGGTGGCGGCCGCCGACACCAGCGTCTGCTCCTCGAGCAGCAGCATCTGGTCGAACGTGATGTCGTGCACCTCGGCGGCGTCACCGAGCACGGCGCGCCCGGCGGCCAGCGCCATCTCGCAGTACGCGGCACCCGGAAGTGCGGCGACGTTGTGCACCTGGTGATCGCCCAGCCATGGCTGCGTCGCGGTGCCGACATCGGCCTGCCAGACGTGGCGTTCGGGCTCCTCGGAGAGTCGCACGTGGGCACCGAGCAGCGGGTGCACTGCCAGCACGGCTCCGCCGGGTGCGAGCTCATTGGGATCGCGGGTAAGGATCAACTGCCGCCGTGTCCAGGTGGGCAAAGGCGCGTCGATAAGCCGGCCGTCGGGGTAGAGCACCGAGAAGTCGACGCGCGCCCCCGCGGCATGCACATCGGCCACCACCGGCAGAAGGCCGTCGGGCAGTTCCTGGTCGCGGCGCAGGCTCGCCAGCGCGACGTGCGGGATGTCGAGCGCACGGGCGGTCTGGTCCACGGCGTGGGTCAGCAGCGGGTGCGGTGCGAGCTCGGTGAACACCCGGAAGCCATCCTCCAGCGCGGCCTGCACCGCGGCGGCGAAGCGGACGGTGTGCCGCAGGTTGTCCACCCAGTAGTCGGCGTCCCAGTCGGCCAGGTCCCGCGGGTCGTACAGGGTGGCCGAGTAGTACGGGATGGTCGGCTCGGCGGGGTCGAGGTCGGCGAGCTCGTCGGCGAGTTGGTCGAGGATCGGATCGACCTGCGGAGTGTGGGACGCGACGTCGACAGCGACCTCGCGGGCCATGATGTCGCGGCTCTCCCACTCGGCGACGAGCGCGCGGATCGACTCCTTCGCACCGCCGACCACGGTCGACTTGGGCGATGCCACCACGGCCAGGACCACGTCGTTGACCCCGCGCGCGGCCAGCTCTGAAAGCACCTGCTGGGCCGGCAGCTCGACCGATGCCATCGCACCGGCACCGGCAATGGTCGCCATCAACCGAGAGCGCCGGCAGATGACCTTCACCCCGTCGTCGAGTGACAGCACCCCGGAGACGACCGCCGCGGCGACCTCACCCATCGAGTGCCCGACGACGGCGCCCGGCTGGACGCCGCGGGCCCGCAGGGTCGCCGCCAAAGCGATCTGGACCGCGAACACCGTGGGCTGCACCCGGTCGATCCCGGTCACCACGTCTGCCGCCGTCATGGCCTCGGTCACGGAGAACCCGGACTCCCGGGCGATCAGGGGTTCGAGCTCGGCGACGGCCGCGGCGAACGCGGGCTCGCATGTCAGCAGTTCGGCGCCCATCCCGGCCCACTGCGAGCCCTGCCCCGAGAACACCCACACCGGTCCTCGATCGCCCGGCGCGACCGCGGCCTCGTAGGGCATCTCGCCGTCGGCGATCCCGCGCAGTCCGGTGATCAGGCCGTCGCGGTCCTCGGCGAGCACCGCGGTGCGTACCGGCCGGTGTGCCCGGCGGCGCGCCAGGGTGTAGGCGAGGTCCGCCACGTCGACGTCGGTGCGATCGCTCAACCAGTCGGCCAGGCGCCCCGAGGTCCGCCGTAGCTCGTCGGCCGACGTCGCCGACAGTGCGAACAACGACGAACCGGCAGGCTGCGGGTCCCGGTGCGCGGTGTCGGCGGCGTCGGGCGCCTGCTCCAGCACGGCGTGCACGTTGGTCCCGGACAGCCCGTAGGAGGACACCGCGGCACGACGCGGGTGCGCGTCGGAGCCCGGCCAGTCGACCGTGTTCTGCGGCACGAACAGGCCGGTCTCGATGCGGGCCATCTGCTCGGGCAGCTGGGTGAAATGCAGATTCGGTGGCACCGTGGCGTGCTGCAGGGCCAGCACGGCCTTGATCAGACCGACAGCGCCGGATGCCGATTGGCTGTGGCCGAAGTTGGTTTTCGACGAACCAAGCGCGCACGCCGCAGATGTGCCGTAAACCGTTGCCAGGCTTGCATATTCGATCGGATCGCCAACCGGTGTGCCGGTACCGTGCGCCTCGACGAGCCCGACGGTGGCCGGGTCGACACCTGCCACCGACAGCGCCGACCGGTACACCGCGACCTGCGCGTCGCGCGAGGGCGTGGCGATGTTGACGGTGTGACCGTCCTGGTTGGCGGCGGTGCCGCGGACGACGGCCAGGATGCGGTCACCGTCACGTTCGGCGTCGGCCAGTCGCTTGAGCAGCAGCACCGCGGACGCCTCGCCGGACACGAACCCGTCCGCGGCCACGTCGAAGGCGTGGCAGCGGCCCGTCGGCGACAACATGCCCTGCGCCGAACCCGAGGCCAGCTTTCGCGGCTCGAGCACTATGCACACGCCACCGGCCAACGCCAGATCGCTCTCGCCGTCGTGCAGGCTGCGGCAGGCGTTGTGCACCGCGAGCAGACCCGATGAGCAGGCCGAGTCGACCGAGTACGCGGGGCCGTGGGCACCGAGGTGGTAGGCGATGCGGCCGGAGGCGAGGCTGAAGTTGTTGCCGGTGAAGCCGTACGGCCCCTCGATCGAGTGGGCGTCTGCCGCGAGCAGCTGGTAGTCACCGTGGGTCAGGCCCATGAACACGCCGGTCAGCGATCCGGCGAGGGTCGCGGGGTCGATGCCGGCGTGCTCGACGGCTTCCCACGCGGTTTCCAGCAGCAACCGGTGCTGCGGGTCGATGGCCGTGGCCTCGCGGTCGCTGATGCCGAAGAAGTCGGCGTCGAATCCGGCGACGTCGTCGAGGAATGCGCCCCATTTCGACACCGACCGCCCGGGCACACCGGGTTCGGGGTCGTAGTACTCCTCGGCGTCCCAACGATCCGTCGGTACGGTGGTGACAAGGTCGTCGCCGCGCAGCAGGGCCTGCCACATCTGTTCTGGGGAATCGATACCGCCAGGCAGACGGCAGGCCATTCCGATGACAGCTACCGCAGCGGCTGGTGCCTCAACCACCAATTTCAACCTCTTTCAAGACGTCTACGCAGACAAATCGGGCCGAGCGCCAGTGCTACGACACCGAAGGGCGAAGACGCCTCGCGCTCCGGCCCGGACCTCGCCAGTGAGCGTCCGGCCGACGGAATCGTCGGCCGAACACGTCCGATCGGGGCGAACCGCGCAACTGGGGTTTCCACCCACGCGGTCACCTCTCTCGATACAGGCGACGTACGAACTTCAGAAGTGCCAAAAAACAGTGCTCGATGCGTCAACGTCGACGCACGCTACCTGATCCCGCATTCATTCGGAATGTTGCCAATCCGAGTGCGTAGCGTAGCGCTTCACCTGCGGGCAATGTTGGAAACAATGGATCGCAGAATTGCTTACATTCACCCACGGTGCGCCATGGCGCCGCCGCACGTCGGTCGGCGCAACTCGGCGCAAGTGGCGTGACGACGCCACCATTCCCTCGACGCCGACAATGAAATATGTTGCAGTGTCATGTTTTTCAGAAGCATCTGACCACGACGCGATCTTGTGGAGTCACCCGCTTCAACACCTCGCGAGTGCGCGCGCACGCGTAATTCATGAGCTCCCGACTGTCAACCGAGTGTCTTCTCGGCATCCGAAGCACGGCACCTAAGCAATACTCAGCTTATTCCAAGGAATGTGACAGAAAGTTTGCTGTTCATCTATTCGCAAACTTCGAATTCCGTAGCGGAGCAAATATGCAACTGCTACTGAACGGCTATTTAATGCGCTTGCCTAATTAATAGCTGACCGAACAGTCGACAAGTATGCCTTTCCTCGTTGCGCATGCAATGACCTGTGACAACCGGGCCCCGGCGGCGCCACCCGGGCGTCGCGGTCACCATCGACGTTCGCCATGGCCCACATCCGACCCCACGGCGGATCCCGCGCGCGTAACCCGTAATTAACCCGGAGGGCAAATCAGACCCCCGCAGACGGCATTCGCTCATCCCACGCCCGCCGGACGCCCGGTAAACCTGAAAGTGAGATAGATCACTGCCCGGCGTGCCGCGTTACACCGGCCACCAAGATCGTCAAAACGACAGACAACAGCGCCCGCGGGTGCAGGTCAGCCTGCGGCAGGCTTGGACAGCTCGAACGGGCCCGAGCCGAGGTCGGGCACCGGCTGGTAGCCGCGGCGGCGCGCGGCTGCGATGTCCTTGCGGATGACCGCGTTGAGCGCGACGAACGCCGTCATGTCGAGCACCATCGGGGTGACCAGCCGGTTGTGCACAAACCCGATCGCCAGGCCGCTGGCCGGGTCAGCCCAGCCCACCGAGCCGCCCATGCCGACGTGCCCGAAGCCCGGCATGACCCCGAACGGGACAGAGTGGTACCCGAGATGGAAGGACAGCGGCACGACGAGGTTGCGGTCGGGCCGCAGCGCCGACGGTCCCGTGAGGCGGGCAACGGTCTGCGGGGACAGGAATTCGACGCCCTCGAAGCGGCCCGCATTGGCGATCGCGCCGTACATCCTGGCCAGGCCGCGCGCCGTCGCGACACCGTTGGCTGCGGGTATCTCACTGTCCAGGAATGGGGTCTCCCCCCGGATCAAGGACATCACGCCGGGTACATACATCGAGCCGAAGGCGCCCGAGCGGGCCAGCCCGGCCAACTTGGGCGCGACGAAGTCGAAAAGGTGGTTGGGCCAGCGCCGCTGCGGCGCGAGAATCTGCGCCGCACGAGTGGGGGCACCGACGGGGGGCCTGCCCAGATGCAGGCCGTCGGTGCGCAGGGGCTCGGCCAACTCGGTGCGCATCAGATCCCGCATACCCTGACCCGTCACGGCCCGAGCCAAGCCCGACAACAGCCAGCCGTAGGTCAGCGCGTGGTAGGCCGGCTTGTCGAACAGCACCGCACTGACCGGGGAGGCCGCGATGCGCTCCTCCATCAGCCTCGGGTTCAACAGCTCGGCCAGGCTCACCCCGTTGAGCTGTGACAGACCGGCGCGATGCGCCATGACCTGCCGGACGGTGATCCCGGCCTTGCCGTTCTCGCCGAACTCGGGCCAGTACGCGCACACCGGGGTGTCGTAGTCGAGCAGGCCGCGGTCGACGAGCCGGTGGACGACCGTCGAGGCCATCCCCTTGGTCGCCGAGAACACCATCGCGCCGGTGTCAGCAGTCCAGAACTCGGTGCCCGCCCGATCGGAGAATCCGGTCCACACGTCGACGACGGGCTGACCGTCCTGGACCACCGCCAATGCGCCACCGCCGAACCGGCGGCCGGGGAACAGCTGCGAAAAGGCCCGCACGGTGCAGCCGAAACTGGCGTCCGCAGCACCCTGGACGCCATGCGGGAGCGCGACATTGCGTCCCCGACAGTTTCTGTCCGACACAGCTCCGAATTTACCTGGAACCCCGGCTAACTACTGCCGTGTTACCGATCTGTTAACGCCATTCGGCCCGAACGTCACCCCATCGGCTTGTCGTCGACCTTGAAGTCGATGTTGACCTTGCCGTCCTTCACCGCCTTGACGGTCGCGGTGACGCCGTATTTCGTGCCATTGCCAGCGGTCAGCACGCAATGCTGGGTGGTACCCACTTTGCCCGCTATGCCGTCGTCACATGTGACGGACTTGGCCTTCTTCTTGGCCGCGGCTTCCAGCTTGTCCTTGGCCATGGATTGCAGCTCGGACTTGGAAACCGTCGGCTGGCTACCGCCGCTGCATCCGGTGAGTAGCACGCCGGCCACGGCAGTGCCTGCGACCAGGAGGCGCAGCGTGGAGTTCACACGTGACATTCGGTTCGAACCGCCTTTCGGTTGCTGTCGGTGGCCATCATTTCGCCGCGTCGAGTATCTGCTGCGCCGCCAGCGCCGGTGTCAGTTCGCCGTCGCGCACCTGGCGCTCCACCTCCGCGCGGATGGCACGTACGTCCGGGTTGGACAGCAGCCGGTCGAGCACGGCGTCGCGGACCATCGACCAGGTCCAGTCGACCTGCTGCTCGCGCCGGCGCTTGTCGAACTCCCCCGCCCTGCTGAGCACCTGCCGGTGCTTGAGCACCGTGTCCCACAGCTCGGCCAGGCCGTCGCCGGTCAGCGCGCTCATCGTGAGAACCGGTGGGCGCCAGAGGGATTCGCGAGGATAGAGCAAGCGGATGGCACCGGTGAGCTCACGCGCGGCCTGCTTGGCCTCGACGGCGTGCTCACCGTCGGCCTTGTTCACCACGATGACGTCGGCCAGTTCCAGCACGCCCTTCTTGATGCCTTGCAGCTGATCTCCCGTGCGGGCCAGCGTGAGGAACACGAAGGTGTCGACCATGTTGGCCACGGCGACTTCGGACTGCCCCACCCCGACCGTTTCGACCAGGATGATGTCGTAGCCTGCGGCCTCCAGCAGCACGATCGTCTCGCGGGTGGCCTTCGCGACCCCGCCGAGTGTCCCCGATGTCGGCGACGGCCGGATGTAGGCGTCCGGATGCACCGCCAGCCGCGCCATGCGGGTCTTGTCGCCCAGGATCGAGCCGCCCGTGCGCGTCGAGGACGGGTCGACCGCCAGCACCGCCACCCGGTGGCCGGCCTCGATGAGGTGCATGCCGAGGGCTTCGATGGTGGTCGACTTGCCGACACCCGGCACCCCGGTGATCCCGACATGCATCGCTGTGCCCGCCGACGGCGTGAGTTCGAGCAGCAGCTGCTGGGCCTGGTCGCGATGATCGGCCCGGGTGGATTCGACCCGGGTGATGGCCCGCGCCAGCGCGGCGCGGTCACCATCGCGGATCGCGGCGGCGAGATCCTTGATCGAGTCGGCCACTAGCTCAGCTGGTAGCCGAGCCGATCAGCCAGCTTCTGCAGCAGGCCGATGGCCGCGTCGGCGATCACCGTGCCAGGCGGGAAGATCGCGGTTGCGCCGGCCTGGTACAGCTCGTCGAAGTCACCGGGCGGGATGACGCCGCCGACCACGATCATGATGTCCGGTCGCCCCACCTCGGCCAGCGCATCCCGCAACGCAGGCACCAGGGTGAGATGCCCGGCGGCCAGTGACGACACCCCGACGACGTGCACATCGTTGTCGGCGGCCTGGCGGGCCACTTCGTCAGGGGTCGAGAACAGTGAACCCACGTCCACGTCGAAGCCGATGTCGGCGAACGCCGTGGCGATCACCTTCTGTCCGCGGTCGTGGCCGTCCTGGCCCATCTTGGCGACCAGGATGCGGGGCCGGCGTCCGTCCGCCTCGGCGAACTTCTCCACCAATTCCGTTGCCCGGCCTATTGACGTCACGTTGCCACTACTTCCCACCTCGTCGCGGTAGACGCCGGCGATGGTGCGGATCTCGGCCCGGTGCCGGCCGTACACCTTCTCCAGGGCGTCGGAAATCTCACCGAGGGTGGCCTTGGCGCGCGCAGCGTCGATGGCCAGGGCGAGCAGGTTGTTGCCCAGCCCGTCTTCACCGGCCACACCCGATTCGCTTGCGGCACGGGCGAGTTCGGCCAAGGCGGCCTGGGTGGCCGCCTCGTCGCGCTCGGCGCGCAAGCGCTCGAGTTTGGCGATCTGCTCGGCACGCACGCGCGAGTTCTCGACCTTGAGGACCTCGATCTCCTGGTCCTCGTCGACCTGGTACTTGTTGACGCCGATCAGAGGCTGGGCACCGGAGTCGATGCGGGCCTGCGTGCGCGCCGCGGCCTCTTCGATGCGCAGCTTCGGAATGCCGTCGCTGATGGCCTGCGCCATGCCGCCGTGTTCAGCGACCTCCTTGAGATGAGCGCGGGCCTTCTCGGCGAGCTGGTGGGTCAGCCACTCCACGTAATAGGACCCGCCCCACGGATCTATCGGCCGGGTGGTGCCCGACTCCTGCTGCAGCAGCAGCTGAGTGTTGCGCGCGATGCGCGCCGAGAAGTCGGTGGGCAGTGCCAGTGCCTCGTCGAGCGCGTTGGTGTGCAGCGACTGGGTGTGCCCCTGGGTAGCGGCCATCGCCTCGATGCAGGTTCTGGCCACGTTGTTGAACACGTCCTGGGCGGTGAGCGACCAGCCGGAGGTCTGCGAGTGGGTGCGCAGCGAGAGCGACTTGTCGTTCTTGGCGCCGAACTCGGCAACCAGTTCGCTCCACAGCAGCCGGCCCGCGCGCAGCTTGGCCACCTCCATGAAGAAGTTCATGCCGATGCCCCAGAAGAAGGACAGCCGTGGCGCGAACTTGTCGATGTCCAGTCCGGCGTCAAGGCCGGCCTTGATGTACTCGACACCGTCGGCCAGGGTGTAGGCCAACTCCAGATCGGCGGTGGCACCGGCCTCCTGGATGTGATAACCCGAGATCGAAATGCTGTTGAACTTGGGCATTTTCGCGCTCGTGTAGCCGAAGATGTCGGAGATGATCCGCATCGACGGCTTCGGCGGGTAGATGTAGGTGTTGCGGACCATGAACTCTTTGAGGATGTCGTTCTGGATGGTCCCGGCGAGCTTCTCCGGCGGCACCCCCTGCTCCTCGGCGGCCACCACGTACAGCGCGAGGATCGGCAGCACCGCACCGTTCATGGTCATCGAGACGCTGACGCTGCCCAGGTCGATGCCGTCGAACAGCTGCCGCATGTCGAGGATGGAGTCGATCGCCACGCCGGCCATGCCCACGTCGCCCTGCACCCTCGGGTGGTCCGAGTCGTAGCCGCGGTGCGTGGCCAGGTCGAAGGCCACCGACAGGCCCTTCTGGCCGGCCGCGAGGTTGCGCCGGTAGAACGCGTTGGATTCGGCCGCGGTGGAGAAACCCGCGTACTGACGGATGGTCCACGGCTGGTTGACGTACATCGTCGGGTACGGCCCGCGGACGAACGGCGGGGCACCCGGGAAGCTGTCCAGCGGGTATCCGGCCTCGACCACGGCGTCGCGGTCGGCGGCGATGTAGACCGGCTTGACGTCGATGCCTTCCGGGGTGGCCCAGGTCAGCTGCTCGGGAGCGTACCCGTGGGCCGCTGCGGCCTCGGCGACATGTGTTTGGACGGCCTGCGGGGTGGCGGGCTCGCCGGTGCGCTCGCCGTGTAGCGGTACGTCGGCGAAGCTGCCGATTCCTGTCGTCGCGGTCATATCAGGCCCCCAGTCCGGTGAGCAGGTTCGACAACACTTCTACCGCATTGATCTTCGCGGTCACGTACCCGTCGGGTTTCGAGTCGGCTTCCGCGACAGCCTTTTCCGGCCCGGCCAGCAGAACCTGGCTCACCCCGGCCGCGCGTGCGGCCGCCACCACCGCGCCCGCCTCGGAACCGTACCGGGCATCGGTGCCGCACAACACCGCGATGCTCGGGGAACCGGCCTCCGCGACCGCCTTGCCGACGCTCGAGGCCTCGACAGTGCCGGGGTTGACTGCCTCGATCCCGCCCGAGGCCAACAGGTTGCTCGTGAAGGTGGTGCGGATGTTGTGCTCGGCCAACGGGCCCAGCGGCAGCAGCAGCACCTGCGGCCGGGCTCCGGTGCGAGCCAGTAACGCGTCCGAACGGTCGCGCAACGCCTCGAACCCGGCCGCGTAACGCGCCCAACCCACGACTGAATCTGCTTGTGCGAGTGGAGCTTCGGCGAGGTTCGGGAACTCGTTGACACCGGTGATCGCGGTGCGGCGATGCGCGATGTCGTCGGAACGCCGCGCGGCCACCTCGGCGATCTCGGCCTTCAGGTAGTCCTGCGCCGCCACGAATCCACCCCGGGATTCGATCTGCTGAAAATGCGTCCAGGCCTGCTCGGCGAGATGGGCGGTGAGATCCTCGACGAACCAAGAACCGCCCGCCGGGTCGAGCACCTGCCCCAGGTGCGACTCCTCGAGGAGCAGCAACTGCGTGTTGCGGGCGATCCGCCGGGCGAAAGTGGTTGAGGTGCCGTCCAATCCGCCGGGAATCGCGACATCGAACGGGTGCACTGTGATGGTGTCGGCCCCGCCGACACCGGCGGAGAACGCGGCCAGCGTGGCGCGCAGCATGTTCACCCAGGGGTCCCGCTGGGTCATCATCGGCAGTGACGTGACGGCGTGCAGCGTGGCGGCGCCGCAGTCGGGAGCACCGACCACCTCCGCTACCCGGGCCCACAGCTGCCGGGCCGCCCGCAGCTTGGCGATGGTCATGAACTGATCGTCGTCGGCGGCGTACCGGAAGCTGATCTGCCGCAACGCTTCGTCGGCCGCGATGCCGCCGTCACCGAGGATGCGCAGATAGGCCACGCCCGCGGCGACCGAGCCGGCAAGCTCGAGGGCGGCACTGGCCCCGTGGTTGTGGAAGGCCGGGCCGTCGACGGTGATCGCGCGTACCCGGCCCGCGTAGCCGGTCAGCGTCGCGGCGGTCGCGACGACATCGGCCTCGGTAGCCGTGTCGCGCCCGGAAAAGGCTGCGGTCAGTGGGTCGGCGCCCAGATCGACCGACAACCGGGCCCGCTGGTCGTCGTCGAAGTCCGCCAGCAGAGCGAGCACCTTCTCGGCGGTCACGCGATAGTCGGCGCCGGCGGTCTCGAACACGATCGGCACGAGGTCGAGGAACACTCCGTCGAGCAAGCGGTCGACGTCGGTTGCCGCGACGCCGTCCGGGCCGCCGATACGCAGCAGCAGGGCGCTGACGCCTTCGGTCAGCGCGAGCAGCATCACGCCGTTGACGGTCTCGACGCCGGAGCCGGGGACGATCGGGAACGGTTCGGCGACGCGCCAGCCGGCCTTCACATCACGGCGCGCGTCGCCGCCACGGATGAAGGGCCACTGGCCGGGCAGCGACGGCTCGGCGACGGTGTCCAGGCTCGTGTAGAGCGGACGGATGGGGAAACCTTCATAAGTGGCCGAATCCAGGAGCCGCTCCGGCTCGGCAGGCAAATCGGCGCTGTCCCCCCGTCGGCTCTTGGCGAGGACGCCGGCGACCGCCTTGCGCCACTGATCACGGTCGGATTCGACCGCACTGGACCCCTGTAACGACACCGCATCTCCTGTTGTCGCAGCGTGTGACCTAGTCACTTGTTTCTCAGGCTAAATGATCACTATCACGGCTCTGTCCGCCGGGCAGCCGACGCGGGCGCGCGCGACTGGGAGATGTTCGCCCGCGGCCCGTAGTCTTGATGAGCGTGAAACCCGTCGTCAGCACCCTGCGAACCGTGCGTGCCGCGGTGATGACGACAGTGCTGCAGCTGCCGCCGCGCCGTATCGTCGCCATCCTGGCCGCAATTGTGATTCTTGTCGCAGTCGCACTTCTCGTGCCGTTGCCCACTGCGCTGCAACTGCGCGACTGGGCCGGCTCTGTCGGTCCGTGGTTTCCACTGGCCTTCCTGGGCGCTCACATCGTGGTGACGGTCTTCCCGTTTCCCCGTACGGCCTTCACGCTGGCCGCCGGGCTGCTGTTCGGTCCGGCATTGGGCGTGGCGATCGCCGTGGTGGCCAGCACCGTGAGTGCGGTCATCGCGTTGTTGCTGGTCCGGGCAGCTGGCTGGCAACTCGACCGGCTGGTGTCGCACCCGAAACTCGACGCGGTCGACGCACGGCTGCGCCAGCGGGGCTGGCCGGTAGTGATATCGATGCGGTTGATCCCCGCCGTGCCCTTCTCGGTGCTCAATTACGCAGCCGGGGCGTCGGCCGTGCGCGTGGTGCCTTACACACTGGCCACCGTCGTCGGGCTGCTTCCCGGCACGGCCGCCGTCGTCGTCCTCGGGGACGCACTGACCGGGAATATCAGCCCCTCGCTGTTCCTGGTGTCGGTGAGCACGGCCGCCCTCGGCGTGGCCGGGCTGATCTACGAGGTGCGAAGCCATCGCCGGGCTCAGCACAGCGCCGTGTCGAGCGACGCGATCGACACCGTGACCGGCGGCTGAACACACCCGGTCGCGGATGACCGCGTATTCCGGCCTGCCACCGAAGTAAACAAATGTTTACAATAGTAAACATGGGTTCACTACCGGCGGATGACCGGACAGCGCGCGCACGCATACGCGACGAAGCCCTGAGACTCTTCGCCGAACGGGGCGCCGACGCGGTCACGATGCGCGATATCGCCGCGGCCGCAGGCGTGTCCCCCGCGCTGCTGATACGGCACTACCGGTCCAAAGACGGGCTGCTGGCGGCGGTCGACGATCACGTCGTGGCCACCCTGGAGGCATTGCTCACCGAAGCGACCGGCCGGCCCTCCGACGACGCCCTCGCACCGTCCGCCGTACCGACGTTGGTGGACTCGCTGGCCACGCATTTACCCGCCGACTCGCCCGTGCCGGCGTACCTGGGCCGGCTGCTGACGACGGGCGGCACCGTCGGGTCGAAAGTGTTCGCCCGGCTCTACGGAATCAGCCGAACCGCCCTGGACGCCATGGTCGCCGGCGGTGTCGCCGATGCCGGAGCCGATCCCGCGGTGCGTGCCGCGGTGTTGATGGCCAATGACCTCGCGGTCCTGATCTTGCGACCACGCCTCACCGAAGTGTTGGGCGTCGACCCGCTGGCACGCGACGGGATGTCGCGTTGGGCGGCGGAGGTTTTCGCGATCTACCGCGACGGGCTCAGAGCCGGACCGGAAGGAGAAACAGAATGACCGCGAACACTTTCGCCGATCTGGGCGCCCGCATCCTGCGCAATCGCCGCCTCATGCGCGCCCCGATCTGGATCTACCGCATGCGCGCCGGAGCGCTGCTCGGCCCGCGGGTGCTGATGCTCGAACACATCGGCCGCACATCGGGCCGAGCACGTTACGTCGTCCTCGAAGTCATCGACCACCCCGCCGCCGAGAGCTACGTCGTCGCCTCCGGTTTCGGCGCAAAAGCCCAGTGGTTCCGCAACATTCGCGCCAACCCTGCGGTCCGCGTCTGGATCGGCAGCCACTCGCCCAGGCCGGCGGTCGCGCACGTGCTCGACCAGCAGAGCACAGACCGGGTACTCACCGCCTACCGGCTGGGCCGCCCCAAGGCATGGGAGCAGTTCAAGCCCATCCTGGAATCCACGCTCGGCCAACCGATCACCGACACCGAAGCCCCACTGCCAATGGTCGAACTGCGCCTGCAGTCCCGGGCCTGACGACGTCCGTCAGGCCCGGTGCGCGCCGCCGGGCAACCCGCCCTGCGGATACGGCCCGTCCAGCGACGGTGCGGGCGGGACGGCCGTCGGGGCCCCCAGCGGCGGTGTCGTCGCTCGGGCTTCGGCCTCGGCCTTGGCGACCGCCTGCGCGATGGCCGGATCGGTGTCGGTCGAGAACCACTCGGCGACCTCTTCGCTGTCGTCCTCGGGCTTCGGCAGATCCTCCTCCACCGGGGTCGGCGTGTACCGGAACACCCCGTCCTCGCCGGGCGCACCCAGCATCTTGGTGAATCCCTGTAGCGCCGAGCCGAAGTCGCTCGGCACGATCCACACCTTGTTCGCCTCGCCCTTGGCCATCTGCGGCAAGGTCTGCAGATACTGATAGGCCAGCATCTCCGGGGTGGGGCGGCCCGCCTTGATGGCCGCGAACGTCTTCTCGATGGCCTTGGCCTGGCCTTGCGCCTGCAGGTACTGGGCGGCCCGCTCACCTTGGGCGCGCAGCATCCGGGACTGCCGGTCGGCCTCGGCGGCCAGGATCGCGGCCTGCTTGGCGCCCTCGGCCGCCAGGATCTGCGACTGCTTCTGGCCCTCGGCCTGTTTGATCGACGATTCCCGCACACCCTCGGCCGTCAGGATCATGGCCCGCTTGTCGCGGTCGGCCTTCATCTGCTTTTCCATCGACTCCTGGATGGACGGTGGCGGGTCGATGCTGCGCAGCTCGACCCGCGCCACCCGCAGACCCCACCGGCCGGTGGCCTCGTCGAGCACACCGCGCAGCTGCGCGTTGATCGAGTCGCGTGAGGTCAGTGTCTGCTCCAGCGTCATACCGCCGACCACGTTGCGCAGCGTGGTCGTGGTCAACTGCTCGACACCGACGATGTAGTTGCTGATCTGGTACACCGCGGCCTGCGGATTGGTCACCTGGAAGTAGACGACCGTGTCGATGTTCAGCGTGAGGTTGTCCTCGGTGATCACCGGCTGTGGCGGGAACGACACCACCCGCTCACGCAGGTCCACGCGGGCCCGGATCCGGTCGATGAACGGCACCAGCAGCGTCAGCTGGCCGCTGACCGTGCGGCTGTAGCGCCCCAGCCGCTCGATGACCGCCGCCTCGGCCTGCGGAATCAACGCGACGGACTTCGCCACCACGATGATGGCGAACACCACCAACACCACCAGGAAGACCAACCCGGCTATAGCACCGTCCATTTGGCAGACCCCTTCGTCGTTTTACAGTGACCTGAACACAACTGCGGTCGCACCGTCGATCTTCACGACGGTCACATGATCACCCGGTTCGAACACATCGTCGTCGTTGAGCGGCCTGGCCGTCCAGACCTCGCCGTCGAGTTTTACCTGGCCTTCGTGCCGCGCCACCCGGTCCAGTACCAGCGCGGACTTGCCTTCCAACGCCTGGACCGGGTCCGGAAGGCCGTGCCCGCTGAGCAACCGCCTGCGCAGCGCGGGCCGTACCAGCACCAGCAACAGCACCGAAACCACCAGGAACACTGCGCCGTCGGCCCATACCGGCCAGTCCAGCAACGCACTGGAGCCCGTGGCCGCCAACGCTCCGCCGGCCAGCATGAGCAGGAACATGTCGCCGGTCAGCGCCTCCGCCCCGGCCAGCCCCAGCGCCACGATGAGCCAGATCAGCCACACAGGCATGCCACCACCCTAGCGAATACCGCCGTTGCGGCGGCCGACTATTACACTGCCAGCATCATGTGGTGTCCAAGTGCAACGCTGTCGGTGTGGGCCAACGCCTGGCTCGCGGGTGCCGCCGCGCCCGACGACGTCCTCGACGCGTTATCGCAATGGGCTCCAACGCATTCTGTGACCGCCTACGATTCGTCGGCGGCGGTCCGCACAGGCCTGCCCTGGCCGGAGTTGGAGGACTCCGGTTCGGTGTCGCTGCTGCAGACGCTGCGCACCGCCGCGGGAAGGTCGGTACGGACCCCCACCATCACGGTCGCCCAGCCGATACCCGGTGACGTCCGCGGCCTGCCCGCGGGCACCCAGTTCCAACGCGACGCCGTGACCGTCGGTGAGGCCGTCATCGTCAGCCACGACGAGTTGCCCGGCGTGGGCCTGGTCCCCGAGTTCGAGTACTTCGAATTCGATGAGACAGAAGACAATTCGATGTTCGACCCAGAGCCCCGCGCACTGTCTTGGACGGTGTACTCGGTCCCGACGCTGCCGCCCCCCGAGCAGTTCGAGCTGGGCACGGCCGAGTACGAATTGCGTTCCGCCGTCCGGTCGGCCGCCGAGACGCTGGGCGCCCTGCGCTCCGGGGCGGGCATGGAGGTCGAGGACCCCCGCGGCATGGTCGAGCAGATCCTGGACGCCACGCGACTGCACCGCATCCCCGACCATGCCCCTACACGGGCCATCCGCGTCCTGGAAACTGCCGCGCACGTCGACGCGATCGTCACAGTGAGCGCCGGGCTGACGCCGATCGGGCTGCAGACCTCCTCGGAGGTCCAACTCGCCGGCGACACGCTGCGCCCGCTGAACCAGGTGGTGCGGGCCGCGAGATTGGCTGCGCTCGGCGCAATCATGCAGTCCGCCTGGCGCTGAACCGATGGTCCCGGTCAGCCCGCGCCGTCGCAGCAGTGCGGCGAACAGGGCGCGCCGTCGATGCTGAACCCGTAGCCGGGCACCGGATCCGGCCCCGCCACGCGCAGCGGTTCGCTGCCGTCGCGCAGTTCGGCGATCAGCCCGGCGGCCAGCTTGGCGTAGCGCCGGTCGGCATTCGGCGTGGCGGCGCGAGCCAACGCGATGCCCGCAGCATCGGCCTGCAGTCGCAGTTCGTTGTCGAGATCCCACACCACCTCGATGTGGTCGGCGACGAAGCCGATGGGGCACACCACGACAGCCTTGACGCCGCGCTGCTGCAGCGCCGAAAGATGGTCGCCGACATCGGGTTCCAGCCACGGCACCTGCGGTGGGCCGGAGCGCGACTGCCACACCAGGTCATAGTCGTCGACGCCTGCGGCGTCCGCGACCAGCCGCGCGGCGTAGGCCACCTGCCTGCTGTAGAGCCGAGGCCCGCACCGTTCGTCGGCGGCGATCGGGATGGAATGCGCGGTGAATACGACACGCGCGTCGGCGGGCAGCGAGGCCGCAGCTTTCGTGACTGCCTCGGCGTACATCTCCACCAGTAGCGGATGATCGAAATACTGTCGCAGCTTCACCAATTGCGGCGCGTCGGGTCCGGCCGCGGCCCGAGCCCGGGCAATGTCCTCGATGTACTGCCTGCAGCTCGAGTAACCGCCCCACGCCGACGTGGTGAACACCGCGGCCCGCCGAACACCGTTGTCGCGCATGGCTGCGACGGTGTCCTCCACATAGGGATCCCAGTTGCGGTTGCCGAAATACACCGGCAGATCGGGCATCTCGGCCCGCAACTGTTCGATCAACGCACGGTTGATCCCGTTGATCGGTGACACGCCGCCGAAATGCAGGTAGTGCTCGGCGACCTCGTCGAGCCGCTCCGACGGGATGTTGCGCCCGCGCGTGACGTTCTCCAGGAATGGACGTACCTGCTCCGGTCCTTCGGGCCCGCCGAAGGACAGCAGCAACAGGGCATCAAAATCCATCAGTTCGGGATCACAACAGCTGGGTGTGGGCGCCACCGTCGGCGTAGACGACGGTGCCGGTGGTGGCAGGCAGCCAGTCCGACAGCAGGGCGCACACCGTCTTGGCGACCGGCGTCGGATCCTTCATGTCCCAGCCGACGGGAGCGCGCTGATCCCAGCCCTCTTCCAGCAGCCGCATCTGCTCGCCGGCCTCGGCGCCCAGCGCCCCGCCGACAATGGCGCTCATCGCGAGCGTGCGGATGGGCCCGGCGGCAACCAGATTGGAGCGGACTCCGAACGGGCCGGCCTCGCGGGCGACGAACCGGTTGACCGATTCCAGCGCGCTCTTGGCGACCGTCATCCAGTTGTAGGCGGGCATCGCGCGGGTCGGATCGAAATCCATGCCGACGATGCTGCCGCCGCGATTCATGATCGGCAGCGTCGCCTTGGCCAGCGAGGCGTACGAGTAGGCCGAGATGTGAATGCCCTTGGCGACATCCTCATACGGCGCGTCGAAGAACGGATTGACGCCCATGCCCGACTGCGGCATGAAGCCGATCGAATGCACTACGCCGTCAAGCTTGTTGCCCTCACCGATGACACCGGTGATCCGCTCGGCCAGGCTGTCGAGATGCTCGGAGTTCTGCACGTCGAGTTCCAGCAGCGGAGCCGGGTTGGGCAGCCGGTCGGCGATGCGCTGGATCAGCTTCATCCGGTCGAAACCGGTCAGCACCAGCTCAGCCCCGGCCTCCTGGGCCGCCTTGGCGATGTGGAACGCGATGGACGAATCGGTGATGATCCCGGTGACCAGGATCCGCTTGCCTTCGAGCAAACCTGCCATGAGTGGGACTCCTTCTTGGGCGAAAAGTTGAAAGTTCTGGTAGGCCAAAGGCTTTGGCTCAGTGGCCCATGCCCATGCCGCCGTCGACCGGGATCACGGCACCGGCGATGTAGCTGGCGTCCTCGGATGCCAGGAAGCTCACCGCACCGGCGACCTCCTCGGCGGTGCCGACCCGCTTGGCGGGGATGAATTCCAATGCGCCGGCCTGGATCCGCTCATCGAGGGCGCGGGTCATCTCGGTGTCGATGTAGCCGGGCGCGACGACGTTCGCGGTGACCCCGGCCTTGGACAGTTCACGCGAGATCGAGCGGGCCATGCCGATGAGACCTGCCTTGGCGGCCGCGTAGTTGGCCTGGTTGCCGATGCCCCACATGCCCGAGACCGAGCCGATGAAGATGATCCGGCCGAAACGCTTGCGCTGCATGCTGCGTGAGGCGCGTTGCGCCACCCGGAACGCACCGGTGAGGTTCGCGTCGATGACCTCCGCGAAGCGGTCCTCGGTCATCCGCATGAGGAACGCGTCCTTGGAGATGCCTGCGTTGGAGACCAGTACCTCGACGGGGCCCTGGTGCTCCTCGACCTCCTTGAAGGCGCGGTCGACGGCGTCGTTGTCGGTGACGTCGCACACGACACCGAACAGCCCGTCCGGGGCGCCGGACCCACGGTGGGTGACGGCCACTTTGTGTCCGTCGGCGGCCAGTCGCTGGGCGATCGCCAGGCCGATGCCCCGGTTGCCACCGGTCACCAGGACCGAGCGGGAAACGAACGCGGGACGGCCGGGCGTGGTCTCGGTATCGGCTTCAGCGGCAACCGTGTCACTCATGCTGGTCAACTTAACGCGTCGGTACTGCTTCGCCGAAATCGACACCGGGGCTGGCGCACGCGCGTTCGCATCGCCCGGGTGCCGATCTCGACGTTCATCTAGCTGGGCAACCGGCGGTTGATCATCAGCCCGGCGAGGGCGGCGAGCGCCAGCACCAACGCCCCGAGCCGCAACCAGCCGAGGCTGGCATCGCCCTTGATGGTCTCGTAGCCGATCTGCTGCTGCAGCGACGTGAAGACTGCCTTGAGCTGCTCCAGGTTGGCGGCGTTGAACGCGTCCCCACCGGAGAGCTGCGCGATCTTCTTGAGCGTCTCGTCGTCGACCGGCACCGGCTGGCGCTGATCGTTGATCTCGACATAGCCGTAGGGCGTGCCGAACGACACTGTGGAGATGGGTACGCCCTGATCCTTGGCGGTGCGGGCGGCCGTGTAGGCGCCCTTGGGGTTGTCGGGGTTCGACGGCACCGTCTCCTTGCCGTCGGACATCAGCACGATGCGCGCCGGCGGCGGCTCGTCGCCACCGCCGATCACCGCGCCAACCGTCGCGATCGCCTGCAAGGCGGTGAAGATGCCCTCGCCCGTCGCGGTCCGGTCGGCCAGCTGCAGCTTGTCCAGCGCGTTCTTGGTCGCATCGCGGTTGGTGGTCGGCTGGACCAGCACAGTCGCGGTGCCTGCGTAGGCGATCAGACCCAGGTTGATACCGGGCGTCAGCTGGTCGGCGAACTGCTTGGCGGCCTCCTGGGCCGCGGCCAGCCTGCTCGGCGCGACATCGGTGGCCCGCATGGACTGCGAGACGTCGATCACCAGCATCACCACGGCCCGGTTGCGTGGGATCCGCACATCGTGGGTCGGGCCTGCCAGCGCCACCGTGAACAGCAGCAACGAGACCACCAGCAGGATCGCGGGCACATGCCGCCAGCGGGTCGGCTGCTTGGGCGCCACGCTCTCCAGCAGCTCCATGTTGGCGAACCGCAGGATCCGCTGTTGACGGGCACGCTGGACGATGACGTACAGCGCCGCCAGCGCCACCACCACGAACAGGAACAGGAACCACCACGCGTGCGCGAAGCCGGACAGGCTGATCGGCCCGAGTATCGGTAATGTCATGTGCTAGTTGTCATTTCAGTTTCGATGGTCGTCGGCCAGACGTCTTTTCTTCGCTACCGGGCGGCGAGCGCGCCGCGGCGCCGATTGGCCACGAACCGCACCACGTCGGCGATCCAGTCCCGGTCGGTGCGCAGGCTCAGCAGCGGGGCATCGCACCGCCGCAGGGTCCGGGCCACCTCCTGGCGATGGGCCGCCGCGGCTTGCTCGAAGTCGCTGCGCAGCTGGGCGTCGATGGTGAATTCGCGGGTGACGCCGGTTTCTGTGTCCTGCAGGATCACGTCCCCGACCTCGGGCAGTTCGATGTCCCGTGGGTCGAGCACCTCGATGCCGAGCACCTCGTGACGGCCCGCGATGGCCCGCAGTGGACGCATCCAGTTGATCGGCCCCAGGAAGTCGCTGATGATCACGGCCATGCCGCGTCGCCGTTCCGGCCTGCGCAGCGCGTCGATGGCCGCGGCCAGATCACCGCGGACGCCGGTGGGCGCCTTGGGCATCGTGGCGATGGCACGCAGCATCTCCTGCTCGTGCATGCGGCCTGACAGCGCCGGGACCCGCCGCACCGATTCGCCGTTGGCGATGATCGCGCCGATCCGGTTGCCGCCCCCGCTGTTGAGGAAGGTGATGGCCGCGGCCGCCGCGACGGCGAGATCACGCTTCTCGCAGCCGGCGGTGCCGAAGTCGAGGCTGGCCGAGACATCGACCACCAGCCACGTCTCCAGCTCGCGGTCGGCGATCATCTGCCGGACATGCGGCATCGTGGTCCGCGCCGTCACCGACCAGTCCATGCGGCGCACGTCGTCGCCGGGTTGGTAGATGCGCGACTCCCCCGGCTCAGAACCCGGGCCGGGAATCAGCCCGAGGTGGTCGCCGTGCAGCACGCCGTCGAGCTTGCGGCGGACTGTCAGCTCGAGCTTGCGCAGGGCCGCCGACAGGGCGGGGTCACGGATCTCGCCGCGCTGCAGCGACGGGAGGTCGACTGAGCGGCGGCCCGGAGCCGTCACCGACCCGCGGCCGCGGCGGCAGCGGCGGGCACCGCGGGTGCAACCGAATGTCCTTGCTGCGGAAGGGCATTCACCTGCGGCAGGGCCACTGTCTGCAGGATGCGGTTGACCACGGTCTCCGACGAGATCTCGTCGGCCAGCGCGTCGTAGGTGAGCACCAGCCGGTGCCGCAACACATCGGGGATGACCTCGACGACGTCCTGCGGGATGACGTAGTCACGGCCGCGCACCAGTGCCAGCGCACGCGCCGCGGCGATGATGCCCAGCGACGCACGCGGCGAGGCACCGTAGGCGATCCACGCCTTGGCATCGGGCATGCCGAACTTCTCGGGCTCGCGCGTCGCGGTGACGATGCGCACCACATAGTCCACCAGCGCGTGATGCACGAACGTGTTCGCGGCGACATCCTGCAGACGCAGCAGGTCGCCGGTGTTGAGGATCTGCTTGGGCTCCGGGGGCTTGACGCCCATCCGGTAGATGATCTCGCGCTCTTCCTCCGGCGACGGGTAGTCGACGTTGAGTTTGAACAGGAAGCGGTCACGCTGCGCCTCGGGCAGCTGGTACACGCCCTCCTGCTCGATCGGGTTCTGGGTCGCCATCACCAGGAACGGGCTGGGCAGCGGGAAGGTCTTGCCGCCGATGGAGATCTTGCGCTCGGCCATCACCTCGAGCAGCGCCGACTGCACCTTGGCGGGCGCTCGGTTGATCTCGTCGGCGAGCAGGAAGTTGACCACCACGGGGCCGAGCTCGATGTCGAAGTCTTCCTTGCCCTGGCGGTAGATGCGGGTACCGATGATGTCGGTGGGCACCAGGTCAGGAGTGAACTGGATGCGGGCGAACGTGCCGCCGACCACCTTGGCGAAGGTCTCCACAGCCAGCGTCTTGGCGACGCCGGGCACACCTTCGAGCAACACGTGGCCCTTGGCGAGCAGGCCGACCAGCATGCGCTCGACCAGCTGATCCTGGCCGACGATGATGCGCTTGACCTCGAAGATCGCCCGCTCCAGGGTGTGCACCTCACCCTGCAGGCCGCCGTTGTTCGACGCCGGGGCGGCGTGCGCGCCGGGCTGCGCAGCAGCGGGCGCAGCCGGGGAGCCGGGAGGATAGCCCGGCGCCGGGCTCGAGCCGGGGTAACCTCCGGCGCCCTGCGGCGGTCCACTCGGTGACGTCATCAACTTCCTCCCACAGTGTTCGTCTGCAAACGCATCAATACCAATAGCCGGGCAGCCGGGTGCCCGTGGTCAACTATTCCAGGCACTTCCGAATCCGTCGACGCTGCCCGGAAGAGTTCAGGTTCCGCTCAGGATTCGATGATGCGGGACAGATGGGGCGACATGCCCGCGGTCCGCACCGGGCTGACGGTGACCTTGCCTGCACTGCCGGAGGCCTCGAGCATCTTCCCGCCCCCGAGATAGATGGCGACGTGCTGGCTACCGCCGGGGCCGTAGAAGATCAGATCGCCACGCTTGGCCTGCGACGGCGGGATGGCACGGCCGGTGTTGTACTGGTCGCCGGAGTACTTGGGGATCTGCACACCCACGCCGGCGAAGGCGTAGCGGGTCAGGCCCGAACAGTCGAAGCCGATCTTTCCGGCGTCGTAGTCCACGCCGGGGCCGGGCCCGGTCAGCGTGCCACCACCCCAGGAATAGGGCACGCCCATCTGGCTGCCTGCGCGGCGGATGGCGTACTCGATGGCCTGCGGGCCCCGCACCGCGCCTGCGGGCAACGGCGATGCCGCCGCCGTCTTCGGCGCCAGACCGATACTCTGCAGGAACTGCTGCCCGAGACTCTGGGTGGTCTGCAGCGCGATCTGGCTGACCTGGAAGGACGCGTTGGCGATCGCCACCGGATCACCGGGGGCCCCGGAGCTCACCACCTTCGGCAGCGTCGGGTCCCAGGCGCCGTCGTCGGGTGCGGCCGCGGCAGGCCACGCGCCCCCGACAGCGAGCGCGATTGCGACCGCCGTCGAAGCCAGGATCCTGGTGGGGCGAAATGACTTGGAGCGCAATGCAATCCCTACGATTCAGTATTCGATGTAGCGGACGACGTACGGTGTCATGCCGCTGGTGCGAACGGGTGAGACCTTGACCGTCGACCCGGTGTACGGCGCTTCGAGCATCTGGCCGTTGCCGAGGTAGAGCGTGACGTGCTGGGCGCCGCCGGGGCCGTAGAAGATGACGTCGCCGCGGCGCATCTGCGAGGACGGGATCTTGCGGCCTGCGTTGTACTGCGACCCCGAGTAGTGCGGCAGCTTGATGCCGACGCCTGCGAACGCGTACAGGATCAGGCCCGAGCAGTCGAAACCGACGGTGTCGGCGCCAGAATCGATTCCTCGGCTTGGGCCTGCGGCGTTACCGCCGCCCCACGAGTACGGAACGCCCATCTGCGACATCGCGCGCTGGATGACGTACTCGGAGGCCTGCCGCCCGTAGACCCGGGGAATGGCGCCGTTGGTGTAGCCGGTCGGCGTCGGCAGGATGCCCAGCTTCTGCAGGAAGCTCCGGCCCATGTTCTGGGTGACCTGCGCCGACGTCGACGAGATGCCCAGCACGGTGTTGATGATCGCGATCGGATCGCCCTGCACGAACGCGCTCGGGATCGCGGGAAGCGTGGGGTCCCACTGGCTATCCCAGTTGGCCGGCCGCTGCCCCGCCGCCCCAGGGGCGCGGTCCCAGTTGCCCGGGTTCGCCTGCGGCAGTGTCGCGTTGGGGGCGCCGCCCGCCGGTGCCGACATGGGCCGCGCCTGGTCGAGCTTGGCCTGGGCCGCGGCCCGTTGCGCCGTGAGCTGCTGCAGCTGATCGCGCTGGGTGCCGAAAGTCTGCTGGGCGTCCTTGAGCGCCGACACCGCCGAATCCTGGCTGGCCTGGGCGTCACGGGCGGCCTGGTCGGCCTTCTGCTTGGCCAGCCGTGCGGTCGACTCGCGGTTCACCTGCTCGGTGCGGGCCCGCTGCAGGTCGGCCATCACCTGGTCGGAGCTGACGGCAAGCGTCTGGCTGGTGGCGGCCGCGTCGATCATGTCGGCGGGGTCGGTCGCGGTCAGGTACGAGCTCGACGGGCCGTTGACGTAGCTGGCCGCGGCGAAGGTGTCGAAGCGTTTCTGCGCGGCGGCGATGGCGGCGTTGGCGTCGGCGATGCCCTGCTGACTGTCAGTCACTTCACGGTTGGCCGCGTCGGCGGCGTCGCGCGCGTCCTGCACCGCGACGATCGCCTTGTTGACGCTCTCCTGCTGCGTCTGGATGGCTGCGCCCAACTCCTGCAGCTTCTGGTTCGCGTTGGCCACCGCGGCAACGAGGGTCGCGACGTCTTCCGGACCGCCCGGCTCGGCCACTGCCGCCGGGACGCCCCCGGTAAGTGCCGTGGCGAGCAGCATCCCGACCGCCAGCGGTACGGCACAGATGCGGCCGTACAACTGCGACCTAGAGGCGCGAAGGGAGCGTCTCATGCGACTCAAGTCTCCTTGGGCTCAACGACGGCGTACCGGCAGGTTTGCTCGCAGCCTTTGCGCAGAAGTCACACAAAGCACAACTACAACAATGGGTACCTTTTGCACCGTACGTCACAGGAGAAGCCAAAGAAACTTTAGTCACAAATTACAGATATGTAATTGCGAATAGTGTGACCGTTTAGTGATATTCGCGGAATTTACGAACTTATGTTCGATGGATCCGCAGGCTCCGGACGCGGGTCGGTCCCGATGGCCGACGCCGCGGCACGTTTGCCACGAACCTGCAGGACGCGGGTGATGACGGCGGCCGCGACCACCCCTAGCGTCAACACGATCGTCAGGGTTGTCCACGGGAAAATCGGAGTCGTTATCTGATCGACGAAATTCCGTGCCGACTGCACCGGGTTGCCCGTCTTGGCAACGTCTTGTCCGGCCTCCAAAGTGACCCGATCTATCGACTCGCTGTAGGTGCCGGCAAATGACGGACTGATGGCAATCACCGTCGACCCGGGATTGGCCTGACCGACCTCGGTGGCGATGTCCCGCAGCGGGGTGTCGATGAACGGATTCTTCGGCACCACGATGACCTTCAGGTCGATGCCCTCCTGGCGCGCATCACTGACCACCTGGCGAAGCCCCGGCACATCTTCGGCAGGTGCGCTGACCCCGTCGTCGGCGACGTCGGCCTGTACGGCCGCCATGCAGTGGGCGACGCCATCGGGTTGCGTCGGGCTCAGTCCCACGGTGTCGCACACCTCGACCGGAATGAAGGCAGGCAGAAACGGGATGACGTGCGGTCCAGTCACAGGGGCACGGTACGCCGTGTCGCTGTGCCGCCGAGCGGCGACACGGCTGACACGCCCGATGTGAGACACCCCGGTAAATTTGGGCGCCCTCGGTGCGACTCGGCCGACGCCGCCGCGCACAGGTGGCCGAATCCGGGCGTCCGGGTAGCACCGCGGAAACAACAAGAGAAGACTGTTACGCGCCCTGCGGCGTATTGCAGGACAAGCGTACTGTTAACATCGGAACGCCGCCGACACAGCCCGTCGCGGCGAGATCAAGCCGGGAGTTGATGTGAGCAGCGAGAATACGGAAAATTCGTCCCTTAACTCATTTGGTGCCCGCGACACGCTGACAGTCGGGGACCAGAGCTACGAGATCTATCGTCTGGACGCGGTACCCGGTACCGAAAAGCTGCCGTACAGCCTCAAGGTGCTCGCCGAGAACCTGCTGCGCACCGAGGACGGCGCCAACATCACCAAGGATCACATCCAGGCCATCGCCAACTGGGATCCCTCGGCCGAGCCGAGCATCGAGATCCAGTTCACCCCGGCCCGCGTGCTGATGCAGGACTTCACCGGCGTGCCGTGCATCGTCGACCTGGCCACCATGCGCGAGGCCGTGGCCGCCCTCGGCGGCGACCCGGACAAGGTCAATCCCCTCTCGCCGGCCGAGATGGTCATCGACCACTCGGTGATCCTCGACGTGTTCGGCAACGCAGGCGCCTTCGAGCGCAATGTCGAACTCGAATATGAGCGCAACTCCGAGCGCTACCAGTTCCTGCGCTGGGGTCAGGGCGCGTTCGACGACTTCAAGGTCGTCCCGCCGGGCACCGGCATCGTGCACCAGGTCAACATCGAGTACCTGGCCCGCGTCGTCATGGTCCGCGACGGCAAGGCGTACCCCGACACCTGTGTGGGCACCGACAGCCACACCACCATGGAGAACGGCCTCGGCGTGCTGGGCTGGGGCGTCGGCGGTATCGAGGCCGAGGCCGCCATGCTGGGCCAGCCCGTCTCGATGCTCATCCCCCGCGTCGTCGGCTTCAAGCTGACCGGTGAGATCAAGCCCGGCGTGACCGCCACCGACGTGGTGCTCACCGTCACCGACATGCTGCGCAAGCACGGCGTGGTCGGCAAGTTCGTCGAGTTCTACGGCAAGGGCGTGGCCGAGGTGCCGCTGGCCAACCGCGCCACCCTGGGCAACATGAGCCCCGAATTCGGTTCCACCGCAGCGATCTTCCCGATCGACGAGGAGACCATCAACTACCTGCGGCTGACCGGGCGCAGTGAGCAGCAGCTCGCACTGGTCGAGGCCTACGCCAAGACGCAGGGCATGTGGCACAACCCCGATCACGAGCCGGCCTTCTCCGAGTACCTCGAGCTGGACCTGTCGACTGTGGTGCCCTCGATCTCCGGCCCGAAGCGCCCGCAGGACCGCATCGAGCTGTCCGACGCCAAGAACGCGTTCCGTAAGGACATCCACAACTACGTCGAGGAAAACCTGCCCGTCGAGCACACCCAGCTCGATGAGGCCATCGAAGAGTCCTTCCCGGCCTCCGACCCGGCCAAGCTGACCTTCGCCGACGACGGCGCCGTGGACGTGCGTCCCTCGGCGGCCAACGGCTCCGCGGGCCGGCCGTCCAAGCCGATCACCGTCAAGTCCGAAGAGCGCGGCGAGTTCGTGCTCGACCACGGCGCCGTGGTGGTCGCAGGCATCACCTCGTGCACCAACACCTCCAACCCGTCGGTCATGCTCGGCGCGGCCCTGCTGGCCAAGAAGGCCGTCGAGAAGGGCCTGTCCACCAAGCCGTGGGTCAAGACCAACATGGCACCCGGTTCGCAGGTGGTCACCGACTACTACAACAAGGCCGGCCTGTGGCCGTACCTGGAGAAGCTGGGCTACTACCTCGGCGGCTACGGCTGCACCACCTGCATCGGCAACACCGGTCCGCTGCCCGACGAGATCTCCAAGGCCATCAACGACAACGATCTGTCGGTGACCGCCGTGCTCTCGGGTAACCGCAACTTCGAGGGCCGCATCTCCCCCGACGTGAAGATGAACTACCTGGCCTCCCCGCCGCTGGTGATCGCCTACGGCATCGCGGGCACCATGGATTTCGATTTCGAGACCGACCCGCTGGGCCAGGATCAGGACGGCAACGACGTCTTCCTCAAGGACATCTGGCCGTCGGCTCAGGAGATCGAGGAGACCATCGCGTCGTCGATCAACCGGGAGATGTTCACCGACTCCTACGCCGACGTCTTCAAGGGCGACGACCGCTGGCGTTCGCTGGCCACCCCGGAGGGCAACACCTTCGCGTGGGACGAGGCCTCGACCTACGTGCGCAAGGCCCCGTACTTCGACGGCATGCCCGCCGAGCCAGAGCCGGTCAGCGACATCAAGGGCGCCAGAGTCCTTGCCCTGCTGGGCGATTCGGTGACCACCGACCACATCAGCCCGGCAGGCTCGATCAAGCCGGGCACCCCGGCCGCGCAGTACCTCGATGCCAATGGCGTTGAGCGCAAGGACTACAACTCGCTGGGGTCGCGACGCGGCAACCACGAGGTGATGATCCGCGGCACCTTCGCCAACATCCGGCTGCGCAACCAGCTGCTCGACGATGTGTCCGGCGGTTACACGCGTGACTTCACCCAGCCGGATGGCCCGCAGGCGTTCATCTACGACGCCTCGGTCAACTACAAGAAGGCCGGTATCCCGCTGGTCGTCTTGGGCGGCAAGGAGTACGGCTCCGGCTCATCGCGTGACTGGGCCGCCAAGGGCACGGTGCTGCTCGGCGTCAAGGCCGTCATCACCGAATCCTTCGAGCGCATCCACCGCTCCAACCTCATCGGCATGGGCGTCATCCCGCTGCAGTTCCCGGCAGGTGAGTCGGCCGCGAGCCTCAAGCTCGACGGCACCGAGACCTACGACATCACCGGCATCGAAGCGCTCAACGAGGGCAAGACGCCGAAGACCGTGCACGTGACGGCCACCAAGGAAGACGGCAGCAAGGTGGAGTTCGACGCGGTCGTGCGCATCGACACCCCCGGTGAGGCCGACTACTACCGCAACGGCGGGATCCTGCAGTACGTGCTGCGCAACATGCTGAAGTCCAAGTAGCTCCTGGCCGGAGAAACCAAGTCAGCTATGGCGCTACGACACGCGCCTGCGCGAGGAGTGAACCAGTGCCCCGGGTGACCGACGACCATCTGGCGGCCCGCCGCCGCCAGATTCTCGACGGCGCCCGGCGCTGCTTCGCTCAGTACGGGTACGAGAGTGCGACCGTGCGACGGCTCGAACAAACCATCGGGCTGTCGCGCGGCGCAATCTTTCACCATTTCAAGGACAAGGACACCCTGTTCTTCGAACTGGCCCGCGAGGACGCCGAGCGGATGGCCGACGTGGCTGCCCGCGAGGGTCTGATCCAGGTGATGCGTAACATGCTGGCCGCGCCCGAGCAGTTCGACTGGCTGGCGACGCGGCTGGAGATCGCCCGAAAACTGCGTAACGACCCGGCTTTTCACCAAGGCTGGGCAGAACGATCGGCCGAGCTGTCTGCTGCCACCACTGAACGATTACGGCGGCAGAAGCAGGCCGGACGCTTGCGGGACGACGTCCCGAGCGCGGTGCTGCACATCTACCTCGATCTCGTGCTCGACGGGTTGGTGGCGCGGCTGGCCTCCGGCGAGGACCCCAAGAATCTCAATGCGGTCCTCGACCTGGTTGAGGCATCGGTGCGGCAGCAACACCCGGCCTCAGCCGATCACTGAAACCGGCCGCGCCGCAACGGTTGTGGGCTCAGGCGCGGGCCCTGGTGCGGTGATTGGGCCCACCCCTGCTGCGCATCGTGGTTCCCGATTCCCGTAGCAAGCTGTGTATCGAACCGTAGGACCGACCGGTCGTCGCAACCAGCGAGCGGATGCTGGCGCCCTTCTCGTAGGCGCTGCGCAACTCGGTCAGCAATTCGTCCCGGGTCTTGTTGGTTTCCTTCATCGACATCTCCCCGCTGTGGATGTCCCGACGGTTACCCAGACTAGAAACAGGTCACACGTCGGCGGGCGAAATTGGCCAACGTCTTAGGATTTGGCGTCGATCCTGTTTTGGCGAGCGCAACAACTCAGGCGAGCTCGATGAGGTCGCGGTACTCGGCCGACCAGAAATCCTCGGTGCCGTCGGGCAGCAGCACCACGCGCTGCGGATCGAGCGCCTCGGCCGCGCCGGGATCGTGTGTCACCAACACCACAGCACCCTGATAACTGCGCAGCGCGTCGAGCACCTGTTCACGCGACGCCGGGTCGAGGTTGTTGGTGGGCTCGTCGAGCAGCAACACATTGGCCGTCGAGGCGACCAGGCCCGCCAACGCCAGGCGGGTCTTCTCGCCGCCGGACAGCGTGCCCGCCGGCTGTTCCAGCTGCGGCCCGGTGAACATGAAGGCGCCCAACAGACCTCGCAGATCCTGCTCCCCCGTGTCGGGTGCCGCGTGCCGGATGTTCTCCCACACCGTGGCGTGATCGTCGAGAGTGTCGTGTTCCTGCGCGAAATAGCCGAGTTTGAGGCCGTGGCCAGGCTCCAGGGCACCCGCATCGGCGGTTTCCGCACCCGCCAGCAGCCTCAGCAGCGTGGTCTTGCCTGCACCGTTGAGCCCGAGCACCACCACCCGCGACCCACGGTCGATGGCCAGGTCGACACCGGTGAAGATCTCCAGCGACCCGTAGGTCTTGGTCAGCCCCTTGGCCACCAGCGGCGTCTTACCGCACGGCGCCGGGCTCGGGAATTTGATCCGAGCCACCTTGTCGGCAACCCGTTCGGCGTCCAACTCGGCGATCATGCGCTCGGCGCGCCGCAACATGTTCTGTGCGGCAACGGCTTTGGTGGCCTTGGCGCCCATCTTGGCGGCCTGGGCGCGCAGCGCGCCCGCCTTCTTCTCCGCATTGGCACGTTCCCGACGGCGCCGCTGCTCGTCGGTCGCGCGGGCGTCGAGGTATTTCTGCCAGCCCATGTTGTAGACATCGGCCTCGCCGCGCACCGCGTCCAAGAACCACACCCGGTTGACGACATCGGCCAGCAACTCGACGTTGTGGCTGATGACCACCAGACCGCCGGAATGGTTCTGCAGAAAGGTCCGCAGCCACCCGATCGAGTCGGCGTCGAGGTGGTTGGTGGGCTCGTCGAGCAGCAGCGTGGTGGCCGAACCCGAACCGGTGTCAGACGCCGCGAACAGAATGCGGGCGAGTTCGACCCGTCGCCGCTGACCACCCGACAGGGTGCGCAGCGGCTGCGTCAGGACGCGGTCGGGCAACGCAAGGCTCGCGCAGATGCGACCCGCCTCACTCTCGGCCGCATACCCGCCGAGGGCGGCGAAGCGCTCCTCCAGCTGACCGTACTTGCGCACGGCCTTGTCGCGGGCGGCGTCGTCGGCCACCTCGGCCATCAGCGCCTGCTGCTTCTCCAGATCGGCCAGCAAGGTATCCAGCCCTCGCGCCGAGAGCACTCGGTCACGGGCCAGCACGTCGAGGTTGCCTTCGCGGGGATCCTGTGGCAGGTAACCGATTTCGCCGGTACGGGTGACGGTGCCGGCATACGGCTCGCCCTCACCGGCGAGGATGCGCATCGTGGTGGTCTTGCCCGCACCGTTACGGCCGACCAAACCGATCCGGTCGCCGGGCTGGATCCGCAGTGCCGAACCCTCGATGGACAGCAGTGTGCGCGCGCCGGCGCGGACCTCCAGGTCCGTTGCGGTGATCACGCTACTGCCTCCCTGCCTGTCGTTCTTATTTGTCGTCGGTAAACACCGGTGGGCGCCCCTCCACGCGCGCAGCCACCGCTTCCTCGAAATTTGCGGTGAGCAGGCGTACGAAGAGTTGCCCGAGGCCTTCGGCCTGCATATGCCCCTCAAGGCTAGCGGCGTCCAGTCCACTCCAAAGTGTCCGCTTGGTCAACTCGATTCCCGGCCGGGAGAACGCCGCGATGCCCTCGGCCATCGTGTAGCAGGTCTCCAGCAGCTCGTCCACGGGCACCGAGCGGGACACCAGACCGATGCGCGCGGCCTCTTCGGCGTCGACGTCGCGGCCCGTCAGCATGATCTCGAAGGCCCGCGAGGCGCCGATCGCCCGAGGCAGCAGGTACGACAGGCCCAGCTCGCTGGCGGTCAGTCCGTTGTTGATACCGGCGGCCCGGAAATACGCGCCGTCCGCCGCCACCCGGATGTCGCAGGCCAGCGCCAGGCACAACCCGCCACCGATCGCGGCCCCATTCACCGCCGCGATGACGGGCTGATGGAGCCGTCGCAGGCCCAGGATCACCTCGTCGAGTACTTCCATGGACCGCAGCGCGAACGTCGGCCTGGTCAGACCGTCGACGTGCGGCACGGACCCTGCCGACTTGTGGTCGGCGCCCGACGAGAAGCCCCGGCCGGCGCCGGTCAGCACCACGACCCGCACGGAGTTGTCGTCGCGGAGGTCTTCGAGCGTCCGCTTGAGCGGAACCATGACGTCGAACGCCATCGAGTTCATCCGCTCGGGCCGATTCAAGGTCACCAAGGCCACGCCCGGCCGCGGATGGTCGACCAAGACGAACTGGTTGGGCTCTGTCACGCAGAGCACGCTATCGCGTGTCCGGCCGCCTGAGCGCGCAGCGGCCGCGGATCAGGCCGAGCTAAGCCTGCTCGCCGTCACCCTGTGCGGCGATCGCCGCGTCGACGTCGAAATCCTTGACCTTCTGAACCAGGTCCTCGAGCGCTGCCGGCGGCAGGGCACCGGCCTGGTTGAACACCAGCTTGCCCTTCTTGAAAGCCATCAGGGTCGGGATGGACCGGATCTCGGCGGCAGCGGCCAGCGACTGCTCGGCCTCGGTGTCGACCTTGGCGAACACCACGTCGGGGTGCTTCTCCGATGCGGCCTTGAAGGTCGGCGCGAACGCACGACACGGCCCGCACCACGACGCCCAGAAGTCCACCAGCACGATCTCGTTGTCGGCAATGGTGGCGTTGAACTGTTCTGCGGTGATGTCTTGCGTAGTCACGACTTTCCTAACGTTACGGTGCGGCGGGCTGTTCCCAGCCTATGGTCAATGCAAGCCGGCGAGTGCGGTTTCGGCGTGGTAGCCGCCGAAGCCGTCGAGCGTGTCGTCGCGCAACCGGTTCACCCACTCCGGGTCGGCCAGCAAAGCCCTCCCGATCGCAACGATGTCGAACTCGCCTGCCGCGAACTGCTCGAGCAACCGGTCCACCGGAGCCGGGGTGATCACATCTGAATCGGCCCGGCCAGGTTTGAACTCGGTGGCCAGTCCAACGGAGCCTACGCCGATGACCGGGATACCGGTGATCTGCTTGACCCAGCCGGCGAGGCTGAGGGCGGACCCGGGGAACGCCGGCAGGTAGTGCCTGCGGGTCGACGGGTGCAGGATGTCGACGCCGGCGGTGACCAGAGGCGTCAGGACCGCCTCCAGCTCAGCCGGGTCGGCTGCAATATGCGCGTCGTAGGCGTTGGCCTTCCACTGCGAGAACCGGTAGATGATCGGAAACCCCGAACCGACGGCGTCCCGTACCGCGGTGATCACCTCGACCGGGAAGCGGGTGCGCGCGGCGATGGAGCCACCGTATCCGTCGGTGCGCTGATTCGTTCTCTCCCAGAGGAATTCGTCGAGGAGATAGCCATGCGCACCATGCAGTTCGACGGCGTCGAATCCGGCTGCCTTGGCGTTGCGGGCAGCCTCGGCGAAGCCCGCGGCCACACCGGCGAGCTCGTCGGTGCCCAACGCGCGTCCCTTGGCTTCGCCGAGGGAGTTGAGGCCCGACGGGCTCACCGGGACCAGCCCGTCGCGGTCGTCACGTTCAGCGCCTTGATGCCACAGCTGCGCAGCGATCGTCGCGCCGTGCGCGTGCACGGCGTCGGTGACGGCCCGCCAGCCGGCCAGCACCTCTGGACCGGCCAGGGTCGGGATGCTGAACGGCCAGCCCGCGACGGGATCGGGCAACCGCACGCCCTCGGTGATGATCAGGCCGACACCACCGGCGGCACGTCGCGCGTAGTACGCCGCGACATCAGGGCCTGGGACACCGCCCGGCGAAGCGCGACGGGTCATGGGGGCCATGGCAAACCGATTGGGGATCGTCAGAGAGCCGACTGTGATCGGGCTGAACAACTCTGGGCGTGGATTCACATGTCCAACCAACATCGAGCGCTGCGCGGCGATTCCGTTTCGCTCAGCGGGAGTCTGGCAGTCGCTTCTCGAACCAGTGATCGGCGTAGACCTCGTCGTTGAAAGGTTCCACCTCCTGATAGCCGCAGCTTCGGTACATCTGAAGGGCTTCGGCCAGCTCGGCCTTGGTCTCCAGCCGCATCAGCCGGTGCCCGTGTGCGTAGGCCTTGGCCTCGAGTTCGGTCAGGATTCGCCTGCCGAGACCCAGGCCACGAACGCCCGGAGCCACCCACATTCGTTTGACCAGCGCGACGCCGCCTGGATACCAGATCACCGCACCGCAGCCCACCGGCCGCCCGTCCAGCGATGCGACAAGGAGCAGCCCCGCGGGCGGCGTCATCTCGCCGTCAGCGACCGGGCTGACGGCGGGGTCGTAGCCGCCGGTGAACCGCTGCGCCAGTTCCGCGTAGTAGGTGGCCAGGCAGTACCGGGCGTCAGGATGACGTGGGTCGCACACATTCACCCGCACGGCCGATGCGGTGAGCAGCCGCTCGACCTGGGCCATCGCCGTCACCAGCTGGTCCTGCTGGCTCTCGGTCAGCGTGCGCAGCACGTCGGCGGCCGCGTCGTCGGAGCGCTCGTTGAGCGTGTCGAGCTCGCGGCGTCCGGCCTCGGTGAGGTGCGCGGTGCGCACACGCCCGTCGGCTTCGCTGGGTGCGACGTCGACCAGGCCCTCCCGCTGCAACGCCCGCAGGAGCCTGCTCAGGTATCCCGAATCCAGCCCGAGCCGCTCCCGCAGGTCCCGCACGACGCGTCCGTCGGTGCCGATTTCCCACAGCAGCCGGTCTTGGCCGAGGGACCGACCACTCGCGAGGAAGTTCTCGTTGAGCACCCCCGCGCTGCGGGTGACGACCCGGTTGAACCGACGGACCTGCGCGACCATCTCCGCGGACATATCTCTGACCTTAGTCAGATAAATGCCGAGCGCGAAGGGTAGCGAACTGTTCGGTGTTGTGTGAGTAGATGTGGTCGAATGTTTGTTTGGCTGAGTGTGTGAAGTTGTCTGAGTGGGCGCGTGCGAATGGTGTGCATCCGCAGACTGCGTACCGGTGGTTTCGTGAGGACCGGATGCCGGTGCCGGCTCGCCGCTTGGAGTCGGGGACGATCTGGGTTGATGCGCCAGAGTCCGGGGAATCCGGTCGTACGGTCGTCTATGCGCGGGTGTCCTGACATGTTCAACGGCAGGATCTGGACCGGCAGGTTGCACGATTGGCGCACTGGGCTACCTCGAATGGCCATGTGATTGGTGAGGTGGTGTGTGAGGTCGGGTCGGGTTTGAGCGGCACGCGGCCGAAGTTGCGCAGGATTCTGTCGGACCGGTCTGCTTTGGTGGTGGTCGTGGAGCATCGGGACCGATTGGCGCGCTTCGCCAGTGGAGCATCTCGAAGCCGCGTTGTCCGCCCAGGGCCGGGAGGATCATCGTTGCCGACCAGGGTGAGACTGTCGATGATCTGGTGTGCGACATGATCGAGGTGCTGACTTCGATGTGTGCGCGCCTGTATGGGCGTCGCGGTGCGCGCAACCGGGCGATGCGAGCGGTGACCGCCACCAAGCAAACGGAGCCTTTCGAGGTGAGCAGCGGTGGCTAGGTTCGAGGTCCCTGAGGGGTGGACGGCGCAGGGGTATCGGTTCGCGTTGGATCCGACACCAACGCAGTTGCGCGAGTTGGCTTCTCATGCTGGTGCGGCGCGTTTCGCGCACAATCACATGTTGGCGTTGGTGAAGGCCGTGATGGATCAGCGGGCCGCCGAACGCACCTACGGTGTGCCCGAAGCCGAGTTGACGCCGGTGGTGGGGTGGTCGTTGCCGGCATTGCGCAAGGTGTGGAATCAGCGCAAGGCCTGGTGTGCGCCGTGGTGGGGTGAGAACTCGAAGGAGGCCTACAACACCGGTTTGGATGGGTTGGCGCGCGGGCTCGATGCGTGGTCGAAGTCTCGTACCGGTGAGCGCAAAGGTCGGGTGGTCGGGTTCCCGCGGTTCAAGTCGGCTCGGGCACCGCGCTCGGTGCGGTTCACCACCGGGGCCATCCGGATCGAGGCCGACCGCCGCCACGTCACCCTGCCGCGGCTGGGTGCGGTCCGCACGCACGAATCGACCCGCAAGCTGGCCCGTCGGATCGAGGCCGCCTCGGCGCGGATCTTGTCGGCCACTGTGCGTCAGGACAGCGCCGGGCGCTGGTATTGCGCGCTGCAGGTGATCGTCGAAGCCAAGACGCGGCCGGCGCATGCACGCCGGTCATCTCATCCGGTGGTGGGTGTCGATGTCGGGGTGAAGGCCGACAGTCTGCTGGTGGTCGCGACCCCGGACGGGATGGAGGTCGATCGGACCGCGGCGCCGAAGTCGTTGAGCGCCGCGCAAGCTCGGTTGCGGGCCTTGCAGCGCCGAGCCGCCCGCCAACACGGTCGGTACGACCCGATCGCCAAAGTCAAGCAGTCACCGTCGAAGCGGTGGCGGCGCACCCAGGACCGGATCGGCCGCACACATGCCCACGTCGCGGCGGTGCGCCGTGACGTGCTGCACAAGGCCACCACTGTCCTGGCCCAGCAGCACGATGTGGTGGTGGTGGAAACCTTGAACGCGGCCGGAATGCGCGCCAAGGGAGGCGCCCGCAAGCGGGGCCTCAATCGAGCCTTGGCTGATGCCGCACTGGCTGAAGTGCGGCGCATGCTCGGTTACAAAACTCGTTGGTCTGGCAGCCAGCTGGTGGAAGCCGACCGGTTCTACCCGTCGTCGAAGCTGTGCACGGCTTGTGGGAGGCGAAAGTCAAACCTCACGCTGGCCGATCGAATCTTCGCCTGTGACGGCTGCGGTATGCGGATCGATCGTGATCTGGGTGCTGCGATCAACCTCGCCCGACTCGGCGTACCCACACCTGTGGGTGAACAGAGTCCCGCCGGGAGTGGCCCGGTGGCAGGACGTGGAGCCACGCATGAGACTGACCCCGCGCCAGCGGGCGACGCAGCCGGCGATGAAACGTCAACCCCGCACCACCAGACGGTGGATCAGACGAGGACCGCCTCACCGCAAGGCGAGGCTGCCTGATGAACAAGCGAACTCACATTCGCCCACCAAAAGGCAACGGCTTTGTCAGGACGAGCTCATGCGGTGGACGGCAACCCGCGCTGCTCCGGACGTGCCGATTCGAACCGCCAGATGGCATGGTGCAGCGCTGCGATGTCCCAGCCGGCGTCCTCCGATACCGCCCGCAGCAGCGCGGCCACGGCGTCGCAATCCTCGGCGCCGAGCGCGCGGTACACGTAGCCGACGACCGCCGGATCCGCGGTGACACCGGGCTGTTGGGCCAGCAGCACGAGATAACGCCAGGTGAAACCCGACCGCTGCCCCGGCACCGCACACCATGCCGCGCTGGCCCGAGCGCAGAGCTCATCATCTTCGGCGACGGCACGCAGGTCCGAAGTGGTCCGGATCCCGAGCCCGACGAGTGCCTGGGCCACCTCGATCAGCGCCGCCGACCGCAGCGGCGCACCCTTGGCCGTCGACGTGGGACGGCGATTGCCGATCTCCGCGGCCCACTGCAGCGGACCGCCGAGCTCCTCGACATTCGCGAGGAGCTCCGGTGCGCCGTCGGTGTCGGCGTCGCCACCTCGCGCAGCCCGGTAACTGCGGTAGCGCTCGATCACTTTCTCGACCGTCAGATGCCGTGCTCCCGTCACGTAGATCGCGTCAATGATGCACAGCGCCAATGCATCTGGATATCCGAACGGACCCGGCCAATCGGCCGGATCGCCGAGATCGCGTTCGCATGCGGCCCGCAACTGCTCAACATCAGTACTCATATCGGTGCCTTCCAAACCGGCGGGACCACCATCGATCCCATCTGGCCGAAAGCTAACGAGGACAGCCGACAAAAACGGCTCAGGATCAGAAGTTATCCACAGGCCCGGTCGACATTGGCGAGCAGCTGCTCGCGGCGCCTCGGCCACCAGAACATTTCGACCAGCAAGGCCACGAGATAGATCACGGACGCCACGGCGTTGCCCCACGAACCGAACACCGCGTCCCAGGCCGCGGTCGCCGCCGCGACGACAAGCACCACCGGAAACAGCCACCTCAGGGGCCGCGCGTCATCAGCCGCGGCATGCATACCGCGGCGATAGTCGACCGCAGCCGGCACCAGTCGGGGATCGTCGATCCGGACACCGCCGCGGGCCGCAGTCGCCACCGCGACCCGGTCGGCACCGGCGAGTTGCTCGGCGGCAGGCCAGTACCGGGCCATCCGCCGCGGCATCCAAATCCCGTAGAAGACGCCCATGATCACGAACACCGCGACGCCTGCCACCCAGAACCCGGAGTCCAGCAAGGCCAGGACCGCCAGACACAACCCGACACTGCCTCCGATGATCACCGCGCGATAGAAGAAGCCACCACGCCACACGAAGGCCGGGACCGTCAGCACACCGTCATTGTGACGGGATGAGAGCGGCTAGACGGTGAAACCGAGAGCGCGCAGCTGTTCGCGACCGTCGTCGGTGATCTTGTCCGGACCCCACGGCGGATTCCACACCCAGTTGATGCGCAGCTCGTCGACCAGCCCCGCACCGACGAGCGCGGTCCGCGACTGATCCTCGATCACGTCGGTCAGCGGGCACGCCGCCGATGTCAGGGTCATATCGATCAATGCGACGGTTCCGCTGTCCGCCTTTTCGACGTTCAACCCGTACACCAGACCGAGGTCGACGACGTTGATCCCCAACTCCGGGTCGACCACGTCACGCATGGCCTCTTCGAGATCGGCCAGGAATTCCTCATTGGTGGTCTCGGTCATGCCGTCTCCCTGTGCGAATCGTTGGCCTCGGCAAGCGCGGCCTTGAAAGCTGTCCAACCCAGCAACGCGCATTTCACGCGCGCCGGGTACTTGGCCACCCCGGCGAACGCGATGCCGTCACCGATCACATCTTCGTCCCCCTCGACGTTGCCGCGGGAGGAAATCATCTCGGTGAACGCGGCAACCGTATCGAGGGCATCACCGACGCTCTGCCCGATCACCTGATCGGTGAGCACCGACGTGGACGCCTGGCTGATGGAGCAGCCCTGCCCGTCATATGAGATGTCGGCGATGGTGTCACCGTCGTCGGACAGCGTCACCCGCAGGGTGACCTCGTCACCGCACGTCGGGTTGACGTGATGCACCTCGGCCGCGAACGGTTCCCGCAGCCCGCGGTGGTGCGGATGCTTGTAGTGGTCCAGGATGACGTCCTGGTACATCTGTTCCATTCTCACGCGAAAAACTCCACGGCGCGTTTCACCCCGGCCACCAACCGGTCCACCTCGTCGAGCGTGTTGTACACCGCGAACGACGCCCGAGCGGTCGCGGCGATGCCGAACCGCCGGTGCAACGGCCAGGCGCAGTGATGACCGACGCGCACGGCCACGCCGTCGTCGTCGAGGAACTGCCCGACATCATGGGCGTGGATTCCGTCGACGACGAAGCTCACCGGTGACCCACGGTGCTGCATGGTCGTCGGCCCGATGATCCGGATATTCGGTAGCCCGGCAAGCCCCTCGAGCGCGGCGGCCACCAGCTCGGCTTCGTGCGCCTCGACCGCGGGCATCCCGATCGCGGTCAGATACCTTGCGGCAGCAGCCAATCCGACCACCTGGGAGGTCATCGGCGTGCCGGCTTCGAATCGCTGCGGCGCGGGCGCGTAGGTGGTCTTCTCCATCGTGACGGTCTCGATCATCGAACCGCCGGTGATGAAAGGCGGCATCGCGTTGAGCAGTTCCGACCGGCCGTAGAGCACACCGATTCCGGTGGGCCCCAGCATCTTGTGCCCGGAGAACGCGGCGAAGTCCACATCGAGCGCGTGGAAGTCGACCGGCTGGTGCGGTGCCGACTGGCAGGCGTCGAGAACCGTCAGCGCCCCTACCGCCTTGGCCCGTGACACCAGCTCGGCCACCGGGGCGATGGCGCCCGTCACGTTCGAATGATGGCTGAACGCCACCACTTTCACACGATCGTCGAGGTCGAGCGAATTCAGGTCGATGCGGCCGTCGTCGGTGACCGAGTACCACTTCAGGGTCGCCCCGGTGCGCTGCGCCAGTTCCTGCCACGGAATCAGGTTGGCGTGATGTTCCAGTTCGGTTGTGACGATCACGTCGCCCGGGCCGACAGCACGGTCGAACCGCTTGTCCCCCAGCACATACGCCACCAGGTTGAGCGACTCGGTGGCGTTCTTCGTGAACACCAGCTCGTCGGGCTCAGCGCCGACAAATGCCGCAATGTCGGCGCGGCCCTGCTCGTAGGCGTCGGTCGACTCTTCCATCAACTGGTGCGCACCACGGTGCACCGCCCCGTTGGAGGTGGTCAGGAAGTCCCGTTCGGCGTCGAGCACCTGCAACGGCTTCTGCGATGTCGCCCCGGAATCCAGGTAGGCCAACTGGTTCCCACCGCGCATCACCCGAGAAAGGATCGGGAAATCGGCGCGGATCCGGGTGACGTCCAAATCGACCGAGGCGGCAGTCATGATCAGGCTCCGACGGCTTGGGTGAAGCGCACGTATCCGTTCTCTTCCAGTTCGTCGGCAAGTTCGGGCCCACCGGATTCCACGATGCGGCCACCGACGAACACGTGCACGAACTGCGGCTGGATGTAGCGCAGGATGCGGGTGTAGTGCGTGATGAGCAGGATGCCGCCGTGGGTCTCCTCGGAGTAACGGTTGACACCCTCGCTGACGACGCGCAGCGCGTCGACGTCGAGACCCGAGTCGGTCTCGTCGAGGATCGCGATCTTCGGCTTGAGCAGGCTCAGCTGCAGGATCTCGTGGCGCTTCTTCTCACCACCGGAGAAGCCCTCGTTGACGCTGCGCTCACCGAACGCCGGGTCGATCTCCAGATCGCTCATCGCGGCCTTGACTTCCTTGACCCAGTGCCGAAGCTTGGGCGCCTCGCCGCGGACCGCGGTCGCCGCGGTGCGCAGGAAGTTCGACATGGACACCCCGGGCACCTCGACCGGGTACTGCATCGCCAAGAACAGTCCCGCTCGGGCTCTTTCGTCGATGCTCATCTCGAGCACGTCCTGCCCGTCGAGGGTGATCGAACCGGACGTCACGACGTACTTGGGATGGCCGGCAATCGCATACGACAGCGTGGACTTGCCAGAGCCGTTGGGGCCCATCACCGCGTGCGTCTCCCCCGATTTCACGGTGAGGTCGACGCCCTTGAGGATGGGGATCTCCTCGGCGGCGTCGGTCGCGGCCACGCTGACGTGGAGGTCCTTGATTTCCAGAGTGCTCATGCGTGCGTGATTCCTTCAGTTAGCTCAAGTTCGTGTTCGATGGCAGCGGTCAGGCGTTCCCGGACCGCGGGGACGGAGATCTTCTGGATCAGCTCGCCGAAGAATCCGCGCACCACCAGGCGCCGGGCCTGGTCCTCGGGGATACCGCGGGCCTGCAGGTAGAACAGCTGCTCATCGTCGAATCGGCCGGTGGCACTGGCGTGCCCGGCGCCGATGATCTCGCCGGTTTCGATCTCCAGGTTGGGCACCGAGTCGGCGCGCGCACCGTCGGTGAGCACCAGGTTCCGGTTCACCTCATAGGTGTCGGTGCCGGTGGCTTCGGCCCGAATCAGCACGTCACCGATCCACACGGTGTGGGTGTCGGGCTTGTCGGACTGCGGATCCCCTTGCAGCGCACCCTTGTACGTCACATGTGACCGGCAGTTGGGCTGGGCATGATCGACCAGGAGCCGCGACTCGAAGTGCTGACCGTCGTCGGCGAAGTACAGGCCCAGCAGTTCGGCGTCGCCACCCGGAGCGGTGAACCGCACCCGACCGGTGAGCCGCGCGACATCGCCGCCGAGGGTGACCGCGAAGTGCCGCAGCACCGCGTCCTTGCCGAGCGTCGCGTGATGCGTGCTGACGTGAACGGTGTCGTCGTCCCAGTCGGCGATCGACACGACCTTCAGCTGTGCTGCGTCGCCGACGACGAATTCGACGTTGTCGGCGTAGGTTCCGCCGCCACGATGGTCGAGGACCACGACCGCCTCGGCGAGCTCCTCAACCCGCACCTGCAGGTGCCCATAGGCTGTCGAACCCTCACCAGGGCCGTTGACGGTGATCTCGATGGGCTCTGCGACCGCCGTGTTGCGCCCCACCGTGACGACGGTGGCGTGACCGAACGACGAGAACGCCTGCGCCGCAACTCGGTCCGCGGGCACGCCACCCTGGCCGAGTCGCTCGTCGCCACGCTCGACGGTTTCGACGGTGACGCCGGGACGCTCGGACACCTCGATCAGCGCGCTGCCGGTAACCGGGGCGGAGCCGTTGTGCAGGCCACGCAACCGCTTCAGCGGCGTGAACCGCCAGATCTCGTCACGGCCGTGCGGCACCTCGAAGGCGTCGACGTCGAAGGACGTGAACACCTCCCCCTTGTTGGCGCCTTCGACCGCAGCCGTCAGATTCTCTGTTGCCATTACTAGCCGACCGCGCCTTCCATTTGCAGCTCGATGAGCCGGTTGAGCTCAAGTGCGTATTCCATCGGCAGTTCCTTGGCGATCGGCTCGACGAAGCCGCGCACCACCATTGCCATTGCCTCGTCCTCGGTCATACCGCGGCTCATCAGGTAGAACAGCTGATCCTCGCTGACCTTGGACACCGTGGCCTCGTGGCCCATCGTCACGTCGTCCTCGCGGATGTCGACGTACGGGTAGGTGTCCGAGCGGCTGATGGTATCGACCAGCAGCGCATCACATTTCACGCTGGAGCGCGATCCGTGCGCACCCTTGTTCACCTGGACCAGGCCGCGGTAGGAGGCGCGGCCGCCGCCACGGGCCACCGACTTGGACACGATGTTGGACGACGTGTTGGGCGCCAGGTGCAGCATCTTGGCACCGGTGTCCTGATGCTGGCCTTCGCCCGCGAACGCCACCGAGAGCACCTCGCCCTTGGCGTGCTCGCCGGTCATCCACACCGCCGGGTACTTCATGGTGACCTTGGAGCCGATGTTGCCGTCGATCCACTCCATGGTCGCGCCGGCTTCGGCCCGGGCGCGCTTGGTGACCAGGTTGTAGACGTTGTTCGACCAGTTCTGGATGGTGGTGTACCGAACCCGGGCACCGGGCTTCACCACGATCTCGACGACCGCCGAGTGCAGCGAATCCGACTTGTAGATCGGCGCGGTGCAGCCCTCGACGTAGTGCACGTAAGAGCCTTCGTCGGCGATGATCAGCGTCCGCTCGAACTGGCCCATGTTCTCGGTGTTGATCCGGAAGTAGGCCTGCAGCGGGATGTCGACGTGCACGCCCGGCGGCACGTAGATGAACGACCCACCCGACCACACCGCGGTGTTCAGCGCGGAGAACTTGTTGTCACCGGCCGGGATCACCGTGCCGAAGTACTGCTTGAAGATCTCCGGGTGCTCGCGCAGGCCCGAGTCGGTGTCCAGGAAGATGACGCCCTGCGCCTCAAGGTCTTCGCGGATCTGGTGGTACACCACCTCGGACTCGTACTGCGCCGCCACACCGGCGACCAGCCGCTGCTTCTCCGCCTCGGGGATGCCGAGGCGGTCGTAGGTGTTGCGGATGTCCTCGGGCAGTTCCTCCCAGGACGCGGCCTGCTTCTCGGTGGACCGCACGAAGTACTTGATGTTGTCGAAATCGATGCCGTCGAGGTTGGAACCCCAGTGCGGCATCGGCTTCTTGTCGAACGTGCGCAGCGCCCGCAGGCGGCTCTCCAGCATCCATTCCGGCTCGTTCTTCTTCGCCGAGATGTCACGCACGACGGCTTCGGACAGGCCGCGTTGCGCACTGGCGCCCGCGGCATCGGAATCCGACCAGCCGTAGCCGTACTTCCCCAGCGACGCGATGGCCTCTTCCTGGGTCAGTGGCGTATCGGGCGTGATGGTCATGTCGACGCTCCTTGGTTGTTGGTGATCGTGGTTCGGGCGTGGGCCGCGCTCCGAACATCGGACGAATTGTCGGTGTCGAGTGGAACGTGGGTGGTGCAGGCGCAGTCACCGTTGACGATGGTGGCCAGCCGCTGGACATGGGTTCCCAGGATTTCGGCGAACGCCTCGCGCTCCGTCTCGCACAATTCGGGGAATTCCTCGGCGACGTGCGACACCGGGCAGTGGTGCTGGCAGATCTGCACACCGTGCACGGGGCCGCTGACCGGATTGGTCGTCGTCGCGTAGCCGGCCTTGGTCATCGCCGCGGCAACGCGGTCGGCGGTCTCGGCCACATCGCCGGCGCCTGCGGTGACTCCGGCAAGGATGGTGTCGATGCGCCGCCGGGCGAATGTCCGGACCGCGTCCTTGCCGCCGATCTCGCGCAGCTGCCGGATGGCCGCAACTGCCAGATCGTCGTAGGTGTGCCCGAGCTTGGCCCGCCCCGCCGACGTCAGCCGGTACCGCTTGGCCGGCCGGCCGCGGCCGTTGTGCTGCCACGGCGCCGCGGCGCTGGCTTGCGCATCGCCTGCGTCGATGAGGGCGTCGAGATGGCGGCGGACGCCTGCGGCCGAGATGCCGAGGCGGTCGCCGATCTGGCCCGCGGTGATGGGACCCTCGAGCAGCAACTGGATGATGGCGCGACGGGTTTGCCCGTCGGACGCGGGCACGACGTCACCGGCGGCAGCCGGCGAGCCGGCAACGCCGACAGGGGCCGGCGTACCGACCCCAGCCTTGCGCGTACCGTCCGAGCGGATTTTCACAACACCATTGTGACGGAATTCGGCGACGGGTTCTAGCAAGGGTAGCCTTACGTGACCTGGGCCACTCGTGCGCGCCGTCACGGGCCCGGACCACTCGATCCCGGCGGTTACTCTGCTCTGATGGCCAGCCGCCTGTCGTCCTTCAGCTCGTCGATCGCCCGGTGGCACGGCGACGAACGTGCGGTCGGCTCCCCACTCAACGACGCCGAAGTCGTCGCGCTGCGTCGGACCAGGCTGTTCGGCGCCACCGGCACCGTCCTGATGGCCATCGGGGCATTGGGTGCGGGCGCCCGGCCCGTCGTGCAGGATCCGACGTTCGGCGTGCGGCTGCTGAATCTGCCGTCGCGCATCCAGACGGTGTCGCTGACCATGACCACCACCGGTGCCGTGATGATGGCGCTCGCCTGGCTGATGCTGGGCCGGTTCGCGCTGGGCCCCCGCCGCATGTCCCGCAGCCAGCTCGACCGCACGCTGCTGCTGTGGGCGCTGCCGCTGCTCATCGCCCCACCGATGTACAGCAAGGACGTCTACTCCTACCTGGCCCAGAGCGAGATCGGGCTGCTCGGGCTGGACCCGTACCGGGTGGGCCCGGCCACCGGCCTCGGCCTCGACCACGTCTTCACCCTGTCCGTACCCAGCCTGTGGCGCGAGACCCCGGCCCCCTACGGTCCGCTTTTCCTGTGGATCGGTCAGACCATCTCCGGAGTTACCGGCGAGAACATCGTCGCCGCCGTGCTGTGCCACCGCCTGGTCGTGCTCTTCGGCGTCGGCCTCATCGTGTGGGCCACCCCGCGGCTGGCGCACCGCTGCGGCGTCGCCGAAGTGAGCGCGCTGTGGCTGGGTCCGTGTAACCCGCTGCTGTTCATGCATCTGGTCGCGGGCATCCACAACGAGGCACTGATGCTCGGCCTCATGCTCGCCGGCACCGAGTTCGCGTTGCGTGGGATCGATTCGAGTCGACCGCTGCTGCCCGCGCACGCGAGGAACACAAAGGGCGGAATCCGTCTGTCCTGGCCGCGCGGTGCGGCCGAGTGGGCCGGCTGGCAACCGATGGCGATGCTGCTGCTCGGCGCGGTCCTCATCACCATGTCCTCGCAGGTCAAACTCCCGTCGCTGCTGGCGCTCGGGTTCGTCGCCATGGCCCTGGCGTGGCGGTGGGGCGGGACGGTGAAGGCATTCTTCCTCGCGAGCTTCTCGTTGGGTGCGGTGTCGCTGGTGGTGATGGCGATCATCGGCTGGGCCAGCGGACTGGGCTTCGGCTGGCTGTTCACCCTGGGCACCGCGAACGTGGTGCGCAGCTGGATGTCACCGCCGACACTGCTGGCCCTGGGCACCGGCCAGGTCGGCATCCTGCTCGGGCTCGGCGATCACACCACCGCGGTCCTGGCGCTGACCCGCGCGATCGGCGTCTCGATCATCGCCGTCGTCGTCACCTGGCTGCTGCTCGCGGTGATGCGCGGTCGGCTGCATCCGGTCGGCGGGCTCGGGGTCGCCCTCGGCGCGACCGTCCTGCTGTTCCCGGTGGTGCAGCCGTGGTACCTGCTGTGGGCCATCGTGCCGCTTGCCGCGTGGGCCACCCGGCCCGGCTTCCGCGGCGCGACCATCGTGCTGACACTCGTCGTCGGCATCTTCGGCCCCACCGCCAACGGTGACCGGTTCGCGCTGTTCCAGATCGTGATGGCGACCCTGGCGAGCACGGTGATCGTCCTCATCCTGATCGGGCTGACGTGGCGCCGGTTACCGTGGCGCAGGCTCCCCGACACCACCAGCAGCCCACCGGCGGCACCGGCCACCACCTCCGACGCCTACGCTGAGACCCCGTGACCTCGCGTTCCGACGCTTCGCCGACTGAAACACCCGTGCTGCTGCGCGGCGTCACCAAGCAGTACGGCACGACGACAGCGGTATCCGGCCTCGACCTCGAAGTGCACAAGGCCGAGGTGCTGGCCCTGCTCGGCCCCAACGGCGCAGGCAAGACCACCACCGTCGAGATGTGCGAGGGCTTCATCCGGCCCGACGGGGGCACCATCGAGATCCTGGGCCTGGATCCGGTCGGCGACAACGCGCGGCTGCGTGAGCGAATCGGCGTGATGCTGCAGGGCGGCGGTGGCTACCCGGCCGCCCGCGCAGGCGAGATGCTCAACCTGGTGGCGTCGTACGCGGCCAACCCGCTCGACCCCGCCTGGCTGATGGACACGCTCGGTCTCACCGAGTCGGCCCGCACCACCTACCGGCGACTTTCCGGCGGCCAGCAACAGCGGCTGGCGCTGGCATGCGCGGTGGTCGGCCGCCCCGAGCTGGTCTTCCTCGACGAGCCGACCGCAGGCATGGACGCACACGCGCGAATCGTGGTGTGGGAGTTGATCGATGCCCTGCGCCGCGACGGCGTGACCGTGGTGTTGACGACGCATCAGCTGACCGAGGCCGAGGAGCTCGCCGACCGCATCGTCATCATCGACCACGGCGTGGCGGTGGCCACCGGCACACCCGCCGAACTGATGCGCACCGGCGCCGAAAACCAGCTGCGGTTCAGCGCCCCCCGCAAGCTCGATCTGTCGCTGCTGATCGGAGCATTGCCGGAGAACTACAAGGCCAGCGAGACCGCGCCGGGCGAATACCTCGTCGAGGGGGACATCGACCCGCAGGTGCTGGCCACCGTGACGGCGTGGTGTGCCCGGCTGGACGTGCTCGCCACCGACATGCGGGTGGAGCAGCGCAGCCTGGAGGACGTGTTCCTGGACCTCACCGGACGCGAGCTACGGGGCTGACGATACGGACGACATGACGAACAACGAGATGACCACGACCAACCGTTTCGAACCCGGGACGTTCTCCCCCGACCCGCGGCCGGCCGGCGTGCCGAAGATGCTGGCCGCGCAGTACGGGCTTGAGCTCAAACTGCTGCTGCGCAACGGCGAACAGCTGCTTCTGACGATGTTCATCCCCATCACGCTGCTGATCGGGCTGACCCTGCTGCCGCTGGGGTCGTTCGGGGAACACCGCGCCGCGGCGTTCACCCCACCGATCATGGCGCTGGCCGTGATCTCCACGGCCTTCACCGGGCAGGCCATCGCCGTGGCGTTCGATCGCCGGTACGGCGCACTGAAACGACTCGGCGCGACGGCGCTGCCGGTGTGGGGCATCATCGCGGGCAAGGCGCTCGCGGTGGTCACGGTCGTGTTCCTGCAGGCGATCCTGTTGGGTGCCATCGGGTTTGCTCTCGGCTGGCGGCCGCCGGTCGCGGGCCTGGCACTGGGCGCGGTGATCATCGCGCTCGGCACCGCCGGGTTCGCGGCGTTGGGACTGCTGCTCGGCGGCACCCTCAAGGCCGAGATCGTGCTGGCGTTGGCGAACCTGTTGTGGTTTGTGTTCGCCGGGTTGGGCGCGCTGACGCTGGAAGGCGGCCTGGTGCCGTCGGCTCTGCGGTGGGCCGCGCGGCTCACCCCGTCGGGCGCTCTCACCGAGGCGCTGACCCGCGCGATGTCCCTGTCGGTGGACTGGTTCGGCATCGTCGTGCTGGTGGCGTGGGGCGCCGTCGCGGCCGTGTGCGCGATGCGCTGGTTCCGCTTCACCTGATGCGCCAGTCGGCCCCTACTACGAGCTGTAGTTCCGGTTCATCTACGATCAGCCCGTGACCGTCGGACGTCTTTTTCTGCGACTGGTCGATCTGCTGCCCCTACCGAGCCTGCGGGTCCAGCGCATCATCGCGTTCCTGGTGATCCTCACGCAGGGCGGGATCGCGGTGACCGGCGCGATCGTGCGAGTGACCGCCTCGGGCCTGGGCTGCCCGACGTGGCCACAGTGCTTCCCCGGCAGTTTCACCCCGGTACCGCACGCCGAGGTCGCCGTCGTGCACCAGGCCGTCGAATTCGGCAACCGGATGATCACCTTCCTGGTGGTGTTCACCGCGGCAGCCGCCGTGCTGGCCGTCACCCGGGCCCGACGCCGCCGCGAGGTGCTGATCTACGCGTGGCTGATGCCCGCCTCCACAGTGGTGCAGGCCATCATCGGCGGCATCACCGTGCGGACCGGGCTGCTGTGGTGGACCGTGGCCATCCACCTGGTCGCATCGATGACCATGGTGTGGCTGTCGGTGCTGCTGTACGTGAAGGTCGGCCAGCCCGACGACGGATCTCCCACCGTGCGGGTGGCAAAACCATTGCGGCAGTTGACCGCGCTGAGCGCCGTCATCCTCGCCGCGATCCTGGTGACCGGAACCCTGGTCACCGGCGCAGGTCCCCACGCAGGCGACAAGAGCCTCGACCGCGTGGTGCCGCGGCTTCAGGTGGAGATCACCACCCTGGTGCACGCCCACTCGTCACTTCTGGTCGCTTACCTGTCGATGATCGTCGCGCTCGGGTTCGCCCTCGCCGCGGTGCATGCCGCTCGGCCGATCATGGTCCGGCTGGGCGTCCTGCTGGCCCTGGTGTGCGCGCAAGGACTGGTCGGGGTCGTGCAGTTCTACACGGGCGTGCCCGCCGCGCTCGTCGCCGTGCACGTCGCCGGGGCGGCCGCCTGCACGGCTGCCACCGCGGCGCTATGGGCGTCGATGCGAGAGCGGACCGAGCCCGAGCCGCTCCAGCGCGGACTCGACACCGAGCGCGAATCGACGTTCGGCGTCAGCTCGGCCGACAGGGCTTAGCTGACGGAATCCCAGGGACGGTTCGACGAGCTCGAGTTCCAGGAGCCGAGGATCGTCGAGACCTCTCCCCGTCGCTGCGCTCGCCCCGGCCCCGCCGATCACGTCAACCCGGGCGTACAGCAGATCGTGCGCGTCGATGTCGAAAATGCGCGTCACGGCCGCGATCGCCAGCCGGCCGACCTCCCAGATCGCATCCTCCGGCTCGGCCGGTGACAGGGTTTCGGTGGCATAGGTTCCGGTTTCCTCGAACTGCGGGGCGCTGCCCGCAGGCGGCAGTATCGGTCCCTTGATGAACGCGTGGGACTCTTCGCCGTTGAGAAACACCAGGGCGGTCTCGCCGTCGGCGATGCGCCCATCGTAGGGCTGCACCAGCACTGCGCGGCCCTGCGCGTGCAGCTGGGCGGCGTGTGCGGCGGCCGCGTCGGCGTCGACGAAGCGTTGCGCTCCTTGCGAACCCGCCCCGACCGCCGGTTTGACCACCACCTCGCCCGCAGGGACGGTCACCGTGTGCCCGACCGGGAAATGCCGCGTGGGCACCACCGGCACGCCAAGCTTGTCCAGGTCGATCAGATAGTGCTTGTCGACGTTCCACGCGACCAGCGCGGGTGCGTTGACAAGGTTGCGCACGGAGCGCGTCCACGACAGGTATTCGTCGAGCCTGTCGGCGTAGTCCCACGTGGCCCTGAGCACCACCAGGTCCGCGTCCCGCGTCGCGGGGTCGTCCCAGGACAGCCACCGCGCATGCAGGCCCCGCGTGCGCAGCGCGGCGACCAGACCGGCGTCGTCACCGTCGCCGTCGGGCAGTGACGGGCAACCGGCGAACACGATGCGCGGATGGAAGATGTCGGGGCGGGCGAGCTTCACACATTCCTCCGGGGTCGGTGACGACGGGGCTCTCCCAAGGGTGTCACGGGATCCCGCCGGGTGTTGCGGCACACGCGGACGGCCGAGGCTTGGCAGGATGGTCTCCATGCACGCGATCGAAGTCGCCGAGACCGGTGGGCCCGAGGTCCTCAAATTCATCGAACTGCCCGAGCCCAGCCCTGGCCCCGGCGAGATATTGATCAAGGCCGAAGCGATCGGCGTGAACTTCATCGACACCTACTTCAGGTCCGGGCTCTATCCGCGGGAGCTGCCGTTCGTCGTGGGCACCGAGGTGTGCGGCACGGTCGCCGCCGTGGGTGACGATGTGGCGGCACTGGCGGTCGGCGACCGGGTGGTGACCGCCAACGCGGCCGCGGCATATGCCGAATACTGCGTCGCCCCTGCCGATTTCAGCGCCTACGTACCGGACGGTGTGGCGCCGGACGCGGTGGCTTCCGCACTGCTCAAGGGTATGACCGCGCACTACCTCATCAAGTCGACCTATCCGGTGCAACCGTCGGACACCGTGCTGCTGCACGCCGGCGCGGGCGGCGTCGGACTGATCCTCACGCAGTGGGCCACCAGCATCGGCACCCGGGTGATCACCACGGCGTCCACGCCAGAGAAGGCCGAGCTCTCCCGGCAGGCCGGTGCCGTCGAGGTGCTCGACTACCCCGATGACCCGGCGGAGTTCGCCGAGAAGATCCGCGAACTGACCGGCGGTCTCGGGGTCGCCGCTGTCTACGACGGGGTGGGCAAGTCGACGTTCGACGCGAGCCTGGCCAGTTTGGCCGTGCGCGGCACGCTGGCGCTGTTCGGTGCCGCCAGTGGCCCGGTCCCACCGTTCGACCCGCAGCGCCTCAACTCATCGGGTTCGGTGTTCCTCACAAGGCCGTCGCTGGCGCACTACACCCGCACACCCGACGAATTCTCCTGGCGCGCTGGAGAACTGATCAACGCCATCGCCGACGGGACCATCAACATCACCGTCGGCGGACGCTATCCGCTGGCCGAGGCCGCCCAGGCCCACACCGATCTGCAGGGCCGCAAGACCGTCGGCTCGATCGTGCTGGTGCCCTAGAGTCGTCGAACTCGCGGGCAGTCAGGCCGGCTGAACCGGCTCGGCCACCGGGAACGTCCACGACCCGTCGAGGATCTCCTGCCGGGGCCGGTAGAGCCGCACGATGTAGTTCCACCCGTCGGTGATCGGCAGCAGGTTCGGTGCGTCGGCACCGCCGAACTGGATGACGGTCGCGCCGTCGGGCCCCTTGGCCGCGGTGATGTTGTTCAGCGAGTACGCGTTCTGGGCATTCGGCGTGAAGTACCCGTCCTTGTTGTAGACGGTCACCGACCAGAACCCGTCCACCGGAACATCTTCGACGGTGAGCCGGTGCACTGTGGTGCCGTCGTTGGCGGCCGGGAAGACCGGCAGGTACAGGGCGTCACGCTCCGGGTTGCCGCCCCAGGCGTACGCCGAACCGATCAGGTGCCGCACCGGGTCGACGGAGTCGCGTGGCCCGAAGGTGGCCTTGCTGTCCGGAAGTGTCGTCGACAACGTGATCAGCGCGTCGCGGACCGTCTTCTGACTCGCCGGATCCCACCCCGGCACCTCGAAGTTGCCCGGCGCGGCCTGGCTGACCGAGATCGCGTCCTGCAGCGCGTGCACCGCGTCCACATCGGCGGGGTCGTTGGGGTCGACGAGCGTACGGATGGCCGTTGCGACATATCGGGTGCCGATATCCGCCCGGGTCAGGGTGAGCTCCGCGGGGGCGTACACGACCGTCGGAACGTAGTGGTCCTCGGTGATGACCTGCAGGGCCATGAAGCGCCCGGCGCTGTCGGGCAGGGTCACGGTGACCGGCCCGGCGTCGAGATCGAACACCCCTGCCGAGTAGAGGGTGTCCCGGTTCTGCCGGATCACCAACTGGTTGTCGAGCGGACTGAGCTCACGGATGTGGTGCAGCGCGGCGAAGCCGCCGTCCTTGACGATGTTGCCGAAGTAGAGGTCGGATTCGGCGCGGGCGAAGTTGTCGGGGGTGACCAGCACGCCCGCAGGTTACCGCCCGAACAGCGTCGGCAGCGCCAATACCGAGTCCACGGCGAGCGCGCAGAACACCACAGCCAGGTAGTTGTTGGACTGCAGGAAGAGGCGCAAGGGCTTGACCGGCTCGCCGCGCTTGACGCCGGAGTAGAGCTGATGGGCCATCACCAGGAACCACGCCCCGGCCAGCAGCGCGACCGACGCGTAGAGCCAGCCGGTGGCCAGCGCGAGCACCAGTGTGGTCAGCACGGTCAGCCAGGTGTAGATCAGGATCTGCTTGGTCACCTGACGTTCGGTGGCCACGGCGGGCAGCATCGGCACCCCGGCCGCCTTGTAGTCGTCCTTGTAGCGCATCGCGAGCGCCCAGGTGTGCGGCGGCGTCCAGAAGAAGATGACCAGGAACATCACCAGCGCAGGCCATTGGATGGTTCCGGTGACCGCCGACCAGCCGATCATCACGGGCATGCAGCCTGCCGCGCCGCCCCACACCACGTTCTGCGACGTGCGCCGCTTGAGCAGCAGGGTGTAGACGAACACGTAGAACGCGATGGTCACCAGCCCCAGCACGCCCGAGAGCAGATTGGTGGTCCACCACAGCCACGCGAACGAGGCGACCGTCAGGGCGAGCCCGAAGATGAGCGCGTGCCGGGTCGGCACCGACGCCTTGGCCAGCGGCCTGCGCGCGGTGCGCTTCATGACCTTGTCGATGTCGGCGTCGGCCACGCAGTTGAGCGTGTTGGCACCCGCCGCGGCCATCATGCCGCCGATCAGCGTGTTCAGGATCAGCAGTGGATCAACGACGCCGCGATGTGCCAGCAGCATGGCGGGGATGGCCGTCACGAGCAACAGCTCGATGACACGCGGCTTGGTGAGTGCCAAATACGCCAGGAAAGTGGTGCGTATTCGGCTCGGCGCCCCACCGAGGGAACGGCGCTCGCGAATGCTCACGCAAATAACTCCTCGGGTGACTGCACGCGACTTCTACTACAAACGATGGTAGACCGCATGGCTCAGTGCCCGACACCGCAGGGTCGGATTTGCGCGCCCGGCCGAGGTGAACGGCGGGGTAATCGTGCCCCAACCAACCGCCCTCGATGAACCGCTGGCACTAGGGTGTTGGATGGGAGCTGCGGGTCTGCCGCGTACAGCTCAGCACATGCAATCGGAACTTAGGAGCGAGGTAGTGACCACCGTCGAAGAGATCTCCGCCCTCACCCGCCCGAACCATCCGGACGACTGGACGGACCTCGATTCGGCCGCCGTCGACACGGTCCGTGTGCTGGCCGCCGACGCGGTGCAGAAAGTCGGCAACGGCCACCCCGGTACCGCCATGAGCCTGGCCCCGCTGGCCTACTCGCTGTTTCAGCGACAGATGCGCCACGACCCCAGCGACACCCACTGGATCGGCCGCGACCGGTTCGTGTTGTCGTGTGGCCACTCCAGCCTCACCCTGTACATCCAGCTGTACCTGGGCGGGTTCGGTCTGGAGCTGGCCGACATCGAGGCGCTGCGCACCTGGGGTTCGCTGACCCCCGGACACCCCGAGTACCGCCACACCAAGGGCGTCGAGATCACCACGGGCCCGCTGGGCCAGGGCCTGGCCTCCGCTGTCGGCATGGCGATGGCCGCCCGCTACGAGCGTGGCCTGTTCGACCCCGACACCGCCCCCGGTGAGAGCCCGTTCGACCACTACATCTACGTGATCGCTTCGGACGGCGACATCGAGGAGGGCGTCACCAGCGAAGCGTCGTCGCTGGCAGGCACCCAGGAGCTCGGCAACCTCATCGTGTTCTGGGACGACAACAAGATCTCCATCGAGCACGACACCCAGATCGCGCTGACCGAGGACACCCCGGCGCGCTACCGCGCCTACGGCTGGCATGTCCAGGAAGTCGAAGGCGGCGAGAACGTCGCGGGCATCGAGGCCGCCATCGCGGAAGCCAAGAAGGTGACCGACAAGCCGTCGTTCATCGCGGTGCGCACCATCATCGGCTACCCCGCCCCCACCAAGATGAACACCGGTGGTGTGCACGGCGCGGCGCTGGGCGCCGACGAGGTCGCAGCCACCAAGAAGGTGCTCGGCTTCGACCCGGACAAGAGCTTCGAGGTGCGCGACGACGTCATCGCCCACACGCGTGAGCTCGTCGCGCGCGGCAAGAAGGCCCACGAGGACTGGCAGATCTCGCTCGACGCCTGGGCGAAGCGGGAACCGGAGCGCAAGGCGCTGCTGGACCGCCTGCTGGCCCACGAACTGCCTGAGGGCTGGGACGCCGACCTGCCGCACTGGGAGACCGATTCCAAGCCGGTGGCCACCCGCGCCGCCTCCGGTGCGGTGCTCGCCGCCATCGGGCCCAAGCTGCCCGAACTCTGGGGCGGTTCGGCCGACCTGGCCGGCAGCAACAACACCACCATCAAGGGCGCCAATTCCTTTGGCCCGCCGTCACAGTCGACTCACGACTGGACGATGAGCTGGTACGGGCGCACCCTGCACTTCGGCATCCGCGAGCACGCCATGGGCGCCATCCTGTCCGGCATCGTGCTGCACGGCCCGACCCGCGCGTACGGCGGCACGTTCCTGCAGTTCTCGGACTACATGCGGCCCGCGGTGCGGTTGGCCTCCCTGATGGACATCGACCCGATCTACGTGTGGACGCACGATTCGATCGGTCTCGGTGAGGACGGTCCGACCCATCAGCCGATCGAGCACCTGGCAGCCCTGCGGTCCATCCCGAACCTGTCCGTGGTCCGCCCGGGTGACCCGAACGAGACCGCGTACGCGTGGAAGACCGTGCTGGAGCGCACGGCCAACAGCGGCCCTGTCGGATTGATCCTGACCCGCCAGGGTGTCCCGGTGCTGGAGGGAACCAGTGCCGAAGGCGTCGCCCGCGGTGGCTACGTGCTCGGTGGCGGCAAGCCCGCCGACGACGCCGACGTCGTCATCATCGCGACCGGCTCGGAGCTGCAACTGGCGGTCGCGGCGCAGAAGACGCTGGCCGAGAAGGACATCGTCGCCTACGTGGTGTCGATGCCGTGTGTGGAGTGGTTCGAGAAGCAACCGCAGGACTACCAGGACTCGGTGCTGCCGCCGAGTGTTTCGGCACGCGTCGCGGTCGAGGCGGGTGTCGCCCAGCCGTGGCACAAGCTGGTCGGCGACACCGGGCAGATCGTGTCCATCGAGCACTACGGCGCATCGGCCGACGACAAGACCCTGTTCCGCGAGTTCGGTTTCACGCCAGAGGCTGTCGTCGCCGCGGCGGAACGATCCCTGAACAACTAGCAGAGGAAGCGAATCATGACTCAGAACCCGAATCTCGCGGCGCTGAGTGCCGCGGGCGTATCCGTGTGGCTCGACGACCTGTCGCGTGAGCGGCTGCAATCAGGCAACCTCACGGACCTGATCAACACCCGCAGCGTCGTCGGCGTCACCACGAACCCGTCGATCTTCCAGGCCGCTCTGTCCAAGGGCACGGCCTACGACGCGCAGGTCAAGGAGCTCGCCGAGCGCGGCGCCGACGTCGATGCCACCATCCGTACCGTCACCACCGACGACGTCCGCAACGCGTGCGACGTGCTGGCCAAGACCTACGAGGCCACCGACGGCATCGACGGCCGGGTGTCCATCGAGGTCGACCCGCGACTGGCGCACGACACCGACAAAACGATCCTGCAGGCCATCGAGCTGTGGAAGATCGTCGACCGGCCCAACGTGCTGATCAAGATCCCCGCGACGCTGGCCGGCCTGCCCGCCATCACCGCCGTGATCGCCGAGGGCATCTCGGTGAACGTCACGCTGATCTTTTCGGTGGAGCGTCACCGGGCCGTCATGGACGCCTACCTTCAGGGTCTGGAGAAGGCCCGTGAAGCCGGCCACGACCTGTCGAAGATCCATTCCGTCGCATCGTTTTTCGTGTCCCGGGTGGACACCGAGATCGACGCCCGGCTGGAGAAGCTCGGGTCCGCCGACGCGCTGGCGCTGCGCGGTCAGGCCGGGGTCGCCAACGCCCGGCTCGCCTACGCCGCCTACGAAGAGGTGTTCGGCGGCGACCGCTTTGCCGCCCTCAAGGCTGACGGTGCGCGCGTGCAGCGGCCGCTGTGGGCCTCGACCGGCGTGAAGAACCCGGACTACTCCGACACGCTCTACGTCACCGAGTTGGTGGCCCCGAACACCGTGAACACCATGCCGGAGAAGACCATCGAGGCCGTCGCCGACCACGGTGTCGTCACCGGCGACACCATCTCCGGCACGGCCGCGGCCTCGCAGGAGACCTTCGACAAGCTCGCCGCGATCGGCATCGATCTGCCCGACGTGTTCAAGCTTCTCGAGGACGAGGGCGTGGACAAGTTCGAGAAGTCGTGGCAAGAACTGCTCGACGCAACCCAGGGCCAGCTCGACGCCGCAAAGAAATGACCGAAACCAACAGGCGTCCGGCAGACTGGGTCAACCCGCTGCGGGACAAACGTGACAAGCGCATGCCCAGGATCGCCGGGCCGTGTGCAGTGGTGATCTTCGGCGTCACCGGCGACCTGGCCCGCAAGAAGCTGATGCCGGCGATCTATGACCTGGCCAACCGCGGTCTGCTGCCGCCGAACTTCGCCCTGGTGGGCTTCGCCCGCCGCGACTGGGCGGACGAGGACTTCAGCAAGATCGTCTACGACGCGGTCCGGCAGCACGCCCGCACTCCGTTCCACCAGGAGGTCTGGGACCGGCTGGCGGAGGGTTTCCGGTTCGTCCAGGGCACGTTCGACGACGACGCGTCCTTCGATCGGCTGAAGGAGACCCTGAACAAGCTCGACGAGGAGCGCGGCACCAGCGGCAATCACGCGTTCTACCTGTCCATCCCGCCGAAGGCGTTCCCGCAGGTGTGCGAGCAGCTCTCCCGCAGCGGCCTGGCCGAGAAGCCGGACTGCAGCTGGAGCCGGGTGGTCATCGAGAAGCCGTTCGGCCATGACCTCAAGAGCGCCGAGGAACTCAACAGCGTCGTCAACAGCGTCTTCCCGGAGTCGTCGGTGTTCCGCATCGACCACTACCTGGGCAAGGAGACGGTGCAGAACATCCTGGCGCTGCGCTTCGCCAACGAGCTGTTCGAACCGGTGTGGAACTCGCACTATGTGGACAGCGTGCAGATCACCATGGCCGAGGACATCGGCCTCGGTGGGCGCGGCGGCTACTACGACGGTGTGGGCGCGGCCCGCGACGTGATCCAGAACCATCTGCTGCAGCTGCTCGCGTTGACCGCGCTGGAGGAGCCGGTGAGCTTCTCCCCCGCCGAACTGCAGGCCGAGAAGATCAAGGTGCTCTCGGCGACCAAGCTGGTCGAGCCGCTCGACGAGACCACCTCGCGCGGTCAGTACGTCGGCGGTTGGCAGGGCGGCGAGAAGGTCGTCGGCCTGCTCGACGAAGAGGGCTTCTCGCAGACCTCGACGACCGAGACGTTCGCGGCCATCACCCTGGAGGTGGACACCCGCCGCTGGGCCGGCGTGCCGTTCTATCTCCGCACCGGAAAACGGTTGGGCCGCAGGGTCACCGAGATCGCGCTGGTGTTCAAGCGGGCGCCGCACCTCCCGTTCGATGCCAGCATGACCGATGAGCTCGGCCAGAACGCACTGGTGATCCGGGTGCAGCCCGACGAGGGCATCACGCTGCGGTTCGGATCCAAGGTTCCGGGCCACATCATGGAAGTGCGCGATGTCAGCATGGACTTCTCCTACGGTTCGGCATTCGCCGAGGAATCGCCGGAGGCCTACGAGCGGCTGATCCTCGACGTGCTGCTCGGTGAGCCATCGCTGTTCCCGGTCAATGCCGAGGTCGAATTGTCGTGGAAGATCCTCGATCCGGCGCTGGAGTACTGGGCCACGCACGGTAAGCCCGACCCGTACGAAGCCGGGACGTGGGGCCCGGACTCCGCGTTCGAGATGTTGCGCCGGTCCGGCCGGGAATGGAGGCGACCCTAGTGATGACCGCTCGCGCTGCGACGAGCCCTCGGGCGAGGAGCCGTCGATGAAGAACCGAGGACTGCGATGATTCTCGATCTGCCCGACACCAACACCGGTGCCATCAACAAGAAGATCGTCGCGCTGCGTGAAGAGGGCGGGGCCATCACGCTCGGCCGCGTGCTGACGCTCGTCGTCGCACCGAACAACGAATCGCTGCTCGAAGAATCCATCGAGGCGGCCAATGCCGCCAGCCGCGAGCATCCCTGCCGCGTCATCGTGGTCATCCCGGGTGACCGGTTCGCCACCGAGGCTCGGCTGGATGCCCAGCTGCGGGTGGGCCGCGACGCGGGCGCCAACGAGGTGGTGGTGTTGCGACTCTCCGGGCCGTTGGCCAACCATGCCAGCAGTGTGGTGACCCCGTTCCTGCTGCCCGACACTCCGGTGGTGACGTGGTGGCCAGATCTGGCTCCGAAGGTTCCGTCACAGGATCCGTTGGGCAAGTTGGCAATCCGCCGGATCACCGACGCCACCAACGGCGAGAATCCGCTGGCGTGCATCAAGAGCCGGCTGGCAGGCTACAGCACTGGTGACACCGACCTGGCCTGGAGCCGGGTGACGTACTGGCGGGCACTGTTGACCGCGGCAGTGGATCAGGGACCCTACGAGCCGATCACGTCGGCGCTGGTGTCCGGGCTGAAAGACGAACCGGCACTTGACATCATGGCGGGCTGGCTGGCCAGCCGCATCGACGGTCCGGTGACGCGGGCCGTCGGCGAGCTGAAGGTGGAGCTCAACCGGGCCAGTGAGACCATCACGCTGGCCCGGCCGCAGGCGGGCGTCACCGCGACACTGTCCCGCACCGGTCGGCCCGATGCTCAGATTCCGTTGGCTCGCAGGGAGACTCGTGATTGCCTTGCCGAGGACATGCGCCGCCTCGACGACGACGAGATCTACTTCGAAGCGCTCCAGGGAATCGAGAAGGTGACATATGCCTGAGCGCGTGATCGAAACCTACGTCGACGCAGAGCAATTGGCGGCTGCCGCGGGAGCCCGACTGGTCGGGGCGATCACATCGGCCATCGCAGCCCGCGACGAGGCGTCCATCGTGCTGACCGGCGGCACCGTCGGGATCGCGATGCTGCGCCACGTCGCCGGGGCGGAGATCGACTGGTCCAAGGTGCAGCTGTTCTGGGGCGACGACCGCTTCGTACCGGCCGGCGACGCCGACCGCAATGACCAGCAGGCGCACGACGCCCTGCTGGAGTCGGTCAACATACCCCCGGCCAATGTGCACCGGATGGCCACCAGTGACGGCGAATTCGGCGACGCGATCGACGATGCCGCCGCGGCATACGCCGAGGTGCTGCCCGCGGAGTTCGACGTGCATCTGCTCGGGATGGGCGGCGATGGACACATCAACTCGTTGTTCCCCGACACCGCTGCGGTGAAGGAGACCGAGCGGTTGGTGGTCGCGGTGACCGACTCCCCCAAGCCGCCGCCCCGACGTATCACGCTGACCTTGCCCGCGATACACCGCGCCCGCGAGGTCTGGCTTGTGGTGGCCGGCGCCGAGAAGGCCGAAGCGGTGGCCGCCGCAGTGGGCGGGGCCGCACCGGTCGACGTGCCTGCGGCCGGTGCGATCGGCCGTGAGCGCACGGTGTGGCTGCTCGACGAGCAGGCCGCGTCCAAGCTGCCGAGTCTGTGACACGGATCTCCCGCGGAGGACTTGCCCGGTATACCTGGTGATAACTTAGGCTTGCCTCACCTAATACGTGAGGCGGTTATGAGGACGATCCAGATAGCGGTTATCGGTGCAGGTCCCGCGGGAATCTATGCCGCGGACATCCTGACCAAGGAGTACGGGCACGCGCGCGTCGACGTATTCGACCGTCTCCCAGCACCTTACGGCCTGGTCCGGTACGGCGTCGCGCCCGATCACCCACGGATCAAGGAGATCATCAAGGCGCTGCGAAGGGTGCTCTCGCGCGACGAGATCAGGTTCATCGGCAATGTGCACTACGGCACCGACCTCACGCTGACGGATCTGCGCCGGCACTACGACGCGGTGATCTTCTCCACCGGTGCGCGCGCCGACCGTGCCCTCGACATCCCCGGTATCGAGCTTCCGGGCAGCTACGGCGCGGCCGACTTCGTGTCCTGGTACGACGGACATCCCGACGTGCCGCGCAGCTGGCCGCTCACCGCGAAGAACGTCGCGGTCCTCGGCGCGGGCAACGTCGCGCTTGACGTCGCCCGCATGCTCGCGAAGCCCGCCGACGAACAACTCACGACCGAGATCGCCGGCAACGTATACCAGGGCCTTGCCGCCAACGCCGCGACCGATGTGCATGTGTTCGCCCGGCGCGGGCCCGCGCAGATCAAGTTCAGCCCCATGGAATTTCGCGAACTGTCGCACTCGCCCAACGTCGATGTCGTCGTGCATCCCGAGGGTTTCGAGATCGACGAGGCCAGCCAACGGGCCATCAACACCAGCAAGTCGACCAAGCTCGTCGTCGACACCATGATGAAGTACCTGGAGCGGGAACCGACCGGCGCGCCGCACCGCATTCACCTGCACCTGTGCCAGGCGCCGGTCGCAGTGCTGGGCGAAGACCGGGTGGAAGGACTGCGCACCGAACGTACCGAGCTGATCGGCGACGGAACCGTGCGCGGCACAGGTGAATTCACCGACTGGCCCGTCGAGGCCGTGTATCGCGCGGTGGGTTACCTGTCGTCGCACCTGGCGGATCTGCCGTTCGACCACCATGGCGGGGTGATCCCGCACGACGCAGGCCGGGTGCTCGACATCGACGGCGGCCTCATCGACGCGACCTACGTCACGGGCTGGATCAAGCGCGGTCCGATCGGGCTCATCGGGCACACCAAGTCCGACGCCGCCGAGACCGTCAACAGCCTGCTGCGCGATCTACCCGGACTGCGTGTTCCGGACGTCACCGACCCCGACGCGATCCTCGAGCATCTCGCGGCCAAGGAGGTCGACTACACCACCTGGGCGGAGTGGGAACGCCTTGACGCACACGAGATCAGCCTCGGCGAGGTCCAGGGCCGCGAGCGCGTCAAGGTGGTTGCGCGCGAAGAGATGATCCGCGCCGGACGCGACGCGCTGGTCCGCGACTAGCCGCGACGCACGTCATCGGCGTCGGACGGTCGGCCCCGCCCTGCGTCGGCCAGCGCTTCCCGGTACCCCGCCAGGTAGTCGGACGGCGCCCGGTCGGGGCGCTCACATCTCAGTTGCCAGCGGTACGAACAGTATTTCGTCACACCGGTTCAGACGCACCGGTGCCGGGCTCGGTTCCATCACCGGCCATACTGACTGTCATGGCAGACAGAGGCGACAGCCGGGGCCGCCCCGCGCCGCGCCGGCGGATCAAGACACTCACCCAGGCGGCGCTGAACGCCGACGCCACGGTCGAGCAGATCGATGCCCTGTTGACCGACCTCGACACCACGGTGACCAGCCTCAACAGCTCGATCGGCGACTTGGATGTCACCCTCGAGCGGTTCAACCGGACGATTACCAGCATCGACGAACTGGCCCCGCGGCTGATCGCCATGGTCGAGCGGCTCGAAGGCATCGTGAACCGCGTCGAAGCCATCGTGGACATCGGCGAGGCTGTCGCGTCGCCGATGGCCACAGCCGAGAATGCGGTGCGGCGCGTGGTCGATGTGGTGCGCCGTACGGCGGGGATCTAGCCGCTGTTGCGGCAGCAACGATCTAACCGCTGTTGCGGAGCGCGGTGGCCAGACCGCTCATGGTGAGCAGGATGCCGCGCTGCACCAACTCGTCGGTGTCCCCGGAACGGTAGCGCCGCAACAGTTCCACCTGCAGATGGTTGAGTGGCTCGAGGTACGGGAACCGGTTGAACACCGAGCGGGCCAGCGCCGGGTTGTCGGCCAGCAGATCGTCCTGGCCGGTGATCAGCCCGTGCATGCGAATGGTGCGCTCGTGTTCGGCGACGATCTTGTCGAACACCCGGGCCCGCAGATCCTCGTCGTCGACCAGTTCTGAATACCGCGCTGCCAGGCCCATATCGGACTTGGCGAGCACCTGGGCCATGTTGGACAGCACGGTCGCGAAGAACGGCCAGCGCTGGTACAGATCTTGCAGCACCTCCAGTCGCCCGTCTCCTTCGGCGATCCATTCCTCGAACGCCGTCCCGGTGCCGTACCAGCCCGGCAACATGACGCGCGACTGGCTCCAGGCCAGCACCCAGGGGATGGCACGCAGATCGGCGATCGAGGTGGTCGGCTTGCGAGAGGTCGGCCTGCTGCCGATGTTGAGCGCGCCGATCTCACTGACCGGTGTGGACGCCTTGAAGTAGTCGACGAAACCCGGTGTGTCGTGCACCAATTCGGCGTAGGCCCGCTGAGCCCGGGCCGCGAGGTCGTCGAGCACCGCGTAGGCCGGCCCCGCCTCGTCGCCGAGTCCTTCGACGTCGAGCAGGGTCGATTCCAGGGTCGCCGCCAGCAGCGTCTCCAGGTTGCGGTGTGCGATCCGGGGTTCGGCATACTTGGCCGCGATCACCTCGCCCTGTTCGGTGATCCGCAGTGATCCCTTCACCGCGCCGGGAGGCTGCGCGAGGATGGCGTCGTAGCTGGGACCGCCGCCGCGGCCGACGGTGCCACCGCGACCGTGGAAGAGCCGCAACCGGATTCCGGTCTTACGCGCCGACTCCACGAGGTCGAGCTCGGCGCGGTACAGCGCCCAGTTGGCGGCCAGGTAGCCACCGTCCTTGTTGGAGTCCGAGTAGCCGAGCATCACTTCCTGCTGCTGCTCGCGCGCAGTGACGATCTCCCGGTACACCGGCAGGTCCAGCGCATCCTCCAGGATGGTCGAACCGCGCTGCAGGTCGTCGATGGTCTCGAACAGCGGCACGATCCCGACCGGACAGTACCCGGCTGAAACATCCAGCAGCCCAGCCTCTTTCAGGAGCACCGCGGCCTCCAGCAGGTCGGAGACCGACTGGCACATCGAGATGATGTAGTTGGGCACCGCCTCCGGGCCGAGCACTTTGACCGCCCTGGCCGCCGCGGCGACGATCCCGAGCTCCTTGCGGGCCAGTTCGGAGAGCTGCGCGCCCTCACCGATCAAGGGTCGGCGGGTGGCCACCTCGGCGGCGAGCAGTTGGACCCGCTCGGCCTCTGGCAGCGACGCGTAGTCGGGATGTACGCCTGCCCAGGCCAGTAGCTCGGCGATCACCTGCTCGTGTGTCTCCGAGTTCTGCCGCATGTCCAAGCCGCACAGATGAAAACCGAAGACCCGCACGGCCTCTCGCAGCCGGGCCAGGCGATCATCGGCCAGCACGGCGCTCCCGTGCCCGCGCAGTGAAGCGTCGACGATGTCGAGGTCGGCGAGCAGCTCCGCGGGTGTGCGGTACGCGGTCAGCCCCAGGTCGAGCACCTGTTCGGGCTGCTCGTCGAGGATCTCGGCGGCGGTGGCTGTCAGGCGCGCGTGGATCACGCGTAGCGCGCGCCGGTAGGGCTCGTCGACGCGGGCCGGCTCGGCGCACGCGTCGGCGAGCGCGGTGAGCGCCGGGCTGACCCGGACCAGGCGCACCGACAGCGACAGCTCTTCCTCCAGAGCGGTGATCTCGGTGAAGTAGTGCGCGAGCGCCGTGTACGCGGCCCGGCCGGTGGCCAGCCGCACGATCTCCGGTGTGACGTTGGGGTTGCCGTCGCGGTCACCGCCGATCCACGAGCCCGGCCGCAGGATCGGGACCTCCAGCAGCCCGGCATCGGGCCAGCGGTTCTGCAGCTCGCTGCGCACCTGAGCGTTGACCTGCGGTATGACCTCGAAGAAGGCCGCCGGGTAGTACCGCAGACCGGTTTCGATCTCGTCGGAGATCTTCAGCCGGGACAGCCGCACCAACGCCGTCTGCCACAGCGTCAGGATGTGCCGTCGCAGCTCGACCTCGATATCGCGGTCGTCGGCGGTACGGGTCTGGCCGTGCAGCCGCATGCGCATCAACTCGGTGATGCGGTGCTGGGTGTCGAACACGGTCCGGCGCCGAGTTTCGGTGGGATGTGCGGTGATGACGGGCGAGACCAGCGCTCCGGTCAGCGCGTCGGCCACGGCGGCGGCATCGAGAGCGGCCGAGTCCAACTTGCGGTAGGTGGCCGCCAGGCTGCTGTCCTGCGGGGGTTCGCCTGCCGCCACGTGCACAGCGCGGCGACGTTCCCGGTGGATGTCCTCGGCCACGTTGGCCAGCAGCGCGAAGTGCGTGAACGCCCGGATGACCGGAATGGCCTGGTGGACATCGATACCGCCGAACAGTCCGGCCAGCTCCGCTCGGTCGATCTCGGAGCGCCGGACGCGGAACGATTCCACCCGGGCACGTTCGATGAGGTCGAACACCTCCTCGCCGTTCTGTTCGCGCACGGTGTCGCCGAGGATCGTGCCCAGCAGCCTGATGTCCTCGCGCATGGGCTCGGTGGCTTCGCGACCCACCTGGGTGCGGTACACCGAACCGATGGGCAACAAGGTGGTGTCGGAAGCCTCTGGCATGTGTCCCAGTATCGGGGGTCGGCGCGCCGCGCGCACAACGGGTAGGTACCCGCCTACGGTGTGGGTGCCGTGGGCGCCACGATCGGTGTGGACGTCGGGACTGCCGTCGACGGCGCGCCGCCCGCCGCGCCGATCGGGGTCGGACTTGTCGATGTGCTGGGCGAATCACCCTGGCCTGCAGGAGATCTCGTATGCGGCGCGGGCTGGCCGGTCGGCCGTACGATCGGGGTCGCGGCGGCCTGGCCGGTGCCCTTGCCTGCGGTGTCCGAGTCGGAGCTGAAATCGGGCGGCCAGTCCACCGATGTCGGTGGCCAGCTTTCGGTCTTCCCGGATCCGTCGCCCGGTGCCGCGCAGCCGGCTGCCGCACCGAAATCTCCTGCGCCCGTGCAGTTGTCGGCTTCAGCGACAGGAATGTTGATGACCGTCGCGGCCACCCACGGCACGAGTGCCGCCATCCGGAGCCATCGCACCGTCATAGCGAAAGGATGTCCCCGTAGGCGTTGACGCTGTCGTCGGATTTGTCGGTGTCGATCATCGCGGTGGCGAAGAACCGGATGGACACCGGACCACCGCACGCATCGACTTTGACGTGCGCATCGTGCACGACGATCTCCCCGGTACGGCCCTTGAGTTCCTTCTTGCCGAGCCCGACGTTGGTAATGGTGCCGGGCAACAGGTTCACCGACACGTTGCCACCGAGATCCGCACACGGGCCGATGTCGTTCAGCACGTTGCCGTTGATGCCGGGGTTGATCCCGATGTCGGCGTCACCGCCGATGCTGGCGCCCTCGCTGAGGTCGATCTGGCAGCCCAATTGAAGCCCGAGTACCAGGGTTCCGGAGTTGACGGCAACGCCGCCGTTGCCGTCGATGGTGGCCGCGGCCTTGCCCGTGACGAAACCCTCGCGGGTGAACGCGGTCGCGGCCATGTTCGGCACCGAGTTGATCGTCATCCGGGTCAGCGATGCGCTCAGATGCCACCCGTCGTCGGTGTCAGCCGACTGGGTGACGTCGGCCACCGGAAGCGGATCCGCACCGGCCACCCCACCGGCCAGGCAGAGCAGGGCCACCATGCCCACGCCGACGCCGAGAAGTCTGATCACGCACACCCCGCCTAAGCCCCAAAAAGGTCTGGTCGGTGACTGATTCAGGCACCGACGGCGATCCTAGGAGGCTGTGCTGAGTGCTTCCTGGCACCCGAATGCGGATGACCGGTGGACTGGCGCGGCGAGGTGGTGACGAGCTGAGGTGTGCGCGCGAAGCGTCAGGCGTACTTGATCTGCAGGGCGACACCGATGATCGACACCAGCCAGATGCCGGTGACGAACAGCGTGAGCCGGTCGAGGTTCTTCTCGACCACCGTGGAGCCGGACAGGCTGGACTGGACGCCGCCGCCGAACAGGGTGGACAGACCGCCACCCTTGGCACGGTGCAGCAGGACCAGCAGCACGACCAGCACACTGGTCACGACCAGGATGATCTGCAGCGCCAATTGCATGGCCGCCAGAATACCTGGTCAGGCTGCCGGTCCCGGCCCCGGGGTTACGGCAGGGGTCCACCAGCGGCGATGGCCGACAAGGTGGCGAACTGCTCGCCATCCAGCGACGCACCACCGACGAGGGCCCCGTCGATGTCGGGCTGCGCAACGATCTCACCGGCGTTCTTGGCGTTCACCGAGCCGCCGTAGAGCACCCGAATACCTGCGGCGAGCTCGGGCGACGACAGGTTGCCGAGTTCGTCACGGATGGCCTTGCAGACCTCCTGCGCGTCGGCTGCGCTGGCCACCCGGCCCGTACCGATGGCCCACACCGGCTCGTAGGCGATGACGACCTGCCCGATCTGCTCCTTCGACAGCCCGGCAAGCGAGCCGCGCAGCGAGTTGATGTTGAACTCGACGTGGTCGCCTGCCTCGCGCACCTCGAGCTGCTCACCGATGCAGACGATCGGGGTTACGCCGTGCTTGAACGCCGCGGCGGCCTTGGCGGCCACCAGCGCATCGTCCTCGTGGTGGTACGTGCGTCGCTCGGAGTGCCCCACCACGACGTAGCTGCAGCCCAGCTTGGCCAGGAACGCGCCGCTGATGTCGCCGGTGTAGGCACCGGAGTCGTGCTGCGACAGATCCTGGGCGCCGTACGTCAGCCGCAGCTTGTCACCGTCGACGAGCGTCTGCACACTGCGAATATCGGTGAACGGCGGGATGACGGTCACGTCGACCTTGTCAAAGTACTTGTCCGGCAAGGCGAATGCGATCTTCTGCACCAGAGCGATGGCCTCGAAGTGATTGAGGTTCATCTTCCAGTTGCCGGCGATGAGCGGCTTGCGAGCCACGGGTCTCCTCGTTGATCTTTCAGTGGGACGAACTACTGCAAAATGTCGATACCCGGCAGGGCTTTGCCCTCCAGATACTCCAGCGACGCGCCGCCGCCGGTGGAGATGTGCGAGAACCCGTCCTCGGGCAGACCGAGCTGACGCACGGCCGCGGCCGAGTCGCCGCCGCCGACGACGCTGAAGGCACCCTTTGCGGTGGCACCGATGATGGCCTCGGCCACTCCCTTGGTGCCTGCCGCGAATGCCGGGAACTCGAACACACCCATCGGGCCGTTCCAGAACACCGTCTTGGCGTTCGACAGCAGCGCGGTGAACCGCTTCACCGACTCCGGACCGATGTCGAGGCCCATCTTGCCGTCCGGGATACGGTCCGACGCGACCGTCTCAGGCTCGGCGTCTGCCGCGAACTTGTCGGCGACGACGATGTCGACCGGCAGGTGGATGACGTCGGCGTAGGTTTCCAGCAAGCGCTTGCAGGTGTCGATCATCTCTTCCTGGCACAGCGATGTTCCGACCGAAACGCCTTGTGCGGCAAGGAAGGTGAAGCACATGCCGCCACCGATGATCAGGCTGTCGGCTTTGGTGGCGAGGTTCTCGATGACCGCGAGCTTGTCGGACACCTTGGAGCCGCCGAGCACCACGGCGTACGGGCGTTCGGTCGAGCTGGTCAGCTGCTCGAGCACCTTGACCTCGGCGTCCACGAGTGTGCCCGCGTAATGCGGCAACAGCGTCGCGATGTCGTACACCGACGCCTGCTTGCGGTGCACCACACCGAAGCCGTCGGACACGAAGGCACCCGGTGACCCGTCGGCGCCCTCAACGAGGGCGGCGAGTTCCTTGGCCAGCGCCAGCCGCTCGGTGTCGTCCTTGCTGGTCTCACGCGGATCGAAGCGGATGTTCTCCAGCAGCAGGACGTCGCCGTCGGTGAGGCCCTCGGCCCGGGCCAGTGCGTCCGTCCCGACCACGTCACCGGCCAGCTGCACGTGCCTGCCCAGCTTCTCCCCCAGCGCCACAGCCACCGGGGCCAGCGAGAACTTGGGGTCCGGGCCGCCCTTGGGGCGCCCGAGGTGGGCGGTGACGACCACCTTGGCGCCGGCCTCGGCCAACGCCTGCAGCGTCGGGACAGAGGCGATGATGCGGCCCGGATCGGTGATGTTGCCCTGGTCGTCGAGCGGGACATTCAGGTCCGAGCGGACCAGAACTCCGCGCCCTTCCACACCCTCGGCCAACAGATCTTTGAGTGTCTTGACGCCCATCTTGCTCAGAGCGACTTGCCGACCAGCGCGACCAGATCGGCGAGGCGGTTGGAGTAGCCCCACTCGTTGTCGTACCAGGAGACGACCTTGGCCTGGTTGTCGATGACCTTGGTCAGACCCGAGTCGAACAGCGAGCTGTGCGGGTCGGTGACGATGTCGCTCGACACGATCGGCGCGTCGTAGTACTTCAGGATGCCCTTGAGCGGGCCCTCGGCAGCGGCCTTCATCGCGGCGTTGATCTCGGCGACGGTGGCGGACTTGGCCAGATCGGCCGTCAGATCGGTCACCGAACCCGTGGGAACCGGCACACGCATGGCGTAGCCGTCCAGCTTGCCCTTGAGCTCGGGCAGCACCAGGCCGATGGCCTTGGCGGCACCGGTGGAGGTCGGCACGATGTTCAGCGCGGCGGCACGGGCGCGGCGCAGGTCCTTGTGCGGGCCGTCCTGCAGGTTCTGGTCCTGGGTGTAGGCGTGGATGGTGGTCATCAGACCGCGGACGATGCCGAACTCGTCGTTGAGGACCTTGGCCAGCGGGCCGAGGCAGTTGGTGGTGCACGACGCGTTGGAGATGATGTTCTGGCTGCCGTCGTACTTGTCGTCGTTGACGCCCATCACGATGGTGATGTCCTCGTCGGTGGCCGGCGCCGAGATGACGACCTTCTTGGCCCCCGCGTCGAGGTGGCCCTTGGCCTTGGCGGCGTTGGTGAAGATGCCGGTGGACTCGACGACGACGTCGACGCCGAGGTCGCCCCACGGCAGGGCCGCCGGGCCTTCCTTGACCTCCAGCGACTTGATCTTCGTGTCGCCGATGACGATGGTGTCGTCGCCCTCAAGGCTGACGTCCTGCGCCAGCCGGCCCAGGATCGAGTCGAACTTCAGCAAATGAGCCAGGGTGGCGTTGTCGGTGAGGTCGTTGACCGCCACGATCTCGATGTCGGTGTTCTGACCCTCGGCCTGCTGCGCCGCAACGGCCCGGTAAAAGTTGCGGCCAATGCGGCCGAAGCCGTTGACGCCTACCCGGATGGTCACGTGATTTCTCCCTTGTCGCCAGTGGACTGCTCGCGCAACAGCCTAGTGGTGCCGGTCTCAGTGTGCGCGAGCTGGTCAGTGCAGTGCGCGCGGACTTCCCCGAGGATGCCGTCACGCGCCGCCGAGCGGACTGGTTGACAATCTGGGCATGGCACTGACCGCTGCGGGGATCATCGTCATCACGTTGGTCGTGATGACAACCGGCCGAACACCCGCGGTATTGGCCCTTATCTGCGCGCTGGTGGCGGCCGGACTGCTGGGTATCGCCACACCCAACGAATTGTTTGCCGGCCTCAGCAACGGCGGGGTCGTCACGATCGCGGCGATGCTGGTCATCGCCAAGGGCGTGTTGCACACCGGGGTGGTGTCACGTGTGACGTTCCGGTTGCTGTCCGGTGTCAGCACGGCAGGCCAGGCGCTGCGCAGGTTGATCCCTCCGGTCGGTTTCGTCTCGGCGCTGATCAACACCACACCGATCGTCGCGATGCTCATCCCGGCCGCCAAGGAACTGCAACAACAGTCCGGGGTGCCTGCGCGCGGCGTCCTGCTGCCGATCGCGCACGCCACCACCCTGGCCGGTTCGGCGACCCTGATCGGCACCAGCTCGAACCTCCTGATCGCCGCGCTGGCCGCGCCGTCGGGCGTGACGCTGTCGATGTTCTCGTTCGTCCCCGTCGCCGTGCCGGTCGCGATCATCGGCTGGCTCGTCCTGCTCGTCACCGCCCCGGTGATGCTGCGCGGACGCGCCGACGAGGCCGAACGGGAGCTGTCCTGGCGTGCGGAGATCCCGGTCTCGGGCAACGCCAATGCCATCGGCCGCACCGCCGCGGAATTGGGCGTGCACACCACACTGGAATACCAGCTGTTGGAGATCCGCCGGTGGGGCAAGGCCGTGACGTCCGATTCGGTCCTGGCCGCCGACGACGTGCTGGTCTACAAGTGCACCGAGGACGGAGTCCGAATGCTTTGGGGCAGTCCACGATTCGGGTTGTCGCCGCAGCGCCTGTACCTCGTCGCGGTGGCGAACAACGAGCAGGCCACGGTGCGCGATCTGGAAGAGGACGAGGACATCGTGGTGGTCGCGGCGCAGACCGACAAGCTGCTGCGCGAGGCTCACGCCGAACCCGGGGAACTGTGCCTGGTGACCGCCAGTTCGGCCGAGGCGCTCGCCGAGCAGCCGCTCGTCGGGCTGTGGCAGCAGGCCACCGGCACGGCACCGCAAACCGGGAAGACCTGGATCGCGCTGGCCATCCTGACCGCGGTCATCGTCGCCGGGTCGCTCGGTCTGGCCGCCGTCGAACTCGTCGCCGTCACCGGGGCGGTGCTGATGGTGCTGACCGGGGTGCTCACGCCCCGCTCCGCGGCCCGGGCGCTGAACTGGAACATCCTGGCCATCATCGCCGGATCGATCGGCCTGGGCACGATCGTGGTGAACAGCGGCCTTGGCGGCTACATCTCCGACGCGATCCTGCGGTTGTCGGGCAGCAGCGTCCCGCTGGTCGTGCTCGTGGTGGTGGTCGGCACCACGCTGCTGACCAACGTCGTCACCAACGCCGCCGCCGCGGCGATCCTGACCCCGGTCGTGCTGACCATCGCCACCTCCACCGGACTGAATCCGGTACTGCTGCTGATCCTGGTCGGAACCTGCATCTCGTTCACGTTCCTCAACCCGTTCAGCCACCAGTCCAACCTGATGGTCATGCGCCCCGGCGGATACAGCTCGGCGACCTTCGTGCGTTTCGGCCTGCCGCTGACCGCGGTGTCGGTGCTCACGGCGTTCGGCGTCGGCTGGGCGCTGCTGTCGGTGTAGCCGTACCGCTCAGGCGTCGTCGAGCAGATCCGGGGTGACCGCCGACTCGGTGTCGGGAATCCCGTCCTGCTTGGCCTTGCGGTCGGCCATCGACAGCAAACGCCGAATCCGGCCCGCCACAGCATCTTTGGTCATCGGCGGGTCGGCCAGCCGACCCAGCTCCTCCAGGGAGGCCTGGCGGTGCTCGACCCGCAGCTTGCCCGCGGCTGCCAGGTGGTCGGGCACACCGTCGCCGAGGATGTACAGCGCACGTTCGACGCGTGCGGCGGCGGCCACCGCGGCGCGTGCCGACCGGCGCAGGTTCGCGTCGTCGAAGTTGGCCAGCCGGTTGGCCGTGGCCCGGACCTCCCGGCGCATGCGGCGTTCCTCCCAGGTCAGCCGAGTGTCCTGGGCGCCCATCCGGGTCAGCAGGGCGCCGATGGCCTCGCCGTCGCGGACCACCACGCGGTCACTGCCGCGCACCTCGCGCGCCTTTGCGTTGACCCCGAGTCGCCGCGCCGCGCCCACCAGGGCCAGGGCCGCCTCGGGCCCGGGGCAGCTGACCTCGAGCGCCGACGACCGGCCGGGCTCGGTCAGCGAACCGTGCGCCAGAAACGCACCTCGCCAGGCGGCTTCGGCGTCGCCGACGCTGCCGCCCACCACCTGGGCAGGCAGCCCGCGCACGGGCCTGCCCCGCAGATCGAGCAGTCCGGTCTGCCGAGCCAGCGCCTCGCCATCGGTGGCGACCCGCACCACGTAGCGGGTGTTCTTGCGGATGCCGCTCGCCGACAGCACGTGCACCACTGCGTTGTAGCCGTAGAGGTCGTGGATGTCCTTGCGGAGCCGGCGCGCGATGATGCCGAGATCCACCTCGGCTTCCACGACGACGCGCCCCGCGACGATGTGCAACCCACCGGCGAACCTCAACAGCGACGCGACCTCGGCGCGACGAGCACTCACCGAATTGACCACCAGCCGGCTCAGCTCGTCCTTGACCTCGGCTGTCATCGCCACGGATCGTCCCCTCTCGATCTGTTTGGTGCCGGTTCCTGCCGCACGACATCAACCGACCTGGCGGTCGGCGTAGGAACCGTGGGTTCCTGCACGATGCCGCCGTCGGGTGTCTGGGCGCGCAGGCCGACTCCTTCCAGGGCCGCGGCCAACCTCGCCGGGTCATGTAAAGGTGTACCAGGTCGGCACACGTCAGCAAACTCAACGCGGGCGTTGAGGATCTTGGCCGTGCGGCTGAGCTGCTCACGTTCGCGCTGGCTCGGCACGCTACCGGCGTCCACGATGATGTCATGCACCGTGAACTCCGGCGCATGCTGGGCCAGCACATGGATGTGCCGTTCCACCGAGAAGCCTGCCGTCTCGCCGGGCTCGGCCACCAGATTCAGCACCAACGCGCGTCGGGCCGTCGTCGCCTGCAGAGCGGCCGCCAGCTGGGGCACCAGGACGTGCGGTATGACGCTGGTGAACCACGAGCCCGGGCCGAGCACCACAAGATCGGCGGCCATGATCGCGTCGATGGCCTGCCGCGTGGCCGGTGGGTCGCCCGGCAGCAACCGCACGCGTCGCACCTGACCGACGGTCGTCGCGATGGCCACCTGCCCGCGGATCACCCGGCTCATCCGGGGGTCGGATTCCAACCCGGCCACGTCGGCCTCGATCTGCAGCGCGATGGGGCACATCGGCAGCACCCTGCCCTTGACCCCGAGGATGCGCCCGAGCTCGTCGAGTGCGGCCACCGGATCGGCCAGGACCTCGTTGAGCCCGGCCAGTATCAGGTTCCCGATGGGATGGCCGGCGAGGGCGCCGCTGCCACCGAACCGGTGCTGGATGATGGTTGCCCACAGGCGGCCGTGCGGACTGTCGGATGCCAACGCCGCCAACGCCATTCGAAGGTCGCCGGGAGGGACGACGTCCAGCTCCGAGCGCAGCCGGCCCGACGAGCCGCCGTCGTCGGCCACCGTGACCACCGCGGTCACGTGTGGCGTGAGCCGCCGTGCCGCCGACAACGTCGCGTACAGGCCGTGTCCACCGCCCAGGGCGACGATGCGGGGGGCGCTCATTCGCGACCCAGATCCCGGTGCAACACCCGCACCGTGAGTTTGTCGCCGCCCGCCAACCGCTGCGCCAGGGCTTCGGCAATCGCGACACTGCGATGTTTGCCGCCGGTGCACCCGATGGCCACGGTCATATAGCGCTTCCCCTCCCTGCGGTATCCCTCGATCACGACGTCCAACAGCCGATGGTAGGTCTCCAGGAACTCGTGGGCTCCGGGCTGACCGAGGACGTAGTCCCGCACCGCCGCGTGCTGGCCGGTGTGCGGGCGCAACTCGTCCACCCAGTGTGGATTGGGCAGGAACCGCACATCCATCACCGTGTCGGCGTCCATCGGCAGCCCGTACTTGTAGCCGAACGACTCTACTGTCACGTTGGTGTCCGACACCGCCTCGCTGCCGAAGGCGCGCTCGATGCTGGCCCGCAGCGCGGGTACCGGCAGAGCCGAGGTGTCGATCACGAGGTCGGCCACCGCGCGGACCGGGGCAAGCATCGCGCGCTCCGCGGCGATGCCCTCGGCCAGGGTCTGATTGCCCTGCAGCGGGTGGCTGCGCCGGTTCTGCTCGTAGCGGCGGACCAGGATGGCGTCGGACGCCTCCAGGAACAGCACCCGCGGCGTGATGTTCCGCGTGGCAAGTTCGTTGCGCACCGAATCCAGGTCCCCTGTGAAGCCGCGGGAGCGGGCATCCATCACCACCGCAAGCTGGGTGATCCTCGACCCCGCGGCCAGACCGAACTCGACCATCCGGGCGATCAGCTCGGGCGGCAGATTGTCGGCGACATACCAGCCGAGGTCCTCGAGCACCTTGGCCGCGGTGCCGCGTCCCGCGCCGGACAAGCCGGTGACCAGGACCACGTCGATGCCGGAATCGGCGTCCGCCCCGGTGCTGTCGAGAGGGTCCCGATGTGGCTGTTCTGTCACGCCCGATCCGCCTGCCGCTCACTGGTGTCCACGTCCGCCCCTGTCATCGCATTGCCCCTCGATCGATCATCCTGGATAACGGTTGCAGGTGCGCCGGAATCCGGTGCGCTGAGCGCCTCGCGTACGGCCCGCGCCGTGGCCACACCGATGCCCGGGACCGCGGTGATCTCCTCCACGGTCGCTTCTTTGAGCCGGGCCACGGACCCGAAATGGGTCACCAGTGCCTTGCGCCGATTCTCCCCTAACCCGCGTACTGCATCGAGAGCCGACGCCGTCATCCGTTTGGACCGCTTGCTGCGGTGGTAGCTGATGGCGAAGCGGTGCGCCTCGTCACGCACCCGCTGCAGCAGGTACAGCCCTTCGCTGGTGCGCGGCAGGATCACCGGGTCGGGCTCCGACGGCACCCACACCTCTTCGAGACGCTTGGCCAAACCGATCACCGCCACATCGTGGACGCCGAGCTCCTCCAGGACCGCGGCCGCGGCATTGACCTGAGGCGCGCCGCCGTCGACGACGAACAGGTTGGGCGGATAGGCGAACCGGCGCGGCCGCTGCTCGGCCGTCGCGTCGGGTTTGGTGTCGGCGAGGTGACGCTGGAACCGCCGACGGGTGACCTCGGCGATGGAGGCCACGTCGTCGGAACGTCCCTCCCCCGCGGCCTCGCGGATGGCGTAGTGCCGGTAGTCGCTCTTGCGTGGCAGCCCGTCCTCGAACACCACCAGCGACGCCACCACGTCGGTGCCCTGGACGTGGCTGATGTCGATGCACTCGATGCGTAGCGGCGCGTCGGCCAGCCCGAGTGATTCCTGGATGCTCTGCAGAGCTTCGGATCTGGCGTTGAAATCCCCGGCTCGCTTGAGTTTGTGCTGGGCCAGCGCCTCCTGCGCGTTGCGTTGCACGGTCTCGGCCAGCGCGCGCTTGTCACCGCGCACGGGCACCCGCAGTGCCACCCGTGAGCCGCGTAACCCCGACAGCCAGACGGCCAGCTCGTCGGCGTTGGGCGGCAGCACAGGCACCAGCACCTGGCGCGGCACGGGATTGGTCGCCTCGTCGGCAGCCCCGCCCAGCTCGGCCTGATCACCGTAGAACTGGGTGAGGAACTGCTCGACCAGCTGCTCCTGACCGGACTGCTCCGGGTCGCCCGACTTCTCCACGATCCAGCCGCGCTGGCCGCGCACCCGGCCACCGCGGACATGGAACACCTGGACGGCGGCCTCAAGGTCGTCGTCGGCGAAGGCCACCAGGTCGGCGTCGGTGCCGTCGCCGAACACCACCGCCTGCTTCTCCAGTGCCCGCTTGAGCGCAGAGATGTTGTCGCGCAAGCGTGCTGCCCGCTCGAAATCGAGTTCGTCGGCGGCGGCGAGCATCTGCTGTTCCAGGTCGCGGGCCAGCCGGTCGGTGCGGCCGGACAGGAAGTCGCAGAAGTCCAGCACGATCTGCCGGTGCTGCTCGGCGGTGACCCTGCCGATACACGGGGCCGAGCACTTGTCGATGTACCCGAGCAGGCAGGGACGGCCGATCTGGTTGTGCCGCTTGAAGACTCCGGCCGAGCAGGTGCGGGCCGGGAACACCCGGGTGAGCAGGTCCAGGGTTTCGCGGATGGCCCAGGCGTGCGAGTACGGACCGAAGTAGCGCACGCCCTTCTTGCGTGGGCCGCGGTACACCATCAACCGCGGGTATTCCTCGTTGAGCGTGACCGCCAGCACCGGATACGACTTGTCGTCGCGGTAGCGGATGTTGAAGCGCGGATCGAACTCCTTGATCCAGTTGTACTCGAGCTGCAGCGCCTCGACTTCGGTGTTGACCACCGTCCACTCGACGCTGCCTGCCGTCATCACCATCTGCCTGGTGCGCGGCGCGAGGCCGGCGAGGTCGGCGAAGTACGACGTCAGCCTGCTGCGCAGGCTCTTGGCCTTGCCGACATAGATGACCCGGCCGTGGGGATCGCGAAACCGGTAGACGCCCGGTTCAACTGGGATCGATCCGGGCGCAGGCCGGTATGTCGCTGGATCGGGCACGGATTCAAGGTTACTGCCGCGATCCGACTGATCTCCGCTACCGTCGAGAGGGTGCGGATGCTGGCGTCCACGCGATTGGTCATCGCCCTGCTCACTGGCGTCGTGTTGGTTCTCGGCGGATGCGCCGGCGACGGTCAGCGCCGAAGCACGGCCACGCCCGCACCGTGCACCATCGCCTCCAACGGCACGCCGACACCCAAGACGCCGACCGCACCCGCACCACCGCCCGCGCCGGGCACGACCGCCAACCTGGCGACCAATCCCGAAGTGGCAACGGGCTACCGCCGTGACATGACCGCCGTCCACACCGCCACGTACGCGGTGGCCACCGCCAATCCCCTTGCCACCGAAGCCGCCTGCAAGGTGCTGCGCAACGGCGGCACCGCAGCCGACGCCCTGGTGACCGCGCAGGCCGTGCTGGGCCTCGTGGAGCCGCAGTCCTCCGGTATCGGCGGCGGCGGATTCCTGGTCTACTACGACGCCGCCTCCGGGGCGGTGCGGACGTTCGACGGCCGCGAGACCGCACCGGCCGCGGCCACCGAGAACTATCTGCGGTGGGTGTCGGACACCGACCGCGTCGAACCGCGTCCCGATGCCCGGGCCTCGGGACGCTCCATCGGTGTCCCCGGCATCGTGCGGATGCTCGACGACGTCCACCGCACTTTCGGGAAGAAGTCGTGGCGGGAGCTGTTCGATCCCGCGGTTCGACTGGCCGACGACGGCTTCGACATCAGCCCACGGATGGCCGAGGCCATCGCCGACGCCGCACCTCAACTACGCGGTGATCCGGCCGCCGCGGCATACCTGCTGCAACCCGACGGGAGCCCCAAACCGGTGGCCACCCGGCTGACCAATCCCGCGTACGCCAAGACCTTGGGCGCCATCGGGTCCGGCGGCGCCCAGGCCTTCTACACCGGCGACATCGCCAGGGCCATCGTCGCGGCGGCGACCAACACCGCCGGTGGGCGCACTCCGAGCCTGATGACCGAACAGGACCTCGCCGGCTACACCGCCAAGGAACGCCCGCCGCTGTGCACCGGGTACCGCGGCCGCGAGATCTGCGGCATGCCGCCACCGTCGTCCGGCGGTATGGCCGTGGCCGCCACGCTTGGCATCCTCGAGCACTTCGCGATGAGCGCCGACCGGCCCACCGACATCGACCTCAACGGCGGCCGCCCCACCGTGCTGGGCGTGCACCTGGTCTCCGAGGCCGAGCGCCTGGCCTACGCCGACCGTGACCGCTACGTCGCCGACACCGACTTCGTGCCCCTCCCCGGCGGAACCCCCGCCACCCTGCTGGGCAGCGCGTACCTGACCGGGCGCGCGGCGCTGATCTCCCAGCAGCACACCATGGGCACCGCTCAGCCCGGCGAGTTCGGTCCGCCTGCCACCGCGGCGCCGGCCCGCGAACACGGCACCAGTCAGGTCAGCATCATCGACAGCTATGGCAATGCCGCATCATTGACCACGACGATCGAATCGTCGTTCGGCTCGTTCCACATGGTCGACGGATTCCTGCTCAACAACCAGCTCACCGACTTCGCGGCCGACCCCGTGAGCCCCGAGGGGGTGCCGGTGGCCAACCGGGTGCAGCCGGGCAAGCGTCCGCGCAGTTCCATGGCACCGACGCTGGTGTTCGACAAGACCGGTCCCGGACGCGGGCCGCTGTACGCGGTGCTGGGGTCCCCGGGTGGCTCGGTGATCATCCAGTTCGTCGTGAAAACGATTGTCGGCATGCTGGATTGGGGCTTGGATCCGCAGCAGGCGGTGTCCATGGTCGACTTCGGTGCCGCCAACACACCGGAGACCAACGTCGGCGGCGAGCATCCTTCCGTCAATGCCTCCGGTCCACCCGGAGCTCAGGGCGATCACGATCCGCTGGTGGCCGGGCTGCGCAAGCTGGGCCATCGCGTCAACGTCGCCGATCAGTCCAGCGGGCTGTCGGCCATCATGCGCGCACAACCGGGCTGGGTGGGCGGCGCGGACCCGCGCCGCGAAGGCCTGGTGATGGGCGACGCCCGCTGAGTCGTGCATTCACCCGCGGGCGAGGTCGGTCGGAATCAGCCGGCGCTCGGACGGTACTTGTCGGTCAACGTGCGCAGCTGGTCCATCGCGTCGACGGCCCGGCCCTTGTCGATCGCCTGGATGGCCATCAGCGGGATGTATTCGTCGTCAGGCAGGTCGACCCTGGCCCATCTGGCACCGACCGGGAAGGACACCCCGACGACGTCGGGCCACGGAATCAGCTTGTAGGACACGAGATTACGCACGGCCAGACCCTGCGGACCGACCCGCAGCCGCGGCCGCGCGAACATCAACACCGCGCCGGCCAGGATGACGCCGAGCAATGCCATGGCTACCTGGTCGGCGGTCTGGAACACCACGCCGGTGGATCCCACCTTCAACAGCGCTCCGACGGTGATGTGGGCAGCCACCAGCACGAATGCCGCGGCGTACGCGAACATCGGTGTGCGATAAGGCTTTATCTCAACATCCCAGCCGGCTTCGGTCATCGGCTTGGTCATGCCAGCGCGCGCAGTTCCCGCAGCGTCAGCGCGGTGGAGAGCGCCGCGGCAGCGGCCTGCGCACCCTTGTCCTCGACCGACCCGGGCAACCCGGCCCGGTCCAGCGCCTGTTGCTCGTCGTTGGTGGTCAGCACACCGTTGGCCACCGGCGTCGACGCATCCAGCGACACCCGGGTCAATCCCTGGGTGACCGCGTCACAGACATAGTCGAAATGCGGTGTCTGACCACGGATCACCACACCCAACGCGATGACGGCGTCATGTGTGGCGGCCAATGCCTGTGCGACCACCGGGATTTCGATCGCACCCAGCACCCGCACCACGGTCGGGTCCGCGACGCCGGCCTCGGCCGCTACCTTGCGGGCGCCGTCGAGCAGCGCATCGCAGATCGTGGTGTGCCACGTGCTCGCCACGATGGCGAGCTTGACGGTCGACGCGTCGACCTTCGGCATGTCAGGAACGCCTGCGCCCCCGCTCATTTGTCGTCTCCGCCGACGCTGCTCACCGAGGCCGCATCGGATCCGGGGATGTCGCCCGAATCGTTCGCGCTCGGTGGACGGCGGTCCCCGAGCAGATATACGGCCTCGTCGTAGTCGTCCATGCTCACCGCTTCGTCGTAATCGTCGAGCCCCACCAGGTCGTGGCCCATCCGGTCGCGCTTGGTCATCAGGTACCGGATGTTCTCGGCATTGGCGCGCACCGGCAGCGGCACCCGCTCGATGATGTGCAATCCGTAGCCGTCCAGCCCGACGCGCTTGGCCGGGTTGTTGGTCAGCAGCCGCATCGACCGGATGCCGAGATCCACCAGGATCTGCGCGCCGATGCCGTAGTCCCGTGCGTCGGCGGGCAGGCCGAGTTTCAGGTTGGCATCGACGGTGTCCTCACCGGCGTCCTGCAGCTGATAGGCCTGCAGCTTGTGCATCAGACCGATGCCACGGCCCTCGTGGCCGCGCATGTAGAGCACCACGCCCCGGCCTTCGCGGGCCACCATCGCCATGGCGGCGTCCAGCTGCGGACCGCAGTCGCATCGCCGCGAGCCGAATACGTCGCCGGTCAGGCATTCCGAGTGCACCCGCACAAGCACGTCGTCGCCGTCACTGTGCGGCCCGGCGATCTCGCCGCGAACCAGCGCGACGTGCTCGACGTCGTCGTAGATGCTCTTGTAGCCGACCGCACGGAACACGCCGTGCCGGGTCGGGATCCGGGCCTCGGCAATGCGTTCAACGTGCTTCTCGTGCTTGCGACGCCACTCGATGAGGTCCGCGATGGAGATCAGCGCCAGATCGTGCTCGTCGGCGAACACCCGCAGCTCATCGGTGCGGGCCATGTCGCCCTCGTCCTTCTGGCTGACGATCTCGCAGATCGCGCCTGCGGGCTGCAGCCCGGCGAGCCGCGCCAGGTCGACGGCGGCCTCGGTGTGCCCCGGACGGCGCAGCACGCCACCGTCCTTGGCCCGCAACGGCACTACGTGGCCGGGCTTGGCGAAGTCTTCGGCGACGGCCGCGGGATCAGCCAACGCCCGCATGGTGGTGGCTCGGTCCGACGCTGAAATACCGGTTCCCACACCCTTTTTCGCGTCAACGGTGACGGTGTAGGCGGTGCCGTGCTTGTCCTGGTTGACGGCGTACATCGGCAGCAGGCCGAGCCGGTCGCACACCTCGCCGTCGAGCGGCACACACAGGTACCCCGAGGTGTAGCGCACCATGAACGCCACCAGCTCCGGGGTGGCCTTCTCGGCGGCGAAGATCAGATCGCCCTCGTTCTCCCGATCCTCGTCGTCGATCACCACCACGGCCTTGCCCGCAGCGATATCGGCAATCGCCCTCTCGACGGAGTCGAGCCTGGTCATCTTCGCCACCTTGCCTGTTCCAGTGCCGGCTCCGGCAGGGAACCCGTCGTCGCCTGTTCCGGCACGGAACCCATCGTCATCGTGTCCAGTATGAACCACCGGAACCCACCGGTTATTGCCAGCTCTTACTGACCGGCGCCGCTCATCAGCCGCTCGACATATTTGGCGATGATGTCGACCTCGAGGTTCACCCGGGTGCCGACCGCGGCCGTACCGAGCGTGGTGAGCTCGCGCGTGGTCGGGATCAACGACACCTCGAACCACTCGTCGCCCACCGCGGACACTGTGAGCGAAATCCCGTCGACGGTGATGGAGCCCTTCTCGACCACATACCGCGACAGCTCACGCGGCAGCGCGATCCGCACCACTTCCCAGTGTTCGGAGGGGGTGCGGGAGACCACCTCACCGGTGCCGTCGACGTGGCCCTGCACGATGTGGCCGCCGAGCCGGCTGTTGACGGCCGCGGCGCGCTCCAGGTTCACCTGGCTGCCCACCCCGACACCCCCGAGGCTGGACCGGTTGAGGGTCTCGCCCATGACATCGGCGGTGAAGGCACCGTCGGGCAATACGTCCACGACGGTCAGACACACGCCGTTCACCGCGATCGAATCGCCGTGGCCCGCGTCAGCAGTGACGACAGGCCCGCGGATGGTCAATCGCGCGGCATCGGTCAGCTCCTGCTTGTCGACCAATACGCCCAGCTCTTCAACGATTCCGGTGAACACGGCCCCCAGCGTATTGGAGCCTGCCCGCGGTCGGAGAAAGCAGCCCGTCACCACGAGCCTCTACGATGCAGTCATGCAGACGCGCCCACGCTTCGCTGTCCAATCCTTGCTCGCAATCCTGTTCGCCGCGGTCGCATTGATCGCCGGGTGTTCTGACAAATCCGCCGACAAGTCCAACGAGCCGTTGCCGGACGGGGCCACCCTGATTCAGGAGTCCACCGCGACGACGAAGAGCCAGCAGAGCGTTCACCTGCAGCTGACCACGCAGGGCACCGTCAGCGGGCTGCCGATCCAGAAGCTCGACGGTGACCTCACCAATTCCCCGGCGGTGGCCGCCCAGGGCACGGCCGACGTCACCGTCGCCGGTCAGAAGATCAGCGACGCCAAGTTCGCGGTCGTGGACAACGACCTGTGGGCGGCACTGACCCCCGGTGACCCGCTGTCGAACTGGGGCCCCGCGGCCAACATCTACGACATCGCGGCCATCCTCAGCCCCGACAAGGGCCTGGCCAACATCCTGGCCAACTTCACCGATCCCAAGGCCGAGGGCCGCGAGACCATCGGCGGCGTCGACACCGTCCGCGTCACCGGTCAGGTCTCGGCCGACGCGGTCAACGCGATCGCCCCGTCGATCAAGGCCACCGCGCCCGTCCCGGCAGTGGCGTGGATCAAGTCCGACGGCGACCACGCGCTCATGCAGGCCAAGCTGACCCCCAGCGAGGGCAACAGCGTCACGATGACGTTGTCCGACTGGGGCAAGCAGGTCACCGTCGCCAAGCCTGCGGGCTGATGCCGATGCCCCGGACATCGAGCCGCGGAATCGCGATCAGCGCGGGCAGCCTCGCGGTGCTGCTCGGCGCCCTCGACACCTATGTCGTGATCACGATCATCGTCGACATCATGAAAGACGTCGGGATCGCGGTCAATCAGATCCAGCGGGTCACCCCGATCATCACGGGCTACCTGCTGGGCTACATCGCCGCGATGCCGTTGCTGGGCCGCGCGTCGGACCGGTTCGGCCGCAAGATGCTGATCCAGGTGGGCCTGGCCGGTTTTGCCGTCGGTTCGATCGTGACCGCGCTGTCCACCGACGTGACCGTGCTGGTCATCGGCCGGCTCATCCAGGGCTCGGCCAGTGGCGCCCTGCTTCCCGTGACCCTGGCGTTGGCGGCTGACCTGTGGTCCGCGCGTAACCGCGCGGGTGTGCTCGGCGGCGTGGGTGCGGCACAGGAGTTGGGCGCCGTCCTTGGCCCGATGTACGGCATCGCGCTGGTGTGGCTGTTCCACCACTGGCAGGCGGTCTTCTGGGTCAACGTGCCGTTGGCCGTCATCGCGATGGTGATGATCCACTTCAGCCTGCCACCGAAGGACAAGGATCAACCGCCCGAGAAGGTCGACGTCGTGGGCGGCGTGCTGCTCGCGATCGCGCTCGGGCTCACTGTGGTGGGGCTCTACAACCCGCAACCCGACGGCAAGCATGTGCTGCCGTCGTGGGGTATCCCGGTGCTCATCGCCGCTGCCGTGGCGACCGTCGCGTTCTTCGCGTGGGAGAAGGTGGCCCGGACGCGGCTCATCGACCCCGCAGGCGTCCACTTCCGGCCGTTCCTGGCAGCCCTGGCCGCGTCCCTGTGCGCAGGCGCTGCGCTGATGGTGACCCTGGTCAACGTCGAACTGTTCGGGCAGGGCGTGCTGGGCCAGGACCAGAACCACTCGGCGTTCCTGCTGCTGAGGTTCCTGATCGCACTGCCCATCGGCGCGCTCATCGGCGGCTGGCTGGCCACCAAGCTCGGCGACCGGCTCATGGTGTTCGCGGGCCTGCTCATCGCGGCGGGCGGTTTCGTCCTGGTCTCGCACTGGTCGGTCAACGTCCTGGCCGACCGGCACAACCTGGGCCTGTTCACGCTTCCCGTGCTCGACACCGACCTGGCGATCGTGGGCCTCGGCCTGGGCGTCGTGATCGGACCGCTGACGTCGTCGGCGCTGCGGGCCGTGCCCTCGGCCGAGCACGGCATCGCATCGGCGGCAGTGGTGGTATCGCGCATGATCGGCATGCTGATCGGCATCGCGGCGCTGGGAGCCTGGGGCTTCTACCGGTTCAATCAGCACCTGGCGACGCTCGCCGCGGCGCACACCAACGCCAACATGTCGCTGGTCGAGCGCCTGACCGCACAGGCGGCCCGGTATCGCGAGGCGTACGTGATGATGTACGGCGACATCTTCCTCAGCGCGGCAATCGTGTGCGTCATCGGTGCGCTGGTCGGTCTGCTCATCGCCGGGCGCCATGAGCACGCCGAGGAACTCCCGGTCGGGGGATCCGAGGACGCCGACGATGCCGCGACCGAGCTGATCAGCGCACCGGCTCCGGTGAGCAACGGGTCGGCCGATCACCCGGGCCGACACCGCAGTCAGTAGCTCAGCAACGCTCGATGCCGGGCCGGATGCGCGGTGGTTCATGACGAACCGGCGCGCGCCGGGCCGGGAGTACACCACGTAGCTGGGCACATACCAGGGCCTTGACGGTTCGCGGGGCGATTCGCGGATTCAACGGGGACGTACTGAGCCAGTCCTGCAGAGCGGTCACGCTCGTGTTCCTTTGCTCAAGTTCACCGGGCGCACGTTCGTCGGCGAAAGCGCTTTGGTACGAGTGTACCGAGATACCCCGACTAGCGGCCGTCCCCGAACGGCCCCGCAACCGGTGAAATCGGCCCCTGGCCACGGCGCCGCTCGGTAATCTCCAGCCATGACCGAGGCGTCGACATGCTGATGGCGGCGCTGCGTGACCTGCAGTGGCGACGCCGACGCTTCGCCATCGCGGTCGTCGGCACCGGGCTGGTTTTCGCCATGACCCTGGTCCTTACCGGCCTGGCCAATGGCTTCCGCGTCGAGGCCCAACGCACAGTCGACGCGCTGGGCCTGGACGCGTTCATGATCAAGGCGGGCGCGGCAGGCCCGTTTCTGGGCTCGGCGCCCATCCCGATGACCGAAGTCCAACGGGCCCAACGCCTTCCGGGCGTCACGGCCGCGGTGCCGTTGGTGTACGGCAGCTCGACGATCCCCGACGGCTCTTCGCCACGCAACGTGAACGTGTTCGGCGTGCCGGAGCACGGCCCGGGCACCCCCACGGTGGTCAGCGGCCGCTCCCCCGCGGCACCCGATGAGGTCGCCGCCTCGACGACCATGGGGCGTGATGTCGGAGCCGACGTCGACATCGGCGCCCGGCGGCTACACATCGTGGGCCTCGTCGACGATTCCACCGCCCTGGCCGGCCAGGCCAACGTCTACCTCACCGTCACCGGCGCGCAGCAGCTGCTGTTCTCCGGACAACCGTTGATCTCGTCGATCGGCTTGAGCGGCAAGCCCACCGCCGCGCTCGACGGCTACCGGGTGGTCGACCGCGGCGGCGCGGTGGACGACATGGTACGTCCGTTGCGGGGCGCCAACCAGGCGATGACCCTGATGGCGGGACTGTTGTGGGCGGTCGCCGCGATGATCGTCGGCTCGGTGGTCTACCTGTCCGCACTCGAACGCACCCGGGATTTCGCGGTCTTCAAGGCGGTCGGCGTGGCCACCCGGTCCATCCTGGCCGGCCTCGCGATGCAAGCCGTTCTGGTCGCGGTGCTGGCGGCCCTGCTCGGCAGTGCCCTGTCGATCGTGCTGGGCCCGCTGTTCCCGATGCGCTGCGACGTCCCGACGGTGGCGTTCACCGCGCTGCCGGTGATCGCCGTGGTGATCGGCCTGCTGGCCAGCATCGCCGGGCTGCGCCGTGCCGTCGGGGTCGACCCCGCACTCGCGTTCGGAGGGCCCTGACCGTGTCCGATCTGCGCATCAAGGATCTCGTTGTCGAATACTCCAGCGGCGACTACGCCGTGCGGCCCATCGACGGCCTTGACCTCGAGGTCGAGGCCGGGTCGTTGGCAATCCTGTTGGGCCCCAGCGGATGTGGCAAGACGACGCTGCTGTCGTGCCTCGGCGGCATCCTCAAACCGGCGGCCGGGCGCATCGAATTCGGCGATATCGATGTGACGGCGCTGGCCAGCCGGGAACTCTCGGCCTATCGACGCGACACCGTCGGCATCGTCTTCCAGGCGTTCAACCTCGTGCCCAGCCTGACCGCGCTGGAGAACGTGATGGTGCCCATGCATGCGGCCGGGATGTTCCGGCAGGACGCCCGCCGGCGCGCCGAAGAACTGCTCACCCGCGTCGGCCTCGAACACCGGATGCGCCATCGCCCAGGCGATTTGAGCGGCGGGCAGCAGCAGCGCGTCGCGGTGGCACGGGCCATCGCACTCGACCCGCCGCTCATCCTGGCCGACGAGCCCACCGCCCACCTCGACTTCATCCAGGTCGAGGAGGTGCTGCGGCTGATCCGTGAGCTCGCCGCAGACGAGCGCGTCGTGGTCGTCGCCACGCACGACACCCGCATCCTGCCGCTGGCCGACCAGGTGGTCGAATTGGTGCCGCACATGACCGAGGCCCACGAAGGTCCCGAGACGGTGCGGTTGCGGGCCGGCGAGGTGTTGTTCGCCCAGGGCACGATGGGTGACCTGATCTACGTGGTGACCGCGGGCGAGATTTCCATCACACGCGAATTGGCAACCGGCGGAGAGGAAATGGTCAGGATCTCCACGCCCGGCGACTATTTCGGCGAGATGGGCCCGCTGTTCGGGCTGCCCCGGTCGGCCACCGCGCGGGCCCGCACCGACGCCACCGTCGTGGGCTACACCGTGCAGGCATTCCGGGAACGGCTCGGCCCCACCGGTGTGCGCAACCTCATCGAACACCGCTCGCTGGACGACGAATAGCCCGACGCTCAGCCGGGCACGAGACTGAGCAGCACGTCCGGACCGATCGGCTCGACCCCGTCGAAGCGCCAGCGCTGGGCATGGGCGATGCTGAGCACACCGACATCGTCGACCGCAGTGATCGGGCCGCCCAACAAGATCGGTGCCACGTAGGCGATGATGCGATCGACCGCACCGGCCCGCAGGAACGCGCCCGCCAGAGTCGGCCCACCCTCCAGCAGCACATCGGTGCGGTCGGCGAGGAACTTGATCACCTCGTGCGGATCATGGGTACGAATCACCATCGTGCGCGAATCATCGTTGAGCACTTTGGCTTCCGACGACACCTCGCGATACCCGACCACGACGCGCAGGGGCTGGTGCTCGGCGAGGCTGCCGTCGGCCAGGCGCGCCGTGAGCGCCGGATCGTCGGCGAACACCGTGCCGGTGCCGACCACGATGGCATCGATCACCGCACGCCTGCGGTGCACGTCCGCGCGCGCCGCCGGGCTGGTGATCCACTGGCTCGACCCGTCGGCTGCGGCGCTGCGACCGTCGACGCTGGTGGCGAACTTCCAGGTGACGTGCGGCAGGCCGGTGCGCTGCTTGTGCAGCCATTCGCGCAGCGGACCACGCGAGACCTCGTCGGCCAGCACATCGGGCACCACTTCGATACCCGCATCGGCGAGTCGTGCGGCACCGCCGGCGGCCACCTCGTTGGGATCGGAAACCGCGTACACCACCGTCGAAACACCGGCTGCCACAAGGGCATCCACGCACGGCGGGGTGCGGCCGTGGTGGTTGCACGGCTCCAGGGTGACCACCGCGGTGCCGCCGAGTGCCCGCTGCCCGGCCCGGCGCAGCGCCATCACCTCGGCGTGCGGCCCGCCGGGCGGCTGGGTGGCACCCACCCCGGCGACCTGTCCGTTGCGGTCGACGATGACCGCGCCGACGGGCGGGTTGGGATAGGTGGTGCCCTTGACCCCGTTCGCCTGCTCGATCGCCAGGCGCATCATGGCGTCGGTCGCCGGTGTGGTCATCGCACCCTCAGGGCCGCGGCGAACATCGCGTCGGTGCCGTGCCGGTGTGGCCACAGCTGCACGTACGGCCCTGCGCCGAGGTCGTCGGCCGGGGCGAACAGCTCGCGGGTGTCCAGCGCGGTCACGGGCTGCCTGCGCAACGCGTCGGCCACCACCCCGACCGTCTCGGCCAGGTGCGGCGAACAGGTCGCGTAGAGCACCACCCCGCCGGGGCGGGTCAGCTTGATGGCCGCGGCCAGCAGTTCCTTCTGCAGTTTCGCCAGGCCGGGTACGTCGCCCGGGACGCGACGCCAGCGCGCCTCCGGGCGGCGCCGCAGCGCACCGAGGCCGGTGCAGGGCGCATCGACCAGCACCCGGTCGAAGCCGGGGGTCAGACCCGAATCGCGACCGTCGACCCGGTGCACGTCGACGCCGAGCCCGCGGGTGTTCTCCTCGACCAGGTCAGCGCGCCGCTCGCCGGGCTCGACGGCGGTGACGGCGGCGCCCGTGGCCGCCCCCAGCGCGGCCAGTAACGCGGTCTTGCCGCCCGGCCCGGCACACAGATCCAGCCACCTACCTTTGTCCGGGCCGTCGAGTTCTGCCAGCGTCAGGGCCCGGGCCACCAGCTGGCTGCCCTCGTCTTGAACCTGTGCGGCGCCGTCGCGCACGGCGGCAAGCCGTCCCGGATCGCCGCCGGGCAGATACACCGCGTACGGCGAGTACTTGCCGACGATGCCACCGGCCTGCTGGGCGAGTTCCTCGGCCGTCAACACGCCGGGCCGGGCCGCCAGATGCACCAATGGGCGCTCGTCGTCGCTGGTCAGCAGGGCGTCGAGTTCACTGGCCCGTGCACCGAGCGCGTCGGTGAACGCCTGGGCGATCCAGCGCGGATGGGCATGGACGAACGCCGAGTGCCCAACCGGATCGCTGTCCGCCGCCGGGGCCAGCTCGTCGGTCCAGGACTGCTCGTCGCGCGAGGCGATGGTGCGCATCACCCCGTTGACGAAACCTGCTCTGGCCGTGTCGAATTCGATGCCGGCCTGGTCGACGGTGGTGGACACCGCGGCGTGCGGCTCGACCCGGGTGCGCAGTAGCTGGTAGGCGCCCAGCCGCAGCAGATCGAGCAACACCGGATCGATGTTCTCGGTGGGCCGCCCGGCTGCCTTTTCGATCACCGCGTCGAGCAGTCCGCGGGCGCGGCAGGCACCGTAGGTCAGTTCGGTGGCGAAAGCGGCGTCCCGGCCTTCGATCTTGCGTTCGGTCAGCAATGCGGGCAGCGCCAGGTTGGCGTAGGCATCGCGTTCCGACACCGCGCGCAGCACGTCGAACGCCGCGCGCCGCGCCGGGTCCAGCGGGGTGCGTCGCGGCTGACGCTTGCGTTGCGGTGGCCGCCTGTCGGGCCGGGTCATGAGGCCCGCACCGCTGCGTCGAGCCGGGCACCTCGCGCCCAGTCGGCGGCGTTCATGAGTTTCTTGCCCGGCGGCTGGATCTGGCCCAACCGCACAGGCTGAGAACCCGTGCCCACCACCACATCATTGCGGTGCACCTCGATCACGCCCGGAGCCAACGGATCTGCATCCTCGACCGCTGTCACCGGACCGACCTTGACCCGCTGATCACCGATCATCGTCCAGGCACCCGGGTTGGGGGTGACCGCGCGGATATGGCGGTCCACGACATGGGCAGGTAGATCCCAGCGCACCTTGGCCGACTCCACGGTGATCTTCGGCGCGACGGTGACGCCCTCGGCCGGTTGCGGCACCGCGGTCAGCGAGCCGTCGGCGATCCCGTCGATCGTGGCCTCCAGCAGTGCTGCACCCGAAACAGCAAGGCGGCCAAGAAGATCGCCCGCGGTATCGGATGCGCCGACAGCTTCGGTGACCACGCCGTAGACGGGGCCGGAATCCAATGCGGGTTCGATGAGGAACGTGGTCGCACCGGTGACGGTGTCCCCGGCTGCGATCGCAGCCTGCACCGGCGCCGCACCACGCCACGCCGGAAGCAGCGAGAAGTGCAGATTGACCCAGCCTCGCGCCGGGACCGCCAGCAGCCGCCGGCTCAGCAGCGCGCCATAGGCCACCACGGCGCAGCAGTCCGGGGCCAGTTCGGTCAGCTCGGCGACGAATTCGTCATCGTTGGGCCGCGCCGGCCGCAGCAGCGGGATGTCGTGCTCCAGGGCCAGCTTCGCCACCGGCGACGGCGCGGGCTTGCCCCGGCGGCCCGCGGCGGCATCCGGGCGGGTGAGCACGGCGACGACCTCATGGCGCGGGGAGTCGATGAATCGGCGAAGCGACGGCAACGCGGGTTCGGGGGTTCCGGCAAAGACGAGTCGCACTGCGCCAGTGTAGTGGCGGGCCGAAGGCTACTTCGGTGTCCGGTAGTACTCGCGTTCGGAAACCCCGGCGATCGGCGCCACGTAAATCCCGGGGATGGTGCCGACCAAGCGGTTCAGGGTGGCCACCGCGTCGTTGTAGTACTGGCGGGCAAAGGCCAGCTTGTTCTCGGTGTCGGCCAGGTTCTTCTGCAGGTCCAGGAAGTTGTTCGATGAGTTGAGTTGCGGGTAGGACGAGCCCAGCGCCAGCACGCCCGCCAGGGCGTTGTCCAGATTCTGCTCGGCGGCGCTGCGCTGGGCGACCGACGTGCCGCCGGTGGCCGACGCCAGGGCGGCCCGTGCAGAGCTCACCCGGTCCAGGATCGCCTGTTCATGAGCGGCGAAGTTCTGCACGGTGTGCACCAATGCCGGGATGAGCGCCGCGCGTCGAGTCAGTTCCACGTCGATGCCGCTGAGCGCTTCGGACACGGTGATGTCCGCTGCGCGAATCCTGTTGTAGCCGGCCACAAAGCCGAACAGCACGAGCACGGCGAGCACCAGCACCACGACCAGCAGCACCGTCACCATGACCCACCTCCTCC
>NZ_MVHF01000039.1 GCF_002086485.1 Mycobacterium aquaticum | reverse complement strand
GGCAGGTCGAGGGGGAGGGTGACGAATACGTCTGCACCCCAGCGTGGCATGACCTCGACCCGCAGCTGCCCGGCCAGCGCCTGGACCTGCCGGTCCAGCCGACCGATGCTGGGCGCATCGGCGTCGAGCATGCCTCGGCCGTCGTCGCGCACATTGATCAGCAGGTTCTCACCGTCGCAGTCCCACTGCGTACGCACCCGGCTGATCTCCGGCTGCTCCATCATGGCCAGCACGAGGCCCCGGACGATGGCGCGGCCCGCGTGGGCGACTTCGCCGGGCAGTGCCCTGCCGTTCTGCGGGGGTTCGATGAATTCGATCTCGAGGCCGCTGAACCGCGTGAGCGGTCGCAGGTCCTCGCGTAGGCGTTCGAAGGCGATCGCGACCGGCACCTCGACCAGGCCCGTCGTGCGATCACTGTGCGTCCGCAGCCCGACCAGGGCCTTGGCGGCGAGATCGGTGACGGTCGTGCGTGCGGTCGCGTCATCGAGTGACGACGAGCGCAGGGCCGCCAGCAGGGTCTCCAGGGTGGTGGAGTGCAGATCGGTCAGTTCCGCGGTCACACGGACCCGTTCAGCTGAGGCGGCCCGCGATTCCAGCAGGTACGACGGCGGCGCGTCGGCCACCTTCTCCTGGATGCGCTGGGCGGCGAGGCGCCACAGATACGTCACCAGGTCCAGTCCGGTGTCATGGTCCGCGCCGGCCGCCGGTTCCGGATCCGTGAGGACGAGCAGGGCGCCGCTGGAGGGGTGTTTGAGCGCGTACAGCGGGCGGGGCTCGCCGGCGAGCTCAGCTTTGCCGGACCAGAACGTCTCGTCACCCAGGCTGGTGCGAAGTGCGTCGAGTTCGGTGATGGAGACCCGCGAGATGATCTCTTCGGCGCCGGCCTTCTTCTGCGGCCGGCCCGTGCAGTCTTCGGTGAAGATCACCAGCGCACTGCTTTTCAGGTAGGGGAGGGTAGCGGTGCGGAGGCGCTCGGCTATCTGGATGAGCGGGGCCTCGGCCAAGGACGCGATGGTGTGCAGAAGCGGCCACGGCAGGCCTGTGGTGAGCAAGGAGTCTGCCTTCAGCGGCTGGTCGATGGCTGTGCTCATGCGGTCAGTCTATCGCGGCCTACCGCGGATGAAATCGTCCAGCCAGTCCGAAAGTGTAGTCCTAACCGTCAGAAAATAGCGTTTCCCCTGCCCGTTTGGTTCGCGATCATCGATATCACGCGATCGACCAGAAGTATCCGTGCGGCCGTCACGGGCCGATGACCGAATCAAAGGGGATAAAACGTGACTCAGACAGCAGATGCGATCGGCACCGTGTCCGATTCCACGTCATTGAACTGGACGGCCGAGGACCAGCGCGCTGTGGACACCGTCCGGGTTTTGGCCGCGGACGCGGTGGAGAAGGTCGGCAATGGTCACCCGGGTACGGCGATGAGCCTGGCCCCGGCGGCCTACTTGCTGTTCCAGAAGCTGATGCGGCACGACCCCAGCGACGCCGAATGGCTGGGCCGGGACCGGTTCATCCTGTCGCCGGGACACTCGTCGCTGACGCTGTACATCCAGCTGTTCCTCGCCGGCTACGGCCTTGAGCTCGAAGACCTGCAGGCCTTCCGCACCTGGGGCTCGCTGACGCCGGGCCACCCGGAGTACAAGCACACCAAGGGCGTCGAGATCACCACCGGCCCGCTGGGCCAGGGCCTGGCGTCCTCGGTCGGTTTCGCCTACTCGCAGCGTCGCCTGCGCGGCCTGCTCGACCCCGACGCCGCCCCCGGAACCTCCCCGTTCGACCACACCATCTGGGTCATCGCCTCCGACGGCGACCTGCAGGAAGGTGTGACCTCCGAGGCTTCGTCGCTGGCCGGACACCAGGAGCTGGGCAACCTCGTCGTGGTCTACGACGAGAACCACATCTCGATCGAGGACGACACCGACATCTCCTTCACCGAGGACGTTCTCAAGCGCTACGAGTCCTACGGCTGGCACGTTCAGCGCGTGGACTGGACCCGCACCGGTGAGTACAAGGAAGACGTCGAGGAGCTTCACGCCGCGTTGCTGGCGGCCAAGGCCGAGACCTCGAAGCCGTCCATCATCTCGCTGCGCACCATCATCGGCTATCCCGCCCCGAAGAAGCAGAACACCGGCAAGATCCACGGTTCTGCGCTGGGCGCCGAGGAAGTCGCGGCGGTGAAGGAAGTTCTGGGCTTCGACCCCGCCAAGTCCTTCGAGGTCGAGCCGGCCATCCTGGCCCACGCTCGTGAGGCCGTGGACCGTGGAGCTGCCGCACGTCGCGAATGGGAAGAGTCCTTCCAGGCCTGGCAGGCCGCCAACCCCGAGGGCGCCGCACTTCTGCAGCGCATCGAGGCCAGGCAGCTGCCCGATGGCGTCGACGCCGTTCTGCCGACCTTCGAAGCCGGCAAGGACGTCTCGACCCGTGCCGCATCCGGCAAGGTCCTCAACGCTCTGGGCCCCGTGCTGCCCGAGCTCTGGGGCGGTTCGGCCGACCTGGCCGAGTCGAACAACACGACCATCGAGGGATCGCCTTCGTTCATTCCGGAATCGCGCTCGACGAACGCGTGGAAGGGCAACCCCTACGGTCGGGTCCTGCACTTCGGCATCCGTGAGCACGCTGCCGCCTCGATCGTCAACGGCATCTCGCTGCACGGCCCCACCCGCGCGTTCTCCGGTACGTTCCTGATCTTCAGCGACTACCAGCGCCCGGCCATCCGGCTGTCCGCCCTGATGGGTGTGCCGTCGGTCTACGTCTGGTCGCACGACTCGATCGGCCTCGGCGAGGACGGCCCGACCCACCAGCCCGTGGAGCAGCTGTCGACGCTGCGTGCCATCCCCGGCCTGGATGTCGTTCGTCCCGGCGACGCCAACGAGGTCGGCGTGGCGTGGAAGACCATCCTGGAGAACCACGAGAACCCGGCAGGCATCGTGCTGACCCGCCAGAACATCCCGACCTTCGCCCGCGGCGAAGGTGCGGCCGAGGGTGACACCTTCGCGTCCGCAGCCGGGGTGGCCAAGGGTGGCTACGTGCTGGCGGAGGCCTCGAAGGACGGCGCCACCGTGCCGGCCCAGGTGATCCTGATCGCCACCGGTTCCGAGGTTCACCTGGCGGTCCAGGCTCGCGAAGCCCTGCAGGCCGAGGGCATCGCCACCCGCGTGGTCTCGATGCCGTGTGTCGAGTGGTTCAACAAGCAGGACGCCGCCTACCGCGAGTCCGTGCTGCCCGCCGCCGTCACCGCCCGCGTCTCGGTCGAGGCCGGTCTGGCCCTGGGCTGGAAGGAACTGGTCGGCGACGCCGGTCGTTCCGTCAGCCTCGAGCACTTCGGTGCCTCGGCGGACTACAAGCGCCTGTTCAAGGAGTTCGGCATCACCACCGAAGCGGTTGTCGCTGCCGCCAAGGACTCCATCGCCGCCGCAGGCAAGTAACCCCTCAGCTGCATGGCCGCCGGCGCGCCGCGGGACCGCCCACTGGGCCGTCCCGCGGCGCGACCGCAAACCAGCCAACGTATTCGATATTCGAAGGAAGAAGCAGAAGCGATGAGCAACGCAACCCCCACTGCACAGCTTTCCGAAGCCGGCGTTTCGATCTGGCTCGATGACCTTTCCCGCAGTCGCCTCGACAGCGGTTCGCTGCAGAAGCTGATCGACGAGAAGAGCGTCGTCGGTGTCACCACCAACCCGTCGATCTTCCAGGCCGCGATCACCACCGGTAACGACTACGACGCGAAGATCGCCGAGCTCGCCGCTCGCGGCGCCAACGTCGAAGAGACCATCTTCGAGATCACCACCGCCGACGTCGCCGACGCCTGCGACCTGTTCGCGCCGGTCGCCGCCGCCACCGACAATGTCGACGGTCGCGTCTCCATCGAGGTCGACCCGCGCCTGGCGTGGGACGCCGCAGGCACCATCGCCGAGGCGAAGAACCTCTACAAGAAGGTCGCCAAGGACAACGTCCTGATCAAGATCCCGGCCACCCGTGAGGGCCTGGAAGCCATCAGCGCCGTCCTGGCCGAGGGCATCAGCGTCAACGTGACCCTGATCTTCTCGCTGGAGCGCTACCGCGCCGTGATCAACGCCTTCCAGTCCGGTCTGGAGCAGGCTCAGAGCAACGGCCACGACCTGTCGAAGATCCACTCGGTCGCGTCCTTCTTCGTCTCCCGCGTGGACACCGAGATCGACAAGCGCCTCGACGCGCTGGGCACCGACGAGGCCAAGGCGCTCAAGGGCAAGGCCGGTGTCGCCAACGCCCGCCTGGCCTACCAGGTCTACGAGGAGCTCTTCAGCACCGAGCGCTGGGCACTGCTGGCCAAGGCCGGTGCACGCCCGCAGCGTCCCCTGTGGGCCTCGACCGGTGTGAAGGATCCGGCCTACCCGGACACCCTCTACGTCACCGAGCTCGTCGCCGCCAACGTGGTCAACACCATGCCGGAGAAGACCCTCGACGCCACGTTCGACCACGGCGTCGTCACCGGGGACACCATTACCGGCAAGTACGACGAGGCGAAAGAGGTGCTCAGCGCCATCGAGGGCCTCGGCATCTCCTACGATGATGTCGTCGCACTGCTCGAGTCCGAAGGCCTGGACAAGTTCGTCGCCAGCTGGAAGGACCTCCTGGCCGACGTCGAGGGTGTCCTCGCTTCTGCCAAGAAGGGTTCCTGACCCGTCTCCGGGTTGCCTCGGCCGCCGTGGGGACCGAAACGTCTCCACGGCGGCCGGCAACCGGGCCGCGGCGCGATCCGTGGCCGAAGGCCCGATCTCGCATGCCCTGACTGACCGCTATCGAAAGGCAGACACCATGTCCGCTTCACCGCAGAAATGCTGTATCAACCCCAGCATCCTCTCGGCCGACTTCGCCAACCTCGAAGCCGAACTGGCTCGCATCAGCAACGCTGATGCTGCGCACGTGGATGTCATGGACAACCACTTCGTCCCGAACCTGACGATCGGTCTGCCGGTCGTTCAGCGGTTGCAGAAGGTGAGCCCGATCCCGCTGGACGCCCACCTGATGATCGCTGACGCCGACCGCTGGGCACCCATGTTCGCCGACGCCGGTCTGGACTCGGTGACATTCCATGTCGAGGCTGCGGTCGCGCCCATCAAACTCGCCCGCGAACTGCGTGCGCGTGGTTCGAAGGCGGGCATGGCCCTGCGCCCGGCCACTCCGGTGGAGCCGTACCTGGACATGCTCTCCGAACTGGACATGCTGCTGATCATGACCGTGGAGCCGGGCTTCGGCGGCCAGGCCTTCCTGGACGTCACGCTGCCCAAGATCCGCCGGGCTCGTGAGGCGGTCGACGGTTCCGGCGTGAACGTGGCCATCCAGGTCGACGGTGGCGTCACCGAGGAGAACATCGCCCGCGCCGCCGAGGCCGGTGCCAACATCTTCGTGGCGGGATCTTCGGTGTACGGGAAGCCGTCTCCGGAGGAAGCCATCGAATCGCTACGCAAGAACGCCCAGCTCGCATTTGCCAAGTAACGCCGGATCCCCGACAAGTCTGAAGGACCCAGATACATGCGCGTTCATATCGCAACCGACCACGCCGGCATGGAGCTCAGCTCCCACCTGATCGAAGCCCTGTCAGCCAAGGGCTACGAGATGATCAACCACGGGCCCAAGGTCTACGACGCCGAGGACGACTACCCGGCCTTCTGCATCAATGCCGCACTCGCGGTGGTGGCCGATCAGGCCGCCGGTGTGGACGCCCTCGGGATCGTGCTTGGCGGCTCGGGCAACGGTGAGCAGATCGCTGCCAACAAGGTCAAGGGCGTGCGCGCGGCCCTGGTGTGGAACCTCGACACGGCGAAACTGGCCCGCGAGCACAACGACGCCAACGTCGTTGCGGTCGGCGGCAGGCAGCACTCCGTGGAAGAGGCCACCGAACTGATCGAGGCGTTCCTGGCCGAGCCGTTCAGCAATGCCGAGCGCCACGTCCGGCGGATCGGCAAGATCGCCACCTACGAAACCACCGGCGAGGTCGTCGAGTAATCCGGCGTTTCCGCCAAGCGCTCGACGCCTCGGTACGGCAGCCGTCGACCTTCCCGGGCCAGAAGGCTGGGCAGGTCGACGGCTGCGCTGCTGGGAACCGACATTGGTGCGGTGCCTAGGGTTAGGCCGAAGCTCGTTCCCGCCGACGAAAACTCAACACAGGAGGCAGCATGCCCATAGCAACACCAGAGATCTACGCCGAGATGCTCGACCGTGCGAAGTCGGGCGGCTTCGCTTACCCGGCCGTGAACGTCACGTCTTCCCAGACGCTGAACGCGGCTCTACGTGGCTTCGCCGACGCCGAGTCCGACGGCATTCTCCAGATCACCACGGGCGGCTCGGCCTACTGGTCGGGCGCCTCGGCCAAGAACATGGTGGTCGGGTCGCTGGCCTTCGCGGCTTTCGCGCGCGAGGTCGCCAAGCAGTACAACGTGAACATCGCGCTGCACACCGACCACTGCCCCAAGGACAAGCTGGACGGTTTCGTGCTGCCCCTGCTGGCCGCCTCTGAGGAAGAGGTCAAGGCCGGTCGTAATCCGCTGTTCAACTCGCACATGTGGGACGGCTCCGCGGAGACCCTTGAGGAGAACCTGCGGATCGCCCGTGAGCTGCTCCCGCGCACCGCGGCGGCCAAGATGGTGCTCGAAGTGGAGATCGGCACCGTCGGTGGTGAGGAAGACGGCGTCGAGAACGCCATCAACGAGAAGCTCTACACCACGGTCGACGATGCCCTGGCCACGATCGACGCCCTTGGCTCAGGCGAGAACGGCCGCTACATCACGGCTCTCACCTTCGGCAACGTGCACGGTGTGTACAAGCCGGGTGGCGTGAAGCTGCGCCCGGAGATCCTGAAGGACATCCAGGAGCAGGTCGGTGCCAAGATCGGCAAGGTCAAGCCGTTCGACCTGGTCTTCCACGGCGGCTCGGGCTCGAGCGAGCAGGAGATCGCCGACGCTGTCTCCTACGGCACGATCAAGATGAACATCGACACCGACACGCAGTACGCGTACACGCGTCCCGTCGCCGACCACATGCTGAAGAACTACGACGGTGTGATCAAGGTCGACGGCGAGATCGGTAACAAGAAGACCTACGATCCGCGCGTGTGGGGCGCCAAGGCCGAAGCCGGGATGGCGGCACGGCTGGTCGAGGCCACCCAGCAGCTCGGCTCGGCCGGTAAGACATTCTGAGCCTCTCGTAGAGCCCTCACGTGGCCGTGGGGGTACGTGAGGCGGCACGCGGCACGGCGTGATGGACGCTGTGCCGTCATAGCCATCGCACTGGCAAACCGTCACGGCCCGGGCGCTCGCCCGGGCCGTTGTCGGCGTGCGCGCCGGCCGGCCCGACGCCGGCGAATAACGAATCAGGTCAAAGCCTTTCGGGTGTACGCGGGCCCCGGCAGGGCCCCTCGGACGGCCCGTGAACGCCGTCCCGTGGCCTTGGTGGGCCAGTTCTCAGATTCGGGTACCACGTCCCTCAACTGGGCATATCCGGACATCACACCGAGTCGCACGATGTGACTCTTGACACATGGCCCGGGACGTTGTTCCATTCTTACTGGGAAACAGAGTTTCGTGTAGGGAAACCGGCTTTGCGTCGTCATCGGAGTGTCTCCGAGAACGAGAGCCCGTAAGGAGATCCACGTGGACCGTCGAGGTCAGTTCGGTGAGTGGCGACTCGTCCGCTCGTCGAACCTGCCTTCGGCGCTACAGCCCACGCCTCCGTATCCCTAGTGCTGCGGCTCCTTCGACGTCGTGCAGGACGTCGAAAGCCGCTCGTTGGCAACTCGCCACAACTCCGCTGAAATTCGACGAAATTTCTGTCGTTCCCTGAAAAACCGATTCGGTGCCCCCCACCATTCTGGCATTTCTTCGATGCCGTGAAGAATGCGGCTGATGCCGCAGGAAGAGGTAAATTGTCATGGACCCTGGCCTCGATGCACGGATTCAATCCATGTTCAAGCGAGATGTCGGCGTCGCTACATTACTCGCGGCTTTGATGTGGGCGACTTTGCTATTCACGTACGTCGCCGCTTTCAGCGTCATCGACGACGTGAAAGTCAAGGCCATTCTCGCGGTCGCGTTCATCATCTTGGGAACGTTCAATTCGCTGGGGCTGCTCTCGATGAGCCGGCGTTACAAGATCGAGCGTGAGCACGTCTACGGCGAGGACATTCACCACCTGGACGCGAACCGGAAGGCCAAGCAGGCCACGCGCAGCGCGGAGGTGACCGCGGCATGACGAATGCGACATCGGACTCCACGCGGCAGTCGAAGGCCGGACAGTTCGTGGACGCAGCGAGCCTGATCGCCTTGCTGTTCATCACGCTGTTCGTCACGACCTTCGTCTTCGCGCAGGAGGACCAAGCGCCTGCCGCATCGGAGCCCACCGCCATCTCGCAGCTCAATATGAGCCCGGCGGAAAAGCAACAGTTCGAACTCATGAAGTCGAAAGACATGGTCGACGATGCGACTGTTGGGGATCTGGCCACGGCCAATACGCCGAGCGACAACAAATACACGATCGAATGGCTGCCGCTGATCGGGATAACCGCGCTGGCTGCCGCATACCTGGCATTCGTGTATCTCATGTCGTTCCGCGAATACCGCGAAGTCATCACAGCCAGGTTCGGACCGGGACGGGAATCATGAATTTTTGGACTCTTTTCGAATACGGCGCCTGGGTTCTCGCCGCGCTGGTCGCCGCCTGGATGCTTTTCGACGCGTACAAGGTCAGCCGCGACTACGACGAGGAATTCCTCGTGCACACCATTGAGGATCTCGGCGAGGACGCGCAATGGCAGCATTTGTCCGGCGAGTCGGATGACATTGAAAGGCGTCAATCATGAGCGAAGTTAGCACCGGTGGAGGCACCGAAGCGCTCACTCTGAAGAAGGTGCTCGGCCCCATCCATATCTGGGGGTTGGGTGTCGGCATCGTGCTGGTCGGCGAGTTCATGGGCTGGAACTTCACGGTGGAGAAGGGCGGCCTGTACGGATCGCTCATCGCCTGTTGGTTCGTCGGCCTGCTCTACACCTGCGTCGTCATGATCAACTCCGAGGTCGCGTCGGCGATCCCGGCAGCCGGTGGTCAGTACGCGCAGGCCAAGCACTCGATCGGCCCGCTGATGGCGTTCAACGTGGGGCTGTATCTCACCATGGCCTACACCATGCTGGAAGCCGCCAACGCGAACGTTCTCGGCGACCTGCTCACCACGATGTCGGGGTTGCTCGGTAACAAGCAGCACCTGTCGGCCTATCCGTTCGCCGTACTGGCAATCCTGCTGCTCGCGCTGCTGAACTACCGCGGCGTGCTGGCGACCCTTTCGGTCAACTTCATCATCACGGGCTTCGCCTTCTTGACCATCATCGCGCTGTTCATCGGGGTCTCCGGCTGGGACATGGGCACGCAGTTCAGCGCACTGGTCTCATCGGCCGATGCCGGGCTTCCCTACGGGTGGATCGGCGTGATCGCGGCCTTCCAGTTCGGCATGTGGTTCTACCTCGGCATCGAGGGCACCGCCCAGGCCGCGGAGGAGTGCCGCTCGCCGAGCCGGTCGATCCCGCTCGGCAGCCTCGCCGGCATCATGACGCTGATCATCGCGGCGAGCCTCACCTGGTACCTCTGCGCGTCTCTTCTGCCCTGGCAGTACCTGGGCACGTCGATCACACCGCTGTTCGACGCCGCGCAGCTCACCCATTCCGGTGTGCTCGTCTGGCTGCTGTTCCTCGGCACGCTCGCGGCGACGCTGGCCTCGGCCAACGGCTGCATCACCGACTCCTCCCGGTCCTGGTTCGCGATGAGTCGCGACCGTTACCTGCCGGAGTGGTTCGGCGCCGTGCACCCGCGGTACCGGACGCCGTACCGGTCGATCCTGTTCCTGGTGCCGGTGGCGATCGCCTTCGCGATCCTTCCGCTGCTGCTCAACAAGCCGACGCTGCTGTCGACCGTGATCACGTTCTCGATCCTGTCGGGCCTCCTGACCTACGCGTTCATGGTGGTCAACATGCTGCGGTTCCGGAAGCTGTGGCCGATCGGCTCCATCAAGCGGGCCTACACGCTGCCGATGCATCCGATCCCTTCGATTGCACTGGCAGTGATCGCGGCGATCGTGTTCTTCGCGACGTACCTGGGCTACGGCACCACACTGATGTCGATCCTGGTGTTCTACTTGCTCGCCTCGGTGTGGTTCGTGCTCCGGCGGTTCAAGTACGTCGACCGGGACGCCGAGTTCACCGCGCCGTTGCCGCGTCCTCGAGGTTACTGATGTCCGGAACGCTCTGGGTCGCGCTGACGATGGCCGCAGTGGGGGCGGTGGTGCTGACCTACCAGCACCGCCGTCACCTGGCCCGCGTTCAGCGCGACCGGGCGGCATTGTTCGAGCACGCCACCGACGTGCTCGAACAATGCCGCGTCGTTCCCCGCGGACTCGAATTCCCGCTGATGTATGGGCGATTCGAGGGCCGCGACGTCCGGGTGGAGCCGGTGGTCGACGCTCTCGCGCTACGCACCGTGCCGGTGCTGCGCCTGATCGTCACCATGCGTGAACACATTCCCGGGCAGCCGAGTTTGTCGGTGTTGAGCAACGAGACCGGCAACGAGTTCTACTCCGGTCACCGTGATCTGCTGCGGTGGCGCGACCCGGCCTGGCCCAAGTGGGTGTCGGTGGCCTGTGACCCCGACGGCGTCGACCGTGAATTGGCTGACGCCGCAGTCGGTTTGGTTACCGAGGATGCCGCGGTCAAGCAGGTTCTGGTGACCGAGCGGGGTGTCCGCTGCGTCGTTCGTGGCGCACAGGCGAATTCGACGGCATACCGGGTCACTCGGCGGGCTGATCTCTCCGAAGCGCGGGTGACGGCGGAGGATCTGTACAAGGCGGTCACCATGATCGACGGGCTCTGCGATCAGGCTGCCGGCCTGAACTCGCGTCGCCCGGTAGCAGTATCGGAGGCAGAGTCGCTGTGAACCGACTGATTCATCCCTTGATGGTCCTCGGCATCGCCATACTCCTACCCGGAGTGGGGCAGGTCGTGAACGGACAACCCCGCCGGGGCCTGGTGTTCGCCTTCTACATCGTGTTGCTTGGCGTGGTCACGTACATGGTGGCACCGCCGGAAGCCTCTGCCATCGGACGCGTGGCCGGAGGGGTTTTCGTGTACGCACTGAGCCTGCTCGACGCCTATCAGGTCGCTGCCAAGCGCTGGCACAGAGCCAAGCACGTCTGACGAGAAAAGCATTGAATCTGGCCGATCCGCCTCCGGGCGGGTCGGCCAGATTCGTTGTGGGACTCAGCCGAACAGGTATGCGGCCTCTTCGTAGCGCTTCAGCGGAACGGCCTTGAGGTTGCCGAGGGCCTCCTCGAAGCTCACGTGTTCGATCTCCGTGCCTTTCAGCGCAACCATGGTGCCCCAGTGGCCGGCGACCACGGAGTCGATGGCCGCCATGCCCAGCCGGGTGGCCAGGACCCGGTCGAACGCCGACGGCACGCCGCCGCGCTGGATGTGGCCCAGGATGGTGGCGCGGGTCTCGATGCCGGTGCGACTTTCGATCTCGGGCGCCAACTGGTCGGCGATCCCGCCGAGCCGGGGACGGCCGAAGGCGTCCAGCCCGCGCGTGGAGTGCGGGGATTCCATGTGCTCGGGCACAAACCCTTCGGCCACCACGACCAGCGGTGCGCGCCCGCGGGAGTGGGCGCCCTTCACCCACTGGGTGATTTGGTCGATGCTGATCTTCTGTTCCGGGATGAGGATGGCGTGGGCACCGGCCGCCATGCCTGCGTGCAGCGCGATCCAGCCCGCGTGCCGGCCCATGACCTCGGCGATGATGCACCGGTGGTGTGATTCGCCCGTGGTGCGCAGCCGGTCGATCGCTTCGGTGGCGATCTGCACCGCGGTGTCGAAACCGAAGGTGTAGTCCGTGGCATCGAGGTCGTTGTCCACGGTCTTCGGGACACCCACGATCTTCAGCCCGGCATCGGTCAGGCGCTTGGCGGCGGCCAACGTTCCCTCACCGCCGATGGCGATGATCGAGTCGATGCCCAGCCGGGCCATGTGGCCCTTGATCACCTCGGGTCCGCCGCCGTTCTCGAACGGGTTGGTGCGCGAGGTACCCAGGATGGTGCCGCCCTGCTTGGCGATGCCGCGAACCATGCTGCGCGGGATGTCGATGACGTCGCCCTGGACCACGCCGCGCCAGCCGTCAAGGAAGCCAACGAATTCGAGACCGTGGACGGCAATGCCTTTGAGCACGGCGGCGCGGATGACCGCGTTCAATCCGGGGCAGTCGCCGCCGCTGGTGAGGATTCCGATTTTCATGTTTCGACTCAGCTCGTTGGAGGTAGGTGCGACACAACGTATTTGGCCACCGCCGGCTCCTCGGTATCGCCTCGCAGCTGGCTCGGTGCCGGCGCTGCGGGCCCATGATTGCTGCGCGGACGGAGTGCGAGTGGTCGAACTCGGCGGTTGATCGAGGGTGGGTGACGCATCTCGCTATCGTCAAGGGCCGTCGCAGTATTCAAGTGAATTGCGCCGAGGCCGTGCAGTGACGGTCGATGGCATCATCACGCCGGTGGTGAGGTCAGGAAGGCTCTTCGGGGATCCCGGTGGGCTGTCAGGCCCGAGGACGTGCCCCGGGCCTGACAAGCACCGACTACTTCGCGTAGACCACGAAGAACTTGCGGATGCGCTCCTGGATCTCCCAGGTTCCCGTCCACCCAATGGGGAAGAAGGCGGCAGAGCCGGCTTCGAGGGTGATGGGGGATCCGCCATCCTGGGTGACGATCATGCGCCCTTCGAGGACGTGGATGATCTCACCGCGGTCGATGAACTCCCAGCGGGACAGGCCCGGCTGGGCCTCCCAGACACCGGAACGGATGCCGTGGTCTTCATCGATGAACGGAACGGAAGAGCGCGTGGCGATCGGGTCGCCCAGCACCTCGGCCGAGGGCTGGCCGAGCTGAGCCACTTCGAGGTTCTCCTCGAAACGGTCGACGGGCCGGAAAACTTCGGTCATTGGTTGTGCCTTTCTGTTTTCTGTTTTCTCTGTGCGGGCATGGATCTCGTGACGTCCCAATCACACAGACAGGCCCGGGGGTATACCCCTGGGCCTGGCCGCGCATCGGGTTAAGCCGCGAAGATCACGAAGAACTTGCGGATCCGCTCCTGGATTTCCCAGGTGCCCTTCCATCCGATGGGGAAGAAGGCGGCAGAGCCGGCTTCCACGGTGACGGGCTCGCCGCCATCCTCTGTGACGACCATGCGGCCTTCGAGGACGTGGATCGATTCGCCCCGGTCCAGGAACTCCCAGCGGGACAGGCCGGGGTTGGCCTCCCAGACGCCGGAGAGGATGCGCTCGTCGTCGCTCTTGAAGGGAATGGCGATGCGGGTCGGGATCTCGTCACCGATCACCTCGGCCAGGGGCGGGGCGAGCAGGGCTTCGTCGAGCTTGCCCTCGAAAAGTTCTGCGGGACGGAAGGTTTCGGTCATAGGGTTCAGCTTTCTGACGTCTGCGGGGAACTGTGGTGAGTGGGCCGGTGGGGACCGATCACTCCAGGTTGGCGTGGCGCGTCCACAGTTCCTCGGCCTCGACGTCGGTGTGATCCCACAGCGACTGGAAGACGGCCTCGGTGACGACGAACAGCACCTGCTCGAAAAGGGATCCGGCGTACTGCCGCGAGATGTGCGAGCCGTGATCGGTCTTCTGCGCGGCGGGGATGATCACCAGAGCGTCGGCGAGACCGGCCAGCGGCGAGTTCGGATCGGTGGTGAAGGCGGCGATGCGCGCCCCGGCCTTCTTCGCGGTCTGGGCGGACTTGACCACACCGGAGGTGGTGCCCGAGCCGGACGCCACCAGCAGCAGGTCACCATCGGCGATCGCCGGCGTGGTGGTGTCTCCCGCGACGTGCACGTTGAGGCCGAAGTGCATCAGGCGCATGGCGGCCATGCGCAGGACCAGGCCGCTGCGGCCCGCGCCTGCCACGAACACTCGACCGCCGCGGACGAGGTGGCGGGCCAGGATGGCCACCTGCTCTTGGTTGACTTTGGAGGTGGTGCTCGCGATCTCGTCCCGAACCAGGGCGATGTTCTTGGTGATGCTGTCCCGGGTTACTTCCGAGGCGGGGTAGGTCTTGGCGACGGACATGATTCTCTTCTCCTCATCCAGAGGTGGGACCTGACTACACATCGTCCTGGCATTTGAGGGTGGGAGGAACGCCAAATTGGGATGGTTTGATCTACCCGTTTGAGTAGGAAGCGTCCCCGGCGCGGGTAGGCGCGCGCCGGGGCAGACAAGGGCTGCGCGGTCAGAAACCCGCGGGCTCCTCGACAAAGCGGACGCCGAGTTGCCTCAGCGCATCCTCCAATGCCCGTTGCACGGTCAGCGTGTCATCGAGCGGCATGACCGCGCTTTCGGTGCGGCCGGCCTTGAGTGCCTCGGTGACCTCGATGAGTTCGTGCGAGAACCCATCTCCGAGCGCGGGCAGGTCGAACTGTTCGGAGTCGTGGCCTTGCCGGTGCAGCACAAAGGAATTCGGGTGATGGAAGCGCGGGAGGATGTCGATCCACCCCGTGCTGCCGAATATCCGGGCGTGTCCGGGCATCGGGCTGTGCAACGAGCACATCAGCGTGGCGGTCCTACCCTCGTCGAAACCGAGCAGCAGGGTGGCGTCGGCGTCCACCCCCGACGGTTCGAGCGACCCCAGCGCCGAAACGGACGTCGGATTTCCCAGCACCATCTGCGCAAACGACACCACGTAGACGCCCAGGTCCAAGAGGGCGCCACCACCGAGTTCATGGGCGAATACCCGATCGGTCGGGTCGAACGTTCGGGTCACGCCGAGGTCGGCCTGCACCGACCGAACCGTGCCGATCGCACCGTCGGCGAGCAATTTGCGCGCGGCCACGACCGCGGGCTGGAAGCGGGTCCACATCGCCTCCATCGCGAACACGCGGTGCCGGCGCACCGCCTCGACCAGTGCCTCGGCGCCTTCGATGGTGGCGGTGAAGGACTTCTCCACCAGCAACGCCTTGCCTGCCGCGGCAGCGGCGAGCCCGATGGCGAGGTGGTGCGTATGCGGGGTCGCGATGTACAGCACGTCGATTTCGGGGTCGGCGATGATTTCCCGGTACGACCCGTAGCTGCGCTCGATGCCGTACTTGTCGGCAAAAGCGCTTGCGCGATCAGCGGATCGGGACGCCACCGCGAGGACTGTCGCGTCGGGTACGTGGGCGAAGTCGCTCACCAGCTTCGCCGCGATTCGACCGGGCCCGACGATTCCCCAACGTATCGACATGTGATATCCGTTCTGTGTCAAAGGGTCTGCGAAGTCGCTGAGATAGTCGCGAGTGCGAGGTCTTCCGTCAAGTCTCAACCCGCCAGCGCGCGGTGCGCGTTGGGGCTGATGCCGTAGGCCCGTTTGAAGGCACTGCTGAGTGCGAACGGCGTCGAGTAGCCCACCTCTCGGGCCACCGCGGCGACCGTGGCCTGGCTGCCTGCGAGCAGATCGGCAGCCAGGGCCAGTCGCCAGCCGGTGAGGAACGCGATCGGCGGCTCGCCGACCTGCTCGGTGAACCTGCGGGCGAAGACGGCGCGTGAACATCCCACGGCGGCAGCAAGATTGGCGACGGTCCACGGGTGCGCCGGGTTGTGGTGCATGAGCCGAAGCGCAGGGCCGACGACCGGATCCCGCTCGGCCCGCCACCAGGCGGGAGCATTGCCGGGCTGGGCGAACCAGCTGCGCAGCACGGCCATCAGCAACAGGTCGAGCAGCCGGTCGAGGTAGGCTTCCTGCCCCGGGCCGTCGTTGCCTGCCTCTGTGGCGAGCAGGTTCACCAGCGGGGAATCCCAGTCGGTGCTGCGCACCACCAGCACGTCGGGTAGCGCGTCGAGCAGCCGGGCGCTCACCGCGCTGCGGCCCTCGTAAGCGCACACCACGGACTGGCTCGCGCCTGCTGCGGCGTTGCCCCAGGTCCGCACGCCGAGCGAGAACTCGAACCGCAGATCGGCGCCTGCGAGCGTGGTGCAGCGCTGCCCGGGGTGGATCACCACCGACGGCGTCGTCGCGGGATCGTCGGCGAACGTGTAGTGCTCGGCACCGCGCGTCACCGCCACATCCCCGGGACCCAGCCAGGTCAGACCGGTGGTATCGCCGACGATGACTGCTCGGCCCGCGGTCTGGCAGATCAGGGTCAGCGGTGCCTCGTCGCGGATACGCATCGACCACGGCGGGTCCAGCTGCATCCGCAACACGAACGCACCTCGCGCCCGCACGCCGTCGAGTAGTCCGGCCAGCGCGTCCACAGCCGTAGCGTAACCGTCAGCCCGGTTTGCGGGCTTCGATCAGATGTCGCGACGAGTGCGCCACGAACGGCCCATCCGACTCGATCTGGCGATGCAGGTGCAGCAGGCGGTCGCGGTAGCGGGCCACGGTGAATCCGGGCACCGTCCAGACCACCTTGCGCAGGAAGTACACCACTGCGCCGACGTCGAAGAACTCCATCCGCAGCCGTTCGGAGCGCAGGTCGACAATCTCGAGGCCTGCGGCCCGGGCTGCCGCGCTCTCCGTGACGGCATCGCGTTTGCGGCGGGCGTCGGGCTGCGGGCCGAGGAAGAACTCCACCAGCTCGAAAACGCTTGCCGGCCCGACATGTTGAGCGAAGTAGCTTCCCCCGGGTGTGAGCACCCTGGCGATCTCCGCCCACCACACCGTGACGGGATGCCGGCTCGTCACGAGTTCGAATGCGGCGTCGGCGAACGGAAGTGGCGGCTCGTCGCGAGCGGCGACCACCACGACGCCGCGCGGGCCCAGCAGCCGGGTGGCCCGGTCCAGATTGGCCGGCCAGGCCTCGGTCGCCGCCATGGTCGGAGGGAACGCGGGTACACCGGCGAGCACCTCGCCCCCACCGGTCTGCAGATCCAGCGCCGACGCCACCGAGGACAGTCGCTGCCCGAGCAGCTGCTGGTATCGCCACGACGGCCGGGCTTCGGTGGCCCGCCCGTCGAGCCAGGAGAAATCCCACCCGTCGATCGGTGCGGCGTCGGCCTCGGCGACCAGCGCATCGAAATCGCGCGTCATCACGCACATCCTCTCAAGACTCCTGCGTATGCAAACAGGACTTCCAGCGATGGAACGTCTTGGCCTGTGGCCGTTGACTGAAGCCATGAATCTCAGCCCCATCACCATCCTGACCGCCACCACCGCACTGGCCGGTGCCGCCGCCGGTGGCCTGTTCTATGCCTTCTCGACGTTCGTCATGCGCGGTCTGGACCGCACGGGCCCGGTCGCCGCGATCACCGCCATGCGCGGGATCAACGCCGAGGCCAACGCCAACCCCGCGTTCCTGTTGTTCTTCCTCGGATCGGCGGTGCTGGCGATGGCGGTCGGCGTGGTCGCCCTGTTCCAGTTGAGCCGGCCGGGCGGCTGGCTGCTGCTGGCCGGTGCGGTCGTCGGGGTGCTTCCCCTGGTCGTCACCATGGCGTTCAACGTGCCGTTGAACAACCACCTCGACGGTGTCGACCTGGCCGATGCCGCCACCGAATGGCAGGCATACCTGAGCACCTGGACGGCGTGGAACCATGTCCGTACGGTCAGCGGATTCCTCGCCGGGGCACTGCTGATGGCCGGGCTGCGTTACCGCTGAGCAGCTCCGCGGAACGACCACGCCACGATCGCCGCGGCCGTCAGCGACAGCGCCGCCGCGATCAAGGCCGTCGGCGCGATGCCGGAGTCGAACGCCGCGCGGGCCGAATCCAGCAGGCGCGCCGCGGTTTCCGCGGGCAGCTCGGTGGCCACCGATACGGCGCCGCCGATGCTCTCGCCGGCCGCACCGGCCTGCTCGGGCGTCAGCCCGGCCGGAATCTCGACGTTGGTGCGGTAGAACGCGCTGAAGATGGTCCCCAGTGTCGCGGTACCCACCACGGCGCCCAGCTCATAGGCAGTCTCCGAGACCGCCGATGCGGCACCGGCTTTCGCGGCAGGCACCGAGGCGACGATGGTGTCGTTGGACACGGTCTGCGAAACACCGACGCCGAGTTCCAGCACGATGAACGACACGATCACCGCGACCACCGTCAGGTCATGACGGAACAGCATGATCATTCCGAAGCCGGCCGCGACGAACGTCAAACCGCCCACCATCAGCGTCGGCACCGAAAAGCGTTTGGCTGCCTTCACCACGGCGATACCGGCGATCATCGACACCAGGGCGCCGGGCAGGGTGACCAGACCGGCCGCCAGCGGCGAGAGGCCGAGCACCAGCTGCAGGTGCTGGGAGATGAAGAACACGAACCCGATCAAGCCCACGATGGACAGGAAGTTCGCGAGCACCGACGAGCTGAACGGGCCGTAGGAGAACAGGCTCATATCGAGCATCGGTGTGGCACTGCGGTTCTGCCGGCGCACGAACAACACACCCGAGACGATGCCGACGGCGAATCCGATCCCGACCGGCACCGACAACCCGTCGTGCGCGACGGTTTTGACGGCCCAGACAAACGGCAGCATCGCGGTGAACGACAGGGTCACGCTCAGCAGGTCGACAGGGCCCGGATTCGGGTCACGGGACTCGGGGACCAGGCGCGGGCCGAGCACCAGCAGCGGCAGCAGGATCGGCACGGCGACAAGGAACACCGAACCCCAGTGGAAGTGCTGCAGCAGAGCGCCACCGACGATGGGGCCCAGCGTGGTGCCTGCCGTGAAGCAGGACGCCCAGATCGCGATGGCGAGCCGGCGAGGGCCCGCCTCGGTGAAGATGTTCCGGATCAGCGACAGTGTCGCGGGCATCAGCATCGCGCCGAACACGCCCAGGGCCGCGCGGGCCGCGACGAGGTACGCCGCGCTGGGGGCGAACGCGGCCGCGACCGACATGACGGCGAAGCCGCTGGCGCCGATCAGCAGGATGCGGCGCCTGCCGATCCGGTCACCGAAGCTGCCCATGGCGACCAGCAGCGCGGCCAGCACCAGTGAATAGACGTCGACGATCCAGAGCTGGACCGATGCCGCGGGGCGGAAATCCTCGGCGATCATCGGTAGCGCGAAAGCCAGCACGGTGTTGTCGATGGCGATGAGCAGCACCGGCAGCATCAGGACGGCCAGCGCCATCCAGGCGCGTTTGGGGGTGGTGACTGTCTGCGACGGCGTTGCGTCGAGGCAGGCGGACATGAGAAGACTCCTGTAGTTCAAAATGAGAAAAAATGGAAAGCGGTGTGGTGCAGAGAAGTTCAGCTACGCGGCAGGTGAACGGTGCCGACGGTGAGGCTGTTCATGATGGCGTCGACCACCTGATGCCGCGCGGTGCCGTCCTGCTTGATGGCCTCGTAGCCGGCGAGCAGCAGCGCCCAGAACACCCGGCGGGCCCATCCAGGGGGATATTCGGGACAGTCCGCCGAAGCTCGCTCGAGAACCTCGGTGATGGCCTCGTCGCCGGTGTCCAAGTGGGCTGCCAGCTCGCGATCGGCCTGAATGGTCGGTTCGCTGTAGATGTAGAGCACGATGGGGCCGAGGTCCAGCTGGCTCTCCACCACACGGCGCAGCGCTGCTTCTGGCGGGCCGTTGGTGGGCTCGGCGAGTTCGATCGCGGCGCTGCTCAGCGCGTGCACGTGGTAGGCGACCGCGCGCAGCAGATCGGACCGCTCGGCGTAGTAGCGGTGCACCGTGCTGCGCCCGACGTTCGCGGCCGCGGCGATTTCGGCCATGCTGGCGGCCGGATGGTCGGCCAGCATGGTCATCGCGGCATCCAGGATCGCCCTGCGGGTGCGCTCACGCACTCCGCCCTGGGTGGCCACCTGGATACTCATGCATCAAAATGTAGCACGATTGGGCCAAAATGGGACATGTGTGTCCCATCACCGATGCGGCCGGAGTGTGCGGTCAGTTGGGCGGAGCGAATCCGCCGGGCTGAGCAGGCGGTTGTGGCGGGATCGCCGGTGGTGGCGCGTACTGCGGAGCCTGCGGGTACGGACCCGGTGTGGGCGGCAGCAGCCGGGCAACCTCGCGGCGGTGCCGTTCGGCGAGCACCGCGGCCAGCACGTACTGCGGCGGAGCGCCGGGCGGCGGTGGCGGCGATATGCGGGTCGCGACCTCGTGCAGCACCCGCTGGCCCATTTCGTCGCGGATGCGGGGGTTGAGCTGGCCGGCCCGGGACAGGAACTGCCGGGCCAACTCGACCTGGTCGGGGCCGAGTCCGGAGAGCTGCAGCGACGACGCCCACCACGCCAGCATTGGCGGCATGACCGGCGGCGGCGTCAGCTTGGGGCCGCGCTCGCTGATCACCAGCGTGCCGGCGAAGATGTCGCCGATCCGTTTGCCCTTGGGCGAGATCAGGCTGCAGATCACCGCGGGGCCTCCGGTGAACATGAAGATCTCGATGAAGCCGGACAACGCCCGAAACAGCGCCTGGCGGAAGCGTTCCGGGCTGCCGTCCTCGGATACCACGCGCAATCCCAGCGCCATCTTGCCCAGCGAGCGGCCGCGTGTCGTCGTCTCCATGACCAGCGGATAACCCACCAGTGTCAGCACCGTGAAGATGATCAGGATGGCCGCCGACAGCGCATCGTCGAGCTGAGTGAGGGTCAGCGCCCACAGCATCACGCCCGCGATGTACCCCGCGACGATCACCAGGATGTCGATCATCGAGGCGAGGGCGCGCACCGGCAGCTGCGCGATCTGGATGTCGAGGATCACCGCATCCCCGGTCACCAGCGGCCCGGGCGCTGACGCCGGTTGGAAGGACATAGCGTCCCAACCTACCGATTACCATCGGCCGGGTGGATGTCGATGCGTTCGTGCTGGCCCATCGCGCCACCTGGGACCGGCTGGAGCAGTTGGTCAAACGGCGCAGACGGCTGACCGGCGCCGAGGTGGACGAGCTGGTGGACCTTTACCAGCGGGTGTCCACTCATCTGTCGATGGTGCGATCGGCATCGAGTGATTCGGTGCTGATCGGCAAGCTGTCGGGGTTGGTGGCGCAGGCCCGTTCCGTGGTGACCGGTGCGCATGCCCCGCTGTGGCGCGAGCTGGTCCGGTTCTGGACGGTGTCTTTTCCGGTGGTGGCCTACCGGTCATGGCGCTGGTGGCTCGGCACAGCCGTGGTGTTCATGGCGGTGGTGTTCGCGCTGGCCTTCTGGGTCGGCGGCAATCCCGATGTGCACACGGCCATCGGAACCCCTAGCGAGATCGACCAATTGGTCAATCATGATTTCGCGTCGTACTACAGCGAGAACCCGGCAGGCTCGTTCGCACTGCAGGTGTGGGTGAACAACTCCTGGGTCGCCGCCCAATGCATCGGGTTTGCGATCCTGCTCGGACTACCCATCCCGTATCTGCTGTTCCAGAACGCGGCCAACCTGGGCGTCATCGCCGGGCTGATGTTCTCCGCCAACAAGGGTGATCTGTTTCTGGGCCTGATCCTGCCGCACGGCCTACTCGAGCTCACTGCCGTGTTCCTCGCCGGAGCCGTCGGGATGCGGTTGGGCTGGATGGTGATCGCGCCCGGGGACCGGCCGCGCGGGCAGGTGCTCGCCGAGCAGGGCCGGGCGGTGGTGGCAGTCGCCGTAGGTCTGGCGGCGGTGCTGCTGGTCTCCGGCCTGGTCGAGGCGATGGTGACGCCGTCACCGCTACCCACCGCGGTGCGGATCGGGATCGGGATCACCGTCGAGGTCGCGTTCCTGGCCTACGTCATCTACTTCGGGCGAAAGGCCGTGCGGGCCGGTGAGACCGGCGACGTCGAGGACGCCCCAGACGTCTTGCCGGTGGGCTGAGCCCTCCCGCGAGCAGACGTTGCGGTACGCGACACGCGGCGTTTCCGGTACCCAGCTGTCTGTTCGCGCAAGGGAACTAGAGCTTTCCGGCCGCCTTCATCGCGAGATAGTGGTCGGCCAGGGTCGGCGCCAGTTCTTCGGGCGCGGCATCGACCACGTCAACACCGTTGCGCCGCAGCCGGGTTGCGATGGCTCGCCGGTCGTTGCGGGCCCGCTCCGCAGCTGCCGCGTCGTACACCTGCGCTGCGTCGTCACGGCCGGCGGCCAGCCGCTCGACCCGAGGGTCTGCCACCGCTGCGAGCAGCACCTGATGTTTCGTCGACAGCCGGGGTAGCACCGCCATGAGGCCTTCGTCGAGTGCCGAGGCGTTGAGGTCGGTCAGCAGCACCACCAGAGCGCGTTGGCGCACCCGCCGGGTCACCGCGGCGACCAGCGCCGACGCGTCGGACTCCACCAGGGCCGGCTGCAGCGGCGCCATCGCCTCCACCAGCTGGGCCAGCAGCTCGGTGCGCGACGCGCCCCACACCCCGGCGCGGGTAACTCGGTCGAAGGCAAGGAAATCCACGTGATCACCGGCCCGCGATGCCAACGCCGCCAGTAGCAGCGCCGCATCCATCGACCAGTCCAGCCGGGGCCAGCCGCTCGGATCACTAGCGGTCGGGGCGACGCCGACGCGACCGGCCGACGTGCGCCCGGTGTCGAGCACGATCACCACCCGACGGTCCCGTTCCGGGCGCCAGGTGCGCACCACCACGTCGGCGCGGCGGGCGGTGGCGCGCCAGTCGATGGAGCGGACGTCGTCGCCGACGACATACTCACGCAGCGAGTCGAATTCGGTGCCCTGCCCGCGGATCAGCACCGGTATGGCGCCGTCCAGCTCGCGCAGTCGGGCCAGTCGCGACGGTAAATGCTTGCGGGACAGGAAGGGTGGCAGGATCCGCACCTGCCCCGCGACCGGTAATGTCCGCTGACGGCCGGCGAGCCCGAGCGGGCCGATCGAACGCACCGCGATGAACTCCGACCGTAGGTCTCCGCGCCGCACCGGCCGCAACCGGGTGGTGAGCTGAACCTGTTGCCCGGCAGCGATATTCAGCGGGTGGGTGCGTGGATCGGCGCCCGCACTTGGCGCCCAGGCGTCACGCAGTTGTCCCCTGATGCGGCGATGGCCGGTGTTCTGCACCGTCAGCACCGCGTCGACGGTCTGCCCCAGCCGCGCCGTGCTGTCCCCGCTGCGCACGATTGCCGCCGATGCCGGGCGGCCGGCCAGCGTCACATCCAGCGCGACCGCGATCGCCAGCAAGGCCAGCAGGACCACGAAAACCGTTGCCGGCCACGGTGCCAGCGCGATCGGCACGGTGGCGATCAGCGCGGCGACACCGGCCCGGCGGGTGAGAACCATCAGCGCGGGACCGGCACGGCCGCCAGGATGCCGTCGAGTACACCGTCGGGGGTCGCACCTTCCAGCTCGGCCTCGGGCCGCAGCGCGATGCGGTGCCGCAGCGTGGAACGTGCCATGGCTTTGACGTCGTCAGGCGTGACGTAGTTGCGGCCGGACAGCCAGGCCCAGGACCGCGCGGTAGCCAGCAACGCGGTACCGCCGCGCGGCGACACGCCCAGCTGCAGGGCCGGGGAATGCCGTGTGGCACCGACGATGTCGACGATATAACCGAGCACCTCGTCGGCCACCAACACCTGCCGAACTGCTTCGCGACCGGCGGCCAACTCGGCGGCACCGGCCACCGGTCGCACCGCGGACAAGTCGCGAGGGTCGAAACCGTGGGCGTGGCGGCCCAGGATCGCGATCTCTTGATCTCGCGGCGGCAGCGGCACATTGAGCTTGAGTAGGAACCGGTCGAGCTGCGCCTCGGGCAGCTGGTAGGTGCCCTCGTACTCGATGGGGTTCTGGGTGGCCGCCACGATGAACGGGTCGGGCAACGGCCGGGGCTGTCCGTCGACGCTGACCTGTCGTTCCTCCATCGCCTCCAGGAGTGCCGCTTGGGTTTTCGGCGGCGTCCGGTTGATTTCATCGGCGAGAAGAAGATTGGTGAACACCGGCCCGGCGCGGAACTCGAACTCCGCGGTGCGCGCGTCGTACACCAACGATCCGGTGACGTCACCGGGCATCAGGTCCGGCGTGAACTGCACGCGTTTGAATTCCAGTTGCAGCGCGGCGGCCAGCGTGCGCACCAGCAGGGTCTTGGCCACGCCGGGGACACCTTCGAGCAGGACGTGGCCGCGGCAGAGCAGTGCGATGACCAGGCCGCTGACCACCGCATCCTGGCCGACGACCGCTTTGGCGATCTCATTTCGCAAGGACAGCAGGGCATTTCGCGCTGTATCGGAATCAAGGACGGGCTGAGTCACGACTGCACGACCTGCCTTTCGATGTCGTCGAGTTGGTGGGCCAGAAGTACGAGATCGGAATCGGTGCCAGGGGATGGGCCGAACAGTGTGTGGCCGACCGTGCCGGGGTCGCCCCCGCCACGTGCGGCGACCGCGGCCGCGATCGCCTGCGGCGTGGCGCCGGTGGTGAGGCCGAGCCGCGGCAGCAGCCGTGTCACGGTGGCTGCCCGCAGGGCGTCGGCAGCGCGGTCGCGTGCGCGCCGGCTGCGGTACAGCCTGCCGCGGCCCTCGACCGTCTCCGACGCGCGCACCACCACCGGCAGCGATTCGGCGACCAGAGGCCCGAGTCGGCGCGCACTGGCCACCGCGAGCAGCGCCACAACGAGAGCCAGCTGCAGCACGACCCACCGCACCTGTTTGGGTAGCAGATCGGAAATGCCGGTGTTGCCGGGTGATTCGCCTTCTGGGTGCTGCGGTGCATACCAGATCACCCGGGACCGGTCACCGGCCAGATTCATCGCGAGGGCGGCATTGCCGGCCTTGAGCAGGCCGCTGTTGGCCATGAAGTCCCCGGTGCCCACGACAGTGACGGTTCGGCGGCCGTCCTGGTAGCGCACCACCGCGCCCTCATAGCAACGCGTCACCTGAGCGTCGTCGACCGGCTCGAACGTGTTGGTCAGGCCGAGTTCGACATCGCCGGAGCGGGTGGCCTCGGGTAGGTCACAGCCCGGCGCACCTCCGCCGAACGAACTGGCCTTGCCCTGCTTGATCCGGGGAGTCAGCGCCTCCCTGGTCTTGCCTGCGGGTTCGATCAGCAGCAGATCGCCCGGGGCCGAGGCCAGTTGGTGCAGCTGGTCATCGCCCGACAGGTACAACGTCTGCGCTGCCACCACCAAGCTGTCGGGCGTGGCGGCGCGCTGAACGTCGCCGATGGTCTCGGCGGTGATCACCTCGACCCCGTGCTGGCGCAGCAGGGAGACCAGGGCATGTGCGCCGTCGGGCCCGGTCGCTTCGGGATCCAGCCTGCCGCCCGGGCGCGGTGCGGTCAGATAGGTGGTGACCGTCGCCACCGCCACGATGGCGACGGCTGCCAACAGCACCCATCGCGCCGTGCGCCAACGCAACGTCATCGCACCGGCGTCCAGGTGTCGGTGCCGGGGGTTGCCGCCGTGGCGCCCACCGGTGTGCGGCCGTGAGCGTGCAGACGGCTGTCGAGATCGGCGATCATGCGGTATCCCGGCTCGGTGCCCGGTTGTTCACCGTAGCTGACATCGTTGAATACGCTTGCTGCGCTGAAGAGTTCGCTCGACAAATCGCCGAGCGTCACTGATGCGTCGCTTGCCAGCTCGGTCGCCGTTCGGCCCGGCACCGGGTCGAGAACCCCCGTCTCCTCCAGATGTTTGGCCACCGCACGCAGCCGGTGCCGGATGGCGGCCGCCCAATTGCCCTGGGCTGCATACTGCTCGGCCGTGCGGCGATGCTCGGCTGCGCTGAGTTCCTGACTGCCGAACAGCGCGTACGGCCGGTCGCGGTTGGTGCGCATCGTGCGCCGCGCGGTCCGCACCGCAACCACCACGGCGAGCACGACGAGGATCGCCAGCACGGCAATAGTGAACCAGCCGCCGGGGATCTTCGAGCCCTGCATCGCCAGGCGATAGAACAGCTCGGTGATCCAGTCGAGGAACTGTTGAGTCGGTGAGGATCTCGGATAGATCGGCTTGCTCAGCTCGTTCTGCGCAGCGTCGTGCGCCGCGTCGCGGTCGATGTCGATGGCGCTCACGTCACCTCGGTCGAGTCAGCCACAGCTGGTCCGTGGATTCCGCGGGCCCGGCCGCACCGGTCTGCAGCACCAGATCGAAGGCTTCGGCGCGGATACGCCGGTCGGTGTAGAGCAGCACGACGACACCGGCATTGAACGGCGCGGTGATGATCTGTCCGATGACACTGCCGATCGCCGAGATGACCAATCCCGGTATCGAGATGCCGGCGGGTCCACTGAGCAGCCCGCCCACGATGCCGAAGGGGATCCCGACCGCCGCGGCGACCATGCTGGCCACGATGCCCGCCAACAGCCAGATGCCCAGCACGCGCCAGAAGTCGCCCTTCACCAGAGCGAACGACCGTGCGATGGCAGCGAATACCCGTTGCTGTTCCAGCACGATCAGCGGCGGCGCGAACAGCAGCACGGTGGCCGCGTAGACCAGGCCGACGATGGCCGCCAACACCAGCGGTGCGCCGACGACGAACGCCGCCACGCCACCGCCCGCGTGCGCGGCGATCACGATGATGAGCGCGATGATCGCGCCGAGAAGACCGAATGCCAAGGCTTCCAAGGCGGTCAGGCCCAGCAACGCCCAGAATCTGCCGCGTAGCCGCTGCCAGGCGTCGCCGATGGTGATGGTTCCGCCGAAGACCGCACGCCCCACCACCACGGTCAGCATGCCGCTGAGCAGCACACCCGACAGCGCCGCGACGATGACTCCTGCCAAGCTGCCCGCCGAGACCATTGCGAGAGCTTCCGGAGACGGCTTGTCGCCCTGCAGCGTCGAGTTGAAATCGCTGAACGTGGTCAGCGGGCCGATCTGCAGCAGCAGCGATATGACCTGCGCGACCACCACGACGACGGTGGTCAGTCCGAGCGTGGCCTTGGGGTTGGCCCGCACATACCCGACGGCGCCGTTGAAGATGTCCGAAAGGCTCAGTGGCCGTAGCGGTATGACGCCCGGCTTGAACGCCACCGGATACCCGGGTGGCGGCCCATACGGGGGATAGCCGGGTGGGGGTCCGTAGCCCGGTGGCGGCGGCGGATAGCCAGGCGGTGGCCCGTACCCCGGCGGTGGCCCGTACCCCGGTGGCGGCCCGTAACCATACCCAGGAGGGGGACCGTACCCAGGCGGTGGCTGGTAGCCGGGCGGGGGTCCGTAACCCGGCTGGCCCGGCGGCGGCGGGTACGGCGAATACCCGCCGGCGTCGTTGGTCATCTCTCCATCCTGTCGATCACCGGCAAAATTGACAACGTGACCCGCTGCCGGGCGGCGTAGGTTGTGGCCATGGCCGAACTCAAGGAGCAGTTGCGCGCAGATCTGACCGCGGCGATGAAGTCGCAGGACAAGTTGCGTACCGCGACGCTGCGAATGTTGTTGGCCGCGATACAGACCGAAGAGGTCGCCGGCAAGCAGGCGCGCGAGCTCTCCGATGCCGAGGTGATCGCCGTGCTGTCGCGCGAATCCAAGAAGCGCGGTGAAGCCGCAGCGATCTACACGCAGAACGGCCGAGGCGAGTTGGCGGCCAATGAGCATGCCGAGGCCAGGGTCATCGACGAATACCTGCCGACGCCGTTGACCGACGCGGAGTTGGCCGATGTCGCCGACTCGGCCATCGCCCAAGTGGCCGAGGACATCGGCGAGCGTCCGAGCATGCGTCAGATGGGCCAGGTGATGAAGGTCGCGACGGCCATCGCCGACGGCAAGGCCGACGGCGCGCGGCTGTCGGCGGCCGTGAAGTCGCGGTTGTAGCTCAGCTCAGCGCGGCAAGTTCGGCACTGACGCGACGCTCCACCAGAAGCGGGATGAAGTCGCGGATCGAGCTGTCCTGAAATCGGGTGTGGGCGGCGAGCACCGCAGTGGACACACGAGCGGGCGGTAGCTGATCGAAGCGCTTGACCAATCGCTCCTCGACGTCAGCCACCAGTTCCCGCTCGCTTTTTCCCAACACGCAAATAATTGTCTGATCGGTGGGTTTACCGCGTCAACGCGCGCTTCGTCACAGTTCTCGACACGTGTCAACGCGCGTCACAGGCGCCAGAGGGCTTCCTGGGTCGTGCTGGCGATCAGTGTCCCGTCCGCGGCATAGAGCGATCCGACCGACAGGCCGCGCGAATCGTTGTGGTTCACCGACCGGACCTCATACCGGTGCCATTGGTCGGGCTGGAACGGCCGGTGAAACCAGATGGCGTGATCCAGGCTGGCGGCGAAGCCGAGATCGCGTCGCAACTCGACATGCGGCGGCAGCGCGGCCGGGACGGGACCGAGGTCCGACATGAATGCCAGCGTGGCGGCTCTGATCAGTGGGTCGTCCTCGATCTGTTTGCGTGACCGGATCCAGAACGGCGGGACCGCGAACTCCGTCTCGTCGCCCGGCACGGTACGCAGCTCGAACCATTCGCCGAAGTCGAGTGGCGTCTCTTTCGGTGCGGCAGAGTCGAATTCGAGTTTCGTCGGGATGTCGGGGTACCAGTCGGCACCCGGCTCCGGCAGGTGGAAGGACGCGATCATCTCCAGGATCACCGCGTCGTTCTGGATCGCGGTGACCCGGCGGGTGTCGAAGCTGCGGCCGTCGCGGGTGCGCTCGACCTGGAACTGGACCTCGGCGTCATAGCGGCCGCCGCGGACGAAGTATGCGTGCAGCGACTGCGGTAGTTTGCCGGGCCCGACAGTGGCGCCCGCCGCGGCCAGCGCCTGAGCGGCGATCAGCCCGCCGTAGAGGCGCGCGACGGCCGAGCGCCCGGGCTCTTTGATCCGGAAGGTGTCGCCGTCCCGCTCGAACTTCAGCAGATGGGCGATCCAGCTGTGCGCGGTCATCGGCCAGACGCTATCAACCACTTGGTTGGGAGCTGTCTCACACCTGCCTGGCGAAGTACCGCTCACCGTCGGAGGCCAACCGGCCGAATGCCGCCTTGAGCACCGGGGCCAGCGCCTTGAACGGCAGCGCGAATGCCGGCTTCGGCTCGATCGCCACGATCCAGGTGAACTGCGTGCGCCCCTCGCCGGCGGGCTCGATCAGGTAGTCCTCGGCGAACCGCCGCAGCGACGGAATGTTCGCGTGGTCCGCAGCGAACGAATATCGACGGCCGTCCTCCCAGCGGAAGAACGTCTCGTGGACCTTCACCACGCCCGGGGCGAGCACCACCTCCCGAGAAGTGCCGACCCCGAACGGCCGCGGCGACAGCCAGGTGAGGCGCGTGACCGACGGTCCCCAGGCAGCCAGCGACTCGTCGGAGGTCAGCGAATCCCACACCCGTTCTGGTGGCGCGGCAAACTGTTTGGCGTAACGGAAGATGTGCGGCGCGGTGGTGAAGAAATCGGCGTCGGCGGATTCCAGTGTGAACCGGGGCATCCGTTGAGCATGCCAGGGGTTCAGCCGGGTGTGCGATAGTCCGGATATGGGGAGAACCGATGAACTCCTCGTCGACCGCTACGAGCTGCGCAGCATCCTGGGCCGCGGCGGGATGGCCGAGGTTCGCGACGGGTGGGACACCCGCTTGTCGCGGCCGGTCGCGATCAAGTTGCTGCACGCGGACTGGGTCGCCGACCATGGCCTGCGGCGCCGGTTCGACGACGAGGCGCGCGCCGCGGCGGCGCTCAACCATCCGAACATAGTCGTGGTGCATGACAGCGGCGAGCATCACGGCACGCCGTTCATCGTCATGGAGAGGCTGCCGGGACGCTCCCTTGCCGACGAGATCGCCGCCGGTCCGATGTCCATCGACCGGGTTCGCGCGGTACTGGCCGACGTGCTCGCGGGCTTGTCGGCTGCCCACGCAGCAGGTATCCTGCACCGCGACATCAAGCCCGGCAACGTCCTCATCACGTCATCCGGCGCCGCCAAGCTCTCCGACTTCGGCATCGCCAAGACCGGAGGCGGCAACCTCACGCGCACCGGTGAACTGTTCGGCACCATGAGTTATCTGAGCCCGCAACGCCTTACGGGCCAACCGGCGTCGCCGTCCGACGATCTGTATGCCGTCGGCGTCCTCGGCTACGAGGCGCTGACCGGTCTGCGACCCTTCGACCGGGACAACCCGGCGGCCACCATGCGGGCCATCCTCGACGAGCCTGCGGTGCCGATCAGAAAGCTGCGCCCAGACGCCGACCCGGGTGTGGTCTTTGTGCTGGAGTCGGCGATGGCCCGGGAGCCGCAGTTCCGTTTCGGCGACGCCGAAGCCATGCGGGCAGCCCTGACCGGACAGCCTGCCGCCCGCCCGGCGACCCGCGTGATGACGACGCCGCTGCCCATGGAGCCGGCGTCGACGGTCCTGCCGCCTCCGCCGGTTCGTCCGCCGGGGCGGCGTTCCCGCGTCAAGATCGCGCTGATCGCCGCCGCTGCGGCGGCCGCGGTGATTCTCGGGGTGATCCTGCTGGCCGTCGATCGTTCACCGCAGCAGGCACCCGCGAACCCCGTGGCGCCGCCGACGACGACGGAGCCCACGGCTCTCATGAGCGTGGTGCCACATCCGCCGACCGTGCCCGCGGACCAGGGCGATGAAAAGCCGCCGCACGGCAAGAAGAAGGGCCGCCACGACTGAGGCGTGTCCGATGTAATGGTTGAAACGCAATAACTCATTGCGGAAGCCTTGTTCGCGTGAATGATCTGCAACCTGTCTGGGTCACGGTGTCGGTGCATATGACCAGCGAGGGCCGCGTGATGTACCAACGGGGCGCCGGCGGATGGCGCGTGGTGCGCGAAGGCGGTGACATGGCTGTCGAGATGCAGACCGCGCAACCGACGCCCCGCCATCTGCGGCTGGTCGGCGGCTATGGTGCCGTCCGGGCGCGGTGACGCTGGACGGCATCGGTGTTGCCACACCGTGCCGAGCAGTACGCGCGGCGGCCCGTGCGGCTGGTGTCCACGAACACCAGCGGACACCCTCTGCGTGAGCACGCCCCCAACCGACTGCCCTCTGCCTCGACCGTGAAGATCGCGAGACCGCCTGCCGTCACGGCCATCACACGCCCGACAAGGTCATCGTCGTCCGGTGCGAAGTGCAGATGGGGCCCGAAATTGTCGTGGGTGGTGAGATACACGCTGCCGGCGCCGTCCACCAGCAATGCATTGACGGCCTGACACCGTTCCGTCACGGTTGACGCCACGAACACCGTGCGCAGCCGCGCCGACCACCGGCGAAGTGCGGTGGCCACAGCACCGTCCACCTCGACACGCCGGATGCCGTGGTCGCGCAGCACCGACTCCACATTCGCGACCGACCAATCGCCGCTGTGCAGGTTCACGAGGTCGGCAGCGAGCTGCACGCCGGTCATGTTGTCATGGCGAAACTGCATCGACTCATTACATCAGCAGTGCGCGCCGCCGCAAACAAAAATGCAGGTAGGGCAATCGTTCTCGATGCCGCTACCTGCACTTCTCACTGTCGGGGTGGCGGGATTCGAACCCACGACCTCTTCGTCCCGAACGAAGCGCGCTACCAAGCTGCGCCACACCCCGCGTGAAGCCTCGACAGCGTATCGCACAGGGGTGGTCGAAAGCCAAACGGTTACGGTCGCCGAGTTCGACACCAGGGTCGTCGATCGGCCACGGTCACGACCCTGGCGTCAAAATCGGTGTTCCACCGCAGATCAGCGACGTGTTTCCCGCAGGACGGCCAGGCGCCCGCGGTACTCGGCCTCGTTGACCTCGCCCTTGGCGTAGGCGTCCCGCAGGGTGCGTTCACCTTGGCGGCCGCGGAACCGTCGGACCGTGAAGACGATGCCGACGATCACGAGCGTCCAGAACGTCAGCGGGATCAGCAGGAACCAGGGATTCCACGCGTGCTCGGCGAACCGTGGCCCGTGCTCGGCGAGGAATGTGGTTGTGGTGGGGGTGATTTCGTGAATGTTCATACCTCAAGCCTGCTGGGCGTCGGCGTCGGGGACATCGGCCCGCGGGCGTCATCTGCGGTACGCGCCGGCGCGTAGTGACGACGTCAGCCCTGCCACCGTGGGCGTACCAGCCCGCTCTCGTAGGCCATCACGACCAGCTGGGTGCGATCGCGGGCGCCCAGCTTCATCAGGATGCGGCTGACGTGGGTGCGGGCCGTGGCGGGGCTCATGAACAGCCGCTCGCCGATCTCGGCGTTGCTCAGCCCCTCGGCGACCAGCGTCATCACCTCCCGCTCCCGTGAGGTCAGATCGGGCAGTGCCGGAGCGGCCGGGGTCTTGGCGTGCGCGGCGAACTCCGCCACCAGCCGGCGCGTCACCGACGGTGAGAGCAGCGCATCGCCGTCGGCAACCACGCGCACGGCGCGGACCAGTTCGGCCGGCTCGGTGTGCTTGACCAGAAACCCGCTGGCCCCGGCTCGCATCGCCTCGAACACGTACTCGTCGAGCTCGAAGGTGGTCAGCACCACCACCCGCACACCGGTCAGCTCGGGATCGCCCGCGATGGCCCGCGTGGCGGCCAGGCCGTCCATATCCGGCATCCGGATGTCCATCAACACCACATCCGGGCGTAACTCGACGGCGGCTGCCAGGGCTCGGGCTCCCGTGTCGGCCTCGGCCACCACCTCGATGCCGTCCTGCGCATCGAGCAGGGCCACAAAACCGGCCCGCACGAGCGCTTGATCATCGGCCACCACAACTCGAATCGTCATGAGGGGTAAGCGCTTTCGTCGATGGGCAGGCCGGCCCGCACGCTGAACCCGCCGCCGGGAACCCGCCCGGCGCTGAACGAGCCGCCGAGTGCCCGCGCCCGCTCCCGCATGCCGGTGATCCCACTGCCGCCCGCCGAGGTGCTGCCACGCGGAGTGCCGTTGTCGTCGACGGCCACAGACAACCGAGATGCGGTGTAGTCCACGGTGACCGCAGCCGTGGTGGCGGTGGAGTGGCGCACGACGTTGGTCAGGGACTCCTGCACGATGCGGGCCGCGGCCACGTCGATCACCGCGGGCAAGGTCCGCGGCGAGCCCGTCACCGTCGTCGTCACGGTCAGCCCGGTCGCGCGGGCGGGCCCCAGCAGGCCGTCGAGATCGGCGATGCCCGGGGTCGGTGCGGTGGGCTCGCCGCCTTCGGCGCGCAACGCGGTGACCAGTGAGTGCACATCTGAAATCGCTTGGCGGCTGGCATCTTTGATGGCCGCCAGGGCCGGACCGGCCCGCTCGGGTTGCTTGTCGAGGAGCTCGAGCGCCACCGACGACTGCACGTTGATCATCGACAGGCTGTGCGCCAGCACGTCGTGCAACTCGCGGGCGATGGCCAGCCGCGCGGCCGTCGCCTCCCGCTGCCGCTCGGAACGCGCCGCCGACGCCATGGCGTCCTGCCGCAGCCGGCGGGCCTCCACCACCGAGCGGCGCTGGCGCAACCCCTCGGCGATGGCGACCAGCACCAGCAGCCACGCACCCAGCCCGCCGATCGCCTCGAGTGGCGGACGGGGCCGGCCGGCCAGCCACGGGATCACCCACGCGGCCGCCCAGCCGATCAGCGGCAGCGGGTAGGTCCACCACCGCGGGCACACCGTCGCGGCCCGCACGAATGCCACCACGAGCGACAAGAACACCGGCCCGGGACCGAACCCGGCCAGCACGTACGTCGCGGTGATCGCCGTGACGGCCAGCAGAACCGGACAGGGGTGGCGGTAACGGGCCAACAGCATCAGCGGCCCGGCCAGCAGCAGCACAAATCCGAACCAGGTCAGCGGCGCCAGTTCGGGGCCGCGGTGATGACGCATCCCGGTGCTTCCGGCCACCTGGATGACCGCGACGAGCAGCGGCACCAGCCACAACGCCGGGCGGCGGTGATCGGCGCTGGCGTCCATATCCGCAACCTAGTCCGGCCGGCTCACGGCGGCATCCGCGTCGCGGCGTACATCACCATCCGCCGCGGGATGGATTCGGCATGTCGGTGGCGTTGTGCACACTGAAGCCACCGGCACGACTGGAGACCACCATGACAACCTTGGGCGCCACCATCTACCTGGGTTTTTTCGCGGTCGCAGCGCTGTGGCTGTTCGCAACGGCTGACGGCGCAGACGATCAGGACCAGGATCCCGAGCGTTCGAACTCTGCGAGCACCGCAGCGGGCCCGGACGGGTCCAGCCCTTGGGCGCTCACCCAGTCGTCATTGAAGTAGGTGTCGGCGTAGCGGTCGCCGCTGTCGGCCAACAGGGTCACCACCGACCCGCTCTGCCCGTGCTTGACCATCTCGGCGAGCAATCCGAACGCACCCCAGATGTTGGTGCCCGTGGACGGCCCGACCCGGCGTCCCAGGACGGCGCTGACGTGGCGTGCCGCCGCGACCGACGCGGCATCGGGCACTGACACCATGCGGTCCACCACATCGGGCAGGAACGACGGCTCGACCCGTGGTCGGCCGATTCCCTCGATGCGCGACGACGCGCCCGTGACGATGTCGCTGCGCCCCTGTGCGTAGGCGGGGAAGAACGCGGAGTTCTCGGGGTCGACGACGCACAGCCGGGTCGCGTGGCGGCGGTACCGGATGAACCGGCCGATCGTCGCGCTGGTGCCGCCGGTGCCCGCGCCCACCACGATCCACTCCGGAATCGGATGGGCCTCCATCTGCATCTGCTCGAAGATCGACACGGCGATGTTGTTGTTTCCGCGCCAGTCGGTGGCCCGCTCGGCGTTGGTGAACTGATCCAGGTAGTGCCCGCCGGTCTCGGCGGCCAGCCGTTGCGCCTCCTCGTACACCTGCGAGGATTTCGCGACGAAATGGCAACGGCCGCCCTGAGATTCGATGAGGGCGATCTTGGCCGTGCTGGTCGATGACGGCACCACCGCGATGAACGGAAGGCCCAGCAGCGCCGCGAAATACGCCTCAGAGACCGCGGTGGATCCCGAAGACGCCTCGATCACCGTGGTCTTCTCGGCGATCCAGCCGTTGCACAGCCCGTAGAGGAACAGCGACCGGGCCAGCCGGTGCTTGAGGCTTCCGGTGATGTGAGTCGACTCGTCCTTGAGATACAGCGCCACGTCGACGCCGTCACACCATGCCGAGGGCAAGGGGTAGCGCAACAGGTGGGTGTCGGCGCTGCGCCGGGCGTCGGCCTCGATCAATCGGACCGCGTTGTCCACCCAGTCACGGGGCTGGCTGCGCGACGCCGTGCCCGCAGGTGTGTTCACCGTGCGGAGACGGTCGGCGACGACGTGCCGGCGCGTGTGCCGACATGACCACCACCGGTGGGCGCTGCAACCAGCGTCAGCAGCGTCGCCTCCGGGCGGCAGCAGAACCGCATGGGGGCGTACGGGGACGTGCCGATGCCCGCCGAGACGTGCAGTGCCATGTTCGCGCCCCAGCGAGAGGCGCCCTTGGCCCGCGACCGGTCCAGATCGCAGTTGGTGACGAGCGCGCCGTAGAAGGGCAGGCACAGCTGCCCGCCGTGGGTGTGACCGGCCAGCACGAGCTGGTAGCCGTCGGCCGCGAAGCGGTCGAGCACCCGCGGTTCGGGGGAGTGGGTCAACCCGAGCGTGAGGTTCGCGGCGCTGTTGGCCGCCCCGGCGATGGTGTCGTATCTGTCCCGCTTCAGGTGCGGATCGTCGACCCCGGCGACCGAGATGTGCAGCCCGGCCACCTCGATGTCGCGACGCGTATGGGTGAGGTCATACCAGCCCCGCTCGGTGAACGCCGCCCGCAGGTCCTGCCATGGCAGCGGATCGCCGTGCACGCGGTGCTGCGGTTTGGTCACGTAGTTCAGCGGGTTCTTCAGCCGCGGCGCGAAGTAGTCGTTGCTGCCGAACACGAACAGGCCCGGCACCGACAGCAGCTCGCTCAGCGACTGCACGACGGCGGGAACCGCCTTGGTGTGCGCCAGGTTGTCGCCGGTGTTGACCACCAGGTCCGGCTCGAGGCGGGCCAGGTCGCGCAACCACGCCTGCTTGCGGCGCTGACCGGGCCGCATGTGCAGATCGGACAGGTGCAGCACGCGCAGCGGCGACGAACCCGGTGCCAGCACCGGCATGGTCGCTTCGCGCAGGACGAAGGCATTGCGTTCGATGAGCGACGCGTACCCGATCCCGGCCACCAACGAGCCGGTGGCGACGGCGGCTGTCTTCTTGGCTACCGAGGCGGCTGACATGCTGGCAGCCTACTGCCCGATGCTGTGCCGCACCCATTCTTGGCCGGTCAGGGTGGGCCGATGCACATCACGATCAGACCGTCATGGCGGTGGCGGCGGTCCGAGCACCGGCACGGTGATCGGTGGCAGGCCAGGGATCTCCACGACCGTCTGACCGATCTCGGGCGGCGGACCGCCCGGCAGCGGTATCGCCACCGGTGGAGGCGGCGGTGGTGGCGGGATGCCGTTGCTGATCTGGATCGTGATGATCGAGCCAGGGATGGTCTGCCCGCTGGGTGTCGTGCCGACGACGGTGCCGTACTTGGCGCTGCTGTTGACCGACGCGCTGCCGTCGGCGACCTGGAAACCGGCCTCCTTGAGACGCTGCCGCGCCGCGTTCTCGTCCAGGCCGTTCACGGTGGGCACCTGCGAGCCGGGGCCGCCGTCCACGTAGCGCGGATCGGTGGGCGGCAGCGCGACCGGGCCGAAGTTGTTGGCGATCGGCTTCATCGCGGTGAACCAGGTGCGGGCGGGCTCGTTACCACCGAAGAGGTTGCCGTTCCCGCATTGACGCAGCGGGAACGAGCACAGCTCACTGGGAGTGGACGAGTCGTCATAGATGTAGTTGGACGCGGCGTACTGGTTGGTGAAACCGAGGAACGCCGAGGACTTGTTGTTCTCGGTCGTGCCGGTCTTACCGGACATCGGCAGATCCCAGCCCACCGAGCCGGCCGCACCCGCCGAGGTGCCCGAACCGGTGTCGTCCTTGCTCATGGCGTTGGCCAAGGTGTTGGCCAACCCTTCCGGCACCACCTGTTCGCAGGTCTCGGTGGTCACCGAGACCTCCTGACCGTGGCGGTCGACGACCTTGTCGATCGGATTGGGCGGGCACCACATACCACCGGATGCCAGGGTGGCCGCCACATTCGACAGCTCCAGCCCGTTCACCTCCAGCGGCCCCAGCGTGAACGACCCGATGTTCTGTCTCTTGACGAAATCAGCCAGGCTCTCGTTGCTCTCCGGGTCGTAATCGCGTGCCGTGCCGGGCATCGCGTAGGACCGCAGGCCCAGCTTGACCGCCATGTCGACCACCCGCGGCACGCCGATCTGCGAGATCAGCTTGGCGAACGCGGTGTTCGGCGAGGTGGCCAGCGCTTCGGTGACGCTCATGGAGCCCTTGTAGTTGCCCGCGTTCTTCACACACCAGGTTTCCTTCGGGCAGCCCGGGGTGTCGCTGCTGCCCAGACCCTTGGCCTGGAAGAACCCGGGCACGGGCAGTGTGGTGTTGATGCCCATCCCCATGTCCATGGCCGCGGCCGTGGTGAAGAGCTTGAAGATCGACCCAGCACCGTTGCCGACGAGGGAGAACGGTTGCGGCTGCATGGTTTCGCCCGCGTCGGTGTTCAGGCCGTAGGTGCGGTTGCTGGCCATCGCGACCACCGGGTGCGACGTCTTGCCCGGCTTGACCACGCTCATCACGCTCGCGATGCCGTCGATGGTCGGGCTCGCGATGCCATCGATCGCCGACTTCACCGGCACCTGCACATCGGGATCCAGCGTGGTCTTGATCAGGTAACCGCCCTTGGCGACCTGCTCCTTGCTCAGGCCTGCCCGGGCCAGGTACTCCAGCGCGTAATCGCAGAAGAACGCCCGGTCACCCGCGGCGATGCAGCCGCGCGGGAGCTGGTTGGGCTGCGGCAGGATGCCCAGCGGCTGCTCCTTGGCGGCCCGCAGCGCGTCGGCTTCCTGCGGGATGTTGTCGATCATCGTGTCCAGCACCAGGTTCCGGCGGGCGAGGGCGCCGTCGGGGTTGGTGTACGGATTGAGCGTGCTGGTCGACTGCACCATGCCCGCCAGCAGGGCGGCCTGCTGCCAGTTCAGCTCGGAGGCATTGATGCCGAAATAGGTCTGGGCCGCGTCCTGGATGCCGAAGGAACCGTTGCCGAACGACACCAGATTGAGGTAGCGGGTGAGGATCTCGGGCTTGGTGAACGTCTTGTCCAGCGTCAACGCCATCCGGATCTCGCGGAGCTTGCGGGCCGGGGTGGTCTCGATGGCGGCGCGGCGCTCGGCGTCGGTCTGCGCGACCACCAGCAGTTGGTAGTTCTTCACATACTGCTGTTCGAGCGTTGAGCCACCACGGGTGTCGGCATTCCCGGACAGATAACCGGACAGGCCGGTCAGGGTGCCCTGCCAGTCCACACCGTTATGTTCGGCAAACCGTTTGTCCTCGATGGAGACGATCGCCAGCTTCATGGTGTTGGCGATCTGATCGCTCGGTACTTCGAACCGGCGCTGCGAGTAGAGCCACGCGATGGTGTTGCCCTTGGCGTCGACCATCGTCGACACCTGCGGCACGTCGCCTTCCACCAATGCGGCCGAGCCGTTGGCAACGACGTCGGAGGCTCGGTTGGACATCAGCCCGAATCCGCCGACAACCGGGAACATGAAGGCGGCCGCGAGCACGCTGGCCAGTAGGCAGCACCAGGCGAGCTTTATGACCGTGACCGTGGTGGGCGGTCGCGTCGGCTGGTCTGGCATGGGTACAGAGTAACGACGCTTCCCTGGGGGTCCACCGGCGAGCGCGCGAACGGCGTTATCACGATCTCGCTGGGGAAACGGCGTAAACGCTGCGATGCATGATCAGACTGCACGGCCGTCCCAAAAAAGTGCCTCGCAAACTGTTGCGTTAATACCCTCTGACCACCTAGCTTGGACACACAGTGCGACCCAGGTAACACAGGCTGGCGCAATGTGGCGTAGATCGCATCGGCGTTCTACACCGGAGGGCTCACCGTCGGCCATAGCGGTCGAAGGTTGGAACGAAGGGATCGCAGGTGTCAGATTCACGGACTGTCACGCGCAAGACGACTACGGCCACATCCAGCCCTGCTCACAGTTTGGCACACGGAGCCGAGGCAGAGGCGCGCATCGCATGGGTGTCGCAGGCCCGGTGCAGGCAGGCCGATCCTGATGAACTGTTCGTCCGTGGCGCGGCCCAGCGCAAAGCCGCGGTGATCTGCAGGCACTGCCCGGTGATCCTCGAGTGCGGGGCCGACGCGTTGGACAACCGCGTCGAGTTCGGCGTCTGGGGCGGGATGACCGAGCGCCAGCGTCGCGCACTGCTCAAGCAGCACCCCGAAGTTGTTTCCTGGGCCGACTTCTTCGCCGCCCAGCGCAAACATCGCAGCGCTGTTTAGCGCGCCCCTCTAGACGGGTTCTCCGACGCCGGTGATCTGATCGGCGATCGCCCGCAACGCTTCGAGATCCGACACGTCGAACGGCAGCGACGGCACGCCGACGATCGCGACGTGCGGATTGGCCCCCGTGAACCGAGACAGCAGCCGCACCTCGCGCTTGGCGGTCTGCGCCCGGTCGGCGTGGATGCGCAACACCGCCACGGCCAGCGCATCGGGATCTTCGGTCGCCAGGTCGTCAGCGGCTTCTTCGGCCTTTTCGGCGTGCAGATCGCTCAACGTCGGATGGGTCCGGTTGAGGATCAGCCCCGCGAGTGGCATGTTCTCCCCGGCGAGGCGGTCGACGAAGAACGACGCCTCCCGCAGCGCATCGGGCTCGGCGGCGGACACCACGACGAACTGGGTGCCGCGGCGCTTGAGCAATTCATAAGTGCGGTCGGCTTTTTCGCGGAATCCGCCGAACGTGGCGTCCAGTGACTGGACGAAACCCGCTGCGTCAGAAAGCATTTGAGACCCCAGCACGGTGGACAGGGCTTTCATCGCCAGCCCCATCGCGCCGGTGACCAGCCGGCCGATGCCGCGGCCGGGGGCCAGCAGCATGCGCCACAGCCTGCTGTCCATGAAGCTGCCCAACCGCTTTGGTGCGTCGAGAAAGTCCAGCGCATTGCGTGACGGTGGGGTGTCGACGACGACGAGATCCCACTTGTCCTCGGCCAGTAGCTGACCGAGCTTCTCCATGGCCATGTATTCCTGCGTGCCGGCCAGTGAGGTCGCCACGGTTTGGTAGAACTGGTTCTCCAGGATGGAGTCGGCGCGGCCCGGCCCCGAGTACTGGATCACCATCTCGTCGAACGTGCGACGCATGTCCAGCATCATCGCGTGCAGTTCGCCGGTGACCTCGGGTGCCAGCGGAACCCGTTGCGGGGTATTGCCGAGATCCTTGATGCCCAGTGCCTGCGCCAGTCGTTTGGCCGGGTCGATGGTGAGCACCACGACCGTGCGGCCGTACTCGGCGGCGCGCAGCGCCATCGCCGCCGCGGTGGTGGTCTTGCCGACACCGCCTGCGCCGCAACACACTACGACGCGGTTGGAGGTGTCGGCCAGGATGGCGCCCATGTCGAGGGCAGCGGGCTTGGTGCTCACGGTTATCGGACCCCCTGTTGGGCAAGAGCTTCGGCGAGTTCGTACAGACTGCCCAGATCGACGCCGTCGGACAGGGCAGGCAGCTCGAGGCGCGGGACGTCGAGGGCGTCGAGCTGCTCGGCGCTCTCCGCACGGGCGGTGAGCCGGGTGGCGTGCTGGATGGTCTCTGTGAGCAGCCCCGCGAAATCGCTGTCGGACAACGTGATTCCGACCTTCGCCAAGCCGGCCCGCACCGCGTCGGCGTCGATGTCGCCGTCGGCAGCCTTGGCCAGATCCTCGGGGGACAGGTAGGCCGGGATGTTGCGGTTGACGATGACGCTGCCGATCGGCAGGCCCAGCTCGTTGAGCTCGTCGATGGCCTCCAGCGTCTCCTGGATGGGCAGGGCCTCCAGCAGGGTCACGAGATGGATCGCGGTCTGCTCGGAGTGCAGCAGCTTGACCACGCCGTCGGCCTGCGAGTGCACCGGGCCGCCCTTGGCCAGATCGGACACGGCCTTGGTGACGTCGAGGAACCGCGAGATGCGGCCGGTGGGAGGAGAATCGACGACGACCGCGTCATAGGCGATGCGCTTGGCCTTCTCGCTGCGGTCGGTGCGCGTCACGATCTCTTTGATCTTGCCGGTGAGCAGCACGTCACGCAGGCCGGGCGCGATGGTGGTGGCGAATTCGATGGCACCGATGCGGCGCATCGCCCGGCCGGCCAGGCCGAGGTTGTAGAACATGTCGAGGTACTCCAGGAACGCCGCCTCGATGTCGATGGCCAGGGCGTTGACCTGGCCGCCGCCCTCGGCGGTGGCAATCTTGACCTCCTCGTACGGCAGTGGCGGAACGTCGAACAGCTGCGCGATGCCCTGCCGTTCCTCGACTTCCACCAGCAAGACCCGGCGTCCGCCGGCCGCAAGGGCCAGGGCCAGAGCTGCGGCGATGGTGGATTTGCCGGTACCGCCCTTGCCTGACACGAAATGCAGACGGGCCTTGGTCAGCCGCGACGGCCAGGCGACGTGCTTGGCCGCGCTTTCTGTGGTTGCCACCACTGCATGCTAACCATTGACCGAACCCCGCCCGATAAGCTCAGCCCATGAGCGAACCGACCCGGTGGGAGTACGCAACCGTGCCGTTGCTGACGCACGCCACAAAACAGATTCTCGACCAGTGGGGCCATGACGGCTGGGAGCTGGTTTCCGTGCTGCCCGGCCCGACCGGTGAACAGCATGTCGCCTACCTGAAGAGGCCGAAGTGACCATTTCGCAGCGACTGACCGAACTGGGCATCGAACTGCCCGAGGTGGTGGCGCCGCTGGCCGCGTACGTGCCGGCGACCCGCACCGGGAATCTGGTGTACACGGCAGGGCAGCTGCCCATCCAGAACGGCGAGCTCGTCGCGACCGGCAAGGTCGGCGCCGAAGTCAGCCCCGAGCAGGCCAGCGACCTGGCCCGGCTGTGCGGGCTCAACGCGCTGGCCGCAGTGCACGCCCTGGTCGGCATCGACTCCGTCGTCAAGGTCGTCAAGGTGGTCGGCTTCGTCGCGTCGGCTCCCGGCTTCAGCGGGCAACCCGGCGTCGTCAACGGCGCCTCCGAACTCTTCGGTGCCGTGTTCGGCGAGGCAGGCGCACACGCGCGTTCGGCGGTCGGCGTGTCGGAGTTGCCGCGGAATGCGCCGGTGGAGGTCGAGATCATCGTAGAGGTCGCGTGACCTCTGGCGCGGAGCTGCAGCACCCGGCCTACGGGCTGTTGAGGCCGGTCATCGAAACAGACACGGTGTCGGCCTCGGTGCTGCTGTGCAACAACCCGGGTTTGATGACCTTGGAGGGCACCAACACCTGGGTGTTGCGCGCGCCGGGCAGCGACGAGATGGTCGTCGTGGATCCCGGCCCCGACGATGACGAGCACATCGCGCGCATCGCCGAACTCGGCCGGATTCCGCTGGTGCTGATCAGTCACAAGCACGACGACCACACGGGTGCCATCGACAAGGTCGTCGACGCAACGGGCGCCACCGTGCGCTCGGTGGGCAGCGGCTTCCTGCGCGGCCTCGGCGGCCCGCTGTCCGATGGCGAGGTGATCGACGCGGCCGGCCTGCGGATCACCGTCATGGCCACCCCTGGGCACACCGCCGACTCGTTGAGCTTCGTCCTCGACGACGCGGTGCTGACCGCGGACACCGTGCTGGGCCGCGGCACCACCGTCATCGACACCGAGGACGGGAGCCTGCGTGACTATCTGGAGTCACTGCGCCGGCTGCAGGGCCTGGGCGGGCGTACGGTGCTGCCCGGACACGGCCCGGAGCTGGGCGACCTCGCGGCCGTCGCCCAGATGTACCTGGCGCACCGCGAGGACCGGCTCAATCAGGTCCGGGGTGCATTGCGGGAACTCGGCGACGATGCGACCGCGCGTGCGGTCGTCGAGCATGTGTACACCGATGTCGACGAAAAACTGTGGCCTGCAGCCGAATGGTCGGTGCAGGCCCAGCTGGACTATCTACGCGGCTAGCGCGCTCGCCTCGCGAGGCGCTCGCTGTCACTGATCAGCACGCTCTTGCCCTCCAGGCGGATCCAGCCGCGGTGGGCGAAGTCGGCAAGGGCCTTGTTCACGGTCTCCCGTGAGGCGCCGACCAGCTGAGCGATCTCTTCCTGCGTCAGGTCGTGGGTGACGCGCAGCGCGCCGCCCTCCTGGGTGCCGAACCGCTGGGCGAGCTGCAGCAGCTGCTTGGCGACGCGGCCTGGCACGTCGGTGAAGATCAGGTCGGCCAGGTTGTTGTTGGTACGCCGGAGGCGACGGGCGAGCACGCGCAGCAGCTGCTCGGCGATCTCGGGCCGGTCGGCGATCCAGGCCCGCAGGGCGTCGCGGTCCATGGACACGGCGCGCACCTCGGTGATGGTGGTGGCGCTCGAGGTACGCGGACCCGGGTCGAAGATCGACAGTTCACCGAACATGTCCGACGGACCCATGATGGTCAGCAGGTTCTCTCGGCCGTCCGGTGAGCGGCGGCCGATCTTCACCTTGCCGGAGATGATGATGTACAGCCGGTCACCGGGCTCGCCTTCGGCGAACACGGTATGCCCGCGCGGGAAGTCGACTGGCTGCAGCTGCTTGGTGAGCGCTGATACGGCGGTGGGTTCGACTCCCTGGAAGATTCCGGCCCTGGCCAGGATCTCGTCCACGTTGTTCCTCTTAAGGTGTCGGGTGATATTGACCCTCTATTGACAATTCATGATCAGTCTAGAGGTACGCGGTTTCGCGACTAGCCCACGCTACACACGATTGGCATGGCGAGGCGTATGAAATCCGGGATTCGTCGCATGCTGGCTGTAGACCCGCGTGGGCAAACGGTCGCCGTCGAGGCTCGCGAGCCGCCGCTGCAGACCGTTGAACGTGTCGCGCGCACCGGCCGGGCGCTCGGTGGCGAGCCAATTCTCGAGCCGGCCGAGCCCGACCGCCACCAGCATCAGCAAGGCGGGGACGAGCGCCACCAGCAACCACGACACAAGGGTGAAGTAAACACGGTGTAGGTCTCAGGGAGGTCACGAAATGCCACCAGGTCCGCTGCCGGGTGTGTCGGAGGGAATCAGTACCCTGACAAGGGTGAGCACGGGTGCCGTCCGAACAGGGAAAACAGCCCGTCCCAAAAAATGGGACACCGAGACGCACCTTGGCCTGGTCCGCCGCGCCAGACGCATGAATCGTGAGCTGGCGCAAGCTTTTCCGCATGTGTACTGCGAGCTGGACTTCACCAACCCGCTCGAGCTCGCCGTCGCAACCATCCTGTCGGCGCAGAGCACCGACAAGCGCGTCAACCTGACCACCCCGGCGTTGTTCCTCAAATACCGCACCGCGCTGGACTATGCGCAAGCCGACCGCACCGAGATGGAAGAGCTGATCCGGCCGACCGGGTTCTATCGCAACAAGACCACGTCGCTCATCCGGTTGGGCCAGGAGCTGGTCGAGCGGTTCGACGGTCAGGTGCCCGCCACCATGGAAGACCTGGTGACGCTGCCGGGCATCGGCCGCAAGACAGCGAACGTGATCCTGGGCAACGCCTTCGACATCCCCGGCATCACCGTCGACACCCATTTCGGCAGGCTGGTGCGGCGCTGGCGCTGGACCGAAGAGGAAGATCCGGTGAAGGTCGAGCACGCCGTCGGTGAGCTGATCGAACGCAGCGAGTGGACGCTGCTCAGCCACCGGGTGATCTTCCACGGCCGCCGGGTGTGCCATGCCCGCAAACCGGCCTGCGGTGTGTGCGTGCTGGCCAAGGACTGTCCGTCCTTCGGCACCGGTCCCACCGATCCGCTGATCGCCGCCCCGCTGGTCAAAGGCCCCGAGACCGAGCACCTGCTGGCTCTCGCCGGGTTGTGAAGACTTCGACCCGGTGGACCATCGCCGTGCTGGTGGTCCTGGTGGCCTTGGGTGCGGCGTTCTGGATGCAGATGCGCGACGTCCCGAGCACAGGCGTCGCGCCTGCGGCCGGCCGCGATCACCGCGATGCCGACACCCCGCAGGCCCTCGCCGGTCCGCGTGCCCGAGCGGCCCTGCCGCCGTGCCCGCCGCCCGGGCAAGGGCCAGGCCCGCAAGCACTGGGCGGTATCACGCTGCAGTGTGTCGGTGACGGCGCCGCGGTCGACGTGGCTCGCGCACTCGCCGGACGCACGGTGGTGCTGAACCTGTGGGCGTATTGGTGCGGACCGTGCGCCGACGAACTGCCCGCGATGGCCGAGTATCAGCGCCGCATGGGGTCCGACATCCTCGTCGTCACGGTGCACCAGGACGAGAACGAGGCCGCTGCACTGCTGCGGCTGGCCGAGCTCGGGGTTCGGCTGCCGACGCTGCAGGACGGTCGTCGGTTGGTCGCCGCCGCTCTGCGGGTGCCCAACGTGATGCCTGCGACGGTGGTGTTGCGCGCAGACGGTAGCGTTGCCGGAATCCTGCCGCGGCCCTTCTCCAACGCTGACGAGATCGCCGCGGCCGTGTCGGACAAATTGGGCCTAGGAGCGGCGCGTTGACTTCCCAGCTCGGCGAGCTGAATCCCGATGCCGCACCGCCGTGGCTGCGACCTCTGGTGGACAACGTCGACGGGGTGCCCGACGCGTATCGTCGCCGGGTTCCGCCGGACGTGCTGGCCAGCATCGTCGAATTGGACAAACAGGCGGTCCTGGCCGGTGCCCGCCGGGACGCCGCGGTGCTCGTGTTGTTCTCCGGCCCCGCCGATCTGCCTGCGCCCCACCTTCCCGACGATGCCGACCTGTTGGTCACGGTCCGGGCGTCGACGCTGCGGCACCACGCCGGGCAGGCCGCCTTTCCCGGGGGCGCCACCGATCCGGGCGACGACGGCCCGGTGGCCACGGCGTTTCGCGAGGCGTGGGAGGAAACGGGCATCGATACCGGACGGTTACGTCCGCTGGCCACACTGGAACGCATGTTCATCCCGCCGTCGGGATTCCACGTCGTCCCGGTGCTGGCCTACTCACCGGACCCAGGCCCGGTGGCCGTCGTCGACCCGTCCGAGACCGCGGTGGTCGCGCGGGTGCCTGTGCGCGCGTTCATCAATCCGGAGAATCGGCTCATGGTCTGTCGCGAAGCGGCCACCCGCCGGTTCGCCGGCCCGGCGTTTCTGCTGAACGAGATGCTGGTGTGGGGTTTCACCGGGCAGGTCATCTCGGCCATCCTCGATGTCGCGGGCTGGGCGCAGCCGTGGAACACCGACGACGTACGGGAACTCGACGAGGCAATGGCGCTCGTCGGGCATCCGAACGGCTACGGTGAAGCGCAACGTTGAACTGGAAGTAGATGACACCTTCGCTTTGGCTTGACCTGGCCATCATCGGCATCGCGTTCGTCGCCGCCATCTCCGGCTGGCGTTCCGGCGCGCTCGGCTCGCTGCTGTCCTTCGTGGGCGTGGTGCTCGGCGCGGTCGCGGGCCTGCTGCTCGCCCCGCACATCGTCAGCCACATCGACGGTCCGCGCACCAAACTGTTCGCGTCGCTGTTCCTGATCCTGGCGCTCGTGGTGGTCGGCGAGATCGCAGGCGTGGTGCTCGGCCGCGCGGTCCGCAGCGCGTTGCGCAACCCGGTGCTCCGGGTGTTCGACTCGGCCACCGGCGTGGCCCTGCAACTGGTGGCCGTCCTGGTGGCCGCCTACCTGCTGGCCACCCCGCTGACATCGTCGGACCAGCCGAACCTCGCTGCCGCCGTGAAGAATTCGCGGGTGCTGACCGAGGTGGACAAGGTGGCTCCGCCGTGGTTGAAGTCGGTGCCGACGCGCTTGTCCAGCCTGCTGGACACGTCCGGGTTCGACGTCTTGCAGCCATTCGGCCGCACCCCCATCGTCAACGTCGACGCGCCCGATGCGAGCCTGGCCACCGACGCCGTCGTCGCCGCGACCCGGCCGAGCGTGGTCAAGATCAAGGGTGTCGCACCGAGCTGCCAGAAGGTGTTGGAGGGCAGCGGATTCGTCGTGGCGCCCAACCGGGTGATGTCCAACGCGCACGTGGTCGCCGGAGCGGACAGCGTGACCGTCGAAGCCGAGGGCAAGACCTACGACGCGAGCGTCGTGTCCTATGACCCCAACGCCGACATCTCCATCCTCGATGTGCCCGACCTGCCGACCGCCCCGCTGACCTTCGCCGAGCAGGCGGCCCCGCAGGGCACCGACGCGGTGGTGATGGGGTATCCAGGCGGCGGCGACTTCCTGGCCACCCCGGCCCGCGTCCGCGAGATCATCGAGCTCAAAGGTCCCGACATCTACCGCACCACGACCGTCACCCGTGAGGTCTACACGGTGCGGGGCAGTGTGCGGCAGGGCAATTCGGGCGGGCCGATGATCAACCGGGCCGGCAAGGTGCTGGGTGTCGTGTTCGGCGCGGCCGTCGACGACGCCGACACCGGATTCGTGCTGACCGCAAAGGAAGTGGAACAGCAGATGGCCAAGATCGGCAACACCCAGCGGGTGGCCACCGGGACGTGCATCAGCTCCTGATCAGTGCTCGCCCAGGTGCGCGAGGAATCTGCGCAACTGCTCGTTGACCATGTCCGGATCTTCTTCGTGGCCGAAGTGCCCTGAACCGGCGAGAGACACGTAGCGGCCGTGCGGCGCGAAGTGCTGGGTGCGGTAGACCGGATCGGCCAGCACGTAGGGGTCGGCGTCGCCGCGCAGATGTAGCACCGGCACATTGATCGGCCGCTTCATCGACCGCATGAAGCGCCTGCCCTCACCGCGCAGCTGGCTGCGCACCGCCCAGCGCTGGTACTCCAGCGCCGAATGGGCCGCTCCCGAGATCTGAATGGCTCGCCGCATGTGACCGAGGGTCTCGGAGAAGTCTTGGGTGGCTTGCCATTTGGTGCCTGCCCGGCTGCGTACCAGGCGTTCCAGCTCCTCGCCGTCGTGCCGGGTCAACGCGCGCTCGGGCAGCATCGGTAGCTGATAACGCATCAGCGACGGGAGCAGCGCGCGGCCCTGATCGCGCCGGGTCAGCGCCGAGGCGCGCAGCGCCACCGGATGCGGCGAGCTGACCAACGCGATCGCCCGCACCACCCGCGGGTGCAGCACGGCCGTCGCCCAGCACACCAGGCCTCCATCGGCGTGACCCACCAGCGTCGCGGTCTTGTGGCCCAGAGCGCGCACCAACCCGGCGGTGTCGCCGGCCAGGGTCCAGCCGTCGTAGCCGCGTGGGGGCTTGTCGCTGCCGCCGTAGCCACGCAGGTCTACGGCGACGACGCGCGCGTCGGGCAACCCGGTGAGCTGATGACGCCAAGACCACCAGAACGAGCCGAATCCGTGCAGCAGGATGACCAGCGGACGGTCGGGCTGCGAGCTCTCGCCCGCTTTCCCACGGTCGGGCTGCGCGCTCTCGCCCTCTACAACGTGGAAGCGAATGCCGTTGGCGTGCACCTGCAGATGCCGCCATGGCCCGTCGATCCGGGTGATCGACGGGTCGGGTGGGGGCATTACCAGCCCGAGGGGTCGGCCGGGGTCGCCTTGGCCCGCGCCGCGTCGGCCGTGGACAGCGCGACGGACTTGTCGTGCCCGGGCGTCAGTGCCTCACGGGTTTCTCTCACCGACTCGATGGTCTGCCGCGGTCCGCGGATCCGGCGCACCTTGAGGAAACCGAACAGCGCCAACGCCACGGTCGTCAGCACCATGATCCCGAACACGATCAGGAACGCCGCCCAGCGGTACAGCCAGGTGTCGAGCAGTTCGGCAACGAAGAAGAAGAAAAAGAAGGTCGAGTAGAACAGCACGACCAGCGCGGCGATGAAAAAGATGCTGCCGGTCAAACCCTTCTTGACGTCGCGGGTGATCTCGGCCTTTGCCAGTGCCACCTCGGCCCGGACCAGGGTCGACACCTGGGCGGTCGCATCTTTGACCAGGTCTCCGATGGACGGGTCGGGCTTGGGCGCGTGCGGATCTACCAGCGGAATCGAGGTCACAGTTGCCGGAATTCCGGTCCTGCGGTCGCCGTTGCTCACAAGTAGCTTCCTCCCCGGGTCCGATGCCTGGTTGCGGTGGTGTGGTCGCGGTTCATGTTGCCATGTGGTGGCTCGGATAACGATCCCGGCCGACATCTGAGCACAAGTAGGATGCGAGTATTCGCTTGGGGTGCGCGGGTCGGGGCGCGTCGATGGGAGGACACTTGGCGACCAGACGCCGCTGGAAGTTCGTTGTCGGGACAATGATTCTGGCGCTGGCCGCCATGCTGACGCCGGGGGTCGCACACGCTGATCCGGTGGTGCTGGGTGGAGGCTCCGGCATCGTCGTCAACGGCGACACGTTCTGCACTCTCACCACGATCGGTCACGACAACGCGGGCCGGCTGATCGGCTTCACCTCGGCGCACTGCGGTGGCCCAGGCGCGACGGTCGCGGCCGAGAACGCCACCGGGGCCGGGCAGCTGGGCACCATGGTCGCAGGCAACGAGCTCCTGGACTACGCGGTGATCCAGTTCGACCCGCAGAAGGTCACGCCGACCGACAACGTCAACGGCTTCCAGATCGACGGTATCGGCCCCGACCCGGTGTTCGGCCAGATCGCCTGCAAGCTGGGCCGCACCACCGGCTATTCGTGCGGTGTCACGTGGGGACCGGGGCAGGACCCGGGCACCATCGTCAACCAGGTGTGCGGTCAGCCCGGCGATTCCGGTGCGCCCGTCACGGTCGACAACAAGCTGGTGGGCATGCTGCACGGGGCCTACACCAACGATCTGCCGACCTGCGTCGTGAAATACGTGCCGCTGCACACGCCCGCGGTGACCATGTCGATCAACACGCAACTCGCCGACATCACCGCCAAGAACCGGCCCGGTACGGGGTACGTGCCGATCGCCTGACCCCCCTTCCCGCGGAACTGCATTCCAGGTCGTTAATCTCGCGATTTGACCACCCGGAATGCAGTTCCGGTGAAAGAGAAGGCGCCTACTTGCTGGCGCGGATGGCTTCGAACACGCTCGGGTCGACCAGTGTCGAGGTGTCGCCGAGTTCGCGGCCCTCTGCCACGTCACGCAGCAGCCGGCGCATGATCTTGCCGCTGCGGGTCTTGGGCAGCTCGGGCACCACGTGGATCTCGCGGGGTTTGGCGATCGGGGAGATCTCGCGGGACACCTGCGCGCGCAATTCCTCGATCATGTTCGCCGCACCGCCGTGGGCGCTTTCTTTGAGGATGACGAAGGCGCAGATGGCCTGGCCGGTGGTCTCATCCGACGCGCCCACGACCGCGGCCTCGGCGACCCCGGAATGGCCGACGAGCGCCGACTCGACCTCTGCGGTCGAGATGCGGTGGCCCGAGATGTTCATGACGTCGTCGATGCGGCCCAGCACCCAGATGTTGCCGTCCGAGTCGTACCGGGCGCCGTCGCCGGCGAAATACCAGCCCTGCTCGGCGAAGCGCGACCAGTAGGTCTCCTTGAACCGCTCCGGATCACCCCAGATGCCGCGCAGCATGGCCGGCCACGGCTTGTCGAGCACCAGGTATCCGGTGACGTGCTCGGCTTCGTCGGCGCCGGGGACCAGGTCGTTGCCTTCGTCGTCGACGATCTTGGCCGCGATGCCGGGCAGGGGGGTCATCGCCGAGCCGGGCTTGGCGGCCGTCACCCCGGGCAGCGGGGAGATCATGATGGCCCCGGTCTCGGTCTGCCACCAGGTGTCCACGATCGGGGTGCGGTTGCCTCCGATGAACTCGCGGTACCAGCGCCACGCCTCGGGGTTGATCGGCTCACCGACCGAGCCCAGCAGCCGCAGGCTGCTCAGGTCGTGGCCCTCGGGCAGTACGCGCCCCCACTTCATGAACGTGCGGATCAGCGTCGGCGCCGTGTAATAGATTGTCACGCCGTACTTTTCGATGACCTCGAAATGCCGGTGCATGGTGGGCGAGGCCGGGGTGCCCTCGTAGACCACCTGCGTGACGCCATTCGCCAGCGGCCCGTAGACGATGTAGGTGTGCCCGGTGACCCAGCCGATATCGGCTGTGCACCAGTACACGTCGGTTTCGGGCTTGATGTCGAAGACGTTGTGGTGGGTGTAGGCCGCCTGGGTCAGGAACCCGCCCGAGGTGTGCACGATGCCCTTGGGCTTGCCCGTGGTGCCCGAGGTGTACAGCAGGAACAGCGGCTGCTCGGCGTCGAAAGCCTCCGGGGTGTGGTCGGGCGATGCCTGCTCCACCGTCTCGTGCCACCAGAGATCCCGGCCAGGTGTCCAGTCGACGTCAATTCCGGTGCGCCGCACCACAAGAACGTTCTGCACCGACGCCTGATCGGCGACCGCCTCGTCGACGGCGGACTTCAACGACGCGGCCTCGCCACGCCGGTACTGCCCGTCAGTGGTGATGACGAGCTTGGCCTGCGCGTCCTCGACGCGGGCGCGCAGCGCGCTGGCGGAGAACCCGGCGAAAACGACACTGTGCATGACGCCCAGGCGCGCGCAGGCCAGCATGGCGATGATGGCCTCGGGCACCATCGGCATGTAGATGGCGACCCGGTCACCGGCCACCAGACCGAGATCGGTCAGGGTGTTGGCCGCCTTGCTCACCTCATCCTTGAGCTGCGCGTAGGTGATGTCGCGCGCGTCGTCGACCGGTTCGCCGACCCAGTGGATCGCGACCCGGTCGCCGTTGCCCGCCTCGACGTGCCGGTCGACGCAGTTGTAGGCGACGTTGAGCTTGCCGCCGACGAACCACTTCGCGAACGGCGCCTCCGACCAGTCCAGCACCTCGGTGAACGGGGTCTGCCAGGCGAGCCGCTCGGCCTGCTCACCCCAGAACGCCAGCCGGTCTCGTTCGGCCTCGGCATACAACTCGCCCGTCGCATTCGCGCTGGCCGCGAAGTCGGCGGGTGGGGGATAGGCTGACGGAGCTTCGGCGTGCGTCACTGACGGGTTCGACATGTTTGTGAGCCTAGTCACCGAACGTTGCACCGGCGTTGGAGACGCCCAACGCCGTCGGCCGGGCGGCGCGCCCGATGCGCCGAACGGTCGAAGATCCGGCGTCCAGCGGTCGGCTAGCGTATGTGGGCGTGACCAACACGGACCCACTCGCGCCGCTCGCCGAGCTTCCCGGCGTGGCCGCGGCGTGTGATGAGGCCAGGGAGGCGCTCGGGCGGGCGCACCGGCACCGCTTCAACCTGCGCGGCTGGCCACAGACCGCGGGCGAGGCCGCGATGCGGGCGGCCCGGGCCTCGGCGGTGCTCGACGGCGGGTCCATCCAACTGACCCCCGACGGCGAGCCGGATCCCGTGACAGCAGGCGCGATCCGCGTTGCCGAAGCCCTCGAGGGTGGCGCGACGACGCTGGTCGGGGTGTGGCAGCGGGCGCCGTTGCAGGCGCTGGCCCGGCTGCATGCGCTGGCCGCCGCAGATCTCACCGACGACGAACATCTGGGCCGGCCACGGACGGATCCGGCCGTGGGCCGCCGGTTGGAAATGCTCGCCGAAATCCTCACCGGAGGATCGCGCGTACCCGCGCCGATTCTGGCTGCCGTCGCGCACGGCGAACTGTTGACGTTGGAGCCGTTCGGTACGGCCGACGGCGTGGTGGCCCGCGGACTGTCACGACTGGTGACCATCTCCAGCGGTCTGGATCCACACGGCCTCGGCGTGCCCGAGGTGCACTGGATGAAGAAGTCGGGCGACTACCGTGCTGCCGCACGGGGATTCGCGGCGGGCACCCGCGAGGGGTTGACGGCGTGGCTGCTGCTGAGCTCTGAGGCCCTGCACGCCGGTGCCCGGGAAGCGCTGCAGATCGCCCAGTCTGCTGCTGGCTGAGCACTTCTCGGCGATCCGTCCAGCAAACGCAAAGCGGGCGGCGTTCCGAACTGTGTTCGGCTCGCCGCCCGCTAGCACGGATTCCGGTTACCAAGCGTGCAATGTGGGTTGCGTGGGTGGCCTCGGCGTCCTTGCGATGCGCTTCGGATGCAACCCCACCCAAGAGGCCGTCGTGTCCGTCCGCTTCTCGCAATCACGCAGGCCCGCAACACTTTTACCTATTCCGCGGCATGTGCTCCGCGTGGGTGCCGGGACCCGTGCTAGGGAGCCTGGTTCGGGAGATTTAGCCTTCTCTTCTGGCTATATCTTGGCTTCTCCAAGCTTCCGTGGTTCCTTTGTACTACGTGACCACAGTCACATCAAGGCCCAAAATGAGCGAGTTTCCCGATCGTTACGCCCACGCCTCAGCTACTACACCCGGTAGCTCAGAAAGTGAAGCGGCGCAACAGTGAATACGTCAGCGCGCCGGCCGCCAGCGCACTCACACCCACCGCGGCGGTGGTGGCCACGGCGGCCCCTGACGGGGCGGCAGGCAGCCGGTCGCGCAGCGACACCGGTTTGGTGAACGTCAGCACCGGCCAGTCGCGCGCAAGAGCCTCCTTGCGCAACGCCCGGTCCGGGTTCACCGCAGTGGGGTGGCCCACCGACTCGAGCATCGGGATGTCGGTCACCGAATCGGAGTACGCGTAGCAGTGGTCGAGCGCGTAGCCCTCGCGGGCGGCCAGCGCCCGGATGGCCTCGACCTTGCCCTCGCCGTAGCAGTAGAACGCGATCTCACCGGTGTAGCGGCCGTCCTCGACGACCATCCGGGTGGCCATGGCGTGGGTGGCGCCCAACGCCCGCGCGATCGGAGCGACGATCTCCTCACCGGACGCCGACACCACGACGATGTCGCGCCCGCACAGCTTGTGGTCGGCGATCAGTTCGGCGGCTTCGGCGAACACCAACGGGTCGACGATGTCGTGCAGCGTCTCCCCGACGATCGACTTGACCTGTTCGACGTCCCAGCCCGTACACATGTTGGTGACGTACGACCGCATGCGGTCCATCTGGTCGTGGTCGGCGCCCGACATCAGAAAGAGGAACTGCGCGTACGTCGACTTGAGAACAGCGCGGCGGTTCAGCAGACCCTGATCGAAGAAAGGTTTGCTGAAGGCAAGCGTGCTGGACTTGGCGATCACCGTCTTGTCGAGGTCGAAGAACGCCGCTGTGCGCACCGGGCGACCGTTGGTCGGCCCGGCTTGCGGTGCGATCGGCTCCCCGGCAACCGGATCGGATGCACTCACATGCGCCAGCATAGAGGCCGGTGTCCGCGGCGCTCCGACGGAGCCGACAAATGGGCAGTTCACGGCACATGTCGAGGCGATCTGTCTCACAGGCGGCGCGTTGTTAACTCGCAGTCGTATCTCTTGCGTCTTTGGGCAGTTCCGTGTGTATAGTGAGCATTACTCGGCTTATGCCGAGGTGCATCAGCCCGACCCCCCGGGGCTGATACACGACGACCTCCGCCTCCTCCCCCCCTGGCGGGGGTCGTCTCTTTTTCCGGGGAGAAATTCGCCGACGCACGGCCCGTGGTGAGTTATCCCCAACCCGTCGTTCATCCACATTCTTCGGTTCGGCGCTGGCGCCTCGGCCTCGACAGCCACAGGCTTGGGGCCATGACCAGTTCGACGCACGCGGTGCTCGCCATGATCGGTGATCCGGTGCTGCGCGACGATGCCGATCGCGTTGCCGCCGCTGCAGGTGTGGCACTCGTTCACGTCGGCGAACCCTCCAGTCGCAAGGCGTGGACGGCAGCGGCGGCCGTGCTTCTCGACGCCGACGCGGCGGCCCGCTGCGCCCGGCGGGTGCTGCCGCGGCGCGACCGCGTGACGCTCGTCAGCGCCGCCGCACCTGCGCCCGCGGACTGGCAGGCCGCGATCTCGGTTGGGGCCCAACAGGTCCTGACCCTGCCTGCGCAGGATGCCGAACTGGTCGCCGCGCTGTCGGCCGCCGCGGTGGCCGACGACGGCAGCCGCGGCCCGGTGCTGGCCGTCGTCGGATCCCGCGGCGGCGCCGGGGCTTCCGTGTTCGCCGCCGCATTGGCACAGACTGCCGCCGACACCGGACCGGCGCTCCTGGTCGACGCCGACCCGTGGAGCGGCGGCATCGACCTGGTGATGGGGACCGAGGACGTGCCGGGTCTGCGATGGCCCGACCTCGCGCTGCAGAGCGGCCGGTTGGCCTTCCCCGCGCTGCGCGACGCCTTGCCGCGCCGTAGTCAGGTCAGCGTGTTGTCCAGCGGCAGAACAGCTGTCGACATCGATGCTGGGCCGCTCGGCGCGGTCATCGACGCCGGATGCCGAGGAGGTGCGACGGTGGTGTGCGACGTACCGCGCCGGTGTACCACCGCTGTGGAGGGCGCGCTGGATGCCGCCGATCTCGTCGTTGTCGTGGCGCCCGCCGATGTGCGGTCCTGCGCAGCGGCCGCCGCCGCCCGTCCATGGCTGCTGGCCTGCAACCCGAATGCCGGTGTGGTGGTGCGCGGTCCGGCCCCGGGAGGATTGCGCTCGGCCGAGGTGGCCCGCATCGTGGAACTGCCGCTGTTGGCCGCCATGCGGCCGGAGCCCGGCATCACCGAACTTCTCGAGCGTGGTGGCTTGCGGATGCGCCGGCGGGCACCGCTGGCCGGGGCGGCCCGGCGGGTGCTCGCCGTGCTGGCGTCTCACCCCGTGGGTGCGGCGGCATGACGGCATCGCTGATCGAACGGGTGCGTGAGCGGTTGGCAACCGAAGCCAGCCCGCTCACGCCGGGAGTGGTCGCCGCGGCCATCCGGGCCGAATCCGGTGGGCTGCTGGGCGATACCGAGGTGCTGAGCAGTCTGCGGGTACTGCAGACCGAACTGACCGGCGCGGGGCTGCTCGAACCGCTGCTGTCGGCCGACGGCACCACCGACGTGCTCGTCACCGCGCCGGACGCGGTGTGGGTCGATGACGGTAACGGCCTGCGGCGCAGCACCGTCCGGTTCCCCGACGAGGCGGCAGTGCGACGGCTGGCGCAACGACTGGCCCTGCTGGCCGGGCGCCGGCTTGATGAGGCGCAACCGTGGGTCGACGGTCAGCTCGCCGGGCCGGGCGGGGCTACGGTACGGCTGCACGCGGTGCTGCCGCCCGTGGCGGTCGACGGCACCTGCCTGTCCCTGCGCGTGTTGCGTCCTGCCACCCAGGATCTGGCCTCCCTCACCGCATCCGGCGCCATCGCGTCCGACGCGGCCGAGCTGCTACGGGCGGTCATCGACGCCCGGCTGGCGTTCCTGATCTCCGGCGGAACCGGATGTGGCAAGACGACGCTGCTCGCGGCGTTGCTCGGTGCGGTGGCCGCAAGCGAACGGATCGTCTGCGTAGAGGACGCCGCCGAACTCGCCCCGCCACATCCCCATCTGGTGAAGCTCGTGGCTCGCGGTGCCAATGTCGAAGGGATCGGCGAGATCACGGTCCGCGATCTGGTGCGGCAGGCCTTGCGGATGCGACCGGATCGCATCGTCGTGGGAGAGGTGCGCGGGGCTGAGGTCGTCGATCTCCTGGGAGCCCTCAACACCGGGCACGACGGCGGCGCGGGCACGGTGCATGCCAACAGCCCCGCCGAGGTGCCTGCCCGATTGGAGGCACTCGGGGCGCTCGGCGGCCTCGGTACGGCCGCGCTGCGCAGCCAGGTTGCGGCCGCTGTGCAGGTACTACTCCATGTCGGCAGGGACCGCGAAGGGCGGCGCCGGCTCTCGGAGATCGCTGTGCTGCAGCGCGGTGTCGACGGTGTTCTCGACGTGCGCACCGCATGGCACGCGGACACCGGACTCGCATCCGGCGCAAGCACTCTGCGGCGGATGCTCGCCGAACGGGGTGTGTCGTGACCGCCGCAGCGTTGGCTCTCGCGGCGGCCCTGCTGGTGTGGCCCGCGGCGCCCCGGCGGCTACGCGCGTTGCCCCGCCCGCCGCGGCGTCGCCCGTGGGCATTGCTCACGCCGGTGCTGATCGCGCTGGCGTGGCTGGTGCCGCTCCCGGTCGCGGTGGCGGCAGGCGCGATGGTGGGCACCGTGGCACTGCGCCGTCATCGGCGAAACATCCAGCGGCGCCGAGCGGCCGAATCTGTTGCGCTGCAATCAGCGCTGGAGGTATTGGTCGGTGAACTCCGCGTCGGAGCGCACCCGGTTGCCGCGTTCACCGTTGCAGCACAAGAGGTCTCCGGACCGGTGGCCGGTGGGATGCGCGCTGTGGCGGCACGGGCCCGGCTGGGTGCCGATGTCGCGGCCGGGCTCGACGATGTCGCTGTGGCGTCGCCGCTGCCGATGCACTGGCACCGGCTCGCGGTGTGCTGGCGACTGGCAGAGGCCCGCGGCCTGGCCGTCGCCACGCTGATGCAGACCGCCGCGCAGGACATCGTTGAGCGGGAACGCTTTTCCGCACGCGTCACCGCCGCGATGGCGGGGGCTCGCACTACCGCGGCCATGCTGGCCGGGCTGCCGGTGATCGGTATCGCGCTCGGGCAGTTGATCGGTGCGGAGCCCATGGCGTTCCTGCTGGCTCCCGGCGCGGGCGGATGGCTGTTGGTCATCGGAGTGCTGCTGGCGTGCGCCGGCCTGTTGTGGTCGGACCGGATCGTGGGCGGGGTGCTGAGATGACCTGGGCAGCAATCCTTCTGGCGACGGCACTGCTGGTGTCGGCGGATCGGCCCGCGACGCGGTTGCGGGCGCACCCGACGGCCGGGCCGGCGCGGCAATCGCTGCGACCGTCGGCCGACGACCCGCTGGCCGCGGCATCGACGTTCGAGTTGTTCGCCGCCTGCCTGTCCGCGGGCATGGCGGTGTCGAGCGCGGCGGCCGCCGCCGCGCCGTCGGCACCCGAGCCGCTCGCCGGATTGCTCACCCGGTCCGCTGATCTCCTCGCTCTGGGGGCGGACCCCGTGACGGCGTGGCCGAATGATGTTGGCTTGAAAGATCGCAATGCCGAGGCACTGCTGCGGCTCGCCCGCAGGTCGGCGTCGTCGGGATCGGCACTGGCCCGTGGTGTCGCCGAGTTGGCCGACCAGTCCCGCCATGAAGCCGCCGCGGCAGCCGAGGCCGCCGCCGAACGGGCCGGGGTACTCATCGCCGGGCCGCTCGGGCTGTGCTACCTCCCGGCCTTTGTGTGCCTGGGAATCATCCCCGTCGTGGCAGGGCTCGCGGGGGACGTTCTGAGTTCAGGTTTGTGGTGACATCGGCACACATCGGGAGGAAACATCATGGCGGGAAAACTGATTGCGCAGATTCAGACACGGTTGGCGGTGTTGGCGGTCGACGAGGACGGCATGTCGACGGTCGAATATGCCATCGGCACCATCGCCGCGGCAGCCTTCGGCGCGATTCTCTACACAGTGGTCACCGGAGACTCGATCGTCACGGCATTGACCAACATCATCAGCCGCGCGCTGAGCACCAAGGTCTAGGTGACCGCGGTGCGGTCACTGTCGAGGCGGCCTTCGCGATCGCGGCCCTTGTGGTCGTTCTTGCGATGTGCCTGGCCGGGCTGGGTGCGGTGTCGATGCAGGTCCGCTGTGTCGACGCGGCGCGGGAAGCGGCTCGGCTGGCGGCCCGTGGCGACGATCGTTCGGCCACCGAGGTGGCCCAGCGCATCGCCCCGCGAGAAGCGGTGGTGCAGTTGCGGCGTGAAGGCGCCTTGGTGGTGGCGCGGGTCAGCGTGGCCGCTGAGATGCCGGGGCTCACCATCGCGGCCGAGGCCGCCGCGGCGATGGAGCCGGGTGTGCGGTGACACCGGGTCGGCCAGTGTGCTGGCTGCCGCGATGATCGGCGTGCTCATCACGTTCGCGGTGGCGGGTGCGAGTCTCGGTGCGGCCGTGATCGCACGGCACCGGGCCCAGGCCGCAGCGGATCTGGGTGCGCTCGCCGCGGCGGGAGCGCTGACCGCGGGACCGGATGCGGCGTGCGCCCAGGCGGCAGCGGTCACGTCGGCGATGCGTGCCACGGTGGCGCAGTGCCGGGTGGACGGTCTCGACGTGGTGCTCACGGTGCACGCCGAGGTGCGGCTGGGTCGGTGGGGCCTCGGTCCGGCGACAGCCGCGGCCCGGGCGGGACCGAGTGAAACGGATTCGGCGGCTTAGCTATTCGATGGCGTCGAGGTCGGCGGCGGTGATCTCGGCTTCGGTGGGCAGCCGCAGAGCGACCAGGCCGGCGAAGGTGCCCGGTTCGAGTTCGATCCGGTTGATCGTGATGTGGATCGGGTGCCAGCTGTCGTCGGCCGCGCGCATCCGTAGCACCGCGGCCGTCATGCCGCCGGCGAATTCCGTTGTCATCCTGGCCATGTGGCGCGCATCGGCGGAATGTACGCGTGCAGGCCCGCCGTCGCTGCTGCGCCAGTCGAAGAAAGGCGCCGGTTCATCGAGCCATTTCAACAACTTCCAGTTCTTGAGATCGACCAGCGCGCGGTGCACGCCGGGCCGGGCGAGGCCGTCGAGGATGCGTTGCGCCAGATAATCGGCGGCGACCACGGTCCCTTCGCGTTCGCTACGCCAGTTCATTGCCCGGCAGATCAGGTTCTCGGTGCCGTCGTCATCAGGCTCGAACGCGACGCGGGCCACGAATCCGACGGTGATCGGCTCACCGCGGAAATCGGTGACATCCCACGTGGTGCAGAGAGTGTTGCCCGGTTCCGGTTTTATTGCCATCGACAACACTTTGGTTTCCCCGGCGTTGAGATCGCGGGTGGGCAGATCGTCGGCGAACGCCCGTCCGTGGGTGGCCTCGGTTTCGGGATTCATGCCGCTGTTACGTATGGATTCCGCAGTATCGGTCGCGACGCCATTGGTCAGATCCCATTTCAGCGGGCCTGGGATGGGGCGTTGCGGTGGCTCGACGTCGGCTGGACCGATCCAGACGTGCACGCCGTGGATGCGTCCGTCGGACATCTGGACCACTTCGGTGCGGATCACGCGGTCGTTCTTCGGGGTGATGCTGCTCAGGCCCTGACCAGCCCGCACGGTTGCCCCGATGGCACTCTGGATGGCCATCAGGTTGGGGTTGCGGCGCAGAAACACACTGATCGGAACGAGGTTCTTCGTCTGAGAACCCCGGGCGACCACGGCGGGCTCGTCACCCAGTGTCTCCACGAGCAGCCAGTCGTGGGTCATGGCGGGCATTTTACCGGTGGTGTCGGGCCCGGTTATCGCCCGAGCAACGACGAAATCCGTAGCAGTCGGAGCGCGGATGCCGCCACGTGCGCTCTCCAGACCGGCGAGTGAGTTGCAAACATGAGTGGATTCAAGTACTTTGCGACTGCACCCGGCCTCCGGGATTGAGAACGGATCGCGTTGTCCGACCGTTCATTGCAACGTCTGTGTGTTCGGCGTGCCCGAACGTGGCAGAGATGTCGATCCGCGCAGTCGACCGTCGAGGGGTCGGTCGTCGTCGCGGTCGGGGGTCACGCTCAGGCATTATTCAGCGCGCCGAGCACCAGACGGAGTACCCGCACCGCGCCCGCTTTGTCGAGCGGATCGTTACCGTTGCCGCACTTCGGCGATTGGACGCACGAGGGGCAGCCGTGCGGGCACTCGCATGCCTCGATCGCCGCGGCCGTCGCGCCCCACCAGGTGCTCAGCTGTCGGAATCCGCGGTCGGCGAATCCCGCCCCGCCCGGATAGCCGTCGTAGACGAAGATGGCGGGCAGCCCACCGACGCCGGAAGGGCCCACCGCCGTTGACACTCCGCCGATGTCGCCGCGGTCGCAACTGGCCACCAGCGGCAGCAGGCCGATCGAGGCGTGCTCGGCGGCATGCAGGGCGCCCGGGGTCGCCAACATGTCAATGCCGTTGTCCTGCAGTGCTTCCGGAGTGATGGTGCACATCACGGCCATGGTGTCCAGGGTGCTGGTGGGCATGTCGAGTTCGACGAAATCGATGACCTCTCCGTCGAGGCCCCGACGGAGATAGCCGACGACGCTGGTGCTCACCGAAACCGGAACCAGGCCGACGGTCACCGGTCCGTACGTGGCGCGTTCGCCCTCGCCGGTGACGGTGATGTCGGTGATCTCGCGGGCGTAGGTGCGGTAATCGGGATCGGCGGCGTGCACGAATGCGATGCCGTCTTCGAAATCCAGCGAGTCGACGATATAGCTGTCGCCCTGGTGCAGATAGACCGCGCCCGGATGAATCGAGGCGGCCGCCTGCCCGGCGCCGGCGCTGCCCAGCATCCGGCCGGTGTCGGCCTCGAGGATGGCGATCTGCCCGCCGATGGAGCCGCGAATGTCCACTGCGGGATGCGGATCGGCGCCGGGAGTGGGGAAGTAGCTGCCTGCCCGCCGCCGCAGCAATCCGTCGTCGACGAGCGTCGCGGCCACCGCTTCGGCGTCCCACCGGCGGACCTCGGCGTCGGTCAGCGGGAGTTCGACTGCGGCGCAGAGCAGTTGAGGCCCGAGCACGTACGGGTTGGTGGGGTCGATGACCACGCGCTCGATCGGCTTGTCCAACAGCGCGGCGGGGTGATGCACGAGGTAGGTGTCCAGCGGATCGTCGCGCGCGACCAACACGATCAAGGCGCCCTGCCCGCGTCGCCCGGAGCGCCCGGCCTGCTGCCAGAAGGACGTGACCGTGCCGGGAAAGCCTGCCAGCACCACCGCGTCCAGGCCGGCGATGTCGATGCCGAGTTCGAGCGCGTTGGTGGTGGCCAGCCCCCGCAGCTGTCCGTCGGCCAGCGCGCGCTCGAGCTCGCGGCGGTCCTCGGCGAGGTAGCCGGCGCGGTAGGACGCGACCCGCTCGGCCAGCTCCGGTGCGGTGTCGGCCAATCGGGTCCTGGCGCCCAGCGCGGTGAGTTCGGCGCCGCGCCGCGACCGCACGAACGTCAGGGTGCGGGCGCCGTCGGCGACCAGATCGGCCATCACCCGGGCGGCTTCGGCCCCGGCCGAGCGTCGTACCGGAGCGCCGTTCTCACCCGTCACATCCGGCAGCAGTGCCGGCTCCCACAGTGCGATGGTGCGGGCGCCCTGCGGCGACGCGTCGTCGGTCACCGCAGTGACCGTTTGGCCGATCAACTCGGCAGCGGTGTCGGCGGGTGCGGAGGTGGTGGCGCTCGCGAAGATCACCGTCGGCGCGACCGATTCGGTCCCGCCCGGCGCGTAGCGCTCGCACAACCGCAGCAGCCTGCGCAGCACCATCGCCACGTTGGATCCGAAAATGCCGCGGTAATAATGGCATTCGTCGACGACGACGAACTTCAGATTGCGCAAGAATACCGCCCAGCGGGCATGGTTGCGCAACAGCGACAGATGGATCATGTCGGGATTGGAGAAGATCCACCGCGACCGCTCGCGCGCGAAGCGGCGCACCTCGGTGGGGCTGTCGCCGTCATAGGACACCGGCGCGACATCCCGTAGCGCGGTGATGCTTTCGGTCATCACGTGAGCAGTGCGCAGCTGATCGTGTCCGAGCGCCTTGGTGGGGGACAGGTACAGCACCCGGGCACGAGGATCGCTCGCCAAGGCCGACAGGATCGGCAGTTGGTAGGCCAGCGACTTGCCTGAGGCGGTACCGGTGGAGATCACCACATGCCTGCCTTCGTGGGCGAGTTGGGCGGCCGCCAGCTGATGCGCCCAGGGCGCGGTGATGCCCTGATCATGGAACGCCCGCACCACATCTGGATGAGCCCACGCCGGCCAGTCGGCTCGGTGTCCCTGACGCGGGGGCAAGTCGGCGACGTGCCGCAGCGGATGCTCGTCGGCCGGTGTGCCGTCGACCGCGCACGCCAGCAGCTCGCGGCCGAACCCTCTGCCCAATTGCTCCTCGCGTCCTCTGCCTGATTGCTCCTCGCGTCCTCTGCCCAATTGCTCCTCGCGTCCGCGGCCCAATTCCGACCCGCGATCCGACACTCCGTGACCTCCTGAAACGTCCCCCGGGGCTACCCACCCGGCTTTGTAAACGAATTGTTCACCACACAGTGCACGTCGAGACTGTCGCACCAGCGGAGAACGTGATTGACTAACGACGGTCGCAGCTTCTGTGTTTGTCACTCGCACTCGCAGGATCGTCGTTGCGATCGCGGTTCCTGCGAGGGTTGTAGGTCGGGTCAGTTCCGACGACTCCACGAAGGTATGGCGGTCGGAACGGGCCCGGTACGCCGGAAGTCGGTGGACCGCACCCGGTAAGAAGAGAAGGAAAGAACGAGAGATGCCACAGGGAACTGTGAAGTGGTTCAACGCGGAGAAGGGCTTCGGCTTCATCGCCCCCGAGGACGGCTCCGCCGACGTGTTTGTCCACTACACGGAAATCCAGGGCAGCGGATTCCGCACCCTGGAGGAAAACCAGAAGGTTGAGTTCGAGGTCGGCCAGAGCCCCAAGGGGCCGCAGGCCACGGGTGTTCGGGCAGTCTGAGCCAACCCAAACCTGATAGGACACCCCCGCGACAGTCCCACACCGGACACCCGCGGGGGTGTTCTGCTTTCTGACGTCGGCTGGCCTACTGTCGATTTGTGAGCCAGCTGTCCTTTTTCTCGGCGGAGTCGGTGCCCCCTACGGTCACCGATCTCACCGGCTTGCTCGCAGGCCCGGGACAGATCGTGCTGGTCAACGTCGACGGGCAGCAGGCGGCCCGCATCTCCGTGGTGGTAGACGCACCGTGGCGGGCCACGGCACTGGCCGAGATGATGCGCCAGGCCGGCCTGAGGCCGGAGATCGCGCGCACCGACGAGAACACGCCGCTGGTGCGCACCGCGGTGGACCCCCAGCTGCTGCCGATCGCCCGGGACTGGACCAGGGGCGCCGTCAAGACGGTCCCGGCGTCCTGGCTGCCCGGTGCGCGGGAGCTTCGGGCCTGGACGCTGGCGGCCGGGACGCCCGAGGCCGACGACCGCTACCTGCTGGGCCTGGACCCCCATGCACCCGATACGCACGCCCCACTTGCAGCGGCGATGATGCGGGTCGGCATCGCCCCGACGCTCATCGGGACCCGTGGTTCGCACCCGGCGTTGCGGGTCAGCGGCAGGCGTCGGCTATCGCGCCTGGTAGAAAACGTGGGGGAACCACCGCGGGAGCCTGCTGCGTTAGCGCACTGGCCACGTATTTAATGGTTGCCCATGGGGGAGCCAGTTTGCGTAGGCTCGCGCAGAATGCGAAATTGTCAGTTGCCCTGCACGTCGGGGCGTTGACAGAAGTGGAGCGTAGGCACAGTTGGCTGGCGACGACCCTAAAAGGGCCAGTAGCGGTAGGACCGGTAATGTCCGGCGACTCGTCATTGTCGAGTCGCCGACAAAAGCGCGCAAAATAGCCAGCTACCTGGGCTCCAACTATGTTGTGGAGTCCTCGCGCGGCCATATTCGGGACTTGCCGCGCAACGCCGCGGACGTGCCGGCGAAGTACAAATCCGAGCCTTGGGCCCGCCTCGGAGTCAATGTCGACGACAACTTCGAGCCGCTGTACATCGTCAGTCCTGACAAGAAGACCACGGTCGCCGAGCTCAAAGGCCTGCTCAAGGACGTCGACGAGCTCTATCTGGCGACGGACGGTGACCGCGAGGGCGAGGCGATCGCCTGGCACCTGCTGGAGACGCTGAAACCACGCGTCCCGGTCCGGCGGATGGTGTTCCACGAGATCACCGAGCCCGCCATCCGCGCGGCCGCCGAAAACCCGCGTGACCTGGACATCTCCCTGGTCGACGCGCAAGAGACCCGCCGCATCCTCGACCGGCTGTACGGCTACGAGGTCAGCCCGGTGCTGTGGAAGAAGGTCGCGCCGAAGCTGTCGGCGGGCCGCGTGCAGTCCGTGGCGACCCGCATCATCGTCAACCGCGAGCGCGAGCGCATGGCGTTCCGCAGCGCGGGGTACTGGGATGTCACCGCCGAGCTGGACGCCAGCGTGTCCGATCCGGAGGCCACGCCTCCCAAGTTCACCGCCAAGCTCAACACCGTCGACGGCCGCCGGGTGGCGACCGGCCGCGACTTCGACTCGCTCGGCCAGGTCAAGAAGCCCGACGAGGTGCTGGTGCTCGACGAGGCCGGTGCGTCCGCCCTCGCTGCCGGGCTGCGCGGCGCTCAGCTGGCCGTCAGCTCGGTCGAGCAGAAGCCGTACACCCGGCGCCCGTACGCCCCGTTCATGACCTCGACGCTGCAGCAGGAAGCGGGTCGCAAGCTGCGGTTCTCCTCCGAGCGCACGATGAGCATCGCGCAGCGGCTGTACGAGAACGGCTACATCACCTACATGCGTACCGACTCGACCACGCTGTCGGAGTCGGCCATCAATGCCGCACGCAACCAGGCCCGCCAGCTCTACGGCGACGAGTACGTGCACCCGACGCCTCGGCAGTACACCCGCAAGGTGAAGAACGCCCAGGAAGCGCACGAGGCCATCCGTCCGGCCGGTGACGTCTTCCAGACCCCTGGCCAGCTGCACGCTCAGCTCGACACCGACGAGTTCCGGCTCTACGAGCTGATCTGGCAGCGCACCGTCGCGTCGCAGATGGCCGACGCCCGCGGCACGACGCTCAGCCTGCGGATCTCCGGAACCGCGGCTTCCGGCGAGCAGGTGGTGTTCAACGCCTCGGGCCGCACCATCACGTTCCCGGGCTTCCTCAAGGCCTACGTGGAGAGCATCGACGAGCTCGCAGGCGGCGAGTCCGACGACGCCGAGAGCCGGTTGCCCAACCTGACCCAGGGCCAGCGCGTCGACGCAGCCGATCTGACCGCCGACGGTCACACCACGTCGCCACCGGCGCGCTTCACCGAAGCCTCGTTGATCAAGGTGCTCGAAGAGCTGGGCATCGGTCGCCCGTCGACGTACAGCTCGATCATCAAGACCATCCAGGACCGCGGTTACGTGCAGAAGAAGGGCAGCGCCCTGGTGCCGTCGTGGGTGGCGTTCGCCGTCGTCGGCCTGCTCGAGCAGCACTTCGGCCGGTTGGTGGATTACGACTTCACCGCGGCCATGGAGGACGAGCTCGACGAGATCGCCAACGGCCAGGAGCGACGCACCAACTGGCTCAACAACTTCTACTTCGGCGGCGATCACGGAGTCGAGGGCTCGGTGGCCCGCGCGGGTGGGCTCAAGAAGCTCGTCGGCGTCAACCTCGAGGGCATCGATGCTCGAGAAGTCAACTCCATCAAGCTCTTTGACGATTCCGAGGGGCGTGCCATCAACGTCCGGGTGGGCCGTAACGGGGCGTACCTGGAGCGCATGGTCACCGATCCCGACAATCCCGGTGAGCTCAAACCGCAGCGCGCCAACCTCAAGGACGAGCTGACGCCCGACGAGCTGACCCTGGAACTCGCCGAAAAGCTCTTCGCCACACCGCAAGAGGGTCGGGTGCTGGGTGTCGATCCGGCCACCGGGCACGAGATCGTGGCCAAGGACGGCCGGTTCGGCCCGTACGTCACCGAGATCCTGCCCGAGCCGGAGGAGCCCGACGACGGTGCCGCCGGTGCGACGGCGAAGAAGGGCAAGAAGCCGACCGGCCCCAAGCCGCGCACCGGGTCGCTGCTGCGCTCGATGGACCTCGAGACGGTGACGCTCGACGACGCGCTGAAGCTGTTGTCGCTGCCGCGGGTGGTGGGTGTCGACCCGTCGAACAACGAGGAGATCACCGCGCAGAACGGCCGCTACGGGCCATACCTCAAGCGCGGCACCGACTCTCGGTCGTTGGCCAACGAGGAGCAGATGTTCACCATCACCCTCGACGAGGCACTCAAGATCTATGCCGAGCCCAAACGCCGTGGCCGCCAGGCTGCGTCGGCTCCACCGCTGCGAGAACTGGGTAATGACCCGGCATCTGGCAAGCCGATGGTGATCAAGGACGGCCGGTTCGGCCCGTACGTCACCGACGGCGAGACCAACGCGAGCCTGCGCAAGGGCGACGACGTCGCATCCATCACCGACGAGCGCGCTTCGGAACTGCTGGCCGATCGCCGGGCCCGCGGCCCGGTCAAGAAGGCAGCCAAGAAGGCGCCGGCGAAGAAGGCTGCGGCCAAGAAGGCGCCGGCGAAGAAGGCTGCGGCCAAGAAGGCCTGACCAAATCTGCGGGCTCACGCCCCGGATTCGGGCGAATTCTCCGATACGAGTTGGCGTTCGGCGTCGAGTTCGGCAGGCGTGACCAGGTTCACCGGGCGGGCCAGCTGGGTGGGTACGGTGCGGCCGCGCAGTTCGACGATCTCGCACACGTCCCAGCACAGCGCCTCGGCGTCGAGTGCACCGCTGACGGCGATGGCCGAGGCCAGCACATGGCCCTCTTCCATCTTGGCCAGCTCGGTCAGGCGGGCTGCTTCGTTGACCGGGTCGCCGATCACGGTGTACTCGAACCGGGCCTGCGCGCCGATGTGCCCGGCGATCGCGCGGCCGGCCGAGACGCCGATACCGAATTCGGTGTCGCTGCCCAGCACCGTGAGCAGTTCGTCGTGCAGCTCGCGAGAGGCCGCCAGCGCAGCGCCGGAGGCGTCGGGATGTTCGATGGGGGCACCGAAGATGGCCAGCGCGGCGTCGCCCTGGAACTTGTTGACGAAACCACCGTGGCGGTTGACGGTGTCGACGATCACCCGGAAGAACTCGTTGAGCAGGTTCACGACCTCGGCGGCGGGAATGGTCGACGCCAGATGGGTGGAGCCCACCAGGTCGACGAACAGCACCGCCACGTCGCGCTCCTGGCCACCGAGCTCGGTGCCGCGTTCGAGCGCCCGGCGGGCGACGTCCTCGCCGACATAGCGGCCGAACAGATCCCGCAGGCGCTGCCGTTCGGCCAGGTCGCGCACCATGTCGTTGAACCCGGCCTGCAGCAGGCCCAGCTCACTGGCGTCGTAGATCTGCATGTGGGCGTTGTAGTTGCCCCGCTGCACCTCGCCCAGCGCCCAGCGCAGCTGGCGTAGCGGGTCGGCGATCGACATGGCCACCAGCACGGTGCCGGCCAGCCCGATCACCAGCGCCGCGACGGCGAGCAACAGCAACGGGGTGGTCAGCTGATCGGCCGTCGCGGTCAGGATCGAGAACTTGCTGGCGACCAGGGCCAGCACGATGGACAACAGCGGCACACCCGTGGACAACACCCACGTCAGCACCTGGCGCAGGATGACCCCGGGGGCGTGGAAGTTCTCCGGCACGCCGCCCCGCAGTGCCGCGACCGCCACAGGGCGCAGCACGCGTTCGGATTGCAGGTAGCCGATGATGGCGGTGGCGGTGGCGCCCAGCGCGGTGGCCACCGCGACCACGGGTGCCGACCGGCTGGCCACCGGCCAGCTCGCCACGATGAAAACGACCGAACCCAGGCACCAGTTGGTGACGCTGATCAGCGTTCGGTAGAACGGCATCCGCAGCGCGCGGGTGCGGGCCAGTTCGGTGATGGCCGGGTCACCGTCGGTCATCAGGGTGTCGCGGCGTTGCCAGCGGATGACCGGCAGCAGCAGGCGCAGGCTCAGGTAGGCGCCGACCGTGAACGCGATGAACAGGTAGCCGAGAAAGACCGCCAGGTTGGCGGCCGGTAGGTCTTGCAGCTGGATGCGATCCTCGGGTGGCAGCCCGAATCTGAGGAAGCCGAGAACGAACAGCGCGCCGATGATGTCGGACTGCAGCATGCCCAGCGTGAAGACCGGCCATGGGGTACGCGCGACCCATCGGACGAATGCGCTGATTCGCCCGATCGGGACTGCCCCCGTGCTCACCCGTTCACCGTATCGGTCCCGGGCGACGTTCAGCGCCGCTGTGTGCAGGTTGTGTCGGCCCGGACCACTACTGTTGGCCGTGATGAGCGGTGTGTTTTCGCGGCTGGTGGGCCAGGACGCGGTTGAACAGGAGCTGGTGGCGGCCGCCGCGGCGGCGCGGGGTGATTCCGCGCACAACGGCACCGCGACAGGATCCATGACACATGCCTGGCTGATCACAGGGCCTCCGGGCTCGGGCCGGTCGGTGGCCGCGCTTTGTTTTGCTGCCGCGTTGCAGTGCACGTCGGACGAGACGCCCGGATGCGGACAGTGCCGCGCTTGTACGACGACGATGGCGGGCACGCACGCCGATGTGCGCCGCATCATTCCCGAGGGGCTGTCCATCGCGGTCAGGGAGATGCGCGAGATCGTCCAGATCGCCTCCCGGCGGCCCGGTACCGGGCGCTGGCAGATCGTCGTCATCGAGGACGCGGACCGGCTCACCGAGGGCGCTGCCAATGCGCTGCTCAAGGTGGTGGAGGAACCGCCGCCGTCGACCGTGTTCCTGCTCTGCGCGCCCTCGGTGGACCCCGAGGACATCGCGATCACCCTGCGGTCGCGTTGCCGGCACGTGGCGTTGACGACGCCGGGCGCGGACGCCATCGCCGACGTGCTGATGAGCGGTGACGGCCTGCCCGAGGAAGACGCTCGCTGGGCCGCCTCGGTCAGCGGTGGGCACGTCGGGCGGGCCCGGCGGCTCGCGACCGATCCCGAAGCCAGGGAGCGCCGGAAGCGGGCACTCGGGCTGGCCCGCGACGCGGCCACCCCGGCACGGGCCTATGCCGCCGCCGAGGAGATGGTCGCAGTCGCCGAAGCCGAGGCGCTGGCTCTGACGGCGGGCCGCAACGAGACCGAGGCCGAAGAGCTCAAGACGGCGCTCGGCGCCGGCGGTACCGGCAAGGGCACCGCGGGCACCATGCGAGGCGCCGCGGGTGCGCTCAAAGAGCTGGAGAAACGCCAGAAATCTCGGCAGACCCGGGCGTCGCGCGACGCGCTGGATCGAGCATTGATCGACCTCGCGACGTACTTCCGCGATGCGCTGCTGGTGTCGTCGGGGGCGACGGGTGTGACGGCCAACCACCCCGATATGGCCGACAAGGTGGCGGCGATGGCTGCGCACGCGTCACCGGACAGGTTGCTGCGCTGCATCGAGGCGGTGCTGGAATGCCGCGAGGCCCTGGCCGTCAACGTCAAGCCGAAGTTCGCGGTCGATGCGATGGTCGCCACGGTCGGGCAGGCGCTGCGCGGCTGACTTTGGAGCTGGCCCGGCCCTGCCGTAGACTCGTGCCGCCCGGTTCGCCGAGCACGCCGCCTTAGCTCAGTCGGTAGAGCGATTCACTCGTAATGAATAGGTCGGGGGTTCGATTCCCCCAGGCGGCTCCATGCCCCCACCATCGGGCCCACTGTCGGGTCGGATG
>NZ_MVHF01000038.1 GCF_002086485.1 Mycobacterium aquaticum | reverse complement strand
TAACCCACGAACATGGGTGAGCGAGGCCCCGGCCCGCAACCCCCGACACAACGCCGACGGTCACTCATACCGTCTAGGCACAAGCCCGGCGGCATGCCGGGCCGGATAACGCTGCCCACCAAGCCATTCGGGCTGGGTGGAGGTGGGTCGATTCGGTAGGGCGTTGGTCCGCCTACGTAATCCCTGGCCCGGTGGGCCGACGCACGAGATTCCAGCACATTCCACCGCGTGAGCCGCGGAGACGAGTGTGCCCAACACGGACAGGGAGCCTGCCGTCGGGGGTAACGGCAGGCTCCCTGGGTGGGTGGATCGTGTACTTAGGTGGCGGATTGAGCGCCCAGCACCCGCTGGATGTCCGGCTTCATCTCCTGCAGCTGCTGTCCCCAGTAGCCCCAGCTGTGTGTGCCGTTCGGCGGGAAGTTGAACACCCCGTTCTTGCCGCCCGCTGCGATGTAGTTGTCGCGGAAGGTGACGTTGGTGCGCAGGGTCAGCCCTTCGAGGAACTGTGCGGCCATCAGGTTGCCGCCGTTGGTCCCGCTGTCGAGATCCGACGGTGTGCCGGTGCCGCAGTAGATCCAGATGCGGGTGTTGTTGGCGACCAGCTGGTTGATGTTGACCATCGGGTCGTTGCGCTTCCACGCCGGATCGCTGGACGGGCCCCACATGCTCTCGGGGTTGTAGCCGCCCGCGTCGTTCATCGCCAGGCCGATGAGCATCGGCCACCAACCCTCGGACGGGTTGAGGAAGCCGGACAGAGTGCCGGCGTAGATGAACTGCTGCGGGTGGTAGATCGCATAGGTGAGGGCCGCGCTGCCGGCCATCGAGATCCCGACGACGGCGTTACCGGTCTGCGACACCCCACGATTGGCGGCCAGCCAGGCCGGCAGCTCGTTGGTGAGGAACGTTTCCCACTTGTAGGTGTAGTTCTGCCCGTTGCCCTTCGACGGCTGGTACCAGTCGGTGTAGAAGCTGGACTGGCCGCCGACCGGCATGATCGTGGACAGGCCGGACTGGTAGTACCACTCGAACGCCGGCGTGTTGATATCCCAGCCGTTGAAATCATCCTGCGCGCGCAGACCGTCGAGCAGGTACACGGCGTGCGGGCCGCCGCCCTGGAACTGGACACGGATGTTGCGGTTCATCGACGGCGAGAAGACGTCGAGGTACTCGACGGGCAGGCCCGGCCGGGAGAACGCTCCAGCGGTCGCCGACCCCCCGGCGATACCGATCAGCCCAGGCAGTGCCAGCATCGCGATGGCGCCGACCATCAACCGGCGCAACGTGATCCATGCTGTCGTGCCACGCATGTTTCTGAGGAACTTCATAACGGCAACCAACCCACCTTTCGTTTGCTCGCTACAAGCAATTGCCGTCGCTTTGCGAGCAAAGTGAATCACGCGCCCCATGAGTCACACGCGTAACACGACGGCGTGGGCAGATCGCGGTTGGCTAACGATTGGAACTCGGCGCCGAGACCGAGGCCTGCACCGACGTGGCGGTCATGGCCCGACGAGCATCGGTCCTGCGTTCGTCGAGGAGCCGGCTCATCTCATGCAGCAGCAAGGGATTTCGCGTCACGAGCTCTTCGAGAAAATCACGTTCGACCTGCAGCATCGTGGTCTCTTCCAGGGCATGCACCGAGGTCCGCGTCGCCTCGCGGGTAAGCGCACTCTGGCCGAGGAAATCGCCGGGACGCAGGGACCGGACCGGCACCACCTCACCGTCCGGCCCTGCCGCGGTCACCTGCACTCGGCCATCGAGCAAGTAGCTCATCCGGGTGGGGACTTCGCCTGCGGTCTGCACGACCTCGTCGGCTCCATAGCGGGTCAGCACGGCGTGCGTGAGCAGTTCCTGCTCGTCGGTGTGGCTGAATCGCAGCGTCGTGGCCATCCGTCGGCAGGCCTTTGTCAGCCGCTCGGCAGTGCTGAAATCGTCCTCGATCCCGTCGAGGTGCAGTTCGGCGCGTCGCGACGCGTACCAAACCCAGCGCAGGAAGGTGGCCTTGGCTGCGCCGTCGTCGGCGGGGGAGCGCACCGGGATGGTCGTGCGGTAGTCGTTGCCGCCGATCGCGACGGCCTTGACGGTGGCTTCCGGACGTATCTGCGGTAGCCGTGCGGCGACCCCGGTGAGCAGCGCGCACACCTGATCCGGCGGATCCGCGGGGGCGAACGTGCACACGATCGACAGGGAATACGACGCCTCCGGTCGGCTCAGGTTGGTGAACGAGGCGCCGGCCAGTACCGAGTTGGGCATGATCTGCATGCCGCTACCGGTATCGATATGTGTTGCGCGCCAGTTCACTTCGACCACCCGGCCACGCGCTGACGGCGTGTCGAGCCAGTCGCCGAGCCGGAACGGCTGCTCGAACAGCAGGAGCAGCCCCGAGATGATCTGGCCGACCGAGTTCTGCAGCGCCAGGCCCAGCACGATCGACGAGATCCCCAGCGCGGTGAACAGGCCGCCGACATGGGCACCCCACACGTAGGCGAAGATCATCCCGACGCCGATCGCGATGAGCGCGAACCGGGCCACGTCGAGGAAGATCGACGGGATTCGCTTGCGCCAGCTGCCTTCCGGGGCGCCCTGGAACATGGTGGCGTTCAATCCCGACAACAGCAGGATCATCACCACGAAGCCGAACGCGGTGGCGACGATCCGTACCCCGGTGGTCTCACCAGAGATCTGGCCGCCTTTGACCAGCAGGATCAGCAGCGCGCCCAGCGGCAGAATGTAGTTGCGCAGCAAGCCGACCGGCCGGGTCAGATAGCTGCCACGGCGCGCCAGCGTGTTGTGCAGTTCGGTGAGTAGCACCAGGCCGACAGGCAGGCCGATCGCAACGGACAGGGCCCAGTAGAACCAGTCGGTCTCCAGCACGCTTCTCATAGCTGACGCTCCGTGAGCCGCCAGATCTGCTCCTCGGTGCCGCCGACGTTCACCGAACCCGCGGGGGTGAACTGCCGCACGTCCAGGGTGGCGTCGTGTACGCGGGTCGTGACGTAGATGCCGGGCTGCGGCGCGCCACTGCGCACCCGGTAGGCGAGATCCACTGCGGCTCCCCACATGTCGTAGGCGAGGCTGGATCGGCCGACCAGCCCGCTGCTGACGGTGCCGGTGTCGATGCCGGCTCGCAGTTGGAGGTCGTAGCCGGTCTCCGCGCGGAACCGGTCGACGATGCGCTGCATCTCCGCACCGAAGTCCACTGTGCGGCGGACGTTGTCGAGCCGGGGAACTGTCAGCCCGCAGCTCGCGAGATAGCCGTTGTGCAGGGTACGTACCTGCTCGACCCCGAGATGTTCGGCGGCCGCGTCGAACTGTCGCACCAGCTTGTTGACGATCGCGAGCAGTTCGTCGGAACTCAGCTCGGCCGACAGTTCGTCGAGTCCGACGAAGTCGGCGAAGATCACGGTGACGTTCTGGTGGTCCTGGGCGATGGTCTCCTCGCCTTCGCGGTACCGCTGGACCACCGGCTCGGGCATCATCGAGCGCAGCAGCCGGTCGTTCTCCTTGCGCTGCTCCTCGAGCAAGTCCTCCTTGATCCGCAGATTACGGCTCATCTCGTTGAAAGCGACTGTCAGATCACCGAATTCATCGCGGGACAGGACCGGCAGCGATACGCCGTAGTCGCCCGAGCTGATCTGCTGTGCCCCGGCCTCCAGACGCCGGATCGGGCGGACGAAGAACCGGGCCAGCCCTATCGCGGCGATACACACGACGAAGATCATCGCCACGGTCGAGAGCACGAGGGTCCGCGTGAACACCGTCACCGGGGCGAACGCCTCGGTGGTGTCGATCTTGGCCACCATCACCCAGTCGAGGCCGGGCAGGTTGACGGGGGCGTAGGACTGCAACGTCTCGTGTCCGAGATAGTCGACATCGATCATGGTGCCGGTCTGGCCGCGTTCGGCACGCCGCGCCGCGTCACTGGCCACCGGCTGCACCAGGGTGGTGCCGCCCTGGCGGATCGCCGTGGCCGCGACATCGGGCGGGGTGCCCGCTTCGATGACGTCCTTCTTGTACTGGTCTCGGTTCTGGACGAACGTCCTGGACACCGACCGCATCAGACCGTCCGGCCCGACCAGGATGGTCTCGCCCGTGGATCCCATGCCGGCCTCTTGCCATTGCTGGTTGGCCGTCATCACCCGATTCACCCCGGTGATGGGCAACTGCAGGGCCAGCACGCCCTCCACCCGGCCCTCGTTGCCGATCGGGGACACCATCCAGGCCGTCGGGGCCTGGGCCGGCTGGTAGTCGCTGAAATCGGTCACGTCGACGTAGTCGATGGCGTTCGACGTCACGGCGCGGTGGTACGCGTCGGTCAGGCTGCCGCCGCGGTACGGCCCGGTATAGACGTTGGTGCCCAGGTCGACACCCTTGTATGCGCTGTACACCACATTGCCGCGGGTATCCAAAAGCAGCGCGTCCTCGAATTTGAACCGGTCGACGACGGTGCGGAAGTACTCGTTGAACCGCGCGCAGGCCGCTGACCAGGCACTGCCGTCGCGGGCGTCGGAGAATTTCAGCGCTGCGTCCCAGTCGGTGAACGGCGCCATGTAGTTGGCCTGCAGCCATTTCTGTGGGTTGGAGGTCGGCAGCAGCGCGGCCACATCGGCCTGATTGCCGGTTTGGGCCTCCTCGGCCTTGGCGAATTGGTTGCGGTAGTAGTCGACGATCGCCTGCTGCTGGACCGGCGCGATGACGGCGTCGTTCAGCTGGTCGAACCCTGCGGTGAACGCCCGCACGGCTTCGGTGGCTGTCGTGCCGCGCGTGTAGACCACCAGAGAGTCGCGCAGATACCGGAATTCGGCCTCCAGCTGACGCGTCTGGGCCGACCGGATCTCGGTGAGCCGGTCGAACACCGAATTACGCAGCGAGCTTCGACCCGACTGATATCCGATGGCCCCGACCACCGCCGCCGACAGCACGCTGGTGATCAACAGCATTGCGAGCAGCTTGGACTGAATGCTGATCCGGGACATGATGCGGCGGCGCGGGTGTCGCTGCTTGCGCGCGGGCACCTGCAGGTCTGGGGAGCCGGCTTCGGTCGTCATCGGAACGGAACACTAACCGTGCAGCAGGCATGCTGAACACTTTCGGAGCAACTCGTGGCCGGTTGCACAGTATCTGTGCGACATTCGACGTATGGTCACCGCGGCTGACCCCGATGATCTGCGCCGCTTCACCGAGGCGCAGGAACGTGTTTACCCGACCGTGCTCGCCGAGCTGGCCGAGGGCCGCAAGCGCAGTCACTGGATCTGGTTCATCTTCCCGCAGCTGCGTGGGCTGGGGCGCAGTCCGACGGCGCATCATTACGGCATCGCCTCGGCGCAGGAGGCTAAGGACTACCTGGCCGACCCGACACTGGGACCGCGGCTGCGGGAGTGCGCGCGCCTGGTGGCCGCGATCGACGGGCGGTCCGCGGAGCAGATCTTCGGCTGGCCGGATTGCCTCAAGGTCCGGTCGTGCATGACGCTGTTCGCCGCGGTTGCCGCCGATCCCGCGGACTTCCGGGCTGTGCTGGACAAGTTCTACGACGGGCTCGGCGATCCGGTGACCGTGGAGATGCTCAGTGCGGCTGGATGATCAGCCAGCCGTGTGGGGCAACATCGGTCTCGGTGATCTCGTGTTGCGGGGGAGCCCCTGAACCGGCGATCACCGTGCCCGCCGGTGTACCGAATTCTGGCAGCGACACGGTGAGCGGGGCGTCGTCGACATTGAGCGCGACGATCAACGATCCATCGGCCCCGGTGCTGCGGTAGATGTATTGCGTGTTGGTCAGTTTCAGCGCAGTCGTCGTCGCAGTGTGCAGCCACGGATGCCGCCGACGCAGTCCGATCAGGTGGCGGTGGAACCGCAGGACGTCGGAATCCTCAGGGAGCGCATCGAATTCGGGCCGAACCGCGTCGTCGCCGCCACGGCGCTCCTCTTTGACACCGCGATACGCGTACTCGTCGCCCGCGTAGATGCTCGGCGTTCCGCCGGTGGTGAGCAGGATGACAAGGGCGTGCTCGAGATGGTCAGGGTTGCTCAACTGGCTGGCGATCCGGGTGACGTCGTGGTTGCCCACGAACGTCAATGGCACGAACGTGTCGAGAAAATCGTTGTGCCGCTGCAGTCCCCAGTCCAGTTCGTGAAAATTGCCGTCGTTGAGACTGCTCCAGATGGCCTTCCAGAGCTCGTACTGCGTGACCGAGTCGAAGGTGGCAGCGCCGACGGTGGCGGCGTAGTCACCGTGGATCACCTCGCCGACGAACCACGCGTCGGCGAATTCCTCACGTACTCTTGGCAATACCTGCGCCCAGAACCGGTCCGGCACGGCGTATGCGGCGTCGAGTCGCCAGCCGTCCGCGCCGCGTGCCAGCCAGTGCCGCAGCACGTCGACGGTGTACTCCACCACCTCGTTGCCGGCGTGGTTGAGCGCGATCAGCTCGCCGTGCCCCTCGAAGGTGTCGAACCGCGACTGCGGCCCACGGCGCCGGAACCACGCCGACGCCGGATGGTCGGGGCCGCCGTCGAGCGCGTCGCGGTACTGCGCGAAGTCGGTACCGACGTGGTTGAACACTCCGTCGAGCAGCACCCGCAACCCGCGCCGGTGCGCTTGTGCCACCAACTCGTCGAAATCGGCATCGTCGCCGAGCCGTGGGTCGATGCGAAAGTGATCGGTGGTGTCGTAACCGTGGGTGCGCGAGGCGAAGATCGGTCCCAGGGCGATGCCGGACGCGCCGAGTTCCACGGCGTGGTCCAGCCAGTCGACGACGCGGCGCAAGCGGTGTTCGTCAGGGCCCGGCGGCGGATCGGCGGGGAACGCACCGACGAAGCCCAACGGGTAGATCTGCCACCAGATGGCGTGCGCCACCCACCCCGGCTCAGGCACGAAACTTCGCCGCGTACAGATCCTTCATCTCCTCGGCCAGTTCGGGGGCCGGGCCGTCGACCGCGACACCGGGTGCGACCGTGGTGATCGGCAGCGGCGCCACCGGCGCAGGCGGGACACCCCATTCGCTGAGCCACCCGGTCAGTTGTTCCGTGGAGGTCGCATACACGATGCGGCCCAGCCCGACCCACGCGTGCGCCGCCGAGCACATCGGGCAGTGTTCGCCGGAGGTGTACACCGTGGCGCGCGCCCGCCGCTGCGGGCTCAGATGTTCGGCGGCCCAGCGGGCGATGGCGAACTCGGGGTGCTGAGTCTCGTCGCCGTCCTTCACCCGATTGCGATCGGCGAACACCGTGGTGCCGGTGTAGTCGACCAGGATGGATCCGAACGGTTGATCGCCTGCGTCGAGGGCTTCACGGGCGAGCGCGACGCACTTGCGCAGGTGCTTGAGGTCGGTGTCGCTGATGGCCACGGTCGCGAGTTTACGGCGACCCACGACGGCTCCGGGGCACAACGACGGTCAACCCCCGCAACAGGTGGGTGCGACGTCCAGGCGGCACGCGCACGACGCGACGATCGGTACGTCGGCGCGGGCGAGGGCCAGGTCCAGTTGCTGGGCGATGATCGCCGCCTCGGCGTCGCGGCCCAGCCGCTGCAGGCATTCGTGATATCCGTGCAGGCTCCACACATTGCCCGGGTGGTGGCTCGACCGGTTCAGTGTGGGGTCGAGACCGAGGTCGGCGGCATACACCCCGGCGGCCTCCTCGACCCTGCCCTGCTCGAGCAGCAGCGCGCCGTAGGCATGCCGTGTCGGTTGCATCCAGCCCCACGGTTCGTCGTAGGGCAGCCCGTCGTCGAGCTCGATGGCCCGTCGCAGGTGCGCGAACGCGTCGTCGAATTTGCCTTCCCGATAAGCGATCTCGCCGTCGAGCATGGCCGCGGCGACCGCGAGGATGTCGAGGCTGGTGTTGTTGAACAGGTAGCGGCTCTCCGGGATGCGCCGGTACGCCGCAGCGAAGGCTTCCCGCTCGGCGCGGGCCTGGGGGAGTTCGCCTTTGGCCGCGTGCGCGACCCCACGGCCGTAATGGATGGTGGCCGTGGTGGTGCTGTACAACTCGGTGTCGGCGGGCAGCGGTTCGGCGATCAGATCATCCCAGCGCCCGAACCGCACCAACACGTGCACGCGCAGCGGCACGAACGCCTCGAGCCAGTCGGCCATCGGGGGTGACCCGACTGCCAGCAGCTCAGGGGTGAGCTGGCGCGCCAGTTCGTCGGCTGCGCTGCTCGCGATCTGGTAGTTGCCGGCGAACATCGCCGAGTACACCACGAAATGCAGGTCGTGGGCGCGGTAGAGGGAGTAGAAGTTGAGTGCCCCGGACCGCTCGACGAACTTGCGGTCTGCTTGCACCGCATCCTGATTCGCGACCACCGAGCTGTGGTAGTCGCCGCAGAGCACGTCGATGTGGCTGGGCATGTGCTGCAGGTGGCCGGCGTCGGGCACCAGACCACGCAGCAGGTCGGCCGCGGGCAGGGCATCCTGCGGCGTGGCCGACATCTCCATGGCATGGATGTACAGGTGCAGGATTCCGGGGTGGCTGCGGCCCTCGGCGGTGGTCAGTGCCGTGTCGAGGATGGCCTTGGCCTCGACCACCCGGGAGCCGGGCGCGGGCTCGCCCGTGCGACCGTCCCACAGTGCCCAGGCCGTGACGTTGACCAGGGCGTCGGCTGCCAGGGCCTGCACGTCGATGTCGCCGGGATGGTCCACCGCCAGGGCCGCCATGGCGTCGGCGTAGGCGGCATGGCCAGCCGTCAACGCCTCGGCGTCCTCCGGGTCCGCGGTCGGGAACCGTTGGCGCAGTGCGGCTATCAGCGCCCGCTCGACGGTCGACGCGCGTCCGCCCGCGGCCAGGTCGAGCTCGGCGCGGGCCCGGGTCAGCGACGTGGCCAGATCGACCGGATCGAAGGCCTCCCAGGCCTTGTTGTAATTGGGCCCCACTGCGTACGCGATGCCCCACCGCGCGATCGCCAGGTCGGGATCGAACTCCAGCGCGCGTTCGAAACAGCGGATCGCCTCGTCGTGGTTGAACGCGTAGGCCCAGACGAGGCCGCGGTCGAACCACGTCTGCGCCTGCTGCGCCGGGGTGTCGACCGGCCGGTGGTAGGTACCCAGGTCGTAGTACGGTTCGGCTTCGGTCACGGCTGGCACGATAGTTCAGCGGCTCGCCTCGCGAGAAGTGTTGGCACAACCCCTGAGCCGAAAAACCCCTGAGCCGAAAAACCCCTGAGCCGAATCGGTGGACCGGTCCGGGCCGACCCGCATACGGTGGCGGAATGATTCGCTGCGTCCGCTTGTCGACCGGGGCCGACGGTGCCTCGCATGTGCAGGTCGGCCGACTGGAGATGAATCCCGGCCGCAACGACGATCTGGTGTCCGCCGTGATGGGCGCGACGCATGTCACGGTCGAGGAGACCGCTGCCGGCGGCACACTGGCCTGGCATACCGCGCCGGTACGCCAGCTCGTGATCACGCTGTCCGGCACGTTGGTGTTCACCACTAGGGGTGGCGAAACATTCACGCTGCACCCCGGCGACGTCCTGCTGGCCGAGGACACTGTCGGTACCGGACACCAATGGCAGCTGCAGGACGGCGATCCGTGGCGCCGCATGTACGTCGTGCTGGCCGATGACGTCGTCGTGCCGTTCGAGGTGCAGTAGCAGCCAGGGGATTCGACACCGGCACGAGAACGTGTTCTAGTGCTGAGATGCCGGGTTACACCCATGTCGAGGGCCTGCGTTCAGCCGATGTGCAACGCCTGAGGTCCACCTACGAGCCGCTGGCCGAATCGGTGCGCGCGTTGATCGACGCGACCATTCGCTCGGAGGCCGACCCCGCCGAGGTGGCCGCGGCCAAGGCGGAGATCGACTCCGCCACGGCACGGCTGCGGGCCAAGCAGATCGACGGTGCGTTCGGGGTCCGCTTCACCTCCGACGGAGACCGCATGCCGTGGGGCAATCCGGCCATCGGTATCCGCAACCCGATCGCGCCGCCCCTGGTGATCGTCAAGCACCCCTCGGGTGTGGTGTCCACCGACTTCCACCTCGGGGCCGCATACGAAGGCCCGCCCGGGCATGTGCATGGCGGCATCGTCGCGATGGTGCTCGACCACCTGCTCGGCGAGGTGGCCGCCAACGATCCGGACAGTCCACGGTTCACCGGCACGCTGACCATCCGTTACGTGCGGGCCACCCCGTTGGGCGGTCTGCATGCCGAAGGTCAGATCACCCGCACCGACGGCATCAAAGCGTATGCCGTAGGCCATCTCTCGGACTCCGAAGGCGTCACCGCCGAGGCCCAGGGCGTGTTCATCCTGCCGCGCTGGGCCCGCGGCTGACCGCGATCAGCGGGATGGCGCGGCCGGCTCCACCCGGTCGATCGAGATGTCGGCCAGGCTGCCGGTGATGGTGGTCAGCTCGCCGACGAGGATGCGTGCCGCCCCGTTGTCTGTCGCCAGCGTCGACGCAAGATCGTGCACGCGCCGCAGGGCGGCCGACAGTTCGACGGTGTCCAGGCTCCACGGCACCGCGGGGCTGGGCGGTGCTCCGCGCAAGGCTTCGATGTAATCGTCGACCGCGGCGATGAATTCGGCGTCAAGTGCCGATGACGGATGGGTCGGCAGGCTGTTCTCCAACGTGGTGCACGCACTGGTCACCGCGTTCAGCGCGGTGCGGTAGGACCGCAGCCACCGACGCAGCGTCGGCGAATCGAGCCTCGCCGCACCCCAGGCGGCCTCGAACGCCGCCCGCGCCCGGAATGCGCGTTGCCAGGCCGCCGACAGCGCCTCGGCGGGGTGATCCACCTCGTGCACGAACGCCGTGACCACCATTGCCGCGTAATCGATCTCGGTCATCAGCAGTTCACCGGCACGCTGTCGCAACCGGATCAGGGAATGATCGGGCAGCAGCACATGGGCCATCACGGCAAGGCCGCCACCGACGAGCACGCCCACCAGCCGGTCGAGAACGCCCGCCCAATCGGTGAAACCGCCGACCCCGACGACGAACACCATCACGGCACCGATGGCGACGACCACCGCGAGGTAACCGAATCTGATCACCCCGTAGGCAACTGCGACGAACACGGTCGCGCAGATCACCGAGGCCAACGTGCCCGGCTGCCAGAACACCGTCAGCGCTGACGCAACGACGATGCCCACGGCAAGTCCGGCCATCCGGCCGGCACACCGCGTGTAGGTGTGCGCGGTCTCCGGCCGCAGCACGACCACCACCGTCAACGCCATCCAATAGCCGTGTCCGAGGGTGCCGTAGCGCGCAGCGGCTGCGGCGACGGCCGTCGTCACCGACAACCTGATCGCATGCCGCAGGATCGGCGATGTCCACGTCAGGTGCGAACGGACCACGGCAGGCGCCGACGCGAGTGAACCGATCAGGTCGGGCCGGTGCAGCTGCCCGAAGCGCAGCACCGCGGCCTCCCGCAGCTGCTCGGAGAAACGTTGTGCACGTGCGGCTTCCGCGCCGGTCACGGCGGCCGCGGTGGCGTCGACCCTGACCAGGGCGTGCTCGGCGTCGCGGCGCGCGGTGTGGCTGTGGTCGGCGATCGCGTCGAGCAGCACAGCGGCCGCAGACAGCAGCTGCGGCACCCCGTCACTGCGGTCGCCACCTGCCGTCGAGCGGAACGAGACCAACGTCGCAGCCAGCCGCTCTGGCAGCCGGTACCCACCGTGGTAGGCCCGCGGCTGTTGGCTCACCTGGCTGTTGGCGAACACTTCCCGTAGCCACGTCATCGGCGCGTCGTCGACATCGGCCGCGCAGTCGGCGGCCACGCTGCGGGCATCGCCGGCCAACGATCTGTAGGCCCGGGACAGGCCTTCCCGTTGCGCCCGCCACCGCCGTGGTGGTCGTACCGAGATCAGTGCTGCCTGCACCAGGCCTGCGGCGAGTACCAGAAGCGGGGAGAGCAGGATGTCGGCCAGCGTCGGCGCGGTGACCGGGGCGATCACCAGCAGTGCGCTCGCGGCCGAGGCCACCAGGCCTGCGTTGGCGCCGAGTGACCACTGCATCCCCGCGGCGAAGCACCACAGCGCGATCACGATGACGAACACCGCGGAGTGTGAACCGCTCAACACCGCGAGCAGCACCACGATGGACAGCTCGACAGAAGCGGTTGCGACCAACGGCACCCGCCCGCCCGGGCTGCGCTGCAGCGCGATGGCGCCTGCGATCACCCCGGCGCCCAGCGTCCACATCGCTGCGGTCGGCGACACCCCGTAGAGCGCGAGCACGCTGAGCGTCAGCGTGCCGATCAGACTGCGCGCCACCGCACCCGCGTCGGGAGTGCTGAGCCGCAGCGCGTCGGCTGCCTGTCCACCGGTCTGCACGTGCCCATTCTCGCGCCTGTCGGTCCGGTAGGTGGCCAACCGAGGCCAAGTGGCGCGAATCGCCTACTGTCCGCTGGGTGGAGAAGATCATCGTGCTGGTGCGAGCAGAAGACGCCGACGACGGCTGGTGCGCACGACTGCGGACCGAGGTCGCCGACGAGTTGCTCGACACCGGGCTGCCGGGACTGTCCATCAACGTGCGGGACGCTCCGGTGCGCGATTCGCTCATGACCCTGACCACGCTGGACCCCCCGGTGTTCGCGGTGGTCAGCCTGTGGACCCAGCAGTATTACGGCGAGCAGGTCGGTACGGCGATCAAATTGCTTGTCGCCGAAGCCGAGTCGGTTCACGCCTACCTGGTCACCGAATCGGTGCCCATGCCGCCCCCGCACACCGCCCCCGGACAGCGCACCGACGGGCTGGCCAACATCGCCCTGCTGCGCAGGCCGGCCGAGCTGAGTGAGGACACCTGGCGGCACCGCTGGCACATCGACCACACGCAGGTGGCCATCGACACCCAGGCGACGTTCGGTTATACGCAGAACGCCGTGGTGCGGGCCCTGACCCCGGATGCCCCGGTGATCTCGGGCATCGTCGAGGAACTGTTCCCGCAGTCGGCCGTGACCGACGTGCATGCCTTCTTCGGTGCTGCCGACGACGCCGATCTGGCGGACCGCATGCGGCGAATGGTGGCCAGCACAGAAGCATTCGGCGCCAGCACCAACATCGACACGGTGCCCACCAGCCGCTACGTGTTCCGCTCGCCGTTCGCGGCACCCGACCGCCAATAGTGGAACGTGTTCTAGTTACGCTTCGGGATGTGAACCTGCTGATCGACGACCTCAACCGCGTACGCACACTCACGTTCAACCGCCCGGAGTCACTCAACGCCTTCAACGAGGCGCTCTACGACGAGACGACCGCCGCATTGCGGGCCGCCGCCGACGATCCCGAGGTCGGCGTGGTGCTGCTCACCGGGGCCGGTCGGGCATTCAGCGCGGGCAACGACCTCGTCGAGATGCAGGCCCGGATCAGCGGTGCCGATGTTGCTCCGGCGGGGGAGCACGGCTTCTACGCCATGCTCGACGCGCTCATCGACTTTCCGAAACCGTTGATCTGCGCCGTCAACGGTCTCGGAGTGGGCATCGGCGCCACCATCCTCGGCTTCGCCGATCTGGCGTTCATGTCCTCATCGGCGCGGCTGAAATGCCCGTTCACCAGCCTTGGTGTGGCGCCTGAGGCCGCGTCGTCCTACCTGCTGCCGCGATTGATCGGTCGGCAGAACGCGGCCTGGCTGCTGATGTCGTCGGAATGGATCAGCGCCGAGGAGGCCAAGGACATGGGCCTGGTGTGGCGGGTGTGTGCGCCCGAGGAACTGCTGCCCGAGGCTCGCCGCCATGCGGAAGTCCTTGCCTCCAAGCCACTTTCGAGTCTCAAGGCGGTCAAACAGACGATGCTGGCCCCGATCCGGGCTGACATCGTGGCGGCCGTCGAACGTGAGAAGGCGTTGTTCACCGAACTGGTCGGCGCCGCGGCCAACGTCGACGCGCTCGCCGCGTTCGCCGACCGCAAGTAGGCGCAGGCTCAGGGCGCGCGGCCGGTCCCGTTCTCCACCGACGCGACGACCTCTCCGCAGATGCGCGGCGAGGCTGTCGTGCGGGCCGGACACCCGTTGAACGGGGTGGGGCAGCCGTTGGCCTGATGCGCGGCGATGATCGCCCGGATGGTGCGCCTGCAACGCCCGCAGTCCTTGCCCGCGCCGCAGGCATCCGCGATCTGCTTGGACGTGGTGGCTCCCGCCGCCACGACGTCGTTGACGACGTGGCTGGTGACTCCGGTGCACAGACAGACGAACATCAGATCACCGGTTCATTCCTGGCCGTCGACGGTCATGATGTGGGCCAACTTGCCGACGAACAGACTCGGGTAGGCCCCGAACCCGGCGTGTGTCATCCATTCGGCGGCCGCGTCCGGATGGTCGATCCACTGCCGCGCGCTCACCTCGTCCTCGATCTCCTGCAGGATCATCACTTCCTGGCCGTCGTCGAGTGCCTGGTATACCCACACCTTCCTGATGCCGCTGTTCTCGAAGCGGCCGAGCCCGTCGTGGACCTTGCGCATCAGGGTCGGAACGTCGTCGACCACCGAGACCGCGCCGACGACCACCCCGGCCACGTATTCCTCCGAGGACGGCCCGGACAGGTCGATCTTCTCGACCACCTCACCGCCGAAGATGGGCGGAATGTCCTCGACACCGGATATGTCGAACCATTCGAAAATGGCCGGTGAACGCAGAACTTCGCGAATCGAGTGGGCATTCCGGATCCCGATGGTCACCAGCACGCGACGGGGCTCCCAGATCGACGTGTAGAGCACCACGTGATGGGCGCCGATCGTCAACAATCCCGAACGATGCTTTTTCATCCATTTCCACATCTGTTCGACATCGTCGACGCGAAAATCGCACGACAAAATGAGCGAGTGCAAATCAAACTCACGCATTATTTCTCGCCATTCCGTCCGTCGGCCGACATGTTAGCCCAGTCTAACCTTAGTTAGGGCAGGCAGTCCAGCCTTCGAGGATCGATGCCCCTACGGGCCCGGGCGGTCTCGGCCGATTGGCCTGGAAACACGCCCGGTACAGCCGAAATCGACCAACCTCTCCGGAGTCTCTGCACTAGATTGGCGGTGCACGGCAAACAGCAACGCTTGACCAGCCCTCAAGGTGCTTAGGAGTGACGATGCAAGGGGATCCGGACGTTCTGAAATTGCTCAACGAGCAATTGACCAGTGAACTCACGGCCATTAATCAGTATTTTCTGCATTCCAAGATGCAGGACAATTGGGGATTTACCGAACTGGCTGCGCACACCCGTTCGGAATCGTTCGAAGAAATGCGGCACGCCGAAGCGATCACCGATCGCATCCTGCTGCTGGACGGGTTGCCGAACTACCAGCGGCTGTTCTCGCTGCGCGTCGGGCAGACGCTGCGCGAGCAATTCGAGGCTGACCTGGCCATCGAATACGAGGTGGTCGAGCGGCTCAAGCCCGGCATCATCATGTGCCGTGAGAAGCAGGACGCCGTGTCGGCCATCTTGTTCGAGACGATCCTGAGTGACGAGGAAGGCCACATCGACTACCTCGAGACGCAGCTCGAACTCATGGACAAGCTGGGCGATGCGCTCTACGCCGCGCAGTGTGTCTCGAGGCCGCCGCAGTAGTCTCGGTCGCCGCGCGCTCGACCGCCCCGGATGTCCGGTCCCGTGCCGGATGTCCGGGGCGGTTTGGCGTGTGTGCCGCGCATCACGGTAACTTTCATAGATAATCTAACGATATGACTTCTGGACCGACTGCCCCTACCGTCGGCGAAAGGATGTCATGACAAGCGCACCGACCACCACGGAACCGCAGCCCGGCGGCGGTGTCCTGCTGAGCCTGCGGCGCCGCAACCTCGTGTTCGTCGCCGTGCTGCTCGGCATGCTGCTGGCCGCCCTCGACCAGACCATCGTGGCCACCGCGCTGCCCACCGTCGTCGCCGACCTCGGCGGCGCGGGTCATCAATCCTGGGTGGTGACCAGCTATCTGCTGGCCTCCACCATCGTCACCGCCGTGGTCGGCAAGGTCGGCGACATCTTCGGCCGCAAGACCGTCTTCCAGGCCGCGATCGCGTTCTTCCTCGTCGGTTCGGTGCTATGTGGAATGTCCGGCTCGATGACCATGCTGGTGGCGTCGCGGGCCCTGCAGGGCATCGGTGGCGGCGCCATCATGGTGACCGCCACCGCGCTCATCGGCGAGGTCATCCCGTTGCGCGACCGGGGTCGCTATCAGGGCATGCTCGGCGCGGTCTTCGGTGTCACCACCGTGATCGGACCGCTGCTCGGCGGGTTCTTCACCGACCACCTGAGCTGGCGCTGGGCGTTCTGGATCAACGTCCCGGTCGGGATCGTGGTGTTCCTCGTCGCTGCCGGCACCATCCCGGCGCTGGCCCGCGCCGGCCGGCCGGTCATCGATTACCTCGGCATCGTGCTGGTCGGGCTCGGCGCGTCAGGGCTCACCCTGGCCACCAGCTGGGGTGGCGGCGAATACGCGTGGACCTCGCCGGTCATCATCGCGTTGTTCATCGGTTCGGCGATCGCACTGGCCGCCTTCGTCTGGGCCGAAACCCGTGCGGCCGAACCGATCCTGCCCATGCGGCTGTTCGCCAGTCCGGTGTTCACCGTGTGCTGCGTGCTGTCGTTCATCGTCGGCTTCGCGATGCTGGGCGCCCTCACGTTCATGCCCACCTTCATGCAGTTCGTCAACGGTGTATCTGCCACCGAATCCGGTTTGCGCACCCTGCCGATGGTGGCGGGGCTGCTCATCACCTCGACCGGCAGTGGCGCCCTCGTCAGCCGCACCGGTCGCTACAAGATGTTCCCGATCGCCGGAACCGCGGTGATGACGGCCGCATTCGTGCTGCTGTCCCGGATGGACGCGCACACGCCGACGCTGCAGCAGTCGCTGTACCTGTTCATCCTCGGCATCGGGATCGGCATGTGCATGCAGGTCTTGATCCTGACCGTGCAGAACACCTCCAACTTCGCCGATCTGGGGGTCGCGACGTCGGGCGTGACGTTCTTCCGGACCATCGGAAGCTCGTTCGGGGCGGCCATCTTCGGCTCGCTGTTCACCAACTTCCTCTCGGGCCGCCTCGCGGGTGCACTCGCGGCGGGCGGCGCGCCGCCCGAGGCCGGCGCGTCACCCAAGGTGCTGCACGCACTGCCTGCGCAGGTCGCCGCACCCATCGTGGATGCCTACGCCGGTGCGCTCGGCAACGTGTTCCTGTGCGCGGCACCGGTCGCGCTGCTCGGTTTCGTCGTCGCGCTGTTCCTCAAGGAGGTTCCGCTGCGGGAGATGGACGCCAGCGTTGCGGTCGATCTCGGCGAAGGCTTCGGCATGCCCAGTGCGGAATCGGCGGAGAAGGTGCTGGAGACGGCGATCAGCAGGCTTATGCGCCACTCGCAGGACATCCGGTTGCGCACGGTGGCGGGCTCGCCCGGCTGCGAACTTGACGTGGCCGGGCTGTGGGCGCTACTGCAGATCTACCGGCAGAGCCAGGTGTTTGGCTCGGCCCGGCTCACCGAGATCGCCGATCGGCTGCGCGTCCCCCATGAGGTGCTCGAGCCGACCTTCGACTCGCTGGTCTCCGAGGGCTGTGCCCTGCGGACCGGCGATCAGTTGTGGTTGACGCAGCGCGGGCTCGGTCAGGTCGACGCCGTGTCGTCGGCACTGGTCGGGCGGATCGTCGAAAAGCTCGCCACCTCACCGTCATTCGAAGGGCGCCCGGACCGCGATCAGGTGGAGGCCGCGCTCGAGCGCATCGTGCACAGGGTGTTGGTGCAACGGGACTGGGGTGATGACCGGACCGAGTTGGTCTCGGCGAAAAACTAGAACCTGTTCCAGAATCGGCGCGGCCCGCGTACGATTCGGTCCATGAGCCGCATCGGTGATTTTCCCGACGACGACGTTGCAGGCTGGGTGCTGCGATCGCCCGAAATCGGAACGGCCATGGCCAACTTCACCAACGCCGTGTACACGAAGGGGCGGTTGCCGCTGCGGGTGCGGGAGCTGGCCCGCATGGTCATCGCGCTCGACAACGAGTGCGCGGTGTGCCAGAACACCCGCGATTCCGACAGCGCCGCGGCGGGGGTCGACGAGGATCTCTACGACCACGCAGCCGAATGGCGCACCTGGCCCGGATACAGCCCCGCGGAGCGGGTCGCGGCCGAATTCGCTCACCGATTCGCCACCGGGCACACCGAATTGCGCGACGACGAGGACTTCTGGCAGCGGGCCGCCGAGCAGTTCGACCCCGAGCTGCTGACCGATCTGGCGCTGTCGTGTGCCATGTGGCTGGGCATGGGCCGGATGCTGCGCACGCTCGACATCGGGCAAACCTGCACGATCACGCTGTAGGTCGCCGCGCGGCGGCGCACAATTACTGCTGTGACAGCGCGGGCAGCCAAACCGTTGGCCGCAGCGGCCATCGCTCAGTTGGAAGCGGATGGGGTTGCGACACTGATCGGCACGGTCGTCAATCCGGCCGGTCTGATCCATGCGAAAACCGTTCCGCTGCGCCGCATGGGGATCTTCGCCGACCCGGGGCTGGGTGCCAGCCCGGTGTTCCATGCGTTCACCATCGACCAGACCGGCATCGTGTTCAGCGATTCTCTCGGCGTCGTGGGGGACCAGCGGATCCGCATCGACCTGGATGCACTGCGCATCCTCGGTGACGGATTGGCCTGGGCGCCTGGCGAGTTCTTCAACCAGGACGGCACCGTCGACCCGTACTGCGCGCGCGGTGTCCTGCAGCGGGTGACCGATCGAATGGCTGCCGCCGACCTTGCCGCGGTGGTCGGCCACGAGATGGAATTCGTCCTCGTCGGTCCTGACGGCGGTCGGTTGCCGTCGGTGATGTGGGCCCAGTACGGACTGGCCGGGCTGCTGGAGTTCGAAGGCTTCGTGCGGGATGTCACCAATGCGGCGACGACCTCCGGGGTGGCCATCGAACAGTTCCACCCGGAGTACGGCGCCAACCAGTTCGAGATCTCACTCGCCCCACAACCGCCGGTCGCGGCCGCCGATCAGCTGGTGCTCATGCGGATCATCGTGGGCCGGGTGGCCCGCAAGTACGGCCTGCGAGCGAGCCTGTCCCCGGTGCCGTTCGCCGGCAGCGTGGGTTCCGGTGCCCATCAACACTTTTCGCTCACGATCGGCGACACCGCGCTGTTCTCCGGCGGAACCGGGATGCGGGGCATGACAGCGCTGGGCGAATCGGCCATCGCAGGCCTGCTGGCAGGCCTGCCTGCCGCGCAGGGAGTGCTGTGCGGGTCGGTGCTCTCGGGCCTGCGCATGCAGCCCGGGCACTGGTCGGGTGCGTACAACTGCTGGGGCACCGAGAACCGGGAGGCGGCAGTGCGTTTCCTGATCGGCGGGCCCAGCAATCCCTACGGCGCCAACGTCGAGGTCAAGGTGATCGACCCGTCGGCCAACCCGTACCTGGCCAGCGCAGTGATCCTGGGCCTGGCGCATCACGGGATCGAGAACGAACTGTCGCTGGGGCCGGAGACCACGGTCGACCCGGGCAGTATGACCGAGGCCCAACGTGCCGAACACGGCGTCGTGGCGCTGCCCACCCGGCCGAGCGATGCGCAGTCAGCGCTGGACGCCTCGTCCCTGATTCGCGGGATCTTGGGTGATGAGCCTGTTGATGCGGTGCTGGCGGTCCGCCGCTACGAGCTGCAGAACTTCGGGGATCTACCGGACGAAGAGCTCACCGAGAAGTTCCGGATGGCCTGGAGCGTATAGGCCGTTTTCCGGGCCAGGTTTTCCGCGGAACTGCATTCCCGGTCGTCAAAGCTCACGCTTAACGACCGAGAATGCAGTTCCGCGCAGCGGTGCCGCGGATTCGATCGTGACCCGAGTGGCAATACTGGGATCATGATCGGCACATTGCGTTCCATGGTCCTCGACTGCCGCGACCCTCGCCGGCTGGCCGCGTTTTACGCCGAGCTGCTCGGCGGGGAGGTGGCCGCCCAGGATGACACCTGGGTGGTCGTGACGGATCCACAGGGGCGGCGCCTGGCGTGTCAGTACTCGCCACAACACGAGCCGCCGCAGTTTCCCGACCCTGCCGGGTCCCAGCAGGTGCATCTGGACATCAAGGTCGACGATCCGGATGTCGCCGAACGCCAGGTACTGGAGCTGGGCGCGACGCGGGTCACCGATGCGGTGGGCGAGAACAACTTCCGGGTGTTCCGCGACCCGGCAGGGCATCCGTTCTGCCTGGTGTGGGGCATCGAGTAGGCCTGATAGCGCCGAATGGCCAGTTAGCGCCTGGTTTTTGGGCGGCGGTTCAAGGGTTGGCTGCAACGGCGGTTGGCAGTCAATGGGTTGCTGAGAAAGTTCGTCGAGGGCTTCGGCGCGTGTTTTGGTGGGCCGGAAACACCTACAGCTCAGTGCCTTTGGGCAGGGGTGGAGGTGGACGCCTGGGGCGATGCTACGGGCAGCACGGATGACCCGCTCGCCGGCCACGACTGACTGGTTCAAGGACCGCCCCAGGTCAACGGCGTCAGCGTCACGCGGCAACGCGCCCGGCCGACTATGGCTGACCGCTGCTCGGTTCGCTGTTCTTGCGCCTGGCGGGGGCACCGTCCTGGGCGAACGAGTGATGGAAGGTGAAAGCATCCGGCCCGGGGGCGTGGTCGTGAAGGCGCTCCAGCTTGGAAACCCCATCACGCCAAACGGGTATGGCTTCCTCGGGTATCCACCAGCACACGTGATTGGGGTTCCCTGGCCTTTCGAACCAGTCGTAGCGCCTGTTCAGCGCCTCACGGTGTAGACCGGTGTAAATAGCGTCGGAGGCAGCACGCAGGTTTGTCCAGAGCGAGAGAGTCGCGGCCAGGGCGGTCGTCTCCGCCGTACGTCCCTTGCGGTACCACTTCGGTACGGTGAACTCTCCCCACGCACCCCAATCGGCCCCGAAGAGTTCGCCGCGGTTACCGTCCGCCGGTTCGGCATGAGCGATGTAGCCCGGCTGCCGACTGATCTGCCCGTAAACAGCCGCACCGATGTCGTAGAACTCGCGTGTGAGGGTAGTGGAATCGGCGAGAGGGGCTTTCAAGACGCCGAATGTGTACAGCGCAAGATGAGGCATACGTCTCTCCCTGGCCAGGGCTGCCCGTGGTGCCGCACCTGGTCTGTGGCTTGATCGTGGGGCGAGGGTTCGCAGGGCGTGACCGGATGCATCGCGTTACGGCCGGCCCAGCCTGTACGAGCTCCTGTGCGGTTGTGCTGAGCACCGAAGCCCGGATGAAGGTAGCCGCTTTCTTGCGCCATGTCGAAGTTGCAATTCCCCGCCTTGCATGGCCTCTCCCACTAATGGTTGAGCTGCAGGACCGCCGGTGTTGCCCACTTCCACTGAGCAGCGCGGCGGCTCGCTATACGACTGACCGCGTGGCATCGCCCACTTCTGGGTCGCCACCTCTGATCGAGGATTGAAGCCACAACCAAAGTCGCCGCCGACGAGAACCCTCCGCGGTCATGAACCGGGGCCGGCTGGGTTTGTGTTGCTCAGACCAGCCCGGTGGCGTCGAAGATCCAGGACATGTCCGCCGTGGCGAAGTCCGACAGCCAGCTCGCGGGCGCGTGGTTGGTCAGCGCGCCCATGTCCCAGTAGTCCTTCCACAGCGTCACCTTGCCGTTCTCCACGCGGTGCACCGTGACGAACTTCAGTACCGCGGATTCGCCCGTCTGCCAATGCCATTCCTCGTGATGCTCGTACATGGCGTCGGCACCGTTGGACAACAGCAGCCCGGGGAAGTTCTCGTAGGAGGCCAGCGGATCCAGGCCGATCTTGAGCCGCTTGACGATGTCGTCGGGTCCCTTGGCGGCGGCCGCCGGGCCCACCGGCATGTCGAGGTAGATACAGTCGTCGGAAACGTAGGTCTTGACCAGCTCCCAGTCGCGGTCTGACAACGCCTGCCACAGTCCGACGATCGTGTTCTCAACTGACACTGGTGAGTTCGCCTTTCTGGGTGGGCTGCGCGGGGGACCGGTGGGCGGCGCGCAGGAACCGTCCGGTGCGGGTGGCGCCGACGAGGTCGGTGAGATGGCCGTCGAGGTAGACCGCCCTGCCTGCGACGAGGACCGCGGTGACCGTGTCGTCGTTGCGGTTGACCATCCGCGACAGGCCGCCGTAGTGCTCGACGGTGTCTTCGGCGTATTCGTCCAGCGAACTGTCGAGCCGTTGCGGGTCGAGCACCACCACGTCGGCGCGGTCCCCGATACGCAGGTGCCCGGCATCGAGGCGGTACCAGTCGGCGAGCTCACCGGTGAGCCGGTGCACCGCCTGTTCGATTGACATGAAAGGCGTTCCGGCTTGCTCGGCGTCCCGCACATGCCGCAGCAGGCGCAGCCCCATGTTGTAGAACGCCATGTTGCGCAGGTGTGCCCCGGCGTCGGAGAACCCCAGCTGGATACCCGGGTCGCGGGCCAGCTTCTTGAGCACCTCGGGACGATGGTTGGAGATGGTGGTGCGCCAGCGCAACGCGGTGCCGTGGTCGAGGACGAGGTCGAGGAAGGCGTCGACGGGATGTACCCCGCGGTCCACCCCCACCTGGCCGAACGATTTGCCGATCACGGAATCATCGGGGCACGCGACGATTTCGGCGTCGAAGAAATCGCGGTGCCATACCCGGACGCCGAATTTGTTCTCGTAGTCCTTGCGGAACCGGCGGCGGTAGTTCTCGTCGCGCAGCAGCGCATTGCGTTCCACCTCGTCCCGCAGATGCAGGGCGGCCGCACCGGAGCCGAACTCCTCGAACACCACAAGGTCGATGCCGTCGGCATACACCTCGAACGCCACCGGCAGGTGCTGCCAGCGGAAGTTGCCCCCGAGCGCGTTGATGATGCGGGCCAGCGGCCCCATCAAGAGGATCGCGTACGGGTTGGCCTTGATGTCGGCGGCCGACAGCAGCGAGGTCTTCAGCGGATTGCGGAAGATGCCGAGCGACTGGGCCACCTGCGAAGCCAGGTTCATCGGATTCTGGATGTCGGGGCCGGACTGCAGGACTCGGCCGGTGCGGCGCAGCAGAGCCTTGAGCCTGCGCAGCTCACGCGGTTTGGCATAGGTCGACGGCAGGGTGCGCGACCGGCAGGTCTCGCCGTCGATCTTGTCGAAAAGCAGCTGCTGGGAGGACATTCCGACGAAACCGGCGCGGAGTGCCTCCTTGAGCATCTGCTCCATGCGGGCCTGTTCGGCACGGGTGGGACGCTGGTCCTTGCGGGTGGCGCGGTCCAGGCCCATCACTGCCGTGCGCATGTCGGAATGCCCGATGAACGCGGCCAGGTTCGGGCCCAAGGGCAGCGCCTCCAGGGCAGCGACGTACTCGTCGCAGTTGGTCCAGGTCTTGTTCGCGTCGACCGCGGCGATCACGTGCTCGCGCGGGATGGCTTCGACCCGGCCGAACAGGTCACCCGCGTCGACCCCGCCCACGTGCACCGTGGACAGTGAGCAGGAACCGAGCATCACCGTCGTCACGCCGTGGCGCAGTGATTCCGACAACGACGGACCGTTCAGCACCTCGACGTCGTAGTGCGTGTGGATGTCCAGCATTCCGGGCATGACCCACTTGCCGGTGGCGTCGATGACCCGGGGGCAGTCGGTGTCGTCGAGTTCCTCGGGCGAGATGGCGACGACGTGGCCGTCGCGAATCCCGATGGTGCGAACGGCCGACGGGGCACCGGTGCCGTCGAACCAGCGGCCGTTGCGGATGATTGTGTCGAAGGTCACCAAGTCATAGAACAGGCGTGGTCGTCAGGTGTCAATGAAATCCGTGAACAGATTTCAAGAAATGTCTACTGTTCGCCGATCGGGCTGGATGACCTGGGGTTATAGCGGCGCCCAGGCGTCGGGCTGACGGCCGTCGAGGTCGGTGAAGCCGTATTCCCTGGCCAGGTCGACAGAGCTGACCGACCGCTGGTTCCAGCGGGCCCGGGTCGGATCGGCGGCGATGGCGGCGATGCCCCGCCCGACGAATCGAGGGGTCTCGGATTCGGCGAAACCGGGTGGGGCCATCGGGTAGCCGTCGGCACGCATGGGATCCAGGGCGGTGTGCCAGTTCTCCTCTGTGATGCCGTAGTTGTCCAGCATCATCTCCGAACGCAGCCATCCCGGCGTGACGGCGACCGCCGTGGCGCCGAACACCGCGAGCTCGTAGCCGTGGCTGAACGCCAGCCGGTTGACCGCAGTCTTCACCAGGTCGTAGAACACCGAAAGCCGATAGTTCTCGAAGTTGAATTCTGTTGTGCCGTCTGTGATCTCGACGAGAAGTCCGCCCATCTTGGTGGTCATCAGGGGCAGCAGGCAGTGCGATGTGATCAGATGCGTGTCGATTCCCAGCCGCAGGATGCGCAGGCCGTCGTCGAGATCGTGCTGCCACATCGGTCGGCCCCACGTGGCCGGAGCGCCCTTGAGAATCTCCGCGCCCCAGATGTCGTTGACGAGGATGTCGATGCTGCCGAAATCGTTGCCGAGCCGCTCGGCCAGCGCCCGGACCGCAGCGATGTCGAGGTGGTCGACCTGGATCGGGATGCCGACACCGCCCAGCGCGCACACGAGTTCGGCCGTCTCCTCGATCGTTTCGGGGCGGTCGTAGTCGGACAGGCGGCTGCCGCAGACGCTGCTGCGCCCGGTGCAGACCACCGTCGCGCCCGCCTCGCCCAGCGCCATGGCGATGCCGCGGCCGGCCCCACGTGTCGCACCGGCGACCACGGCGACACGGCCGCGCAGCGCATTCGGATCCGGCGTCCACACCATCCGATGAGTATCGCGCCCGACGGCCACCGAACATTGCGGTTCAGCATTGTTGCCGTTGTGCAACCCCGCGCATACTGGCGAAGGTGACACCGCTACAGCGCTACATCGCAGAGGAAATTGCCACAGATCACGTGGACGGCCTGCTGTCCCGGCGAGAGGCACTGCGGAGGCTGGCCCTCATCGGTATGGGTACCGCCGCCGCCACCGCTCTGATCGCCGCATGCGGTGAGCAGAAGACAGCCGCGCCACCGACGTCGGAGTCGCCGACGCCGAGCCCGACGCCGAGTCCGAGCGGGCCACCACCGGGTTCGGTAGGCGCGTTGCCCACCGGTCCGGTCACCTGGACGGGGCCGGCCGGCCAGCTCCAGGGCGCCTGGGCGGCGGCGCCGCAACCCCGCGGCGGGGTCCTGGTGATCCACGAGAACAAGGGACTCAACGACTGGGTCCGTTCTGTCGCAGGACGTTTCGCAGGCATCGGTTACTCCGCACTGGCCATCGACCTGCTGTCCGGCCAGGGTGGCACCGGGGTTTTCACCGATCCGGCCGCCGCCACCGCAGCGCTGAGCAAGATCGCGCCCGAGGAGTTCGTCGCCAACCTGAAATCCGGCGTCGACGAGCTCGCCCGCCGCGTCCCTGACCACAAACTCGCGGCGGTGGGCTTCTGCATGGGCGGCGGTCTGGTGTGGCAGCTGCTGGCCGCGGGCGAGCCACGACTCGCCGCGGCGGTGCCGTTCTACGGACCGGCCCCGGACAATCCCGACTTTTCCGGTTCGCGCGGCGCGGCGGTCCTCGCCTTCTACGGCGCCTTGGATCAGCGGGTGACCAGCACCGAACCCGTCGTGCGTGCCGCGCTGGAGAAGGCCGGGATGGTGCACGACCTCGTCACCGAACCCGATGCCAACCACGCCTTCTTCAACGACACCGGGGATCGCTACAACGCGGCAGCGGCCGCCGACGCCTGGCGTCGCGTCCAGGACTGGTTCGGCCAGCACCTCGGCTGACCTGCCTGCGGAGTTCAGCGCCTGTTCAGGCACCGGTCGTGGGCACGTTGTTGACCGCACATCACGTCCGGTTCTGATCTGGGGCATGCGGGTTGTCCAGGTTGCCAACTTCTACGGCCCGCGCTCGGGGGGTCTGCGCACCGCGGTCGACCGGCTGGGCGCGGAATACAGCGCGGCCGGCCACGAGGTCTACCTGATCGTGCCCGGTGCTGACGCGGAACAGCACGTCCTGCCCACCGGTGTGGTACGAATCTCGTTGCCGGCCAGACAGATTCCGTTCACCGGTGGTTACCGCGCCGTTTTCCCGGGACCGGTCACCGCGCTGTTGTGCCAACTCGAGCCCGACGCGTTGGAGGTGTCCGACCGGCTGACCCTGCGCTCGCTCGGGCCGTGGGGCAGGCGCAATCGCGTTGCGACCGTGATGATCTCCCACGAACGCCTCGACCGCCTTGTCGGACAGGTGCTTCCACGGCCGATGGCCCGCGTGGTGGCCAACTTCGCCAACCGGCGCACGGCGGCGAACTACGACGCGGTGGTGTGTACGACGGCGTTCGCCCGCGAAGAGTTCGACCGCATCGGCGCCGCCAACGTCGCGACGGTGCCGCTCGGGGTCGACCTCGAGCAGTTCCATCCACGACGGCACAGCGAGCAGATGCGCAGCCGGTGGGCTGCCCCGCAACAGACCCTGCTGGTGCACTGCGGTCGGTTGTCGGTGGAGAAGCACGCCCACCGCAGCATCGATACGGTTGCCGCACTGCGTGATTCCGGTCTCGACGCCCGCTTGGTGGTGGTCGGGGAGGGGCCTATGCGGGCCCGGTTGGAACGTCAGGCCGCAAGGCTGCCGGTCGATTTCACGGGCTATATCGGCTGCCGGGACACGGTGGCGACCATTCTGGCCTCGGCCGACGTCGCGCTGGCCCCCGGGCCGCACGAGACCTTCGGGCTGGCCGCGCTGGAGGCCCTGGCGTGCGGCACCCCCGCCGTGGTGTCGCGGACCTCGGCCCTGGCCGAGATCCTCACCTCGGACAGCGGCGCGACGGCCGACAACGACCCTCGGGCCATCGCGCATGCCGTCACCTCGGTGATCAGCCGCCCGGAACCGCTGCGGCGCAGTAGTGCACGTCAGCGTGCCGAGCAGTTCACCTGGCCGCGGGCCGCGGCGGGGATGCTCGACGTACTCGGTGCCTGAGCGTCACGGCGGACGCGAGGAGCAATCAGGATCGCGGTACGTTGTCCGCATGAGCGGCCGGACCGACGACACGGCGCGGACCGCCACGCTCTGGTTCGCCCTGCTGCTGACGCTCACCAACGGTTTCCTCGACGCGCACACCTACTTCACGCGCGGGCAGGTCTTCGCCAACGTACAGACGGGCAACGTGATCTTTCTGGCGCTCGACCTCTCCGAGGGACACGTGGGTGCGGCATTGGCGCACCTCTGGCCGATCCTGGCCTTCATCGTCGGGGTGGCGATCGCCGCGCACATCAAATCGGGGCGCGCCGAGCAGCTGCTGCCGCACCCGCTGCGGTGGACGATGGCGATCCAGGTCGTGGCGCTCGCGGCTATCGGTTTCGTGCCTGCCACCGTGTCCCACACCGTGGTCACCGTCCCCATCTCACTGCTGGCGGCGGTGCAGATCGGGTTATTCCGCAATATCGGCGATCTGGCCTACCTACCGGTGGCGACGACCGGGAACCTCATGCGCTGCGTCGAATCGGGCTACGCCGGGTTCGTCGAGGGGAGTGCGGATGCGCGCCGCGCGACCGGTGTCTACGCCACCCTCATCTTCGCGTTCGCCTGCGGCGCCGTGATCGGTGGTCTGGCGAGCCGGGCCTGGGGCGTGCATGCGATCTGGCTGGCCGCCGGGATCCTGGCCGTCACCCTGGTGCTGTTCATCGTCGACCGCGACGCCGTGGCCTGAGAGGGTTTTGCGCAGGGTGACCACAGATCTGGTGTGGTTCCCGCGCCGGTTCTATGGTCCCCGGTCATGTCCGAAACCACCACGGTCCCAGAGTCTTTAGGTAGCCCCGCGGTACCACCGGGCCGCAAACTGCGCGGCAACCTCGGTGTCGTCGCCATCGTGTTCATGGTCGTTGCCGCGGCGGCCCCGCTCGGCGTGATCGGGGGAGTGGTGCCGCTGGGCATAGCCTCGGGCAACGGAGCGGGTTTCCCCGCCACCTTCATCGTGGCCACCGTGGTGCTGTTGTTGTTCGCGACCGGCTTCACCGCCATGACGCCGTACGTCGATGACGCCGGCGCGTTCTTCTCGTATGTCCGCCAGGCCCTTGGCTTTCCGGTCGGCATCGGCGTCGCGTTCGTGGCGCTCGTCAGCTACGTCGCACTGGAAGCGGGAGTGTACGGCCTGCTCGGACCGGCCGGGGCGAGCGTGCTCGAACTGGCAGGCGGCCCCGCGGTGCCGTGGTGGCTGTTCGCTGCCGGGGCGTTCGCGGTGACCACCTACCTGGGCTACCGCAACATCGAGTTGTCCAGCCGCGTGCTCGGTATCCTACTGACCGCCGAGATCGCCATCGTGGTCGTGCTCGACCTGGTGATCGTCGCCCGCGGTGGTGACCACGGACTGTCGACGGGCATCGTCAATCCGCACGCGATCCTGTCCGGATCACTGGGTATCGGACTGCTTTTCGCGATCATCAGCTATGTCGGATTCGAGGCGACCGCGATCTTCCGCGACGAGGCGAAGACCCCCGAGCGGACGATTCCGCGGGCCACCTACGCCGCGCTGATCCTGATCGGCGTGTTCTACGCGGTCACCAGTTGGGCGTTGATCTCCGGCTGGGGCGACGACGGTGCCGTCGCGCACGCCACCGGGTCGGGAAGCACGTTCCTGGGTGACACGGCCAAGCGCTACGTCGGCGCCGTCGGTGCGGACCTGATCACTGTGCTGTACTTCACCAGCCTGTTCGCCTGCATTCTGGCCTTCCACAATGTGGCGTCGCGCTATGTGTTCGCGCTGTCGCAGCGCGACGTGCTGCCCGCGGCGCTGAGCCGTCCGCACGATCGGCACGGTTCGCCGCACCAGGCGTCGCTGTGGATCTCGGCGGTTGTGGCGGTGGCGGTACTGCTTGCCGTGGTGTTCGGCCTCGACCCGGCCGCACAGTTCTACACGTGGTTCGCCGGGGCGACGACGGTCGGCGTGGTGGTTCTCATGATCGTCACGAGCGTGGCGGTACTGGTGTACTTCTCCCGCGATCGCCGCGGCAACTCGTTGTGGCGGATCCGGATCGCGCCTGCGCTGGGACTGGTCGGGTTGCTCGGCGCGCTCGTGCTCATCCTGTCCAACCTCAGTGATCTGGTCGGCGGGTCCAGTGTCCTGGCCTGGGTGATCGTCTCGGTGTTGGTCGCGGCCTTCGTCGCAGGTGCCGCTGTCGGGACACGAGTTGGCGCAAAGGCGGGCAAGGCGGCATGACGCTCAACGGAACGGTCGGTGCGGCAGCCACGCCGGAGCGAGAACTGGTGGAGCGCATCGACGACGGCTCCATCACCGAGTTCGAGGTGGCCTGGAGCGACCCGTTCGGGCATGCCCAGGGCAAGAGGATTCCCGCAGCGGGATTCCTGGCCCGGGCCCGCGGCACCGGATTCGCCTTCTGTGAGGCATCTTTGGGCTGGAACGCCGACGCCACGGTCATCGAAACACTGCGCCTGACCAACTGGTCCGGCGGCTACCCCGATGTGTATGCGGTGCCCGATCTGGCCACCTTTCGTGACGTGCCGTGGCGGCCGGGCGCCGGCCATGTGATCTCGGACATCGTCACCCACGACCGGCGGCCGTCGCTGCTCGATCCGCGCGCAGTGCTCAAACGGGTGCTGGCCCAACTGGCGTCGCTGGGCTACACCGCCAAGGTCGGCGTCGAGTTGGAGTTCTACCTGCTGGACCCCGACGGCTCGGCGTTCCAGGACGACATTCACGCCTATTCGCTGGAAAACGCCAATGCGCTCGAACCTCTGCTGACCGATCTGCACCAGACCTTGGCCGCGTTCACTCGGCTGGAGGGCATCGAAACCGAATACGGCCCAGGGCAAGTCGAGGCCAATCTGATCTACACCGACGCGCTCGAGGCGGCCGACGATGCGGCCCGGCTCAAATACGCTGCCAAGGAGGTCGCGCGCAGACACGGCCGGATCGCGAGCTTCATGCCCAAACCGTTCAGCGAACACTCGGGCAGCTCAGCGCACTTGCACGTGTCCCTGTGGCGGGACGGCGCACCGGCTTTCGCCGCACACGACGGTCATGAGAACGAGCTGGCGCAGTACGCGATCGCCGGGTTGCTGGAGCACCTCCCGTCGATCACCCTGTTCGGTGCTCATTCGGTGAACGCCTACCGCCGTTTCACCCCGGATTCGTTCGCGCCCGCCACTGTCACCTGGAGCCGGGACAACCGCAGCGCCGCCGTACGGTCACTGGTCGAATCCGATCCCACCGCCACCCGCATCGAATTGCGCAGTGGCGCATCCGATGCCAATCCGTACTGGTTGATCGCCGGAGCGCTGGCCGCTGTCGTCGCAGGCATCAGAGCTCAGCGCACACCGCCTGCCGCCGAGGGTGGGAATCTCTACGAGAAAGGCGTGCCGCTGCCGGAATCGCTCGGGGTGGCCATCGCGCTGGCCACGCAGGACGACACCATCGCCGGGATACTGGGGGCCGATTCGGTACACGACTTCGCCGAGATCGCGCGCAGCGAATGGCAGGCCTACACCGGTCACGTCAGCGATTGGGAACGGCGCCGGTACTTGGCGAACTCCTAGCCCACGTGGTTGACGCTTAGTCGATAATCGTCGGTATGAATCGGATCGTGGTGTGCTGTGTTGCGGCCGCACTTGCCGTCGCAGCGGTGGCGTGCTCCAACCCACAGGCCACCGAGAACCGCGACACCGCGGCCGCGACCACCACGGGCAGCCCGGTGCCGCCACCGGCACCGGGCACACCCGTCATCACGATCTCCGGAATGGGTTACAGCGCACCGATTACCGTTGCTCCGGGCACGCAGATCACCATCGTCAACGACGACGAGGTCGCGCACACGGTGACCTCGCGCACCAAGGGGTTGTTCGACGTCCATGTCGGCGGCAAGCAGCGTGCGGTTCTCACCGCGCCATCGGAGCCGGGGGAGTACGGCTTCGACTGCACGTACCACCCGGCGATGGTCAGCAACCTGACGGTGAAATAGCGGGCTCACGCCCGATCAAGCCCACGCCACCGGCAACCGCTTGATGCCGTGGATGAATGCCGACTGCAGCCGGTCGGGCTCGGCAACCGCGACAATGTCGGGCACCTGCCTGTGCAGCTCCTCGAAGGCCACGGTGATCTCGCGCCGCGCAAGATTAGCCCCGAGACAGAAATGTGTGCCACCGCCACCGAACCCGAGATGGGGGTTGGGGTGGCGCCCGACGTCGAACAACCACGGATCGGCGAATCTCGTCTCGTCGCGGTTGGCCGACCCGTACCACAGCGTGACTTTGTCACCCGCGGCCAACGGCGTGCCACCCAGCTCGGTGTCGCGGGTGACGGTGCGCCGCATGTAGCTCACCGGAGAGGCCCACCGCACGATCTCCTCGACCGCCGTGGGAGCCAGCTCGTCGTAATCGGCCCACCACCGCCGACGCTGCTCCGGATAACGGCTCAGCGCCAGCATGCCGTGGCTGATGGCGTTGCGGGTGGTTTCGTTGCCCGCCACCACGAGCAGGATGAAGAACGACGCGATCTCGGCGGAGGTCAGCCGCTCGCCGTCCACCTCGGCCTGCACCAGGCTGGTGGTGAGGTCGATGCCCGGTTCGGACCGCCGAGCCTCCGCCATGTCCTTGGCGTAGGCACCGATTTCGATTGCCACGCTGAAGAATTCCTCGAAGTCGGTGGTGATGTCGGGGTCGCCGAAGCCGAGGATGACGTTGGTCCAGTGGAAGACACGCTGATGGTCGTGCTCGGGGATGCCCATCATGTCGCAGATGATCTGCAGGGGCAGCGGACCGGCCAGCTCCTCGACCAGATCGGCGCGCCCGTCGGGATGCCGCGCGGTCATCGCGGCCACCAGGCTGCGCGCCCGCGCCCGGACCGAGTCCTCGATCAGCGTCACCACCCGCGGTGTGAAGGCACTGCGGACGATATTGCGCAGCCGGGTGTGCCGGGGATCGTCCATCGCGATCATCGACCCGAAATACTCTGCCAGCTCCGGGTTTTCGTCACCGATCGTGATGCCGCTGGCCGAGGAGAAGATATCCGGGTGGCGGCTGGCGTGGAACACGTCGTCGTACCGGGTGGCCACCCAGTGCCCCCTGCCGACCGGCGCTCCCTCTTGGACGAACTCGGGTTGGAACGACAGTGGTGCCTCGCGGCGAAGGGTGGCGAACGCGCCGTCTCGGATGTCGTCGTCGAGCGCCCAGAACTCCCAAGAGCCCAAGTTGATCTCGGACAGAGGAACCTCTGGTGGCGGGGCGCCGTTGGGCCGGGCCGCGATGCCGTTGCAGACCATCCAATCGAGCGTAGAGCGTCCGCCCGCCGCGTGGTGGGCATTCGGCACAGCGCTCAGGACACGGTCAGTGTCCGCAGCTGCGGCCAGATCTGTTGCCATGGCTGCTGACGTCCGCGCAGCACATAGATGCCCAGGTCGTCGTTGACCGTGCCGAGCTTGTCGGCGGAGCCGAAGTAGCGACGCACCGGTTCGGGGCTGCGGCCCACATAGAGGACGGTGTCCACCGAATCGGCTGGTGCAGCGAAGTAGCCGTAGCTGCGATTGGTGCTGTAGGCCGGCGGCAGGGCGTACCGCGGTGCGTATCCGTCGAGATATGCCGCCACGATGTAGGACTCGCCCAGCAGCGCGGTGTGTTCGCGCTGCGTGCCCGGCAGGTTCTGGTAGACCTGTGCGGTGGTGCGGGCGATCTTCTCGCCGATGTCGGATCGGGTGGCCCCGACGGAGAACACCAGGATGAGTACCGCCGTTGCGACGCTTGCCAATACGCCGACGCGGGCCGGCCAGAGTCGGTTGGCGGGCTTGTCGGCACGTCGCAGTTGCAGGCTCACCGCGCCTGCAGCGGCGAGCACGCCGTAGAGTCCCGCCAGGTAGTACGGACGGCCCAGCGTCGCGACGAACACCACGTACAGCACCACGGCGGTGGCCGCGATGAACCGGTACTGCCGCCAATGCGGCGCGCGCAGCAGTTGCCATGCGCCGTACAGGCCGAGGACCACTCCGAGCACACCCGCGTAGACGATGAGCTGCACCGCGACACCCGGGCGTCCGCCGTACAGCGCTTCGGCTTCACCGGCGACCACCCGGGTCATCTGCAGTTGTGGCCATCCGTGCGATTGTTGCCACCACAGCGTCGGTGCCGCCACGGCGATCGCGATCGTTGCGCCGAGCCACAGCGCCGGGCGGCGCAGCAGGTCGCGCGGCCCGCAGACCGCTATGCACACGAGCAACACCGCACACAGCAGTAACACTTGGAACTTCGTCATCACCGCGAGGCCAACCACCACGCCGAGCGCCACGAGCAGTCGATCGTCGCGCACTCGGATCCAGCGGATCAGCAGCCACATGATGGCCAGCCATTGCACCGGTTCGAGCGTGTAGGGCGTCAACCAGTGCCCCGTCAGCGTCGGCCACAGTGCTGTTGCCTGCGTCACAGCCGTCAATGTTTGGGCCCGGCGCTCCCCGCCGAACTCCCGCGCGATCATCGCCGCCAGCACCACGGCGACCGTGGTGGCCACCATGGCGGGCACCCGCAACGCAAACACAGATTCGGGCGCCGCGGCGTCCATGAGGGCGGCCAGCGCGGCAGCGGCCGGGGGTTGGTCTGCCGAGCCCCAGTCCAGGTGATACCGGCCGATGGCCAGCATGTACACCTCGTCGAACCAGTAGCCGGTGCCCAATAGTGTTGCGACGCAATGTGCCAGCGCCGTCACCGCGGCGATCGGCAGCACCGCCGTCGCAGCGAACTTCGGCGCCGAACGGGTCGGCTCGGCTGTGGCGATTTGCGGCATTGCCTTCAGGTTAGCCACGTCACCATGTCGTGTCGCGGAGCGACGCGGGGGTAACGCTCGCGACTGGCGCGTCGATAACTCACACGGGGTGAACGTCTCGCCGCGGTGTTGTCGCAAGACGTTACGGCGCCCGGCCATTGGGGGATGGCAGGCGCCCGGGTCACCAACGTAGGAGGTTCATGAATGAAACTGACGAATTTTGTCGCAGCGGCGATGACGGTCGGCGCACTCGGAATCGGAATCGCCGGCGCGCCGGCCGCATCGGCGGCCCCGGTGGTACCCGCACCGCTACAGCCCGGACACGGTCAGGACGATTGCTTCCCGTTCTGCAACGGCCGGGGTCCGGACCGTGGCCCGTGGAACAACGACCGCGCAGACTGGAACGACGACCACGGCCGTTGGGGTAACGACCACGGGGACTGGGACAACAAGGGCCCATGGTGGGCCAACAACCGGCACGACTGGTGGGATGACCGCCAGGGCCCGCCGCCGTGGGGCTGGGGCCCGCCGCCGCCGTATCAGTGGCGGGGTGGACCGTTGCCGCCGACCATCAACTACTACGGCTACGACCTGACCCCCGTGTGGAATGACGGTCCTCGCCAGTGGGGTGTCTGGCTGTTCGGCTTGTTCATCCCGATCTTCGGCGTCGGATAACCCGCCGAACAGGCTGATGCCGCAGCGTATGACGCTGCGGCATCAGTTTGTGCTCTTCCCCTTGAACCGGGGTGTGCCTACGGTCGTGTCAAGGGTGTGTGTGCGCACCCGCGTGCACGCTGCACCTTGAGCCGAGGAGATGTGCCATGAGTACGCGATTGCGGCGGCGACCGAGAATGTTGACCTTCGGCCTGGCCGCCGTCATGAGTGTGGTGGTGCTCGGGTTGGCGTTGGTGGCTCCGCCCGCAGCGCTCGCCGACGACCGTATGCAGTTCACCGGGACCACCCTCTCGGGCGCACCGTTCAACGGCTCCACCCTGGCCGGGCACCCTGCGGTGCTGTGGTTCTGGACGCCGTGGTGCCCGTTCTGCAACGCCGAGGCCTCTGGGGTGAGCGCCGTGTCGGCCGCGAACCCTGGCGTGACATTCGTGGGTGTGGCCGCGCATTCCGACGTCGGTGCGATGCAGGGCTTCGTGGACAAGTACCACCTGAACTTCACCAATCTCAACGACGCCGACGGCTCGATCTGGGCGCGCTACAACGTGCCGTGGCAACCGGCCTACGTCTTCTACCGCGCCGATGGATCGTCGACGTTCGTCAACAACCCGACAGCGGCGATGCCGCAGGACGAGTTGGCCAGCCGGGTGGCCGCGCTGCGCTGATCGGCGTGAATGACGAACTGGTGGGGCTGGCGTTCGGCGCCGGCCTCGTCGCGGCGCTCAATCCGTGTGGATTCGCTTTGCTGCCTGGGTATCTCGCGCTGGTCGTGCGCGGGCCGGACGACGGGGCGTGGCCGCGGGCGGTGCGCCGGGCTCTGCTGGCGACGCTGGCGATGACGGCCGGGTTCGTCGCGGTGTTCGGGCTTTTCGCCGCGTTGACGGTCGCGGTGGCCAGCACCGTGCAGCGGTACCTCCCTTATGTCACGGTGCTGATCGGTCTGGTCCTGCTGGGGCTCGGCGGCTGGCTGCTAGCGGGCCGGCATCTCGGCCTGCTCATCGGAGACACCGTGACTCGTCATGTCAATTGGGCTCCGACGGCACGTCTGGGATCCATGTTCGGCTACGGCGTGGGCTACGCGGTCGCTTCGTTGTCCTGCACGGTCGGGCCATTTCTGGCCGCCACAGGTGCGGGCTTCCGATCGGGTACACCGCTGCGTGGCATCGCCGTGTTCGGTGCCTATGCGGCGGGATTCATGGTGATCGTCGGTGCCCTCGCGGTGGCCGCCGCGTCGGCGAGCACTGTGGTGGTCGAGCGGATGCGGCGAATTGTGCCGTATGTCAACAGAATCAGTGGTGCGCTGCTGATCGTGGTCGGGGCCTACGTCGGCTACTACGGCCTCTACGAGATCCGGCTGTTCGGCGGGGACGGCTCACCTGACGACCCGGTGATCGCAGCGGCCGGTCGAGTGCAGGGTGCCGTGGCGGGCTGGGTCCATCAGCACGGGGCGTGGCCGTGGCTGGCGGCGCTCGCCGTACTGGTGTTGTCCGCCGCGGTGTGGCGACTGACGGTCAGGCGCGGCGCGAAAGGTCGCCCCGCAGGTCCGGCCACGGCGGGCGACGGATCATAGCCACGGTGGCCAGCGTCGCCGCGACCAAGCCGATCAACTCGCCCATCAAGGCCAGCCGGGTGGCGTCCACGGCGGGGACCCATGTCGGCCTGCCGTCCTTGACCACGAACATGCCGAGCGCTCGGGCGACCCGGCTGCCGTCACGGCGGTGCCGCACCTTGGACACCGGGATGACGGTGGCCCCGTCGGGCGTCTGATACGGCTCACCGAACACCCGGTCGGCATCGCTTTCGGTGGACAGGGCTTCCAGCGCCTCGGGCATCCGCATGCCGGCGTCCTCTCTGGTCAGCGGTCGAAGTCCAGTTCGTCGTCGAACGGGACGGCAGTGGCTTGTTCGATCAGGTCCGCCTCGTCGGCGTCGGTGTCGGGCGATATCCGGACCCGGCCGAGTTCGGACATGTCATCGTCGTCGACGGTGACGGGAGTGAGCTGTTCGACCGCATCAGCCTCGGGTGCGTCGTCGTCGAAGGTTCTGTCGCCGGCATACGTCATGGTCGTTCCTCCCCGATCGGTCCGCGATGGCCACCCCGATTGTCCTACCGGCGCCAGGGTGTTTCAACGGGGCCGGTCAGCGGGCCGGTGGGCCCGGTTTGGCCTGGGCGGCGTCCCGGCGCCGGGCGGCCATACCCGCGAGCGCCTCGAAAACCACGCGGTGGGCGGCGTTCACGGTCAGCTCGGCGTGGTCGTAGGCGGGGGAGACCTCCACCACGTCCACGCCGGCGACGTCGTGGCTGTAGCAGAGCTGACGCACCATGCGCAGCAGGTCGGCGCTGGTGATGCCGCCAGGCTCCGGGGTGCCGGTGCCCGGCGCGTGCGCCGGATCGAGAACGTCGATATCGACTGAGAGATAGAGCTTTTCGGCTTTGGCCAGGGCTTCGCCGACAGCGTCGTTCATCACTTCCTTGAAGCCGCGGTCCCAGATCTCCTGCATGGTGTGCCACGTCATGCCCTGCTCGAGCATCCACTCGAAAGTGTCCTGCGGCGGCCAGTATCCGCGCAGTCCGACCTGCACGAAGTGCGTGCCGGGCACCGCGCCGGACTCGATGAGCCGCCGCATGGGCGTGCCGTGGCTGGCCAGGTTGCCCTCGATCATGTCTGCGGTGTCGGCGTGCGCGTCGAAGTGCACGATGCCGACGTTGCCGTAGCCGTGCACGTCGGCCACCGCGGTGGCCGAGGGCCAGGTGATGGAGTGGTCGCCGCCGAGTACCACCGGAACGATGCCGCGGGAGGCCACCGCGTGCACGCGCTCACGGATGTTGGAGTGCGACACCTCGGTCTGTCCGTGCGGGCAGTACGCGTCGCCGAAGTCCACCACCTCGAGCCAGTCGAAGATCTCCAGCCCCAGGTCCAGGTGGTAGGTGCCGGGTTCGTAAGCGGTGGCGCGGATGGCGCGCGGGCCGAAACGCGCGCCGGGCCGGTTGGTGGTCCCGACGTCGAACGGGGCCCCGACGATCGCGACATCGGGCTGCCACGAGTCGAGTTGGTCGACCTCGGTCAGGAAGGGGCGGTGGCCGAACGACACCATCCCGGAGTACGGCAGGTCGAGCTGTTCGGCCATGCCTGGCGGCAGTTCTCGGTGTGCTCCGTGGTCTCCCATGCGGCGACCCTACCGCCGCCGCCGACGCGCTACGGACGACCGGTGAGACTCACTGCGCTGCAATGGAATTGAGTGCAGACCGGACGGGTTCGGGCACCGGTCGTTTGGCCCAGTCCGAGGTGGAGACGACGACGTAGACGTTGCGGCCGGTGACCGCGGGCCGTTCGGCGGTGGTGGCGCCGGAGCTCAGCACCGTAAAGCCCAGGGTGAAGCTCGTCGTCCCGAGGCGTTCGCACTGTGCGGTGACCCGCACGGCGTCTCGCCACCGCACCGGCGCCAGGTAGTCGATTTCGCTATGGACCACCTGCACGTCGAATCCCGACGCGATGAGGTCGGGGTAGCTCTCGCCGAGGTGATCCAGCAGCGCACCGAACGTCTCGTCGAACCACGTCAGGTAGTGGCCGTTGAACACCACACCCTGCTGATCGATCTCCGCATAGCGCGGCACGATGGGAAAACTGAACACCGACACCTGGGACACCCTTTCGCCGACACCCGGGCGCGAGCCACTGTAGCGCCGCGGTGTTGACTTGCCACGTGAGACTGGTGACGATCGAGGACATCCGCGGCGCCGCCGGGCGTATCGCCGCCGACGTGGTGCGCACCCCGCTGCTACCTGCCGGATGGGGCGACCCGGACCGTCCGCTGTGGCTCAAGCCCGAGAACCTGCAACCCATCGGCGCGTTCAAGATCCGCGGCGCGTTCAACGCGCTCGGCCTGCTGGATCCGCACGTGCGGGCCAGGGGAGTGGTGGCGTACTCCAGTGGCAACCACGCCCAGGCGGTCGCCTTCGCCGCAGCGCGGTACGGCGTCGCCGCCCACATCGTGATGCCCGAGGAGACCCCCGCGGTCAAGGTCGACGCGACCCGGGCGCACGGCGCGCAGGTGGTGCTGTGTGCCGCGGGCCAGCGGGAACGCGTGGCCTCCGAACTCGTCGAACGTACCGGCGGTGTCCTGATACCGCCGTTCGACCACCCCGCGATCATCGCCGGTCAGGGCACCGCAGGACTGGAGATCGCCGAGGACCTCCCGAGTGTCGCGACGGTGCTGATCCCGATCAGCGGCGGCGGGCTGGCCTCGGGGATCGGCACCGCGATACGCGCACTGTGCCCGCAGGCCAAGGTGTTCGGTGTCGAACCCGAGCTCGCGGCCGACACCGCCGAAGCGCTGGCCAGCGGACACCTGGTGGATTGGCCGGTGGCGCAACGTAACCGGACCATCGCCGACGGGCTACGGTCAACCCCGTCGGCGCTGACATTCGCCCACCTGCAACACGTTCTCGACGGCGTCATCACGGTCAGCGAGGACGAGATCCGAACGGCAGTAGGAGAATTGGCGCACAGTGCGCATCTGGTCGCCGAGCCAAGCGGTGCCGTCGCGCTCGCCGGCTACCGGCGCGGAACGCTGCCCGATGGTCCCGCGGTGGTCATCGTCTCTGGCGGCAACATCGAACCGGCGCTGTTGGGCCACATCCTCGCCGGGTAGGGCCCTTTGCGCGGAAATTCAGCGGATCGCCCGCAAACCGACGCCCGGTCCTGTCCACCGGGTTCTCGTGGCGCAGCACATATTGACGTGCCGCACCGTCACCAACGCGGCCGGTCACCAGGTGTACTTGCTCGGCGAGGCCCGGGTATGGTCAGCCCGAACAGGTGGACGGCGGCCACACTTCCGGGCCCGCGGTATGTTGCGTTGTCGCGCGTTTTTGCGGGCCACCGTTTCGTGGCCACAGCTCCGAGGGGAGTACGTGTGGACGCGGTGCTCGGCGTCTCGATGACCGGATCCAGCGTGGGTCTGGTCCTGGTCGAGGGACGCGACGGCGACGGCACCACGCTGGCCCACGACACGATCGATCTGCGGGCCTACGACGAGCGCGACGTCTGCGACGAGGTCGTGTCCGCGGTGGTGCAGCTCGACGAGATGGCGGCAGGTAGTGGCCACGAGTTGCGCTCGGTCGGCGTCACCTGGAACGACTACGCCGAACGCGAGGCATCCCAGGTGATGAGGACGCTGCCCGAGTCCGGCTTTCCGGGTGTGGTGCCGGTCCGGTTGCCGCAGGCCACCGAGGCGCTGGCGCGCGGTATCGCCGATGTCGTCGGTTTCGACTCGACGGTGGTCTGCGTCATCGAACCCGAGATGGTCATCGCCCTGACCGTTCGGCCCGGAGGCGGGCCGGTTCGCAGTGCGGTCAATCATCTCGTCGACGGTGACGAGGCGCTCTCCGATTGGCTGCGCGAGGTTTTCGCAACCACCGCCTCGCGTCCGGATGCGGTGGTGGTGGTCGGGTCGGCCGGTGACCTGACCGGGGTCATGCCGCGGTTGGAACGCACGCTCCGGGTTCCGGTGTTCACGCCGGCCGAAGCCGAGCTGGCGCTGGCCCGCGGTGCCGCCCTGTCCTCGGCGCGGCGCGGTCGATTCATGTTCGACGGTGGCCCCGCCATGCGCCGGAAACGTTGGAGTGCAGCCACATTCGCGCCGGTCGCGATGTTGGCCGGTGGTGTGGTGACGTTCGTCGTGTCGACCTCGGTGGCCGTGAGCATGCAACTCGTGACGGGTCAGGAACCCGCTCCGCCGATCACCCGCCCCGCCGTCAATGTCTCGGGCGCATCGGTGGCCGTGACGACACCACCACGCGTCGCCGTTGCGCCGGAGCCACCGGCCCAGCTTGTCGAGTCGGCGCCCGCGCAACCGGCCGCGCCACAACTGCAGGCACCGGAGTTCGTCGCCGAGCCCAGCGTCGATCAGGCCCCTGCGGGTCTGCCTGCCCCGCAGGAGGTTCCCGGCCAGGTGCCCGACGTGCCCGCTGCGCCACCGGACGGATTGCCGCCGGCCGAGATTCCCGCCGCTCCCGGCGCGCAGGAGGATCCCGCCACCAAGCTGCCCCTGCGGATGCGGATCCTCGGGCGGTTGGGGCGCCTGCATCCGGCACCGGACGTCGCGACCGAGCCGATTCCGGACCAGGCCGGTGTACCGGCGCCCGGGCAACCGCCTGCCCCCGCGCCCGACCAGCCGGCGGCGACCCAGGACGTGCCGGCGCCGCCCCCGGTGCCGTAAACCCCGCCGCAGGGTCGGTGGCAATTACCGAGTCGTTTTCGGTAGCGAGCGATCTGTTCTGCCCCGGTGTTGCTGGTGGCGAGTGCTGCAGCGGGCCGACCCAGGGGTGGATGAAACGTTCCTGCGACGCGTGCCGATGCAGTAAGCGTGACTCGCCTCCCTCGTGAATCCGATGCGACGCCTACCGGCCTCGGCCTGCGATTACCGCGGCGGGAGGAGGGGACGAACTACACTGCAGGAATGCTGAACACCTCGTCGCCCGGTCCTCGAACCGTGCTGGGATCGGTCCGAAAAGTGTTTGCGGTGATCGGGATCGCCACGCTGGCCATCGCCGGCTCGGTTAACGTCGCGGCGGCAGCCGTCAGCACGCCGAATCCGGTGGCCACGGTCGAGCCGTCGGCGGGCGCTGTCGTCGGGGTGGCGTACCCGGTGACCGTGACGTTCAGCGCTCCGGTGATCGACCGCGGCGCCGCCGAGCACAGCCTGCGGGTGACCACCTCGGCGGGGACCGCCCCCACGGGCAAGGTCACCTGGCTGAGCAACGACGTCATGCGATGGACCCCGGACTCGTTCTACCCGGCCCACTCCACCATCTCTGTGACCGCCGAGGGCTTCAAGACCAGCTTCGAGACCGGCGCCACGGTGCTCGGTGTCGCCGACATCAGCGCCCACACGTTCACCGTCAGCATCGACGGCCAGGTGGCGCGCACCATGCCCGCATCGATGGGCAAGCCCAAGCATCCGACGCCGGTCGGCTCCTTCACCGCACTGTCGAAAGAGAAGACCGTGGTGATGGATTCGCGGACCATCGGCATCCCGTTGAGCGATCCGGAGGGCTACAAGCTCACCGTCAGCGACGCGGTCCGGGTCACCTGGGGCGGGGTGTACGTGCACTCGGCGCCGTGGTCGGTGGCCCAGCAGGGCAACTCGAACGTCAGCCACGGCTGCATCAACCTCAGCCCGGACAACGCGGCGTGGTACTTCAACACCGTCAACATCGGTGACCCGATCATCATCAACGCCTGACGCACCGGTCAGCGCAGCGCCGCCGCGGTAGTCGCGTCGGCGGGCAGGAACGCCTCGATGCTGAGTTCGGCCGCGGTCAGATCCAGCGCCGTGCCGAATGTCGTGACCGTGCTCAGGAACGTCAGTGGGCCGTGTTCGGTGTCCAGCTCCAACGGCACCACGACGCCGCCCAGATCCCGGATCGGTGCCGACCCGCCCGGATAGGCCTCGATCTCGGCCAGCAGGGCGGCCAACTCGTCGGACCCGCTGACGGACACCTCGCGTTGCAGCCGGCTGATCAGATGATGGCGCCACTCGGCCAGGTTGCGGATCCGCGGCGCCATGCCCTCGGGGTGCAGCGTGATCCGCAGCGCATTGGGCTGGGCGAGCAGGTGCTCGGCGACGTCCTGCAACAGCAGCGCTGTTCCGGCGTTGGCCTGCACCAGGTTCCAGGACCGGTCGATGACCACGCACGGGTACGGGTGGTAGGCCTCCAGCACCCGCGTCACGCCGTCCCGCAAGGCGGCCATATCGGGATCGTCCAAGGATCGTTCGCCGTACACCGGGGCCAGACCCGCGGCCATGAGCAACCGATTCTGTTCCCGCAGTGGGACATCCAGCACTGATGCGAGCCGCAACACCATTGCCCGGCTGGGTGTCGAACGCCCGGTTTCGATGAAGCTGACGTGCCGTGCCGACACGTCGGCCTCGATCGCCAGCTCTAGCTGACTGATCCGGCGGCGCTGCCGCCACTCACGCATCAGGGTGCCGATGGATGACTGCCTGGTCGCCGTGGTCACCCGACCAGTTTCGGCGATGGCACGCCGCGGGGCCACTACCTCTCAGGTAATTGCGCCCATTACGCAGACCGGCGACCGTGGTGTTGTCGACAACAACTCGGGACTTCAGGAGGCGACATGGCTGACCCCACGCGCCCAGCTGCGCCGATCCCACGCTGGTTGCGCTTCGTGATGACAGCCGACCGCGCCGGGTCTGCCGCCTATGTGGGCACCGGATTCTTCTTCGCGCCCGTGCTGGCGATGGTGTCGCCGTGGCCCGCGGTGACCGCGGTGCTGTGGATCGTGATCGCCGTATTCGGGCTGTGGCTGGGCCTTTTGGGCATCGCAATGGCAACTGGGCTGGCCATCGTGCTGCGGGAAGGCGCCGAAATCCCGGAAAACTACTGGCGTTCGATCATTGACTACCCTGACCACGGTGCGTCACAGGGCATTTCGAATTCGCGGCACCGCGGTAGTCGACCTGCCAGTGTTTGATGCCGTTGAGCCAACCCGACCGTAGCCGTTCGGGTTCGCCCAGCGGCGAGAGATCGGGCATCTCGTCGGCGATGGCATTGAACATCAGGTCGATGGTCATCCTGGCCAGGTTCGCGCCGATGCAGTAGTGGGCACCGGTGCCGCCGAATCCCACGTGCGGGTTGGGGTTTCGCAAGATGTCGAAGGTGTACGGATCGTCGAACACGTCCTCGTCGAAGTTGGCCGAGCGGTAGAACATCACCACTCGTTGCCCCTTCTTGATCGGCACCCCGGACAGTTCGGTGTCCGCCAGTGCAGTGCGCTGGAACGACGTCACCGGCGTGGCCCAGCGGACGATCTCGTCGGCCGCGGTGGCCGGCCGCTGCTGCTTGAACAGCTCCCACTGGTCGGGGAATTCGGTGAACGCCATCATGCCCTGCGTGATCGAGTTGCGGGTGGTCTCGTTGCCCGCCACGGCCAGCAGGATGACGAAGAAGCCGAATTCGTCGTCGGAGAGCTTGTGCCCTTCGACATCGGCCTGCACGAGCGTGGTCACCAGATCGTCACCGGGCTTGGCCGACCGCTCGGCGGCCATCTTCATCCCGTACATGATCAGCTCCACCGACGCCGAGATGGCGTCGTTGCCGGCAAACTCGGGATCCTGATTGCCGACCATCTGATTCGACCAGTCGAACAGCTTCTTGCGGTCCTCTTGGGGCACACCCATCAGCCCGGCGATGGCCTGCAACGGCAGTTCGCACGACACCTGCTCGACGAAGTCGCCGGCGTTCTCGGCGGCCGCGGCCTTGACGATGATGCGAGCGCGCCGGGCGAGGTCGTCGCGCAGCTTCTCCACCGCCCGCGGCGTGAACGCCCGCGAGATGATCTTGCGCAGGTGGGTGTGATGCGGTGCGTCCATGTTGAGCAGCACGAACTTGCCGTGGTCGATCTGCTGGGAGATGCTGCCGTCGGGGTAGCGGGGCAGGGCTGTCTTCTCCTGGCTGGAGAAGACGTCGCTACGTAGGGACACCTCCTTGACGTCCTTGTGCTTGGTGACGACCCAGAACCCGCCGTCGTCGAAGCCGGTGCCGTCTACCGGCTGTTCGTTCCACCAGATCGGCGCGAGCTTCCGCATCTGGGCGAGCTCGTCGACCGGCAGGCGCTCGGCGTAGATGTCGGGGTCCGTGAAGTCGAATCCGGGCGGGAGATTCAGAGTCGGCATGGCGTGGAGTGCTCCCTCGCGACGACGTTGTGTAGTGTTGTGCCTCCTTGCTACACCACAGTTGGGGCGGTGTGCAGCGGGTTACACAAAGTCGGATGTGCTCCATTTTGGAACGTGTTCCGATTCTTTCGGTGTAACGATTGGGTGGCACCGCCGATGGACCCAGCGCTACCATCAGCCCCTGGAGTAACAGCGAGAGGCCACCGATGACCGTCGACATCCGAAAGCTTGCGTGTGCGGCTGCGTGCTGCGCGTCGGCTCCCGTCGTCGCGCTGACGATCGCAGCGGCGGCGTCAGCCGACCCAGGCTTGCCCGTACCGCCCCCGGACCCCGGCGCCGCACAGGCACCGCAGGCGGCTGCAGCGGCGCCCCAGGGGGCCGATCCGGCCGCTCCTGGAGCGCTTCCGGCACCGCCTTCGGGCACCCCGCATCTGGCCAGTCCGGACTCGTTGCCGCCGGGATCGACCATGGATCCCAGCGCTCAGGACCCCGACAGCCCCAACGTGAGCTATCTCAAGGATCTGTGGCACGCGGTCCAGAACAACGAGATCAGCGGCAAGCAGGCGCTGCTGCTGGGTCTCGCGCAGCGCAACATGAGCACCCCGATCCCGAACCAGGCGCCCGGCCCGAACGTGCCGCTCTCTCCGGGTGGCCCCGCGCCGCAGGGCGCACCGGGCCCGAACACCGTCGCCCCGGCAGGCCCCGTCCTGCCCGGCGCGCCTGCCCCCGCTGCGGCCCCGGCACCCGGGACCGCGCCGGCTCCGGCAAACGTCCCGGCCCCGCAACCGCCTGCGCCGTGGAACCCCTTCGCGCCGCCGCCACCGGCCGATCCTGCGCCGCTGCCGTGATCGCGGCTCGCGGGCTCAGCTCGCGGGCGCGCTGACCACCGGGACGCGTTCGACCCTGGCGGGTACGTGCTTGTGCCACGGTGTGCCCGCGTATTCGTCGCGCCACTGCGTCGCGGTGAGTTCGTTGGGAGCCACTCCCGGTGTCACCGCTCGACCTTCGGCATCGGTGTAATCCAGACCGAATCCGTTCGGTAGCGAGACGTGCCCGGGCAGCATCGTGTCGCTGACCTCCACGGTCGCGTCGGCGCTACCCGTCGCGGTGGTGATCCTGGCCCGGTCACCGTCGCTCAGGCCGATGTCGCGGGCATCCTCGACGCTGATCCGTAACGCGCCCTGGGTGTCCCGCTTGCGCCAGCCGGGGTCGCGGAAGATGTCGTTGGCGGTGTAGGCCCGCCGCTCCCCGGCGGAAAGGACCAGCGGGAACTCGGCGTTGGTCAGCGCCGCCGGCATGGTCGGCAAAGCCCTTACGGCATCGAGCATTTCGGGCATGTCCAGCGCGATCTTGTGATCGGCGTGGCTGATCAGGTCGAAGTCGTCCTGATACTCGTGCACGGTGAAGGTCAGCCCGGACCGGCCGGCGAGGATGGCCTCGAACAGCGCGTTGCCGTCAGCATGCCCGGCCCGGCGCACGGCATCCGGGTATGACATGGCGGTCTTCTGCGCCAGGCCCCACAGCGCGGCGGCGCCGGCAAGGCCGTCCGGCAGCGTCGACCCCAGCGTCTCGTAGAGCACGTACGGAAGCACCCGGCCCAGTGCGGGATTGGCTCCTACCGCCGCGAGAAACGCTGCGGCGTAGGCGTCCAGCCCGTCGCGCGCGGCGCGCCGCAGCGGCTGCAGTTCCGCGTCGTCGACCACGCCGATGGCTCGGACCAGCCGGGCCCAGATCTCCGGCTCGGGCAGGGTGCCCGGCAGCGGTTCGAACAGCCGGTGACGCAGGTGAAAGGTGTTGTGCGGGAACTCGAGATTGAAGAACGTCGCTTCGGCCTTCTCGAACTGGTTCGCCGCGGGAAGCACGTAGTGCGCCAGGCGTGCCGTCTCTGTCATGGCGACGTCGATCACCACCAGCAGTTCCAGTGACTGCAACGCCGCCCGCACCGCTGCCGAGTCGGCGACGGAGTGCGCCGGATTGCTGCTCTCCACGATCATCGCGCGGAACCGGTCGGGATGATCGGTGAGGATCTCCTGCGGCACCACGTTCGACGGCACCAGGCCTGCGATCACCGGGGCGCCGGTGACCGGGCTGCGGCCGACGCCGCCCGAACCGAACAACGGGGCGAAGGACGAATGCAAATGCTGCCCACCGCGTTTGGCGAAATTCCCGGTGAGGATCCAGAGCATCTTGTTGAGGTACGAGCACAACGTGCTGTTGGGGGCCTGCTGAATGCCGAGATCCTCGAACACCGCGACGCTGTCGGCTGCCGCGATACGGCGCACCGCCTGGCGCAGCAGGGTCTCGTCGACACCGCAGCGGGCCGCGTACTCACCGACCGGCACCTGCCGCAGCACCTCACGGACCGCATCGACGCCGTTGACGTGTGTCGCCAAAAAGGTCTCGTCGCACAGATTTTCCTGAACCAGCACGGCAGCCATGGCGGCCAGGCACCACGCGTCGGTGCCTGGTCGTACCCGCAGGTGGAAGTCGGCCATCCGGGCGGTGTCGGTGATGACCGGGTCGATCACGATCATCGCGCGGGCCGGATCCTTGGCGATCTCGTTGAGCACCACCCGGGCCCGCGGGAAACTCTGTGACATCCACGGGTTCTTGCCGACGAACACCGCGACCTCGGCGTGTTCGAACTCGCCCCGGGTGTGTCCGCCGTACAGGTATGCATCGACCCAGGCCTCACCGGTCTTCTCCTGTGCCAAGGCGTTTGACCGGTACCGCGAGCCGATGGCCTTGAGGAACGCCCCGCTGTACGCGCCACCGAGGTGATTACCTTGACCGCCGCCGCCGTAGTAGAAGATCTTGTCGCCGCCGTGGCTGTCGCGAATCTCGAGGAACCGGCCTGCGATCTCGGAAATGGCTGTGTCCCAGTCGATCTCTTCATATGATCCGTCTGGCCTGCGCCGCAGCGGCGAGGTCAACCGATTGGTGCTGCTCTGGTAGTGGTCGAGCCGCAGCGCCTTGTTGCAGGTGTAGCCCTGTGACGCCGGGTGATCCTTGTCGCCGCGGATCTTGGTGATGGCCCTCCCCTCGGTCTGAACCACGATGCCGCAGTTGCATTCGCACAAGATGCATGCGGTGGGCTGCCATTGGTCGACCGTCATGGCGGTGTCCTTCGGGTGGTAGGGCTCAGCGGATTGCTGCCGCCAGTTGCTCGCGCAATTGACGGTGGATCAGGTCCAGCGGCTTGACGTCGCGGGTCGCGCGGGCGATGACGACCGCGCCTTCGATCGAGCTGATGATGAGCGCGGCGAGTTCTTCGGCACGGTCGGCCGCCACACCGTCGTCGTGCAGGCGCGCTTCGATCTGGGCAGTCCACCGGCGAAACGCCGCGGCGGCGCGCTCCTGGACCGGTGAGTCGCCCTGGTCCGGATCGCCTGCCTCCACGGCGACGGCGACGACGGGACACCCGGCGCGGAAGTCGCTGTTGAGCAGCTGCTTGCGGAAGCCGGCGATCATGCCGTCGAGCAGCGCGGCGGCACTGTCCGCCTTGTCGATGCGCGCCGCGATCTGATCGCCTGCGTAATCGATTGCTTCGCACAGCAATTGGGTGCGTCCGCCGGGGAAGTAGTGGTATGCCGAGCCGCGTGGCGCACCGCTGTGCTGCAACACATCGGCGATTGCCGTCGGATGTGCGCCGCGCTCGCGAATCAGCAGCGCCGCAGAGGCCACCATGCGTTCGCGGGGTGTGGTCACGTTGCCGCCTTCCTGATTATGTATGCAACCATACATAGCCAGGCGGGCGTAGACCAGACCTGCTCTGGATCAGGTCGGTCAATGCCGGGAATTGCAGCCACCTGGTGGCTGTCGCATTTTGGCGGTTTGTAGGCGCGACGATGGCAGACACCGCCGTGCCCGGCTATCAGCGATGCCGTCGCTGGTCAGGTGGGCTGGACTGAATTCGTCTCCACGAGTGTGAAATGTCTGCGAAATCCGGCGCTCAGACTCGCAGAGGGTTCACGCTCGCGGTAGGCCGGTCAGAGACAGCAGATGGTCACGGCATATGGAGCGGGCCAGCCGAGTCTGCTCGGCCGGGTTGTCGGTGCGGTGGCCCAGAGCCGCGGCGTTGGGCACGGTGCGCAGCAGCGCGAGCGCGGTCGGGCCGCCTGCGAGCGCCACGCACGTGGCGACCAACCAGCCCGGGCTGCTCCCGCTCAAAGCGTGAAAAGTCAATGCCGCCAACAGGATCACCATGACGGCCGCGATCAGGAGACTCATCGGGCGCGACGTGGTGGTGGCCCGGTGGTAGTAGCCCGCAACCGATGCCAGCACTGGTTCGGGCAGCTCAGCGGTCCCGCGGTGACGCAGGACCTGCGCATCGAAGATGAGGTCCATCCACAGGACGGCCAGGAGGAACCCGCCCGCGGCGGCCTCGATCACACGCCGGCAGCCTCGTTGAGTTCGTTGAGCCGGCCGGTGGCCTCCAGATACTCCTGCACCCAACGTTCGATGACCGCAGAGGTCTTCTCCACCTTGGTGAACTGCCCGACGACCTGGCCCACCGGGTTGAACGCGACGTCGACGCTCTCGTTGGGGTATTTGTGTGTGGCGGCAACCGCCATGCCGGACACCATGTACTGCAACGGCATTCCGAGCGGCTTCGGGTTGTCCGGGTTCTCCCAGGCGTCGGTCCAGTCGTTACGCAGCATGCGGGCCGGCTTGCCGGTGAAGGACCGGCTGCGGACGGTGTCGCGGCTGGTGGCCTTGGCATAAGCGGCGTGCTGCACGTCGGTGTGTTCGGATTCCTCGACCATGACCCACTGGGATCCCGTCCACGCGCCCTGCGCGCCGAGCGCCAGCGCGGCGGCGATCTGCTGGCCGCTGCCGATCCCGCCTGCGGCGAGCACCGGCACCGGGGCGACTTCCTTGACCACCTGCGGCCACAGCACGATCGAGCCGACCTCACCGCTGTGCCCGCCGGCCTCGCCGCCCTGGGCGATGATGATGTCGACCCCCGCATCGGCGTGCTTGCGCGCCTGCGAGGGGGAGCCGCACAGTGCCGCGACCTTGCGGCCCTCGTCGTGGATGTGCTTGATCATGTCGGCCGGCGGCGTGCCGAGCGCGTTGGCGATCAGCGTCATCTTCGGGTGCCGCAACGCCACCTGCACCTGCGGTGTCGCGGTGGCCTCGGTCCAGCCGAGCAGTTGCAGGGCGTCGTCGTCGCTGTGCTCGACGGGCACGCCGTGGTCGGCGAGGATCTTGCGGGCGAAGTCGAGGTGCTCTTGCGGAACCAGCGACTGCAGCATGGTTTTCAGCTCGTCCGCGGACATGTTGGTGTCCATGCCTTCGTACTTGTTCGGGATCACGATGTCGACGCCGTACGGATGGTCGCCGATGTGCTCGTCGATCCAGTTGAGCTCGATCTCCAGTTGCTCAGGGGTGAAGCCGACCGCGCCGAGGACGCCGAATCCGCCGGCCTTGGACACGGCCACCACGACATCGCGGCAGTGGGTGAAGGCGAAGATCGGAAATTCGATACCGAGTTCGTCGCAGAGTGCGGTGTGCATGCGGACTCCTCCAAACGGGGGCGTGTGCGAAGTCATGGTCGAGTTCGACTGAAACGTGTTCTAGTTTAGTACTCCGGCGCGCCGCTGCGGGCCAGGACCCGGGTAAAACGTCCCGCTGTAACCGCCGACGGGGTGTCGTCGGGGAACATGGATGATCCATTAAGGATTAGCGGAGTGCGGCTCGGCTTGGTCTACTTGCTGGCATGGGCCGCACATTGTCGCCACCCGAATCCCTGGCCGAAATCGGCGACGGGCCAGGCGGCGCACGCGTGGGGGCGTTCTTCGACCTGGACGGGACGCTCGTCGACGGGTTCACCGCCACGGCCCACGCGGGGCACCGGATCCGCAACCGGCAGGCCGCCGTCGGGGAGATCCTCGGGATCATCGAAGCCTCGGTGCGCTACCGGCTGGGCCGCATGCCCTTCGAGCGGTTGATCGTGCGGGCCGCGGGCTATCTGCGGGGCGAGTCGCTGCAGGAACTCGACGCGTTGGGGGAGCAGCTGTTCACCCGGCACATCCTCGACCGCGTCTACCCCCACATGCGCGAGGTGGTCCGGCGCCACCAGGGGCGCGGCCACACCGTGGTGATGAGCTCGTCGGCGCTGACCATCCACGCTGAGCCGGTCGCGCGTCATCTCGGCATCGATCACGTGCTGTGCAATCACTTCGAGACCGACGGCCAGGGCCTGCTGACCGGAAACGTGATCCGGCCCATTGTCTGGGGTGCCCGCAAAGCCGATGCGGTGCAACGGTTTTGCGAAGACAAGGATGTCGAGCTGGATCGCAGCTACTTCTACGCCGACGGCGGCGAGGACGGCGCGCTGATGCGGCTGGTGGGCCATCCCCGGCCGGTGAATCCCCGGCCGGGCCTGGCCGCGGTGGCCGTCGAGCGCGATTGGCCGGTGCTGACGGTGCAGCGGGCGCGCTAGAGCCCGAAGAGCCCCTTACCGGTCACCAGCGGCATATCCAGGGTCGTGCGGATCCCGGGAGGCGCTGCCACCACGTCGGGTATCGCGTTGACGATGCGGCCTGCCGCCGCGACGATCGCGGCGTGGTTGTGGTCGCCCTTGCGGCTGCTGGGGCAGATGTCGACGGCGTAGGACGGCTCCCCGACGATCTCGACGCGGTACGAGCCGCCCGGCTGGGCGGGCTGCGGCCAATCCGGTCGCAGATCCTCACGCAGCCGGGTGACGTGCTCGATCACGATCACTGGCGCACCGTTGACCATGCCCCGGATCTCGAAGCGCATGGCCGCCACCGTGCCTGCGGCGATGTGACCCGCGGCGACGTCGAAAGACTCTGGTGCGGGCTCCCTTTCGCACACCTCCGTGATGTCGTCGATCTCGATGTCCAAGCCGGCCGCGAGCTGCCGGATCGAGGTGCCCCACGCGATGCTGAGCACGCCGGGCGCCAACAGCAACGGCGTTTCGTCGAGTGGCTTGCCGAAGCCCATCACGTCGAACATCACCGTCACGCCGTCGTAGGTGGCGTAGTCGGCGATCTCCATGCAGCGCACCTGTTGGATGCTCTGGCACGTACCGGCCAGTGCGAACGGGATCAGGTCGTTGGCGAAGCCGGGGTCGACGCCGGTGATGAACAGGCTCGCCCCGCCGGCCTCGGCGGCCTCCTCGATGCCCGCAATGTACTTGCGCGGCATGAGATGCCACGGGTACTGCAGCACGACGGGCGCCGAGCCGACGACATTGATGCCTGCTGCGAGGAGCCGCACCACGTCGGCGATCGCGTCCGGTCCACGGGTGTCGCCCATCGCGCAGTACACGGCGCAGTCCGGTTTGGCGGCGATCACCGCGTCGAGATCGTCAACCGCGGCGACGCCCGTCGAAAAGTCCAGCCCGGCAAGCGCGCCCGCGTCCTTGCCGACTTTCGCCGCGGTCGAGACGCACAGCGAGGTGAGTTCGTAACGCGGATTGGTCAGCAGCCCGGCCAGCGCCAGCCTGCCCACGTTGCCGGTACCGATGTGCGCGACGCGGATGGCCATGGGATCGAAGTATGCCGACTTGACGCACGAATTGGAACAGGTTCTAATTTGGTCTCTCAGGCGGTAGCCTCAGCCGTCATGGGACGGGTTGACGGAAAAGTTGCACTGATCAGTGGCGGCGCTCGCGGCATGGGCGCCGAGCACGCCCGCGCGCTGGTGGCCGAAGGCGCCAAGGTCGTCATCGGGGACATCCTCGACGACGAAGGCAAGGCCGTGGCCGCCCAACTCGGCGACGCCGTGCGCTACGTCCACCTCGACGTCACCGACGCTGATCAGTGGGCGGCGGCCGTCGCGACCGCGACCGACGAGTTCGGCTTGCTCAACGTGCTGGTGAACAACGCGGGCATCGTCGCCCTCGGCCAGATCGGCAAGTTCGACATGACGCAGTGGCAGAAGGTCATCGACGTCAACCTCACCGGGACGTTCCTGGGCATGCAGGCCTGCGTCAAGGCCATGAAAGCCGCGGGCGGCGGATCGATCATCAACGTGTCGTCGATCGAGGGACTGCGCGGCGCCGCCATGGTGCACCCGTACGTCGCATCCAAGTGGGCGGTGGGCGGCCTGACGAAATCGGCCGCGCTGGAACTGGGCGCCAAGCAGATCCGGGTGAACTCGATTCACCCCGGCTTCATCCGGACCCCGATGACCGAGCACTTCCCCGAGGACATGCTCACCATCCCGCTGGGCCGGCCGGGGCAACCCGAAGAGGTCTCCAGCTTCGTGGTGTTCCTCGCCAGCGACGAATCCCGGTACGCCACAGGCGCCGAGTTCGTCATGGACGGGGGCTTGGTCAACGACGTCCCGCACAAGCTCTGAGGGTGCACCGGCCGCGCGGCCGGGCGTGCTTCACGGCAGAATGACCGGGCGGCCGCCCGCCGCATCGGTCCCGAGGAGCCACCCATTTCCAGCCCGAAACGTCGCGTCGGCCCGCTCATCGCGGGTGTCGTCGTCACGCTGCTGTTGCTGTCGGTGTGTGTCACCGACCTGCCCGTGTTCGCCCGGCCCGAGCCGCCGTCGGGCCGCGTCGAGCTGTCGGCAGGATGGCAGCTGACCTCGGCGCGCGACGTGCGGGCTGGGGGAGCCGAGATCTCCACGACCGGCTTCCGCGGGGACCGCTGGCATGAGGTGGAGCACATGCCCGCGACGGTGCTGCAGGCGCTGGAAGACGACGGCACCTATCCGAACCTCTACTACGGCGAGAACCTGGCCAACGTTCCCGACGATCTGTACCGCCAGGACTGGTGGTACCGGACCACCTTCACGGCACCGGCAGGCAGCGCGAGCTATCGCGTCGAATTCCCCGGCATCAACTACCGCGCCGAAGTGTGGCTCAACGGCAGGCAGATCGCGGGCAGCTCCGAGGTGGTCGGCATGTACACCGCCCACGAACTCGACGTGACGCCGTGGCTCAACCAGGGCGGTCAGAACACCCTGGCCGTCAAGGTCACCCCCGAGCAGGCCCTGCAGGACATCAACGGCGTCGAGCTCGCCGACAGCTGGTGGGACTGGATCAACTGGAACCGCATCGGCTACCAGGGGCCGGGCAAGAACCCGCTGCGCGGCAATTCCTTTGTCGCCGACCGCAACGCGGGCATCTTCAAGCCGGTGTATCTGAGCTTCTCCGGAACAGGTGTGGTCAGCGATCCGATGGTGACCACCGAGCTGCCCCTGCCATCGACCGACACGGCCAGGCTCACCGTGTACAGCGACGTCCGCAACACGTCGTCGACGACGCTGCGCGGTGTGGTGCGCGCGACGATCAGCCGGGCAGGCAAGCCGGACATCACCCTCGATCAACCGGTCACCCTGGGCGCGGGGGAGCGCCGTGAGGTGAAGTTCGATCCCGACTCGTACGCCGCGCTGACGGTGCACCACCCGGATCTGTGGTGGCCGTACACCATGGGCGAACCGAACCTCTACAACCTGCACCTGGAGTTCCGGCAGTACGGCCGGGCCACCGACACCGACGACTCGCGGTTCGGCATCCGGACCATCACCCAGCATCGCGACGACGACGAGCAGTACCCGGACCTGGGCCGCGGTGGCAGCTTCTATCTCACCGTCAACGGCAAGGATCTGCTGGTCCGCGGCGCGGCCTACACCCCTGATCTGCTGTTCCGGTACGACCCGCAGCGCGAGGACGCCATCCTCGGCTACGTCCGCGACATGGGTTTGAACATGCTGCGGCTGGAGGGAAAGTTCCCCGGCGACAACATCATCCAGCGGGCCGACGAGCTGGGCATCCCGCTGATGTACGGCTGGATGTGCTGCAACCAGTGGGAGAAGTGGTCGCAGTGGGACGCCGAGGACCATCGCGTCGCCGACGAGAGCCTGCGCTCGCAGCTGCTGACCTTGCGTGGTCACCCGTCGGCGTTCATCTGGGCCAACGGCAGTGACGGCAAACCGCCGCAGTCGGTGCTCGACGCGTACCACGGCATCCTGGCCGAGCTGCACTGGCCGAACGCCGTCGTCGACACGGTGTCGTCACTGGCCCGCGACGGCGACGGTCAGCCCGACTGGGACGGCATCCACATGGCTGGCCCGTACACGTGGCGCCCACCCAGCTACTGGTTCAGCGGCGGGTATCAGGCGACCCGCGGATCCAATGCCGAGCAGGGTGACAACGAGAACATCCCGCCGTTCGCGAGCCTGCGGAAGTTCCTGCCGCCAGACAAGCTCTGGCCGATCAACGACACCTGGTACTTCCACGCCGGGGCCAACCCCAGCAACAACTCGCTGGAGAGCATTCGCACGGCGGTGGTGCGACGGTACGGCTCGTCGCCCAACGCGGAGGAATTCGCCCGCAAGGCGCAGCTGGCCCACTACGAGTCCACCCGTGCCCAGTTCGAGGCGTTCGCGGCGATGGGCTGGGCGAACCACAAGATGACGATCTACTGGATGCTCAACAGCCACTGGCCGTCGTTCTTCGGGCATCTCTTCGACTACTACCTACGGCCCGGCGGCGCCTACTTCGGCGCGAAGAAGGGCCTGCGACCGCTGTCGGTGGTGTTCGACTCGTTCGCCACCGGTGACCACAACACGGGCAACGTCACGGTCGTCAACCAGACGCCGTCCGACCAGCACGGCCTGCACGTGCGGGTGCGTACCTACGACCTGGCCGGGCGCGTGCGGGACGACCGGACCACGGACACCATCTCGGTACCGTCCGGCGGAGCTGTGCAGGCCTTGGCGGTGCCGCACGTGGTCCGCGACTCCCGGGTGTTCTTCGTGCGCGCCGAACTGCTGGATGCCTCGGGCGATGTGGTCACGGAGAACACCTACTGGCAGTCCCAGCAGCGCGACGACGTCGGCAACCCGATGAACGACCAGGCGTTCGACCTGGCGCAGACCAGTTGGGCTGACATGACCCCGCTCAACACGATGCCACCCGCGCCCCTGGAGGTCAGCGCCTCGCGTACGGCCGGACCCGATCGCACCGTGGTGGCGATCCGGCTGCACAACCCCAGCCGGCAGATCGCCTTCTTCGACCGGGCCGAGGTCACCGACACCCACGATGGTGACGAGATCCTGCCCATCGAGTACTCCGACAACTACGTCACGGTCTACCCCGGCGAAACCGTGGTCTTGACCGGCACGATCAGCGGAGGAGAACCCCAGGCCAACTGGGTACGGGTGACCGGGTACAACTCCGCGCCGGTGACCGTGCCCATCGACCAGTCCACGCGCCGATAGGATCGCCTGATGACCACAACCGATGAGCGCCGCGATCTGTCCCAGGTAGCCGAGTCCAGCGGCTGGGCGCGCCGCGATCTCGACCGGGTCGACGTCTACCAGCGCGGCAACGACCGGATCCGGGTGATCTGGCAGGGTTCGAACGCGATCAGCGGTGCCAGCCGATTCCAGGACGACATCATGGGCACCTATACGCGCGACCTGGCGACCGTGAGCGGCTGGCTCAAGCGCTGAGCGCCACCGCGAAAATCAGTCGCGACGGTCAGCGGCCATGTGGCACTGTCGAGATTTGTGAGTGCCCCGACCACTGATCTGATTCTGGCCCCGAGCACCGATGCCGATTGGGCGGCGATGGCGCTGCTCGGTGGCACCGCGTTCGGAGAGATCGGGCACCCGGATTCGCTGGCGGCCTGGCGCACCCTGACGTCCAACGACGCCGCGCTGGTGGTGCGCGACGGCGACGACGTCGTCGGACAGTGCTTCTACCTGAACCTGTCGCTCACCGTGCCCGGTGGTGCGGTGCTGCCGACGGCCGGCATCAGTTTCGTCGCCGTGGCACCGACGCACCGCAGGCGCGGGATCCTGCGGATGATGTACACCGAGCTGCACCGGCGCATCGCCGATGCCGCTCTACCCATCGCCGGGCTGACAGCGAGCGAAGGCGGCATCTACGGCCGGTTCGGTTACGGCCCGGCAACCAGCAAGCAGTTGATCACGGTCGATCGCCGTTTCGCGCAGTTCCACGCGTCCGTCGCCGACCCCGGTGGCGTGCGATTGGTCAAACCGGCCGACCACCGCGACGTCTTCGCCGAGATCTACGACCGTTGGCGGCTGCAGACACCGGGCGGTTTGCAGCGCCCGAGCGCGCTGTGGGACGACCTGCTTGCCGACCGGGAGAGCACCCGCGACGGTTGCTCGGAACTGTTCGCGTTCCTGCATCCCGACGGCTACGTGCTCTACCGCGTGCACGGCAACGATCCCATGACCATTCGCGTCTGGGAGTTCGCTGCCGCCACCACCGACGCGCGGGTGGCGCTCTGGCGCGCGCTGCTCGGCATGGATCTCATGGAGAAGGTCAGCATCTGGACCCACCCCGACGACGTGCTGCCGCAGCTGCTGACCAATCCGAGGTTGGTTCGGGTGACCAACAGCACCGATGATCTGTGGCTGCGCATCATGGACATCCCGGCGGCCCTCGAAGCGCGCAGCTATCAGGAGGATCTGGACGTCGTGCTGGAGGTCGTCGACGGTTTCCGTACCCCCACGCGAGGAGGACAAGCTGGGGCCGACGGTGGACGATTCGCGTTGCAGATCCGCGACGGACGCGCTCGGTGTACGCCCACCGACGCACTGGCCGACATCACGCTCGACCACGACGTGCTGGGCAGCCTGTACCTCGGTGGGTACCGTGCCGAAGGATTCGCGACGGCAAACCGGTTGCGGAGTAACGACTCTGCCCTGATCCGTCGGCTCAGCGCCGCATTCGCCGATGCGGTGCCCGCTCAACTGGGTTACGGCTTCTGACCCGAGTGCGGCTGCGTAATGTGCAGCGGTGTGAGTGCACGCGCAGGCATCGTGGTGACCGGAACCGAAGTTCTCACCGGACGGGTTCAGGACCGCAACGGGCCGTGGATCGCCGACCGGTTGCTCGAGCTGGGTGTCGAACTCGCCCACATCACCATCTGCGGTGACCGTCCCCGCGACATCGCCGCGCAGCTGAGGTTTCTGGCCGCTGAAGGGGTGGACCTGATCGTCACCAGCGGCGGGCTCGGCCCCACAGCGGACGACCTGACCGTGGCCACCGTCGCCGAATTCTGTGGTCGCGAACTGGTTTTGGACACCGAGATGGAGGAGCGGATCGCGGGGATCCTGCGTCGGCTCATGGCGGGGCGCGGGGTCTTCTCGGAGGCCGACTTCGAGGCCGTGCGGGCGGCCAACCGTAAGCAGGCCCTGGTGCCCGTCGGCGCTGAGGTCCTCGACCCGGTCGGTACCGCCCCCGGCGTCGTGGTGCCCGGAACACCGACCGTGATCGTCCTGCCGGGCCCGCCGCGCGAACTGCAACCGATGTGGTCTGCGGCCATCGCGACGGAGGCCGCCCAGGAAGCGATCGCGCAGCGCACCGTCTACCGGCAGGAGACGCTGCGCATGTTCGGGCTCGCCGAATCCGGCCTGGCGGAAACCCTGCGGGAAGCCGAGCACGCCATCGCCGGGTTCGGCGATCTGGAGATCACCACGTGCCTGCGCCGCGGCGAACTGGAAATCGTCACCCGCTACGAACCTGCGGCGGCGCACACGTACGCCGAACTCGTAGCGCTGCTGCGCGATCGGCACGCCAACACCCTCTACTCGGAGGACGGCGCCACGGTCGACGAGCAGCTGGCCGCGCTGCTCGCCGGTCGCCGCGTGGCGACGGCGGAATCGTGCACCGCGGGCTTGCTGGCAGCGCGGCTGACCGAACGCGCGGGCTCCTCGGCCTATGTCGCAGGCGGTGTGGTCGCCTACGCCAACGAGGCCAAAACCGAACTGCTGCAGGTCGATGAAGCGCTGCTGGCCGAGCACGGAGCCGTCTCGGAGCCGGTGGCCGCCGCCATGGCCACCGGGGTGCTGGCCGGCTTCGAAGCCGACACTGCGGTGGCGATCACCGGGATCGCAGGTCCGGGCGGCGGGAGCGCTGACAAGCCGGTCGGCACGGTGTGCTTCGCGGTGCAACTCGCCGGCGGGGATCCGGTCACCCGCACCGTCCGGCTGCCGGGCGACCGCACCGACATCCGGGAGCGCTCGACCACCGTGGCGATGCACATGTTGCGGCGGGCGTTACAAGGCGGCGGCGCACAGTAACCGGCGTCGCATGCGCGCCGCGCCGGCCCGCACAACTGGCCCGGCGAAAACGGCGCCGTCCGTCATGCGGGCTGACAGACTCCGTGCAGGATCCGTACCGGCGATGGAGGCAGTTGTGGCGATGCATAGTGTCGACGACACCACCGAACAGACTGTTCGCAGTGTTCTGGCGTACGCCGAGAACCGATTGCGGATGAACCCGGTGCCCCTGGACAAGGGGTCGCTGTCGGCCGATGAGCTCTACCGTCGCCTCGACGGACTGATCCGTGAGACGCCGCGGCATCCCGACGAGGTGCTCGGCGTCTACAGCTCGGTGATCGCGCCGAGCATCATCTCGGCGGACAGTCCGCGCTTCCTCGGCTTCATACCGGCCGCGCCGACGAAGGCCAGCCTCCTGTTCGACATGCTGGTGTCCTGCGCGTCGATCCAGGGCATCTCCTGGCTGGAAGCATCGGGAGCCATCGCCGCGGAGAACACCGTGCTGCGGCTCATCGCCGACGAGGCGGGTCTGCCGGCAACAGCCGGTGGCTGTTTCGTCTCGGGCGGCTCGGCCGGAAATCTGTCGGCGCTCGCGACGGCCCGCGAAACCGCCAAGAGCAAGGGCGCCACCGGCAGGCTCAGTGTGGTGGTCGGCACCGACGCGCACTCCTCGATCGTCAACACCCTCAACCTGCTGGAGATGGACGCGCTGGTGGTGGACACTCCGGAGCACCGGCTGACCGCCGACACCGTCCGTGCCGCCGTTCCCGCCGACACCCCAAACATCGCCGCGGTGGTGTGTACCTCGGGCACCACCAATGCGGGCATCATCGACGATCTGGCCGGTGTGGGCGCCCTGGCCAAGGAGCGTGGCTGGTGGTTCCACGTGGACGGGGCGTACGGCGGGTCGGGCATCTTCGCGCGGTCGCTGCGGTCGAAGTACGACGGCATAGAACAGGCCGACTCGTTCATCCTGGATCCACACAAGTGGTTGTTCACCCCGTTCGACTGCTGCGCGCTGCTGTACCGCAATCCGGAGCTGGCCCGGGCCACCCACACGCAGGACGCCTCCTACCTCGACGTCATCCACACCTCCGACGGCGAGTGGAACCCGACCGACTACGCCTACCACCTGACCCGCCGGGCCCGCGGCTTGCCGTTGTGGTTCTCGTTGGCGGTCAACGGGATCGAGGCGTATCGCGAGGCCATCGAGGTGGCCGCCGAGCTGGCCCGGCAGACGGCGGTGCTGATCAACAGCGAGTCACACCTGGAGCTCATCCGCGAGCCCGATCTGGGAGTGGTGCTGTTTCGGCGGATCGGGTGGCAGGGCGAGGATTACGACGCCTGGGCGCAGAAGCTGCACGACGACGAGATCGCATTCATCCCGCCCACCAAATGGGAGGGCGAGACCGTGGGGCGCTTCGCGTTCCTGCATCCGGACACGTCGATGGATCTGGTACGTGAGGTGCTCGAGCGGACGCGGTGACCCAAGGGTCAATCGTCAGGCCGGCTGAGCGGGTACCCGCGCATGCGGCGTGGATCCGGCAGGCCCGCGATGTCCGGCCGCGGCCATCACCCGCGCGACGATCGACGGTCGCAGCAACTCCGAGGGGGCATCGACGAGGTTGGTCACCCGCAAGAACGTCTCGGCCACTGCGCCGTCCGATTCGGCGGCGGTCAAGACGCGCTCGGTGTACCGATTGGTGAACCGGATGAACGGCGACCGGTGCCCCTCGACGTCGGGCAACGTCAGATCGGCACCCGATGCCATCTGCCACGCCCGGCCAAGGGGTTTGGCAGCCGCCCGGAAGAACCGGCGTGCCAGCTCGTGTGGCCCGTCGTTGAGGCAGTCGCGTAAGGCGAGTGCTTCCAGGGCGGCCACCGACATGCCCTGACCGTAAACCGGGTTGAAGCTGCAGATGGCGTCGCCGAAAACCAGCAGCCCCGTTGGGAATTGCGACAGTCGCTCGTAGAACCGGCGCACGCTGGCGGGGTAGCGGTACGTGACAGGCTCGGTCAGCGGGGCGGCCGCCCGCAGCGCGGTCATCATCGCCGCGGGCGCGAACTTCTCGGCGAACCGGAGCATGCCTTCCCGGTCGACGGGCGGTTGAAGTCCGGTCATGCCGACCAGCGTCAGCATCCATGTGTCGTTTTCGCACGCGAAAAGTGCACCGCCGCATAGTAGTTCCGGACGTGCCCCGATCAGGAAGAGTCGTTCGACGATGGCGTCGGGCGGGATGTGCAACAACTGACTGGTGTAGGCAACGTGAATGGTGTTGCGATGTTCGATGGGTCGTCGATAACCGACGCTCTCCAGGAAAGCCGGGGTCCGCGCCGCCCGGCCCGTCGCGTCGACCACCAGATCAGCGACCACCTCGCGGTTGCTGCTTCCGTCGTGGGCCGCCACCCGGACCCCGGTCACGCGTCCGGCGCCGGCGACGATGAACTCGACGGCATCGTGGCCGTCGAGGATCTCGACGTTGGAGATCGCCCGGACACGTTGGCGGACATGGGCTTCCAGGAACGGTCTGGTGGCCAGATAGGACGTGATGGGTCTGGTGAACGGCCCGTTGAGGTTCAGCGGGTGCCCGGCGAAGGTCATCGATACCCGGGACACGCCGGAACCGTCGAGTACGACGGCGCCGTCGTCGACGAGATCGTCGAGGAACCCCGGGAACAGGTCATCGAGGGCCTGCGCACCGCTGGCCAGCAGCCCGTGCACGTGACGGCCCTGGGGTACGCCCCGCCGCTGCGCGACGCCGTCGGGCAGGGTGTCGCGCTCGATGACGGTGACGTCGTCGAAGTGGTCGGCGAGCACTCGGGCCGCGAGCAGGCCGCCGACGCTGCACCCGAGAACTACTGCGTGTTCGCCCATCCTGGCCATCGGACACCTCCGTCGCCCGGTGCGGTACCGGGTCTTCGGAGCCATCGTCGAACGGCCGCCGGGGGGTGCATAGGGTAATCGGCTACCTCAATGCGCGATCTTGGGCTTCGGCCACGCAGTCGGCCCACCGCCGAGTACCGAGCACGGTGACCGCGGTGGCGCCGAAGGCGCTGGAGATCACCACGTCTGGCTCCAGCGTCGCGAGCAGTTCCAGGCTGGCGGTGAGGGCTGCGCTGTCACCGATGCCGGGAATGACGAAGGTGGACCACCGGTCGTCGGCGCTGACGAACATGGTGTCACCGGTGAACAGATAGCGCCCGTCGCTGCCGTCGACGAGATAGCTCGTACTGCCCGGGGTGTGGCCCGGAGTCGGGATCACCTCGACACCGTTGGCGTCGACATGGCGGCTGGACACCGGAACGTCGACGTGGGCGTGCCTGCCGATCGTCGCCAGCTCCGCGGCCGGTGCGTGCAGGCGCGCGCCGAACGTCTCGGCGATACGCGCCAGCATCGGCCCGGCTTCGTCCTGATGCGAGAGGTACTGATCGTCGACGCCATCGAGTTCATCGATGGCATCGAAGTCGGCGTCGGTGGCGGGGCAGTAGAACAACGCGTTGTGCCCGTTGGCTTTCCACAGGTACGCGTGAGTGGTCAACCCGGGAAACGGTGAGTCCGTTCGGGTTTGCCACAGGTCGGTTCGGATCTGGGTGATGGAGGCGGTCATGACGACAGCCTCCATCCTCAACAATAGTTGAGGTCAACCCTGCGGTGCGGTGCCTTCCGCAGAGTCCCAAACCTCGATCATGGTGCGCATGATCTCCTCGGCACAGCCAAGCCCGCCCAGATGGCTCTCGTAGGGCAACTCGGTGAGTTGCGCGTCGCGCAGTCTCGACACCATGTGCCGGCCGTGGGCGAACGGGACGATGTGGTCATGGTCGCCGTGCCACCACCGCACCGGCACAGTGATCTCATCCAGCCGGAAGCCCCAGTCGCGGGTGAACACGACGATGTCGTAGAACGGCGCAGCCAGTTGCTTGCGGCTGCCGTTGAGGAGGTCGTCGAGGAACATCGCCTTGAACTCCGGGCGGCCCAGCATCCGGCGGTCGCCCTCGGGGGACATCCGGGCGTAGATCTCCAGGGCCGGGGACGCCACCGGGCGGATCAGCCGGATCAGCCCGGACGCCGCCAACCGGATCGGCATGCCCGCAACCTGCAGGAGCGGCGCCACAGTGGCGCCGAGATCCATCAGACCGCTGTGGATGCCGTCGGGGCCCACCAGCGGGGCCACCCCGCCGAGTACGCCTGCGGCGGTCACCCGGTCGGGCATGGCGGCCGCGCACGCCAGGGTGTAGGGCCCACCACCGGACAGCCCGACGACCGCCATCTTGTCGATACCGAGCGTGTCGGCGATGGTTTGCAGATCGTCACCGAAATCGAGCACCCGGTCGTACTGGTGCGGCGTGGAGGAGCCGATGCCCGGCCGGTCGACCCCGATCAGCCGAATGTTGTTCTGCTCGGCGTACATCCGGGCTTCGGTCGGGATCTGCCGTCGGGCGCCGGGCGTGCCGTGCAGCCAGAACACCGCCCGCCCCTGCGGATCCCCGAATTCGGCGAATCCGATCTGCCGGTCGTCGCCGACGGCGATGTTGCCCTCCAGCTTGGGGCGGGCGATAGAGATGACCATGTGCGTATCTTTCTGGCCGGCGTCAGCCCGCGACCGAGGCGTCGTAGATCGACTGGATCGAGGCGTCGAGCGTGGCGTTGAACTCTTCGTCGGACTGCTGCGCCGAGAGCCCCTCGGTCAGGGCCCGGCTGAAGCTGGCGATCACCCCGGTGTTCTGCGCCAGCAGGGCGTTGGCCTCGCTGCGCGAATATCCGCCGGAAAGCGCGACGACCCGCATCACCTTGGGGTGCTCCACGAACACCTCGTAGTGGTTGGCCACGCTCGGCAAGGTGAGTTTGAGCATCACGCGCTGGCCCTGGGGCAGCGTCTCGAGGTTCTTGGCGATTTCGTCGCGCAGCAGGTTTTCGGCCTCGGCCTTGTCGGCGATCGAGATCGTCACCTCGGCCTCGAGGATGGGGACGAGGCCGTGTGCCAACACCTGCGAACCGAGCTCGAACTGCTGGGCCACGGCTGCTGCGACGCCGACCGGATCGGCCGCGCCGATCACCGAACGTGCCTTGGTGCCGAAGATGCCGTTCTGCACCCCGCGGGCGAGCAGCGCGTCGAGACCCGGAATGGGCTTCATCAACTGAACGCCGTCGGTCGTCTCGGCCAGGCCCTTGTCGATCTTGAGCAGCGGCACCACGCCCTTGTCCTCCCACAGGTAGGCGGCGGACGGCTTGCCGCCGATGGCGCGGTCCATGGTCTGCTCGAAGAGGATTGCCGCGAGCACTCGGTCGCCGCCGAACACCGGTGAGGTGACGATGCGTGCCCGCATCTGGTGCATCAGATCGAACATCTCGTCCTCCGACGAGTACGCGCTGTCCTCGATCCCGTACAGGCGCAGGGCCTTGGGAGTCGAGCCGCCGCTCTGATCGAGCGCCGCGATGAATCCTCTCCCTGACGTCATCTTGTCGGCCTGCTGCTGGTTCACCATCGGGTTGCCCACACTTTCGAAGACGTACCTGTCTCGGCGTTCGCTCGAATTCGACTAAAGGATATTCGGCGCTGCCTGCGCGGCGGGCCGTCGCCTGGTCACAGTGTGCGCGGGGCGGTCAAATCGGAGTCGCCCGGGTGCACCGGCCTGCCCCTGGTGCGGCAGGCCGGTGACTTTTGGAAGCGCTACGGGACGCTGTAACCGCCGTCGACCGGCAGAGCGACTCCGGTGATGAAGCTGGCGTTGTCCGACAACAGCCACACCACAGCATCGGCGATCTCCTCCGGACGGGCTATCCGGCCCAACGGATGGGCAGAGCTGAGCGCCTCGCGGTGATCCGGGTCCAATGCGGCGATCAGTTCGGTTTCCACCAACCCGGGTGCCACGGCGTTGATGCGGATGCCGTGCGGCGCGGCCTCCAAGGCCGAGCTCCGCGTCATGGCGATGTCGGCGGCTTTGGTGGCGGTGTAGCCCGTGAACCCGGGGACCCCCACCAGGCCCGCTCCCGATGCCATGTTCACGATCGCGCCGGAGCCCTGGCCGATCATCTTCCGGAGCTCGTACTTCATCGACCACAACATCCCGCGGACATTGATATCGAGCATGCGATTCAGCATGGCGGTCGAGTACTCGGTGGTCAGCTGGTACTCGCCGTCGTACCCCGCGTTGTTGAGCGCCAGGTCCAGCCGGCCGTCTTCGGCGGCGGCCTCGACCGCCAGCTCCACCTGGGCTTCGTCGGTCACGTCGGCGATCACGTATCGAGCTGTGCCGCCGGCCGCATCGATCAGGCGGACCGTTTCCTTCAGCGTCGTCTCGGTGCGCCCGGCGACGGTCACGACAGCTCCGCGTGAGGCCAATGCGAGTGCACTCGCTCGGCCGATGCCGGTTCCGCCACCGGTGACAAGGGCTGTCTTTCCTGCGAACTGTTGGGTCATCGTCGTTCTCCTCTGGGTTTGTTGACTCGGTGGATCGCGTGTCGGGCTAGTGCTGCTGCGCGGTCGGATTGACGACGATCTCGCTGACGTCGACGTCCGCCGGCTGGCAGATTGCGTATCCGATGGCGGACGCGATGGCGGCGGCGTCGATTCCGATCGCCTCGGAGCTCGCCCGCATGGAGGACTGGACATCGGCGTCGCCGCCGGCGTGGGCGAGTTCCGTGCGCGTGAGCCCGGTTCTCGATGCGGTCGCCCGCGCTCTACAGCTCGACGACGTCGAGAAGCAGCACCTGTTCGCCCTGGCCAAACCCCAGCAACAACCGGCCCGGCCGACGACTATCGAAGCTCCGCGGCCCGGCCTGCTCGCCATGTTGGCGAACATCCGCAATGTGCCCGCTGTGTTGCTGGACCACCGGTTGGACGTGCTGGCGATGAATACCCTGGGCCAGGCGTTTCATGTGGAGATCGATGCGGTGTCGACCGACCGGCAGAACCTGGCCAGGTACGTGTTTCAGAGCGCGGCCGCTCGCGCGTTCTACATCGACTGGGCCGAGTCGGGACGCGAGATCGTGGGCATGTTGAATCTCTCTGCCAGTCATCATCCGCAAGATGCCGATCTGACCGAGCTGATCGCCGAATTGTCGGAGTCGGATGAGGACTTCCGACGTTGGTGGCGTGATCGGGATGTGTTCCGCCCTCGGCACGGCACCAAGCGCTACCGTCACCCGCTCGTCGGCGACCTTGAGCTCGGCTACGAGGCCTTCAACCCGATCGGCGACGAGGACCAGCTGCTCGGCATCTATACGGTCGAGCCCGGCTCGTCGTCCGAGGATGCGCTGGCCAGGCTTGCCGGTCCGTGACGCCGGTGCCCTATGGCGACAACGCGGCAGCAGCCCGGATCGCGGCGGCGGCTCGATCCACATCGGCGTCGGTGGTCGCCCAGTTCGAGAAGGACACCCGCAGAACATAGCGGTCCTGCCACGTCGTGCCACCCAGCCAGCAGGTGCCGTCGGCCTGGATCGCCGCGACCGCGCGCCGGTTCGCGTCGTCGTCGCCGGGCAACCGGACCAGCACCTGGTTGAGCACCACGTCGTTGAGGATCTCGGCGCCGGGGATGTCGGCCAGCAGGGTGGCCATGCGGCGGGCCTGCGCGCAGTTGCGTTCGACGAGCTCGGCCACGCCGGTGCGGCCGAGCGAACGCAGTGCCGCGTACACGGGGACGGCGCGGGCCCGGCGAGAGCTCTCCGGCACGTAGTTGGTGCCGTCCCGCTGGCCCGGGTCGGCGACGAGGTAGGGGCCGGCCAGCGTCATCGCGGCGAGGTGCGCGTCGGAGTCGGCCACGATCGCCATCGCACTGTCGTAGGGCACGTTGAGCCACTTGTGAGCATCGACGGCCCAGGAGTCGGCTCGCTGGACCCCCTGCGTGAGGTGCCGGATGGCAGGTGCGGCAGCCGCCCACAGCCCGAACGCGCCGTCGACGTGCAGCCAGGCCCGGTGCGCTGCGCAAGCGTCGGCAATGTGGTCGAACGGGTCGAACGAACCCGTCGAGACGTTGCCGGCCTGAGCGCAGACGACCGTGGGCCCGGCGTCGTCGGCGAGAACTCGCACCAAGGCGTCGGGGTCCATGCGGCCCTGGCTGTCGGCCGGGATCCGGATCGCGGTGGCGTCACCCATGCCGAGCAGTCGTAGCGCCGTGTAGATGGTGGCGTGGGCCTGTTCGCCGCACAGCACGCGTACCCGCGGCGCGCCGGTCAAACCGTCGCGTTCGACGTTCCAGCCGACCCTCGCCAGCACGGCATGCCGGGCTGCGGCCAGGCACGTCGTGTTCGCCCCCTGAGCGCCGGTGACGAATCCGACGCTGGCCTCGGACGATAATCCGAACACGTCGAGCAGCCAGCCCGCGGTGATCTCCTCGATGGCCGCGGCCGCGGGGGAGAGCGAGTGATACGCCGCGTTCTGGTCCCACGCCGATGCGAGCCAGTCGGCCGCGAGCGCGGCAGGCAGCGCCCCGCCGATGACGAAGCCGAAGTGGCGCGGCCCGGCGGTGGCGACCAGTCCGGACTCCGCTCCGGCGGCCAATGTGTCGACGACGGCGACGGGATCCTCGCCGTCGGCGGGTAGCGGGCCACCGAGGACCGCGCGCACGGTCGACGCATCGCCCCTGGCCGCGACTGGGCGGTCATCGAGACCGGACAGGAATGCCTCGGCGTGAGCAAGCGCTGTTCGCAATCCGGCCGTGCGGGTGGGGGTCTCGGTCGACATGGCCCGACCATACGGGGTCGGAGCTCGGACCGTCGCTGCTCGACGTACCCGCCGAGAATTTGGGCAGCAACCTCTGAAGAGGTGTCGAGATGTTCTCGTGATATTAGCCACCTCATGTGAAGGGGCTGCCTCGACGCGCGGCATCCACCGGTGTTTGCCCGCGGTTGTCACGTATGGGCACGAACAAGCCGAAACCGCTGGTATCGGTATCTGTGTCGGCGCGCTGACCTGGCAATATGGCAACGATGTGGACTCTACCCTTGACAGGGCGGCTTCGGATGTCCAAAGATTTGGGGACGTCGAGGCGATCAGTACGAGGGGTCTGATCGCCTCGGCTGCGGGGAACCCCCGCCACCATCCGCGGTCGCAAAGACTCTGGCTCGTTGCCTGTTGGTTAGCTGTGGGATGAGTGCGGCCGTAGCCGGGTCATCGCCTGGCAAATGGGTGCGGCTCGACTGGAAGGCTACCTGGGTGCCACCACCACAGGGGACGACAAGATTTCGCGGTACTCGAGCATGCGTTCCTGCTTGATCAGGCTCGTGCCGGTGGTCACGACCAACTCGCTGGGCGACACCGCATAGCTCACGCCGCGGCTGCGTGCGACGAACCGCCGATCTGGCGCGGTAGCGGCGGCGGCCGCCAACGCTGCGGCATCGCTCAGCCGGACGCCGTGGTACTGCAACGCGCCGCTGCGGTCCTGGCAGATCACCACCAGCGAGCGTTCGGTGCGGCCGATCGCCCTGGCGGTCTCGGTGCTCTCGCAGCGGGCCGGTGAGCCGACGAAGCCCTGCTGGTCGAACCGGAAAGCCGCGGTCGCAGGCGCACCGAGAGGTTGTGCCGCGTCCTGTTTGCGTGGTGATGCAGGCTGCGTGACAGGCGTTCTCACCTCTGCGAGCGGTTGCGGTTCTCCCGTCAGTGGTTTCGTCAAAGGTGTCGATACTGTGCCGGCGCCGAGGGCGGCTGCGACGACGGCAGCGGCCGCGATGCCGATGCCGACCGGCCGCCATCGGCGCTGCCGCGGTTTGCGGTGCCGTCCTGCGGTCCGGGGCCGCTGCCGGAGAGACGGCGGGGCAGTCTGTGCTGGGGTGGCCAAGCTCGCTCCCGTGAAAATGGTGATGTGACAGCCCCATTCGACCACGGCTGATCGACGGTGAGCGTCGGAACACGCGGGTGGATCTGGGTCTCGTAGGCGGGCCAACGGGTGCTCGCGTGGGGGCAGGCATCGGCGTGGCGGCGAAAATGCTGCAGCGCCAATATGATCAACCTCCGGTAATGCTGGGCCTGTGCCCAGGAGAGGGGTCCGATGGTGATCAGCAGGCGCAATCTTTCGATGGGCCTGGTGGCCGTGGCGGCGGGGGCGACGGTGGCAGCGTGCTCGTCGTCGCCGACCGCGGCCACTCCGACCACATCTGCGGCCCAAGGGCATACCTCCCTCGGTCCGCTCAAGCAGGTCGATGCAGGGTTGCTCGACGTCGGCTACGGGGAACTGGGTCCGCCCGACGGCCAACCGGTGATCCTGCTGCACGGCTGGCCGTACGACATCCACAGTTATGCCGATGTGGCGCCCACGCTCGCCGCACAGGGCTACCGCGTGATCGTGCCGTTCGCACGCGGCTACGGTTCTACCCGATTCCTGTCGGCCAGCACGCGGCGCAACGCGCAGCAGGGCGCACTGGCCACCGATGTCGTCGATTTCATGGACGCTCTGCACATCCCGCAGGCGATCCTCGGTGGATTCGACTGGGGCGCCCGCACGGCGGCCATCGTCGCGGCGATATGGCCGCAGCGCTGCGCGGGCCTGGTTGCGGTGAGCGGCTATCTGATCGTCAATCTCGAGGCCAATCAGAAACCGCTGTCACCGGAGGCCGAGCACGGCTGGTGGTATCAGTACTATTTCGCCACCGACCGGGGCGTTGCCGGCTACCGCCAGAACACCTTCGACTTCAACAAGCTGATCTGGAAACTCGCGTCGCCCCGATGGAATTTCGATGACGCGACCTACGCGCGCACGGCCGCCGCCTTCGACAATCCCGACCATGTCGACATCGTCATCGACAATTACCGCTGGCGGCTCGAGCTGGCACCGGGGGAGCCGCAGTATGCCGATCTGGAGCGCAAACTCGCTGCGCGGCCGCCGATTTCGGTGCCGACCATCACGATCGGCAGCGATTTCGACGGACCCAACAAGGACGGTGCCGCCTATCGCGGGCAGTTCACGGGCAAGTATACCCACCGCATATTGGACGGCATCGGGCACAACGTTCCGCAGGAGGCGCCGAGCGAATTCGCCGACAGCATCGTGCAAGTCGGCAAACTCGCCTAGCGCGTACGGGTCAGGCAGGCACGACGACGGTCAGCTCGTCACCGTCACGTTCGACGTGCATGTCGGCCCTACGGGCGACCGCTGCCACAGCTGCGGCGTCGCCCGGCTCGGATCGGGAACTCGCCAGGACCCGCGCCAGGCGGCCTTTGTGCGCCTTGTTGAAATGGCTGACCACGGTGCGGTGTCCGTCGGCGTGCTCGGCGAGCACCTGTACGCGGACCGCGCCGGGTATGCGGCCGAGTCCGGCGTAGGAGCCCGATCGCAGGTCGACGATCAGTTGCTGGTCGGACAACTCGGCGAGCACAGGTTCCAGCACCGGACGCCAGCGGGTGCTCAGCCCCGGTTGCCCGGGCAGTTTCGAGCTCGCCGACAGCCGGTATGCGGGCACCGGATCGTCGGCACGCAGTAAGCCGAACAATGCCGACCCGACGGCGAGCCGGGCCCGCGCCCGCTCGGCGGCGGTGCCGCGCAACGAGCCGATGTCGAGTGCGTCGTACAGCACGCCGGTATAGCGGTGGATCGCCGGCAGCGTCGGGGCCGAGCGCAGTTCGGCATTGCGCTCGATCTCGGCGTCCTGCTTGGCCGAGAGCCCCAGGGCCTTGCGGCTCGCAGACAGGTCGGCGGACAGGTCGATCAGTTGGTCCACGAGCTCTTCTCGTAGCGGCGTGAGGGCCTCAGAGCTGAGTTGGTCCAGGCGCAGCGGCGGGCCATCTCCGCCGGCGCGCTTGGTCTCCGAAGGAGGCAGGAGCACGATCACCAGGGCGACGTTAGCTCAGAGGTCGTGCTCCTCAGCGCTCCGATCAGTGTGACTCGCGTCAGGTCAGACCGGCATGGGCGGAGCGAAGGGGTCCGCCGGCGGCGCGTCGGGCGCGCGTAGGTCGCGTCATCGAAATTCCATCGGGGCGACGCGAGTTTCC
>NZ_MVHF01000037.1 GCF_002086485.1 Mycobacterium aquaticum | reverse complement strand
GTGGGCGGGCGTGGTCAACGATTTAGGTCTGCACCTTGGGGGGGGGGGGGTATTGGGTTGGCGCCGGGGCCCCCCGCGGTTGCCGGGTGGGGGCCCGCGGGGGGGGCGCGGGTCGGGGGGGCACGCCACCGGTCTTTCATGCGGTCGAGCAGACGCAGCCGCGTGTCCTGGTTGCGGACCCAGACGAACCGGACCGGGCGCGTGTGGTGTGGTGCCGGCGCGGTCAGTGCCTCGCCGACGGCGGCTTCGATGAGATCGGCGGGCACGGGTTCGGTCGAGAACCGGCGCACCGATCGGCGCAGCAGTTGAGCTTGCTTGCGTCCCAAGTCAATTGACTCGGCGGTCCCGAGCCAGAAGAGATCGTCCTCACCGGAGCGCAGCAGGGTGCGCGCGGTGGATCCGTCATCGGGCAGGCTCAGTCCGCGAACCACCGCCACCGGGATCGCGGTCAGCTTGCCCTTCACCAGATCGGCGGCGGCCGCGATTTCGTCGGCCACCGCGACCTCGGTGACGACGAGTTCGTTGCCGTGCCGGTCCATCGCCCCGGCATAGCCGTGCAGCACGGTCAATCCCGATGCGCCGATGGCGAAATCTGTCTGGCCGTTGCGCCAGGCGCGGCCCATGGTGTCGGTGATCACCACTGCCACGGTGACGCCGAGTCGCTCACGCAGCCCGTCGCGCAGTGATGCGGCGCTACCGTCCGGATCGACGGGCAGCAGGGCCAGCTCGGTGGATCCGACATTGGAACCGTCGACCCCGGCAGCGGCCTGGACCAGCCCGATAGCGTTCTCGGTGATCAGCGTCCGTCCCTTGCGGGCCAGTACGCGAACCGCCTCGCTGTCGATCAACTTGCGCCGCAGGGTATCCCGCTCATCGGGATCGGCAGGGGCGTCGACGATGCGGCCCTCACACTTGGACACCACCTTGCTGGTGACCACCAGCACGTCGCCGTCCCGCAGCCAGGGCGCCGCGGTGGCGAGCGCACCCGCAAGATCGTCGCCGGGCCGGAACTCGGGCAGGCCCGGTACCGGCAGGATCTCCACCCGGTCGGCCGAGCCGTGCTCGCTCACAGCCGGACCCCCGCGAGATCGAGGCCGGCACGCACCATTTCGGCGGTGGTCGCAGGATCGGTCATCAGCAGCGGCACGGCGCGCACGGCCACGCCCTCGATGTCGGCGTGATCGCCGGTGTCCACCAACCAGCCGTCCAACAGGCCGGTGGCCGACCGCGCCCCGAAATGCCGACCGACAGCTTCGGAAGTGGACTCCACGCCGATGATCGACAGGCACTCATCTGCCATGCCACGCAACGGTTTTCCCGCCACGATCGGAGAGTAGCCGATGACCGGCGCGGCGGTGGAGCGAAGTGCGCCGCGGATGCCGCCGATCTGCAGGATCGATCCGATGCTCACGACGGGGTTCGACGGTGCCAGCAACACCGCATCGGCCTCGGCGATGGCCTCGGCGACACCCGGTGCGGCGGTAGCTTGTTCGGCGCCGACGTACGCGAAGCTGTGCGAGGGCACCTGAGCGCGGTAGCGCACCCACCATTCCTGGAAGTGGATCGCGCGCCGCTCGCCCTCGTGCTCGCCGGGGCCGGGGTCGGTGATCACCACGTGCGTCTCGCAGCGGTCGTCGCTGGCGGGAAGCAGTCGCGCACCCGGTGCCCAGCGCTTGCACAGCGCCTCGGTGACCTGCGACAACGGGTAGCCGGCCCGCAGCATCTGGCTGCGGACCAAGTGGGTGGCAAGGTCGCGGTCGCCCAGACCGAACCAGTCGGGCTGCACGCCATATGCGGCGAGTTCCTCCTTGGCGTGCCAGGTTTCGTTACGATGCCCCCAACCCCGTTCGGGGTCGATGCCGCCTCCGAGCGTGTACATGCACGTGTCGAGGTCGGGGCAGATCCGCACGCCGTACATCCACGCGTCGTCGCCCACATTGACGATCGCGGTGAGTTCGTGCTCCTGTGTCTCGTTGCCAGAGCCGTCGGCAAAGGCGCCGAGTCGCAACAGATTCTGGACCCCCAGCAAAAACCGGGCGCCGCCGACGCCGCCGACCAAAACGGTGATCTTCACAACGCTCGACATTAGGCGCAGAGGGGTCTCGCATGGAAACGACGTCGTCACGACCAGGACACGCCGATGTTGCGACGCGCCGAATTGATATCACGAGATGGTATGAATTCCCGCCGATCCGCTTGACCCCGGCAGCTAACACGTGTGTAATCACAGCAGTGTCATTTCCCGGTTAGCGACTGATTCCGGTGTTGCAAACCGAGATTCGATCAAATGTTCGAATGAAATGGCCTATATCACAATAGTGGGGCTCCACTGTGGATCTACGAGACCGAGTGAGGAGGCGGGGGAGATGTCTTATGAGAGCGGCGATTTCGATCGTGTTGTCCGGTTTGACAACCGGCTGCTCGGCTCGGTAGACAACGCACCGCACATCAACACCGGGCCGACACCGATGGGGGCAACCGGACGTCCTCAACTGAGTTTGGTTCCCGATCAAATTGATGTTGATCCGGCAACTGAAGATGACCAATGGCAGGAACGTGCATTGTGCGCGCAGACTGATCCTGAGGCATTCTTCCCGGAAAAGGGCGGGTCTACCCGTGAGGCCAAACGCATCTGCCAGGGCTGCGAAGTCAAGGATGCGTGCCTCGATTATGCGCTGGCGCATGACGAACGCTTCGGGATCTGGGGCGGGCTGTCGGAGCGTGAGCGTCGTCGGCTCAAGCGCGGCATTATCTGAAGCTCTGCGCGAAGCGCTTCAGAATGCACTCTGAGCCGCTTTGCGAAGCGCTCATGGCGTTCTGAGGCGCTTCGCGTGAGTGTCCGATGCGGGTTGTCGCCCGCTGCGAGCGACACTCAGTCGTCGTCGATCGTCGGATCGATGACCGACGGTTCTACCCCCAGATAGGTGGCCACCTGAGCCACCAGGATTTCATGCAACAGCTCCGCGAGGTCGTCGGCACTCTTGGCCCGACGCTCGATCGGCTTGCGAAACAACACAATTCGGGCCCGGGTGGTATTTCCCCGGACATCTACCCCCGCCGGTATCAACCGGGCCAACGCGATCGGACCGTCCGCGATGACCTCCGGCGGCCACTGCACCGTCTCGGGATCCCTCGGCGACATCCGGGGAATCTCGTCGACAGCGACGTCGAGCACACTGACCCGAGAAGCCCACCGCCGCTCGATCGGCTCGTAGGCCTCCAGCACTGCCATGTCGAACCGCTCGGCGCGGCTGCGCCAGCCGGGCACGGATCGGGGAAGCAGCGGCCCGCGGACATCGCGACCGCGACGCGATCGCCAAAGGTTCCGCTGAGCCACGCAGGAGATCGTAACGGTTCGAGATCGGCCCCTCGGCGGCTGCGCGTGTCCGAACGCGTCCAGCGACCGTCCAAGATAATCTCTGGTGCGTGAATGTTCCCCGTCGCTGCTGCCGGCCCGGGTGCCCGCATTATGCCGTGGCGACGCTGACCTTCGTCTACTCCGACTCGACGGCTGTCGTCGGACCGCTCGCCACCGTTTCCGAACCGCATTCCTGGGACCTGTGCGTGGGGCATGCCAGCCGCATCACCGCACCGCGCGGCTGGGAGTTGGTACGCCATGCCGGGCCGTTGCCGACGCATCCCGATGAAGACGACTTGGTGGCGCTCGCAGACGCCGTACGCGAGGGCCACGACGGTGCCGCGGTACGCGGTTCAGTGACGGCAGGTTTCTCCGATCCTGCCCCCGGGATCACCGGTGGAGCCGTGATGGCACCGGCGGTGCGACGGCCCGAACAGAACGGCAGACGCCGGGGTCATCTACGGGTGTTGCCTGACCTCGACGATTAGACAACTGTTAAGGCAGCGTGGTGGGCTCAAGCTAGTGCCCGTGTGGTCGTCTTACGGCGGTTAGGCTGGCGCCAACGATCCCGTTTGCAAGGAGTTCCTAATGTCTCGGCCGGCTGCTGCTGTTCAGCGTGTCATCAAGGCGTATGACGTACGTGGTTTGGTCGGCTCGGAGCTCGACGAGCAGCTCGTAGCCGAGGTGGGCGGGGCGTTCGCCCGGCTGGTTCGCGGTGAGGGGGCGTCCCAGGTCGTCATCGGACACGACATGCGTGAGAGCTCACCTGAGCTGGTCGCGGCGTTTGCCGAAGGTGTGCGTGGGCAGGGGCTCGACGTCGTCCGGATCGGACTGGCCTCCACCGATCAGCTGTACTTCGCGTCCGGGCTGCTGGACTGTCCGGGAGCGATGTTCACCGCCAGCCACAATCCGGCCGCATACAACGGCATCAAGCTGTGCCGGGCAGGGGCCAAGCCCGTCGGCAAGGACACCGGGCTCGGAACCATCTCCGACGAGGTGATCGCCGGGGTGCCCGCGTTCGACGGCACGGCTGGCACCATCGCCGATCGTGACGTGCTGGCCGAGTACGGCGAGTTCCTGCGCTCGCTGGTGGACCTGAGTGGACTGCGGCCGCTGCGCATCGCGGTCGACGCGGGCAACGGCATGGCCGGGCATACCACCCCTGCGGTACTCGGGCCGATCGCCGGAGCCACGGTGCTGCCGCTGTACTTCGAGCTGGACGGCTCGTTCCCGAACCATGAGGCCAACCCGCTGGACCCGGCGAACCTGGTCGACCTGCAGGCCCACGTCCTGGCCACGGGGGCCGATATCGGCCTGGCCTTCGACGGCGACGCCGACCGGTGTTTCGTCGTCGACGAGCTCGGCCGTCCGGTCTCGCCGTCTGCGGTGACCGCACTGGTGGCGGGACGCGAGCTCGGCCGCGAGATCGGCGCGACCATCATCCACAACCTGATCACCTCGCGGGCGGTTCCGGAACTGGTCGTCGAACGCGGCGGCACACCGGTGCGCTCGCGGGTCGGGCATTCCTACATCAAGGCCCTCATGGCCGACACCGGCGCGATCTTCGGCGGCGAGCATTCGGCGCACTACTACTTCCGCGATTTCTGGGGTGCCGACTCCGGCATGCTCGCCGCGATGCATGTGCTGGCCGCGCTCGGTGAGCAGGACCGCCCGCTTTCGGAGCTGATGGCCGACTACCAGCGCTACGAGTCCTCCGGTGAGATCAACTTCACTGTCACCGATGCCGCCAAATGCGTCGACGCGGTGCTTGAGTCCTACGGTGCAGGCATCCAGAGCATCGATCACCTCGACGGCGTCACCGTGGACCTCGGCGAGGGCAGCTGGTTCAACCTGCGTACGTCCAACACCGAGCCGCTGCTGCGGCTCAACGTGGAGGCCCGCACCACCGAGGACGTCGACGCGATCGTGAAGACCGTGGCCGACCGGATCAGCACTGTGAGTGAGGCGGCGAGGTGAACGCCGTCGACTCGACGGTGGACCTCGACGACGGCGACGGTCTGCTCGCCGCTGACCGCAACGGTCTGCTGCGGGCGGCGGCGATGGCCGGTGCCCAGGTGCGTGCCACGGCCGCGGCGCTGGCCGAAGGGGTGCTGGAACCGCTGAGGTCCGACCTGCCACCGCGCACGGTGGTCTGGGTGGCCGGTCGCGGGGTGGCGCACAGCGCCGGCACGATGCTGGCCGCCGCGCTCGGCGGAACCGTGGCCGCCCCGATCGTGATCGCGTCCGAGGCACCGCCGTGGATAGGCGCGCTGGACGTGGTGATCGTCGCAGGCGACGATCCGGGGGACCCGGCGCTGGTGAATGCCGCGGCCACCGCGGTGCACCGCGGTGCGAGGGTCTTGGTGGTGGCACCCCAGGAGGGGCCGCTGCGCGATGTGACGGCGGGCCGCGCCGTGGCGCTGCCGCCGCGCCTGTGGGTGCCCGACGACTTCGGGCTCACCCGCTATCTGGCCGCCGGGCTCGCGGCGCTGCATGTGGTGGATCCCGGTACGCGCGTGGATCTCTCGGCGTTGGCCGACGAGCTGGACGCCGAGGCGTTGCGCAACAGCACGGCGCGCGAGCTGTTCACCAACCCCGCCAAGACACTGGCCGAGCGGATGTCGGGTGCCGACGTGGTGCTGGCAGGGGACACTGCGGCGACGCTGGCGCTGGCCCGGCACGGTGCCGATGTCATCTTGCGACTGGCCGGGGAGGTGATGGCCGCGGCGGGTCTCGGTGATGTGCTGGCCGCCGTCGCCAACCGGGCGGCCGACCGCAGCGGTGCCGAGCGGTCGCTGTTCCACGACGAACAGATCGACGGGCCGTTGCCCAGCCGGCTGCGCACATTTGTTCTCACCACGGACACCGAACGACCCGCGGTGTCCGCGCGCATCGCCGGGTTCGACGACATCACGGCGATCGGTGCCGAAGACGTGCCCGACGCGGGCCCGGCCATCCCGGTCGGGCGGGCGGAACAACAATTGGCGATCCTCGCCGTGCGGTTGGAGATGACGGCCGTCTACCTGAAACTGGTTCGAGGTTAAGCGAGTGCATCTGCTACGGGGAGCGGTGCGGACCTATGCCTGGGGTTCGCGGACCGCCATTGCCGATTTCACCGGAAGGCCCAGCCCCACAACTCATCCGGAAGCCGAACTGTGGTTCGGTGCGCATCCCGGTGACCCTGCGTGGCTGCAGACCGACGATGGTGAGGAGTCGTTGCTGCAAGCCGTCGCCGCCGATCCCGAGGGACAACTCGGCGCCGCGACCATCGGACGCTTCGGCGACACCCTGCCGTTCCTCGTCAAGGTGCTGGCCGCCGGGGAACCGCTGTCCCTGCAAGCACATCCGAGCGCACAGCAGGCCCGCGAGGGCTACGACCGCGAGGACCGCCTCGGGATTCCCATCTCGGCGCCGACCCGCAATTACCGCGACCGCAGCCACAAGCCCGAACTGCTCGTCGCGCTCGAACCGTTCGACGCGCTGGCAGGCTTCCGTCCGGTGGCGCAGACGGTCGAACTGATGCGCGCGCTGGCGGTCTCCGACCTCGACCCGTACATCAACCTGCTGTCCGACCAGTCCGATGCGGACGGACTGCGGGCCTTGTTCACCACCTGGATCACCGCCCCGCAGCCCGACCTCGACGTCCTGGTGCCCGCAGTGTTGGACGGCGCGATCAACTACATCCGTTCGGGGCAAAAGACTTTCGCTGCCGAGGCCAAGACGGTGCTGGAACTCGGTGAGCGCTATCCGGGCGATGCGGGCGTGTTGGCGGCGTTGCTGCTCAACCGCATCAGTTTGCAACCGGGCGACGGCATGTACATCGCCGCAGGCAGTCTGCACGCCTATCTGCACGGCATCGGTGTCGAGGTGATGGCCAACTCCGACAACGTATTGCGCGGCGGCCTGACACCCAAACACGTCGACGTTCCCGAACTGCTGCGGGTGTTGAATTTCACGCCGACGCCGCAGGACCAGTTGCGTCCCAAGATAATCAGGGACGGACGCGAACGGATCTACAAGACACCGGCATCGGAATTCGCCGTCTCGGTGCTTGAGGTCGACGGAGATCAGCTCGGTCACGAGATCGACGCGCCGTGCCGTCACGACGGTCCGCAGGTGCTGCTGTGCACGGAGGGAGCCGCGGTGGTGCATGCCAAGAGCGGCACGCTGACGCTGGAACGTGGGTCGGCGGCGTGGGTGCCTGCCGACGACGGGCCGATCCGGTTGACGGCCCAGCAGCCGACGCACCTGTTCCGGGTCACGGTCGGGCTGTAGCGCCCGACCGGTCCGTCACTCGGCCGGTGCGCTCACCGTGGGCTCGGTCCGTTCGACACTCGGGCTCGCGGCGGCGGGGGCGTCACCGGTACGTACCCGGCGCCGCTGCGCCCGCATCAGCCGCATGTTGTTGCGGATCGCACGCCCGATGAGCCGCGGGGTCGGCAGCAGCCACAGGCTGTCGAGCAGGCTGGTGCGCCGCAAGAACCACTCGGCCAGGACCGCATCGGTCTCCGCGGCACCGACGAACTGTTTGAACAAGCCGAAAACCGGTCCGTACCACCAGAGCCGGGAACCTTGCGCGCCGTGCTCCTCGAGATCGGCGACGGCGTTCATGAGCCATACCGGGAAGGTGGTTTTCGCGGTTGCCCGGGCCAGCCGGCCGGCCAGATCCTGCGTCCCGTCGTCGAGGACGCAACGCAGATTGCTCGCCTGCAGTGCCGACATCGTCACGCCCTGCCCGAATGTCGGATTGAGGCTGGCGACCGCGTCGCCGAAGGGGATGATGCCGCCCGGCAACTCGGGCATCTTGTCGTAGCGGCGCCACTTGGCGGTGGGGTAGCGGTGGAAGTTCATCCCGCCCACCGGTTCGCCTTCGCGCAGTGCGGCACTGATGTGCGACGGCAGCACGGTGTCGGCCAGCTTGCAGATACCTGCGAAGTCCCGCGGCGGCTCGGCCTTGCCGACCCCGAACGCCGTCACGATCCAGATGCCGTCTTCGTGGAACAGCATGCCCATGCCCCGCGGCCGGTCGAGTGCGGCGCCGACCACCACCATCTTCTCGGTGATCAAGCCCTCGGGGATGTGCACGCGCTGCGATGCGTAGGTGACCCCGACCTGGACGGCGTCCTCCCTCGGCTTGCCGTAACCCCACTGTTCGAACCAGACCGGCAGGCGGCTCCCGCGGCCCGAGGCGTCGACCACCAGGTCGGCTGCCACGGTCTGGCCATCGTCGAGCACGACGCCCGTCACGGCACGAGCCGCGGTGTCGAACTGCGGATTGGAGACCACTCGTCGTTGCACATCGACCGACGGGATGGCCAGCACGCGCGTGCGGATCTGCCACTCGAGGTGGCCACGGCTCGGCAGATACGCGGTGAACTTGCCTTCCAGATCCTGCCTGCCGGTGCCGAGCACATAACCTGCCGCAGAGAAATGGATCGACTCGGGCTGGTTGCGCACCACGGGAACGCCCGCGGCGGCCATGTCGGCGAGCAGCCCGGGAAACACCGATTCCAGTTCCTGCGCCCCGCGGGCCATCAGAAGATGGACGTGCTGACCCTGCGGTATAGCGCTGCGGTTGACCGGTTCGTCCGGCAGTTCGTCACGTTCGTAAATCGTGACGCGATCAAAGTGATCGGATAGCACCCGGGCAGCGCACAGGCCTGCAATGCTGCCACCGATGACAACAGCATGGCGGGAACGGGACTGAAGATTACGACGCATCGGTGTCGACAGTAATGGATTCAATCCCGAGATCGGGTCAATGATGAGAGGTGGCGTCAATTATGGCCTCACGGTGGCGGACCAAGTCCGTCGAACAGTCGATAGCTGACACCGACGAGCCGTCGACGCGATTACGCAAAGACCTGACCTGGTGGGATCTGACCGTGTTCGGCGTGTCGGTGGTGATCGGGGCGGGCATCTTCACCATCACGGCGTCGACGGCGGGCAGCCTGACGGGTCCGGCCATTTCGATTTCATTCGTCATCGCCGCAATCGCATGTGGATTGGCTGCATTGTGTTATGCCGAGTTCGCATCGACCCTTCCGGTCGCAGGCAGCGCGTACACGTTTTCCTATGCCACCTTTGGTGAATTCATCGCCTGGATCATCGGTTGGGACCTCATCCTGGAATTCGCGGTGGCCGCGGCGGTGGTAGCCAAAGGCTGGTCCAGTTACCTCGGGACGGTGTTCGGCTTCGGCGGCGGCACGCTGAGTATCGGCGGGTTCGAGGTGGACTGGGGGGCGCTGCTGATCGTCGCCGTGGTGACGCTGCTGCTGGCGCGGGGCACCAAACTGTCGGCGGAAGTGAGTCTGGTGATCACCGTCATCAAGGTGGCGGTGGTTTTGCTGGTGGTCGTGGTCGGTGCGTTCTACATCAAGCCGCAGAATTATTCGCCGTTCATCCCGCCGGCGGAAACCGGTACGGGCGGCAGCGGCGCCGATCAGTCGTTGTTCTCGTTGATCACCGGTGCCACCGGCAGCCACTTCGGCTGGTACGGCGTACTGGCGGGAGCGTCGATCGTGTTCTTCGCCTTCATCGGCTTCGACATCGTCGCGACCACGGCGGAGGAGACCAAGAACCCGCAGCGCGACGTGCCGCGGGGCATCCTCGGCTCGCTGGGCATCGTGACGGTGCTCTATGTCGCCGTGGCCGTCGTGCTCTCGGGCATGGTGTCCTACCGGGAGCTACGCAGCTCCGACGGCCATTCGGCGAACCTCGCGACGGCGTTCGCGGCCAATGGCGTGCACTGGGCGGCCAAGGTCATCTCGGTCGGTGCACTTGCCGGCCTGACCACGGTGGTGATCGTGCTGATGCTCGGGCAGACCCGGGTGCTGTTCGCGATGTCCCGCGACGGTCTCATGCCGCGCCGGTTGGCGAGGACCAGCCCGCAGGGCACGCCCGTGCGCATCACGGTGATCGTCGGCGTGCTGGTCGCCATCGCCGCGACGATCTTCCCGATGGGCAAGCTCGAGGAGATGGTGAACATCGGCACGCTGTTCGCCTTCGTGCTGGTCTCGGCCGGCGTCATCGTGCTGCGGCGGACCCGTCCGGACCTGCCTCGAGGTTTCCGGACGCCGTTGGTGCCGCTGCTGCCCATCGCCGCGATCGCGGCGTGCGGATGGCTGATGCTCAACCTGACCGGGCTGACCTGGATCCGGTTCCTGATCTGGATGGCCATCGGGCTCGTGGTGTACGCGCTGTACGGGCGTAGGCACTCGGTGCTGGGGCAGCGGGAGTCCGCCGCCGCGGGCTAGTCCGTCGCCGGGTGTCCGGCAGTCGACGAAAAGCGATACCGCGTTGCGGTGTCGCTTTTCGTTTGCGCGGCGACGGCCAGTTCACTTTACAAACAGATGCTCAATGTCTAGACAGACGACATATAGCCATCTATAGTCAAGTCATTGCGGTGATCGCTCTCACACAAGGAGGTATGACGTGGCGATAGACAGCTCAGCCCTCTCCGACGACACGGACGTCGCCGAGGTGCAATGGCGAGACAAGAAGCGGTACCTGTGGCTGATGGGGCTGATCGCCCCGACGGCACTGTTCGTGATGCTGCCCATCGTGTGGGCGGTCAACCAGGCGGGTTGGCACACGGCGGCACAGGTGCCGTTGTGGATCGGCCCGATCCTGCTCTACGTGCTGCTGCCGGTGCTGGACCTGCGCTTCGGCCCCGACGGGCAGAACCCGCCCGACGAGGTGATGGAGCGGCTGGAGAACGACAAGTACTACCGGTACTGCACCTACGTCTACATCCCGTTCCAGTACGCGAGCGTGATCCTGGGCGCGTACCTGTTCACCGCACCCGACCTGAGCTGGCTCGGTTTCGAAGGTGGCCTCGGCTGGCTGGGCAAGATCGGCGTGGCGTTGTCGGTGGGTGTGCTCGGAGGGGTGGGCATCAACACCGCACACGAGATGGGGCACAAGCGTGACTCGCTCGAGCGCTGGTTGTCGAAGATCACGCTGGCGCAGACCTTCTACGGCCACTTTTACATCGAGCACAACCGTGGTCATCATGTGCGGGTCGCCACCCCGGAGGATCCGGCGTCGGCCCGGTTCGGCGAGACGTTCTGGGAGTTCTTGCCGCGCAGCGTGTTCGGCAGCCTGCGGTCGTCGTGGGAACTGGAGGCCCAGCGGCTGCGCCGGCTCGACAAGTCGCCGTGGCACTGGTCCAACGACGTGCTCAACGCGTGGGCCATGTCGGTGGTGTTCTTCGGAATCCTGATCGCGGTGTTCGGTCCGGCGCTCATCCCGTTCGTCGTCATCCAGGCCATCTACGGGTTCAGCCTGCTGGAGTCGGTCAACTATCTGGAGCACTACGGTCTGCTGCGACAGAAGACGCCCAGCGGTCGCTATGAGCGCTGCGCTCCGGTGCACAGCTGGAACTCCGACCACATCGTTACCAACCTGTTCCTGTATCACCTGCAGCGGCACAGTGATCACCACGCCAACCCGACTCGGCGGTACCAGACCCTGCGCAGCATCGACGGTGCGCCGAACCTGCCCAGTGGCTACGCGACCCTGATCGGGCTGACCTATCTGCCGCCGCTGTGGCGCAGGTTGATGGATCACCGCGTGCTGGAGCACTACGACGGCGACATCACCAAGGTCAACGTGCATCCCCGGATGCGCGACAAGGTGATGGCCCGCTACGGCGTGGGGGCGGCACAGTGACCGCCTACGAATGCCCCGGATGCGGCTACGTCTACGACGAGGCCAAGGGCGCGCCGCGGGAAGGGTTCCCGGCTGGCACACCGTGGGACCAGGTACCTGACGACTGGTGCTGCCCGGACTGTGCCGTGCGGGAGAAAGTCGATTTCGAGGAAGCCGGCGCGAGCGAAGCGACGGGAAATAGCAGAGAGGTTTCGAAATGAGCGAGCCGTACAAGCTGTTCGTCTGCGTGCAGTGTGGATTCGAGTACGACGAGGAGAAGGGCTGGCCCGAGGACGGTATCGCCCCGGGGACCCGCTGGGACGACATCCCGGATGACTGGAGCTGCCCGGACTGTGGCGCCGCCAAGTCCGACTTCGAGATGATGGAGATCGCCCGACCGTGACCGCGGTGCGGATCAGCACGACGGGAAGTGCGGGAAGCCCGATTGCGACGCCGCGAGCGATTAGAGTCGCGCGTGTGAGTCGACCGAGTGACAAGCACCGCATCCCGTACGCCGAGGCGTCCAGGGTGCTGCTGCGCGACTCGATCCTCGACGGCATGCGCGAGCTGCTGCTGACCCGGGACTGGTCGGCCATCACTCTGTCGCACGTGGCCACCGCGGCCGGCATCAGCCGTCAGACCATCTACAACGAGTTCGGCTCACGGCAGGGACTGGCCGAGGGGTACGCGATGCGGCTCGCCGACAGGTTGGTGGATGCGGTGGACGAGGCCATCAACCACAACGTCGGCGAGGTGCACGCGGCGTTCCTGGAGGGCTTCCGGGCGTTCTTCGCCGAGTCGGCCGCGGATCCGCTGGTGATCTCGCTGCTCACCGGGGCGTCCAAACCCGACCTGCTGCAGATCATCACCACCGGCAGCGGCCCCATCATCAGCCGCTGCTCGGACCGGCTGACGGGGACGTTCCAGAACAGCTGGATGAAGGCCAGCGACCGGGACGCCGGGGTGCTGGCCCGCGCGATCGTGCGACTGGCGATGAGTTACGTGTCGATGCCGCCCGAGGCTGATCATGATGTGGCCGGTGACCTGGCCCGACTCATGACGCCATTCGCCGAGCGCTACGGTGTGATAGATACCGCTTAGCTGTCAGAGCGCCGCCGCAGTAAAAAGCGTATGAGCGCCTGTCCCGCGAGCCCGCAGGCTAGAGGTATCTGCATGTGGCGTCGCGCCGTGCGCGCACCCGTGTGCTGGCAAGCAATCACGACTGAAAGAGGGCTCTACATGACCGAGTTGAAGGCGGACAGTCTCAACGGGATCGATTTCAAGGTCGCTGACCTGTCGTTGGCTGACTTCGGCCGCAAGGAGATTCGCCTGGCCGAGCACGAGATGCCCGGCCTCATGGCGCTGCGCCGCGAGTACGCCGACGTGGCACCGCTCAAGGGGGCACGCATCTCGGGCTCGCTGCACATGACCGTGCAGACCGCGGTGCTGATCGAGACGCTCGTCGCGCTCGGCGCCGAAGTCCGGTGGGCGTCGTGCAACATCTTCTCCACCCAGGACCACGCCGCCGCGGCCGTCGTGGTCGGCCCGCACGGCACCGAAGAGGCGCCCAAGGGCGTGCCCGTCTTCGCGTGGAAGGGCGAGTCGCTCGAGGAGTACTGGTGGGCCGCCGAGCAGATGCTCACCTGGGAAGGCGAACCCGCCAACATGATTCTCGACGACGGCGGTGACGCCACCATGATGGTGCTGCGCGGCGCGCAGTACGAGAAGGCCGGTGTGGTGCCCCCCGCCGAGGACGACGATCCCGCGGAGTGGAAGGTCTTCCTTTCCGTGCTGCGCAAGACCTTCGAGACCGACAAGACCAAGTGGAGCAAGATCGCCGAGTCGGTCAAGGGGGTCACCGAAGAGACCACCACCGGTGTGCTGCGGCTGTACCAGTTCGAGGCTGCCGGCGAGCTGCCGTTCCCGGCGATCAACGTCAACGACTCGGTCACCAAGAGCAAGTTCGACAACAAGTACGGCACGCGGCACTCGCTGATCGACGGCATCAACCGCGGCACCGACGTGCTGATCGGTGGCAAGAAGGTGTTGATCTGCGGCTACGGCGACGTGGGTAAGGGTTGCGCGGAATCGCTTGCGGGCCAGGGTGCGCGGGTGTCGGTCACCGAGATCGACCCGATCAACGCGCTGCAGGCGCTGATGGACGGCTTCGACGTCGTCACGGTCGAGCAGGGCATCTCCCAGGCCGACATCGTCGTCACCGCGACCGGCAACAAGGACATCATCACCCTCGACCACATGAAGGCGATGAAGGACCAGGCCATCCTCGGCAACATCGGCCACTTCGACAACGAGATCGACATGGCCGCCCTGGAACGCTCGGATGCCAAGCGGCTCAACATCAAACCGCAGGTCGACCAGTGGACGTTCGACAACGGCAAGTCGATCATCATCCTTTCTGAGGGTCGTCTGCTGAACCTGGGCAACGCGACCGGCCACCCGTCATTCGTGATGAGCAACAGCTTCTCCAACCAGGTGATCGCTCAGATCGAGCTGTGGACCAAGAACGACGAGTACGACAACGCCGTGTACCGGTTGGCCAAGCATCTCGACGAAAAGGTGGCCCGCATCCACGTCGAGGCTCTCGGTGGCACGCTGACCAAGCTCACCAAGGAGCAGGCCGAGTACATCAACGTCGACGTCGAAGGCCCGTACAAGCCGGAGCACTACCGCTACTGAGCTAGCCGGAGTCGATACGAAATCGCCCAAACCCCTGCGGGTTTGGGCGGTTTTGTATGTGGTTTCCGGTGTTGGCGCGCGGTCTGACGGCGGGTCGGGCCGCATCCGATTGCGCAACCTCGGTTCGGCGGATAGAGTGACGCGCGGCACACTTCGAGGTTGAAGTGGGCTCACAACTCAAGACGCCGTTGAGGCGCGGCGGGAGAGTCCCACCACATCCAGTGGGTGGGCGCCGCAGGAGCAAATCCTCCCCGGGAATCTCTCAGGCAATCGATACCGCCGCGACTAGGCACCTCTGGAAAGCAGCCAACCCCTATGGGGTTTGGCTCACCGAAGGGGCAAGCGGACCGTTGCACGATTCAGTCGGCGGTTCGTGAAAACTCTCAGGTCCAATGGACAGAGTCGGGGAGGCGCCATAGTCCGCGCTCTCCATCGCGCCTGATCCCTGAGGATGTTGTGACCCAATCCAATGATCTGACTGTTCCAGTAGCGCAACCAACTCCGTCGTCCGGTGAGCCGCAGCTCTCGCGCCAGCTCTCCAACCGGCACATCCAGCTGATCGCCATCGGTGGCGCGATCGGCACCGGACTGTTCATGGGCTCGGGCAAGACGATCAGCCTGGCGGGCCCGTCGGTGATCTTCGTGTACATGATCATCGGCTTCATGCTCTTCTTCGTCATGCGGGCGATGGGCGAATTGTTGCTCTCCAACCTGCATTACAAGTCGTTCGCCGATTTCGCCGCAGACCTGCTGGGCCCGTGGGCCGGCTTCTTCACCGGCTGGACGTACTGGTTCTGCTGGATCGTCACCGGCGTCGCCGACGTCGTGGCGATCTCCGGCTACGTGCAGTACTGGTGGCGCGACCTGCCGCTGTGGATCCCGGCATTGGCCGCGGTGGTGCTGCTCATCGGGCTGAACCTGCCGACCGTGAAGGCGTTCGGGGAAACCGAGTTCTGGTTCGCCCTGATCAAGATCGTCGCGATCGGGGCGTTGATCGTCGTGGGTCTGGTGATGGTGCTCAACCACTTCCAGGCACCCGGTGGCGCGCACGCGAGCTTCGCCAACCTGTGGAACGACGGCGGCTTCTTCCCCACGGGCCCAATGGGATTCGTGGCCGGCTTCCAGATCGCCACGTTCGCGTTCGTCGGCATCGAACTGGTCGGCACCACCGCGGCCGAGGCCAAGAACCCCGAGAAAAACCTCCCCAAGGCCATCAACTCGATCCCGGTGCGCGTGATGCTGTTCTACGTCGCCGCCCTGGCCGTCATCATCTCGGTCACCCCGTGGCGCGAAATCAGCGCCGACCGCAGTCCCTTCGTCGCCATGTTCAGCCTCGCCGGACTCGGCATCGCCGCATCGGTGATCAACTTCGTGGTGCTCACCTCGGCGACCTCCTCGGCCAACTCCGGCATCTACTCCACCTCACGCATGGTCTACGGCCTGGCTCAGGAAGGTGATGCGCCAAGCCGATTCGGCAAACTCACCTCGCGACGGGTGCCTGCCAACGCCTTGTTCCTGTCCGGGGTGTTCCTGCTGTCGGGCGTGGTGATGGTGGCCGTCGGTGACTCGATCATCGAGGCGTTCACCATCGTCACCACCATCTCGTCGCTGTGCTTCATGTTCGTCTGGACGATCATCCTGGCCTCCTACCTGGTGTACCGCCGGCGGCGGCCGCACCTGCATGAGGCGTCGAAGTTCAAGATGCCCGGCGGCATCGCGATGTGCTACGTGGTGCTGGCCTTCTTCGTGTTCCTGGTCTGGGCGTTCACCCAGAAGCCCGACACGCTGCACGCGCTGCTGGTCACGCCGGTGTGGTTCATCGTGCTCGGCATCGCCTGGTCGGTGCTGCGGCGTCGGCCCACGCACGTCGCCCGCGAAGCCAAGTTCCGCGCCGAACTGAACGACACCGCGGCCGACTGACGGTGCCGCAGGCCGGCGGTGCCGAACGCGGGTACCGCCGGCCCCGCGCGTTCGTTACATCTGCACGCCAATCTGTTAACCTTGCCGACCATGCGTCGGCTGTGGGGGGCTTTGTGCGTGCTGCTGCTTTTCGGAAGTGTGGGTGCGACGCCGCAGGTGCACGCCGACCCCGACCCCACCCTGTGCAACCATGACCCGATCTTCAATGAGGATCAATACGCCGAGTTCTACACGCCGCCGGACCCGCTGCCCGTCGGTGCGCCCGGAGATCTGATTCGCACCGAGCCGTCCCGATTGGTGCTTGAACCGTCCGGGCAGCTCGGTGCCATCATGGCCACGGGAACGCGAATCATGTACCGCAGCAACGATGCTCGGGGTAATCCGATGGCGGTGACCGGCACCTACTTCGAGCCCGAGAACGACTGGCCCGGCAAGGGTCCGCGGCCGCTGATCGTCTACGGCCCCGGCACTCAGGGCCAGGGCGACCAGTGTGCGCCGTCGCGGCAGTTCAATCAGGGCATCCACTGGTCGCCGTGGCTGGACATCGCGTTCAACTACGAGGAGCTGTTCGTCGCGACCATGGTGGCCCGCGGTTTCGCCATCGTGATGACGGACTATCAGGGACTGGGAACGCCGGGCCTGCACACCTACGTCAACCGTGTCGCGGAGGGCAACGCCATGCTCGACGCGGGGCGTGCAGCTCTCAAGCTTCCCGGCACATCGCTGGATCCCCATGGATCCGTGGCATTTTGGGGCTACTCCCAGGGCGGCGGCGCAGCCGCGTCGGCTGCCGAGCTGGCCGCCTCGTACGCGCCGGACCTGCACGTGGTGGGCACCTACGCGGGCGCGCCACCGGCAGACCTCAAGGAACTGTTCCCCTACGCCGACGGTAGTGCCCTGGTCGGCGTGGTCGGGTACGCCATAAACGGGGTGCTGCAAGCGTATCCAGAAGCAGCGCAAGCGATTCACGACAAGCTCACGCCGCGCGGGGAGGACCTGCTCAACAAGGTGGCCGGTCAATGCATCGCGGAGACCATCACCAAGTTCATGTTCCGGCATCTGCAGCCGTACTTCACCGAAGACATCCACGAGCTGGTCGACGAGGAACCGTTCAGCGGTCTGTTCGACCTGCAGAAGATCGGCCGCTACCGGCCCGACGCGCCGGTGCTGATCAACAGCAACCGCTACGACCCGCTGGTGCCGTGGACGGCGGCCAACCAACTGGGCCGCGACTGGTGTGACAAGGGCGCCGACGTGGAATTCCGCACCAACGAGGAACCTCCGTTTCTCAACAAGCTGGTGATCAACCACGCGCTGCCCATGCTGGTCGACGGCGAGGCGGCCATGCAGTGGATCGCCGACCGGTTCAACGGAATACCGACGACGCCCAACTGCGGGCAGTTCTGATCCGACACGGCAGCGATACGCTCGCTGGGTGCCCCACGCGATCCGCGCCGTCATCGCCATCCTGGTCAGCACCGTCCTGGTCGTGACCGGCTGCACGAGCGGGCACGGCACGGACACGCGGCGCCCGTTCCCGGCGGCGGCCGGACGAGGACCGTGCGAAGTGACGACCGAGCACGACGTACCGGCCACCATGCGGGACGGCACCATATTGCGCGCCGATGTCTACCGGCCCAAGACCCCCGACGCGGTACCGGTGATCCTGATGCGGACCCAGTACGGCAAGTCCGCCGCGCAGACGGACGTGGACCGCTTCGAGCCGCCCGATTGGTTCGCGTCGCACTGCTATCTGGTTGTGGTGCAGGACATTCGAGGGCAGGGTAACTCGGGTGGCGTGTTCAGCGAGTTCACCCATGACATGGCCGACGGCTACGATTCGGTGGAATGGGCGGCCGCTCTGCCGGGATCGAGCGGCAAGGTCGGTATGTACGGGTCGTCCTACGTCGGGGCCACGCAGTGGCTCGCGGCGGTGACCACGCCTCCGCACCTGACGACCATCGTCCCCGCGAACACCGCATCGGACTACTACGACGGATGGAACTACGAGGGCGGGGAGTTCCGGTTGGGGTTCGTGCTGCCGTGGGCGATCGAGGACATCGCCACCACCGCCGCGATCAACCGGGATGACAAGCAGGCCGTGGCGCAGCTGAAGGCCGCAGCCGCCGATCCGACGCGATGGCTGAATTTCCGTCCGTTCAAAGACCTTCCCCCGATGCAGCCCGCCAACCCCGTGGTCGCGCCGTGGTACTTCGACTGGATCCGGCACAGCACGCGCGACGACTTCTGGCGCCGGTTCAGCATCAGAGACCGTTACCCCGCAGTGAAGATCCCCGTGCTGCACGTCGAGGGCTGGTACGACGCGTTCCTGGCCGGTGGCATCGAGAACTTCACCGGGATGACGACCCACGGCGGCAGTGATCTGGCGCGGACCAACCAGCGGCTCGTCATCGGGCCGTGGGACCACGTCGGTTGGGGGAGAGCCGACTCGGTGGCCGCACCGATGCTCAAGGACATCGGCCCGGTGGCGAACAGCCCCATCAACGAACTCCAACTCGCCTGGTATGACCACTTTCTCAAGGGCCAGGACAACGGCGCGGCAGGGCCGCCCCGCGTCGACTACTTCCTGATGGGTGCCAACGTCTGGAAGACCGCACCGAATTGGCCTCTGCCGCAAACACACTGGACCAACTGGTATCTCTCCGGCCCCGGCGGGTTGGCCGACCGGGAGGGGCAACTCACGGCCCAGCCGCCGGCCGCTCAACCGCCCGACACGTATCTCTACGATCCGGCCTTCCCGGCGCCCAGCCTCGGCGGGCACTCGTGCTGCGGGGCGTCGAAGAGCCAGCAGGGGCCCTACGACCAGACTCCCGTCGAGCAACGCTCCGACGTGCTGGTGTACAGCTCGGGGCCGCTGAGCAAGGACACCGAGGTCACCGGCCCGGTCACAGTGACGCTGTGGGCCCAGTCCACCGCGGTCGACACCGACTTCACCGCGAAACTCCTCGTCGTCAAACCCGACGGGCAGGCAGTCAACCTCAACAACGGCATCCTGCGGACATCGTTCCGGGACTCGCTGTCCGATCCGACACCGACGACGCCGGGGCAGCCCTACCAGTACCGCATCCAGGTCTGGCCCACCAGCTACCTGTTCCGGGCGGGCGACCGCATCCGGTTGGAGGTCTCCAGCAGCGACTACCCGCAGTTTGCGCCGAATCCCAACACCGGGGCACCGTTCGGGCAGGACGCCAGGACCCAGCAGGCCACGCAGACCGTCCTGCATGACCCGGCCCATCCGTCCTCCATCACCCTGCCGGTCATCGGCTGAGCCCCGCGGGGAACGATCGGGCGCCGCTGCGCGACTATAGGAGGGTGAACTGCGAGGTGGCGCGCGAGGCGCTGTCGGCCCGGCTCGACGGTGAGCGCGAGCCCGTGCCGTCAGCGCGCGTCGACGAGCACCTGCGCGAGTGCGCCGACTGCCGCGCCTGGCGTGACGCCGTCACCGATCAGGCGCTCGACCTGCGCCGCCTCGCCGAGCGTCGGCCCACACTCACCGCGCTCGAACACTCCGCCGAGCGGCCCCGGCGAGCGGGGCTGGGCTGGCGGCGCGGGGCGCTGCTCGCGGTCGGCGTGGTGCAGATCCTGCTCGCGGCGGTTCAGGGACTCGGGCTGAGCGTCGGGCTGGCCCACGACCACGGCATGGGCGGCGGGCACCTGCTCAACGAGTCGACGGCGTGGTCGGTCGCGCTCGGCGCGGTGATGATCGGTGCGGCGCTGCGACCTGTCGCGGCCGCCGGCCTGGCAGGGGTGCTGAGCGTGTTCGCCGCGGTGCTGACGGTGTACGTCGCGGTCGACGCGACGATGGGCGCGGTCACGCCGGTGCGAATGCTCACGCATCTGCCCGTGCTGCTCGGCGCGGTCCTCGCGGTCTTGGTGTGGCGCGATGCGTCGGCGTCAGGGCCGGAACCCGGACGGCACGCGGCCGAACCGGATATCACCCTGCCGCACAATGCTTCCCGAGGTCGTCGGCGTGGTCATCTGTGGCCGACCGACGGTTCGGCCGCCTAGCCCTCGGGTTGAATTTCGAGTAGTGGACTACGCGGGACTCCGGCATGCCCGCAGGGCCAGACTGATCCGTGTCGACGGGTCCGGGCACAGGGACTCGGCTCAATCACCTGCTCGACAACGACGGCTCGGAGGGCGTCATGTCGAAAAAGTTTGTCATCACACCGGGTGGGCGGCGCGCCGCGGAGGTCGTGCATCAAGTCGCGCCGAACGAGGTGGTCCATGTCGCCGACGGCAGGATGCGCCATGTCACGCGGGCGGGGGAGCTACTCCGCGATGTCGGGCCGGTGCCGCCGCATGAGCAGGGTGTTCCGCTGATGCCTGCGAACGTCATTCAACCGCCCGGGCAGCTACCCGACTTCGGAACCGGCTGGATCACTTTCGCCAACTTTCAGAGCGGTAAACCGCTGGAGTCGTTCGTCACGTCGTGGGTGGTGCCCGGCGCGCCACAGACGCAGAACGGGCAGCTGCTGTACCTGTTCAACGGCCTGCAGAACAGTTCGATGATCTTGCAGCCCGTCCTGCAGTGGGGGGACAACGGCATCTTCGGCGGCGACCACTGGTGCGTCGCGAGTTGGTACGCCGACGGTCAAGGTGGTGCGGCGTCCTACACCTCGCCGGTGACGGTGAACGTCGGTGACACGTTGGTCGGCCGGATGACGCGGGTCACCGGAACCGGCGGCCTACCGCTGGGTGCATTGTGGACGTGCGAGTTCGTCGGGATCGCCGGCAGCAAGTTGACCATCCTGACCACCGACGAGCTGCTGGATTGTGTGCAGACGCTCGAGTGCTACTCGATCACCCGGGCCTCGGACTACCCGAGCTCGACCGACACCCGGATGCGGGCCATCGCCATCACCGACAGCGACGGCTCCGCGGCCCCGCTGAGCTGGAGCCCCGTCGACAAGATCACCGACTGCGGCCAGCACACCGTCATCGTCGACAATTCCCCGGCCCACGGGGAGGTGCAGCTGTGGTACCGCGACGACATCCTGCCCGGACCGGCTGTGGCACAAGGGCGTTGGAAGACGATCCTGCTTACGCACCAACTGATCCCGATGCATGACGGCAAGGTGCTGGACTGGGTGCCCGGCGACGGGACGTGGCGGCTGTGGCATTACGACGCGACGAGCACGCATGACGTGTTGCCGGGTAACCCGGTGGCGAGCGGGCAGTGGCAGACGATCCGGTCGGGCCACGAGTTGATCCCGATGCATGACGGCAAGGTGCTGGACTGGAAGCCCGCCGACGGGACGTGGCGACTGTGGCATTACGACGCGACGAGCACGCATGACGTGTTGCCGGGTAGCGCGGTGGCCAGTGGGCAGTGGCAGACGATTCGTTCTGGTCACGAGTTGATCCCGATGCACGACGGCAAGGTGCTGGACTGGAAGCCCGCCGACGGCACCTGGCGCCTGTGGAACTACGACGCCACCCACGTGCACGACGTGCTGCCCGGCAATCCGGTGGCCAGCGGCACCTGGAAGACGATCGGCTCAGGGCACACCCTGGTGCCGATGCACGACGGCAAGGTGCTGGACTGGGTGCCCGGAGATGGCACATGGCGGTTGTGGAACTACGACGCCGCCAGCGTGCATGACGTGCTGCCCGGTTCGCCGGTGGACATCGGCAATTGGTTCAGTATCCACGCGCCCCAACAACTCATCGTCATGCACGACGGTAAGGTGCTCGACTGGGATCCGGTCACCGGCGACTGGCGCCTGTGGCGTTATCAGCCCTGACTAGAGCATGACGCCGAACATCACCGCCATCCCCGCGGCCATCATGGCCTGGCACGCGGTACCCATCTGGCGGTGAGCCGGATCAGCTTGGCGTGCAGCGAAATAGCGGTACAGCCACCACACGGCGGCGGCCGCGAACACCACGGTGCACAACCAGTCCACGGCGTCGATCCAGCCCGGGTAGCCCGGGCCCGACGACGCTGCGGCGGCGCCCGGCATGTCCATGCCGGGCATGTCCATCGCCATCGCCAAGGCCTGGGTGTCGTGATGCCCTGACATCGTCCGGCCCGGCAGCAGCCCACCGTTCATCACGGCGTACATCCACGCCATCGCCAGCATCATGAACGCGTGATACCCGGCGACGGCGCGGTGCGCAGTCGCCGCGACGGCGATGGCCACGAACCACACTGTGGCCGCGGCGAAGAAGACCATCGGGCCGGTGGTGGGCAGCGCCGCGCCCCGCGGCCAAGCCATCACCGCCATGGCCACCGCCATGACGAAGTGCAGCAGATGACCCACCACATGTGTCCAGGCCCGCTGGCCCGACACGATGGCGTACCCGCATTCCAGTGCGCTGATGACGAACAACGCCGTGACGATCCAGCGCAGAAACAGATCGCCGATCACTGCCGCACCCTCCGGGCCTGCCGCCAACCCAGCGCGGCGTCGACCGCGACGAACGCCACGAGGGACACCCCGAACAGCGGCGCGAAGTACCCAAAACCGGCCAGCGCGAGGGTGAGCAGCACGGCCTCGTAAGGCCGCAGCCCCGCCAGCACGCCGCGGCGCGGACCGGCGGGCAGGGCCAAACCTGTTGCCCGAGTGGGTCTGCGGCGCCACCACATCCGATATCCGAGCAGGATGATCACGATCAACGCGATGGCCACCGCGGCCAGCAGCACCTGATTGACGACGCCGAACAGGATCCCCATGTGGGCCCCGACGATCCAGTCGGCGAGCTTGGCCATGAACGGCCAGTCGGCGAAGTCGACGCGGGCAGTCACCGCGCCGGTCTGCGGGTCGACCGCGACGGCGTCGTAGCGCGTCGGCCAGTCCCGCTTGTTCTCGGCGACCTGCCAGCCCTGGGTCACCGACGCCGGCGGATACATCCAGATCGGATTGCTCAGCGCGGCATCGTGCGCCGCGCGCAACGCCGTGTCGGCGCCGCGCAACGCCTGCGCTTCATCTAATCCTTTTGTAGCCGTTGGAGTTCCGTGATGCCCGACGACTGCGCCCGGTGTGCCGCCGGGCAGCGTGGTGTCCACCGATGGCGTCGACCAGGTCAGGTGCGAGCGGATCTCGCTGACGTTCGCGCCGGCGAAACGCGACCAGGTCATGCCCGACACCGACAACAGTGCCAGGGCCGCGATGACCCAGACACCCAGCGCGCCATGCCAAGACAACAATCGGCGGCGGCCGGTCACGCCGGTGCCGGGGACGGCGATCCGGCGGAGTTTCCCGGTGCCGAGCCGATGTCCGATCCACAGGAGCAGACCGGCACCGGCGATCACCCACAGCCAGCTGGCCGCGAGCTCGCTGTAGTTGCGCCCGACCGCCCCGAGATGAAGGTTGCGGTGCAACTCGTCGAACCACGCCCGCAGCGGCAGCCACTGCCCATATGTGGTGAGCGCGCCGCGAATCTCGCCCGTGTAGGGATCGACGAACACGGTGCGGGCGTAGTCGGGCGGCACGTCGGCGACGTTGAGCGTCACCCACGTGGTCTCGTCGGCCGCAGCCGGCGGCCGGATGCTGGCCACCGTGCCTTCGGGGTGTGCCCGACGCGCTGCAGCGATCTGGTCGGACAACGGGAGCCGGTGATCGCCGACGTGCTCGACGGTGAGTTCGTGCCGGTTGACGAACGTGTCGATCTGCGGGATCAGCGCGTACAGCAGGCCGGTGACCGCCGCGATCAGGATGAAGGGGGCGACGAACAGCCCAGCGTAGAAATGCAGGCGCATCAGGACCGGGCGGAATCTGGCCCATGCCGAGGCGGGCACCGGCTTCGAGTTCGGCGCAGCGGGCCCGTCGGCGTCGACGGGATCTTCCAACGGAGTGTGGCTCACGTGTGCATTGGTCGGCCGGAGCCTGCGGATAGTTCCCGCGGCCGTCAATCTCTACGACGGGCGGTCGTAGACTCGTCGGTGAGTACCTGTCTCCGACGGAGGGCGTCACCCCGGTGCAATCAAGCCAGAAGCGCCCGCGGGCGAAGAGCGCCGCGGCGGCGATCGTGGCCGCGCTGGTCGGCCTCGTCGCCTACGGCCTGACCGGGCGCGCAGGCGTCTACGCAGCCACCGGCGACTCCTATCCCGGGGCGCTGACCGCGGTGGCGCTGCCGGTGGGACAGTTCATCGCCACCTTGGGCGGCGCCGCGTGCCTGGGCGGCCTGCTGTACGTCGTCACCACCGCCCGGCCCGACACCGCCGGCGTGATCGATGAACGAGCGTTCCGGGTGCACGTGCTCGTCGAGCGGGCCGCGGTGATCTGGGCGGTGACGGCGCTGCTCATGATCGCGGTGTCGGCCGCCAGCGCCGCCGGTGCCGACGTCGTACGACTGATGTTGAGCGGCACCGTGATTCCCGCAGTCGCTGCCTCGGAGACCTCAAGGGCGTGGATCGTGGTGGCCGCCGCGGCAGCTCTTGTGGCGATCGCCGCACGATTGTCGGTCAGATGGATCACTCATGTGGTGCTGCTGGTGCCCGCCGTCGTGGCCGTGGTGGCTGTGGCGGTCAGCGGCAACGCGGGCCAGGGACCCGACCACGACTACGCGACGAGCACCGCGATCGTCTTTGTCGTCGCGCTCGCTGCGCTGGCAGGCCTCAAGCTGGCGGCGGTCGTCGGACCACCCATCCCCGAGGTGGCGCGCCGGGTGCTGCTGCTCGAAACGCTCAGCGGCGCCGTCGCACTCGGTTACGGCACCATCCTGCTGGCCCTGCTTGCCGGATCGGCTCTACCGGCCGACACCGGTTACGGGCGGGCCGGTCTGGGCGCCGGTGTGCTCCTGCTCGCCGTATGGCTCGGTGACGTGGTTGCCGTGTGGCGTCGTGACCTGATGCGCGCGAAGAGCGTGATCGACCCGGTCGCCCTGATCGGCGTGATGGCCCTGGTCGCCGCGATGGCCACGCAACCTGCCCCGCGCCTGCTGGCGCACCGGTTCACCGCCTGGGACGTGTTTCTCGGGTACGAACTGCCCGAGCCGCCGAGCGTGCTGACGCTGCTGACCACATGGCGGTTCGACACGTTCATCGGCGTCGGTGCCGTCGTCCTGGCCGGCCTGTACCTCGCCGGCTACCTGCGGCTGCGCCGGCGCGGCGACGGTTGGGCGGCCGGACGGCTCGTGGCGTGGCTGGCCGGATGCGCCCTGCTGGTCTTCACCACCGGGTCGGGGGTGCGGGCGTACGGGTCGGCGATGTTCAGCGTGCACATGGCCGAACACATGATCTTGAACATGTTCATCCCCGTGCTGCTCGTCCTCGGCGGCCCGGTGACCCTGGCGCTGCGTGCGCTACCCGCCGCCGGTGACAGTCGGCCACCTGGGCCCCGCGAATGGCTGCTGTGGCTGGTGCACTCGAAAGTCACGGCTTTGCTGGCGAATCCGATTGTCGCGTTCGTCCTGTTCGTCGCGTCGCTGTACATCGTGTACTTCACGCCGATCTTCAACACCCTGGCCCGGTATCACTGGGGCCACGAGCTGATGAGCCTGCACTTCCTGCTCGTCGGCTATCTCTTCTACTGGGGCATCATCGGCATCGACCCGGGACCGCGGAAGCTGCCGTTCCTTGGCCGGCTCGGGCTGCTGTTCGCGGTCATGCCGTTTCACGCCTTCTTCGGCATCGCGACCATGACCATGACCTCGGTGATGGGCGGGCCGTTCTACCGCAACGTGGGCCTGCCGTGGCTCGGCAGCATCGAGGACGACCAGCATCTGGGCGGTGCAATCGCCTGGGGCTCAAGTGAACTGCCCGTCATCATCGTGGTCGTCGCCTTGGTGGCGCAGTGGGCCCGTCAAGACCGCCGCGCCGCGTCACGCTCGGATCGCCACGCCGACTCCTCGTATGCCGACGACGAATTGGACGCCTACAACGCGATGCTGCGTGAGCTGTCCCGCGACCGACGTTGACATCTAGCGCCCGGGAACCACAGGCGACTTCGGTGCGACCAGATATGCGGACGACGAAATCGGCTGAGGGTGAAGGAGGATCAGCAGTGGCGGGCGACGCATTCATGGACACTCTGCGGACGATCGAAGGCCGTGTGCTCGATGAGGTGTGGATGGGGCGGTGGCGGTTTGCCGCCGGTGTCCTGGCCGTGCTGGTGCTTGTGGTCGGCGCGGTGACGTGGTGGTTCCTCGCGGATACCGGTGCGGCGCACAGCGTTCCGATGGTTGGCCTGGTGATGTTCGCGCTCGCCGCGGTCGCCTCGGCAGCTGCCTTGCTTCGGCGCCGCTACCGCTGGTGCTGTGCCGCGGCGTATTTCAGCGGACTGGCCACCGTCGTCGGCGTCGGCGCACTGTGGTGGCTGCGCACCGGACACCACGCCACCGGGTTGGCCTGGCTGGTGGCTGCGGATCTGGCCGTCATGGCATTGGCGGGCCACTGGTTGACGCTCGTGTTCACACCCATCGAACGATCCCAGCCGGACATGCGGACTGGTGGTCGATGAGGGGCCCAGCCTTGTCGCGAGTGTGCATCCTCTGCGATTGCGCGGCCGATTTTTCGCAGAGGATGCACACTCGCGGTAGCTATCGACCGAAGTTGCGCAACCGCAAGCTGTTCGACACCACGAAGAACGACGAGAACGCCATCGCCGCACCGGCGATCAGCGGGTTGAGCAGCCCGGCCGCGGCGATGGGGATGGCCGCCACGTTGTAGCCGAACGCCCACACCATGTTGACCCTGATGGTGCGCATGGTGGACGCGGCCAGATCCAGCGCGAGCGGGACGACGTCGAGATTGTCGCGGACCAGGATGATGTCGGCCGCGCCGATCGCCACGTCGGTGCCGCGTCCGATGGCCATGCCGAGATCGGCGCAGGCCAGTGCGGGCCCGTCGTTGATGCCGTCGCCCACCATCGCCACGACACGGCCGCGGTCGCGCAGCTGCTCGATGACGTCGACCTTGCCCTCGGGCAGCACATCGGCGATCACCTCGTCGATGCCGACACGGTCGGCGACCGCGGCGGCCGACGCGGGGTTGTCCCCGGTGAGCAACACCGTGCGCAGGCCTCGTCGGTGCAGCGCGGCGACGGCATCGGCAGCCGAGTCCTTCACGGCGTCGGACACCGCGATGACCCCGCACGCCTCACCGTCGACCTCGACGTACACGACGGTGTCACCGCGTGATTCGGCGCTTCGGCGGCCCGCGGTCAAGGTCGGCGAATCGCAGTGCGGGGCGATCCAGGACGGTTTGCCGACCCGCACGGCCCGGCCGGTCACGGTTCCGCTGACTCCGCGGCCCGCTACCGCGCGGAAGTCCTGCGCGGGTTCGCCGCGGCCGCCTGCCGTGGCGATGGCAAGGCCCACGGCGTGTTCGGATGCCGACTCCACGGCCGCGGCCAGCGCGAGCACGTCCTCCGGCCGCCACCCTGACACCGCGACAACGGTGTTGACGCTGAGCCGTCCGGTCGTGAGGGTGCCGGTCTTGTCGAAGACGACGGTGTCCACCGCCCGGGTCGCCTCCAGCGACTGGTGGCCCTTGAGGAAGATGCCGAGTTGGGCGCCGCGACCGGACGCCACCATCATGGCCGTCGGCGTCGCCAGACCCAGCGCGCACGGGCAGGCGATGACCAGCACCGCCAGGGCCGCCGAGAACGCACGGTCGGGCCCGCCGCCGGCGAGCAGCCACGCCGTGGCGGTCAGCGCCGCCAGCACGAACACCGCGGGCACGAACACCGACGCAACGCGGTCGGCGAGGCGCTGTGCATTGGCCTTCTGCGTCTGGGCATCCTCGACGAGCCGGACCATCCCGGCGAAGCGGGTGTCGGCGCCCACCGCGGCGGCCTCGACGATCAGCCGGCCGTCGAGTACCACGGTGCCGCCGATGACACTCGAGCCGGCGTCGGCGCGCACTGGCCGGGCCTCACCCGTCATCGCACTCATGTCGACCGCCGCAGTGCCCTCGATCACCAGTCCGTCGGCGGCGATGGTCTGCCCCGGGCGCACCACGAACCGCTGTTGTTCCTTGAGCTCGTCGGACGGGAGCGACATTTCCGAACCGTCGGCGAGCAGCACGGTGACATCCTTGGCCGACAACGCGGCCAGCGCGCGCAACGCCCCGCCCGCCTTCGACTTGGCCCGTGCCTCGAAATACCGACCGGCCAATACGAACACCGTCACCCCGGCGGCGACCTCGAAGTAGATGGCGTCACTGCCCAGCAGCGCCTGCCAGATGCCTCGGCGGTCGGTGCTGTGGTGGGTGCCGAACAAGGTGTAGAGCGACCAGATGGTGGCCGCGGTGATGCCGACCGAGATGAGTGTCTCCATCGAGGCGCTGCGGTGCCGTGCGTTGCGCAGCGCGACGCGGTGGAACGGCCACGCCGCCCACGTCACCACGGGCAGTGCCAGGGCGGTGAGCACCCACGTCCAGCCGGCGAAACGCGTGCTGGGTACCACGGCGAACATCACCGACAGGTCGGCCAGCGGCACGAACAACACGGCCGCGACGGCCAACCGGATCAGCAGGCTGTGCGCGTGGTCGGCGTCGGGATCCCCGCCCTCGTCGACACCGGCCTTGCGGGGTTCGGCGTCATATCCCGTCCGCTGCACGGCCTCGCACAGCTCCTGCGAGCCGATCTGCTCATCGGCGTCGATGGTCGCGACCCTGGTGGCGAAATTCACCGAGGCCCGCACCCCGGGCAGCTTGTTCAGCGCCTTTTCCACGCGGTTGGCGCATGCGGCGCAGGACATCCCGCTGACGTCCAGTTGGATCCGCTGCGTGCCGACCGTGTCGTCGCATACCGGTGCCGAGATCGACATCCTGTCCGTTACCTCCTCCGAGACCTGGGCCGCCGGACTCTGCCCATGCGCCTACTGGTCGGTGCAACGCGGCGAAAAGTTCCCGGGCGCGATGGCCTAGGGTGACTAGCCGTGGCGACAGGTGACGACGACCAAATTACTCACCTCGCCAAATCCGCGGGCCGCGGCGACCAGGCCGCGCTTGCCCAGTTCATCGAGGCCACCCACCGGGATGTCTGGCGTACGGTGGCCTACCTGGCGGATCCCGGCAGCGCCGACGATCTGACCCAGGAGACGTTCTTGCGGGCCATGCGCTCGCTGCCGCGATTCAGCGGCCGGTCCAGCGCCCGCACGTGGCTGCTGTCGATCGCCCGGCGGGTGGTGGTGGACCAGATTCGGTACAACACCAGCCGGCCGCGCACCGTGCACGTGATCGATCTCGACGACGTCACCGGGGCCGGCGGACGTGGTGCGCGTATCGAGAACATGGTCGAGATCCGGATACTGTTGGCGGACCTGGACGCCGACCGCCGCGAAGCGCTGATCCTCACCCAGGTGATCGGGATGTCCTACGCAGAGGCCGCCGAGGTGTGTGGCTGCCCGGTCGGCACGATCCGGTCGCGGGTGGCGCGCGCACGCGACGATCTGATGCGTGCCGCGAACGCCGACGACCGCGCCGGATAGTTAGGCTCGCGGACGTGCTGATCGCGATCGAGGGCGTCGACGGCGCCGGCAAACGCACTCTGACCAACGGGCTGCGGGCGGCGTTCGAGTCCGCGCACAAGTCCGTCGGCACCCTGGCGTTCCCGCGCTATCACCATTCGGTGCCCGCCGACCTGGCCGCCGAGGCGCTGCACGGCGCGCACGGCGACCTCGCCGAGTCGGTGCATGCCATGGCGGTGCTGTTCGCGTTGGACCGCGCCGGCGCCCGCGAGGAGATCGAGCATCTGTGCGCGGCCTACGACGTCGTCATCCTCGACCGATACGTGGCCTCCAACGCCGCCTACAGCGCGGCGCGGCTGCACCAGGGCGCCGCCGGGGAGGTGGTGTCCTGGGTGCGTGAGCTGGAGTACGACCGGCTGAAGCTGCCGAAGCCGGACTGGCAGGTGTTGCTCGATGTGCCCACCGAGCTGGCCGCCGAGCGTGCCGAACATCGGGCCAACACCGAGGCCGACCGGGCCAAGGACACCTACGAGCGCGACGCCGGGCTGCAGCGCCGAACCGGTGAGGTGTACACGGCACTGGCCGCCGCCGACTGGTGCGGGCGGTGGGCGCTCGCAGGTCCCGACGTGGACCCGGCGGCGCTGGCTGCACAGTTCGGCTGAGCCTGCCGCTGGTCAAGCACGACGCGCGAGTGTGAATCTGCTGCGAAAAATCGGCCGAACTATCGCAGCCGACGCACACTCGCGACCGGACGGGGCCGGACTCATCGGGGTCCCCACGCAGACCAACCCAAGATCACCGCGTGTGGTACCCGAGTTTTATCGCATTCTGGTGACACCATGGACTCCATGAGGCAAAGGATCCTTGTCGTAGACGACGACCCATCGCTGGCCGAGATGCTCACCATCGTGTTGCGTGGTGAGGGTTTCGACACCGCGGTCATCGGCGACGGCAGCCAGGCGCTCACCGCCGTCCGCGAGCTGCGACCGGATCTGGTTCTGCTGGACCTGATGCTGCCCGGCATGAACGGCATCGACGTCTGCCGGGTATTGCGCGCCGATTCCGGTGTGCCGATCGTGATGCTGACCGCCAAGACCGACACCGTCGACGTGGTCCTCGGGCTGGAGTCCGGTGCCGACGACTACGTGATGAAGCCGTTCAAGCCGAAGGAATTGGTGGCCCGGGTGCGGGCGCGCTTGCGCCGCAACGAAGATGAGCCCGCCGAGCTGCTGTCGATCAGCGATGTCGAGATCGACGTCCCGGCCCACAAGGTGACCCGGCAGGGTGAGCAGATTTCGCTGACACCGCTGGAGTTCGACCTGCTGGTGGCGTTGGCGCGCAAACCGCGGCAGGTGTTTACTCGTGATGTGCTGCTCGAACAGGTGTGGGGATATCGCCACCCCGCTGACACCCGTTTGGTGAACGTGCATGTCCAGCGGTTGCGGGCCAAGGTCGAGAAAGACCCGGAGAACCCGCAGGTGGTGCTGACCGTTCGAGGAGTGGGATACAAGGCCGGACCCCCGTGATCTTTGGTTCCAGACGGCGCATTCGTGGGCGCTGGGGAGGTTCCGGCCCACTATTGCGCGGATTGGGGACGCTGGGCAGGGCTGTTGGTCTGATTTGGCGCCGCTCGCTGCAATTGCGGGTGGTGACGCTGACGCTCGGGCTCTCGCTCGCCGTCATCCTGGTGCTGGGATTCGTGCTGACCAGTCAGATCACCGACCGCATCCTCGAAGTGAAGGTCAAGGCCGCCACCGAAGAGGTAGAGCGTGCCAGAAACACCGTGAGCGGCATCGTCGGTGGGGAAGAGTCGCGGTCCCTGGACAGCAGCCTGCAATTGGCGCGCAACACCCTGGTCGACCGCAAGGCCGATGTCCGCGGTGACCTGGCAGGAGCGTTCGACGCCGTGCTGGTGGTCCCTGGCGACGGGCCCCGAGCGGCCACCGCGGCGGGCCCGGTTACCCAGGTGCCCAACGCATTACGGGACTTCGTCAAGGCCGGGCAGGTCAGCTATCAGTACGCCACGGTCCGCACCGATGGGTTTTCCGGGCCGGCCCTCGTCGTCGGCACCCCGGCGTCGTCGTCGGTGCCCAATCTTGAGCTCTACCTGATCTTTCCGCTGAACAACGAGGAAAGCACCATCTCGTTGGTGCGCGGCACCATGGCCACCGGTGGCGTCGTGCTGCTCGGTCTGCTCGCGGCCATCGCGCTGCTGGTGGCCCGTCAGATCGTGCAGCCCGTGCGGTCGGCGTCGCGTATCGCAGAGCGGTTCGCCGAGGGTCATCTGACCGAGCGGATGCCGGTGCGCGGTGAGGACGACATGGCCCGGCTGGCGGTGTCGTTCAACGACATGGCCGAGAGCCTGTCCCGGCAGATTCAGCAGCTCGAGGAGTTCGGTAACCTGCAGCGCCGCTTCACCTCTGACGTGAGCCATGAGCTGCGCACCCCGCTCACCACGGTGCGGATGGCGGCCGATCTGATCTATGACCACAGCGACGATCTCGACCCGGCGCTGCGCCGCTCGACCGAGCTGATGGTCAACGAACTCGACCGGTTCGAGACGCTGCTGGCCGACCTGTTGGAGATCTCGCGGCACGACGCCGGTGTGGCCGAACTGTCGGTCGAGTCGGTGGATCTGCGTGGCACCGTTCGCAACGCGTTGGAAAATGTCGGGCACCTGGCCGCCGATGCCGCCATCGAACTGGACGTCGACATGCCGGGCACGGAAGTGATCGCCGAGGTCGATCCCCGACGGGTGGAGCGCATTCTGCGCAATCTCATCGCCAACGCGATCGACCACGCCGAACACAAGCCGGTGCGGATCCGGATGGCGGCCGACGAGGACACCGTCGCCGTCACTGTCCGTGACTTCGGCGTCGGGCTGCGTCCCGGTGAGGAGAAGCTGGTGTTCAGCCGATTCTGGCGGTCCGACCCGTCGCGCGTGCGGCGTTCCGGCGGCACCGGTCTCGGCCTGGCCATCAGCATCGAGGATGCGCGGCTGCACCAGGGCAGGCTCGAGGCCTGGGGTGAACCCGGCAAGGGTGCCTGCTTCCGGCTGACCCTGCCGCTGGTCCGCGGGCACAAGGTGACGGCGAGTCCGCTGCCGCTCAAACCGATTGAACCGCAACATAACCCACGCCGACCGGTCAGGGAAGAGGAGAACGTGTGAAGCGCCAGCTGGCCGCGTCGATCGCCGGCCTGGTGGTGCTCACGTCCGGCTGCGCCGGGATTCCCAACACGTCCTCGCCGCAGGCGATCGGAACCGTCGAGCGCCCCGCACCGCAGAACCTGCCCAAGCCGTCGCCCGAGATGGATCCCGACGTGTTGTTGCGGGAATTCCTCAAGGCCACGGCCGATCCCGCCAATCGCCATCTCGCGGCGCGGCAGTTCCTCACCGAATCGGCGTCGAGCTCGTGGGACGACGCGGGCAGCGCCCTGCTGATCGACCGTGTGGTGTTCGTCGAAACCCGTAGCTCCGACCGGGTTTCGGTGACCATGCACGCCGACATCCTCGGGTCGTTCTCCGACCTCGGCGTGTTCGAGACAGGAGAGGGCGCGCTGCCCGACCCGGGACCGATCGAACTGGTCAAGACCAGCGGCGGGTGGCGCATCGACAGGCTGCCCAACGGGGTTTTCCTTGACTGGCAACAGTTTCAGTCGACCTACAAGCGCAACAACCTGTATTTCGTCGACCCGACCGGCAACACCGTGGTGCCCGATCCGCGCTACGTCGCGGTGTCCGACCCCGATCAGCTGGCCACCGAACTGGTCACCAAGCTGATCGCAGGCCCGCGGCCCGAGATGGCCAAGTCCGTGCACAACCTGCTGGGCGCTCAGCTGAAACTGCGCGGGCCCGTCACCCGCGCGGACGGCGGCAAGACCGGCGTGGGCCGCGGCTACGGGGGCGCCCGCATCGATCTGGAGAACCTCTCGGCAGGCGACCCGCACAGCAGACAACTGCTGGCCGCACAGATCATCTGGACCTTGGCGCGGGCGGGTATCAGCGGGCCGTATGTGATCAACGCCGACGGAGCGCCGCTGGACGACCGGTTCGCCGACGGCTGGGAGACCTCCGACGTCGCGGCCACCGATCCCGGCGCCGCCCCTGGCGCGGCAGCGGGTCTGCACGCGCTGGTGGGCGGATCGCTCGTGTCGCTGGAGGGCCAGGAGGCCCCGCGGGTCTCCGGTTCGTTCGGTTTGGCCCCCAACCAGGTCTCGGCGTCGGTGTCGCGCAACGGTCAGGAGGCCGCGTCGGTGGTCGTCGTGCCGCCCGGCGCGGCTCCCCCCGCCACCCTGTGGATCGGCCCACTGGGCGGCGGTGCGGCGCAGGCCCTGGAAGGCCGGACCCTGTCGCGCCCGAGCTGGGCCTTGGACCAGGCGGTCTGGGTCGTGGTCGACGGCATCAACGTGGTGCGCGCGATTCAGGACGCTTCAGGTGCCCCGGGCCGGATCCCGGTCGACACGACCGCGGTGGCCACCCGCTATCCCGGCCCGATCATCGATCTGCAGTTGTCCCGGGACGGCACCAGGGCGGCAATGGTCATCAACGGCCAGGTCATCCTCGCCGGGGTCGAGCAGAACCAGGACGGCCAGTTCCAGCTGACCTATCCGCGCCGGCTCGGCTTCGGGATGGGCAACACCGTGGTGTCGCTGGCCTGGCGGACCGGCGACGACATCGTGGTCTCCCGCACCGATCCGCAGCATCCGGTGTCCTACGTCAACATCGACGGCGTCAACTCCGACGGCCCGAGCCGCAACCTGGTGATGCCGGTGACCACCGTCGCGGCCAACCCGTCGACGGTGTATGTCGCCGATCAGCGTGGCGTTCTGCAACTTTCGGCATCGGCGAGCTCCGACAACCCCGGCTGGTCGGAGGTGCGCCCGCTGATGGTGCCGGGCGCGATACCGGTGCTGCCGGGCTGACGGCCGAGCATTGCGTCCAGGGCCTGATGCATGTTCTTGCTCGAGATGTTGTACAGCCCCTTGTACGGATCGACGATATCGATGATCGCAAAGATCATGCTGCTCAACGTGATTGCCGCCAGGACAACCATGATGACGACAAAAGGGTCGGCCGGTGTCCGCATTCCGAAGCACGCGAAGATCATCATCAACCACGAGATCAGCGCTCGCAGGAATGCCGGTGGCAGCGAACTCTGAGGGGCCAGCAGCAGCGACCAACGCGCCCTGGCAAGCTCTTTCAACTGGTCGAAGCAGTCGCCTGCCAGCCGTTCGTGCAACGGATCGGCCGGCGCCAATCGGATGATCCCCAGCTCGATCCGGGCGAGAAGTTCGGTGAGGACCTGCTTTGCGCCGTCTCGGGACAACCGGCGCACGTCCGGGTACGACACACCGGCCGGAATCGCGTCTGCCCGCCAGAAATTGGCGATCCCACCGGCGGTGAAGCTCTGGAGCTGGCGCCGCGTCGGTTCTGACTCCGGTCCGTAGTTTCGCAACGACTGATCCAGCTGCAGCAGTTGCCCGGCGAACACCGCCCACCGGTGTTCGGTGGCATCGATGAAACTCTTCGTCGAGTTGATGAGAAGGCCGATGACGATGGCAGTGATGGTCACGAGGAACGAGATGACCAGATTCGTTGAATCGGCCCCGGGCTTCTCGGCGGAATTCCCGAGCACCTGGCACCGTAACAGGAGGCCGGTGGCCGTGCTGCCGCACAGAAGGGCGAACACGGCCAACGCCCGCAAAAAGCTCGCCATCGTGGTGTCACCGCACCGCTTACCGCGGTGCGGGTACCTCGAACAGATTGAGAGTGAGGCTGACCGTGTGATAGATGCCGATCAACATCGCGATATCAGTCAATCCCTTTGCTCCGAAACATGTTTCGGCCTGCCGGTAGAGCGCTTCGTCGACCCGGTGAGCGGTTGAGAGCTGGCGGGTGAGTTCCGCGGCGATCGTCTCGTCCTTGCTCAGGTCATCCGGCACGGCGCCGCTGACCAGCGCCCGGATGGCGTCCTCGGAGAGGCCGACTTTGCGCGCGGCGGCCGTGTGCGCGTACATCTCGTACTCGGACTGCCAGGCCGCGCCGACGGCGAGAATCACCACTTCGCGCACCCGCGGGCTCAGCGACGTGTGCTCCCGCTCGCTCAGCAGCAGCGAAGCGGCCGCGGATGTCATCTCCGGATTGTGCAACGCCGGGTTGAACGGGCCGATGAATCGTCCGTCAGCGGTGGTGCTGTGGAATCCGGTCTCGTCGGCCCACGGCACCACGGTGCTCGTCATCTTGTCGAAGAGTTCCCGTTGCGTTGCACTGAGGTCGGCAGGATCTGCCAGTGGCAGCCGGCCGCCGAGGCCGGTCTGGTGTTCGGTCATCTGAATGTTCTCCAGTTCTGTTGTGTGCGTTGTGGTTCTATGGACTGCGGTCAGCTGCCTGCGGAGGTGTTGTCGTCCACGCGCGAGTCGTGACATCACCGTTCCGCGCGGGGTACCCATGATGTCGGCGATGTCCCGGTGTGGCATGCCCTCGACGTCGGCGTAGTACACCACTGCCCGGAACTGCCGGGGCAACGCCTGCAGCGCCGCGTTGATTTCGGTGTGCGGCAACGCTGCCAGCGCCTCGTCCTCGGCCGAGACCGGTCCGGCTCCGCTGCGCTGTGCATGGTTCACCAGCTCTTCATCGGAGAGCCCTTCCATCGAATACGAAATCGGTTGCCGTTGGCTGCGGCGGTAGCCGCTGATATGGGTATTCGTCATGATCCGGCTCAGCCAAGCCTTGAGGTTGGTGCCCGGCGTGAACGTGTGAAAACCGCTGTACGCCTTGATCATGGTCTCCTGTACCAGATCCTCGGCATCCGCATGATTGCGGCACAAGCTCATGGCTCGGCGGTACAGCGTATGGCGCAGTGGTTCGACGTCTCGCTGAAATCGCGCAGCCAGTTCAACCGGCCCGGCATCCGCAACCGCGGCAATATCCATGGTGTGACTACATTCTTCTGGCAGATTGTTCGATAGGTTGTCTTCCGCGTGTCGGCCTGCACATCGTCATCGTGCCGAGCTGTCGTAACCCACCGGCGCGCCACGCGTGCCGGCGAACGCGGGCACGGCACGGCAGATGGCCGCCGTGTCGTCGCTCGCCTGCATGACCGTCCGGTCGGGCCGGACGATGGCGGCCGTGGCCCGTCCTTCGCGGAGCCAGCGGTCGAGCTCGCTGCCGGCGGAGGCCGCCAGCACGACTGTTCCGCGGCTCTCGAGTTCCCCTCGTTGCGCATCCGTGAGCGGCACAGAGGTGACGAGCGCGAACCGATTACCCACCATCTCGTCGAACGACACGCCATCGCTGAGCACCGGATTGGGACACAGGGTGCCGGCCAGCCCGCCGCGCCTGCGCGATTTGATCACGAGGTCCGAACTGCGCAGGCCGGGAGTGACCCCCTCGACCGCGCTGGCCCTGGTACCCGGCAGGCGCAGGCCCGGCATGCGCGGGAACACCACCTGGCGGATCAGATCCCCGGCGCGGCCGCCACCGGTCATCGCGGTACCCACCGACACGGCCATCAGGATCATGGCGGCCACGTGTAGCTTGCGTTCCTGCTCGTAGGTGTCGAGCACGCTTTCCGGCAGGCTCTTCTCAAGCACCCCAACGAGTTTCCAGGTCAGGTTCAGGGCATCCCGCAAGCCGGCTGCCATGCCTTGCCCGACGAACGGCGGCGTCAGGTGGGCGGCGTCACCGAGGATGAACACGTTGCGATCACGCCAGCGGCTGGCCACTTGCGCGCGGAACGTGTAGGCGGTCGACCGCACCAGCTCCAACGCGTCGATCGGGATGTCGCCCAGCCAGGGCCTGATCAACGTCTCGACGTCGGCGAGGCTCTGGTAGTCGGCCACGGTCTCGCCGTCGAGCAACTGGAATTCCCAGCGGTAGCGGGTTTCTGAGATCCGCATGTACGTCCCGGCGCGCTGCGGGTTGCACAGCTGGTGGCAGCCCTCCCACTGGTCGAGTGCAGCCTCGGTGTTGACGTCGATGACCAGCCAGTTCTGGGTGAAGGGTAACCCGTACAGATGCGCGCCGATCGCGGCGCGGGTCGCGCTGTTCGCGCCGTCGCAGCCGAGCACGTAGTTGGCCTGCACGCTCTGCTCACCACCGCGCACGCGGTCGAGGAAGCTCACCCGTACGCGGCCCGGTTGGTTCTGGGTGACCGACGTGACCTCCACGTTGCCGTGGACGGTCACGGCGGGGTAGTGCTTGACGTTCGCGCGCAGCATCGCTTCCAGCTCGGGCTGGTCGAACATGTTCATCTGCGGGAACCCGTGGGCCACACTGGGTTCCGTGCTGCGCGAGATTTCGCTGAGGACCCGCATCTGGGAATCGACGAGTCGAAGGCCGTGCGCGGGCCGGCTGTGGGCGGCGAACTCCTCGCCGACTCCCAGCCGGGCCAGGATGCGGAAAACCTCGTCGTCGGCGTGGACCGCCCGCGGCAGCGGGTAGACGGTCTCATGGCGGTCCAGCACGAGGGTTTCGACGCCGTACTGGCCGAGCAGGGTCGCGGCGGCGATGCCGGCGGGGCCGGCACCGATGATCACGACCGGGACGAATTCCGGCAGGGCCGTGTTGTGCGCGGTCATTTGTACACCACCACATTGCGCTGGACCCCGAGGTCGATGGCGCCGTCGTCGGTGGCGACGGTGGCTTCGATCACGTCGCCGTCATGCAGATAGTTCGGATTGTGCGCGGCCTGCCCGGCCAGGAACGCGGCGAGGTCGATGTCACCCTTCGGGGCGATACCGTGCGTGGTGAGCGCGGTGCCCACCGGGGTGCCGGTGAGCACGATGTCGCCCGGCTCGAGCTCCTGGAACTTCGAAAGCGCTTGCAGCGCTTGCACGGGAGGGAACATGATGTCGCCCGCGACGAGCATGTCCTGCCGCGATGCTCCGTTGACCGACAGTTGCAACCGTAGGTCGCCGAACCGCGCGAGTTCGTCGGCGTCGAGCAGTACGAGCGCGGGGCCGACCGGCGTGAACGTGGGGTACGACTTCGATTCGAAGAACTGCATTTTGGACAGCTGGACGTCGCGCGCCGAGATGTCGTTGGTGAGCACGAGGCCGACCACGAAGTCGGCCAGGTTGGCCTCGGTGACCTCGGTGCCGACGGGCAGTGCGCGGCCGATCACCAGGCCGATCTCCACCTCGTAGTCGAGCAGCATGACGTGCGCGGGTTTGATGACGTCACCGAACGGTCCGGTGACCGAGCCGGATGCCTTGCGGAAGAACGTCAGTGACGTCTTGGCGGGGTCGCGGCCGACGTCCCTGACGTGCGAGGCGAAGTTGGTGGCTTGAGCGACCACCCGGCACGGGGTGGTGATGGGCGACAGCAGCTGCAGGCTGTCCACCGGGACGGTACCGGCGCTCGCGGCCGCAGCGGCAATGGCCGCGCGGTCCGCCAGCAGTTCGCGGGTGGTCGCGGCGTCGGTGTCGACGCGCGCCGCGCCCGAGACGGTGTGCACCCACCAGGCGTCGGCGGTGCGCAGGATTGAGATGGTCATGATGGCTCCTTCTGTGAGTTATGCTGTGCGGATCAGGAATTCGCTACGGCGAACAGCCCGCGCAGGGCGGACAGGTCGAATTCGTTGTCGTGGCGCAGTGCATCGACCATGGCGGCCAGTTCACTCGCGGTCTCGCGCGCAGACCCGACGCCCAGGAAGTCGCGGCTCGGCGGAGGTCCCCACTGGTACAGGCCGGAGGCAGCCAACGGGGCCCAACCGGGCTCCAGCGTGTTGTCGAACATGTCGCCGTCGGCGAAGTGCTCGACCAGGAAGCCGTCCGGATCGCGCCAGTAGTCGAAGATCTGGCTGCCCTGGATGTGCCTGCCGATACCCCACGAGCGGAAATACCCGCGCTCGCGCAGGTATTCGCCGCCGGCTGCCAATGCGTCGAGATCGGCTACCTGGTACGCCGAATGCACGTAGCGGTTCACCGGGCCCAGCGCCATCGCCAGGGTGTGATGATCGGCGGGCAGTGATCCGCGGTCGCAGCGGATGAAGCTCATGATCGGGCCGCGGTCGCGCTGGCCCGGGTAGAAGCAGAAGTCGCTGACGATCATGCCCAGCTTCTCCAGGTACCAGTTGAGCGCCTCGATGTACTTCGGGGTCTGCACCACGATGTGGCCGAGCCGCCGCACGGTGGCGGGCACCCGCGGTGGACGCTGGGTGGCGTTGGCCCGGGCCACCTCGTGGCCGAAGTTGAACACGTGCGGGGTCTGTGCCGGCAACGCGTCGAGCTGATGGGTGCCCGACACCACCCGCACCGGAAGACCGCTCGGGTCAACGAGATCCACGGTCAGCCCACCCAGCGAATCCGGCAGCGGACGGACGGTGGTACCGGTCGCGTCGGCCAGCCGCACCAGATCGGACTGCTCCGCGGCGACGAATGCCGGGCCGAGAAATTTCTCGCGCTGGCCGCGGCGGATCAGCACGCACGGCGCATCGGCATCGCTGCCGCGCAGGTGCAGTTCGTCGCTGGTGCGCAGCGCCGTCGCGAAGCCGAACGACTGCGCGAAGGCCTCGGCCTTGACCAGGTCGGGTTTCTCGAACTCCAGCCAGGCGACGTCGGTCACCTTGATGATCGGGTTGGCGCTGCGTCCCGGGTGTTCTCCGGGGCGGGCACCCTGCTCGCTGTGCAGGTCGTTGTGGGCGTTGTGGGCGCCGATGAGTTGGTCAGTCATGAATGTGTCTCTTTCAGATGTTTTGGGCGGGACGGGAATTGACGTGGGCGACCTTGGACCCCCAGGAGATGACCTCGGGGCCGGCGTCCTCGTTGGGGATCTGGCATTCGATGAGGACCGGACCACCACGGTGCGCCCGGGCCGTGGCGATCGCGTCGGCCAGTTCTGCCGGGGTGGTGGCGGTCAGCCCCAGCCCGCGGCCGTCGTCGGCGTTGAACACGTCGATCAGCCCGGCGTAGTCCCAGTTCTTGTAGTAGTTGTAGGGGCCGTCATGGATCGCCGACTCGATCACGTAGCCACGGTTGTTGACCAGGTAGATCAGGATCTCCTGACCGTGGCGGATCATGTTGGACACCTCCTGGGCAGTCAGCTGGAAAGACCCGTCGCCGATCGCGGCGACAAGGCGCCGGCCGGGTTCCAGGCCGAGCGAGTAGCCGAAGGCGGCGGGCACGGACCAGCCGATGGAGCCCCACTGCATCTCGATCTCGAACCGCGCACCGCCGGGCAGCCGGGTGTACACGCCGTCCCACCACGAGATGCCGGTCTCCACCAGCAGCGTGGAATGCGCATCGAGGTCGGCCTCGATCTGACGCCAGAGTTCACGCCGGCTCAACGGGGTGTCGGCGTCGGCCTCCGGTGCCGGTGCCGCGGCGGGCGCGTCCCCCCGCAAGCGGTGGAACTGCCGCAGGGTGGCGTCGTTGCCCGGGACCTTCTTGGCCAGATCCGACAGGAAGTCGGCCAGCGCGACACCGGTGTATTCAGCGCCGTCGAACCGCACGACCTGCGGCTCGGCGCTGATCATCCGCTGCTGGGCGGGCTGCGCGCTCCACCCGACGGTGGTGTAGTCGGAGAACACCGGCCCTGCCGCGACGATCAGGTCAGCCCAGTCGACGATGGCCTGACAACCCGGCGTGCTGACCTCGCCCCAGTAGATGCCGGCGTACTGCGGATGGTCCTCGGGGAAGAAACCCTTGGCGTTCGGCATCACCGCCACGGCGCAGCCCAGTGCCTCGGCCAACTCCCGGAAGGCGTCGACCGCGCCGTAGGAGCGCAGGTGCGCCCCGGCCAGCAGGACCGGTTTCTTCGCCTTCTCCAGCAGTTGGCGGGCCTGGTCGACGGCGCCGGTCAGGGCCTGCGGGTTGGTGGGCTGCCAGGACAGCATCGTCGAGGCCAGGGTCATGTCGACGGGGGCGGGCTCGGGGCATGGCGCCGCCGACAGGTTGCACGCGATCTCGATGTACACCGGCTTGCGCTCGCGCAGTGCGGTGCTGATCGCCTGGTCGATCAGTGTCGGCGCGTTGTCGGCGTGCAGGATGCGCACCGCGTCGCAGGTCACCTGGCGGCACACCTCGTATTGATCGGAGAAGTCGTGGGTGCCCATCGTGTGGTGCATGATGTGGTTCGCCACAGGGTCATTGGTGTTGGGCCCGGAGGACACGAAGATCACCGGAAGCCGTTCGGCGTATGCGCCCGCGACACCGTTGAGCGCGGAGTACGCGCCCACGTTGTAGGTGGTGAGCACGGCGCCGGCCCCGTTGACCCGGGCGTAGCCCTCGGCGGCGTAGGCGGCGTTGAGTTCGTTGCAGCAGCCGATCTGCTCCAGGTTCTCGTTGGTCAGCAGCTCGTCGAGCAGGACCAGGTTGTAGTCCCCGGGGACCATGAAGTAGTGCTTGAGTCCGATCTGCTCGAGCCGGGCCGCCAGGTACTTGCCAACGGTGAAGTCAGCCATGATTGTCTTTCCTTGTCTCAGTGGGGGATTGGTCAGGCCGGGGCGTCGATCGGCACGACGTTGATGAGCTTCTTGTTCACGAACTCCTCGATGCCCAGGTGGGCGAGTTCGTGGCCGTATCCCGAGATCTTGACGCCGCCGAAGGGCAGGTCGGCCTTCAGGCGGGCGGGATGGTTGATGTTGACCATGCCGGTGTCGATGCGCTTGGCGATCTCGATGCCGCGGGTGACATCCTTGGTGAACACCGACCCGCCCAGCCCGAAGCGGGAGTCGTTGGCCAGCCGCACGGCCTCGTCCTCGTCGGCGACCCGGAAGAACAGCGCCACCGGCCCGAAGAACTCCTCGTAGTACGCCGGGTTTTCCGGGGTGAGGTCGGTCAGGATCGTCGGCTGCACGAACGCACCGGTGGCGGGCACCGGCTCGCCGCACACGATCGCCTTGGCACCTGCTTCCACGGCGGCGGTGATCTGTGCGTTGAGGTCGTCGGCGGCCTTCTGGCTGGACATCGGCGCCAGCGTGGTGGCCGCGTCGAACGGATCTCCGGCGGTCAACCCGGACATCGCCTCCCGGAACTTCGCCAGGAACTCGTCGGCGATCTCGTCGACGACGACGATGCGCTTGGAGGCCACGCAGCACTGCCCACCGTTGAAAACCCGGCCGTGCAACGCCCATTGGACCGTCTTGTCCAGGTCACAGTCGGCGAGCGCGATGAACGCATCCGAACCGCCGAGTTCCATGGTGGACTTCTTGAGATTCCGGCCCGCGCGTGCTGCGACGACGGCGCCTGCGCCTTCGCTGCCGGTGAGCGCGACCCCGCGCACCCGCGGATCGTCGATCAGCAGGTTGATCTGATCCTTGGTGGCGTAGAGGTTGGTGTAGGCGCCCGCGGGTGCACCGGCCTCGGCGAGCAGAGCCTCGAAGGCGGCGGCCGCCTGGGGCACGTTGGACGCGTGCTTGACCATGACGACGTTGCCTGCCATGAGGTTCGGCCCGGCCACCCGCGCCAGCTGGTAGTACGGAAAGTTCCACGGCTGCACGCCGAGGATCACGCCCAGCGGCGCGCTGACCAGCATGGCGTTGTCATCGCCCGCGGTTTCCAGCGGCTCGGGGGCCAGGAACGTCTCGGCGTTCACCGCGTAGTAGTCGAGGATCTGCGCGCTGAGTTCGACCTCACCGAGGGCCTCGGCGTAGAGCTTGCCCATCTCCAGGGTCAGCAGCCGGGCGAACTCGTCGGCCCGCTCGCGCAGGATCGCCGCGGCACGCGCGATGACAGCGGCGCGGTGCGCAAAAGACGTCTGGCTCCACGACGCGAATGTCGTGTGCGCCCTCGTGAGAAGTTGCCGGGCCTCGGTGTCGGTCAGCTCCTCGAAGCTGGCCAGCACCTGGTTGTCGAACGGGTTGACGGTCTGATACGGCATCGGTTTTCTGTCCTTCGGTTCTTGGCGGCCCGCTGCCGCCGCATTGCTGATCTGGCCTTCACGGCTCGCCACAGATGCTGCCGACGGGGGCGGGAAAGAGCCGAAATCGCGGTGGCGGCGGCGTCGGCCGCCGGGGGTGGAAAGCGGGCCGGGGCGCCCGAAACACCCGGGGCGCGACCAGCGGGATCGTGGATCAGGACGGCCGGGAATTCACCGAAATCTCAGCGGCGCAACCGGTCCAGCAGGGTGCGTGTGCTGGCGGCGGGTGTGATCCCTGCGCTCTGCAGTGCCCGCTCACAGTGGGCGAACGTGGTGATGACTCCGTCGTAGTCGCCGACGGCGGCCCGCACGCGCATCAGCAGGCGCCACATCGCTTCACGCAGCGGGTCGCGGTCGAGCACCGCGGTGGCGAGGCGGTTGGCGTCGTCGTAGCGGTCGACGCAAAACGCAGCGTCGGCAGCGGCGGCGCGGGCCGAGGCGGCCAGCTCGGCAAGCTGATCGCGGCGCTCATCGACCCAGGCGGAACTGATACCGGGTAGGTAGTCGCCGTGTGCCAGTGGCTCCAGCGCGTGCTCGGTGGCGACCACGAGCGCTTCGCCCTGCAGGCGCGCCGCCGCGGCGAGTTCGTGTTCGACGCGGGCGGATTCACTGGCCAGGGCGACGTCCGGGTCGAGGCGTACGCGACCGTCGTCGCCGACGCTCAGCGCGTCGGGCGGGAGCACGCGGCGTACGCCGATGACCGTCTTGCGCAGGTAGGAGCGCGCCGACTCGTCGCCGCGGCCGTCGAACAAGGCGTCGAGCAACTCGTCACGGCCGGCCGGGGCGCCGCTGCGCACCGCCAGAAAACTCAGCAACTCGTAGCATTTGGACAGGTTGGGCTGCACCTCGCAGCCGTCGAGAATGATTGCGGTGCGGCCGAATTCGATCAACTCGACCGCGGTCGGGATACGGGTGCCCACCGCGACACCCTGGGCGGCCAGGGCGCGTCCGATCGCGTGCCATGCGGAATCGGCGTCCGGTTGCGCGTCGATACACCGGGCCACCACCGCCGGGAAATCCGCAAGTGCCTGCAGCAGTACGTGATTGGATCCGTGCCTGCGCGCGGCCTGCAGTGCGATGTCGGCTGCACGGTCCGCGGCGTCGGGGTTGCCGGCGCGCCACTCGGCCTCCGCCAGATATACCGCCGCCGTGGGCAATTCCAAGATCCGGCCGCCTGACCGCATACCGGCGACCGCGGCGCGCAACGACGACAAGGCACCGTCCACATCGTCGCGGATGAGCGCAGCGAGCCCGTGCCAGGTCTGGGCGAATTCGAAAATTACTGCGTAGCGCCGGGCGGGGTCACGATCGATCTGGTTCAGAATCGCGGTCGCACCTGCGGTGTCGCGGTCGGCGCGCAGCATGAGCTTCGCCGCAAGCACCTGATGCAGCGCCGTCAGTATCGGTGATCCGTTGGCCTGGATGAACGTGCTCCCGCGGGCCAGCGCGGCGCGGGCCTCCTCTGGCCGCCCGGCATCGAGCAGCACATCCGGCGCGATCACGGAGTCCACCACGCCGCGGAAGAAGCCCCCGCCCGCTGCCGTCTCGTACTCCTGCAGCGCCTCGGCGGTGCGTCCCGTCGCGCGCAGCGCACCGATCCGCCCAGCGCCCATGGCGGCCCGCGTCCACGGCGACGGCGCATCGCCGGTCAGTTCGTGCACCCGGCCGCGGAAGTAGTCGATGCCGAACAGCATGCCGTCGAGCAGCCCCCCGGTGGGCTCAGGCCTCGCCGGGCCCCCTTCGGGATCCACCAGCGCCAGCGCATAGCGCACGATGTTCACGTCGGGGCCTGCGGGCGCCGCGCGCAGGACGGCGTTCATCTCGTCGATGCGCCCGGCCAGCAGGTAGCACCATGCCATCAGCGCGGCGGCATGCTCCGATGCCGCGGCGAGTCGATCTCGCAGTCCGAGAGCGGCCAACTCGTCCGCGATACGAGCGCCGTCGCGCTGGTCGTCGCGTGCGACGACCAACATCAATCGGGCCTCGGCGAATCCGTCGTCGCCGACGGGGACGACGGGTGCGAGCGCATCGATCCAGCGGTCGGCCACGGCGAAATCCAAACGGCCGAGAACAGGCAGAATCGCATGCCGGGCCGAGGCGTACGCATCGGTGAGCGCACTCACCGCAAGCAGCTCTTCGACTGCCTCTTCGTGGAACCCGTTGGACGCCAGCAGCCGTCCATGGGCGGCTCGCAGCTCGCGAACCGCCGTGCTGCCACGCTGGTCCAGCAGTCCACGCAGGTACTCCCGAAACCGGGAATGGCAGCGCATGGCCAGGGGATCGGATGACCATTGCGCGGGGATCGTGGCCCGTCGCAGCGACGCCAGCCGCCGCGCGGCGTCGTCGATGCCAAGTGCCACCGCCGAATCGACGCTCACCTCGTCCAGCACCGACGTGCTGACGAGGAACTCCCGGTCGTCGGCGCCGAGCTCACCGAGAATGTGTGCGCCCAGATAGGCGCCCATGGCTTCGGGGTCGGTGCCGCCGGTGCCGTGTCCGGCGGAACGCCACGCCTCGAACAGCACCCCGATCACCCAGCCCCCGGTGGCCTGCACAGCCTCGGATGCGTCCGACCCCGAGCGGCCCAGCTGCTGCAGCGCCACGCGCGCCTCGTCGACGTTGAATGCCAGATCGGCATCGTCGACACGTGCCACCGCGCCTGCCAGCGCGGGTGACCAGACCTCGGCCGGGATCGGTTGGCGGCTGATCAGGATCAGGCGCGTGCTGGGTGCGGCGTAGCGCACCACCGAGCCGATGACCTCCCACGCATCCGGTGATCCCTGCAACCGCTCGAGATCGTCGAGTACGAACACGAGCTCGGTGTCGGCCGCCGCGTCGATGAGCAGGCCTGCCGCCTCGGCATGCGGGATACCGGCGGCCAGCGCGCCGGTGGCGACTCCCCGCACGGACGGAAGTTGTTGTGCCAGTGCTTCTTCGAGATAGGTCAACAGGCGACCGGGTGCGGCGTCGGTGGCGTCGACGCTCAGCCACGCGACCGGCTTGCCGAAGGTGCGGCTGGCGTGGGCCGCGGCCACCGACTTACCTGCTCCAGCCGTCGCCGTGATCGCGATGATCCGGTGGGTCTGGACGAGTTGGCAGAGCAGCCGATCGAGACGCTCCCGCGGTGCCGCGTCCGCCGGTGTCTCCGGAACGATGATCTTGCGCCGGATGACCCGGGGCCGCTCCACGTCCGGTGCCGACATGCCCACTCCTGTCCGGCGCAATTTTATAGGCGACGAGTGGGTATCAGCGAGAATCGGCTTCGCGGCTCCGTGTGCGCCGACGTCACATGTCACCCCTGTCCAGCACACTGCCGACATGCTCGACCTGATCCTGCCGCTGGAGTGCGGCGGCTGCGGCGCCCCGTCGACGCGGTGGTGCCCGGCGTGCGCGTCGGCACTGACGGTCCGCGCCGACGAACCGCACCTCATCAGCCCGCGCACCGATCCCGGCGTCCCGGTGTTCGCCCTCGGCCGCTACGCGGGCGCCAGGCGCCGGGCCATCGTGGCCGCCAAGGAGCAGGGCCGCTCGGATCTGCTGGCGCCGCTGGCGGGTGCGCTGCGGGCCGGTCTGGACCGGCTGCTGGCCTGGGGTGTCGTCGACGCCCCGCTGACCGTGGTGCCTGCCCCCACCCGCAGGCTGGCCGCCCGCCGCCGCGGTGGCGACCCCGTCACCGCGATGGCCGTCGCGGCGTGCGCGGAACACCCCGAGGTGCGGACGATGCAGGCGTTGCGGTTGCGGCCGTGGGTCCGCGATTCCGTCGGCCTGTCGGGCACCGCCCGGCAACGCAACATCGCCGGACGGGTGCGGGTGGCGGCCGCTGTGACTGGTGAGGTGCTGCTCGTCGACGACATCGTGACGACCGGTGCGACAGCCGCCGAGTCGGTGCGCGTACTGCGTCGCGCCGGGGCGGATGTGGCCGCTGTGTTGGTCGTCGCGCACGCCTGACACCTGTGGCAATTACCCCGCGATCAAACAGAAATGAAGAACTGCAAACATGTCGTCGAAATTGGTGGCACGAACCGGTGAACACGGACTACCGTCGGCACCAACCACCCGTGAACACCTCACGGCGACGCTCCATCACAGCGTCACTTCACCGCGCACCGGTAGGAGGTGAGTACTCGACACCTTGCGCCGATGGGGAGAGCAACAAAACCCTGACCCATCGCCGCGATTCGTTAGAGCCCGGCACGCAGATCGCGTGCAACGAGTGAGAGAAACGAGTTGCCAAGTATGTCAACCAATTCCCTGGATTCAGGCCCCGCGATGGTGGTCGAGGATCGTGACACAGGTGCCAACCCTGAGCCCAACGCAGAAGTTGTGGTCAAGGGGCGCAATGTGGAGGTCCCCGACCATTTCCGAATCTACGTTTCGGAGAAGCTGTCACGCCTGGAGCGATTCGACCGGACCATCTACCTCTTCGACGTCGAACTTGACCACGAACGCAACCGACGACAACGCAAGAACTGCCAGCATGTCGAAATCACTGCCCGTGGCCGCGGCCCCGTTGTCCGCGGCGAGGCGTGTGCAGACAGTTTCTATGCGGCCCTCGAATCCGCAGCCGGAAAGCTTGAGGCCAGGCTGCGCCGCAGCAAGGACCGCCGCAAGATCCACTATGGCGACAAGACCCCCGTATCGCTGCACCAGGCGACCACCCCCGACCACCTGGCCGGAGATACCGCCACCGAGCAGCCGGTCGACGCCACCGAACCCGCGGGCCTCGACGATCACGAACCCGGCCGGGTGGTCCGCACCAAGGAGCACGAAGCCAGGCCCATGACCGTGGACGACGCCCTCTACGAGATGGAACTGGTCGGCCACGACTTCTTCCTCTTCCATGACAAGGAGAGCGACAAACCGTCGGTGGTATACCGGCGCCACGCCTACGACTACGGCCTCATCCGACTCGCCTGATCCGTCGGACCGGCCAAAAACGCACCCCGGAGCCATCCGGGGTGCGTTTTCGTGTTCGCCGAGTGAGTACAACCAGGTATTTCGACGGGTCACCTACGATGGACCACGATCAACACCGAAAGATCCATCGATACCCACAGGGGAAATAGCGTGCTGTCGAAGTTGCTCCGTCTCGGTGAAGGCCGCATGGTCAAGCGCCTCAAGAAGGTGGCTGAGTATGTCAACACCTTGTCCGACGACGTCGAGAAGCTCTCCGACGCCGAGCTGCGAGCCAAGACCGACGAGTTCAAGAAGCGAGTCGCCGACGGCGAGGAGCTCGACGACCTGCTGCCCGAGGCGTTCGCGGTAGCTCGCGAGGCGGCTTGGCGCGTGCTCAGTCAGCGGCACTTCGACGTCCAGGTGATGGGTGGCGCAGCGCTGCACTTCGGCAACGTCGCCGAGATGAAGACCGGTGAGGGCAAGACCCTGACCGCCGTGCTGCCTGCCTACCTCAACGCGCTGAGCGGCGATGGCGTCCATGTCGTCACCGTCAACGACTACCTGGCCAAACGCGACAGCGAGTGGATGGGCCGCGTGCACCGCTTCCTCGGCCTGGACGTGGGCGTCATCCTCTCCGGGCTGACCCCGGAGGAGCGCCGGATCGCCTACGCCGCCGACATCACCTACGGCACCAACAACGAGTTCGGCTTCGACTACCTGCGTGACAACATGGCGCACTCCACCGAGGACATGGTGCAGCGTGGCCACAACTTCGCCATCGTCGACGAGGTCGACTCGATCCTCATCGACGAGGCCCGTACGCCGCTGATCATCTCCGGTCCGGCCGACGGCGCCTCGCACTGGTACACCGAGTTCGCCCGGCTGGCGCCGTTGATGAAGAAGGACGTCCACTACGAGGTGGACATCAAGAAGCGCACCATCGGCGTGCACGAGCTGGGTGTCGAGTTCGTCGAGGATCAGCTCGGCATCGACAACCTGTACGAGGCCGCGAACTCGCCGCTGGTCAGCTACCTCAACAATGCGCTGAAGGCCAAGGAGCTGTTCGAACGCGACAAGGAGTACATCGTCCGCGACGGTGAGGTGCTCATCGTCGACGAGTTCACCGGCCGTGTGCTGCTGGGCCGCCGCTACAACGAGGGCATGCACCAGGCCATCGAGGCCAAGGAGCACGTCGAGATCAAGGCCGAGAACCAGACGCTGGCCACCATCACGCTGCAGAACTACTTCCGGCTCTACGACAAGCTGTCGGGAATGACGGGCACGGCCGAGACCGAGGCCGCCGAGCTGCACGAGATCTACAAGCTGGGCGTCGTGCCGATCCCGACCAACAAGCCGATGATCCGCGAAGATCAGTCCGACCTGATCTACAAGACCGAGGAAGCCAAGTACATCGCCGTCGTCGACGACGTCTCGGAGCGCTACGAGAAGGGCCAGCCGGTCCTCATCGGCACCACCAGCGTCGAGCGCTCGGAGTACCTGTCGCGGCAGTTCACCAAGCGCAAGATCCCGCACAACGTGCTCAACGCGAAGTACCACGAGCAGGAAGCAGGCATCATCGCCGAGGCGGGCCGGCTCGGCGCGATCACGGTGGCCACCAACATGGCCGGTCGTGGTACCGACATCGTGCTCGGCGGCAACGTCGACTTCCTCGCCGACCAGCGGTTGCGTCAGCAGGGTCTTGACCCGGTCGAGACGCCCGAGGAGTACGAGGCCGCCTGGGACGAGACCCTCAAGAAGATCAAGGAAGAGGCCGGCGAAGAGGCCGACAAGGTCGTCGCCGCCGGTGGCCTCTACGTGCTGGGCACCGAGCGTCACGAGTCGCGGCGCATCGACAACCAGCTGCGCGGCCGCTCCGGTCGCCAGGGCGACCCGGGCGAGTCCCGGTTCTACCTGTCGCTGGGTGACGAGCTCATGCGGCGGTTCAACGGCGCGACGCTGGAATCGCTGCTGACCAGGCTGAACCTGCCCGACGACGTGCCGATCGAGGCCAAGATGGTGACCCGCGCCATCAAGAGCGCGCAGACCCAGGTAGAGCAGCAGAACTTCGAGGTCCGCAAGAACGTCCTCAAGTACGACGAGGTGATGAACCAGCAGCGCAAGGTCATCTATGAAGAGCGCCGCATGATCCTCGAGGGCGAGAACCTGCAGAAGCAGGCGCACGACATGCTGGTCGACGTCATCACCGCCTACGTCGACGGCGCCACCGCCGAGGGCTACGCCGAGGACTGGGACCTGGAAACGCTGTGGACGGCGCTGAAGACCCTCTACCCGGTCGGCATCGATCACCACGATCTGGTGGACTCCAACGCCGTGGGTGAAGCCGGTGAGCTGACCCGCGAAGAGCTGCGGGACGCCCTGATCAAGGACGCCGAGCGGGCCTACGCCGAGCGCGAGAAGGAGCTGGAGGCGATCGCCGGCGAGGGTGCCATGCGGCAGCTGGAACGCAACGTTCTGCTCAATGTGATCGACCGCAAGTGGCGTGAGCACCTCTACGAGATGGACTACCTCAAGGAGGGCATCGGCCTGCGCGCGATGGCGCAGCGCGATCCCCTGGTGGAATACCAACGCGAGGGCTACGACATGTTCGTCGGCATGCTCGACGCGCTCAAGGAGGAGTCGGTCGGCTTCCTGTTCAACGTTCAGGTCGAGGCGGCCCCGGCTCCGCCCAGCGCTCAGGTCGCCCCGGTGGCCGCCCCGCAGGGCCTCGCCGAGTTCGCCGCGGCGGCCGCGGCCAAGGCGTCGGAGTCCTCCGAACCCGCTGCCGAGCCCGCCGCGGTGGCCACCAAGGAACGTCCGGCCGCCCTGCGGGCCAAGGGCATCGAGGACAGCGCTCCGCCGCTCACGTACAGCGGGCCGTCGGAGGACGGTTCGGTCGAGGTGCAGCGCTCGGGTAACGGCGGCGGCCGACATGCCGCGCCGACGGGCGGCAGCCGCCGGGAGCGTCGGGAAGCGGCGCGCAAGCAGGCCAAGACCGGCAAGCCGACGCGCTCACACCGCAAGGGCTAACCCTTCCCTCGCCGAAACTACGGTTTGTTGTGCGATTTCCGCGTTTTGACGCGAACAACCGTAGTCTCGGCGGGGCGGGAGATCAGCCCACCTGCAGAGCTGTCAATTGCCAACGGCCGCTGTGCAATTCGACCTTGGCGGCGATGGCGTGCACCCGCGGCCCGCGAGTGAAGGTGGCGAACACCTCCGCGGCACCGGGCCCGGGTGCGGCGCGCAGCCGCACCCGCCGCAGGGTCGCTGCCGCCGCCTGCCGGGCCGGGGGGAGTGCCAGCACCGCATCGAACACCTGGGGGCTGATCAGCGGGCGTAGCTGCGCGGGTGGCCTGCGCCGGTCGACGACCTCCAGCACCCGGCGCAGCACCGCCTCGGCGAACTGGGTGGCCTCCGTCTGCGGCGGATGATCGGCCTGCTCGACCAACCGCAACCGGCGCGGGCTCGGCCGGTGCAATGCGGTGGGTGTCGGGCAGGCCTTTGCCCTGGATGCGGCCGCGGGGGCCGGGGCGAGCAGATACGCAGGCGGCTCGCAGTCGATCACCGGCGACGTCAGTGACGGCGGGGCCGGGGTGGTTTCGGGAACGGGCACGGCAATCTCCAGCGGTATCAGGTACAGGACACATCTGCTGGAGAGGTGCAGACCCGTCCATCATCGCATCCCGAATCGGTGCCCCGAGCACCCAGTTTCGCCGGATACCGTTGCGGTGTCCGACGTACGGGGGCAGACATGGTTCAACCCAGCATCGATTGGCCCGGCGAGCCGCTGCGCTCGCTGGTGTGGACACTGCAGGCGTGGGTGATCACCTTCGTGGTGTTCCTCGCGGTGGCGTTCGTCGTGGCCCGTTGCACCCGGTGGGGGCAACAGTTCTGGCGGGTCAACGCCCCGTTCTTCGCCGGCAGTTGGCGCACGTGGGCGCTGCTGGCATTCATGCTGTGGCACACGGTGTATTCGGCGCGGGTGGTGGTGATCTTCACCTATCAGTACGCGGACCTGATGAACGCCGTACAGGTCGGTGCGGAGGCGCTGGCCACCCATGATGCGGACAAACTGGATGCCGCGCGGCATGCGTTCATGACGTCCTTTGCGATCAGCGGGATTCTGGTGCTGCTGACCGTGACCTACACCGTGGTGGACCTGTTCCTGCGCCGGGTCTTCGCGATCCATTGGCGCATCTGGCTCAACACCCGCCTGGTCGACGACTGGATGACCGGGGATGCGTTCTACCGCAACCGTTTTCTGCACCCGCCCGTGGAGAATCCCGATCAGCGGATCCAGACCGACATCGAGACCTTCACCACCAAGTCGGTGGACATGAGCATCGGCGCGATCAACAAGTCGTTGTTGATCGTGATGTTCACGGGCGTGCTGTGGCAACTGTCGGGCCCATTGCAGTTGGGCGGCTGGGTGATTCCGCGGGCCATGGTGTTCGTGGCGTTCGCCTTCTCGATCACGGTGACGCTCATCGCGTTCTGGATCGGCCGGCCGCTGGTGCGGCTGAACTTCCTCAACGAACGGTTCAGTGCGAGTTTCCGCTATGCGCTGGTGCGCCTGCGAGACAACGCCGAACGTGTCGCGTTCTACCGGGGTGGGGAACGTGAGCGGCAGCTGCTGCACTCCCGGTTCGCCGAGATCATCGCCAACATGTGGCGCATCGTGTTCGCCCAATTGCGGCTAAACGGCTGGAACCGCGGCGTCGGCGATGTGACGACCGGCATGATTCCCTACATCGTGCAGGCGCCGCGGTTCTTCGCAGGCCAGATCACCCTCGGCGGCTTGCTGCAGACGGTCGCCGCGTTCGGAAACGTCTGTGGCGCACTGTCGTTCTTCCGGGACAGCTACGACGAGTTCACCGTCTACCGCGCCGCGCTGATGCGCATCGACCAGATGCTGGACAGCGACCACCGCGCGCGGGAACTGCCCAGGATCAGCGTCGGCGCCGCACAGGATTCGCTGGCGCTCACCGACGTCGGGGTCAGCGATCTGCAGGGCAATCCGCTGATCACCGATCTGACGATGGTGCTGACCGCGGGTGACAGCGTGGTGGTGAAGGGGCCGTCCGGGTGCGGGAAGACCACCCTGTTGCGCAGTCTGGCCGAATTGTGGCCGCAGACAACGGGTCTGGCCCGGTATCCGGCCGGATGGGCGACGTTGTTCCTGCCTCAGCTGCCGTATCTGCCGCTGGGTGATCTGCGGGCCGCGGTGGTGTATCCGCTGCCCATTGCCGACGTCACCGATGGCGAACTGCAGGAAACGCTGTGCGCGGTGGCCCTCGGGCATCTGACCGAACGCCTCGACGAGGACGCGGACTGGGCATCGGTGCTCTCGCTGGGCGAGCAGCAGCGGGTCTCGTTCGCACGGGTGCTGTTGGTGCGGCCCCGAGTCGTGTTCCTCGACGAGTCGACATCGGCGCTGGACGAGGGGCTGGAGGACGCCATGTACACCCTGGTCCGTGAGCGGCTGCCCGACTGCGTGGTGGTCAGCGTGGGGCACAGGTCCACGATCGACCGCCATCACCGCTGCAGGCTGCAGTTGACCGGCGGCGGGCACTGGGAGCTTTCGGCCATTGCCCGCGACGGCGCCGTATCGACCGCGATCGCCGACGGCGCCCCCATGCGCTGAGCAGGCCCGCAGCACCCGTGCTGCGCGCTGCCAGAAGGGCCGGTTACCGTGACGGGGATCATGGCGACTGAAGGGGAGGTTGGCGCCGCATGGTGAGCAGGCTGTCGGCGTCCGACGCAACGTTCTTCCACCTGGAGAACACCTCGACCCCGATGTATGTGGGGTCTCTGGCGATCTTGCGCAAACCCCGCGCCGGACTGAGCTACGAAACGCTGCTGGCGACCGTCGAACAGCGACTGCCGCAGATTCCGCGCTACCGGCAGAAGGTGCGTGAGGTGACGTTGGGGCTGGCCCGGCCGGTGTGGGTCGACGACCGTGACTTCGACATCACCTATCACATCCGGCGCTCGGCGCTGCCCTCGCCGGGCAGCGATGCTCAGCTGCATGATCTGGTCGCCCGGCTGGGCTCGCGCCCGCTGGACAAGACTCGTCCTCTCTGGGAGATGTACCTGGTCGAGGGGCTCACCAAGAACCGCATCGCCATCTACACCAAGTCTCACCAGGCGTTGGTCAACGGGATGACGGCCCTGGAGATCGGCCATGTGATCGCCGACCGCACGCAGAAGCCGCCGGAGTTCGGCGAGGACATCTGGATTCCGGCCCGTGAACCCAGCGACAGGCAGTTGGTGCTCGGCGCCATCGGGGAGTGGATCGCGCGGCCGACCAGCCAGCTGGCCGCCGTCCGGGAAGCAGTGTTCGATCTGGCCACCAACAGCGGTGAGCTGGCGGCGGTCGGTCGGCGGGTGGCCGATGTCGTACGCACCGTGGCCCGCGGCACCGCGCCCAACAGTCCGTTGAACACCACGGTGTCGCGTAACCGCAGGTTCTCGGTGGCCGAGCACCGGCTGGAGGACTACCGGACGGTGCGCGCCCGCTACGACTGCGATATCAACGACGTGGTGCTCGCGGTGGTGGCCGGGGCGCTGCGCAACTGGCTGCTGTCCCGGGGAGAGCCGGTCACGCCCACAACCACGGTGCGGGCGATGGCGCCGATGTCGGTGTATCCCGACGCCGAACTGGACTCGACCGCGCCCGGGCAGGCGATCAGCGAGGTGTCACCGTTCCTGGTCGACCTGCCGGTGGGGGAGGGCAACCCCGTCGTGCGGCTCTCGCAGATCGCCCACGCCACCGAATCGCATTCCACCGCGGCCAGCCTGGTCGACGCGCGGACGATCGTCACGCTGTCGGGGTTCGCCCCGCCGACGTTGCACGCCATGGGAATCCGCGTGGCCACGGGCTTCTCGGCCCGGTTGTTCAACCTGCTGATCACCAACGTTCCGGGCGCACAGAAGCAGATGTACGTGGCCGGGACCAAGCTCCTGGAGACCTACGCGGTGCCGCCGCTGCTGCAGAACCAGGTGCTGGCCATCGGCGTCACGTCGTACAACGGCATGCTCTACTTCGGGATCAACGCCGACCGGGATGCCATGAGCGATGTCGACGTGCTGCCCAGCCTGCTGCGCGAATCGCTTGAGGAATTGCTCGACGCGGCCAGATGAGCCGCCGCCATCCGGCACGGCCCGATCCGCGCGGCAATGGCGCTGCGCGCACCTAGAATTCGCGCATGAGTGCAGCATCGAACGACGGACCGGCCGGCGGGCAGAAGCGCAACGGCAAGCCGAAGCTCTCGAACAAGGTCTACGAGGCCGAGTTGTTCCGGCTGCAAACAGAGTTCGTGAGGATGCAGGAGTGGGTGCGGCACACCGGTGCCCGCATCGTGGTGGTGTTCGAGGGCCGCGACGCCGCGGGCAAGGGCGGCACCATCAAGCGGATCACCGAATACCTCAGCCCGCGCATCGCCAGGGTGGCCGCGCTGCCGGCGCCGACCGAACGCGAACGCGGCCAATGGTATTACCAGCGCTACATCGCGCATCTGCCCGCCAAGGGCGAGATCGTGTTGTTCGACCGGTCCTGGTACAACCGGGCCGGCGTCGAACAGGTGATGGGCTTCTGCACGCCGCACGAGCATCAGCTGTTCCTGCGGCAGACCCCGATATTCGAGCAGATGCTGCTCGAAGACGGGATCCTGTTGCGCAAGTACTGGTTCTCGGTGTCCGACGATGAGCAGCTGCGCCGGTTCCGGTCGCGCAAGGACGATCCGGTCCGGCAGTGGAAGCTCTCGCCGATGGATCTGGAATCGGTGTACCGCTGGGAGGACTACTCGCGGGCCAAGGACCAGATGATGGTGCACACCGACACGCCGCAAAGTCCTTGGTACATCGTCGAATCCGACATCAAGAAGCATGCCCGGCTCAACATGATGGCGCATCTGCTGTCCACCATCGACTACCACGACGTCGAGCGGCCCGACGTGACACTGCCGGATCGACCTGTGCTGACGGGCGACTACCGGCGTCCGTCGCGGGATCTGGCGCGATACGTCGACGATCATGTCGCGACCCTGATCGGGGACCGCGAGTGAACGCCGGTCCCGACGGCTAGTCTCGCGGGGTGCGCGTGTACATCCCGGCGACTCTGGCCGGCCTGCAGCAGCTCGTCGCCGACCGGTTCCTGCTCGTGACGAACGGGACCGCGTTCGCGGTCACGCCGACACTGCGGGAGGCCTACGCCGAGGGTGACGACGACGAGCTCGCCGAGGTGGCGCTGCAGGAGGCGGCGTTGGCCTCGCTGCGCCTGCTGGCCTCCGGGGGCGATTCCGGGCTACCGCCGCGACGGGCGGTGGTGGTCGCCGAGGTGGCGTCGGCGACGCCGCGACCCGATCTCGACGACGCGGTCGTGCGCCTGTCGGGGCCCGTGCCCATCGACGACATCATCGCGGCCTACGTCGACAACGCCGCCGCCGAATCCGCGGTGCTGGCGGCAGTGGACGTGATCGATGACGCCGACCTGGGAGACGAGGATGCCGAGCTCACCGTCGGAGACGCCCAGGATCACGACCTGGCTTGGTATGCGCCGCAGGAACTGCCGTTTCTGCTCGAACTGCTCTAGCGACGCCGTAGCGGCCGGGAAGAGGGGAAGCCGAATGCGACATCTACGCCTGGCTGTCGTGTTGTCCGTCGTACTGGCGGGTGTCGCGTGTTCGTCGGGTGGCGGGCAGTCTGCACCGAGCAGCCCGCCGCTGCCCGCGGGGTCGCCGCCTTCCGCACCGCCCCCGGCACCAGGGCAGAAGGCGGCTGCCCGGGTGGAGTTCCGCAACGTCCGCGTCTTCGACGGCCACAGCGACAAGCTGTCGGCGCCGTCGAACGTGCTCGTGACGGGCAACCGGATCGAGAAGATCTCGACAGAGACGCTGCCTGCGGGACCGGACACCACCGTCATCGAGGGTGGCGGCCGGACCTTGATGCCGGGCCTCATCGACAACCACTGGCACACGATGCTCGTGCGGCCGCCGGTGACACAGTTGACAACCGCGGATCCGGGATACCTCAACCTGTTGGCCGGTGCCGAGGCCACCGACACCCTGATGCGTGGGTTCACCACGGTGCGTGATCTGGGTGGACCCAGTTTCGGCCTCAAGCAGGCCGTCGACGAAGGCGTCATCGCCGGTCCGCGGATCTTCCCTTCGGGCGCCATCATCACCGTGACCAGCGGCCACGGTGACTTCCGCACACCCGCGGACCTGCCGCGCACTGCGGGCGGTCCGGTGTCGCGTCAGGAGGAACTCGGTGCTTCCGTGGTCGCCGACAGCCCCGACGAGGTGCGGATGCGCACGCGTGAGCAGCTGTTTCAAGGTGCATCGCAGATCAAGCTGACGGCCGGGGGCGGGGTGTCCTCGCCGCACAGCCCGATCGACGTGATCACCTTCACCGAACCCGAGGTGCGTGCCGCGGTCGAGGCGGCGACGAACTGGGGCACCTATGTCACGGTGCACGCCTACACGCCGGCCACCATTTCGCAGGCGATCCGCGCCGGGGTCGCCTGCATCGAGCACGCCCACCTGATGGACGACGCGACCGCCAAGGAGATGGCAGACAAGGGCATCTGGTTGAGCACCCAGCCGCTGCCGGAGGAGATGATCGGCGCGTTCCCGCCGGGCTCGGAGGAGGCCGCGAAGGCCAAGGAGGTCATCGACGGCGTGGCCAACGTCTACCAGCTGGCCCGCAAGTACCACCTCAAGACGGCGTTCGGCACCGACATCCTGTTCTCCCCGCAGCTGGCGCCGCAGCAGGGTGCGCTGTTGGCGAAGCTGGGCAAATGGTTCTCCCCGGCCGAAGCGCTGACGATGGCCACGGGCACCAACGCAGAGCTGTTGGCACTGTCCGGCAAGCGCAGCCCGTACAGCGGCAAGCTGGGTGTGGTGGAGCAGGGCGCGCTCGCCGATCTGCTGCTGGTCGACGGTGACCCGCTGAGCAATCTGCAGTTGGTCGCCGATCCGGGACGCAACTTCAAGATCATCATGAAGGACGGGAAGATCTACAAGAACTCCCTGGTCTCGTAGTCGCCGAACCGGTTGATCTGGTGGAGAATCAAACCATGATTTGTGCCGCAGGCCGGATGCTACGACTAGCTACGGCACCGTAAGTTACGGTACCGTAGGTTGTCATGGCCAAGAACTCCATCAAAGTCTCGGCCAATGTGGCCGACACCGTCCGTCCCACTGTCGCCGGTGCCAAGGAGCGTCCCGGCTGGCATGCTCTGCGCACCATCGCGGGCCGGATCACCACACCGCTGCTACCCGATGACTACCTGAAGCTCGCCAACCCGCTGTGGTCGGCCCGCGAGCTGCGGGGGCGGATCGTCGAGGTGCGGCAGGAGACCGCTGATTCGGCGACGCTGGTGGTCAAGCCGGGCTGGGGATTCTCGTTCGACTACGAGCCGGGGCAGTACATCGGCATCGGCGTGCTGATGGACGGCCGGTGGCGGTGGCGCTCCTATTCGCTGACCTCGGTGCCGGACAAGCATCCGATCGCCGGTCAGCGCACCATCGCCATCACCGTCAAGGCGATGCCCGAGGGCTTCCTGTCCAGCCACCTGGTCAACGGCCTGGCGCCCGGCACCGTGGTGCGGCTGGCCGCCCCGCAGGGCAACTTCGTCATGCCCGATCCGGCGCCGGCGTCGGTGCTGTTCCTGACCGCCGGTTCCGGTATCACGCCGGTCATGTCGATGCTGCGCACGCTCGTGCGTCGCGACCAGATCACCGACATCATCCATGTGCACTCGGCGCCGACGGAGGCCGATGTGCTGTTCGGGGCCGAGCTCGCCGAGCTGCACGACGCGCATCCCGGTTACCGGTTGCACCTGCGCAGCACCCGCACCGAGGGGCGCCTGGATCTGTCCCGGCTGGCCGACGTGGTGCCGGACTGGCAGGACCGCCAGGCCTGGGCGTGCGGGCCGGAAGGCATGCTCAACGACGCCGAGAAAGTGTGGGCTGCGGCGGGTATCCCCGAACATCTGCACTTGGAGCGGTTCGCGGTGTCGCGGGCTGCGGTGCACGGTGTGGGGGGCACCGTGACGTTCGAGCGCAGTGGCAAGTCCGTCGAAGTCGACAGTGCGACGCCGTTGATGGACGCGGGCGAACAGGTCGGCATCCGGATGCCCTTCGGGTGCCGGATGGGTATCTGCCAGTCCTGTGTCGTGGGTCTGGTCGGCGGGCACGTCCGCGACCTGCGTACAGGTGTGGAATATGAGCCCGGGAACCGGATTCAGACCTGTGTTTCGGCGGCTTCCGGCGATTGTGTACTCGACGTTTAAGCTTTACTGACTGGTAACCTACGGTATCGTAGGTTACGCTACCGTAGGCAAGAGAGAGGAGGCTGACGATGGCTATCACCGACGTTCCCGCGTTCGCGCATCTGACCGATGCCGATATCGAGAACCTGGGCATCGAGCTCGATGCGATCCGTCAGGACATCGAAGACTCCCGTGGTGAGCGCGACGCGCGCTACATCCGCCGTACCATCGCCGCCCAGCGCGCCCTCGAGGTGTCGGGCCGGCTGATGCTGGCGGCGAGCTCGCGGCGTTCTGCCTGGTGGGCAGGTACCGCGACTTTGGGCGTGGCCAAGATCATCGAGAACATGGAGATCGGCCACAACGTCATGCACGGCCAGTGGGACTGGATGAACGACCCCGAGATTCACTCCTCGACGTGGGAGTGGGACATGAGCGGGGCGTCCAAGCACTGGCGGTTCACCCACAACTTCATGCACCACAAGTACACCAACATCCTCGGCATGGACGACGATGTGGGCTACGGCCTGATCCGCGTCACCCGCGATCAGAAGTGGAAGCCGTTCAACCTGCTCAACCTGTTCTACAACACCATGTTGTGCACGTTGTTCGAGTGGGGCGTGGGGCTGCAGCACCTGGAGCTCGGCAAGATCTTCAAGGGCCGCGACAACCGCAACGCCACGCTGATCAGGGTCAAGGAATTCGGCATCAAGGCAGGCCATCAGGTGGCCAAGGACTACGTCGTCTGGCCCGCGCTGACGGCACTGTCGCCCGGTGCGACGTTCAAGTCCACGCTGAAGGCCAACGCCATGGCCAACATCATCCGCAACGTGTGGGCCAACGCCGTGATCTTCTGCGGCCATTTCCCCGACGGCGCGGAGAAGTTCACCAAGACCGACATGGTCGGTGAGAGCCGTGGCCAGTGGTACCTGCGGCAGATGCTGGGCAGCGCCAACTTCGAGAACGGCCCGGTGCTGCGGTTCATGAGCGGCAACCTGTGCCACCAGATCGAGCATCACCTGTACCCGGACCTGCCGAGCAACCGGCTCTACGAGATCTCGATCCGCGTCCGGGCGCTGTGCGACAAGTACGACCTGCCCTACACCACAGGTTCGTTCCTGGTGCAGTACGCCAAGTCGTGGCGCACCATCGCCAAACTGTCGCTGCCGGACCGGTTCCTGCGGGACACCGCCGACGATGCGCCGGAGACCCACAGCGAGCGGATGTTCCTCGAACTCGATGCCGTGGAAGGCGGATTCGGCCAGACCGATCCCGTCACCGGGCGCCGTCGCGGCCTCAAGACCGCGTTCGAGACGGCCCGCGAATGGCGTCGTGAACGCCGGGCGGCCAAGCGTGCCGTCAGGCACGCTGCGTAGCTGACGCGTTGACACTGCGGTGAGATCGCGGTCCATCCGGACCGAGATCTCGCCGCAGTTGTCGTTTCGGGGTGAAGTGGACCGAAGTGTCCGGTTTACAGTGGGATGGTGTCCGAACAGCAGCCGGTGACGCGTCGGCGGTTGACGCCCCGCGGGGCCGCCACCCGCGGCAGGATCGTGGCAGCGGCTGCGGAGCTGATGTACGTCAAAGGCGTTGCGGCAACGACCATCGATGAGGTGCTGGCCGCCAGCGCGGCCAGCAAGTCGCAGTTCTACCAGCATTTCGAGGACAAGTCGGAGCTGGTCTACGAGGTCATCACACTGCAGGCCGGTGAGGTGCTGTCCTGGCAGCGGCCGCGGTTGGAGAAGGTGGATACACTGCGCGGCCTGGACCTGTGGCGGGACGCGATGGTCCAACGCTGCACGCTGCGTCGCGGCCTGTGGGGCTGCGAGCTGGGGTCGCTGGCCGCGGAACTCTCGGACAGCGACGACCGCGCACGCGTGGCCTTGGCGCAACACTTCGCCCAGTGGCGTGACCTGATCGCCGATGCACTGGGACGTATCCGCGACACCGGTGTGTTGCGCGCCGACATTGACACGACAGACTTGGCCACCGGCTTGCTGGCCGCTGTCGAGGGCGGCTACCTACTGTCGCAAACCGCGCATGACCCGCGCTTGATGCAGTCGGCGCTGAACCTCGCTATCGCCCAGATCAAGTCGTATCAGACTGGGGCGCAAGCGCTTTAGTGTTTGCGCCGACCAGGCTCTTCGGTCGGGGCGGCGGGCGCCAGCACGGTCGGGGTGAACAGGTTGCCACCGCCGGGGCTGATGCTCTTCTCGGTGGGCGCCACACTGGGCGCCGCTGTCGTCGGCGTGGGCGCCGGCGTCGTGGTGGTGGTCGTGGTCGTGGTGGTCGGCGTGCTCGGAGCCTTCTCACCTGACGTGCTGCACGCAGCGGTGAGCCCGCCCAGGGTGACCAGCGCTGCCAGGCCTGCGGTTGCGGCGAGTCGGCGGGGGAATCGGCCTGTGGTCATCTCGAATGTCCTGTCTCTTGGCGAGCTCAACAAAACTGAACTTTATCGTCCAATTTGGGTATGGTCAACGCAGCTAGCTGCTGGTATGTGGATGATCACGCGGATGGGCGGACCTGCGAGTCCAAGCTGTGAGGATTCCAAGCAACTGTGCCACGAATTCCCAGAGTCTTGACAGCTACCCCACATAACCTCAGGCCCTCACTGTGAGACGGCTAGGAGGACGGGATGAAGAAGCTGGTTGGTATGGCTGCCATAGCAATCGGTACGTCGGCCATTCCGGTGGGAATCCTGGCGACCGGCGTGGCGTCAGCGGATGACTACGCGGGCAAGACCTACGCCGACGCGCAGTCGGCACTGTCCGATGCCGGGATGAAGGGCGTCGTCGCCACCCGCTCCGGGGACACGCAGCCCGACGACAAGTGTGTGGTGACCAGCTCGGAGAAAGCGCCGTGGATCAAGGGTGACAGCTTCGCGCCGGTCACCGATACCGTGCTGCTCAACCTGAACTGCAGCGCCAGTGTTGCGACGGCGACCCAGCCGGGCAACTCCGCGGCCAGCCCCGAGGGGCGGGCGGCTATTCAGGCCGCGCAGCAGCAGGCGGCCCAGGACCAGGCGCAGGCGGCTGAGGACACCACCAAGAAGCACTGACCGGTACCTGAGGGCGCCGTCATGGCCGGGTAGTTGACGTTTCTTTCAGTACGGCCAGCAGGCGCCGTGCCGCGGCGACACGGTTCGCGGCCGGTCCCGACAGCTGGTCCAGCGCGCACTCGGGATCTGCGGGCGGCCCCATGTGCCCGCAGCCGCGCGGGCAGTCGGCGATGGTCTCGGCCAGGTCGGAGAACGCGAGCAGCACATCGTCGGGCTCGATGTGGGCCAGTCCGAACGAGCGGATACCCGGGGTGTCGATCACCCAGCCCTCGCCGTCCAGCGGCAAGGCCACGGACTGGGTCGACGTGTGCTTACCCTTTCCGACACCCGACACCTCGCCGGTCGCGCGATCTGCCTCGGGCACAAGGCGATTGACCAAGGTGGACTTGCCCACCCCGGAATGCCCGAGGAACACCGTCACCTGATCGCCGAGCAGGGGGGCGACCGCGTCGAGCGGGTCGTCGCGTCCGGCGTTGACGATGGTCAGGTCGAGGTCGGCGAACTGGGACGCGAACGGTTCCGGTGGCGCCAGGTCCGACTTCGTAAGGCACAGAATCGGTTTGAGCCCGCCCGCATAGGCCGCGATCAGTGAGCGCTCGACGAACCCCGTGCGCGGCGGCGGGTCGGCCAGCGCCACCACGATGAGCAGTTGATCGGCGTTGGCGACCACCACCCGCTCGGTGGGGTCCGTGTCATCGGCCGTGCGGCGCAACACCGTTCGTCGTTCGCCGCGCCGCACGATGCGGGCAAGGGTGTCGGGGCGCCCGGACAGATCGCCGACGACGTCCACGTCGTCGCCGACCACGATGGGGGTGCGGCCCAGTTCACGCGCCCGCATGGCCGTGACCACGCGGTCAGGGTCCCGGTCCAGGGCGCAGCCCCACCGGCCGCGGTCGACGGTGACCACCATCGCCGAGCGGGCATCGGCATGTTCGGGCCTGGTCTTGGTACGCGGACGGGTGCCCCGACCCGGCCTGATGCGCACGTCGGATTCGTCGTAGTCCCGAAAATTGCCGCCGCGTGGGCTCAAATCAGTTGTTCCCCGCCTGAACCCGTCACCATGGCCGCCCACATCCCCGGAAAGTCCGGCAGGGTCTTGGCCGTCGTCTCGACGTTTTCCACCTCGACGCCGGGCACCTTCAAGCCGATGATCGCGCCGGCCGTCGCCATCCGGTGATCGGCATAGGACCGCCACACCCCTCCGTGCAGCGGCCGAGCCGTGATGAGCAGGCCGTCCTCGGTCTCGGTGCACTCGCCGCCCAGCCCGTTGATCTCGGTGCTCAGTGCCGCGAGCCGGTCGGTTTCGTGCCCGCGCAGGTGGGCGATACCGCTCAGTCGGGAGACCGATCCCTCCGCGGCGAGTGCGGCCAGCGCGGCCACCGTGGGTGCCAGCTCGCCGACGTCGTGCAGATCGGCCTCGAACCCGCCGTAGCTTTCGGCGCCGGTGACTTCCAAGCCCGAATCACCTTGGCGCACAGTCGCATCCACCTTCGCGAGCAGGGCGAGGATGGTTTCGGCAGGCTGGATGCTGACCTGCGGCCAACCGGCGATCCGAACCATGCCGCCGGTCACCAGCGCGGCCGCCAGGAACGGGGTGGCGTTGGACAGGTCAGGCTCGATGTGCCAGGCGCGGGGTGCGACCGGGCCGGGCTCGACCCGCCACTGGTTGGTCACGCTGTCGTCCACCTTGACCCCGGCGTCGCGCAGCATCGTCACCGTCATGGTCACATGAGGAGCCGACGGTACCGATGTGCCCGTGTGGACGATGGTGAGGCCATCGGTGAACGCCGCACCCGAGAGCAGCAGGCCGGATACGAACTGCGAGGAGCCCGACGCGTCGATGCGGACCGTGCCGCCGGCCACCGTGCCGCGACCCCGGACCGCGAACGGCAGCCCGTCACCGTCGATGTCCACGCCGAGCTCACGCAGCCCGTTCAGCAGCGGCGAGATGGGGCGGGCGCGGGCCTGTTCGTCGCCGTCGAAGGTCACGCTTGCGGTGCTCACCGCCGCCACCGGAGGGACGAACCGCAACACGGTGCCTGCCAGCCCGCAGTCGACGTGGGCGTCGTCGGCCGGGGAAACACGCCCGCTGACGGTGAGGCTGGTGCCGTCGCCCGCGCTGTCGTCCACGGTGACGCCGAGCGAGCGGATGGCCTCGATCATCAGATCGGTGTCGCGGCTGCGCAGCGCACGGGTGATGGTCGACGGGCCCTGGGCGGTGGCCAGCGCGGCCAGCACCAGCGCCCGGTTGGTCAGCGACTTGGAGCCGGGGACCGTCACCGTGGCGTCGACCGGGCTCGTTGTCGCGGGGGCGGGCCAGTAGGTCTTCTGCTCCTCGCGTCCGCGTGTTTGCACAGCTACATCCTGCCTTGTCCGGGAGTTCTGCAACCATGGGCTCCATGTGTGGACGTTTCGCGGTGACCACCGATCCGGCGCTGCTGGCGCAGAAAATCCAGGCCCTCGACGAAAGTGCGGCCAGTGCATCGAGCTCGGCGGCCTCGGGCGACAAGGATCTGGCGGGTCCCAACTACAACGTGGCGCCGACGACGACCATCAGCAGCGTGGTCAAGCGGCACACCGAACCCGACGATGAATCGACGCGCCGGGTGCGGTCCATGCGCTGGGGGCTGATCCCGCCGTGGGTCAAGACGGCCGAGGACGGCGGCCCGGACAACAAGGGGCCGCTGCTGATCAACGCCCGCGCCGACAAGGTGACCAGCTCACCGGCGTTCCGGAACTCGGCCAAGAACAAGCGCTGCCTGATCCCGATGGACGGCTGGTACGAGTGGCGGCCCAACGCCGCCGAGGCGGGCAAGAAGGCGAGCAAGACCCCGTTCTACATGTACGGAGCCGACGGCGAGCCGTTGTTCATGGCAGGCCTGTGGTCGACGTGGCGCCCACATGGCGCGCCCAAGGACGCGCCGCCACTGCTGAGCTGCACCATCATCACCACCGACGCGGCCGGGCCGCTGGCCGAGATCCACGACCGGATGCCGCTCTCGATCAGTGAATCGGATTGGGACCGCTGGCTGGACCCGGACGCCCCGATCGACGAAGGCCTGCTACGAGGCCACGGCGACCTGGACCGGATCGCCATCCGTGAGGTGACGCGGCTGGTCAACAGCGTGCGCAACAACGGCCCGGAGCTCATCGAGCCGGCCAAGCCAGAACCCGAAGAGGCGGGACTGTTTTGACCGGGTCGTTTGAACCCGGCGCGCTCGAACCCGCGGTGGTCGACGCGATCGGTGCCGACCTGCGGGAGGCCGGGTACACGATCGACGGGGTGGCCGAACTGCTGGGCGAGCAGGCCAACGCGGCGCTCGGGCGTGGCGTGTGGTGGCCGGTGCTGCGGGCGACACGTGCCGCTCCCGCCGCCCGGCAACGGCTCGCGGTGCTGATCCGGCTGTTCCTGCTGGGTGCCGATGAACCGCACGAGCAGGTGCAGGCGGCGCTGCCGTCGACTCCGTTGGCGACGCTGGCTGCCAACGGCGTGCTGGAGATTTCCGGCGGCGGCACGGTGCGCGCGGCGCTCGACATCCGTCCGCACAGTGACGGCGTCCGTGAGTACTACGTCGTGTCGGATCAGGATGCGGCGCTGCGCAGCGGGCCGCTGCGCCACGACCACGTGCTCGGCATCGGCGCCGCGTCCATGTCACTGGCCCGTGCCGTGGTTCGCACCCCGGTCGGCCGGGCGCTGGACCTGGGCACCGGCTGTGGCATCCAGGCGCTGCACCTCGATGCCCATTGCGCCCAGATCGTTGCCACCGACACCAACGACCGGGCGCTCGCGCTCGCCGCGGCCACGGCCCGGCTCAACGGCATGTCGTGGGACCTGCGCGCCGGCAGCCTGTTCGAGCCGGTGGCAGGGGAGCGGTTCGACCTGATCGTCTCCAATCCGCCGTTCGTGGTGGGTTCCGGTGCCCGCGACTACATCTACCGTGACTCGGGTGTCGCCGGGGATGCGTTGTGCCAGAGCATTGTCGAACAGGTCAGCGATCACCTGAACCCTGGCGGCACCGCTCACATCTTGGCCAATTGGATTGTGCGGGAAGATGACTGGCGTGACCGGGTGCGCGGTTGGCTGGCAGGCACCGGGCTGCACGCCTGGGTGGTGCAGCGGGAGCTGGCCGATCCGGTCAGCTACGTGTCGCTGTGGCTGTCCGACGCCGGTGAGACGCCGGAGCAGGCGGCGCAGCGCGGTGGTCCGTGGCTGGATTGGTTTGCCGAGCAGGGTATTACGGGTGTCGGCATGGGGATGATCTCGCTGCGGAAGCCGCGCGGCGACGAGGCTCCCGAGCAGATTCTGGAGGAGATCACCGGCGCCGACGAGGTGGTGACGGGGCCGGAAGTGGACGCGTTCTTCGCCCGTCGGGCCTATCTGCGTGACACCGGCGACGACGCGCTGCTGGGCGCCCGGCTCTCGACGGCGCCGGTGTTTCTGGAGGAACAGTTCCTGCCGGGTCCGGACGGCTGGCAATCGCTCGGGGCCGCCGTGCGCCGCCCGGGCGGCCCCGGCGCGATCATCGGTGTGGACGAGGTGCTGCGGGCGTTGATGGCCGGCTGCCGCGGTGAGGTCCCGCTCGGCACCCTCATTCAGTTGCTCGCGGCGCATCACGGTGTCGACGCCGATGCGCTGGCCCAGGCCGCGTTACCCGAGGTCCGCGAGGCGATCGGACGCGGCATTCTCTACCAGGCGGAATAGGGCCCGCAATATAACTCGTCGGCAGAGGATTTCTCGGTCCTGGTAGAGTTTTCCTCGTGGCTGGGTCTGAGGCTGCCAGGCTGGACGCACGCGGCCGGTTGTTGGCGGTGGCGCGGCGGCGGTTCGCGGCCGACGGCGCGCTCGGCCCGACGCTCGACGAGGTCCGGCGCGAGGCGCAGGTCAGCGTCGGCGCCCTCTACCACCACTTCCCGGACAAATCCGCGCTCGCGGCCGCGGTGTACGCCCAGGTGATGACCGAATATCAGGCCGTATTCCTTGCGGCACTGCGGGATTGCGACAGCGCCGAGGAGGGAATCCGCGCCGGCGTCCGGCAGCATCTGCAATGGGTTGCCGCACACCGTGGCGAGGTGCGCCTGCTGCTGGGCGACCGATTGGACAGCCAGGAGTTGCAGGAGGCCAACGGGGTCTTCTTCGCCGCGATCCGCGACTGGTGGCGTCCTCATCACACGTACGGAGCGTTGGTGGCGATGCAGCCGGGGGTGACCGCCGCGTTGTGGCTTGGCCCGGCCCAGGAGTACGCCCGCTACTGGATCACCGGCAATGGAACCGAGATCGAGGCCGGGACCATCGACACGTTCGCCGACGCGGCGTGGGCCGCGTTGCGCGCCAAGCCGATCGAGGAGGATGCCCAATGAGTCTGTACCGCGACATGATCGCCGACGGGGATGCCCCGGCGGCGCCACAGCGCGTGCACGTCGAGCGTCGCGACGACCGCGCGGTGGTCACGCTGGACGAGCCGGGCAGGCTCAACGTGCTGTCCGCACCGCTGGTTCGGCAGCTGCGGCGGACGCTGGAAGAGCTGGTGTCCGACAACGACATTCGATCGGTCGTGCTGACCGGTACCGATCCGGGCTTCAGCGCGGGTGGTGACCTGCGGATGATGCGCACGGCCGTGCAGCGCCAGAACGAGGCCGAGGGCACCGCGGACGTCTGGCGGTGGATCCGCCGGGAATTCGGCGGCATCGCGCGGCTCATCGCCGGATCCGACACGATCTTCGTGGCCGCCCTCAACGGTCCGGCGGCCGGCGTCGGCCTGGCCTGGGCGCTGACCTGTGATCTGGCCATCGCCAGTGAACGGGCCGTGATCGTGCCCGCGTTCGGGCGCCTCGGCCTGATCCCGGAGGTGGGCACCAGCTGGGCGTTGACGCGTCGGCTCGGGTATCAGGGGGCGCTCGCCTACTACCTGCGTGGCGACCACATCGACGCGCAGACGGCGCACCGCCTCGGGCTGGTCCACGAGGTCGTGCCCCACGATCAGCTGCTCACCGTGGCCGACGAATGGTGTTCGCGCGTCGCGGCGATGCCGCCGCATGCGGTGGCGATGACCAAGCCGCTGCTGCGTGCCGCCGCGGATGCCGGCTGGAACGATGCCCTCACGCTGGAGGAGTTCGCCGAGCCGACGTGCTTCACCACGGGCGCCTTCGCCGACAGCGTCGAAACCCTGCTGTCCGGCCGTCCCCGTTCGGACTAGCCGCGCCATTGCGCCCGCGAGTGGCCACTTGTGCACGGATTTCCCGGGATCGGCGTGCCATAACTGGCCGCTCGACGTCTCGGGTAGGGCCGAAGCTACCCGCGTCGACGGGCCGTGGCGATCAGGTACGGGCTGTCGAACACCACCTGGCCGGTGTCCTTGACATGGCGACCGAACGCCGCCTCGAAGGCGCCCAGCAGCGCGCTGCGCTGTGCGTCGTCCAGCCGGCCCAGCATGTTGACGTGCATCGGTGACTCGTTGGTCAGAAAAGCCATTGCGGTGGGCAGTGATTCGAACAACCAGGTATGGCTGCCGGTTCCGATCGTGATGTCGTCGAAGCCGTCGGCGAGCCGCGCCCGCAGCACGTCGGCCCGGCCCCATTGATCGGGCGAGTGGCCGGAGTCCGGCGGCGGCCCCAGCGTTTCGACGATGGGGGTGAAGAACGGGCTGTCCGCGTCGGGAATCCACGACGAGAAACCGAAGATGCCGCCGGGGCGCAGCAGTCGGGCCACCTCCGCGACCAGGCTGTCCGGCTCGACGAAGATGATGCCCATGTTCGACACCACCGCATCGAATTCGGCTGTGGGCAAGCCGGTGTGCGCCGCATCGGCCACCACCCAGGCAACGGTGTCCGCGCCGGGTTTGTCCTTCGCGATCGCGATCAGTTCGGCGGTGAGGTCCACCCCGGTGGCGCGGGCTCCCGCAGCGGCCGCTGCGAGTGCCGCGCTGCCGGTGCCGCAGGCAAGGTCGACAACTGCCGCGTCGCGCAGCGCCCGGGTGCGATCCACGGTGGCGACCACCTGGGCCGCGATGCCTGCGATGCGTTCACCGACAGCCTCGTAATGGCCGGCTGCCCAGTCTGTGGAAGTGGGATCTGGCATGCCATGAGCGTACCCGGCGCCGAATGGCCAGTTGTTGCACGGTTTTTCGATATGGCGGGCTGTTGCGGAATCGTGTGGGGGTCAGTGCAACGGATCTCGTCAGTGGTGGCGGGTGGCCGGGCCCGAGGTCGG
>NZ_MVHF01000036.1 GCF_002086485.1 Mycobacterium aquaticum | reverse complement strand
GGGGGGGTGTTGTTGGGGTTTTTGGGGGGGGTGGGGGGGGGGGTTTTTGTGGGGGGTCCGGTGGTGCCGGGGGCGCCGTCGGGTGGTCGGTTGCAGACCGGTGCGGATGGTGCGGCGGGTAGTTATCGGCAGGGCTGGAGTGCTGTGTCGGGGTTGGATGCTGACACCAATGCCACGGCGGCCGATGGTCGCAGTGCCGGCGAGCAGGGTCGTGGTGGTGCGTCGGGGGTGCGGGATTCGGCGCGTAGCCAGGCGGCGGCGATCGCGCCGGCGACCGGTACGCCGGCGGGGTCGCGGTTGATGGTGTCGACGATGGATGAGCGGTTGGCTGCGATGCAGCAGCAGATTGATACGACCAAGGCGCAGAACAGGTTGTTGGCCGCGCGGTTGCGTCAGGTGGCGCAGGCCTATCGGGCCAGTGCGGCGATGGGTGGTGGCGGCCGTGGCATGGGTGGGATGGGGATGCCCAGCTTCGGTGGGGGCGGTGGCGGTATGCCCACCGGCGGTGGTGGTGGCGGGGGTATCCCCGGACTCAACGCGTTGAGCTCCCTGTCCTCACTCGGCCGTGGTGGCCCTGGTGGTGTTCGATCCGCCTCTGCCAGCCGGTCATTGGCGAATTCCGAACCGGTGCCGTCGGGCCCTGGAGCGGAGGCATTCCGCGCCGCGATCCACCGCGCCCTCGATATCAAAGGCATTACCGATCCTGTGGCGCGGCGGTATTGGGAGATCGGGATGATGGTCGTCGCTAAGCGCGAGTCGGACTTCAACAACGTGGCGGTGAACAACTGGGATTCGAACGCCAAGGCTGGGGATCCCACGGTCGGGACGTTGCAGTTCAAGGGAACGACATTCGACGCCTACCACGAGCCGGGCACCTCACACGATCGTCGGGACAACGTCGCGCAGGCAGCTGCGTTTGTGAACTATGCGATGGGGCGCTATGGCGTGAAATTTGATGGGTCTGACCTGGCTGCCCGGATCCAACAGGCCGACCCGACCAGGCCAGCAAAAGGGTACTGAAACAACGAGTTCCAGCAGTTGGTGTGGTGTGGCCCGGTATCAGAGATCGTATGCGGGCTCGTCGTCGAGAATCTTGGCGAACATCGCGATCATCCCAGGGGTGCGGCAACTGCCGGCCTGACTACTGGACGTTGTAGCGGCGGCGCACGCGTTCGGCGAGTTCGGCCGCGGTGATCGAGCCGCGCGCGTAGGCGACCTGGTCGGCGCGGGTGGCGTCGGTGCTGCGTGAGCCTTCCAGCTCGGCGCTACGGCGGACGGCGCGGACAGTCTTGATCCGTCGCTGTGCCTTCTGAGCTTCGGTCACCTGGTCACCACACCAATCCGTGCACTCCAGGATAGTCGACGAAACCGAGATCGCGCCGACGCCGCGGCTGGGGCGGTGGCATTGGCGGCCCTCGATGAAGTTGTGCTCGTTGCGCTCGTCGCGGTGTGGCCGCACACTCAGAATCGTGGCGGAACACGTCACTTCACGAGAGGACTTACCTGTGGCCAGCCCTGACCGAACCTTGACCGAAAGCACGATCCGCCAACTGATCTCAGACATGGAGGTGAGCCTGCAGAGCCTCGAACGGGGTGTCGACGAGACGCGTCAGCACCTATGGGGCGGCGAAGCCGCCGACCAGTTCACCGCCTCCGTGGTCGATGAGCTCATTGAGGCGCGCGCGCTCCTTGATGAAATACGAGCCACTGTCGCCGCTCCACCCTGGGGCTGCGCGGCGGGATAGAACACGGTCGGGGCGCCCGGGCGGCGGCGCCCCGACGCGGGGACTGCCGTCCGCTTGAAGTCGGGCCCGGCCACGCCGCAGCGGCTCAGCCAGCTGGTGACTCCCGGCTCAGCAGTCATCGGTGACCGTCTGTTCTCGGGGTCGGTAGCAAACGAAATTCTGGCTGGTGAAATGGTGTGAAGGCCTTCGTCGTGTGGGCAGTATTCTGTTCGGGTGCTGAGAGTCGGGGGGATGCTCAATGACGTGGCCGCCGCCCGGTAATCCCGGGTCTCCGCCGTTCGGCGGCGGTGACCCGTTTGGTGGTCCGGGTTCGTTTGGTCCGGCGCCGCAGCAGGGATATGGCGACGGGGAGCCGTTTCAACAGCAGCCTGTGCCGCAACCAGGGTGGCAACCACAGCCTGGGCCGCCGGTTCCGGGGCGAAAGCGTGGGAATGGGTGGAAATGGAGTCTTGGCGCGGTTGCGCTCATCGTGGTGATCGCGGTGACGGTGGCCATCACGCTCTCAGTGTCCGGCCGGGGCGGTAAGGACGACGGCAAGGCGGTGGGCCCGGGTGGATCGCAGTCACCGGCTGTGGGGTCAAACGTGGCTAGCGCCAACGACACTGGTCCAGCGACAATCATCACCGATGAGCCCACATGCGCAGGGTGGGCCGCTATTGAGAAGGCTGTCAACGACGCGGAGGCAAAGACCGACTGGTCCAACCACGATTACAAGACACCTGTCTCAGATTGGACCCCGGAACTGCGGGCGAAGTACGACACCATGAGCAAGGCGTTGACTGCGACAGCTGATCAAGCTGTAGCCCTTGCCAAGAAGACGCCGCACCGTGTAGTTCGCGAACTCTACGAGCAATTCATCGCCTACGCACGGGCTTTCGTCAGTTCACTGGGCACCTATGCCGAGATTGACCAGCAACTGGCCAACGCCTCGGTGCACGCGAGAGTCGGATTTGACTACGTGTGTGACGCGATCACCTGGAAGTCGGCGGTGACTCACGCGCCGTTTGTGTCGGACCCTGCGCCACCGACCACGTTGGCGAAGCCGGGCGACCCGGGCAATCAGCAGCGGGCACTGGAGTCGTCGTCCGGTGTGGACTGTGCGAAGTGGAATTCGGTATTCGACAAGTTCGGTGAGGATACGAAAGGTTGGAGTGCTCTCGACCCGAAACTGTCGGTCGACGAGTGGAGGCCAGACCAGCGAGCCGCGGTCGATGCGGTGATCCCGGTGATGCAGAAGTACGCCGACGACATCGAAACCCTTGGCCGGGCTAGCGGAAACGCGACGATCGAGGACTTCTCTGTGCTCGGGGCGCAATACTGGCGTGCCTACGCTGATGCGCTGCCGACCTATGCGAAGACTGACGCATTTCTCTCCCTGACTGCGGCTCGGATGCCGAGTTTCGTTGTTGTCGCGTGCAAAGCAGTCGGTGGGTAGAGCGGGTAGCGGGCGGCATATCCTGAAATCGTGAGCGCTGACGGTTACGTATCGCAGATCGAGCGTGTGCTGTCTTCGGCGGTATCGATCTTTCCGGACCCGTCGAACAGCGTTGAGTGGGTTGGGTTCGCGAGGCCGACGATTGAGGCCGGTCCAGGCGGCGGCGGACGGTTGGCCGAGGCGTTGGATCAGTCGCATGCGGAGTACGCACGGATGACGGCTGAGGCCGAGGTGGTGCATGCGGCGATCCGCGATGCCGCGCAGTCGGCAGCGGATTCCGCTCGGCAAGCCGCTCAGGACATGTCGGGGATTCGGGATGCCGCCCATTCGCAGGGGTCGGCGATCATGCCGAGCGAGGATCTGGCGAATGCTGAACCGCACGATCTGAAGCTGCTGGTGGAGACGATGGATTCGAAGTTGGAAGCAGCGCAGAACGTCATCGCCTCCACGCGTGACCAGTTCGAGCAGGCCGCTGCGCGGCTCAGAGCTCGCCTGTAGCGCCCGCCGCCTTCGGCAAATCGGGCTGCGCGATCCACTCGACCGGCCGACCTGGCGTGTTCCGCGGCGGCCTCGGGTCGTTGGAAGCATCTGCTCGACTGTGTAGCAAACGCTACGCCCTTGTCGGTGCTTGGCCCGTGGCCCAGTGATCCCAGGTTGGTTTTGGTGTGGTTGGGGGTTGGTGTGGTGGTTAGTTTTGGTGGGTGAGTGGCGGGTCGGTTGGTGCGTATGTGGCGCAGGTCGATCGTGTGTTGTCTGCTGGGGTGGGGTTGTTTCCTCTGGGTGGGGGTTCGGGGTCGGTTGATGCCGGGGCACCGGCGGTGCCGGGGGCGCCGGCCGGTGGCCGGCTGCAGACCGGGGTCGATGGTGCCGGGGATTCGTATCGGCAAGGCTTGCGCGGTGTGAGCGCCCTAGACGCGGCGACGAACACCGCGGCCACCGATGGTCGCAGTGCCGGCGAGCAGGGTCGTGGTGGTGCGTCGGGGGTGCGCGACACCGCCCGCACGCAAGCCAGCGCGATCGCGCCGGCGGCGAGCTCGCCGGCCGGGGCGCGGTTGATGGTCTCGACGATGGATGAGCGGCTCGCGGCGATGCAGCAGCAGATCGACACCACCAAAGCGCAAAACAAGTTGCTGGCCGCCCGGTTGCGTCAGGTCGCCCAGGCCTACCGAGCCACCACCATGAGTGGCGGAGGCCGCGGGATGATGCCCGGGATGAGCATGCCGAGTTTCGGCGGCGGCGGAGGCGGCATGCCGGGCATGGGTGGTGGGATGCCAACGGGCCTCAACGCGTTGAGCGCCCTGACGCGTTTGGGGGGCAATGGCCAGCGAGGTATGTCTGGGGTGGAGCAGCAGGTTAATGGTCTGTTTGGGCAGAGCGGTGCGCCCGATGGTGCTGCGGCCCGCGCGATCGAATTCGCGAAAGCTCAGCTAGGGAAGCCTTATGCGCTTGGGGCTAATGGACCGAACGCGTGGGATTGTTCGTCGTTGGTTCAGAAGGCCTATGCGCATGCTGGTGTGTCGTTGGAGCGGACCACCTATGAGCAGATCCGTGAGGGACAGCATGTTTCGCGCGGCGATATCCGGCCGGGTGATCTGATCTTGCAGAACTTTTCGGCGCCGGGTGTTCCTGAGCATGTGGCGTTGGCGGTGTCGCCGACGATGCAGATCGAGGCGCCCAAACCTGGTGGGCATGTTCAGTATTCGCCGATCCCCAATGGGCCGATCGTGGTAAAGCGGGTCGCCTGACCTCCAGGTCGTCAGCCTTAATCACGGGGTGCAGTGATCGGGCGAGAATCGATGGGTTTTGGTGTGGTTGGGGGTGCTGGTCACCGCTAGTTTGGGGATACGCGAATGCGTTCGCCCGGGCGAACGGGGAGGTAGACGGGGTGGCTGAGCAGCAAGGACCGGATCAGAACGCGGCTTCAGGCGGGTCGCGGTGGCGGGGTCGCGGGCTGGGCTATGCCACTCGCGTGCAGGTGACCGCGCACCAGTTCAATGCGCGGCGTGCCGTTACCGCGCTGACGCGTTGGTATGTCGGCATGGAGTCCGATCAGCACCGCAGGCAGTCGATGGCTCATCTGGCCGGCGCGACCATTGTGGTGGTGATTTGCCTGGGCGCTTTGTTCTGGTCGTTTCTGCGGCCGGCGGGGTCGGCGGGCCAGTCGAAGATCATTGCCGATCAGACCACCAACGCCCTGTATGTGCGGGTCGGTGACACCTTGCGGCCGGTTCTGAACCTGGCGTCGGCGCGGCTGATCGCGGGATCTGCGGACAACCCTGTGCGGGTGCGCAATAGTGAGATCGAGTCGCGGCCGCGGGGAACACCAGTGGGCATCCCCGGCGCTCCGGACCAGTTGGCGGTGACGTCGCCGTCCAAGTCGTCGTGGTTGGTGTGCGATGCGGTCACGAAGGCGTTCGGCGCCGGGGCCCCCGAACCGGTGACGGTGACCGTGATTGACGGGCAGCCTGACCTGTCCGATCGCCGGCGGGTGCTCGATCCGCAGGATGCGGTTCTGCTGCGCTACGACGATGGTGTGTGGTTGATCCGCGACGGCCGCCGCTCCAAGGTGGACCCGGCTCAGCGCCCGGTTCTGCTGGCGTTGGGGGTGAGCGCCGACAACATCTCCTCGGCGCGGCCGATGAGTAAGGCGTTGTTCGATGCGATACCGGTGGGCTCAGCGTTGTCGGTGCCGATGATTCCCAAACTTGGTGAGCCCGCGGGCTTTCCGAAGGCTCCGGGCCCGGTGGGCACGGTGGTGTCGACGCCTCAGGTCGGGGGTGATGTCACGTATTCGGTGGTGTTGGTCAATGGGATGCAGACGGTGTCGCCGGTGGTGGCGCAGATCTTGCAGAACGCCAACGGATCCGGTGCGGCGATGCCGGTCCTGGCCGGCCCTGCGCTTGCCGACCTGCCGGTTACCGACAGCTTGGACGTCTCGGCCTACCCGGATCAACGGTTGCGGCTGGTGGACACCGAGGCCAATCCGGCCACGTGCTGGTGGTGGCAGAAGACGATCGGGGAAGGTCGTGCGCAGACGTCGGTGGTGTCGGGCCCGACGGTGCCGATCGCGGCCGACAAGGTCGACAGGATCGTCGCCCGGGCCAAGCCTGACCCGTCGGGCTCTTTGGCTGACAAGGTGTTCTTCGGGCCGGATGCGGCGAACTACGTGGCATCCACGGGCAACGATCCGGCCTCGGCTACCACGGAAACGCAGTGGTTCATCTCGGAGTGGGGCGCTCGGTTCGGGGTGCCGCGTGACCAGGACACGGAGCGCGCGTTGGGTTTTGGCACCGCGACCATCCCGGCACCGTGGGTGGTTCTCAAGCTGCTGACGCTGGGCCCGGTGTTGTCGAAAGTGGATGCGGCGGTGACTCATGACATTTTGCCGACAGACCAGCAGCCAGGGGAATTGAGGCAGCCGAAGTGAAGAAGAGTTTTGGTCGCGAAACGGTTCTTGAGGCCCCGCGCAAAATTAAGCCCAGGCAGATCAATCTGCTGGCTCCGCTGAAAGTTCCTGTTCCAGAGGGTAAACCGTGGTGGCTGGTGGTGGTGGCCATCGGTGTCATCGGGTTGGTCGGCGGCATCGTGGTGGTCTCGTTCGCCAGCGGTGCGAGAACCTTCAACGGGGTCGGTGCGTTGTTTCCGGTCCTGATGATCGGCGGCATCATCGCGATGCTGTTCGGTAGCCGGTTCGGCGGCGGCAACAACCAGATGTCGCGGGGCAAGATGGACGCGCTGCGTGCTCAGTTCATGGTGAAGCTTGATCAGCTGCGCCGCGATTCGGACCGGGCCGCAGATGATCTGGATGAGAACTTCCGGTGGTATCACCCGCCGACGCCGACGCTGGAAGCCGCGCTCGGTGGCCGCAGGATGTGGGAACGCAGCCCGGCCGGCCGGGATACCTGGTTCGGCGTGGTCCGGGTGGGTGTGGGAATGACGTCGTTGAAGCAGGCGCAAGCGGTGTCCTTCAACGAGCCGGCCGACATGCCGACCGATATCGAGATGGAGCCCGCGACGGGTGTTGCGTTGCAGGAGTTCGTTCGTGCACAGCAGGTCACCTATGGAACGCCGGCGCTGATTTCGCTGCTCGTCGAGCCGGGCTGGCGGCTGGATGGCGATCGTGAACGGGTGCTGGCGTTGATGCGGGCCATGGTGTGCCAGATGGTGTTTTCTCATGGGCCTGATCATCTGCAGTTGATCGCGATCACCGACGACATCGAGGAGTGGGATTGGCTCAAGTGGCTGCCCCATGTCGCCGACAGCCGCGTCCAGGACGCCGCCGGCGGTTTGCGGATGGTCTACCCGTCGGTGCGGGACTTCTACGATGCGCAATACAGTGCAGTTCTGCAGGGCCGGGAGCGGTTCAATCCGCGCCACGGCGCGGCCAAGGATCAGATCCGGCCGTTGCCGCACACGGTGATCATCAGCGACGTGTCCGATGGGGCCGCGTGGAGCTCGTTGATCAATCCTGATGGCGTCGAGGGGGTAACGGTCTTCGACTTGCGCGGCCAGGTGCCCACGAGTGCCAATCCGCATCGACTACTGCGGGTGAGTCCGGTCGGGGACATCGACGCGGTCCCGCGGGATCTCAACACCTTCGCCCCCGAGCTCGACAACGAGCCGACGTTCTTCGCCCGCGCTGATCAGATGGACCGTGAGGACGCGGAGAACTTCGCGCTGGGCATGGCGCGGCTGCGGCTGTCAGAGGCGTACGAAATGATTGATGTCGCTGAGGATCTGGGCAACGGTCCGGCGCGCGACGTGTGCGGGTACTGGGGGGTGAGTGACCCGGCGAACATCGACTTCAACGCGTCGTGGGGTCCGCGCAGGGACATCGTGTCCGAGGACCGGATGAAAGCTCCGTACGGGACGCGAGCAGATACCGGGGAGCTGCTCGTACTCGACATCAAGGAGACTGGTGCGGGCCCGCACGGGATCATGGTGGGCACGACGGGGTCCGGCAAGACTGAGGGACTGAAAACGTTCCTGCTCAGTCTGATTCTGGGTCACCCGCCGGAGAATCTGCAGCTGGTTCTCGCTGATTTCAAGGGCGGGGCGGGTGTGAAACCGTTCACCGGGGCGCCTCACGTGTCGTGCGTCATGACCGACCTGGAAGGTGACCAGACGCAGCTGGGCCGGTTTGTCGATGCGATGTTCGGGGAGATCGCCCGACGCAAGGCGATGTGTGATTCGGTCAATGCGATTGATGCTGAGGACTACAACCGTCGGCGCATCGAATACGCCCGCAATCCCAACGGTCCTCAGCTGGATGCGATGCCGCGGTTGTTCGTTGTGGTCGACGAGTTCACCGAGGGCTTCAAGATGGACCTGAACTTGCCGATCATCTTCGACCAGATCGTGCGCCAGGGCCGCTCGTTGTGGGTGCATCTTCTGCTGGCCAGCCAGGAGGTGGACTCCCGTGCTGACAAGCTGACGACCAATATTGGTTATCGGTTGGCGTTGCGAACCAACTCACCGGCGAGTGCGGCGGCCTCCGGGGTGCCGGCGTCGGCGAACCTGCCGAACAAGAAGGGACTGGGGTATCTGCGGGTTGGCCTGGGGGAGGATCTGACCAAGATTCAGTTCGAGTACATGTGGCGCGACTACCGCAAGCCTGGCGCGGTCAAGGATGACGACGGCGATGCCGAGCTGTCGACGGGCTCGTTGGAATACTTTGAGCCGCAGCTGTTCACGGTGTCGCCGATCATCGTCGATGAGCCCAGTGAGCCCGTGGATGACGTGCCCGCGCCGTCCGCCGAGGCCGACAGCCAGCCGTCGACGGACAACGATGATGGGGCCATTCGTAAGCCCAAGGTCGGTGAAGTCATCATCGACCAGCTGCGCGCGATACCGTTTGAACCGCATCGGTTGTTCGGTCCGCCATTGGACAAACCGAACACGATCGACGAGGTCGTGGAGATGTATCTGGGCCGGCCGTGGGATGAGCGCTATGCTGCCCAGCCCGACCTGGTGTTTCCGATCGGTGTCATCGACCGGCCGTTCAAGCAGGATCAGCAACCGCTATTGGCTGATGGCACAGGCAATTTGATGGTGCTGGGTGGTCAGGGATCGGGCAAGACCACCGCGCTGGTGGACCTTATCTGCGCCGCGGCGATGACCCATACGCCCGAGCAGGTGCAGTTCTACGTGCTGGCGTTCTCGGGCACCTCCCTGGTGAGCGTGCGCGATTTCCCGCATGTGGGCCGGGTGGCGACCATGCTGGAAGAAGACGCCATTCGACGAACGGTCGCAGAACTGCTGGAACTGCTGACACTGCGTCGCCGTGGATTCCTCGAGTGGGGTGTGACCTCCATGGAGGAGTTCCGTAACCGCAAAGCGGCTCTGCGCCGGCAGGCGGGGGACCAGGCCGTCGACGATCCGGTGGCCCAGGACCGGTTCGGTGACGTCTATTTGGTCGTCGACAACTTCGCGGCGCTCTCAGACCCCGCGTCGACGTTCCGCGGCAAGGAGATTCTCGTCGACGAGATCAACAAGTTGATCCGCGAAGGCGGCAGTTTCGGTATCCACGTAGTGGTTGCGGTGAGCAAGCCCCAGGAGTTGTCGCCCCAGATGCGTGACCTCTTCAACGAGGGCCGTATCGAGTTGAAGGCCGACGAGACGGCCGTGAGGCTGGTGAAATCCTCGGAAGCCAAGAAGGTACCCAGTAACCGCCCGGGCCGCGGCATGGTCAAGCAGAACTATCTGCGAGAAGGGTGGGATGAGGTCGGCCTGCACACCATGATGGCGCGCCCGGCGCTACGCGGCACCGGGGATCGGGTGTTCGAAGCGCAGAGCGTGGTGGCAAGGGTGTCGCAGCTGGCCGAGGGGTACCGGCCTGCCCCGCGGGTGCGCCAGCTTCCCACTCGCGTCGAGCTCGCCCAGTTGCGCCAGTCCGCTGCCGCCCATCAGCACCGTGGCGCGGTGTGGGCAGTCAACGAGTTCTCCCTGCCGGTGGGGCTGGACGACGGTCGTTCGCCGTTCCTGGTGATCACCGGCAGCCGGCAGTGTGGTCGCACTACGACATGTGCGGCGATCATGAGCGAGATCGGCCGGATCTATGCGCCCGGCTCGTCGACAGCGGTGCGGGCTGCTGACGACACCCGGCCCTCGGCGCAGGTCTGGCTGATCAGTCCGGGCCGTGAGCTGCTGCGGGTGCTCGACGACAGCTACGTGGAGGCGTTCTCCTACCGCACCGACACCACCGGGCAGCTGGCCGAGCGTCTGAGCAAGGTTCTCGCCGACCGGCTTCCCCAGGCCGACCTCGGGATTGACGCCACGTTCGAGAAGTCCTGGACGGGCCCGGAGATCTTCCTGGTGATCGATGATGCCGAGCGGCTGCCGTCCGGCTACAACCACGTGTTCACTCCGTTGACGGAAGCAGCAAACGCCGCCGACGATGTCGGACTCCACATCATTTACTCGCGTCAATTCGGTGGCTGGATGAGCGTGGCAGGACGCGATCCGCTGCTAGCAACAATGATGCAGGCAAACACAGATTTGCTGGTGATGGATTCAGATCCCGACGAAGGGTTTGTCCGCGGAAGGTGGAAAGGCCACCCGATGCCGCAAGGACGCGGATTCTTGATGGGTACCGGTGGATCGGGATCATACGTGCAGGTCGGATGGGTTCCGGTGGGTATTGAGAATGCTTGATTTTGGCTGCGGCGCAACTTCTAGACCGCCGTTATGCTGAGTTCCACATCGTGACGTCGGGAGGAAATCATGTTTGTCAACACCAGTCCCGCAGCAATGCTGGCAACCGCCGGTGAACTGCAGGCGCTCGGCTCAACCATGACGGCGGCCAATGGCGCCGTCGCCGCTCCGACCACCGGGGTTTTGCCTCCGGCGGCCGACCCGACCTCCGCGCTGCTCGCACTGTCGTTTGCCACCCATGGCGGGGTGTACCAGGCGGCAGGTGGGGTGGCCACCGTGGTCAACGAGATGTTCGTGGCCACGATGAGCGCCGGGGCCGGCAGCTATGAAGGCACCGAAGCGCTCAACATTCTGGCGTCGATGTAGGCGACAGGCGAATCTTCGATCTGACTGACTGACTGATGACTGATTACGGTGGTCTTCCCCCGGAGATCAACTCTGGCCGGATGTACGCCGGACCCGGTTCGGGCCCCATGGTCGCGGCCGCGACGGCGTGGCACACACTGGCCGCCGAACTCGGCAGCGTCGGAGCGGCCTATCAGGCGGTCGTCGATGCTCTGCTGACAACCTCCTGGCAAGGACCGTCTTCACTGTCGATGGCTACCGCGGCCGCACCGTACGTGGTGTGGATCTTGGCCACCGCGGCGCAGTCGGAGGCCGCAGGTGTGGCCGCAACTCAGGCCGCGGCGGTGTTCGAGACTGCCCGGGCCGGAGTGGTTCCGCCGGCGGTCATCGAAGCCAACCGCAATACCCTGCAGACCCTCATCGCCACCAACTTTTTCGGGGTGAACACCGCCGCGATCGCGGCCACCATCGCGGCGTACGACGAGATGTGGGTGCAGGACGCCACGGTGCTCTACGGCTATTCGGCCGACGCCGCGGGGGTGTCCAGTGGTCTTGCGGCCACCCCGTTCATCCCCCCGCCGCCGAACACCAACCCGGCCGGGCTGGCGGCGCAGGGCTTGGCGGTCTCCGAAGCGGGCGGCAAGGCCGCCGGCAACGCCAGCCAGAAAGTGGCCAACGCGAGCCTGCAAACCAGCTCGATGCCCGGGAACATCGATGCCCAGTCCATGCTCACCATGGGGCCTCAGTTCATGAGTATGATTCCGCAAGCGCTGCAAGGGTTTTCCCAACCGGCTACGGCGCCACTGCAGAGCATGGGCCAGTTTCAATCGCTGCTGAGCCCACTCATGGGGGCACTGAACAACCCCGCATTGACCAGTGCCGTCAACGCCTCTGGTGTCACCGCCGCGCCGACGGGCGCCCTGTCGGCACTGGGCGGCGGCGGTGGCGGCCTGGTCAGTGGCGGCGCGGGCCCGGTGTCCGCGGCTGTGGGCCGCGGCGGCAGCATCGGTGGATTGTCGGTGCCGGCGACATGGGCGGCCGGCACCCAGAACAATGCGACGACGAACACCACGGTGGTGCCGGCGTCGGCGAGCACACCGACCGGTGCCGTGCCGGCATCCGGTAGCACCGGCATGGCCGGTGCACCGGTGGGCGCGATGGGAGGCCGTGACGGCCAGGGGGACGGCGGGCAGCCCCGCTACGGAACGGTGGTACGGGTACTTCCGGATCCGCGATGACGAGCAGGCGAACACGATCCTGTGCGGTGGACACAAAGAGGGGGTCAAAGATTTTTTCAGCCAATTTCTTTTGACCGTTGCAGTGGCATAACCCGCCACTAGACTTCGAATTGCGGACAGCAAACACAAATTCTGCCATTTCCGACTAAGGAGATACACATGACCACGGTGTCGAACTTCCTCAGCGATCCGGACGCAATGCGCGACTACGCCGGCCGGTTCCACGCCCACTCCCAGACCATCGAAGCGGAGGCCAACAAGGCCTGGACCTCTTCGACCGCGATCTCCGGCGCAGGCTGGGCGGGCGCCGCCAACACCACGTCGTCGGGGACGCTCGAAGAAATGATGCGGGCATTCCGCAACATCGTCGACATGACCCAGGGGGTCAGCGACAAGCTCAATCGCAGCGCTGACGAGTACGAACAGCGCGAGCACGAGTCCAGCCAGATTCTGTCGAGCTAACGACAACCCCCGACCGCCGAGAGAGAGAAACAACCATGTCACAGATGAAGTACGGGTTCGACGACGTCGACCATCACGGAATGACCCTGACCGCTCAGGCCGGGCAGCTGGAGGCCGTGCACCAGCAGATCCTGCGCGACGTCGAAGCGAGCGCAGACTTCTGGGGCGGCGCCGGCAGCAACGCCTACCAACAGTTCGTCACCGAGTTGGGCCGCAACTTCCAAACCATCTACCAGGCGCTGAGCGAGCACGGCAACAAAGTGCGCACAGCGGGAAACAACATGGCGCACACCGACAGCGCCGTCGGCGGTTCGTGGATCTAAACCCCACGCCCAACGACTCATCGCGGCGAGAAGCGGCGGCACCCTGCGACATGGGGGCCGCCGCTTTGCCGTATTACGACACCGAGAAACGGGGAGCACCAATGAGCGCGACGCACGACACCGCAGCCGACGTGACCGTCAACATGGCAGCCCTATGGGTGCTGCAAGCCATCCTCGGAATCCCGCGCCTGGCACCGGAACTGCAGGCGTGGCCCTACGCCGCGGCCCGCAGCGACGACTGGCTCAACGACCATCCCGCGGTCGAGGCCCTGCGCGAGCAAGGCCTGGTCGGCCCAGACGGACGCGTCATCGAGTCGCTGGCCCGGTGGCTTCGGATACTGGCGGTTCCCGACGTCGAGGTGATGCTGCAGGTCGGCCCGGGCGCGCGGCAGCAGTCCATTCCCGATCTCAACGATCCGAACACATGGCGGTCCATTCCGGACGGGGAGCTCAGAGTGGTGCTCGCGCGACAGGACGGACACTGGGTGTCGGCCGTGCGCGTCGGCGACGACGTGACGATCGACCACGTCGACGGTGCCGCCGACCCGCGGTGGCTTTCAGACCACGTCGTGGCTCTGCTCGACGCGGTTCATCCCTGTGGGCCGTCCCGGATGACCGCAATCAATGTGCCTTTGGAGGAGATCTTGACTGCGGCCGCCGAACGCGCAGGCCTTGAGGCGGATTCGCCGCAGCGCGACAACGCGTTGCGCACCATGGGTGTGCGGGCGGCCGACCTGGCCGAGCTCGGTGAGCTCATGGACGCGCCCCTGGCCGAGGCGGTGCTCTATGCGCGTGCCTACGACGAAGCAGCAGTGCACACCAGTTCCTCCACGCTCGACGTCCGAGACAGCGATGCTGGCAGGGTTGTGCTCTATCAGCTGCCCTCTGTCCGGGGGGCGGCGCAGGAATGGATGACGATCGCTGCGGGCAGCGCGGCCCAGATCGAGCAAGGGGTCACGACGGTGCTGGCGGGGGTGGGAGTGCGGTCATGGGAAACGCATCGACGCGCATGACATGCGAGCCTGATATCGACCGGCCATGGTGGACAAAACACGATCCGGCAAATGGATCACGGAAAGTCACGGTTGACCGTCGCTAAGCGGTATTTGCGGGCCATAGGATTGGTGCAAAGCCCGGCAGAGTGAGCAATTGGGGTGGAGTAAGAAATGGACAACCAGGATTTCGCAACGCGCTATTTCAGCGATCAGGCCAGCGACAGCGCGGACCAGGCGGCCGAGGGGAAGAAGGATCCGTTGACCGAACCCGCCCTGCCTTCCGAGCCGGAGGTCAGCGAACCCAGCCGGCCCGTCGTCGACGACCCGACGATCGTCGGCCCGATGTCGGCCGAGGTCGCCGAGGTGATCGCGCGCCACGCGGCTCAACCAGACACGGCTCGGCGGCCTGACCAGCGGCAGACCGAGGGGCCGGCGAGCCGGCGCCTGCCTGCGCCGGCCAACGCCGAGGCTGCCCAGTGGCAGCACCACTACCCGGGGCAGTACCAGCAGCCGGGCCAGCACCAGTCGGTCAACGGACACCCGGTTCAGGCGCATCAGAGCGCCGAAACCGGGCCGCAGTGGCATGCGCGACAGTCGTACCCCGATGCACACGGTGTCGCGGTCTCGCGGCCCGGATCGGAGGGGGAATCCTCAGCGCCACTGCAGATTGCGAGTTGGGCGGCGGCCAGTGAGGGGTCACTGACACCGGCCTGGGCTAGCGAGGCAACCCGCCATCTTCGTCACGACGATCTGGTGAAGACACGGCGAGTACCGCCCGAGGAGGGCTGGCGGCACGCGGTTTACGTGGGTACCGGACATCTCGTGAATTTGGGCGCGGGTCCGGCGGAGCGGCTGCAGCTGCAGCGGCAAGCCCAGATTGCGGGGAACATTCCCGGCAACTACCAGGTTGCGGTGCTGTCGATCAAGGGTGGTGTCGGCAAGACACGCACGACGGCGGGCATCGGCACGGTGTTCGCGATGTACCGCAATGAGCCGGTCATCGCGATCGATGCCAATCCGACCTACGGGGCGCTGGGCCGCGTCGTCGATCCCCGTGCCACGTCGACCATACGCGAGTATTTAGCGGATGGTGAGGAGATCTATAAGCGCAACTACACCGACACCTATCCGCAGTCGCGTGCCCGCACCGGCCAGAACCCGCAGGGCTTGGAAGTGCTTGCCGGAAACCAGAATGTGGCCAATCCGCTGGGGCTGACGGCTGATATGTTCGACACGACGCTCAACCGCACCCGCCGTTTCTATCAGCTGGCGTTGATCGACTGCGGGGCCAATGTCGAGCATCCGGTGATGCCGGCGGTGTTGCGGGCGGCGAACGCGTTGGTGATCGTGGGAACGGCGAACTTTGACGGGGCCGCGGCGGCAGAACAGACCATCGATTGGCTCGCCGCGCGGGGGAAGCATGATCTGCTTCGCCGGTCGGTGGTGGTGCTCAACGACGTATACGACTGCGCTGAAAAGAAATTCGTGACCGCGGTCACGCACTCGTTGGAGCAGCGGGTCGGTGCGGTGAAGTTCGTTCCGTTCGACGAGCACCTTCGTGACGGCGCGGTGCTGGATTTCGACGCTCTGCGTAAGCCAACTCGGTTGGCCTACACCGAAGTTGCCGCGTGGGTGGCGGAAGGCTTTCCTACACCCGGTGGGGTGAGCCCGCGATGACGGCCGTGCAACCACAGGTGAGCGGGGTGTCGGCGGCGCCGTCGCCTTCGGCCAACCGCGTGCAGGTGGCGTTGATGGTGGCCGATGTTCAGTTCGGGGTCGTCCTCGATGCGGTGGCCCCGGTGTCGCGTCACATGTCGGCCTTGGTCGATCTGTCCAATCAGCGCCTTGACCAGATCGGACGTCCGAAGCTGCAACCGGCCGGCGCGACCGATGCCACGGGAAAGGTCGTACGGGGCCGGTGGGCGCTGTGCTGGGTTGACGGCACCATGCTGCGCCCGTCACGTTCGCTTGCTGAGCAGGGCGTGGTCGACGGCACCAAGCTGTGGCTGCAGTTCGTCGACGACACCGAATCCCGCACCCCGGTTATCGAGAATGTGACCACGGCCGCGGCGACCGAGTTGCGCCGCAGCCGGCAGAAGATCACTCCGGAGTTGGCCGCCCGCATCGGTGTTGGGTTGTTATCGACGAGCGTGCTCGTGGTGCTGGCGATGCTGGCGCGCTGGCGCTACGGCCACGACGGGTTCGTGGCAGCGGCAGCCGCGGCCGTGATCGCGCTGGCGCTGCTGGTCGCAGCTACCGTGCTGGCGATGCGGGCCGGGCTCACACGGCGTGCGCTCATCGAGGAGGACTCGTCGGATCGGCACGCGTGGTCGGAGTGGCAGACTGAGGTCGCCGTGGCCGACACGTTGCGGCTCACTGGTTGCGCTGCTGCGGCTGTGGCGGCTGCGCTGGTGGTGCCTGGTCCGCTCGGGGCTCCTCACGGTGCGCTGGGGGCCACGGTGGCGCTGGCCGCCGCAGGACTGACGTTGCGGTACACGGGCCGTCACCTTTCGTTGTGCACGGCCGTCATCGTGTTGGGATTGGCCGCGTTGGTGACCGGGGCGGTGCGGATGCTGCTGGTGACATCGGCCCCGGTACTGCTGGCCAGTGTGTTGTTGGTGTCCATGGTCGGGATGAAGATCACCCCGTCGCTAGCCCGCATTGCCGCCAAGATCCGGTTGCCGGTCATGCCGCCTCCAGGGCGGCCCTGGGTGTTCGAGACTCGGCCGTATCTGCCCGGTGAGGTTGTGGTGGTCGTCGGTGGCCGCCCGGTGCTGGAAGGCCCGGAGTCGGTGCAGCAGGTCGCGCTGAACACCGAACGGGCCCGGGTCTACATCACGGGCATGTTGATGGCGTTCAGCATCCTGCTGGTCATCTCGTGCCTGGGGCTGTGCGACCCGCACTCGCCGCGGCGGTGGCTCATGGTGGTGCTGGCCGGTGTGGTGGCTGCTGCGGTGCTGCTGCACGGCCGCTCATACACCGATCGGTGGCAGTCGTCGATCCTCGCGGTGACCGCGGTGACGATCGCCGTCGTGGTGGCGCTGCGGTACATCGTGCAGCTGTGGTCGATGCCCGCACTGCTCGTCGGATGCGGGCTGATCGTGGCGCTTCCGACCCTCGGCCTGATCGCCGCGGTGATTGTCCCGCGCAGCACCTACACGCCGGTGTTCGAACAGTTCGTGGAATGGATCGAGTACTTCTTGCTGGCCGCGGTGTGGCCGCTGGCGTTCGAGGTCATGGATGTGTTCGCCGCGATCAGGTACCGCTCATGAACCGCCGCACTCGCCTTCTGGCGCCGATGTTTTCGGCTGTGGCCGTGGTCAGTTTGGTGGCCACCTCCACACTGTGGGGTGCGCCGAGCGCCCGGGCGATCGAACCGCCCAGCGTCGACCCGGGCGCGTTGCCGCCTGACGGTCCGCCCAGCCCGCCGGAACCGATGCGCCAGGGCGCCTATTGCACCCGTGTGGCCACCCTTCCCGACACCGACTACCGGGTCCAGCCGCGCTACATGGACATGCTCAATCTGCCCGAGGCATGGCGGTGGGGACGTGGTGCCGGCGTCAAGGTCGCGGTGATCGACACCGGCGTCAGCCCACATCCACGCCTGCCCAACCTCATTGGCGGGGGCGACTACGTGATGGAGGGCGGTGACGGACTGTCCGACTGCGATGCGCACGGCACGTGGGTGGCATCGCTGATCGCAGCGGCGCCGATGGACGGCAAGACTCCGTTGCCGCCGCCGCGCGAGAGCCGGCGGCCGGACACGGTGCCGACCAGCGAAGCACCGCCGCCGCCTCCACCGCCGCAAACGGTGATCGTGCAAGTCCCGTCACCACCGCCACCGCCGCCGGCGCCTGCTGGCCCGCCGCCGCCCCCGCCCGGGGAACCGGGTGTAGCGCCGTCTTCGTGGCAGCCAACCGGCACGACCGTGCGCGTACAAGCAGTGAGCAACCGGTTCACCATCCCGCAAGCACCAGTCGATGACGTCGACGTGCCAGCCGAACCGGCCCCGCCACCACCTGCGCCACCGGCTGACGGATTCTCCGGTGTGGCACCGGATGTGGAGCTCATCTCGATCCGGCAGTCGTCAAAAGCGTTCAGCCCCAAGGACGCGTTCAGCGGTGATCAGGATCCGGCCACACGCAAGAAGGCCGGCGACATCCAGACGATGGCCCGGGCGGTCCGTCACGCCGCAGACATGGGTGCCCAGGTGATCAACATCAGTGCGGTGTCGTGCATGAACGCCTTGAACGTGATCGACCAGGCCGCGCTGGGTGCAGCGCTGCGGTACGCCGCGGTGGACAAGAACGCGGTGATCGTGGCCGCCGCCGGCAACACCGGTTCGGGCGGCAACACTGATTGCGAACAGAACCCGCCGTACAACCCGATGACACCGAACGATCCCCGCAACTGGGGCCAGGTCAAGACCGTGGTGACGCCGGCGTGGTTCGACCAGTACGTCCTGACCGTCGGGGCCGTGGACTCCGCGGGCAATCCGTTGATCGATCTGAGCGTCGCGGGCCCGTGGGTGGGTATTGCCGCACCCGGCACGGACGTGGTCAGCCTCTCACCCCGCGACGATGGGCTGATCAACGCCACCGAGGGCCGGGACAACGCCATGGTCGCTCCGGCCGGGACATCGTTCTCCGCGGCGATCGTCTCCGGTGTCGCGGCCCTGGTGCGAGCCAAATATCCCGAACTCACCGCCCATCAGGTGATCAACCGGCTCATCAGCACGGCTCGTCCGCCCGCACGTGGCGTCGACAACCAGATCGGTCACGGCATCGTCGATCCGGTCGCCGCACTGACCTGGGACTTGAAGGATCCCGGCGCTCGCGTTGGGCCGGAACGTCTTTCGTCGCCCCTGTTCATCCCTCCTGCGCCGCCGCCACGGAACATGACACCGGTGTGGGTCGCTCTCGGCGGGATCGGCGGGGTGATCGCACTGTGCGTGATCACCGTGGGATTGACCGCGATTCGATCGAGGAGGGTCCGATGAAGCCGATGTTCGCACTGGGGGTGCGGGCGAGCTGGGCGCGGCTGGCCGTGGCGTTCCTCGCCGCTGTAGTGGTTCTGACCGTGGTCTCCTCGACACTGGCCGGCCCGGCCGCGGTGTGGGTGTCGATCGGGGTCGCCGCGGTGGTGGTCGCTGCTCTCGTGGTGACGTGGCGTCACGAGCATGTGCTGACTCTTGTCGCTCGTCTGCTGCCGCGTCGCCCGGCGACAGGGGTGCTGGCGGTGGCTGAAACCACCGAGCACACCACGCAGTGGCCGCCGACGACGGCGGCGGTGCGTGCCCATGGCGAAGAGCTGATCGCGGTCGTTGCCGTCGATGGCCGCTCACACACGCCGTCGGTGCTTGACCACAACCGCGTGCAATCACCGGCCAGCTTGCCGATCTCGGTTGTCGCCGACGCCTTGCGGCAATTCGATGTGACGCTGTCGGGAATTGACGTGCTCAGCGTGGGTCGGCGCCGAGCGCCCAACCAGCACCACCCGTATGCGGCAACGTACTCGCGCAAGGTTGGCGATCACGGGGCGATGGGCAGTCGCCGCACGGTCTGCGTGCTGCGGATGAACAGCCACGACAACGTCGACGCGGTCCAGTGCCGAGAATCTGTGGCGGCCACGCTGACCGCATGTGCGCAGCGGTTGGCCGCCGAGCTGACCGCCCAGCACTGCCCGGCCCGTGTTGTCGATGCCGCCGAGCTCGCCGACATCGACACCGCGTTGAGCGCCGGCGTCGGCGAACCGTCGCGCCCGGGCTGGACGGGGCTGCATCACGACGGTGGCTCGATCACCGCGTATTGGGTGTCACCGCAAGACATTTCAACCGAAACCCTCGACCGGGTCTGGGTTCCCGACTGCGACTACACCGCCACCGCACTGCAATTGCGGCCCGGGTCCGAACAGTCCACCGAGGTCGGGCTGTTGGTGCGCTACGCCACCGGAGGCCCGCTACGCGAACCACCCATCCTTGGCCTCAACCCTCTGTCGGGGCGTCACGACCTGGGCGTGCGGGCCAGTGTCGTCGACGCGCCCACACCGCGTCTGAGGGTTCCCCATAGGCGCCTGCGCGACGGCGAGGATCTGCGGGCGCCGATCGGCTCGACCGGCGTCATCATCGGTTCCACCATGAGCGGACACCTGCTGCTGGTCAGCCTCGCCAACGCAGCGCCCACGTCGACGGCCAGCGTCACTGTGGCCGGCGAAGTCGCCCAGCTGCTGCAACTGGCGATGAGCCATGCCGCGATCGGATATCAGGTGCTGGTGCGGTCATCGCGGCCGGAGGTGTGGCGCGATGCCACCGGGGCAGGCCTGCACATCGTTCCCGGCCTGCCGCCGAAACTGCCCAACAACGGTGACGGCGTGATGGTGGTCTACGACGATCCGCGGTCCTCGGCGGGATCCAGCGCGGCCCGTGCGGCCGCCGGACCCCGTGCGGCCATCACGGTACGGTTGGTGCCGGCGCGAACCGCCAGCGTCGCTGACGTTCACCTGGAACAGGACTCGGAAAATACGTGCATCATCCGCACCGCCGAGTTCACTCACCGGTTGAACTCCGACCTGAGCACCGAGCGCAATCTGATCCGGACACAGAAGCGGGGACGGGTGGCCTGATGACCATGGCGAGCATGCAAAGCGCAGAGGCGGCCCGCCAGGCGCTCACCCGAGGACTGTTGGCGTCGGGCGTGAGCGTGAACAACATGATGCCCAGCACCAATCCCGAGGTGGCAGCCAAGTCGTTCAGGATCGCCACCGACACGGACCCATCGATGTGTGACGCCTGGCTGGCGCGTATCCGAGCCGGCGACGACTCGGCCAAGACACTGGCCGGCGCGTGCGAGGCGCGGGCAACGTTCGGATGGGAGTTTCAGCGTCTCGGCGTTTTGCAGTCCTCCTTCTGCCCAATGGTTTTCGATGGACTGTTCGTGAGCCTGGAGATCACCTCCCGCGATTCCTTGCTGACCGCGTATGCGACGGTTCTGGCCCGCGAAGGCCGCTACGCCGATGCCGATGAGGTGCTGCGCGGGCTGGCGCCGACCGACCCGTTCGACGCGGACCTGCACACCTACGCCCAAGGAGTGCTGCATTTTCAGGCCAAACGCTGGCCCGACGTGCTGCGTTTCTTCACCGTCGACAAGGTCTGGCGCAAACCGGTATACGGCGCCGCGGCCGCCGCGATGGCCAGCACGGCGCTGGCCTCACTGGGCGTGTTCGAGGACGCCTACCGGCGAGCGCAAACCGCGATAGACACCGAGCTGGTACCGCACGCGGCCACGATCGCGCTCTACACCCAGGCCATGTGCCTGCGCCACCTGGGCAAGCATGACGATTCCGCGCAGCTGTTGCGGCGCGTGTATGCGCGCGACGCGAAGTTCGCCCCGGCCCGTCAGGCGCTCGACGACAAGGACCGCCGGCTGACGGTGACCAACCCTGAAGCGATCGAAGCCCGTACCGATCCTTGGGATCCGAACACCGAGCCCACCCGGGAGACCGAGCAGGCCGACCACCAAGCCGAACTGCTCGCCGAGGCGGAGGCCGAACTGGACCGCCAGATCGGCCTTGTCGAGGTCAAACGGCAGGTTCACAAGCTGCAAGCCACGGTGAAAGTCAACAAGGTGCGTGAGGAACGTGGCCTGCCGCTGGTGATCCGGAGTCACCACATGGCGTTCACCGGGCCGCCGGGCACCGGCAAGACCACCATCGCCCGCGTGGTGGCCAATATCTATTGCGGCTTGGGCATTCTGCCCACCCCGAAAGTGGTTGAGGCCAAACGCGCTGACTTCGTCGCGGGCTATCTCGGGCAGACAGCGGAGAAAACGGACAACAAGATCGACGAGGCCCTTGGCGGGGTGTTGTTCATCGACGAGGCGTACACCCTGATCCAGGAAGGCTTGTCGGGAGGCGACGCCTTCGGCAAGGAAGCCGTCGACACCCTGCTTGCCCGCATGGAGAACGACCGGCACCGGCTCATGGTGATCATCGCCGGCTACGACGACGAGATCGACCGCTTCCTGGCGTCCAACGAAGGCCTGGGTAGCCGTGTACCGCGGCGGATCCGGTTCGCATCCTACACGCCAACTGAGCTGGGTGAGATCGCGGCTTCCATGGCGGCGCAGAAAGAGTCGACCATCGACCCAGCGGCCAGCGAGCTCCTACAGCGAGTGTGCGCCAAGCTGGCCGAACATCAGGTGGAGACCACCGACTCCAACGGCCAAGCCGGTAAACCGCGGCGGATTCTCGATGTCGCCGGCAACGGCCGGTTCATCCGCAACGTGATCGAGGAGAGCTTCGACGAGCAGATGCTGCGTATCGCCGAAGAACTCGACACCGGCGACGTCGACGACACGACCATGACCACGATCACCGAACGCGACATCGCCGCCGCGCTGCGAACGGTCCTGTCCACCGCCGTCCCGGGCGCCGTCGACCTCGACTCAGTCATCCAGACCACCACCTGACCCGTTGCGGGCCGCTGACAGGAGACCCCTTGTGCCACGTCCAGAGTCGCGTTACCGCTACAAGCGGAAAGACAGCGGCACATCGGGGAGGCCCTGGAGGCGCTCACGGATCGCGGACTGATCACCGAGTGGCGTCTGGTGTTCGCGCACCCGCCCGAACGCAGGCAGTGGGAAATCGATAGTGGTGCCGCCACTTTGGCTTGGTGGTACATCACCGACGAGGGATCACGGCAGCGACACAAGGCACGTGATGCCGAGCAGTACATCCGGGACCGCTGCCGCGAAAACAGCATCTACTGGTCGCCGGTTCCCCAGCCAGGCGGCATCGCTGCGGCGCAACCAGTTCGGGAGCTCATGGCGATGAGAGCAGCACAAGGGCACGACGTCCTGGCCTACGCCGCGATTGTCGAGCATCTGCGCTGGGCCGGTATAGACGTGCCTCCACCGGTAGACGCAGACCCGGTCGTCGAATAGCCCCGCTGTGCGCCGTTTGGTTACGGGAGGACCGGCTTCCAAGCTGGGCGTCGCCGGCATGCATGATTCTGTGGATGATGCCGGATACGAGTGATGGCCAGTTCTGGGCCGCGAGCCGCAGCGGGAAGCGTGTAGGTGGTGTCTTGACGATGGCGGAGGGCAGCCGAGCCGCGGTCGTTCTTGACGGGCCGGTCGTTGATGAAGTGCCGCCACCTGTCTCGGCGGCGGACTCCGCGCTCGATGTCGCGGCGTTTCAACCGATCACGATTCACGGGCGGCTGGACAGCGGTGTGGACGTCACCTTGGTCAATGCTCAGAACTACCAGCCGGACAGTGGCCAACCGCGATACGAGGCACACCAGGCGATCGTCGGTGCTCACGTATCTGGCGCCGACCAGCTCTACACCGGGGTGCGCTACCAGCTCGGTCATCTGCTGCTCGGCCACCTGCCAGTCGGCGTGGCGAGCGTTGTACCAGACGACGGTTCGAGGTTGAGCGCCGATCCTGCCGAGGACGGTGAGATGTGGCTGGTGTACGAGGCCGCGACGCCCATGACGCTGCGGCAACTGCACATGCGGGTGGTGTCGGGATGCCTGGTGCTTCTTCGACTAGCTCTCGACCAGCCCGTGGCGATCAGGGCATGTCAGGTACGCGTCAACGAGGGCGACCCTTGGCTGACCGTGCACAGCCAGACCTATTCCGCCCCAACCAACCTGAACCTGCTGCGGATCGTGGAACCCGCGGAGTTGACGCTCAACCAGTTCGCGGAATGGATCGCGCTCAACGACAAACTTGACGGGCTGGCATGGCCTGTGGTCGAGCCGATCAATGGGGCCGTGCAAGCACGCGCACAGGTCTACACCACATTGGTCGAGGGGCTGCACCGACGGTTGCCTTACGAACAGTCGCAGTTCCCTGCGGCGCAGCCCAAATGGTTCGAGAAGATCCGGCAGGCCGCACGCCGTGCAGCAAAGGAATGGGCCACCAAGACCGGAAACCTCGATCCAGGCGCGGTACATACCGCCGTTAACAACGCTCTCGCACACTTCGACGCGGTCGGCTACGCCGACAGAGCCCGTGCACTGGTGTCGGAAGTCACGGCGGCCGTACCCGAGCTCACCGAGTCGGTGCCCGACCTCTCCGCGCAGCTGACCAGGGCCCGCAACGAGCTCTCTCACCATCCCATTCCGGACGAGGAGAAAGAGCCGCTCGGGGACCGCGTGCTGCGCTGGGCGATCGTGGCCGAGGTGGCACCGTGGTTGTTGCGGGTGTTCCTGCTGCTGCACGCCGGCATTGATCCGGTGGTGCTACGCGCCGGGCTGCTTGAGCACGAACGTTTCGACGTCCACCGAGCCAATGTGGCCCAAATGGTGGCCGATCTCGGATGGCCACCACCTCGGCCGGCGCAGGACAAGCCCGACACCGCAGACGCCGGCGCCGCATAAACGTAGGCGGCTGGGTCGGTCACGAAGGCCGCGCTGGTCGGTCGCGATGCGCCCTGCGCCGGTCGCATCAGCGAGACGCACTGATCGACTCGCGGCTACCAGCCAGCCAGGGTGTCGAAGTGAGCGACAGGGCCGCGCGGCAAGCCGATCCAGGCTTGTGGTGGTCGTTGCCCGGAAGGGCACGATTCGCCACTCTGGGCCCGCTTTGTGGGGTCGGCACATAGGTTGCCCCTCATGGGCGTGTGGAACAGCCAGAACCCGAATCAAGTGGTGTCCATGGGCACCATTGAGGCCGACCTCGGGGTGGCCAACCGCTGGCTCCTCGTCATGTCGGGAATTGTCTTGCTGGAATGGCGCTACGACTCAGACGTCGTGCTCCGTGGCGAAGAGCGGGTTTTGCTGGGAGTTCACGCGCGCGACCTGGAGCAATGGTCGGCCTACGTAGGCCTGGCCAGCATCCAGAACAGCGAGAGCGGCTTCCTCTTCGCCACCGACTGGGCCCGTGTCGAGCTTGACCCGAACACCGGTGAACTCGTCCTGATCGTAAACACCGCACTCATGGGCGAATGGTCAGCGCTGCACCGCTTCAGCTACCAGGTCGTTGCCACCGTGGTGCGCGTCGGCACCGCCATAACCGGGACGATCACTTGGCCCACGGAACTGTTCCGACCCGAATCGGACGACCCGGCGATCGCACAGAGCGTGCTGACGGTGGTCGCCAACCGCTACGAGAACGTGCCCGCCAGCGGCGGCAATTTCGGTTACGAGAACCTCACCCCGCTCGTGCCTGGCGCCATCGAGCATCTCACCGTGTCGGCCGATGAATGCCAGGCGAGTTACCGCATTCCGAACCCGCCGATGGCGACCGACCTCAGAGTCACACTCAATATCGCGCAAGCTTTTTCAGCACAGGATCCCGGCGCCAGCGTCGGCTGGGGACAGACGAAAGGTCCCTATGACTTCACGCTGACACCCCAGCACCCCACCGAGGAAATCGACTTCCAGATCCGAACATCGGTCGTCAAATGACCGATCCGATGCAGCCAATGGTTCCGTTTCCCGTCGTGCGGATACCGGTCGTCGGGCCTGCGCCCTTCAACACGCTGGCGGTCGTGCGGACCCAGATGGGGAGCAGCTTCGTCCTCAGCAACACGCTGGCTGGCGCCGTCGTCGTGCCGACATCGTTCAAGCTCATCGGTCATGACCCTCGGGTCGAGCCGGCCTTCCAGCATTCAACCTCCGCCTGCCTGTGGGGTATTTCCCTCGATGATGACAATGACTTCTTGTACGCCGTGGACACGGTGACCGGCGCGTTCGCTGACGATGGAACATGGCAAATCACTGCACAAATCCGGTCGCACTTCGGCAGCGGCGTACACCATTCAGAGATTGCCGTCCTCGCCTCGTCGTGGGTGCTGTGCTATGAGCCGCCCGTTGACCCACGCACCAGCCCTGGCCGGCCAACCCAAGAGGGACTGCACCCAACGGTAGAGGCGCTCGAACGCCTCCAGGCCGCACGATCACGGCTGCTGAACCCCAAACCCGCCCGGGGCCATGGACCCGCGCCAGTTCTTCCACGAGCTCACCATCACGGCTGCAGCGGCCGAGACGATTCATGCCACTGCCAAAACTGAATCACGCTGGGCACCAAGGACTTGCGTCTCAGCCCTGCCGACCTCTCCCGGGTGCCGGTGGCTCATCCCAGTAGTCGTCGATGTCGGTCTCGAATATCGGCTGCTCCGGTGCCGGGGGTGGCGGCAAGGTTCGTTGTTGACTGTTGACCGGCTGGTTAGTGCGGCCGTCGGCTGGCGGCTGCACCCCGTAATCGCCTGGTACCCACGTGTGTTGGGAGCGGTTGGCGTCGATGACCGGGGGTGTGTCGGACGAAGGCCTCCCATTGCCGTTGCTGCGCGGCGTGGTGTGTTGTTGGCGGCCGCCTTGCAGCTTTTCGGCTACCGCCAGACCCGCTACAACTTCTGGAGCGGCCACTGCGGCGGCACTGCTCGCCGCCGATCCGCCGGCTCCGGCCGCTGCGCCGCCTGCGGCGCCCCCGCTAGCAGGCAGTGCGCCGCCTCCGCCGCCCGGTACAGGTAGCGATTCAGTCAATCCGCCGCCGCCACCAGTGCTCGACGAAGGCTTGTTGACGCCGGAGCGTCCTTGGACGGGCTGCCCAGTGAGTGGTTGATCGTCGCTTTGGTCGCTTCCGCCTCCGCCGGCGGCACCCTTCTCCATCAACCAGTCTCGGCCGCGTTGAGTGGCCGACATGCCTTTGTCGAACGCTTCCTGGCCCTTGTCGTAGCCCGAACGGGCCAGGTTGATGACTTGGTGCACCGCATGCACCAGGTCTTGGCGGGTGTGGTCGTTGAGCTCCTTTTTCAACCACCAGAACAGGCCGATGGCCACCGCCGACATGATCGCGATCATCACGAGCTGCGCGACGGGGTGACTCATGCCGACCTGTGCCGCATACCCGTTGGGTGCAACGGTTTTCAGGATGATGACTGCGGCGAAGGAGACGTAGAGCACGTAGACGAAGACGAGGAAAGCGTGCTTGAAAAACTCCTTGATCCGGCGTTTGGCGCGCTGGCGGGGCTTACCGTCGATCATCGACGGGCCCGCTGCGAACAGGGCCATAAATGCGTTGAGGAACGCTGCGCCGCAGACCATCACATACGAGTAGGCGACATAGCAGATGAAGAACGTGAAGATCAGCCCGAGAATGCAGAAGCCGATGCCGACGGCGAAGCTGCCGAAGTCGAGTTGTTGAGCGTGGGCCAATGCCTGGGGCGCACCGCATTTGGCCATGGCGTGGGCGGGACGGGAGTGGTCACCGCCGCCGATGAACGGCAACGCATCGGCGGCCGACATGGCCCCTGGAACCCCGTTCGGCATGGTCGTGGGCAGAGTCGGCAGCATCTGTCCGTCACCGGCCATCAGCGCTTTCGAGTAGGCGGTGCCGCAGGTGCCGATGTTGTCTACGACCATGCCGAAATTCATGAGTTGCAACGGGTGCCGTAGAACTGCATCGGCGGTGACCGCGGTCAAGTGATCGAGATTGGCCGCGTTGTCGGCCCCGGGGACGAGCGAGCCGTTGTTCACAGCGCCTTGGGCGGCCGTGAAGGCCAGTGTGCGGGCTTGAAACAGTAGGCCGTGGTCCCCGGAGAGTTCGCCGAGCGGATCGCCTTGGAACACCAGGATCATGCCGATGACGCCGATCGCCACGCTACTGAGCATGATGCTCCAGCCGAGGCCGCGTCGGCCGTGCCACAGCATCTGATAGGCGCCGTAGCCGAGAGCCAGGAGGAGGCAGATCGGGAACACCCATAGGTCGATCAGCAGGGTGCGCAGCACATCGAAGAGGGGTCGAAACCACATGGCCAGCCAGTACAGCCAAGTCGAGGACATGGCGAACCGCAGCAACCACAAGGCGACGGTGATCATGAAGACGTAGAACGACACTTGTGCTTGTAGCCAGCTGACGATCGTGTCGTGGGTGACGCCGGTGACGACCGCGTTGCCGAGCCACCGCGCCCAGCTCACTGGGTTGATGGACAGGTCGGGGCCGGCTTGTGTGATGGCTTCGCCGGCCGAGACCACCGACAGGTAGTAGCTGCCGAGGGGAACACCGTAGGTGTCCTTGATGCCCGTCCAGTTCAGAACGCCGGCCATTGTCGAGGCGAATGCCGGGGGTGCGGCGGCGACCGACCAGAGGGTGAGGAAGTGGCCGACCGACCAGATGATGGTGACGCGACGCATCTTGGGGTGGGTCGCCATGAAGTAGCCGAATCGTTCGGCGGGATGCGGCCGTGCAGCTGCGGTGGCCATGGTTACGCTGCCTCCTGGCCTGGTGTGGTGTCGTAGGCGGCGTGGAGACGCGCGTCGGGTTCGTGAGCCACGACGATCGGTGCGGGCCGGCGGAATTCGTCGATGAAGAAGGCCTTGCCGATCCGGGAGCCCCGATTGGGTCGTTCGGTGACCTCGTCGTCGTCGAAGTCGGTCGGTTCACGCATGTCTTCGGGATCCGGCTCGGCTAAGAAGTACTCTTCAAGGTCGTCGTAGTCGGCCGCTCGTAGTCCAGCTTTCCGCGCGACTTCTTTTGCCAGTTCCTCGTTTTCGAACGGGACGATGAGTTGTTGGGTGATGAACTTGTCGCCCATCAGGGTGAGGTCGGCCACCGGATCCTGGGTGATGATCAACAACCCGGTGTAGTGCTTGCGAGCGCGGCGGCTGATGAGATGCGCGTCGGCGGCGCCGGCGCGGGAGTTAAGCAGGCCTCCGGCTTCTTCGAGGACGATGAGGCCGAAGCGGGACTTGTTGGCGAAGAAGGTGGTTCGGGCGAGCCGCACCAGCATGCCGTAGATGGCGACGGAGGCCTTCTTCCGGTCGCTGAGGTCGTTGTACAGGTGGGGTGTGCTCATCTCCTCGGCGTCGGGAAGGTCGAGGCTCTCAGTGAGCCAGATCGTCATGTCGAGGTTGGCCAAGTCGGGGATGGGCAGGGTGTCGTCGAAGATGGCGCGGGTGAAGTCGTAGGTCGACCACGACTGCAGGGCAACCAGGATGGGGTAGAGATCCTCGGCGAGCTTGATGACCTGCTCAGACCGTGTGTCGGGTCGGTCGACCGGTGCTTGGATGCTGGCGATGTAGGCCATGAGCGCCGCGGTGCTGGGGATCTTGAGCTGTCGGCGGGCGCGCGCGGTGAGGATGGTGCGCAGTCGTTGCACGGCGACGCTGCGTGAGTCCAGGCCCATCATCGGGATCATGTAGTCGAGCCAGTAGCCGCCGGCGACGCGCTCGGGGAAGATTCGTAGCGGGTCGCAGCCGAAGTTGTTGCCGGCCATGTCGATCACGGCTTTGCGGTCAGTGGGGACGTCGGCGAATGCCTTGGCCCATTCGATGCCGGGGTCGACGATGAACAATTGGGCGCCGCGTTGGTACTCGCCGCGGGCTATTCGTTTGGAGGCATAGGACTTGCCGTATCCGGGTGCGCCGCTGCAGACCAGGCAGGGATTGTGGTTGCGCCGCGCGGTGCCGGGAAGGTCGATCAGGGCGGCGCTGTTGAGTGCGCTCGATGTGTTGAATCCCAATAGAGTTCCGTTCGTGTTGCCGACCTGCGATGAGGTGATCGGAACGAACCGGGACCATTTTGTTGCCGTGGTTCGGTAGCTGAACTGGTCGACCGAGCTCTTGTGGGTGGGGACTCCGGAGTTGAACGCGGCCCAGAGTTTGGCCTGGGCGCCGCGGTGGTGGCGTACCGAGACCTGCCCGGAGGCGGCGAGTTGCTCTTTCAGTCGCTTCACGCTGTAGTCGAGCGTGGCGGGATCTTTGGCGCCGACGGCGATGACGAAGGCGGTCTCCATCGGGCGTTCGTCACTGTTCGAGTGGAGTTGGCGGTTGTATTCGGCGAGCTGGAGGCCGGTGTCGCGCAGCTCGCGATCACCATCGCGGGCATCACGACGCTGCTTGAATTGGTCGTCCAGGTTCTCCTTGGCGCGATCGTTGCGGACGAACTCCACTTCGCGGTGGTGACCGACAAGGCTGATAGCGAAATCAAACTCGGCGCCGGTGTTGAGATCGTCGAGAGCATCGAGAAACTCCGACCCGGGAAACCTGATGCCAGCCTTGGGCATATCGGTGACCGGCAGGATCGCTTGATAGCTGTCGGGGTAGAGGCCGTCGGGGCTGCTGACCCGCAGAACCTTCTTCGCGGACGGCACCCGCCGCACACCGGCACACCACAGGGCGACGAGGCTGGCGGTGGTGAGGCCGAACAGTATCGCGGGGGCGACGACGACAAACACGGCGGCGAGGACCGTCAGGGCGGCCATCACGCCGGCGGCCGGCAGCATGGGCAGTCTGCGGCCGGAGTTGTGCAGCTGGTCGCCGTCGTCGAACTCCGCCACAGGGAAGCTGCGCGGTGCTTGTCGTGCGGTCCCTTGGCGGCGCCGCGGCAGCGGGTTGGTGAAGGTGCCTCGCCAGGCGGTGCGCCGCCAAAACCAGTCCACCATGTCTTCGGTGACCGGCACCGGTGAAAAGTCTTCCGGCAGCGAGGTGACGATGTCGTGGGCGAGGCTTCGGTAGGCGGCAAGGGACTCGTCGGAGTCCTTGTCGCGTCCGGCCAGCCAGTCTTTGAGCTTGGTGGCCTGTCCCAACGGGGTGTGGCCCTCTCGGCCTGCGTCGACGGGAAAACGCAGCCAGTACACGCGGGTTCGAGGGTTCTTCTGCGCGAGTTGGTCGGCCAGGCCTTGGCAGGTGGCGATCCATTCGGGCTTGTCGCGATGACCGTGCAGCATGGCGCGCAGCAGTTGGCGCTGGCTTTGCGGTACCGACATGCTGTAGATCCACGCACCGGCGGGGACTTCGCGGGCCATGTTGCGGTGCCGTTCGGCGGCACCGAGGCGGTGTTTGGTCGGCTGCAGGTAGTAGCGCAGCCCGGACACGAGATAGTTGGCGTACACGCCGTGTTTGGTGAATTCAAGGTGGCCGATGACGTCGTCGGGCGGTGCCAGAATCATGCTGTCACGGCTGGACTCGTTCTTCGGCCGAACCGTCCGCCAGATGCTGCGGACTCGGAATCCGAGGCTGGGTTTCCCGTACGGGATCATCGCACCGATGCCGGCGGAGATGAGCGTCAGAAACAGGGGAACGAAGAACAGGGTTTGGGCGTGTCCGGAATCGAGGAACAGCAACGGCAATGCGATGGTGGCGGTCCCGCCGAGTGCGAGCGGTACCGCCACCCCGATGCGCAGTGACTTGTTGAACAGCAGATCGGTGTAGGTGGGGGTGTCGTGCACCCCTTTGAACACCTGTGCGGATTCGACGGCCATTTAGCCGAACTGCCCTGTGGTGATGCCGCTTTGGTCGACGGTCTTCTTCGTGGACACGTAGATCGCGTAGCCCGATCCCACGATCACTGCGACGATGACCGACAGCAGTGCCCACAAGATGGTTTCGCCTTTGCGGCCGCCGAAGAATGCCGCGGTGGCACGGGCGCCGCCGCCGATCAAGATGAGGACCACGAAGACTCCGATGAGGATGGTGTAGAGCGACCGGGATCCCGACGTCAGATCGGTCGCTGCGAGAATGGTTGTGGTGGTTGAGGGTTCGGACACGGCATCAGCAGTGATGGCCATGAGGTGGCCGGTGATGGGAAACATAGTTTTCCTTTCAGGGGTTAGTTGTTGATCAGTACCGACGAAGCATCAGCGGATATTTCGTCGACGAACTCGCTGCCCAATGCAGCGATCTGCACCGCCACGAGGGCGGTAAGCAGGGCCATCGTGAACAGGAAGACGCGGGGTGCCCGCCCGATAGCGGCACAGACCGCGGCCACCGTGAACGCGGCATAAATCCACCAGTGGTGGGCCAGGGTCTCGGCGAGCTGCTCAATGAAAGGTCCGGATCCGGTGGGCATTACGACTGTCCTTTCGCGGGTGCGGGGACGACGGGTGTGAGTTCCGCCTGTGGCGCGAGTTGTGGGGCGTAGTCGATGCCGGCGACCATCCAGCGACCGCTGATGACGGTGAGGCTGAGGGCATAGTCCTCGCGGCGCGGTGAGAATTGGCGGGTGACGGAGTCGACAGTGGCGAACACGTGGATGGTGGTGCCGTCGACTGGCATGGCGTCGTCGGGGACAGCGCGGGTGGACTGAAGTTTCACGATCCGCGGTGCAGGCCCACCGTCGCGAGCGGAGCGATAGTCGGGAACCGCGACGAGCCCGGATTTCTCGGTGATGTAGCGATCCAGGCCACCAGCATTGGTCAGGTAACTTTCGAAAAACCCTGTCAGCGTGTGGAACACCGGTGACCGATTCGACAATGTGGTGGGGTAGCCCAGAGGGAGAGTTGCCCCGGCACCTGAACAGTCAGCTTTGCCTGGCCGACTTGTGGCCTGCAGGCCGTAGCTGCTGTAGAGGACAGGGATGCGGTAGCACTTCTCGGCCGCCGGTGCGGCCACGTAGGGGCGCTCGGACACCGAGACGATGACGCTCCATTGCTGGGCGTAGCCCAGGTCGTCCTCGAGTGTCACCGCGGCGACACCGGGCGAGCTGACCACGGCGCCGGGGTTGGTGGGTAGCGGCTGCTGCTGATCCTGATTGGCCCAGCAGGATTGCAGCGATGCGCGCTGGGTGTCGGTGACGGTGAGCGCCTTTTCGACGCATTGCCGGGCGAAGTTGCCGACCAGTTCGGTGCGGTTGACTTCCTTGCGGGCCGGGCCGTGCACGTCGATAGGCTTGTTGAAGATCCATCCCCAGATCGTGGAGATTGCGACGATGGAGCAGGACGCGACCGCTGCGAAGAAGAATGCGCGGCCGATCCAGCCGCCGGTGGTGTCGATGCGACGTTGCCAGGTCTTGGTGGGCATTGGTGGTGCCGCCTTCCTTGCTGGTTAGGAGGGGATGGGTTGGTGGCCTTCGACGGTGATCGAGGACACGGCGAAGGTGTTGTCGACGGGGTCGGTTTGGCCCTCGCCGCCATTCATTCCGGGGAGGCCGGGGACGGGGGCCGTGGACGTCTGCGACGGCGTGCCCAGCGGGGCGCCCAGAACGTCGTCGAGCAGCCCTCCAGAGCCGGCCGTTGCAGGGCCCTGGTCGGCCGGTGGAGCGTCGGCGGGAGGCCGTGAGGTCTCCTGGACGATCATGGTGATCGTGGAGGCCAGGACGCCTTGTCCGGGCATCGGCTGGGGCGCTTCGCCGTGAACGTTCCCGGTGTGCTGAGGAACGACCGTCGGCTTGTTGCCGTGGTCGGTGAGAATCCATGACACACGGGTCAGGACGCGGTGCTGCAGCCACTGGTCGGCTCCGGACGCGTCCGGTCCGACCCAGCCGGGAGTGATACGGATGGCGGTGACCACCATGGTCCGGCCGAGCTCGATGGTGAGAACTTGGCCGTCGACGCCGCCGCGCACGCACAGCCACGCTTGGGTGGGGTCGCCGCTGGCCACGGCTTGCGCAGCAGTGGAACCGAGTAGGCATCCTGGTGCGCTCGCGGTGAACGGGAGTCCTGCGGGGCCTGCGGTGGCACCTGGTGGGGATGGTGGTGGTGATTCTTGCGGTGGGGCAGTGATTTTCGTGACGGCCTCGGACTGCTCGCTCTGGACTTCGGGCCCGTTTTTCATGCCGAGCAGGACGCTCGTGACCGCGATCGTGGTGACGACCACGAATGCGACGAAGCCGATGGCGAGCGGCTTGTTGAATCGGGGTGCGGGATTCGGCGTATCTGCGGTTTGAGCTGCGGCGGTATCGCCGTCGATGCCACCGGTGTCGTAGATGTCGGCGTCGTCGACGATCGGTACGACCTCGTCATCGCTGCCATCGGCTGGCGGGGCCAGCTCATAGTCCTCGATCCCCTCGGGGTCGGACGCCGGCGCGTACTCTTCGTCGTAGCTTGGCTCGTCGCCGGGGTCGTAATCCTCTGGGCTGTCATCAGATTCGGTGTCGTATCCGGTGTCGTCGGGATCTCGGTCGAGATCGGCAAGCCACTCCTGGGTTGCCGACCATGACGGGCCGTCGTGTGCGGCGTTGTCGGGGTGAGTCATCAGACGGCCTTTCGCATATGAGCGGATGCTGCTGGGGGGATGCCGGCCGTGCGGCCGACGTTGATGGCGGCTGGACGGGCACGGGTGCGCTGTCCCTGGCGTCGAAGAAGTAGACGGCTGGCCAGGATCACTGTCGCCACGAGTGCCGTTGCCAAGCCGATAGCAAAGATATGTTCAAGGATGTAGGCGGCGACGGCGGCCAGCATTGCCAACCAGAACGCGATGGTGCCGATCGCGACGCCGAGAATCGTTCTCATGAGATCTCCTAGTGAGTTCACGCTGAGGCTAAAGGGTGGTAATACGGTTTTGCGATAGCTGTCGCTAAACGTGATGAGTAATTGCTACGTTCTGCGTTGTGAGACCAATACCGCAGGACGGGCCGGCCCGGCTGATGTTTTTTGTCCAGCGCAGACTGGTGCAGTTGGGCTGGTCTCGTGATGACCTTTTCGCCCATGGCGGCCCGTCGCCGTCGACGCTGTACAAGGCGTACCGGCTCAACCGGGAAATGGACGAGCGCACCATGCACAAGCTGGAGCGGGCCGTGGGGTGGGAGGAGGAGTCCTGCCGCATCACCCTTGACGGGGGTGAGCCGACTATTCGTCTGTCAGACCAGGTAGAGACGGTGAAAACCCGGGTGGACGCTGCGGTGGCGGTGTCTGAGAGGGTCGCCGTGGGGCGTACCGCAGCGGAGTTGCGCGACTTTCTGATGGGTGTCGCTGAACAGCTGCGCGAGTTCTATCCTGATGATCAAGCACCCCACCAGGAGGCCGCTGATGCCGGCGCCCACTGATCGGTTCGACGAGGTCCGCCGAAAGTGGATTGCACGTCATCAGCACACGTTCATATTTCAGAAAAGACGAGCAGAAATTCTGGCTCGTCAAATTCGCGACCGCGCACAGGAAAATACCGGTGCGCGGGTCGACCCTGCCGATGACGACATCATTCATCCCATGTGGGCGCGGCCACCGGAAACAATTTATGCGGCGGTGGATTGGGTGATTGTTCTGACCGCCGCACTGTTCGCACCGATCGGCTGGGCCGTCGGCCGCGGCGTCTACGCGTTCACCATCCAGCTAATCCCGGACAACCTGAGGTCGTATCCGATCGCAGCGTTCATGTGGAGCGCGGTAGCGGTCGGGATTCCATTGCCAGTCATCTACTGGCTGATCTATTCCGGCAGCGGCACCTTCGCTTCGACGGTGGTTGTGCCGTGGGTCGTCGCCCAAGTTCCGGCAGCGCTGCTGGCCGCCGGGGTGTACGGCATCTTGGAGGGCTGGCTGGCCGTTGACGGTTCTCGTGACTGGTGGCCCATGCGGCCACCCCAGGAGCACGACGAGGTCGACTTCGGGTTCCACACGGAGATCGAGATGTTGCCCAGCGTGTTCCGCACCCGGTCGCGCCAACCGATAGGGGAACGCACACCGATCAAGCGAGATCGCGATGGCCTATAAGCCGCCGCCGACGCCGTACTGCGGGTTCTTGTACGACGACGAGACCAACCGTCGCACAGTCGCGGAATCAGCTGCCCACGTGCTGGTCTCAGCACCCACAGAGACCGGCAAAACGCGTCGCATCTTGGCGCCGGCCGCCGTGCTGTGGACCGGGCCCGCGGTTGTAGTGAGTCCGAAAGACGACCTGATGCAACTGGTCATGCAGCGCCGCTACGGTCCCAGCGCGTTGATTGACTTTCGTCCCGACTACGACGCCGACTATCCCGACATCGACCTGCTGTCGTTCGACCCCACGAAGCTCATCGTCACACCGGATCAGGCTGTGACGATCGCGAACACGATGATGCAGATGTCGGCGGTGGGCATGGGTTCGGGTGCAGACCAGGTCAGCGACGCCGGCATCTGGGAGGCGAACACTGAGACCCCGCTTGCAGCCATGCTTTACGCTGCCTCGCCGCGCGGAAACGGCGCCGGTATCGGCTGGGTTCTGCTGGCCGTCAACAACACTCGTCTGACCAAGAAGGGCGAGCAGAAGTCGACCGATCCAGGCTGGGAGCACGCCGCCGACATCGTGGCCGACATTCCGCTGTTCAGAGATGCGCTGATGGCGACGTTGGTGATGGATCCCAAGCAGCGCGACAGCATCGCGTTGACGATGCGAAAGTCGGTGACGCCGTGGATGCGTCTGCAACTGCGCGGCAATCTCCCTCCGGCTTTCGACGAGTCGATCCTGGAGAATCCGACATCCACGCTCTACGTCCTCACGCCAGCCGAAGGCTCGATCGCCGGCGCCGCGGTGACACTGATCGACCACCTCGTGCGACTGTGCCGGGCGAAAACGGCACGCAAGGAGATGCGGCACCGCCTGCTGATCGTGATCGATGAAGCCGCGAACACTGCTCCGATGCCGGCACTGCGCCGCTACATCAGTGAGGGCCGGGGGCTCGGCGCGAATCTCATGTTGGCTGTGCAGGCCAGCTCCCAGCTGGAAACCGTGTACGGCACCGCGTACATGAAGGAGCTCCGCGACACCTTTCCATCGGCGTTGATCATGTTCGGCGCACCGGAGATGGAGATCTTGCAGCGCGCCGAGGAGTGGGAAGGGCAGACGACCCGGCGCCAGGAGACATTCGATCAGGTCTCCAGCCACAAAACCCTGTCCTCGCAGCTGGGTAGCACCCTCGAATACCGCCGGCTGCTCCCGCAGAACCGTGAACATGCCCGCCTCGTGCGCCTCGGGACCGCGGGCGTGCTGACTGAGATCCCGGAATGGTCGAAGTTTCTCGCGATTTATGACCGGGCAATCAAGAACGTCCTGGAAGAGCCTGCGTCGCGGTCGCGCGACAGTTTCTGGACCCGACTGGCTGAACGGCATCAACGCGGACTGGCCGCAGCAAGAACCGGGTCACGATGAGCGGCGAAGAACTCACGCTAAATGCGCGTCAGGTGGCGATTCTCGACGTCCTGCGTTCCACCAGAGGGTTTCTGAGCACGACCGAGATCCGCGAGCAGGTCAACACGATGGCCGGTGTCGTCCTGGTGGCCGAGCAGGTCTACCGCGCACTGCTGACCTTGGAGCGGCGCGGCCTCGTCGAGCGGGTCCGGGTTGAGGGATCGATCAAAGCGCATTGGGGGCGAACCGGGCGGCCCGGTGACCTCGCTCTCCAAGACACCAGCCGAAAGCCAAGGGAGACTGCATGATGGCGACGAAGAAGACCCGAAAAGCACCGTGGCTCAGCGGTTTACTGTTTGCACTGCTCGGCGCGGTGTGGATGATCGGACAGGTCGCCGCCGGCATCGTTGGACTGATCGCGAATCTTCTGTCGGCGCCAGTCCTATGACGCGGGTGTCCTCTCTCGTGCGCGCCTATCAACCGCAGGAAGATGAACATTGAGCACCGACCACATCAATGTGGACGAGGTCATTGTGTTGCTGCGCCGGGCTGGCCTCATTCCAGACCAGTGGGACGTGGCCACGATCGCCGGCAAGGCCTCCCGGTGGATCGCGGATAACCTTCTCGAACTGTCCGAGATGGCCGGATGGGATGCGGTCGACCAGGCAGCGCATCTTGCGGAGTTCGGATCGCTGGCCGCCGTGGATTTCATCGAGCAGTGCGTCATTGAGTCCGGTCCCGCCGCCGCGCCGTGGCGAGAACTGCAAGCGCGGGTCGACGCCGGGGATTTCGACGACTGGTCACCGGTATGGGTTGCCGACCGCCACGTTCAAGGGCCTGTGTCCCCGGGCGCGGTGCGGCGCGATGTACAGGTAGGGGTTTACCCGCCGCAGGTCGCGATGTCTTTGCCGTCGATGTTGACCGCAGATGACCACCACCATGTCGGGCCGAGGATGTCGAGTACGGACTGAGGCATGAAAAGCCCGATTTCACTGGGAGTGTGCTCGTCGGCGAGTCCGTCCATGTTGTGTTGTTGCGCTTCGTCGAAGGGAAAGTAGAAGTAGGCGATGCGTTGCCCGTCGAGCGTTTTGTATCCGAGCTGGACGGTCTTTCCGTCGGGGTTGGTGGCCAGCAGGGACCATAGGACGGTGCCTGAGGTGGGGACGGTGCCTGCGTAGGTGAACCGTACGGTCGCTGTGGTGCCGGGATGGCCGGCGAGCTTTCCCACTTTCACTGTGGTGCCGGTCAGTTCGATGGGTGGGCTCGGTTCGTTGGTCGTACATGACGATTCCGGCCCGGCCAGCGTCTTTCCTGGGGGCGGGGTTGCCGGTGGGGAAGGCGCTACTGGCGGTGGTGGCGGCGCGAGAGCCGGTGTCGAGGCGGCGGCCGCAGCTGGGGACGAGGTGGTTTCCGTGGGCGTTGATGGGGGAGCGCTGGTTGAGCCGCAGCCAGTGATTGCCGCTGCCACTGAGACGGCAGTGAGCAGACGGATCATCCTGGTTCTCTCCTTGTGTGCTGGGGACGGATCATTCATACCGTGCGGCGCTTGCTCGTTGGGGCTGTTTCGACGGTCAGCGGTCGATTGCGAGCGCACCGTTACTGTGGGCGACCGTGACCGGTGTGCCAGCTCTGAGCGCTGATTGTTTGGGGTGGGCGCGGGCCGCTGGATTTGTTCATCGCACTGACGACATCGCAGGGGTTGTCGAGTTCAGGTCGGAGATGGGTGCGCCGATTCGATATGTGGTCCGGCGGCCGGCGAGGGATCGTCTGGAGCTCGTCGAGGTCGATGAACTCGGCGATGAGCGATTGGTGTTGTTCGTGGCGGAGATGAAGGTTCTCGAGCGTTACTTGTTCGGTCTGTTCGGCGACGATATCCGAGCAGAAGTCGAGCTTCCGTTTGTTGAACTCCGTTGGGACAGAGACGCGTTAGCCGAGGGGTATGAGATCGACGATTCGAGCCCGGGCTACCAGATCCTCACGGGGTCCGGTAGTGGTCCGGTCGCTGCGGTTCCCCGTTCGGAGGTCGGTCTGCTGGCGTTGGTGCCGTTGTCGCATTTCCTCGGCTGGAGTTTGGCGGCGTTGAAGCGGTCGTTTCTTGATGAGTCGTTCAGGCCGCTGTTGGCGGCGGATGGTAGTTATGCGCAGCCGGAACTACGCAAACCCACATAGTTTCAGTTCAGGTAGCGCACTGAGAGCGGCTTAGCATTGGTTATGCCGAAGTGCACAGCGCCGGTCAAGGGTCACACGAGTGCCGCCGCGAAAGCGGCTTGCCCTGTGCACGGCACACAGGCGTGGCGAGTGAACACTCCGACACCGCCGGCCGTCACCCCTCGCACACGCGGCACGACCCGATCGACGAGGGGCACCGTTAACGGTCTCATGACGGCAGCCGACCAAATGGCCCGCCAGACAGGATCGGTGGCCGGCGCGGACTTCCTTGCCTGGATCGCCTTGGCATTGATCGTCCGCGACCACCTCTGGCTATTCGTCCTTGGAGCCATTGCCATCGCGTTGCCGATCGCACTCTCGGCGCAGTGGACCTTTCAATGCTCGGCCTGGGTCAACGACGGCAGCGCCCGCGGCCGACGCCGGCGCGCCGGCATCTTCGAGCGCTGCCACAGCCACAGCCAGGCGGTGATGACGCAATACGATGCCGCAGCTGCGGTCGCCGTAGTCATCGCCGTCATCAACGCACTCATCCTTATCGCCGCCCTACAGCGGTAGAGGCGCAGATACGACGACAACCCCCGGGTGGAGCCCCGAGGGTTGTCGGCACCTGTTCGCAGGGCCAGCTGCCTTCCATTCCCGACGCCCATACCGGGGGCGGCGGCGACTGCCGGCGCGAGCGGGCCCACTGCGTGGTTACCAAGTGTGAGCAAATCCATTTGGCGGGCCGGTGCCCCACGAACATTACCGCACCATCCCTGCCACGACCTACGGTCTCCGAAAACAGAATGTCGTTTGCACCCGGTATACCCCTTCGCCAGCGCCCGGTACTATGTAATAACTGGACCAAGTGTTACGGGTCTTCGAACGAAAATTGCAGGTGAGGGCCAGATGATTCAACAGGTCAGCCGCCGGTCGGCGTCGCTTGACGCTGCGCAAAGATTCGCGGCACGAGGCGCGCGCCGTGGCGCTCCCGTGCGCCGGTCCTTCGTGACACGCGACAGTGAGGGGCCAACCGGGCTTGAAGCTGTGATGCGGGCTGCCCGAGGTGGGGCTGGCGGTGGGCGTGGCGGCCGGACTCGGCTGGCACTGCTGCTGAGTCTGTGGTGGGTCAACTCGATGCCGCCCTACTCGTCGCAGAAGCCGGCGAGCTGGTGGGCCGAATTGATCGGTATGGACGATCCTGCGAAAGGCCCCCGTACCGTTGCGGCGAACTTTCAGGAGCTCGCTCGGCGGGGTTTCATGAGGAGCGAGCCCGGGGAACCGGGAATGGCCAACGTGGTGACTCTGCTCGATGACCTCGCCCGGCCGGGTGAGCCGTATCTGCGGCCCGACGGCAAGAGCGGATCGTATTTTCGTGTTCCCGATCGACTGTGGACGACCGGCGCGATCGCCAAACTCAGCGGCCCGGCCCTGGCGATGTACCTGATCGTGCTGTCGTATCACCATCGCCCAGATGGGATGGAGCACCCACCGGGTGAAGGGATCCGCACACCGGCAGCTCCTCCGGTGTGGTTTTCCCCCAAGAGGTTCAGTGAACGGCATGGGCTGTCTGAAGACACCCGGTTGACGGGAATCCGGGATCTCGTCGGCGCGGGCATCGTCGACGTCGAGACCAAGCACGTCGACGTCCAGAATCAGTCAGGGTCTGGTCATCGCCGCTTCCGCAGGCAGCTGCTGACCCTGCACCCGCTCTACGTGCCACCACTGCCCGGCCGTGCGCCATCGAAGGAACCCGACAAAGTCCTGATTTGAACGGAACCAACGCCCCGCCGGGCGACGTCTAATCGGTCATGGACTTCGATGAATGGCTCGCACTGATCGGTGAGGGTGTGGATCCCGATGACCCGGCGGTGGCAACGGCGCTCGACATGGTGCGCTGGGAGTTGCAGCTGCTCGGGACTGATTAGAGGTCGAGGCCGACGTCGGTGCCTCGACTGCGATCGCGGTCGGGGTCGATGACGCGGGCCCGGTAGTGGGTCGTGTCGTGGTAGGTGCGGCCCAGCTCGTCGCGGCGAGTCAGTAGGTCGTTGGCTTCTTGTGCGGCCTCGCCGGGGGCGGTGGTGCAGGCGAGGTGGTGTTCGACACGGTCGATCGCGGTACGCGCGGGACGCTCTGCCGGGTCTGCGAGCCGGTGTGACCACGGCAGTTGGTTGTTGAGCATGTCGGTGAGGCTGGCTTCGCGCTGGTTGTCGGTGCTGGTGACCAGGAGCAGTTTGGCGTTGGCGTCGCCGGCCGCCTTGGTGAGCGCGCGCAGCTGGCGGGGGTCGAGTTGGTCGGCGTCGTCGACGACGAGCAGGGTGCCGGTGGGCAGTTTCCATTGCCCGTTTTCGAGCCGCTCGATCGCTTGGTCGGGGTTGGCGGTGGTGTCGGCGTAGCGGTGTTGTGCCGCATAGGTTTCGGCGTTCTCGCTGGCGGGGATGGCCAGGATGCGGTGTTGGTTGCGTAGTGCGGTTGTGGCGAGGGCGCCGAGGACCGCGGGCTTGTCTGCGTTGGCGCCCAAGTGGAGGGGCTGGACGGTTTGGGCGCTGCCGGCGATGTCGGTGACCGCTGCGGAGGCAGGTTGGTCGAGCAGGGCGAGGTCGGCGTCGCGGGTGGCGTACATGGCGGCTGGGCTGCGGACGCCGGCAGCGTCGAGCATGTCGACTTCACGGCGCAGTACGGGAAGGTCGGCGGCCAGGTCGTAGTCGACGCCGGGCCGGGTGCCGAACACGCGGGCGGCGGCGAGTTCGGCGCGCATGAGTTGGTTGTCGAGGTCGGTGGCCTCGATGCGGGCTTGGCGCAGCTGTTCGGCGTCTGCCTGCATGGCGGCGGTGCGGCGCTGTTGAATGTCGTGCTCGGTGACCACTCCTGAGGGTCCGCCGGCGATGTTCATCAAGGCCTCCTGAGTGGTGTCGCGCTGGTGGGCGGCGTCGGCGAGCGCTGTAGCGACCGCCGGTGTGTGCCGGTCGAGTTCGGCGCGGTGTTCGGTGAGAACCGCGGCGAGATCGGCCTTGCCGCCGCGTTGGGCGGCGGTGATCTGCTCGGTGATGGTGGCGAGCAGTCGGTGGTGGGTTTCGGCGGTGTGCTCGGCGCGGACCCAGTCGGTGTGGGCGTGGGTGTAGGCGTGGGCATAGGGGCGCTGTTCGTCGCGGCGCCGGGCCAGTTCCGCGAGCTCGGTGGCGAGGGCTTGTTCGGCGGGCCCGCCGCCGGTGTGCAGGATGGCGTGTTGCAGCTGGCTGACCCGGTCGCGGGCGCGATCGCGGGCGATGCGCAGCGCGAGGATGTCGGCCGGGCGGGTGGGGGCCGGTCGGTAGGGCAGCAGGTCTTCGAAATCCAGATTGCCAAGGTCGTCGTCGGCGTATCCGTAGGCGTAGTCGGCGGGATCCGGTGGCGCGTCCTCGTAGGCGGCTTCTTCCGGTGATGGCTCGGCGAGCAGATCGAGCTGGGCGCCGGCGGCGGAGGCCGCCCATTCGGCCGGGTGCGGAATATCGGTGTCGATCGTGGCTGCATGGGTGAGCAGTTCGATGCGGGTGGTGAGAAGCCGGGCGTATTCGTCCGGGCGGAGTCCGCCTTCGGTTTCGGCGATCTCGCGCAGGTGTTCACTGGCCGCTGACAGCAGATCGGCCGGTGGCCAGTCGGATGCGGTGACGGCGGCGATGAGTCCGGGCCATGCCGGGTCTGCGATGACTGTTTCGGCGAGCTCGGAGCCGAGCAGATGGTGCAGTACTGGGGTCCAGTCGGGACGCAGACGGGGGTTCGAGCGTTGCAGTGTCGGCGGGGCCAGAGTGCCCGACAGCCGCCACCACAGGGCTGCTGCGGGCAGTTCGTCGGGCAGCGGACCGTGGGCGGCCATCGCGGAGGCGAGCATTCCCGCGACGTCGGCGCCGGCGCGGGCCGCGTCGTCGATGTGGGCGGCGAGCCGTGGCCAGTAGGGGTCGTTGGGAATGTGCGGGTTGAGCATCGCGGCCATGGTGCGCCAGCGCGAGACGCTGTCTTGGCTGTGCAGGATCGCGGCATCGACGCGGCTGTGCAGAAGTTTCTGGAAGGCCGCGGAGCGGTTCGCGTGTTGTTCGCGGCCGGTGATCCGTGTGTCGGCGGGATCGACATCGTGGGCGGCGCGGAACACGGCGATTTCGGCCATCAATTGAGGTTGGGCAGTGAGCAGTGGCCGCGCCCAGGACGGCGCGGTGGCCGCGGTCCACCCGCGTGCGGTGTCGCGGATTTGGTCGGCCAGTTCGGTGACGAGTCGTGCTCGGCCGGCGAGGTATTCGGCCCATTGCGGGTTGTGTTGGACGGCGGTCGGGATGGCCGGCAACCAGCGCAGCGGCCCGACATTGGCGGCCGATGAGCCTTCGGGCGTGGGCAGGCGCCAGTCGAGCACCGCGGCGGCGTCGACGGTGTCACCCAGCGGCTTGGCCGCGGCGTGTTGCAGCGCCGCTACGGGGTCGTGTCCGTCGAGGGCGAGCAGAGCCAGGTTGCGCCGCAGGACGGGCCAGGCTTCGGCGTCGGTGATGTCACCGGCGATGGCGGTGGCGGCCTGGTCGATGCGCGCCATGGTGGCGGGCCCGGCGAGAACTTCGGCGGCCGCGGTGAGTGCGTCGGCGTACATGCTTGCCGCACCGTGCAGCCGGCCGAACGGGTCGAGTTCTGCTTGCGCTGCGGTGGTGGCCGAGACCTGGCGGCCGTCTCGGCGAAGGATGGTCGAGAGGATGTCGACGGCGGTCGGTGGGTGGGTGGCTTTTGGCGCGAGGATGCGGTGCGGGTCAGCTTCGGATGTCGAGAAATAGAAGTGGTTTTCGTCGCGGGCTCGGGTGCCGGCGACGTAGAGCTGTTGGCGGGTCAGGTGATCGGTGGCGACGATATGGCAGGTGCCTTTGATCTTCTGAGTGCCGGCGGTGAGGCCCTGGGCGGCGTTGATCGTCGACGCGTAGCCGAGTGTGGTGTTGGCCGTGACGTAGTCGGCGGGCAGCCGGATAGTTTTGGCCCGCCGGTCGGCTCCCAAGGGTGCGACGGTGATCGATCCGTCGCGGTGCACGGAGCGGATTTCGTAGCGGTGGCCGTTCTTGATCCAGGCACCGTTGGGCAGCTGCAGCCAGCGGGCGTTCTTGCGGGTGATGATCCAGTCCCCGGCCGATGCGGTCAGCCCGTCAGCGAGTGTGACGGTCCGTGACGGCGTGGCGTTGGCACTGCGCAACCGGTCGAGTCGGGCGCGTTCGTTGAGTTCGGCGACCAGGTCGTTGGTGGGGGCCAATAGGACGCTGCGGTGCCCGGCTTTGATGTCGTCGGCCCACGCTTGGTAGGCCATGTCGGCGGCGGTTTGGTCGGCTCCGACGTGCACGCGGGCGTGGTCGATGTAGTAGGCGATGCCGGCGGGATCGCCGTCTCGGATGGCCAGACTGGCGGCGCTTTGGGCGGGGTCGCGGAAGCGCACCACCGTGGAGAGAGTGAGGGTTTCGGGGCGGGTGGACAGGTCGGTGATGACGCCGCCTGCTGAGATCGACGCCAGCTGTTGGTCGTCGCCGACGAGGCGCACGCTGGCACCGCGGGCGAGTGCGTGGGTGATCATCTCGTCGAGGTCGAAGGTGGAGGCCATGCCCGCTTCGTCGACGATCAACAGGGTGTCGGGACCGATGGTGTTGAACCACTTGAGTGCCGGGTCGTTGGCCGCGACGGCGGTGCGGTCGGGATGGTCTGCGGGGGTGGCCAGTTGAACGAATTTGGCCATGGTGTCGGTGGTGATGTGGGCATCTTCGGCCAGGACTTCAGCGGCCGCCGCGGTTGGCGCAAGGCCGATGACGTTGCCGCCGCTGTTGATCCACGCGGCAGCGAGAACGGACATTGCGGTGGTTTTTCCGGTGCCGGCGGGGGCGAGCGCCAGTTGCAGCCGGGCGCCGGAGGTGGCCATGCCGCGCACCAACGCTTGCTGGGCTTCGTTGAGTTGCAAGCCGCTTTGGGCGTGCTGTTCGAGCATCGCCAAACCGATGCTGGTGTCGTCTGCGACACGGCCGCCACGCTGTTCGGCGGCGGCAAGGATGCGGCGTTCGGCGGCCCGGATGGCTTCGCTGGTGTAGCGGGTCGAATCGTGGCGGGTGTAGACCGAGACGCCATCGCGGCGGCGCAGGACCGCGGGTTCGTTCATCTCGGTGTCGGCGTGGGTGGTGATGGTGATGCTGCGGGCGTCGAGAGCATGGTTGACGATCCGGTTGAGGATGTCGGGGTCGCCGTGGCGGTCGGTGCCTCGCAGTACCCGTTGAGCCTCGGCCCGGACGTGGTTGATGCCCCATTCGGCCCGGTCGTGTGAGACCCGGTCGATGACGGCTTGCGCTTGTTGCGCAACCCATTCGGAGGTGATGGCGGGCTGGCGGCGGGGCCGGGCGCGGTGGGTGACGTCGGTGATCAGCCGGGCCAGTTTGCGGTGGCTGCCGATGACTTCGATGGCTTCGGTTCGCCATGTCTGCCGCTGCTCGCCAAGGCTGCGCGGTTCGTGTTTGGCCTGCCGGGTGTCGAGGGTGGCCTGCTGGGACAGAGCGAGCATCTCGACGGCGCTGGGTTCACGGCCGTGCTCGGCTTGGAAGGCCTTCGCCAGGTCTGCGACACGGTTTTCGATCGCGGCGCGACGGGCTGACCAGCGTTCGATGAGTTCGACCGGGATGCCGTCGATTTCACGCACCGGCCGCTTGTCGTTCTTGGCGCGGGTTTCGGCGAACTGCACACCGAGTGCGGCCATGAGGTGCGCCTCGAGTCGGGTGTTGTAGAGCTCGGAGGCGGCGACGGCGGCCTTGTGCAACGGGTCACCGTCCAGCGCCAGCCAGCGCGGGATTCCGTCCGGCCCGACGACGCGCACCTTGTTGCTGATCGCGACGTGGGTGTGCAGGTTCGGGTCACCAGCGCGGGAGTCTCGGTGATCGAACGCCGCGGCGATGAATCCGGTGGTGTCGACCTGCGCGATTCCGTTGGCTCCCACGCGGGAAAACGCCGCGTGTTCCTCCAGGAACGCGAGCGCGTCGGCGACGGCTTGGTGGTGAGCAGCGAGGATGGTTTCCGAGATTTCCCGGGGCGCAACAGCCCACAGCACCGACACCGATTTGACTGGGGTGAACGTGAGGTCGTAGCCGGCGACGGCTTGAGTTTGGGCGCGGGACTTGCGGGCGATGAAGCCGGTCAGTTCTCGCTCATCGGCCGGCGGGCGGCCGTATTGGTCAGTGAACATTTCACGGGCGACCGCTGTTTTGACGCGGGCACGGTCCTCGGGTTCGAGGGAGGCTTGACGGTCGCGGCCGAGGGCGGCGTTGAAGTCGGCGTAGCCCTCACGAAGGCGGCGCATCCATTCGTTGTCGGTCTTGTTGACGCGGAACGGCCGGCCCAATCGCGCGGCGGCGATGGCACCACTGTGGCCAAGCCCGAATCCGGTGAGCCGCTCGGTAATTCGATCCGCGTTGGGGTGCAGCCCTTCGCCGAAGAGGGCCTTCATCTGGTCCTCGGTAACCTCAGATCCTCCGGGCACTGACCACAGCTCGGCGACCATCGGATCGGTGGCGTCACGGCCCACAGGCTCGCCGAGTCCGGGTAGGCCACTGCCCATCCAGCGACCGGGGGTTTCCCCTTTCTCGCTGTAGTAGTCGGCCAGGCTCGATGTGCCGCGGTGGGTGTCGTCGGACGCGGCGACCTGGCGAATCAGGTACAGGTACCCGTCGCCCGCGCTCAATTTGTGCAAGCCCATCACCGCGTCATCACCCGGGTCGAGCCAAAGGGCGGCCGGGGAGTTATACGACAGCCGTTATCAATTTGTGACCTGAATGCAAGAGGTGTGATGTGCCGTTGTTGGGTGGAAATGGATGTGGAGGTGGGCAGGGCTGGTGTGACGAGGGCGTGTGGTGGGGACGGTGTGAGAGGTGAGGAATCGGGAAGGAGGTTGAGTTTGGGTGCGGCATAAGGGGGATCGAGAGGGGAAGGTGGGCGGCATGGCGAACAGTGGAGTATCGAAGGCGGCACGCAAGGCCGCACGCGAAGCGGCGGCCGCGGCTCAGGAAGAGCTGGCGCGCCGGCAGAAGGCGAACGTGGAAGATCTGGCGAAGTTCTTTTCGGCCAAGCACCGCGCGGACGAGGTCGACGACTGGCTTGCCGAGGGCATCGAGAAGTTGAAGGCCAGCGCGGCGCAGAAGCGCGACGAGCAACGCGCCGCGGGTGGCGCGGCGCTGAAAGCGATGCGAGACCGCGGCGAGACCGTTCGCGAGATCGCGCGCATGGCGGGCGTCGGCGAAAAGACGGTGCGCGAGCTGATCAAGCTGGCCGGGGAGCCGGAGGCGACGCCGGCGGCGACGCCGGCGGCGCAGTGGAATGACGGCGCGCCGACCCCTGCGGCCGAATGGACCGAAGATCGGCCGGAGACCGCAGCGGAGGACGCACACGGAGTCGAGGTCCGCGCGGCGGGTTGACCGCGCATGTCGGTGGTGGGCTCCACAATGGGTGGCGCAGAAGACCGTTGCGCACGGTCCGGGCCGGTTCGATCCGTACCGGAGTTCGACCGGCGCGTTAGGGTGACAGGAGACCGTGACCGCCGTGGGGGTTTCGCAACCACTACGCCTGGTGGTGAATCCAGTGATTCATGCCGCCGAATTGCGGCGGTTTGAATCCGACATCGTGCGCGGCCCAGGCGCGGAGGACTGCGCGATCTGGACGGGCGCGATCGGCGGCGACGGGTATCCGCGGTTTGGGGTCCGCCGCGGCGGCGGTGAACGGATCATGCTGCGAGGCAACCGGTACGCGCTGGCCGCCGCGCGACAGGGCCAGCCGCTGGAGCCGTGGGAACGCGCACTGCACGGTTGCGACAACCCGGTGTGTGTGCGCGTGAGCGCACCCGGAGATGTGGGCCTTTTGCACCTGGTGGCAGGCAGCCAACGCGACAACATGGAGATGATGGCCCGATCGGGTCGCGGCGGCGGACGAACGGTGGTTCGCCGCGGTGATCACGGCGTGGCGGAGCGGCGAGCGCGCGCGGTAGCGTTGCGCGAGGCCGTCCGGCACGGATGGGACGCCGAAGCGGTCGCGGTCGCGCTGCTCGGATCACCCGAACCGACCCTGTGGTGAGACTGCGGGCACGGCGACGGCAGAGACGGTAAGCCCGAAGGCCGGCGGCGCCGCGGCGCAGAGCCCGCCACCGCCCTCAGCACCGGGTGCGTGGCGATTCGCAGCGAGCGCACGCACCGGCGCACCGTGCGCGTCGCGAAGGTCGGGGCCCGGGCCGCGCGATGGCGACCCGGGCCCGAAACGGTGCGGCGAATCATCAAGCGACACTGGCCGCCCGGGTTTCGACGGTGATGGCGTGCCGGGTGGCGGCGTCGATATCGGTGCCGGAGAGCAGAACGTGAAGACCGTGCGCCGGCGTCCAGGAGCTCAACGTCCAGTGGGTATTGCGCGGGTCGCTGCCGGGGATCCAGTCGTGGTTGAGAAAGTACTCGGCCGAGCCGGTGGCGGTGAACCCGATCCGGTCGCGTGGTGCAGGCTCGGCGGTGTCGATGGTGGCGGCACTGCGCTGCCACCAGTGGGCCGGTGGTGTGATGGTGCGCTTCCAGACCAGTGCGGCGCTGCGGAATTGGGCGATGTGAGAGTCGATGATGCCGCCGCCGATCGGGGCGGTGGCGACGGCGGCGGCCAGGACGTGGGTGGCGTCGTCGCGGGCGATGACGAGGACGGCGTGCTCGCCGTTGCGCTGGCGGTGTCGTGCGGTCGTGATGATGCCGTGCTGGGGGCTGGGAATGCGGTGGGTTCCGAACACTGGACGGTCGACGTTGTCGATCGCAAGGGCTTGCAGTTGAGCGGCGAGCCGGTAGGTGTGGGACATGGTTTTTCTCCGTTCGGGTCGGGAGTGGTTGCGCCGGTTGGCGTGTGGGTCAGGGGGACCGGCAGGGTGGCACGGTCAACCCCGGCAGAGCGCGCGATGATGCGAGCCGGGCTTTCGGCCCGGGTGAAACGCCGGCGCGCAGCGCCCTGGCGCTTCACTGCCGCAGGGCCGAAAGGGTCACCCGGCCGGCGAACATCACCGCGCGCGTGGGTTGACCGTGACGGGCCCCGGCCGGTCAGACTGGGCCACGCTGACAGGCAAAAGAAAAAGTGAGCAGGCACCCAACCCCATGGCCACCGCAGGTGGCCACCAGCGGCCGCACCTAGTGCGCCGCCAACCACCACCCCAGAGCCGGAACATGAAAAACCCGACCCACCCCACAGGGCAGGCCGGGCGGGTTGGTGTGGGTCAGGGCTGGTTGGTGATCGTGTCGAGCTGTGCTGTGATGTCGGCTTCGGTGAGGTTGACGTGGGTCAGTCGGCCGTGCTCGTCGAATGCGTATTTCGGGGGCAGGTGCTCGACGATTGTGCGGATGAGGGTGAGTTCTCCAATTGAGTTGAGGTAGCGGTACATCCGGCGGTATTCGACGCCGGTGAGTCCGTCGAGGTGGGGGTTTGTGTAGTACTCGTTTCGGGTGGTGCTGCGGGTGATGTAGCGGAGCATGGGTTGTCCTGTCGGTGTCGTGTGGTGGGTGCGGGGTGGGCCGGGCCACCGGGTGTTCGGCGGCCCGGCCCTGGGTGGCTATGCGGCGTAGTGGAGTTCGGTGATGGCGTCGTCGAGATCGGGGTGGGCGGTGGGCGGCTCGACGTCGACGGTGAGGGTCCAGGTGTCGGTGCCGGGCTGGGCGGTGAGGGTGTAGGTGTGGTTGGCGGCGGTGGCGCGGAAGCTCCAGGTGTCCACGGCGTGGAAGGTGACGTCGCCGGCTCGGACGTGGACGATCCGGGTTACCGGGTCGGTGTCGAGGTCGGGTGCGGTGGCTTCGATGGCGGCCATTTGTCCGTGGTCGTCGAAGGCGAGTAGGACGAGGTGGTGTCCGGTTTCGCGGGTGTAGTTGTGGACGGTGGTGAACAGGATCGGTCCGTAGTTGTGGTCGTTGCAGCGGGTGATTCCGTACTGCTGGTGGGAGATTCGTTCGGCGGCTTCGTCGAGAAGTGCGAATGCGAGGTCGAATTCGTGGTCCATGGTGTTCTCCGTTCGTGGTGGTGATCCGGGCGCCGGTCAGCGCTTGGGGTGCGGTCAATCGGCTGAGGGTGGGCTGTCAACCCCGAAGAGTCCGGGGTTGGTGCCGGCGGATTTGCGGCCCGCGAGCGGCAGCGAGCAGGGTTGGGCCGCAAATGTCCTCCGCCGCCGGCGCCGGGCCCGGGCGTGGGTTGACAGGTCGGGCCCCCGGCCGATTAGGCTGCGCGCCCCTGCTGACGGCTAAAAAGGTGAGTGGCTACGGACTTTCGAGGCCACCGAAGGTGGGCTGTCTGCCGGTCGCACCTGGTGCGCCGGCACCATCGAAGCGGGGGATGACGAGAAAGCCCGGCCAGGCACCCTCGGGGGACTCTGGCCGGGCGAATGGATCTCGCGTGGTTATGGGTGGCGGTAGTGGGTTCCGGGCACGCTGGCTTCGGGGTAGGTGGTGGTGATGGCGTCTTTTTGTTCGTTGCTCAGGTAGCTGTACCAGTCCTGGCTGATCGGGTCGTAGAAGCGGTGATCGGGGCGCTCGACGGTGGCCCATCCGCGGCCGATGTTGTCGGAGGCGGTGGAGACGATGCGAAAGCCCTGGGATGCGAGGGCATCTGCGAGTTTCTGTTCGGTCATGTCGCCGGTGACGGTCACGGGTGCGTAGATGAAGCGGTTGGGGTCGTGGTCGTCCCAGTGGGTGACGACCTGGTGGTGGTCGCTGTCGCGGCACATGGTGGTGGTGTAGTAGCACATGATGGGTGTTCTCCGTTCGTGAGTGAGTTGTGTTGGTGTGGTTGATGGTTGGTGGTGCCTCCGGGGCCGCGGAATGGTCGGCACGGCCCCGGGGCACCGTGGTTTCAGGGGTTGGCAATGATCGCTTCGGCGTCGGCTGCGTAGCCCTCGGCGTGGCGTAGCTCGTCGGGGGTGGCGTCGTCGGCGAGCAGGACGGTGACGGCGTTGTCGCGTGCGGACAGGGCGTATTGGCGGCGCCGGTGTGGGTCGTCGATCGCGGCGGTGGCGGCGTGGATGTCGGAGCGGGCTTCTTCGAGGGTGGCTGCTGTGTTCATGGTTGTTTCTCCGTTCGGTGTGGTGATCGGGTGCGCCGGTCAGCGCTGGGGTGCGGTCAATCGGATGGGTGGCGATGTCAACCCCGAAGAGCACGCGGGGGTGGTAGCCGGGGTTTCGGCCCGCGAGCGGCAGCGAGCTTGATAGGGCCGAAACGGTCACTCGGCCGGCGGACACCAACGCGCGCGTGGGTTGACATCGACGGGCCCCGGCCGATTACGCTGCACACCCCTGCTGACGGCTAAAAAGGTGAGTGGCTACGGACTTTCGAGCCCACCGAAGGTGGGCTATCTGCTCGGCCGCACCCGGTGCGCCGACACCACTCCGACGTCGGCCGGAAGAAAAAACGGGGCCCGGCCACCAGCTCACGAGGGAGCGGCGACCGGGCCAAGGTGGCAGCGGCGTCGTGTCTAGAACAGCATGCCGAGGCGTTCAGGATGGTTGTGGCAGAGACAACCGCAGCGACCGGCTTTAGTGCCCACTTGTCGGCTACCGCTGACCTAAAGGCATGTCAAGGTGTCGCGAACGCGTTCGCGACACACCTGGTGCGGTTGCCAGAATGTGCTGTCCCAGAGGTGCACCATTGACGGGTAGCCGGGCTGAGCGCGGCTAGGTAGATGTTGTCTGTGTCGCACCCGCACCAGCGGCGCGTCAGGCTCCGGTGCGATGTCACGAAAGGCTATGTGTCAGTGTCAGATAAGGACAATGGCGACGACGCAGACCTGCACGAGTTTGATCGTGATGATCCGCTGCTAGGGCCGCCCGATGCGATTGCAGAACCCCTTGTTGATCCCCAACTGGAGTATCTGCCGATTGACCAGTTGTCGTGGGAAAACTTCGAGCGGCTGCTTCTGCGGGTGGCGCAGGACGTTGGTGGTTTGCACAACGTCAGACGTTTCGGGACTCCCGGCCAAGCCCAGAAGGGCCTGGATGTCATTGGGATCAATGGCGACGGCAAGGCAGAGGGTATCCAGTCGAAGCGCCGAAAGACCTTCACAAAGACCCATCTCGATGATGCGGTCAGGAAGTACACAGAGTCGGAATTCCCGTTCCCATTCGCGCGACTCGCAATCGGGGTGAGCAAACAGGTTGCCGAGCGGGAGATCGTTGAGCATCTGATCGATCTGAATGTGACGCTGGCACCGCTTGAGATCGAAATTTGGGACCAGGATGCGTTGTCGAGAATGCTTCGGCCGCACCCCCAGATCGTCACCGAGTTCTTTGGACCGGCGACGGCCACGCGGTTCTGCGGCGAGCACACGGTGATCGCTGTCGAAATCGCGGGTGCGGATGCTGTCGCAACCGCCGCCGCGGTGATCCGCGGGCCGCTGGCCCACGTCGGGGGCCATGAGAAGCTAAAGCGAGCGGAAGAGATTGCTGACAGTGACCCTGCTGGCGCATTGGCACTCTACCAAGACGTCCAGGCACTACTGACTGGTGCAGGATTCCCCGCGCATGCAGCCGAGTTTGACGAACGGGTTGCGCATCTACTGGTCGCCACGGGGGCAGAAGCTGATGCCGTTGCCCTGGTCATGGAACGTCTCTGGGTGGCAGAACGGACTGATGATTGGTTGAGCGTGCAGGTTGCGGCGCGCGCCCTCAAGTCTCTGGCCGGGTTGCCTGAATTTGGTCCGGAGGGGCCCGACGACGGCACCTCACCGCTGCTGGTGGGCGCTGCGAGGGTCGCTGGGTTTATTGCCGACAATCTGCACCAACCGGTCCCCATGGAACTAGACCTGCCGACCGAGGAGCTGCAGCATCTTTCACCCGGCGACCGTGCGCAAACAGTCCTCTTCGCGGCGGAGCGCGCTCTTGCGAACGACGATCTCGGCTGGCTTGAGAGCCACGCAAAGGTGTTGTCTGAGTGCGTATCTGAAACAAACTCCAGTCACGAGGATGTTGCGCTTCGGATCGAGTTGGTTCTCGCCGAATTGACCGGCGATTGGAAGGAACTACTTCATAGGGCTCGCACCGCCACTCGCCGAGATCTCGGCGCGCTCACCCTCGCTCGCTATGCGCGGTACACGATGTGGAAAGGGGACTATGTCGAGGCCAACCGGGCCTATGAGGAGGCGATCAACCACGCATGTCTGGCACATCGTCACGAGGACGCGGCCGACTGGCTCTATAGCCAACGGCTCGTGATGAACCGCCATGTCCCGGTCTCCGAGGATAAATGGCATCCTCTAGCTCGCTCCCTATCCAACCTGCCGTCGCGTCCCCGTCTAGTCACCTCCGCAACGTCATCGCGCGAGAACGCACTAGCTGCCCTGCATTACGACAAAAAGCGCAGTGCTGCTATACATCTGCGCCGTTATCTGTGCGATTCCATCCGGTCAGGCAATCTCAGCGACGAGATCGATGCGCGCATGCTGCTGGGCGGTCTGTACGTTCAAACAAACGATCCGCTACTCGCCGTCCGCCAGATGATCTTGTCTCGTGACTATGAGGCCGTCCGATCGGTAGCGCAGGACTTGGGTGATTCATACCTCGATGTCAGGGATCTGATCGCGAGTCCTGTGTCATGGGTGGTTGCAACGGCTTTCGAGTTCGTTGCGGCGGAAGCTGACCTTGTTCCCGACGCGTTGGTCGATGAGTTGATTGAATCCGCGCTGTCCGCGATCGACGACGTGTCATCAGGTAAGCGTCCCGATTCGCCGGTCTTCAGTCCCCAGATCGTCGGTTCCGCGTACAAGATGATTGGCGCGTTGTCCGAACGCCTGAACAGCGGTCATGCGGTTGCCGTGCTCGACAGTTTGAGCGGACACGTGACAGCCAGGGAGCACCACTACTGGCGGACCGACGAGAGCCACATCCGTATTGCAGCTGGCATCGCCGAAACCAGAAGCGATGAGACTGCGTCCGTAGCACTTGATCATCTGATGGGGCTCTTCGCACGTCGCGCGCATCCCTTCGGTATCAAGGCCAAAGGCGCCCTTAAACAGAATCTGCAGGCTGTCGGACCTCGACTGCAGGAACTGGCCGATGGCGGCCATCACGAGGCGCACGCGTTGCTCGCCTCTACGGACGAGGTGCGCATCGATCCCGAGGATGCGCTTGCTGCGGCAAATCGGCTACAGAAACCCACAAGCAACTCTTTTGGGCGCTATGCCGAGGGAACGCGCGCGATCAACGATTCCCTGCTTGCGCGCTCATTGGCGCCGGAGCAACGCATAGCCTGCATCGAGATGCTGCTCCAAAATGCCCGGTCGCCCTTCGAAGGCTCAAGCAACAGGCAGACCTACCTCATTGCCACGGCGAACCTGTCGGAAGATTTAGACGACGAACATCGCCGGAGATTCTTGGCCGATCTCGTCGATTTCGTTGAGAATCCACCTCCGTCCCAGCCTGACATGTTCAACGCGTCGATGACTGACCCTCTGGGGATGATGCGCTGGGCTGGAACCCTGGATAGTCGTTCTGCCGCAGTATTGGCGGCGGCCTGCTTCGCTCGCGAAGCGGATGAGAAGGACCAGGTTCGAGACTTGGCTATCGGGTTGATTAGCGTTGTGGGAGAAGACGATATCTACTTGGCGGAAGCTCTGCAGGCCGTCAAGGATGACCTAAGCGACCTGGCTCCACTTCTGGCGCAAGCGGGGTGGGCGATGCGTAGCGTTGCAGCTATCGGCTGGGCGCGGTCGCCGTCGATGCCGGCCGAACTGGGCGAGCGATTGAGCCGGGATCCGGATGCTCGCGTTCGTCGTTCCATTGCCACTGCTATCAGAGACCACCCCAGTCCTCACTCTGACCACGTTCGCGAAGTCCTACAAGCGGATCCGCGATGGTCGGTGCGGTCGATCTTGTTATGACGAACCGATCTGTTGTGGGGCAGGGTGTGTCGACCCTTCCGAGCAGGGACAACTCCCACCGCACCAAATCGATCGCCGCGACGACCCGCGGGTCGTCGGGGTCAACACCCTCGTTCACGAGCGCCTGGCGTTCCTCAGCATCCATATTCAGTTAGACGCGAAACCCGTCGATGCGGTTCCTACTCGCATCTATCCTTGGCGTTCAAGGGAGTTCCCACCCGAGTTCGCGAACGAACTGCGCAATGTTTGCCCGTGCATGCGCGAGCCGGTCGGATTCCAAGAAGCCTTCCCGAATGACATCAGGCGCAATGTTTGCGTGAAGGAGCAGCAGGGCTTGCAACAGCCACGGTGTCGCGGTGACCACAATCAACCATCGAAGGTAGCGCATATCGAGGGGCTCCTTCTCCTGGTCAATGGGTAGGTGATGTGCAAAGTCGTTGCGTGCCTTCGTGATTTGCCCTGGAAGGTCCGTCAAGGATTCGGCGATTTCAGGGATCACTGAACAGACTTCGTCCACGATCTCTGTCGCACGCATTCGAAAGCTCACGTCGGTGAGGAGCTGCAGCGATTCACTCACGCGAGCGGGGTCGAGGTCAAAGATCTCTGATTCGGATCGCGCGGCGAGTCGGGCCGCCTGGGTGATCGCTTTTCGAGCCTTCTTCGTGATCTCGGGGAACTTCGACTGTTCGTAGGGCAACCTGCGGTGCAGGCCCTCGACTAGGGACGTGACAACCAGCGCCTCGGCCTGCAGCGCGCCCTTGTTTGGCGAGACGACGGCTGCGGCGAGACCGTCTAATCGGTCGTTGAGCGGGATCCAGTTCGCGATGACTTCGAGTGTCAGAGCTTCTGGAGACAACAACGGATCCAGCGTCGATTGCGCTGCAGAGGTATCCGGGTCGTCGGTCAGTAAAGGGAGCCAGGCACCGTCAGGCGCAGCGAGCAGCTCGACATCTTTGGCATCGTGGGACTCGTCGAGCGCCAGCTCCAGTAACGTTCGAACACCTAATACGACAAGAACCTCAAGGCGGCGCAGTGTTTCTGGTGCTGCCGGCGAATAGACCAGCCAGTTGCCATCGTTTGAAGCTTCGATGCCCAAGGCAGCGCCGTACTCATTGCCTGCGGTGTTCTCTGCGCTGAGATGATCGAGGCAGTATCGATGTCCGAGCCGGAATCGAACGGCGTGGACAGGCTGGGCATCATCGATATGTTCGCCTAGGACGGCGGTGTCGGCGACATACCGCGGCAGGCTACGAAACAGTTGGCCTGCACCACCGTAATTGCGTGCATTGAGCATGGTGATCCGCTCGCCTGTATCGAGTTGACCATGAAGCGTGATCGGCAAGAACGATGCGACCGAGTCTTCGGCCGTGCCTGAAAAGCCCACACCACCTGGAAAGCGCCGTATACGTGGGTCGTCGACAAGGCCAGCGGCCAGCCTCACCTCAGGATCTGCGCCGGTGTGGAAACTGAAGTCGCCACGCACGCGGGCCTCAGGCGTCCCCGCGACCCAGAACAACCCGCCCGTCACCAACTCCATGTCATGCCCTCCGCATTCGATCTCGGGTATCGCTGAGAAGTGCGTCGTCCACTTCGTAATGTGTTGTGCCGAGCGACTTGTCAGTCAGTCACAACCTCTTCTTGAGAGGCATGTTGGGGTGTTCGTTCGGGATCTTCGACTCGTGCCGCCCGCTAATGAGAGTGATGCTTCGTTCGCGCTCGTGTTTGACGTTAGCTCTGGCGGCAGTAAGTGATCGTCGAAGCTTGCGATTTTCGAGTTCCGTGTCTCTAAGGTTGCCGCTAAGGCTGGCGACAAGCTGCCGCAGCTTGGCGTTGGATTCTGCGAGGTGAGTGCCTTCTGGATCGTAGAGTTGTCCGGTCAGGTCGCTGATGCGGCTTTCCCGGTCTCGAATGGTCTGCCTGAGCGATTTCGCCAACGCTTCGGCATTGACTGCGCGTTCACGCCATGATGCCGTGTTGTTTTCGCCCCCCGCATGCTGTTTCGCCGTGGTGGCCGCTTGAGATGCGTCCCGGGCATTGAGAACTGCGCGGGTCAGGTCGGGGCGCCGTTTGTCGTAGATGAAGGTCTTGCCGACGCCGGCGAGGGTGCACACGTTCTCGACTGTGAAGGGTGCGCCGCTCTTGATGAGTTTGGTGAGCGCGGCGCGTACTCGGCGTTCGCATTGCTGGCTTGCGTTCGAGCGTTGTGCGATTGCTTCGATTGGTCGGCGGATGCTCGATGCGGTGCTCATAGATTGAGTTCCTCATTGTCGGCGGGAGTTGTGGTGTGTAGTTGTGTCAATCGCCATCCGGTAGCGAACAGTGGATCGAAGTAGTCGTGTAGTGGGGTGCGCAGGTCGAGGTTCTCGGCTTCTTCGAGTAGGCCGAGTTCGTCGAGTGCTTCACGCAGGGCGGTCAGTACCGGTTCCCATGGATCCCATTGGCTCAGGATGTAGTTGCGTGCGGCTTGAGTTGGTGCACCTTCGGCGAAGTGGTAGGCGGCGTCGCGCTTTCGCTCCCAGTAGGCGAGGTCAGCGCCTGCGAGGATGAAATGCTCGCAGGGGCCGAGAGGGCCGTTGGTGCAGTTCTTTTCGAAGGGACAGTTCGTGCCGCCGACCACGGGGCCGTAGCGGCATAGCCCGTGTTCGACCGGCACTACTGACAAGTCTATTCGGGCGGCGCCGGCGGCTGTGTTCTCGGCGTTGACGAGTTCTGGACGGAGCAAGATCGTGCCTGGTTTGTTCATTCCTGGGCCAGCCGCCCACACCTGTTGTAGGTGGCGGGTCATGCTTTCGTTGTTGTAGGTGGCGTAGTGGGCGAGTGATTCTGATGAGAAGTGGCCGAGCAATTGGCGGACGAGGGCGGCTGGTGCACCATTGTTGAGGAGCGAAGTTGCCAGGGTTGCACGGGTTTGGTGAGTGGTAATTCCTTTCAGTCCAAGGCTTTCGAACCATGCAGTCCATGTGTCGCGAAATCCGCACTGAGATGTTTCGAGCACCAGGTCGGGGTTTTGTATCGCGGCGGGGAACAGCGGCATGGTTCGGTCCCAACGCGCTTCGAGGGCAGCTCGTCCCCGTTCGTCGAGGTTGGCCAGCTCTGCGGCGTAGCGCCTCCGGAGCTTTGAGCGTGTCTTGTGTTGTCGGGTCAGAAGTCGCTCATAAATCGGTAGATAGCAGGGCATTCCGTAGTCGATGACGTTGACCTTGCTTATATCTCGCCAGATGTAGGGCTGTGCATTGCCCACGAGGCCCACGCAGCCCAGGCGTAGTTGGATCGTTTCGCTGATCCGTCCTCCCTGAAAGGCCTGGGTCAGCCAGATGTCGGCGAAACCGACGTCGTCGCGGTCTGCGCCCTCTAGGAGTTCGATATTGTCCTGGTCGATCAGGAGTTTGAAATCGCCGTATGTGAGTGGACGTGGTCGCGGGCTACTGGGAGCGCGCGGATACTCAGGCAGATTCAGGATGAACATGTCCAGGCTTGCCGGAGTCCGGCGGCGTTCTCGGGCGTTCCGCAAAACGATGCGGCAACTGGACATGTAGGTGTGGCGAGAACGTTCATTGAAGACCATTGGTTGGCGGCTTGGCCGGTCCATATAGGCAGGAAGGACCGTTTGTTCGCGAAACCAGAGATCCCAGAGCTCTTTCAGGCGTAGTGCGTCCTTCTCGGATAGCGCTGGGGGATCGTTGCCGTGGTCGCTTCGAATCTGCCTGAGCGCGTAGGAAACCAGGAACATCGCCGCCACGCGCCGGTAGATCGTCCCCTTAACTGCTCGTTTTCCTTTGGGCTTGAGAGACTCGTCGCGAAGGTGCTCCCACACTAGGTCTCGAAGCCAGCGTTGGGATACTCCGGTCAAGTCCCACGGTTTGCGCCGGTTCGAAACGTCTGCGCCGGCGAACGGTGCCCCTCCGACGATGACAGGGTCAAACCAACCGGCTTCTTTGGACATGTCGGCTGTGATGACGAGGCTGCGGGCAGCGGTTGGCAGGTCGAGCAGTATGCGACGCTCCATCGACCCACTCGGGTACTTTTCCGCGATGTCAGAAATGGTGTCATCCGTCAGTGATTGAACGCTGGCGGCAGCAAGATCATCGACGACCCTCTGAATGTTGACTGGTCGCCGGTGTGATCGGCGAGGGGTCTTGGCGTGTCGATGGAGGCCGTAGCGGATCTCCTGTTGCAGAACGGTGGGCAATTTGGCTAGGTGCAGCCGTCCCTGTTGGTCAAGCCGCGAGACGGAGGGGCCCTGGCAGGTCTTGGAATACCAGTGTTCCCAGGTTGGTCTGCTGCACTGGCCTCCTCTTGATTTCGTTTGGTACCGCCAACTTTGGCGATGATGTCGGCATATGCGGTGGCGTTCAGATTCGACGTTGATGTGTAGCGCGCCGTCGTGGACGCATCCGTGGATGCTGCACGGTGGAATCGGCGGAAAGGCTGTCTGGGCTTGCCGCCAGTGCTCCTCGCTCATCCAGTCGATGCGTGCTCGTGCTGTAGAGAGCCGCTTCATATGCGCTGTGCAGTAACCGTTTTGTTGTGCCTCACGGTTCTCAGCGCAGACTAGACAGTTTGCGTGGCGGTTGAGGGCACGTTCGAAGCTTCGAGCGGAAACTGGGCTGGCTGAGCGTAGGAACTCTTCGATATCGGCTCCACGTCCGAGCTGGGCGAACTTCCGCCCGTGGCTGTAGCACAGACCATTGGCCGCGGTGGGCGAGGGTACGCCTTGGCACGATTCGACCATGCACGCCCAACCGAAAGTCGGGTGCTGAGGCGGGAACTGGATCGGCTCCGAGAGAAGCCACTGCGGAAAGTGCTGGCTTGCTATTGAGTAGCGTTCTTCAGCTGAGAGTCCCAGGTAATCATCAACGGTGGTCAGGCGGGGGGCAACAGCGCTGTGGGCGCCAGTGGTCGTCATCGCTGGCCCTGGCCGGTGTGCTCGGTGGTGTTCAGGTATGAGTCGGTGCGGGGTCGAGCGGTTGCGTCCCATGCCTGTTTCAGGAAGGCCATCGCGTGGCGATTGGCGGAACGACCGTAGAGGTCGGTGACGATTTCGGGGTTTGCCCATCCGAACTCCTGCGCCACCATCTCGGCATTGAAGTCCGTCGCTGCGTAGAACGCCGCTGCAGCTTTGTGTCGAAAGGCGTGCGGGGTGATGCGCGTGCTTAGTCCAGCCCGGCGGGACGCTCGGTCCAACATTTTTCGCACCGCAGCGGTGGTGAGCGCAGCGCCCGGCGTCGCACCGCGAGTGTGATTAAGGACTTGCTCATGCTCGACGAGGTGTTGTGCAGGGTAGTACTCATCGAGCAGATAGCCATAGAAGGTGCTGATCATGCCCGCGCTCACTGCGCGAATGACCCCATCGATCGTGTAACCCTCTCTGCTCGAATAGTTATCGATTGCTGGTCCGTACGATTTCGCTCGCGCTCCGTTGGGATTGTCGTCGCGGCCGATGATGTGGATGTGCGGGTCGGCACGTTGGCCGCACGGGTGGTGCTCAATGAGGTGTAGGTCGCTGAACCGCAGGCCGCACAAACCGCCGACGCGTAGGCCTCCATCGTGGAGCCAGGTAACAATCATCACGTCGCGGGCAGTGGTCAGAATTCCAGGCTCAAAAAGTGCTTCCACAGCTTCATCGGGAAGGTACCGAGGGCGACGAGGAGTCCGCCTCGGGGACAAAGGATTTACCTCGACATTGCCGCGAGCCCGCCCGCCACGACGCCGCTCAACTGCGCCAGCGGTCAGACCGGCGACCAGCTCTGGATTCACCTGTCCGCACATCCCGGGACTCAAGTAATACGCTTTGATGATCGTGGCGACGTTGCTTGCCGCCGCGGCACTGAGAGGGCGGCGATTCGGATCCCTCCAGGCGACGCCGTGGACTGTGGCAGCCTCACCGGTAATGCTGTGCATATAGCGCTGCAGGTCAGCCAATGTCAGTGTCTGGGGCGAGAGCCGGTTGAAATATGCCCAGTTGAGGTGATCAACCAGGCTGTAGGCGTAGGTCTGTTGAGACGACGCACGATATCGGCACAGCACCTTCATTGAGACCTGATCGACCTCTGAATCGGGCGTGAAGATCCAATGTGAAGACATCCCCTCGCCGTGGCGCACTTTGCGGACTGTAAACCGATTGGCCACGGTGACACTCCCCAGAAATCGCACAACGTCGCGAACGAAGGTTTACCACGCGTTCGCCACACTCCGGCGAAGGCTCACCGCGAACGTCGCGAACGTGTTTACCCCCGGGAGGTAAGCCATCGGAACGCGGGCTTGGTGACCTTCAACCAGACGCCGCCTTCCTGGCGGGCGCCGCGGCGGTGATCGCACTGGTGGTGGCGGCCTTCGTGGCAGGACTTGGTGGGTGCGTTCTCGGGCATCTCGACGATGACAGGGATTCGCTTGCGAGAGCGGCGGATTTCGTCGGTGTAGGTGATCCACTTGACGCCGTCGCGGATCTGGACTTTGGCCTTGGGTTTGATGCAGTCGACGGGGCCGGAGTGCTTGTCGCGGGGTTCCCAGAAGTCGTCGGGGTGAGGGTGGGTGCTGAGGGTCATGGTGATGTTCCTTCGGCTGTGGGTGCCCGGCCAGCTGGGAAGGGGCTGGCCGGGCAAGGACGCGGGTTAGCGGCGTTCGGTGATGTCGTGGGTGACGGTGTAGGCGGCGCGGGTGTAGCGCAGGCTGTCTGCGATGAACGCGGAGACGTCGTCGCCAGCGGTTCCTTCGGCGAATTCCAGGTCGTAGACCTGGTTACTGCACAGCTCGGTGAGGACCGTGCTGGCTTTCTGAAGGGCGCCCAGGGCGGTGTTGAGTTCGGCGATGAGTTTGACGCGGCGCTCGTCGATTTCGATCGCGTGGTCGCTGTAGAAGTCGGCTTCGGTGTAGTCGCTGGTGGTCACGGTGTGTTCCTTAAGTTTGTTTGTAGTTGCAGTTTCTTCGTGCTGTTGATGCGGTTACGGTGTGCTGCGACCCGGGTGGGTCGGGTGAGGCTTAATGGTTTTTTGCCGGCCTGGTGGTGCGGCTTGAAAGGATTGGCCGCCCGGCCTGCCTGGACTTCCTCGGGCCGCTGATTGAGATCTGCGATGTGATCGCTTGTTTAAGGAAATGCCGGCGAGGTTTTCCATGGGGATCCTGTTGGCAGACAAGCGAAAAGAGGCTCTATGACGGTAAACCAGGTATGGGCTGGGGTCGACGTAGGCAAAGAACATCACTGGGTGTGCGTCGTGGATGTCAACGGCAACATGGTGTTGTCGCGCAAGTTCATCAACGACGAACACACGATCCGCGACCTTGCCACCAAAATTGATGGGCTTGCCGATGAGGTGTTCTGGACGGTGGACCTGAGCAACGTCTACGCCACCCTGGTGCTCACGGTGCTCGCCGATGCCGGCAAAACGGTGCGCTACCTGGCCGGCCGGCAAGTCTGGCAGGCCTCCTCGACCTACCGTGGTGGCGAATCCAAGACCGATGCCAAAGACGCCCGGGTGATCGCCGATCAATCTCGGATGCGCGGTGAAGACCTTCCGGTCCTGCGTCCCGGGGATGACCTGATCACCGAACTGCGCATGCTCACCGCCCACCGTGCGGACTTGATTGCCGACCGCACCCGGACCATCAACCGCCTGCGCCAGCAGCTGCTGGCGGTGTGCCCGGCGCTGGAACGTGTCGCTGAGCTGACCCAGGACCGGGGCTGGGCGGTGCTGCTGGCACACTACCAACGACCGAAAGCTATTCGCCGAACCGGTGTTTCGCGACTGACCAAAGCGCTTACCACCGCCGGGGTGCGTAACGCCGCCACGATCGCGGCGGCGGCGGTAACAGCCGCCAAGGCCCAGACCGTCGGACTGCCCGGTGAAGATGTTGGCGCAGCATTGGTCGCCGAGTTGGCCCAGGAGGTGATGAACCTTGACGACCGTATCAAGACCACTGATGCGGACATCGAGGAACGATTTCGCCGCCATCCGCTCGCGGAAGTGATCACCAGCCTGCCTGGCATCGGGTTCCGACTCGGCGCTGAATTCCTTGCCGTCATCGGCGATCCCGCCCTGCTCGAATCGCCCGATCACCTGGCCGCGTGGGCCGGGCTGGCCCCGGTATCCAAAGACTCCGGCAAACGCACCGGCCGGCTGCACACACCCAAGCGCTACAGCCGCCGGCTGCGCCGAGTGATGTACATGTCCGCCCTGACTGCGATCCGCTGCGATCCCACGTCGAAGGCCTACTACCAACGCAAACGGGACCAAGGTAAGCGACCCATACCGGCCACCATCTGTCTGGCCCGCCGACTCGTCAACGTCCTCTACGCATTGATCCGTGACAACCGAGCCTGGGAACCCACGAGCCAAATCACCACAGCGGCGGCTTGACACGCTCATTGAGAATCCTTTCGGTCGGTGCGCTGCTGGTCAGCGCTGGGGAGCGGCGGCAAGGCTGAGGGTGGGCGGTCAACCCCGAAGAGTCCGGCGATGAGTGCCGGCGGATTTGCGGCCCGCGAGCGACAGCGAGCAAGGGTTGGGCCGCAAATGTCCTCCGCCGCCGGCACCAGCACCGGGCGTGGGTTGACCGGTCGGGCCCCCGGCCTTGTAGGCTGCGACCCCTCGCTGACAGCACATAAGGTGAGTGGGCTGCCAACCCAAAAGCCCACCAGCGGTGGGCTATTCACGCTCCCCGGGCGCCGGTACAGGATCGCGGCCGGAAGAAAAAAAGGGGGCCCGGCCAACCACCTCACGGGGAGGGATTGGCCGGGCCCGATACCGCAGGGTTAGCTTGGCCGCGGTTGCAGGCGGTGGCGGTGTATCGCGATGGTGACGCGGTCGTGGTCGTGATGGATGGTGGCGTACTCGGGATGGCGGGTGGGCCCGGAGAAGCTCCATGCGTCATCGACGATGCGGTGCTCGACCGGCATCTGGTTGGAGACGATGGCGGGCAGCACCCGCACCGCGGTTCCTTTCTCGAAGTCGGGGTATTCGGCGCCGACCGCGCCGGAGATCGTGTGGGCGGTGAGGATTTTCATGCTCAGCTCCCTGGGGGCCGCGTTGTCGATGGTGTCGAGGTGGTAGCGGTCGGAAACCAAGCCCCAGTGGATGATGACGTGCAGGGCGTCGTCGACGAGGCTGGACGGGTCAGGCTCGAGGATGACACCGAAGACCGCGTGGTCGTTGTCCATGGCCAGGGCGGTGATGGCCTTGTTGGCCTCCGCGACGGTGTGGAAGGTGCGGTCGGTGGACCAGTCGGTGACACCGCCGCCGCTCATGCTCATGTGGAGCATCCGGATCGTCGGGCGCTGCTCGGCAGCTCCGCTGGCAATGCTGATGGGGTCGTGGTCGATACGGTCCCACGTGGTGGTCATGTTGTTGTCCGTTCTGTTCTGGTGATCGGTGTGTGCCGGTTGGCACAGGTGCAGGCGAATCGGTGGGTGCCGGGGGGTCAACCCCGAAGAGTCCGGGCCGGGCGCAGCAGGGCTTTCGGCCCAGGTGAAGTGCCTGGCGCGCAGCGCCTTGGTGCTTCACCAGCGTTGGGCCGAAAGAGTCACTCGGCCTGCGCAGCCCGGTACCGGGCGTGGGTTGAGCCGCGGTGGGTCCCGACGATTACGCTGGGGCACCTGCTGACAGGCATAAAAGGTGAGTGGGCTTCCAACCCCAAGCCCGCCGGCAGGTGGGCTGGTCGCCGGGCGGCCCGCAGGGTGCCAGGCGTCGATAGACCCAGCCTGGGCCAATGTGTGTCACGACGATTTGGTGCTGCTACGACGATGTGGGGTAGTGCATTACACGTGCACCGTGGAGATGCTCAGTTTGATACTGGCGAGGTCCAATGATGTTCTATTTGAGGGGATGTCGTGACTACGTCGATCGATCGGGAAACCGCCAAATCTGTTCTGCCACTGATCAGTCAAGTCTCGGTGGGTGCGTGGCGAGTGATCAACGGCAGCAACGAAGTTGAGTTGCACCCGCAGCCTCTTCCCCCGGTGGAGGCTGACCAGTTTCAGGTGGCTGCGGCGGTGATGGCACACCGATACGCGCAACTGGCCATCGAATCGCAGATCCAGGGCCGCGACGGCGTCCGGATCATCAGCGAGCTCGTCGATGAGTGGTGCGGTACGCCGTGGCCGCGCCACTGGCCATTTCCGCATCTGCATCCGGGTCCGCAGCCGCATCCGCGGCCCAACGAGGACATGACGGCCGTTGGCCGGATGGTCGGGGCCTTGGTTCTGGCCAACATCGGCTCACGGCTGGCCAGCGATCTCGGCACCATGATGGTCGACGGCGCGCAACGGCTCGCTGAGGCGTCCACGGCGGGTTGAGCTGCGAGCTCGATGAGCTTGGCCGACGGCGTGGCTACTGTGATATGTGGCTGCCGCTCATGTATCCCACCTCAACGATCGGGGCGGCAGCCCCGGATCAACCCTCTGGACGCGGCCCCGGGTGAGGGTAAGTTGCTCAGTCCTCGAACGGTTTTCGTGAATGGTCGAGGCGATCGAGCATGCCGGCGGCGCCGGCGTGGTCGGGTGTGCCGGCTTCGGTGAGTCCGGTCTGGATGATGGCCACTATGACGCCGTCTTGGTGTAGGACGTAGCGGGGTGTGCCGGCGGCCGGGGCGTGCTGCATTTGCGTGCGGGCGGCCGCGACAAGGTCGCGGCGAGCTCGCCGCGGATCGCGGGCTGAGCCCATGGTGACGCGCTCTGCGTCGGGACTGCTCGTGGTGAGGGTCCAGGTGGTCATGGGCTCATCGTTGCGCCTTTGCGCGGCGCCGTCGAGGGCCGCAGCTCCGTCTGTGGATAACTGCGGGCCCCGAGGCGTGTTGTGGATAACTAGTCCGGATCTGTCTCAGTGTGCTTGTCGGCGTTGAGGGCTCGGTATCCGGCCGTGGTGGGGTCGGCCCGGTGATGCTCGCCGTCGAGGCATACCGCGATCGCGGTGTGATGGGCCAGTTCGAGGATCTCCATGGTCGAGTGGAATGCGGCGCGATCGAGGACCTGGAAGGTCAGCGAGCCGAGATAGACGTCCGTCCACCGGACGATGCGCTGGTGGTGCGGCGTCTGGGTTTCGCGGGGCATGACGGCGTAGGTGGGGCGCTGAGTCCAGTCGATGGCGACGGTGGGCCGGTCGTAGGCGTCTTCGTCGGTGGGTCGGGCGGCGCCGATATCGGTGGGCAGGTTGACCATGGTGGGCCGGGCGGCTGAGAGTGCTTCTCGGACACCTTGAGCGGCTTGGGCGTTGAGGAAGGTCATCAAGATGCCGCCCCAGGCGAGGGTGACGCGGACGTTGCGGGTGCGGGCGTGATAGACGGTGAGGTCGGCTCGTTGGGTGCTGCGCAGCCGGATGTAGGTGTTGGTGATGATGGCGGTGGGTTGGCCCAGCTCTGCTGCGGTGACGTCGGTTTTCGACATGGTTTTTCTCCGTTCGGGTCGGGAGTGGTTGCGCCGGTTGGCGTGTGGGTCAGGGGGACCGGCAGGGTGGCACGGTCAACCCCGGCAGAGCGCGCGATGATGCGAGCCGGGCTTTCGGCCCGGGTGAAACGCCGGCGCGCAGCGCCCTGGCGCTTCACTCCCGTAGGGCCGAAAGGGTCACCCGGCCGGCGAACATCACCGCGCGCGTGGGTTGACCGTGACGGGCCCCGGCCGGTCAGACTGGGCCACGCTGACAGGCAAAAGAAAAAGTGAGCAGGCACCCAACCCCATGGCCACCGCAGGTGGCCACCAGCGGCCGCACCTAGTGCGCCGCCAACCACCACCCCAGAGCCGGAACATGAAAAACCCGACCCACCCCACAGGGCAGGCCTGATTGCAAGACTCGGGTGCTCGAACTCCTATTCCGTTGGGAGTCGGCGACTTTGGTGCGGGTAGAGAGTGCGGCCTTACTGGGCGGTGATGGGTGGTGTGCCGATGACGGCGAGGGCGTCGCTGAGGCCGGCGAAGCGGCCGAAGTTTCCACCGGCGATGGTGGTGCGGCCGCCGAGCCAGATGCCGATGACGCGAATGTCGCCGCCGTCGGTGTCGGTGGTCCATACCGGGCCGCCGGAGTCGCCGCCGATGGTCGGGGTCATGCCGACGGTGATGTATTGGTGTTGGCCGTAGCTGCGGGTGACTTCACCGCACACGGTTCCTGTCGAGATGCCGTCGCGGCACACTTTCTGACCGGGACGGGGTTCGGTGTGGTTGTTGGCGGTGACGGGTTGGTTGGCGACGAAGGGTACGGGCAGGGTGCGCACGCCGAAGTCGATGAGGGCGTAGTCGGCTCCGCCGATGCCGGGCGGGTCGACGCGCGTTTGCAGGAATGTGCCGATGGCGCCGCTGTGTTTGTCGGTGACGGTTTCGCCGGGGGTTGTTGCGCAGTGACCGGCAGTGACGGCATAGGTGTGTTTGTCGGCGCCGATGTAAACCCATCCGAGTGTGCATGCATTGGTGGCGGTTTCGATGCGGTCACCGGGTTCGACGAGCTGCACCGCGGCCGCGGCTGGTGCTGTGGACGCGGCGATGACCATGCTGGCGGTGGTGGCGATTGCGCGGGCCGCCAGGCGCGCGGTGTTCATGCCGGACGGCGGCCGGTCGGGCGCCGACGGCGGCACAGGTGACGTTCGGCATGCCTTTGTGCCCGCACGCCGAGGGTTTCGATCCAGGTACCGGCGATGGTGGCGGCTTGGCGGTCACGGTGGGCGACGGCGACGGCGGCTGCCGTGCGGCGCACGATGGCGGTGTCGATCGGGATTGTGGTCATGGGGTGTCCCATCCGGGTTGCGCGGCGGCTTCGGCTCGGCGCCGCAGGTCGGCTAGGTCGTCGCGGGTGTCGGTGAACAGCTGGGTGAGCAGCTCGCGTTCGACGTCGCATTCGGCGAGCTCTTGCATGCGGACGGCGTGCTCGCGGAAGGCTTTTCGGTAGGCATCGTCGAGGACGTCGCGGCGTATCGGCCGGCATTGTCATGGGGGGCGATGGCGTCCTGGTAGGCGTCGAAAAGGTAGATCGCCAGCCCTTTGATCTGGTGGGCGGTGGGCGGATGGTCCGGCCGTAGGGCGAATGTGCTGGGTTGGGTTTGGGCGAGCTCGAACACCGCAACGGGGTGGGGATCGTGTCCGGCTTCGGCGAGCGTGCGGATGAGCTGGCAGGCCCACCGGGCGCGGGGCCGCCAGAACGCGGTGTCGGGGACCAACTCGAGGATGGCGCGGGCGCGGGTGGCCGGCAGCCACAGCAGTGCGCCGATCAGTTGGTGCTGGGATTCGGTGGGCATCACGAAGGCCTCGGCGCGCCAGTCGTCAGCGACGTGCTTCTCGAGGTCGGTTCCGGTCATGCGCAGCCAGGAGTCATCGCCGGCGACCGGTTCGAGGGTCTGCACGGCGGCGGGGCTCATCGCGGAATCTCCTTGTCGATGATGGTGTGCACGACGGCGTAGGCGGCGCGGCCGATCCGGATGCTGTCATCGAGGAAGCGGGCGACGTCGCGGCCGTCGCGGCCGTCGACGAATTCGGGGTCTTCGACCGAGCCTCGCAGCAGGGTCAGTTGGTCGTAGGCGCGCTGGAATGCGGAGACGCCGTTGGCGATCTCGGTGAGCAGCTGGCCGCGGGTCAGGCCGACTTGTTCGGCGTGCTCGTCGAAGTCGGTGGAGGTGGGTAGCGGGTGAATTGTCATGTCGTTACGGTCCTTTCGCGGGATTCATCTGCCTGTGGTGGCTGTCAGGCGACGGTGGCCACCGTTGCATCTGATGGGGATATCGCTCGGTTGGCGAGTGCCTTGATGCGATCGGGGCGGAATCCTGACCAGTGCTCGTCGCCGGCCACGACGACGGGGGCCTGGAGGTAGCCCAGGGCCATGACGTAGTCGCGGGCTTCGCTGTCGAGCGTGATGTCGATGATCCGGTAATTGAGACCCTGCTTGTCCAGGGCTTTGTAGGTGGCGTTGCATTGGACGCATGCCGGTTTGGTGTAGACGGTGATGTGAGACATTTCTAGCCTCCGTGGAATTGGTTGTGCGGGGTTTATATTCAGTTATTCTACTGGCACTTATTTGGTTATGCCACACTCAAACAAAAGAACTTTGTTGCGGTTTTCTATCGTTTATCGGCCGGAAAGTAGGCGTGCGCGACGACGCATCAATCATCGCTGTCATGGGTGTCTGCTGCCGTTCTTTTTCCGTTTCTGGCAGGCTTGTTACCGCTAGTGGTGGCGCGTAATGCACGGTTTCGGGCGGAAAGTTTTCAGTGAGCGCAGCGAGCGTCTCGGAAAAGTTTTCGCGCCGCAGGCCGCAGCGGATGCGGAGCCGATAGCCTTGCATGTAGTCGCCGAAACCAGCGCATAATTCGGACGGCAGAAACGGGGAGCTGTGTTTGTGATCGCATGTTGTGGAATTAGTGAGGTTTTCGTCTTTTCGGTGATGATTCTGGGGCGAAAAGAGGTGGTTGCAGCGCCGAAGGCGTTTCCGCTCGGTCGGTGCCGGATAAAGCGCGGGCCCGCCGGCTGATTACGCGGCGGGCCCGGCTCACCCCTGGGGTCAGAGGGTTTGCAGCATCCGGAACGCGTTCGACTTGAGCGTCTGGGCGCTGCTACCTGTGGTCACCGCGCGTAGCGCCCGGACCGCTTCTGGGTTGCCACGGCCACGCACCTTCGCGTGGTGGTCGACGAACTCGGTAACCGCGTTGTAGGCGCCCCACCGCGTTCCTGCGATCGGTGCGACAGTGGGGGAGGACACCCATAGCTTGACGATGCCGCTGGCTTGTTCCCGGCGAGACTTCTTGGCGGACAAGCTGGTTGCGCCGTCGACGTCGACCAGCCGATCGGCGAACGCGCGTACTTCGTCGGTGTCCATCGGTTGGGCATAGAGCGCAGCGGCCGCGGCCTGGAAGACATCGAGGTAGCGCCACGCGAGTTTGAGGGCCTCGCGGGCTTGCTGGATCGCGATGCGGGCGCTGCCGGTGTGGCGGATCGCGAAGCTGGCCTTGGCTTCCCGAATCGCGGCGGTCTGCGTGTTGGCGCACACCACCCGGACAGGGGTGACGATGCCTCGGAACGCTGCGCTGCCGTCATGGGAGTTGAGCGCGGCGATATACAGCTCGGTGCGGTCTTCAGAGCCGTCTTTGCCGTCAAACACCATGGTTTCGGGCAATTTCAGGGTGACAAACGTGTGGCGGCCGCCATTGAGGGCACCAGCGGTTTCGAACACTGCTCCGCTCTCGTCAATGAGGGCGGTCAGGAAGTCGCAAGAGGCCTCGTTCTGCAGCGGCTGGTACTTGCTGCCGACGACGCCGAGCACGTCGACCTGGCCGGGGATGATGGGTTATCGCGCACCGTGGCGTAGTGATCGGGCACCACGAGCGGGCTCGGGGTGATGACGTGACCGTCTGCGGTGACGATGGGATCCTGGGCGACCTGCAACGGAAGTTTGCGGACGTTCCATCGGGCAAGGTGTGCGGCCTCCAGGACCTCGTGCGCGGTCATGAGGTGGCCGACCTGCTGGCCGAGCTGATGCCAGGCGTCAGTCTGCGAGTCGGCGAAGCTGACGCGGCCACGGGTTGAGTCGAGTTGGTGAGCCATGGTGGGGAACCTTTCGTAAAGGGGGGCGCTCTCGGATCCGCCCGTTCTGTTTGCCTGTCCGGCAAGGAGATCGAGAACCGGCAGAGGGCCGGGTAAGCAGCAAGGGTCCAGCGGGGCCGGTTTCCGCGGCGAGCGCAGCGAGCCCCGGGGAAACCGGTGCCGAGCCGAAGGCCGAAGCGGCCCTTGTGCGTCCGGACCGCCGGTTACGATCGGAGGCCGGAAAGGCAAACCACGCCGTGGCCCACGCCGCAGGCGTAGCCGATTTCAGCAGCGCCGCAGGCGCTTCCATCACTACCGACCGGTGGGGGGGGGGGGGGGGGGGGGGGGGGGGCCCCCCCCCCGGGGGGGGGGGGGGGGCCCCCCCCCCGGGGGGGGGGGGGGGGGGGGGGGGGGGTGGGGGGGGGGGGGGGGGGGCCGCGCCGCGGCCCCCGGGGCGGCCG
>NZ_MVHF01000035.1 GCF_002086485.1 Mycobacterium aquaticum | reverse complement strand
CATCGCGGCCACCACCCCCGACCCCCGGTAAGACATACCGAAGCCCCCGATCAACCGCTCAATTTCGCAACAACCCGTTTGACGTCCGTAACTGGCCACTCGCGGGGGTCTGGGGCTTGATGAAATGCCGGAGACCGCCCTCTGACGTGACCTAGCAAGCGCTTGGTTGCTATGCTGTCGGCATGGCGCCGGAAACGTCGAGCCAGCCGGCAAGCAGGCGGGACGAACTCCTCGAACTCGCTGCGACGATGTTCGCCGAACGCGGTCTGAAAGCAACGACGGTCCGCGATATCGCCGACTCCGCAGGAATCCTCTCGGGAAGTCTGTACCACCACTTCAAGTCCAAAGAACAGATGGTCGAAGAGGTGCTGCGGGACTTCCTGGACTGGCTGTTCGCGCGCTATCAGGAGATCGTCGATCGGGAAGCCGCCCCGTTGGAGCGGCTCAAAGGCCTTTTCATGGCGTCCTTCGAGGCCATCGAGCACCGGCATGCCCAGGTGGTGATCTACCAGGACGAGGCGAAGCGGCTCTCCGCGCAGCCGCAGTTCGCCTTCGTCGAGGCCCGCAACAAAGAGCAGCGCAAGATGTGGGTGGACATCCTGCAGCAGGGCATCGCCGACGGATCGTTCCGGCCCGACCTCGATGTCGACCTCGTGTACCGGTTCATCCGTGACACCACCTGGGTTTCCGTCCGCTGGTATCAACCCGGCGGACCACTCTCGGCCGAGCAGGTCGGCCGGCAATACCTCGCCATTGTCCTCGGCGGAATCACCGCCGACGGCACCACTGTCAAAGGAGACCAGTAATGCCTGAGGCCTATGTCGTCGACGCGGTACGTACCCCCATCGGCAAGAAGAAGGGGGCACTGGCCGATGTGCATCCAATTGATCTGGGAGTGCATGCTTTTCGCGCCATCTTCGACCGCAACGACGTAGATCCCGGGGCTGTCGACGACGTCATCGTCGGCTGTGTCGACGCCATCGGGGGACAGGCGGGCAACATCGGCCGCCTGGCCTGGCTGGCTGCCGGGTACCCCGAGGCCGTCCCCGGCGTCACGGTGGACCGGCAGTGCGGGTCGTCGCAGCAGGCCATTTCCTTTGGCGCCCAGGCCATCATGTCCGGCACCGCCGACGTCATCCTGGCCGGCGGCATGCAGAACATGAGCTGGGTGCCGATCTCCTCGGCGATGGTGGCCGGCAAGGAATTCGGATTCACCTCGCCCACAAACGAATCCAAGAACTGGCTGCACCGCTACGGTGACCAGGAGATCTCGCAGTTCCGCGGGTCGGAGATGATCGCCGAGAAATGGGACATCTCCCGTGAGGAGATGGAGCAGTTCGCCTACAACAGCCATCAGCGCGCATTCGCCGCGATCCGGGCGGGCCACTTCGACAACGAGATCGTCCCGGTCGGGGACTTCGGCGTCGACGAGGGGCCGCGCGAGACCACGCTGGAGAAGATGGCCGCGCTGCAGCCGCTGGTCGAGGGCGGCCGGCTGACGGCCGCGCTGGCCAGTCAGATCTCCGATGGCGCATCGGCCGTGCTGTTGGCGTCCGAAGAGGCCGTCAACAGATACAACCTGAAGCCGCGGGCCCGCATCCACCACATCAGCGCTCGTGGCGACGATCCGGTGATGATGCTGACCGGCCCCATCCCCGCCACCCAGTACGCGCTGGAGAAGACGGGACTGTCGATCGACGACATCGACACCGTCGAGATCAACGAGGCCTTCGCGCCGGTCGTGCTGGCGTGGCTCAAGGAGACCAAGGCCGATCCGGAGAAGGTGAATCCGAGTGGCGGCGCCATCGCGCTGGGCCATCCGCTCGGCGCCACCGGTGCGAAGCTCTTCGCGACCATGCTCAACACCCTTGAGCGCACCGGCGGCCGCTACGGCCTGCAGACCATGTGTGAGGGCGGCGGCACCGCCAACGTCACCATCATCGAGCGCCTCTAGTTCCACCGCTCGGCGGGCCGTTTAGCGCGCGGGCAATGGGGAATCCCGCGAAGATGATGAAGCCCTTAGCTGTTGCTGCGGTCGTCGCCGTCTCGGTCATCGGTGCAGGTGCGTGCTCGAACCAGTCGTCCACCGGGGGTGGCGAGTCGGGGACCCCGCAAAGCACCGGTGCCGCCGGCGGTGCACTGAAGACGGACTTGAAGACCGCCGACGGGACCACCGTGGCGAACGCGTCGATCGAATTCGCCGACGGCTACGCCACGGTCACCGTGCAGTCGGTGGGGACCGGGCTTCTCAGCCCGGGCTTCCACGGCCTGCAAATCCATGCGGTCGGCACGTGTGACTTCTCTTCTCCGGGTAGTCCGCTGCAGGTCAGCGGGCACAACACCTATTCGGCCAGCGGTGACCTCGCCGACCTTCAGGTGCGCCCCGACGGCGCGGCCAAGCTCGTGACCACCTCGGCGGATTTCACCGCCGCTGATCTGCAGAGTGGTCAAGGCACGTCGCTCGTCCTCGACGCCGGGCCGACCAACCGCAGCGGCGCGACGTCCGCGGCCCCGTCCGGCAAACCTGTGGCCTGCGGTGTCATCGCGGCAGGCACGGCCACGTCCACGACGACACCGTCACCCTCGACATCGACATCGACGGTGACCACGACAGTCATCGCGCCGGGCGCCCCGGCGGTCACGCCCACCTCCACGACGACCCCGTCGCCGTCGACCACCACCACCAGCCCGAGCACCAGCACGGTCACCGTCACCGTGCCGTCGACCACCGTGACGTCACCGCAGGTGCCCAACGCTCCCGGGTAGGCCCGCGACTCACACAGCTGATCGCGGCGGCGGTCAGGCCCGGTGGCCCAGCAGCGCGGCGATGGCCTGCTCGGCCTGGGTGATCTCGAGTGGTTCGCCGGTGATGATGTCGGCGTACAAGAACGATTCCACGATGCGCACGACGAGGTAGGCCAGATCTCGCGGCGGTAGCGAGGGTTCCAGGCGGCCCTGGTTGAGCTCGTCGTTCAGCATCTGTTCGATAGCCGCGACCAGCCGGGACTGCACCGTGCCCGCGCGTGTGGTCAGGATGCGCAGCGCCCGTTCGGGCTCCCGGCGCAGAAATTCCTGGAAGAACCCGGCCTGGTCGATCAGGGTGGCGAAGCGGCCGACGGCGTGGGAGATGCGCTCGGCGCCATGCCCGGGGGAGGCGTCGATGGCCGCCGTCAGCGTGGGCTCGGCCAGCGACCACAGGATTTCGGCCAGCAGCTCGTCGCGACCGCCCACCCACCGGAACAGCGTGGCTCGGTTCACGCCGAGTTCGGTTGCCAATTCCCCCATCTCGATGCGGCGGCCGGACAGAAACCAGCCGCGCGCAATGCGGAATGCGTCCAGCGGATCTGGCTTGCGGTCGGTCGACGCGAGCATGCGTCCCAACGGTGTCTCGGCGATGGCGCACCTCCAAGTGTGGTTGTGAAGCCGATGCGTGCGCATCATGCTACCGATTGACGTACAAGTGATATGTATCTCCATCCGTCTCGGATATGCAACATATCCAGATATGATGCACGAGTGACCCACTCGTCCTCGATCCTCGATCTCTTTCGCCTCGACGGCCGCGTCGCGGTCGTGACCGGAGCATCCAGCGGCCTCGGCGTCGGATTCGCGCAGGCACTGGGCCAGGCGGGCGCCGACGTGGTGCTCGGTGCTCGGCGTGCGGACCGGCTGGCCGGCACCCGGGAACTGGTCGAAGCCACCGGCCGCAAGGCCGTCGCGGTGCGGACCGATGTCACCGATCCCGACGACTGCCGGGCCCTCGTGCAAGCGGCCGTCGACACGTTCGGGCGCGTCGACATCCTGGTCAACAACGCCGGCGTCGGCACAGCTGTCCCCGCAACGCGAGAGACACCCGAAGAGTTCCGCTCCGTCATCGACCTGAATCTCAACGGCTGCTACTGGATGGCGCAGGCCTGCGCGGCCCACATGAAGCCGGGCAGTTCGATCATCAACATCAGCAGTGTGCTCGGCCTGACCACCGCCGGTCTGCCGCAGGCCGCGTACGCCTCGTCGAAAGCCGGCCTCATCGGCCTGACCCGCGACCTCGCCCAGCAGTGGACCGGGCGAAAAGGCATCCGGGTCAACGCATTGGCCCCGGGTTACTTCGAATCCGAGATGACCGACCAGTTCGAGAGCGGCTACTTCGAGAACAAGGTGCTGCCCCGAACGCTGGCCGGAAGGCTCGGCCGCGCAGACGAACTCAGCGCCGCACTGGTCTTCCTGGCCAGCGACGCCAGCAGTTACATCACCGGCATCACCCTGCCTGTCGAAGGCGGACTGCTCACCAGCTGAGCGCACCGCCCACAAGAACGAGAAGAGAAGGACCCGTGAAGCAGCTCAGCGGCCTCGACGCCACATTCCTCTACCTGGAGACCCCGACGACCTTCGGGCACGTGACCGGGCTGATGATCTTCGAACGCCCCAACGCGGAATTCGACCCGTACGCCGCGGTGTACGCCAAGTACGCGTCGCTGATCGGTGAGCTCGAACCGCTGCGCCGACGGTTGGTCGAGGTGCCGCTCGGCCTCGACCATCCGTACTGGGTCGACGATCCCAACTTTGACCTCGACTTCCACATCCGCGAAATCCATTTGGCTCGACCAGGAATGGCTGACCAACTGGCTGACCAGGTCTCGCGCATCGTCGGGCGCCCCATGGATCGCAGCCGGCCGCTGTGGGAGGTCTACGTCATCGACGGGCTGCACAGCGGTCGATGGGCCATGCTCACCAAATACCACCACGCCACCATCGACGGTGCCGCCGGACAGCTGATGCTCAACATCATCACCGACACCGAACCGGACACCACGCCACCCGGACCGGGCCCGGCCTGGCAACCCGAAGAGCTGCCGAGCACCGTCGAACTGCTGCGCAAGACGGCCGTCAACCTCGCAGGCCACCCCGTCAAGGCTCTACGGGTGCAGACTCGCCTGGTCCGCCAGCTCGCCGACACCGCAGGCATCGACAGCATCAGCAGCGCGGCGAGCAAGACGGGATCGGCCATCAAAGCCCTTGCGCGCCTGGGCAAAGAGGACGGACCGAAGATTCCGCTGCCCACGTCCGCGGCACCGCCCACCCCGTGGAACAAGCCCATCACCGGACATCGGCGCTTCGCGATGCGGACCACCTCGCTGGAGAACATCAAGCGGCTCAAGAACGCGACCGGGGGCACCGTCAACGACATCGTCATGGCGATCTGCGCCGGGGGATTGCGCCAGTATCTGCTCGCCCACGACGCACTGCCGGACCGTCCGCTGCGGGCAATGGTGCCGGTGTCGATCCGTACCGGCGACGAAGAGGATCCGTGGACCAACCGGGTGTCCGCGATCTTCCCCGAATTGCCGACGGACTGCGAGGATCCGCTTGAGCGGGTGGCCCGCTGCCGCGAGGCGATGCTCGACGCGAAGCGGCTGCTGGATCTGATGCCCGCCGATCAGCTCGGCGACCTGGCCCAGTTCTCGGCACCGGTGCTCTCGACATCCGCGATGCGACTGGCGTCGCGGTTCGGGTTGGCCCACCGCATCGCGGCCACGCCGTTCAACCTGGTGATCTCCAACGTGCCCGGGCCTCGTCAGCCGGTGTACTTCGCCGGTGCCCAACTGCGGCACCAGTTCCCGGTGTCGATCGTCACCGAGGGACAGGGCCTCAACATCACCGTGGTGAGCTACCTGGACCGCCTCGACCTGGGCTTCGTCGTGGACCGCGAACTCGTGCCCGACGTGTGGGATCTGGTCGACATGCACATCGACGAGATCAGCAGGCTGTTCGAGGCGACCGGGGCGCAGTGGGCCGAGGAGCCGCAGCCCGCGCATCCGCGCCGCGGCCGGATCAGGATCGCGCAGCCCGACGAGATCTGCTGACCGCACGCCATACTCGCGCCGGCGTCAACATGGCACGGGTGCAGGCGCACACCGCAGGCCCGGCCGATGGCATTGGCCAGTGCATGCGCCGACGGACCGTCAGCGTGTTGAAGCCGTCGAGGCCGATGGTCCTCACGTCAACTCGTTGAGCCGGCCGAACCGCGCCGCGGCGATCGGGTTGGCATCGGCCACCAGATCGGCGAATCGGTAATTGGCGATCTTGGCGATCTCGATGAGGGCGAACGCCTTCTCGGCGGCCGGAGAATTGTCCATCCGCGACCAACCGTTGCGCAGCACCCGGTCGAACCGCTCGGTCTCGCGGGCACAGATCACCAGCGGGAATCTGAAATGCTCGCGATAGGCCGTGGCCAGTTCGACGACGTCGTTGTGGTCGTCCTCGCTGAGATTGCTCAGCGCGACGTGGTCCACGGCCAGTGCGTGACCGGTGTCGTCCTCGGCGCCAAGATTCGGGAAGGCGCTGATCAACTCGAGTTGCTGCTCGGAGGGGCCTGTGAGGACCGCGTCCTGAAAGGCCTCACGCAGCGACGCCGTATCGGTGAACGGGCGCTGTCCGATGGCCCGCTCGATCGCCCACGGCACATCCTGGACGACGTGGCCGAACACTTCGGTGAAGCGGTCCGGTGTCATGGCGTTGACCTCGCCGAGGGTGATCGAACCGCCGCCGGCCACCCGGGGGCCGCGCGAACCGGTGTGGAAGAAGACGACATTGAGCAGTATCGCGGCGACGGCCCCGATGCTGATGCCGCTGCCGAACAACAGGTCCACTCCCGCTGGCATTGCCTTGGCCACATCCGGATACGCGGTGACCCACAGCGCCAGCGCCAGGCTCGTGGTCACGATGATCAGGTTGCGATGGTCGGTGAAGTCGACCTTGCCCAACGTCTGGATACCGACGACGGCGACGGTGGCGAACAGCGTCAGCGCGGCGCCGCCGAGGACGGGATTGGGGATCGACGAGACGACGGCGGCGACCTTGGGCAGAAACCCCAGCACGATCATGATGACCCCGGCGGCGGCCACCACCCATCGGCTCTTGACTCCGGTGAGCCGTACCAGGCCGACGTTCTCCGAGAACGCGGTGTACGGAAACGAATTGAACGCGCCACCGATCGCCGTGGCCAGTCCGTCGGCGCGCAGCACATTGCCGATGTCGGAGGGTTTGACCCGCTTGCCGACGATCTCACCGGTGGCGATCGTCGAACCCGTCGACTCCACCGCGGTGATCATCAGCACGATGATCATGGTCAGGCACGCCACGACGTCGAATTTGGGGATGCCGAACAGGAACGGCGGGGTGAATCCGAATGCCGATGCCGCACCGACCTTGTCGAAGTTCATGTCACCCAGCAGATAGGCCGCAACGCAGCCGATCACCAGGCCGAGCAACACCGCGATGGTCGCCAGGAACCCGCGGAACAGCCGCTGGATCGCCACGATGATCGCGATGGTGCCCAGCGCGTAGAGGAACCACCGGATGTTGCTCGCGTCGACTGCTCCGGTATGCGGGTTGGTGACGGCGTCGTGAGCGCCCACCGGAACCAGACACAGACCGATGATCGTGATCAGCGTTCCCGTGACCACCGGCGGGAAGAACTTCAGCAGCTTGATGAAGACGGGAGCGATGAGGAACGTGAACACGCCGGCGACGATCACCGCGCCGTAGACGTAGAGCAGGCTTGCCGCTCCGCTGCCATGGGCCAGGCCGATCGCGATGATCGGTGACACTCCGGCGAAGGTGACACCCTGCAGCAGCGGCAGGCGCACTCCGATGTTCCAGAACCCGACGGCCTGGATGATCGAGGCGATGCCGCAGGTGAACAGGTCGGCCGTGATCAGCTTGACCAGATCGTCCGGCGGCAGGTCGATCGCGCCGGCGATGATGATCGGCACCAGGACCGCTCCGGCATAGAACGCCACAACGTGCTGGAAGCCGTAGGTGGCCAACTTGCCGACGGGCAGCATCTCGTCGACGGGGTGCACGCGCCGCTTCGCGCGGTGGATGATCGAAGCCGACATCGCTCAAGAATCCGACGGCTCGGGTGCTTTCCCGTGTCGTGCGGGTTTCGCCTGCGTTGCGGGCAACCGGGCCACCCGCCTGGCTGCGGCTAGGGTCGTGCCATGAGCGGATCGGGCGACGAGAGTTTTCTGACCGTCGTTGTCGCGCTCGGCGCCAACGCGCTGATCGCGGTCGCCAAGACACTGGCCGCCATCGTGACGGGCAGCGCGTCGATGCTCGCGGAGTCCGCGCACTCCTGGGCCGACACCGGCAACGAGGTGTTCCTGCTCATCGGCACCCGCAAGTCCAACAAGCCCGCCGATGCCGAGCACCGCCTCGGCTATGGCCGGGCCGGCTACATCTGGTCGATGTTCGCCGCCTTCGGGTTGTTCACCGTGGGCGCGGTCGTGTCGATCTGGCACGGAATCCAGTCGCTGGGCGGAGAAGCCGAAGCGACATCGTACGGCTGGGCCTACGCGGTGCTCGCGGTGTCCTTCGTGCTGGAGGGAACCTCGTTCCTGCAGGCCTTTTCGCAGACCCGTTCGGGTGCCGTGCAGCGCAGGATCCATCCACTGCGCTACGTGCGCGTGACGTCCAACCCGATGCTGCGTGCGGTCTTCGCCGAGGACCTCTCGGCGCTGATCGGCATCGTGATCGCGACCTGCGGCATCCTGGCGCATCAGCTCACCGGTAACGCGATCTGGGACGCGATCGGTTCCATCCTGGTGGGCCTGCTGCTCGGCGTCGTCGCGCTGTTCCTCATCGGACGCAACATGGACTTCCTGACCGGCGAGGCGGTCACGCCGCTGGCCCGCAACAACGCCCTGCTGGCACTGCGCGAACACCCCGACGTCGAGCGGGTCAGCTATCTGCACATGGAGTGGGTCGGCGCCGACCGCATCTATCTCGTCGCCGCCGTCGACCTGGTCGGCGACGCAGCCGAATCCAATGTCGCCGCTCGGCTCGGCGGCATCGTCGACGCGCTTCAGGCCCGCCCGCAGATCGTGCGGGCGGTGCTGACGCTCACCCGCCCGGGCGACACCACCGACCTGCGGCCTACTGAGCTGCCTGACTGGTATCGCTGAGTCAGGTTGAATTGGGGCGTGGCCGAAACCAATCCTCAGATCGTCAGCGCCAGCCGCGAGGTGGCCGCCCCGGCGGCGACCATCTTCGAGCTGATTGCCGACCCCGCCCAACAACCCCGCTGGGACGGCAACGACAACCTCGTACAGGCAGAGGCAGGGCAGCGGGTGCACGCCGTCGGAGACGTGTTCACCATGACCCTCACGGTCGGCGCCGTGCGCGAAAACCACATCGTGGAATTCGAGGAAGGCCGGCGGATCGCGTGGCGGCCGTCGGAGGTGGGCAAGGAGCCGCCCGGCCATCTGTGGCGCTGGGAACTCACCCCGCTCGACAATGGCCGCACCGAGGTGACCCACACCTACGACTGGACCCAGCTGACCGACGAGAAGCGACTGGTGCGCGCCCGGGCCACCACGGCCGACAAGCTGCTGAGCTCCATCGACCGGTTGGCTGCGCTGGCGGCCGAGGGCTAGCGTCCGGAGGCGAACTCGCGCAGCGCCGCGACCTGGCCGGGATCCAGTGAGGGACGGACCGTTTCGCGGGCCTTGGCGACGTCGGCCGCAGTGACGTCGGCGGCGTCGATCGAGCGACGCATTGCGCTCAGCGCTGCCTCCCGCAGCAGCGCGACACAGTCGGCGGCGCTGTAGCCGTCCAATTCCGAGGCCAGTGCGCCCAGATCGACATCGGCGGCCAGTGGTATGGATTTGCCTGCGGTGCGCAGGATTTCGTGACGGGCATCGGCATCGGGCGGCTCGACGAACACAAGTCGCTCGAGGCGACCGGGCCGCAGCAATGCCGGGTCGATGAGGTCGGGCCGGTTGGTGGCGCCGAGCACGACGACGTCGCGCAGCGGATCGATGCCGTCGAGCTCGGTCAGCAGCGCGGCCACCACCCGGTCGGTCACCCCGGAGTCGACACTCTGCCCACGCCGGGGTGCCAACGCGTCGATCTCGTCGAGGAACACCAGCGACGGCGCGGAATCGCGCGCCCGGGCGAACAGCTCGCGGACCGCCTTCTCCGACGAGCCGACCCACTTGTCCATCAGCTCAGCGCCTTTGACCGCGTGCACCGACAATCGCCCGGAGCTGGCCAGGGCCCGCACCAAGAAGGTCTTGCCGCATCCGGGCGGGCCGTACAACAGCACACCGCGCGGCGGCTGCACGCCCAGCCTGGTGAACGTGTCGGGGTGCTGCAACGGCCACAGCACGGCCTCGGTCAGAGCCTGTTTGGTTTCGACCATGTCGCCGACGTCGTCGAGGGTGACCGCGCCGACCGACACTTCTTCTGCCGCCGACCGCGACAACGGCCGGATCACCGTCAGCGCCCCGGTCAGATCTTCTTGTCGCAGAACGGGTTCGGCGCCGTCGGAGCTGGCCCGCGCGGCGGCCCGCAGCGCGCCCTCGCGCACCACGGCGGCCAGGTCGGCGATCACGAAACCCGGTGTGCGGTCGGCGATGTCGCCGAGATTCAGATCGATAGACGGCACCCCGCGCAGCAGCACCTCCAGCAGTGCCTTGCGGGTCGCCGCGTCCGGCAGGCTCAACCCGAGCTCGCGGTCGCACAGATCGGGTTCGCGCAGCCGGGGATCGACGGACTCGGGCCGAGCCGAGGTCGCGATGAACGCCACCCCGCGGGTGGCCACGGCGCTGCGCAGTTCCGCGAGGATCAGGGTGGCCACCGGATCGGCCGGCCGGTCGGTGCTCGCCGGGAGCAGTGCGTCGACGTCGGTGATCAGCAGCACCCCGCCACCGTCACGTACGGCCTGCACCGCGCCCGCCACGCGTTTCAGCCGCTCCTCCGGGTGCAGCGCACCGACCTCGGGGCCGTCCAGCTCGACGAGCCGCCGCGGTGCGCACACCACCCGCACCATGGTGGCCTTGCCGACACCGGCAGGCCCGGACACCAGGACCCCGAGGTTGGCTGTCGCGCCGAGGGTTTCGAGCAGTTTGGGCTCATCGAGGGACAGCTTGAGCCACTCGGCGAGCTTGGCCGCCTGCAGATGCTTGCCCTTGAGATCGTCGAAGCTGACCGACGCGTCGGCCCGGGCCGGGCTGATGGTGTGCCTACCGGCCGAGTCCGGGGCCGCGACGGCAACCGGCCCGACGGCCACGCCCTCACCCCACGACACCACCGAATTCGGTTGAACGCTCACCGGGCCTGCCGGGTCCACGCCCGTCACGGTCAGCAGTTCAGAGGTCCAGGTGATACCCACCGAGGAGGCCAGCGCACTGGTGGCCGCCGAGGTCGAGGTGCCAGGGCCGAGGTCACGCGGCAGCAGCGACACCGTGTCACCGACCGTCATCACCTTGCCCAGCAGCGCCAGCCGAAGAGTGGCCGACGAGATCGACTGGGTGGCCAGCTTGGATCCCGAGACCGTCACCGACCTGGCGCCGTACACCGTCACCGGTGCCACGATCACCGTCGCGTCCTCGCGCAGCCCGGCGTTGGAGAGCGTGACGTCGTCGAGCAGTGCGGTGCCGGTCGGCGTTCCCGCCGGGGTGATACCTGCCACCGCCGCGGTGGTCCGCGAACCGGTCAGCGACACCGCGTCCCACTCGCGCAGACCGAGCGCGGCGAGGACCTCGGGGTGCAGCCGCACCACGCCGCGGCGCGCGTCGAGCGCGGAGGTGTTCAGCCGGGCGGTCAGCCGGAGGTGGCTGGGCGCGGAATGATCACCGACGTCGACCGTGGTCACCTCAGCGGGGGCTTCCGCAGTCCCAGCCGCGCCATCGAGCGCCGGTGCGGCTGGGCCCGACGGATGGCCCGGCGTTGGGCGCGACGCTGCCGAGGCTTGTCGTCCCACGATTCCGGATGGGCGGCCACCCAGTGTTTGGTGCGCACCGCGAACGGGATGTGGATCACGTAGGCCACGGCGATCACCATGATCACGATGTAGCCGTAGAACACCGAGGCCGCCACGCCGATGGCCACAAGCGCCAGCAGGGGCGCCACCATGTTCGGCGACACGGTGAAGGTGTGGATCTTGCGCATGGGAATGCGGCTGACCACCAGTAGCGAGACAGCGATCATCCAGACGATCACCATCCATTCGGCAGCCACACTGTCCCACCAGGGCCCCGGGAACTGCATCTTGGCCGCCAGCGGGACGATCGTGCCGATCGCGCCGGCAGGAGCGGGCATGCCGACGAAGTACTCCTTCTCGTACGCGGGCTGATCCACGTCGAGCAGCGCATTGAACCGCGCCAGCCGTAGCACGATGCACACCGCGTACAGCAGGACGACGATCCAACCCAGCTGCGAGTGGGACAACAGCGTCGCGTACACGATGAACGCCGGTGCCACACCGAAGTTCACCGCGTCGGCCAGCGAGTCGATCTCCTCGCCCATCTTGGAGGTGGCCTTGAGCATGCGGGCCACCCGGCCGTCGAGGGCGTCGAGGATCGCCGCGACCGCCAGGAATGCCATGGCCTGGGTCGGCAGACCGTCCAGGGCCATCTTCACCGAGGTCATGCCCAGGCAGATCGCGGCGACCGTCAACGCGCTCGGCAGCATCCGGACCGGCATCGCAGGCGGTTTGATGCGGGCCTTGATCATGGCAGCTCCGCCAACACGGTTTCTCCGGCCAGCGCCCGCTGACCCCGGCTGACGAGCAGTTTGGATCCGACAGGCAGGTAGGTGTCCAGGCGTGAGCCGAACCGGATCAAACCGTAGGTCTCGCCGATGGCCAGCTTGTCGCCGACCCGCGCGTCACAGACGATCCGCCGCGCCACCAGGCCGGCAATCTGCACCGCGATCACCTGGGCCCCTTCGGGCGTGCGGATCACCACGCTGTTGCGCTCGTTGTCTTCGCTGGCCGCTTCCAGTTCCGCCGAGTGGAACCGGCCGGGCCGGTGCTGCACGGCCACCACCTCGCCGCCGATCGGGGCCCGCTGCACGTGGGCGTCGAGCACCGACAGGAAGATGCTGACCCGAGGCAACGGGGTGGCCGGCAAACCCAGCTCGGCGGGCGGCACGGAGTCCTGGATCAGGCACACCAGGCCGTCGGCGGGTGAGACCACCACACCGGGGCGGGTCGGGGGCACCCGGTGCGGATGCCGGAAGAAGGCGGCGTTCGCACCCGCCGCGAGCAGTCCGGTGCGCCGTATCCAGCGGTGATTGCGTCCCAGGGCGGCGATAGCAAGGCTCGCGCCGACGAACGGCAGGCCCGCGGAATGCATGGGCGGAACGCTGGATCGCACCAGCGCCACAAGGCGTTCTGGACCGGATTGGAGGTCGGGGCGTCTGGCCATCGGGAGGATTCTACGTGCGCCGGGTTATCTGAGATCCCAGACCGGAACGGGTGCACCGGCGGCCAGTTCGGTGACGTCCTCATCGATCTCGAGCAGGCAGTTCGCCGAGGCCAGCCAGCGCAGGTGATGCGACGCCGGGGGACCGTAGCTGCTCACGGTGTCGCCGATCAGCACCCCGCGGCGGAACTGTCGTTTCCCGCGCGGCGAGGTCAGATCCTCGGTCAGAAACGCGGCACGGCGCGGCCGGTCCGGCAGGGGATGGCCCATCGCGGCCCGCAGCGGGCCCCTGATGAACACCTCGAAGGACACCAGGGCGCTGACGGGGTTGCCCGGCAGGGTGACGATCGGAGTGCCGTCGACCATGCCCGAGCCCTGCGGCATGCCCGGCTGCATGGCGACCTTGACGAACTCGATCTGGTCGGCCAGTGCATCTTTGACCACCTCATAAGCGCCGGCGCTGACCCCGCCCGTGGTGACGATCAGGTCGACGTCGGCGGCATGCGCGGCCAGGGTGGTGCGGAAGGTGTCGACGTCGTCGGCCGACATCGGCGCGACGGTCACCTCGGCTCCGGCATCGCGGACCGCCGCGGCCAGCATCACCGCGTTCGACTCATAGATCTGGCCGGGCAGCAGCGGGATGCCTGGCGCCACCAGCTCGGTGCCCGTCGACATCACCAGCACCCGCTGCGGCGGGACCACCAGCAGATCGGGCAGGCCCAGCGCGGCAGCCAGACCGAGCGCCGCCGGGGTGACCAACTGGCCGGCCTGCAGCACCGTGGTGCCCGCCGTGACGTCTTCGCCCGCGGTGCGGATGTGCTGACCGGGCCGCACCGACGCCCGGATGGTCACGGTGTCGGTGGCGCCATCGGTGGATTCCACCGGGACGACGGCGGTTGCGCCCGTCGGCAGCGGTGCGCCGGTCATGATCCGATGTGCGGTACCGGGTTTGAGTGTCAGCGGGTCGGTGCGGCCTGCCGGGATGTCCTCGGCGACCGGAAGCCGCACCGGGTGCGTGTCGGTGGCATCGGCGAGGTCGGAGGCGACGACGGCGTAGCCGTCCATGGCCGAGTTGTCGAAGCCGGGTAACGACAGCGGGGCGACCACGTCGGCGGCGAGTGCCAAACCCAACGTGCGCGCCAGCGGCAATTGTTGTGGCGCACGCGTTTTGAACAACCCGGCGACGACGCTCTGATGCTCTTCAACGGTGCGCACGGCTATCACGATACTTTTTCGTCGACCGGTTACGTGCGGCCCCGAGCCTGGCGGTGATGGAACCGTCGGGTACGCACCCGAAACGAGCTCCATTCACCGAGCGAGACGCCGGCCGCCAGCGCTGTGCTGATGGCCAGCGCGCCCAGCACCGAGGAGAAGCCCACGTAACTCTGTTCGTTCAGAATCGCGTAGATGCCGTGCAGCAGCGACAGGCCCGGTAACAGCGGGGTGATACCCGCTATCGAGACGAGCAGCGGCGGGGCCAGGTGGCGGCGCTCCATGAGCCGTCCGACCAGGCCGACCGGAACCGCCGCGATGAACGACGACATCACCGGTCCCAGTCCCACGCTCAGCCCCAGCAGGTAACCCGCGATGGCAGTCGCACCACCGAAGGCCGCCGCGATGGCTGCGGTGCGTTCGGCATAGCAGGCCAGGGCGAACGCCGCCGCGCTCGCTGCGCCGAACGCCACCCGGACCGGCCATTCGGCCAGCGCGGGCGGTGCCGTTGCGCCGATGTCGATGGCAGGCGCGCCGAACCGGTTGGCGAGGTGCAACACCAACGCCACCCCGGCGATCGTCGCAGCGGTCAGCATGAGCAGCTCGAAGAAGCGTCCCGCGGCGGTGACGGGCGCGCCCGCGATGACGTCGCCGACCGAACCCACCAGCGACAGCCCGGCGAGGATCACCACCAGGCCGGCCGCGATGGCGACCGGCGGCTCGAACGGTATGCCCTTCTTGAGGCACAGCCAGAAGATCACCAGTGGTGGCGCCGTCGCGATCACGCCGCCGATCGCGTACTGGAAGAAGAACGGGAGCCCCTGCTTGTTGAGGTAACGGTTGACGCGGTCGATCAACATGGTGCTCAAGGCGCTGACCAGACAGACCAGCAGGCTGCCGCCCAAGGTGCCCGCGGTCGCGAACGCCAATGCGCCCCAGGCGAGAGTCGCGACCCAACGCTTGTAGGGATGCGGGGCCGTGATGATGGCGTCCAACTCGGCGTGCGCATCCGCCGGACTCAGCTTCTGCGCGGTGATCTGCCGGATCAGCCTGCCGAGGGCCGCCAGCCGAGTGAAGTCCATGGACCTGGAGTGAACGATGTGCATCGAGCTCGCAGGCGGCAGCGTGGGCCCGCGGTACACCGCGATGTGGATCGCGGTGTTGACGACGTCGACTTCGCAGTGCTCGATGCCGTACGCGGACACGACCTTGATGACCTGGTGGCCAGTGGCGATCGCCGGCGTGCCCGATGCCATCAGGAGCGATCCGATGGTGCCCGCGAGGTCGAGCACCGCGCCGACCCGTGCGTCGTAGAAGTCGTCCGGCGCTTTCCGGTCCGGTCGTAGCAGTGGGAAGCTGTCCGTCGGTGCTTCGGTCTCCCGCACCATCCGGCTCAAAATTCTGCGTTGCCGGGCCCGCCGCGGAGGCTGGCCCGCCGGATCGCGGGTCAACGGCTCAGCGCTCCTTAGATCGGTTGTGTCATCTGGGGCTAGCGAAGCGGCGGAATAGTTGGTGCTATTCGATCACATCGGCCACAGCTGGTACACGAGATCGGCGAGTCGCGGTTACACCGGATAACTGACGCCGGTGAGTTCCTCGGACACCGTCCACAACCGGCGCTGCAGCTCCGCATCGTGTGACTGCTTGCTCGACTGGACCAGCTTGGGATGGCCGACCATCTCGCGGAAACCGGACGGGCCGTAGTACTGCCCGCCGCGCACGTCCGGATCGGTGGCCGCGCGCAGCGTCGCGAGCGCGCCGACCGCAGGACTGTTGGTGAACAGGCTCGCCAGTTGGTTGTAGCCGGGCAGTCCGGTGCCGGGGATGTGGCGCATCAGTTCGGTGTTCGACAGGCCCGGATGGGCCGCCACGGCGATGGTCGGCTCGTTCTTGGCGGCCAGCCTGCGCTGCAGTTCGTAGGTGAACAGCAGGTTGGCGAGCTTGGACTGACCGTATGCGGCCACCCGGTTGTAGCTGCGTTCCCACTGCAGGTCGTCGAAGTGGATGGCGGCCTGGATGCGGTGGGCGACGCTGGCGACCGCGACGACGCGTGAGCCGGCGACCGGCAGCAGGTGGTCGAGCAGCAGCCCCGTGAGCGCGAACGCGCCCAGATGGTTCGTGCCGAACTGCAGCTCGAAGCCGTCGACCGTGGTCTGCTTCGGCGGGTACATTACGCCTGCGTTGTTGATCAGCAGGTCGATGCGGGGATACGCGGCCCGCAGTTCGTCGGCGGCGGCGCGCACCGAGTCCAGCGAACCCACGTCGAGCGCCTGAAGTTTGACGTCGGCTTTCGGCGCCGCCGCGGTGATGCGGTCGACGGCTTCGCGGCCCTTGTCCAGGTTGCGCACTGCGACGACGACGTGCGCGCCCTTGGCGGCCAGCACGCGTGCGGTCTCATAGCCCAGGCCGGTGTTGGAACCGGTGACGATGGCGACCCGGCCCGTCTGGTCCGGCACGTCGGCCTCGGTCCACTTCGCGTTGGCGCTCATGCGTCGACTCTACGGAGCATCGGGCATGCTCGAACCATGACACTTGTCGATCCGGCCTATCCGCCGAGTCGCAAGGCGCCGCTGGTGTGGGCGCTGGGTGCCGCCATCCCGTGGGCCGTGCTGGTTCCGGCCCAACTGATCTGGCTGCTGGTGGATCGCCGGATGCTGTGGCTGCACGCCGTGGTGGCGGCCGCCAGCGTGGCGGCGATCGTGTTGTTCGTGGTGGTGGTGCCGCTGTGGCGGTTTCGGGTGCACCGCTGGGATGTGCAGACCGATTCCCCGACCCCCGCGGTCTACACCAGGTCGGGTTGGCTGGTGCAGGAACGCCGCATCGCCCCCATCTCGCGGGTGCAGACCGTCGACACCCATCGCGGGCCGCTGGACCGGCTGTTCGGCTTGGCCAACGTGACGGTGACGACGGCGTCGTCGGCCGGTGCGGTGCGAATCGTGGCGCTCGACGTCGACGTCGCCGACCGCGTCGTCGCCCGGCTGACCGACATCGCAGCGATCGGCGAGCAGGACGCGACGTGACCGACCCAGGCTGGCGCCGGCTCAGCCCGCGCATGTTGCTGGTCCACCCGGTTCATGAAGTGCTGCAACAGATTCCGCTGCTGGTGGGGTCTGTGGTGCTTGGCTCGGCGACCGGGAACCCGCTCTGGACCGTCGCCGCGGTGACGCTCATGGTGGCGTTCGGCCTGGCCCGCTGGTTCACCACCAGCTACCGGATCGAACCGGGGGAGGTGCAACTGCGCACCGGTGTGTTGCAGCGTAAGACACTTTCGGTGCCGCGCAACCGGATTCGCTCGGTATCCACCGACGCGCGGTTGCTGCACCGGTTGCTCGGCCTGACCGTGCTGCAGATCAGCACCGGCCAGGAAGGCAAGGGCGACACCAAGTTTGCCCTCGACGCGGTGCAAGCCGGCGAGGTGCCGCGGCTGCGGGCGATCCTGCTCGCCGACGCTGTGCCCGTGGCCGACGACGCCCCGCCCGGCCGGGAGCTGGCCCGCTGGCAGCCGTCGTGGCTGCGCTACAGCCCGTTGAGCTGGACCGGGCTGGCCATGATCGTCACCGCCGTCGGAGTCCTGTATCAAGCGGGAGCCGGTGTCGCACTGGACAATTCGAAGTTGGCCCGGTCCGGGCTTGACCTTGCCCAGCGGTCGGGTGTGGCCGTCACGGCCACCGTCGTGGTGGTGACGCTGCTGACCCTGTCGGTGGTGCTCTCGGTGCTGCAGTCCTTGATCGCCTACGCGAATCTGGTGCTGCGCCGCGACGCGGACGTGCTGCATCTACGGCACGGGCTGCTGCGGGTGCGCGAGCACACCTACGACATGCGCCGGCTGCGGGGCGGCACGCTGCGCGAACCGTTGCTGGTCCGGATGTTCGGCGGGGCCCGGCTGGACGCGGTGATGACCGGTGTCGGCGGTGAAGGTCAGGCGTCGCTGCTGCTGCCGCCCTGCCCGGCCGACACGGCTCGCGACGTGCTGACCGACCTCATCGAGCAACCTGACGCGGTGGCCGGGCCGCTGCGCTCCCACGGTCCTGCGGCTGTGCGCCGCCGCTGGACCCGGGCCTTGGCGTTGCCCGTGCTGGCAGCACCGGTGCTGCTCGTCGCCGGGGTGCCGGTCTGGACGTGGATCGGGTGGGCGGTGGTGACTGCGGCGGCGATCGCCGTGGCAGCCGACAGGGCGCGGTCGCTGGGGCATCGCGTCGACGAGGGCTGGCTGGTGGCGCGGGCCGGCAGCCTGGAACGCCGTCGCGACTGCCTGGATACGGCAGGCATCATCGGCTGGACCGTGCGGCAGACCATGCTGCAGCGTCGGGCCGGAGTGGCGACACTGATCGCGGCGACCGCGGCCGGTCGGAAGCACTACCGGGTCGTCGACGTCCCCGCCGAACAGGCCTGGTCCATCGCCGCGTCAGCGACCCCGTGGCTGGCGGGCAGTGCCTGGGCGCAGGGCCTGGCGCGTCCTGACTTGCGCTGACCCGGGGGACGTTTACTGTCGCTGCATGGCAATCGGTGGTGTGCTCTTCGACATCGACGGCGTGCTCGTCACGTCGTGGCAGCCCATTGCCGGGGCGGCCGAAGCGTTGCAGGTGCTGGAGGACCATGAGATCGCCCGGTCCTATCTGACCAGCACCACCACCCGCACCCGCGCGCAGATCGCCGAGTTGCTGACCGCCGCAGGCATGGACGTCACGCCCGACGAGGTGATCACCGCCGCGGCGCTGACGGCGGACTACGTGCGCAACAAGTATCCCGACGCCCGATGTTTCCTGGTCAACAGCGGGCAGATCGGCGACGACATGCGTGGCATCGACCTGGTGTACTCCACCGATTTCGCCGGGCCGCGGGCCCCCGAGACGCCCGACGTGGTGTTGCTCGGCGGCGCCGGGCCGGAGTTCAGCCATCTGACGCTCAGCTGGGTCTACGACTGGATGGTCCAGGGCGTCCCCGTGGTCGCCATGCATCGCAGCACCGCGTGGACCACGACCGACGGGCTGCGGGTGGACACCGGCATGTATCTCCTCGGCATGGAGGCAGCCTCGGGTCGCAAGGCCACCGCCGTCGGAAAGCCCGCGCCCGAGGGTTTCCTGGCCGCGGCCAACCACCTCGGGGTGAATCCCGACGAGATGTACATGGTCGGCGACGATCTCAACAACGACGTGCTGGCCGCCCAGGTGGTCGGCATGACCGGCGTGCTGGTGCGCACCGGGAAATTCCGGCAGGCCACGTTGGACCGTTGGGCCGCAGACGAATTCGCGATGCAGCCCAATCACGTCATCGACTCGGTGGCCGATCTGCCGGAGCTGCTGGGCCTCTGATCCGCTCAGCGCCCAGTTTGACGAAAATGTCGTTGCCCGAGCGGATTCACTGCATTTGTGTCGAGTTCGCGGCTGCAGTCAGGCCTTCAGGTCGCGCACCGCTTCGATACGGGCCTTGAGCTGATCGGTGGTGGCCGCAGCCACCGGCGGGCCGCCGCAGATGCGACGCAACTCGTTGTGGATCCAGCCGTGTGGCTTGCCGGTCCGGTGATGGGCGATGGTCACCAAAGCGTTGAGTTCACGGCGTAATTCCCTGATCTGGCCGTGGGTGGTGCGCGACGGCGGCGGGCCGCCCGCTACCGCAGCCTCCGCCGTGCGCTTGTTGAGCTGTTCATCTTGCCTGCGGCGCAACAGGTCTCGCATCTGCTCGGCGTCGAGTAGGCCCGGGATGCCGAGATAGTCGGCCTCCTCGTCACTGCCCGCCGGGGTCGCGGTGCCGAACGACGAGCCGTCGAAGATGACCTGGTCCAGTTCAGCGTCCGCGCCGAGGGACTCGAAGCCGTTCTCCAGCTCACTCTTCTCGTCCTTGCGCTTCTCCGCGGCCACGAGGGCCTCGTCGTCGAGCCCGTCGGATTCGCGGTGCGGCTTGCCCAGCACGTGATTGCGCTGCGCTTCCATCTCGCTGGCGAGCATCAGCAGATTGGGCACCGACGGCAAGAAGATGCTGGCGGTCTCACCGGGCCGGCGGGAACGCACGAACCGGCCGATGGCCTGCGCGAAGAACAGCGGCGTCGACGCGCTCGTGGCGTACACACCGACGGAAAGCCGTGGCACGTCGACACCTTCGGACACCATGCGCACCGCGACCAGCCAGCGGCTGGTGCCTTCCGAGAACTGGCTGATCCGATCCGAGGCGGCCGGATCGTCGGAGAGCACCACGGTGGGTGCCTCACCGGTGATCTTGGTCAGCAGATCGGCGTAGGCGCGGGCGGTGGTCTGGTTGGTGGCGATGATCATGCCGCCGGCGTCGGGCACGTGCTGACGCTTCTGCTGCAACCGCTTGTCGGCCGCGGCGATCACCGCGGGCATCCACTCGCCGGCCGGGTTCAACGCTGTGCGCCAGGCCCGCGCGGTCTGTTCGGCCGTCAACGGCTCACCCAGACGTGCGGCGTGCTCTTCGCCGGCACTGTCGCGCCACCGGGCCTCACCCGAGTACGCCAGGAACACCACGGGCCGCACCACGCCGTCGGCCAACGCGTCGGAGTAGCCGTACACATGGTCGGCCACGGATTGCTGGAAACCGGCGCTGTCCGCTTCGTACTTGACGAAGGGGATCGGGCTGTCGTCGCTGCGGAACGGGGTACCGGTGAGAGCCAGGCGCCGCGTCGCGTCGTCGAAGGCCTCACGCATCGCGTCGCCCCAGCTCTTCGCATCACCGCCGTGGTGGATCTCGTCGAAGATCACCAGCGTCTTCCGGTTCTCGGTGCGCACGCGATGCCGGGTGGGGTGGCTGGCCACCTGGGCGTAGGTGACGACGACGCCGTGGTACTCGGCCGAGGTCTGCGAGTTGGAGTTGCTGAACTTCGGGTCCAGGGCGATGCCGTTGCGCGCCGCCGACTGCGCCCACTGGATCTTGAGGTGCTCGGTGGGCACCACCACGGTGACCGCGTCGACCGTGCGGTCGTTCAGCAGCTCAGCCGCGATCCGCAGCGCAAACGTGGTCTTACCCGCGCCGGGGGTGGCGACCGCCAGGTAATCCCGTGGCTTGGCGGTCAAGTACTTCACCAGCGCCTTGCGCTGCCAGCCCCGCAATGCCTGGGTGCTGGGCGCTGCATCAGCCCGCACCCGAGGACTCCTCTCAGTCGGAAAGCAGTCTAGGCCAGTGCCTTACGTCAGCGCATATCCGCAGGATGTGCCGTCAGATGAAGAAGTTGTCGTTCTTGATGAACCACTCGGTGCGTTCGTCGTCGCTCATGTCCGCCAGCTGGGCGAACCCCTCGAAGTACACCTCGCGCGGCGCGCCGGGAGCAAACAGCATCAGCAACGACGTCGGCGCATCGGACTCGTTGCGGAAACCGTGGATCCCGCCCGGTGGCACATAGAGGAAATCGCCGGTGTTGCCGTCCATCCACTCGGTGCCGTCGTAGAGCCGCACGGTGCCCGACAGAACGAAGAAGGACTCGGACATGGCGCGGTGGAAATGCGGGCCGGGGCCGCCACCGTTGGGGCTGATGTCCACGCGGTACAGCCCGTAATCGCCGTTGGTCTGTTGCTGATTGGCCAGATAGTGGTACTTGACCAGGCCGAAGGAGTCGTAGTCGGGCGGTTCGTCGGCGCGCCGGATCCAGGCGCTGACCTCCGGTTCGTCCTTGGTGTAGCGGGCCGGGGGATAAGGCGGCACGACAAGTGACACGCCTTCGAGAGTAGCCGCGCGCAGGCTCGACGCCCCGCAGCCAATCCACAGTTTGCGGACACTTGGGGTTCAATCTGCGCGCCTAACATCCGCGTTGTGATCACCCGGCGGGCTTTTCTGGCCGCCACAGCTGTCGGTTCATTGGCCGCAGCAGCTGGCGTGCCGCGCGCCCTCGCCAACCCGGTGGCACCAGACCCGGGCAGCGTCGCGGCCACCAATCGCGGCCGGGCACCGACTCGGTGGGGTACCGCGCTGCCGGGCGTGCAGACGTCATTCGCCCCCAGCGGCCGACAGATCGCACTCACCTTCGACGCCTGCGACGGAGCCTGTGACGACGCGTTGCTCAACACTCTGCAGAACTACGGTGTGCCCGCGGTGCTGATGCTCAACTCACGCTGGATCGACCGCAACCCCGACCGCGCCGCGCAACTGGCGGGCAATCCGTTGTTCCAGATCGGCAATCACGGCACCCGCCATCTTCCGCTGTCGGTCACCGGGCGGTCCGCCTACGGCGTCGCGGGCACACGGTCGGTCGACGAGGTCGTCGACGAGGTGTGGCGCAACCATGAGCGGCTCACTGCGCTGACCGGCAGGCCGCCTGTCTGGTTCCGGCCGGGCACCGCATATTACGACGACGTGGCCGTCGACATCGTCCAGCAACTCGGCGAGCAACCGCTCGGCTTCTCGGTCAACGGCGACAGCGGCGCAAAGGCGTCGGCGGCGGCGGTGCGTTCCAACGTGATGTCGGCGGCGCCCGGGTCCATCGTGGTCGCGCACATGAACCACCCGAATTCGGGCACCCACGCAGGCATCGCCGACGCGATCCCGCAGATGCAGGCCGCCGGCTGGCAGTTCGTCACGCCGTAGGGACGTCCTGCAGGCTCGGGTAGCTCACGCCGGTCAGCTCCTCGGACACCGCCCACAGCCGGCGCTGCGCGGCGGTGTCGTGCGATGCCGTGCTTGAGGCGACGACCTTCGGGTAACCCCGCTGCTCACCCAAACCGTCCGGCCCGAAGTACTGCCCGCCCAGCACACCCGGATCCGTGGCGGCGCGCAGCGTCGGCAGGGCGCCCATCGCTGCGCTCTGGAACAGCGGTTCGGCCAGCTTGGTCACGGCGCCGACCAGCGGCGGCAGGTTGCGGGTGAGCTCGGTGCGCGATCCCCCGGGGTGTGCGGCGGCGGCGATCGTGCGAGTGCCGGTGAGCCTGCGCTGCAATTCGTAGGTGAACATCAGGTTGGCCAGCTTGGCCTGGCCGTAGGCGCCGACGCGGCTGTAGCCGAGGTCCCACTGCAGATCGTCGAACCGGATGCCGCGGGCGAAGCGGTGCCCGATGCTGCTGACCGTCACCACGCGCGATCCCGGCACGGCGAGCAGGCGGTCCAGGAGTAGGCCCGTCAGCGCGAAATGCCCGAGGTGGTTGGTGCCGAACTGCAGTTCGAAGCCGTCCTGGGTGGTCGATTTCGGGGTGAACATGACGCCGGCGTTGTTGATCAGCAGATCGATGCTCGAGTGGTTGGACTTGAGCGCGTCGGCGGCTGCGCGGATCGATTCCAGCGAGGTCAAGTCCAGTTGCTGTAGCGCGACGCCGGCGCCTGGCGTGGCCTGCTCGATCTCCCGCGCGGCGGCTTTGCCCTTTTCGAGATTGCGGACGGCCAGCACGACGTGTGCGCCCTTGGCTGCGAGAGCCTTGGCGGTTTCCAGCCCGAGGCCCGTGTTTGCGCCGGTCACGATGGCCGTGCGGCCCGTTTGGTCGGGAATGTTGGCGGTGGTCCAGTGGGACATGAGAGACTCCTTGTCGGGTAAAACGGAGTGAGTGCTCCGGTTGCGTTCAACTATACGGAACGCGCGCCCCGTTTTGTCAACGCAGGTAAGTGGTGAGGTGATTCACGATGCGCGCGGATGCTGCCCGCAACCGTGCCCGCGTGCTGGATGTCGCGTATGAGACGTTCGCAGCCGAGGGCCTGTCGGTGCCGATCGACGAGATCGCTCGCCGGGCCGGGGTCGGTGCGGGGACCGTCTACCGGCACTTCCCGGCCAAGGAGGACCTGTTCCGTGCGGTGGTCGCCGAACGGATCCGTCTCATCGTCGAGAAGGCTCACACCCTGCTGGCCGATGCGGACCCCGCGGAGGCGCTGTTCCTGTTCTTGCGCGCGATGGTGCTGCAGTGGGGTGCGACCGACAAGGGCCTGGTCGACGCGTTGGCCGGCCTGGGTATCGATGTCAACGGTGTGGCGCCCGAAGCCGAGGGCGAGTTCCTCGGCGCCCTGGGTGAGCTGCTCGCCGCGGCCCAGCGCGCCGGGGCCGTCCGCGGCGATGTCACCGTTCCCGAAGTCAAGGCGCTGCTCGTCGGTTGCCAGGCCATGCAGAGCTACAACGCCGATGTGGCCGAGCGGGTCACCGACGTCGTCTTCGACGGGTTGCGAGCGCGTCCGGAGTAGCGTCGGGCCCATGAGGTTCGGCATCGCGACGTTCGTCGACGACGACAGCATCGACTCGGTATCTCTGGCGCGCGCGATCGAAGAGCGGGGCTTCGCGTCGCTCATCGTCGCCGAGCACAGTCACATCCCGGCGAGCCGGGAATCGGCCTATCCCAACGGCGGCGACCTGCCGTCGTACTACTACAACACGCTCGACCCGTTCGTCACGCTCGCTGCCGCGGCGGCGGTGACCTCCACGATCCAACTCTTCACCGGAGTCGCCCTGCTCATCCAGCGCGATCCCATCCACACCGCCAAGGAAGCCGCGAGCATCGACCTCATCTCCGACGGTCGCTTCGTCTTCGGCGTCGGCGCAGGCTGGAATCTCGAGGAGATGCGCGACCACGGCACCGATCCGAAGACCCGCGGTGCCCGCCTCGACGAGAGCATCGAGGCCATCAAGGCGCTGTGGACCGACGAGCCCGCCGAGTATCACGGCAAGTACGTCAACTTCGACCTGTCGTACTGCCGTCCCAAGCCGGTCCAGAAGCCACACCCGCCGATCTACGTCGGCGGAAACTCCGACGCCACCGTCAAGCGCGTGATCCGCCACGGCGCCGGCTGGATCTCCAACGCGCTGCCGCGCGAAGCGCTGGCCAACCGGATCGGGCAGATGCGCGACGGTGCGGGCCATGACGTGCCGCTGGCGATGTTCGGTACGCCGATCAAGCCCGACTACTGGCGCGCCGCCGAGGATCTCGGTTTCGGACAGCTCGGCCTGTTCCTGCCCTCGGTGGGCAAAGACGAGACCCTGCGCCTGCTCGACGACTACGCGGCACAGGTTCAGCAGTACCAATCCGGTTAGCCTTCACGGGTGAGGCGCAAGACCAACTGGTGGCTGGTCGCACTGATCTCGGCCGCCGTGGTGCTGAGCTGTGTCGGCGTGGCGCTCGTGGTCGGCTTCGTCGGCTTCTTCGTGTTCTTTACCGACGACGACAACGTCGGCCCGCATGAGCTCGACGCCAACGCGGCGGCCAAGGCCATGCAAGACCGTCGGATCGGCATCCCCGACGGATTCATCTTCGAGGCCATGACGGCTATGCGCGTCTTCTCGGGAGCCGACGGATACACGGGCCGCTACGCGCCACCCGGACGCTTCGAAGACGCGAAAAATGCTCTCGCTCAAGCCAACCCTGATTTCCCGGCACTGCGAAACGCGACCTGCGCCGACGAGATCGTGCATCACGACTTCGCGGAACTCGACGGGTTTCACTGCGACGCCGGCACCGAGCTGGTGGTCAGCACCCGGTCGCTGGACGGCGAGGATGTCCTGACCGACAACTACTCCGGGACCCCGCCCGACGCCGAGACCATCCTGCTGACGCGCAACGGGGATCACGTGGAGCTCTTCGTGCTCTCGCGGGGGCATTGACGCCCGCACACCCCGCAGCCGGTCCGCTGAACGCGAACGCTCTTGCACTCACCCATGGCGAGTGCTAAGAATGCAGTTGGCACTCTCGATCAGTGAGTGCTAGGTCGGGACGGTGAGACCGGGGCCGCACCTGCGGGAGCACACCCCAGTCGTCCGTCGCGGGCACTGAACCCGACTACAGAACGTGCGATCCCCTAACCGGAGGAATCACTTCGCAATGGCTAAGACAATTGCGTATGACGAAGAGGCCCGTCGCGGCCTCGAGCGGGGCCTGAACAGCCTCGCCGACGCGGTAAAGGTCACGCTGGGCCCCAAGGGTCGCAACGTTGTCCTGGAGAAGAAGTGGGGCGCCCCCACGATCACCAACGATGGGGTTTCCATCGCCAAGGAGATCGAGCTGGAGGACCCGTACGAGAAGATCGGCGCTGAGCTGGTCAAAGAGGTCGCCAAGAAGACCGACGACGTCGCGGGCGACGGCACCACCACCGCCACCGTCCTGGCCCAGGCCCTGGTTCGCGAAGGTCTGCGCAACGTCGCTGCCGGCGCCAACCCGCTCGGCCTGAAGCGCGGCATCGAGAAGGCCGTCGAGAAGGTCACCGAGACGCTGCTCAAGAGCGCCAAGGAGGTGGAGACCAAGGAGCAGATCGCTGCCACCGCCGGTATCTCCGCCGGTGACCAGTCCATCGGTGACCTGATCGCCGAGGCCATGGACAAGGTCGGCAACGAGGGTGTCATCACCGTCGAGGAGAGCAACACCTTCGGCCTGCAGCTGGAGCTCACCGAGGGCATGCGCTTCGACAAGGGCTACATCTCGGGCTACTTCGTGACCGACGCCGAGCGTCAGGAAGCCGTCCTGGAGGATCCCTACATCCTGCTGGTCAGCTCCAAGGTCTCGACCGTCAAGGACCTGCTGCCGCTGCTGGAGAAGGTCATCCAGTCCGGCAAGCCGCTGCTGATCATCGCCGAGGACGTCGAGGGTGAAGCCCTGTCGACCCTGGTCGTGAACAAGATCCGTGGCACCTTCAAGTCCGTCGCCGTCAAGGCCCCGGGCTTCGGTGACCGCCGCAAGGCCATGCTGCAGGACATCGCCATCCTCACCGGTGGCCAGGTCATCAGCGAAGAGGTCGGCCTCTCGCTGGAGACCGCCGATGTCGCGCTGCTGGGCCAGGCCCGCAAGGTCGTCGTGACCAAGGACGAGACCACCATCGTCGAGGGCGCTGGCGACAGCGATGCCATCGCCGGTCGCGTGGCTCAGATCCGTGCCGAGATCGAGAACAGCGACTCCGACTACGACCGCGAGAAGCTGCAGGAGCGCCTGGCCAAGCTGGCCGGCGGTGTTGCAGTCATCAAGGCCGGCGCCGCCACCGAGGTGGAGCTCAAGGAGCGCAAGCACCGCATCGAGGACGCCGTCCGCAACGCGAAGGCTGCCGTCGAAGAGGGCATCGTCGCCGGTGGTGGCGTGGCCCTGCTGCAGTCGGCTCCGGCGCTGGAGGAGCTCAAGCTCACCGGTGACGAGGCCACTGGCGCCAACATCGTGCGCGTCGCCCTGTCGGCCCCGCTCAAGCAGATCGCCTTCAACGGTGGCCTGGAGCCGGGCGTCGTCGCGGAGAAGGTCACCAACTCGCCCGCCGGCACCGGCCTCAACGCCGCCACCGGTGAGTACGAGGACCTGCTGGCCGCTGGCGTTGCCGACCCGGTGAAGGTCACCCGCTCGGCGCTGCAGAACGCGGCGTCCATCGCGGCTCTGTTCCTCACCACCGAGGCCGTCGTCGCCGACAAGCCGGAGAAGGCCGCTGCACCTGCGGGCGACCCGACCGGTGGCATGGGCGGTATGGACTTCTAAGAAGTCGCCTGAGAAGGCCCGGTCCCGTTCGCGGGGCCGGGCTTTTTCATGTCGCGAGTGGCCAGTTGTGCACGGATTTCAGCGGTTTCGCGTACACAACTGGCCACTGAGCGCCAGGAGGCTGCGTTACGCTGCGTCCTTGTCCTTCGTGGGTTGCTCGGTCTTCGGTTTGTCGTCGGGCTTGGTGGTCTTGGGCTTGACGAGGTTGGTCAGCGATTTGGCGGCATCCCGCAGCGATGGCAGTTTCAGCTTCTTGGTATCGGGTTGTGCCGTCGCAAGTTTCGGCACCTTCGGGGTGGTGGTCTGCTTCGGCAGATCGGGGAGCGACGGCAACTTCGGCAGGTTCAGCGTGATCGGTTTCTCCGGCAGCTTGGTACTGGTCGGGGTGTCAACCGGATCCGTGGACTGCGTCGTCTTCGATTGCGTCGACGATTCGGTGGCGGACGTCAGGTCCGGGGTGGGTTCGGTCGCGATCCCGCTGTGCACCGGTGGCGGCGGGTTCTGGAAGTTGTTGACGCCCTGCTGGACGGCCCCCGGCATGGCTGCCGCGGCCTCGACGAACTTCTGCGGCGGCGTGAACAGGCTGAACTGTGTGGGCGTGGCGGGGTTGGTGGTGCGGTCGTAACCCATGTCGACGAGCACGCGCAGCACCGGCTCGACGGCATCGATGCCGCCCTGCGGCAGGCCCAGTGCGTCGGCGACCTGGCGCGCAGGCATCAGCAGGGGCAGATGATCGGTGTGCACCACGTAGTAGGTGGTGGTGGCCTTGCCCGGCTGATTGACGACGGTCTTGGTGGTGCCGTCCGCGTAGTGGTAAGTCGTTGTGTCGCCGGCGGTTTCATGGCTGACGGCATTGGCGTCGGAGTACTGGCTCATGTCGATGTTGTCGTAATTCGCGTCGGGGTGCACATAGACGACGGCGGCAGCGGCGTTGGCGAGCGACAACGGGTTGAAGTACGCCGGGAAGTCCCCGTAGGTGTCGTACTCCCGGGTGATGTCGGTGGTCGTGAACTGGTCGGGCCCCATCGCGCCGGTGGACTGGATATCGGCGAAAGGCACATAGAGCCACGGGAATCGGGCGAAGATGCCGCCGTTGGGCTTGTTGGCGTTGGCGATCAGGACGAACTCGATGTTCTTCGGCGCGGTCGGATCGGTCTCGAGCTGCTTGCGCTGCTTGTTGGTGACGACCGCACCGAGGGAGTAGCCGACGACGACGATGTGATCGTCGGCAGTGTTGGGTGAGTTCGCGCTCGAAATCGCCTGGCCGAGCTTGCTGTTTCCGTCGTTCACCGACTGCGCGAACGTCGGTGCGGTCAGTCCGCTGACCGGCCAGATCGCGGCCAGATACTGCACGCCGTGCGCGTCGCTGTACTGGCCGTCGAGCTTGTGGTTGATATTGCCGCTCGTCGGATCATTGTTGCCGCCGACGCCGATCACGTAGTTGGTCAGGGTGGCGGCGATGGTCGCGCTGTTCACCGCGACCGGCGTGATCAGAACACAACTGGCGGCGAGTGCCGCGGTACCTGCGACTGAACGACGAGTCGACCGCTTGTTACCCGCATGACGACCAGACATCCGGACCCTCCCCGCAAACGTCCGTCGCGTCCGAGGCTAACTCGTGACGCGTTGGTGATCAGACAGTAGCGGTGAAGTTGCTGGGTGTGATCCGATTGGGCAAACTTGCCCAGGGAAGGTTCCGCGGTCTTTGCGAACGGAAACGCTTAGGGTTCTTCGATCGGCACGCAGTCGTGCAGGCAGCCACTGGTGGCCGCCTGCGACTCGGGTTCTGCTTTGCGGTGCAGCACCGCCCGGCTGGGGATGACCCGCACCTCGTCGCCCGCCAGTTCGCCTGTCCCGTCCACGATCAGCGAGTAACCGCCCGGTTCGCGGGGCGGCCAGATCACGGTGACAGCAGGGTGCGCGGCGAGATTGGTGCGGGTGTGCCGACCGGCGGTACCGACGCCGATGACGCCGTCGGTCAGCACCGGATCGACGGCCACGGTGTGTGCGCGGAAGTCGTCGCCGACGGTGATCAGGTAGGCGAAGGCGAAGTCCGCCAGCGCATCGGCCAGCTGGTCCAGATCCACCTTCACGCTCATGACGCGACCTCAGGGATGGGTTGCCTGCCGCGCACCAGCTTGCCCGGCCGGGCGTCGGTGGGTACGCCGTGCTCGGCGATGATCTGTCCGGACACTACGGTGGCGACATACCCGTCGGCACTCTGGTCCAGCCGGCGGCCGCCTGCCGGAAGGTCTTTGGCCACTACGGGCTTGTGCAGCCGCAGCGCGCCAGGATTGAGCACATTGAGATCGGCCTTGTAGCCCACGGCAATTCGCCCGCGGTCCAGCAGGTGTGCGACGCGTGCGGGAACCGACGTGAGCTGACGGATCGCCTCGGCCATCGACAGCCGCCCCGTGGCGCGGTCGCGCACCCAGTGCGTCAGCAGGTAGGTCGGGAAGCTTGCGTCACAGATCATCCCGTAGTGGGCGCCGCCGTCGCCGAGGCCCAGCACCACGTCTTCGCGGCGGATCAACTCGGCAACGGTGTCCAGTGAACCGTCGCGGAAGTTGGCCAATGTCACCAAGAGCATGGCGTGGCCGTCATCGTCGAGCAGGCGGTCGTAGGCCTCTTCCAGCGGGTCGACACCGCGGGCGCGGGCCCGCGCTCCGATCGAATCCGCCTGTGACGGTTCGTAATTCGGTGGGTCGCCCAACGGATACATGTAATCCCAGGCCTGCGCGGCGAACATCAGCGGGTGCCCGTCGCTGCTTGGCCGGTCGGCCAGAATGCGCTGTCGCACTTCGGGTTTACGCATCTCGGCGACCCGCTCGGGCAGCGGCAGGCCGGCGATCTGCCGGTACGACGGGTACATCACGAACGGGTTGCCCGAAAGCTCCAGCCCGAGCACCAGGCCGATGGGGCGGGGAAAGATCTGCGCCGTAACGACTGGCTCGGCCGCCGCCGCGTTTTGATTCGCCTTCTCCACCATGCGTAAGGCGTCTTCGAAGAACGCCGGACCGGCATTGCCGATCGCCAGCGTGAAGGTCACCGGGAGGCCGACCTCGGAGGCGACGTCGAACACGGTCTGCAGTGCGGGTTCGTAGTCACCCGCGACGAGATCGGGCACGAACTGGATCAGGCCGCCACCGGCGTCGTCGACGCCCCGGGCGATCGCCTCGATCTCGTCGTGGCCCGCGTCGTAACTCGGAATCGGTTGGCCGCTTTCGGTTTTGTGGATCGTCAGACGCGACGACGCGAAGCCCAGCGCGCCGACCCCGACGGCCTCGGCGGCGAGTTTGCGCATCTGCGCCAGATCCTCCGGCGTGGCCGGTTCCCGATCCACCCCGCGTTGGCCCATCACGTACACGCGCAGCGGCGAGTGGGGCAGCAGGGCGGCGACATCAATGTCGCGTCGGCCGGCGTCGAGAGTGTCGAGAAACTCTGGGAATGTTTCCCACGTCCACGGCAACCCGTCGACCATCACCACGCCGGGAATGTCCTCGACCCCGGCCATCACGTCGACCAGCACGTCGTGATCCTCCGGCCGGCACGGCGCGAACCCCACACCGCAGTTGCCCATGACCGCAGTGGTCACACCATGCGCCGAGGACGGCGTGAGCCGGTCACTCCAGATGGCCTGCCCGTCGTAATGGGTGTGCAGGTCGACGAATCCCGGTGTGACCACCAGGCCCGTGGCGTCGATATCGCGTGCACCGGAACCGTCTACCGATCCGACCGCGACGATCACGCCGTCGCGCACCGCGACGTCCCCCACATAGGGTTCGCCGCCCGACCCGTCGACGATCAGGCCGCCGCGGATGCACAGATCGAATGTCGCGGCGTCAGAGAAATAGCCCACCTAAACAACGTACGACGATCCGCGCCGTAGGGGAATGTGTCGGCGGCCCATGCCAAGATCGACCTCGTGATCGACCACTTCGGAATCAACTGCACCGACTGGGCCAAGTCCAAGGAGTTCTACGACACCGTGCTCGGCGTGCTCGGGTACGGCCGCCAGCTCGACTTCGACGTTGCGATCGGCTACGGCCGGGACGGTAAGCCGGACTTCTGGATCGCCGACGCCAGTGTTGGAGATGCGGCTGGCCCCAACCGGGAAATCCACGTGGCGTTCGCGGCGGCTGACGTCGACGCGGTCAAGGCGTTCTACGACGCCGCAGTGGGTTTGGGCGCCGAATCGCTGCATGAGCCGCGGCTGTGGCCGGAGTACCACCCGGGTTACTTCGGGGCATTCGTGCGTGATCCCGACGGCAACAACGTCGAGGCGGTCTTCCACGGGGCCGCGGGCTAGGAGGTGCCCTTGGGCTCGAACGATTCCATCAGCCAGGAGCCGTGGACATTGGTCAGCCCGATCATCACGGCGTTCTGTGACTGCGACGGGGACTGATCGCCCTTCGTGGCGGTGGTGTTGACGAAGGCCAACACGCGGGCGGTGTCTTCGGACAGGCTGTCGACACCGGCCCGCACCACAGTGGCCGTCGAGGTGATGCGGGTTTGGTGGGCCTGAGGGATGACCGAGTTGCGCATGGTCTTGTCGTACTCGGTCAGGAACTTGCCGGTCAGCAGCGCGGTGCGGGGGCCGAGGTCGGCTTCGCTGATGTCCGGCGTGTAGCTCATGACCGTCTGCAGGTTCGTGCGGACCACGTCGATCACCTGCTGCCGTGCCGCGGCTCGGTCGGCCACCGGATCGGGCACCGGCCTGGTCTTGACGATCAGCTGCCAGCCGCCCAGGCCCGTTGCCACCGCGATGCCCAAGCAGAGCAGTGCGACCAGCAGTCCCCAGGCGACCCGTCGCGCGGTCATGGCACGAACTCCACTTTCGAGACCTTGTAGGAGCCGGCGGTTTCGACGACGGTCAGCACCAGCCGCTGTGCTCGGTTCTGCGTCCCGGAGGCGGTGGTGCTGGTGTCGGTGGAGACGCTGACCAGCACGACCGCTTGTCCCGGTGTGAATGATTCGAGGCCCGAAGCGCTGACGGTGCCGTGAGACGTCGAGCCGTTCGTCACCACCACCTGCTTGAATGCGTCGGCCTGCTTCTGGAAGTCGTCGTGGAACGCCCCGGTCGATCCGTCGAGCACCCGCTGGATATCGGCATCGATGCTCGCCGCGCTCACCGACGACACCGTCACGGCGAAGTCACGCGCGGCGTCGACATACGGTTGCCACTGCGGCTGTGCGGTGGACGCGGCGGGCGCGCTGCGGACGAACTGGCTGACGGCAAAACCGGTGGCGCCCAACAACACCAGGGCCAGCACCGCGGGAATGGCGATGGCGGCGACCAACAGTGCCGGGGATTTCCGCCCCGGGCCCGGCGGTGGCGGATAGCCCGGGAACGGCGGATAGAACGTCGGGGCGTTGTGGATCGGCGGAGGCTGCTGCCACGGATCCGGTTGACCGCCCATGGGCGTGATAGTAACGGCGCTCGACGTCGCGGACAGGTCGGGACCTGCGGGTAGCGTCGCTCTCATGACCTCCGACGAATCCGACGCTGTCCGCGAACTGCTGCGCGATGCCTTCTCCCGGCTGATCGAACACGTCGACGATCTCACCGACGGGCTCAGCGACGAAGCCGCCACCTATCGCCCCACGCCGCAGGCGAACAGCATCGCGTGGCTCATCTGGCACACTGCGCGCGGCCAGGATCTGCAGCTGTGCGACATCGCGGGGTTCGAGCAGGTGTGGTTCCGCGACGGCTGGGTGGACCGTTTCGGTCTCGACTTGCCGCGCGACGACATGGGCTACGGCCACAGTGCCGCTGATGTGGCCAAGGTGCGTGCCTCGGCAGACCTGCTGGCCGGCTACTACCGGGCCGTGCACAAGGTGACACTCGAGTACATCGCCACCGTCACGCCCGAGGAGCTGAGCCGCATCGTCGACACGCGGTGGAATCCGCCGGTGACCGCGAGCGTGCGGCTGGTCAGCATCGTCGATGACTGCGCACAGCATCTGGGGCAGGCCGCGTATCTACGCGGCATGATCGGTTGATCACGCGGTGGTGGCCGCCGATCGGACTGGTAGCCATGTTGCTGCTGGGCTGGGCCGTCGGTCAGGGGCCGACCGCTGCCGACACGTGGTTCCAGCAGCTCGGTTCCGATATGGGGCCATCGCGCACCGCGTTCCTGGTGTTCACCTACCCACCCGCGGTGACGCTGGTCCTGGTCGCCGTGATCGTCGTGACGCTGCGCCGACGACAGTGGTGGTTGGCGGTCGCGATGCTGCTGAGCACGCCGCTGGCCACGCTTGCCGTGCAGGTCTGTAAACGCATCTTCGGCAGGGAGAAAGGCGGCGCGCTGTGCTATCCCAGCGGCCACACCACCTTCGCGGTCGTGGTGCTCGGCCTGCTGGTGGTCGCGGCTGGCATCGCCGTGTGGTCGTTGATCGTCGCGATCACCCTCGGGCTGCTGGCCATGTTCGGCCAGGCCATCACCTATCACTACTTCACCGACACCATCGGCGCAGCGCTGCTGGCGACGTCGGTGGTGTGCGTGGTCGCCCTCGTCGCCCGACGTGAGGTCCAGGCCGCATCGGCGGCCCGCCTCACTTGACAGGTGTCAACCCCGGTGCGACCTGCGTCACACACGGTGGTTAACATGGCCCCATGACAGCGACGCCAGATGTTGATCGGCCGGCTCCGTTCACGGGATCCGGCACCATCCACAGCCCCGCGACCGGCGCCGTCGCCGGCCAGGTGCGCTGGACTGATGCGGCCGATGTGCCGCGGATCGCGGCAGGCCTGCGTGAGGCACAGCGCGAGTGGGAGGCCCGGGGCGCGAAGGGACGTGCCAAGGTGCTGGCCCGCTACGCCGTGTGGCTGGGCGACCACCGCGACGAGATCGAGAAGCTGCTGATCGCCGAGACGGGCAAGTCGGCGGTCGACGCGGCTCAAGAGGTGCCGCTGCTGATCATGATCCTGGCGTACTACATCAAGACGGTGGAGAAGGCCATGGCGCCCGATACCCGCCCGGCGCCGTTGCCGTTCCTGTCGGTGAAGAAGATCGCCGTGTACTACCGGCCCCGCCCGGTCGTGGGAATCATCGCGCCGTGGAACTACCCCGTCGCCAACGCCATGATGGACGCCATCGGAGCGCTGGCCGCCGGTTGTGCGGTGCTGCTCAAGCCGTCGGAGCGCACCCCGCTGACCGCCGAGGTGCTCCTTCGCGGCTGGCTGGATTCGGGTGCTCCCGAGGTGTTGGCGCTGGCCCAGGGAGCCCGTGAGGTGTCCGAGGCCGTCATCGACAACTCCGACTACATCCAGTTCACGGGTTCCAGTGCGACCGGCGCCAAGGTGATGGAACGCGCCGCCCGGCGGCTCACCCCGGTGAGCCTCGAGCTCGGCGGCAAGGACCCGATGATCGTGCTGGAGGACGCCGACGTCGAGCTTGCGGCCAACGCCGCGGTGTGGGGCGCGATGTTCAACGCCGGGCAGACCTGCGTCTCCGTGGAACGCGTCTACGTTCTCGAGCCGGTCTACGACCAGTTCGTCGCGGCCGTGGTGCGCGCGGTGGAGAACCTCAAGATGGGCTCCGGCGAGGGCTACGACTTCGGCTCCCAGATCGACGACAGCCAGGTCGCCATCACCGACCGGCACGTCACCCAGGCTGTCGCCGCAGGCGCCAAGGCGCTCACCGGCGGCAAACGACCGGAGGGCGAGGGCAGCTTCTACCCGCCCACGGTGCTGGTCGACGTCGATCACACGATGTCGTGCATGACCGAGGAGACCTTCGGCCCGACCCTGCCGATCATGAAGGTGAGTTCCGTCGAGGAGGCCGTCCGGCTGGCCAACGACAGCCAGTACGGGTTGAGTGCCTCGGTGTTCTCCAAGGATATCGACCGAGCGAAAGCGGTTGCCCTGCAATTGGATTGCGGCGCAGTCAACATCAACGACGTGATCTCGAACCTGATGTGCACCACGGCCCCGATGGGCGGCTGGAAGACCTCGGGCATCGGCGCGCGGTTCGGCGGGGTGGACGGTGTGCGCAAGTTCTGCAAACAGGAAACCGTGGTGGCGCCGCGCACGAGCGTGGGGGCAGGCGGCAACTACTACAACAACTCGCACAAGGCGTTGGCCCGGATGAACAAGCTGATGACCAGGCTGGCGCTGGCCCGGCCGCGGCGAGTGGCCAAATAGGCAGGACGGGGCGCCACCTGGCGTTCACTCCGGTGTCACCCACCGGTACAACGAGCTGGCTATTTTCGGCGGGTGACCACCCTGGATCCCACCGGCTACTCCGTCCGCGATGACGATGACGACGACCCCGAGCTGCTGCTCATGCCGAGCGGCGAGGTGGTCGACACGTGGCGCGAGGGCTACCCGTACGACGAGCGGATGAAGCGCAGCGAGTATGAGGAGCAGAAGCGGCTGCTGCAGATCGAGTTGCTCAAGCTGCAGAAGTGGAGCCAGGGCAACGGCTTGCGGCACGTCATAGTGTTCGAGGGCCGTGACGCCGCAGGCAAGGGCGGCACCATCAAACGGTTCATGGAGCACCTCAACCCGCGCGGCGCCCGGGTCGTCGCATTGGAGAAGCCCACCGAGAAGGAACGTACCCAGTGGTACTTCCAGCGCTACGTCAATCACCTGCCCGCGGCCGGTGAGATCGTGCTGTTCGACCGCTCCTGGTACAACCGGGCCGGGGTCGAGCGCGTGATGGGGTATTGCACCCCCAAGCAGCATGCCGAGTTCATCCGTCAGGCCCCGTTGTTCGAACAGATGCTGGTCAACGATGGCATCAGCCTGACCAAGTTGTGGTTCTCGGTCACCCAGAACGAACAGCGCACCCGGTTCACCATCCGTCAGGTGGACCCCGTGCGGCAGTGGAAGCTCTCGCCTACCGACCTCGCGTCGCTGGACAAGTGGGACGACTACACCGCGGCCAAAGAGGACATGTTCGCCTGGACGGACACCGAGATCGCGCCGTGGACCGTGGTCAAGAGCAACGACAAGAAGCGTGCCCGCATCAACGCGATGCGCCATGTGCTCGGTAAGTTCGACTACGACAACAAGGATCGTGAGGTGGTCGGCCAGGCCGATCCGCTGATCGTGGGGCGCGCGCTTTCGGATTGACCCAGATCCGCTTCTGGGCCGTCCCCGAGTTGAGGAGGACGGCGTGCGGTTCGTGATGGCGCTGCTGCTGTGGGTACTGACGACGGTGTTGCTCGCCGTAGCGGTGCCCACGGCGTGGGCCCAGAAGAACATCGTCGATCAGGCGGGCTACTCGGCGTTCGCGGCGGCTGCGGCGAAGGATCCGCAGCTGCAGCAGGCGGTGGCCGGTGAGCTCACCACGCAGGTGCGTACGTTGGCGGCCAAGAACGGCGCCGAGGTGAACGCGGCCCTGATCCGTGGCGTGGCCAACGCCTACACCGCGGGCCCGATGTTCCCCGGCCAGTTCGCGAAGGCCAACGAGATCGCCCATAGGTGGATGTTCACCAACCAGCTGACGCGCGACGAGAACGGCTCCTGGGTCGTCGACCTGGCTCCGATGCTGGCGGATTCGTCGTTCCAGGAGACCCTGTCGCAGTTCAACGTCAAGGTGCCGCAGACGCTCACGGTGCCGATCGCGGCGTCGGCTCCCGAAGCGCTGCAGCCGGGCAAGCTGCGGCCGCTGGCGGTGTGGGGGCCGTGGGTCAGCGTGGGGGCGACGATCCTGGCCGGAGTTTTCGCCCTGCTGACCTTGGCCGTTGCCCGTGCGCGCGGTAAAGCGCTTGCCGCGCTTGGTGTCTCAGCGCTTCTGGTCGGTGCGGCCGGGTGGGCCGGGCTGGAGGCGGCCCGGCGCTACCTCAACAACGCGCTCAACCACACCAGCGGTGACATCCGGCAGGCCGCCGACGCGATGGTCAACCATGCCATCGCGAGCCTGCACCAATGGCTCAACCTGACCTTGGCCGTGGGTGGTGGCCTGGTGGTGTTCGGGGTGATCGTGGCGATGCTGGGCGGGCTGCGTCGCCGCCCGAGTGACCGGTAGGCCGCCTGCCTCAGCCGGTGGGGTCGACGCGCCCGGATTCGCGGGCCGTGCGGGCCAACACCTGCGGTCCGGTGGTCAATGCCTTGCGCCAGGGCGCGACGCCGTCGACCTCGATCTCGATCGAGATGCTCAGCACGGTACGGATGAGCACGATCATGCCGAGCACCGCGGCATCGGTGAGTGACGGCGTTGCGGTGACGGTTTTGACGATGTCCGCCGCGACGAGCAGTTCCAGCCCGAGCAGGATCGCCCCGCCCAGGGAATCTCGCAGCGTCTTGAATGCACGGCTGCCGTCGCCGCTGCGCCGCCACGCTCGGATGGCCAGGACGAACGCGAACAGGAATCCCAGCACCATCGACGAGACGCCGAGCACTTCGAACGCGGTCGTGGCCTGTTCGAAGAAGTCCTGTACGTGCACCCGATATCCCTTCGAAAGTTACGGCTCGATGATGTGCGACGGGTCGGGGCGGCGATCGGGCGGGGCCTGGCTGTAATCGCCCCAGGGCCCGTCGCGGTGCTCGATCGCGCTGCGCACCCCCTGCTGTGCTGCGGTGTCGATGAACCGCAGCGCGTCGGGAGTGTTCCGCATCAACCCGTCCAGGATGCCGCCCAGGGTCTGGGTGGAAGCCAATCCCATGTTCTCGTAGGCCTGGTTGACGATGAGTTTCTGAGCTTGCAACTGCGACAAGGGGATCCGGGCCAGCTTCGCGGCCACTTCGGCCACCCTGGCCTCCAGCAGCTCGAACGGCACCGATTCGTTGATCAGCTCCACAGCGGCGGCTTCCTTGCCCGTCAACGGCTCACCGGTGAGCGAATGCCACTTCGCCTTCGCCAGGCTCAGCCGGTAGAGCCACATTCCGGTCAGGTAGGCGCCCCACATGCGCGCGTAGGGTGTGCCGATGACGGCGTCGTCGCTGGCGATCACGATGTCGGCGCACAAGGCGTAATCACTGGCCCCGCCCACACACCAGCCGTGCACCTGCGCGATCACCGGCTTGGACGCCCGCCAGATGGCCATGAATTTCTGGGTCGGCCCGGTCTCGCGGCTGCTGACCATCGCGAAATCCTTACCGGGATCCCACCGGCCGTCGGTGTTCATCGCCTCGCCCCAGTGCTGGAAACCGCCACCGAAGTCGTAGCCACCGGAGAACGCCCGGCCCGCGCCGCGCAGCACGATCACCTTGATGTCCGGATCGCGCTCGGCCAGCCCGATGGCCTTCTCGATCTCGTCGGGCATGGGCGGGACGATGGTGTTGAGGTGCTCGGGCCGGTTCAGCGTGATGGTCGCGACGGGTGCAGCTGTCCGGTACAGGAGGGTTTCGAACTCGTGGGCCATCCCAGCAGTCGAGTCAGCTTCGGCGCTCAAGTCAAGAGTCGTCGTGGCGCCTGCGGAAGTTCTGCAGGCCCACGGCGATGCGGACGTCGGCGGGCGCCTGATCCTCGTTCAGGGTCGACTCGGTGATGGCCAGCGCGATCAGGATGTCCGCGGTGGTGACGAACAGCCCGGCCCAGTACATCCATTTCACCGTCGGGTCCGGCTGCACGGCGAAGAAGATGACGAGGAAGATCGGTCCGACGATGCCGAAGACGAACATCATCCCTTGTATGACGAGGTAGCGGCGCAGCGTCTCCACCGGCGTGAGCATATGCGTCATGCGCTGTCGGTGCTCGGTCCTCGGTATGGGCCGATCAGGTGGCGACGAGTGACGGTGCCACACCGTGTTTCATGTCGATCTTCATCAGATCCGTACCGACGATCACCGTTCCGTCGAACCCGGTTCGAGCGACCTTCGCGTACTCCTCGTCGGAGACCCATTCCGGGTTGGACGGAACGAGGTGACTGAGCACCAGTGTCCTGACTCCCGCCCGCGCTGCGATGGCGCCGACTTGGGTGTCGGGCGTATGTGCCTTGGCGAAATGCTCGAGAAGGGCGGGTGGAACCCCGGTTTTCTCGTAGAAGGGAAGGTTGATCACCTCGTGGACGAGGATGTCGGCGCCCCGGGCGAGAGTGACGACGTTGTCGGATGGGCCGGTGTCGCCGGAAAAGACGACTGAGCCATCGGCGGTGTCGAAGCGGAATGCGAACGACGGGAACACCGGTCCGTGCGGGACGAGGATGGCGGTCACCTTGACCCGGTCGTCCTCCATGACGGGGAAGGGCTGCATCGGCGGCGCAGTGGTGCCCAGCGCGTTCGCCCCGACCGGTGGAATCGCGATGTCGTGCACGTCGGCGAGGGTGTTGACGTCACGAATGTCGGTCTCGCGGATGAAGATGTTGTGGCTGTAGGCGTAGCCCTGGGTGAGGCGTTGCGTGAGCTCGGTGATGCCCGGTGTGGGAGCGTCCGGGTCGACGGTGGGCGCGCCTGCCTTGGCCGGCGGCGGTAACGCACCTGCTGGTCCGGGTCCGTACACGTGCACCGGCCCGGCGAGGTTGTCACCGGAGTCGTTGGTGACGCTCCCGCCGAGCAGGAAGTAGTTGTAGTAGTCCGCAATGTGGTCCGCATGTAGGTGCGTGATGAAGATGCTGTCGAGGGACTTGAATTCCAGGCCTGCACGCAGGTATTGGGTGACGGAGCTGCGGCCGGCGTCGATCACGTAGGTGTGTCCTCCGACGGTCAGCGCCGAGGATATCCCGGTGCGCACGTAGTCCGCCGGGGGTCCACCGCCGGTACCCAGCAGCGTCAGACGCGTGCCTTTCGGCGGATCGGCCTTGGTGATCTCGGCGACCGGTGCCGGGCCCGCGCTGTCGGGGCGATCGTCGTGACCGCATGCAGCCGTGATCGGGATCAACAGCGAAGCGAGTGCCGACGACTTCAACACCGTCCGGCGATTCATTGCCTTGGGCGCGCAATCACACATGGGGAACGCCGATTTCATGCACGTTGAACTTCTCCAGGTCGGTCGCCAGGCCGGCATACACCGCGGGCTTCGAGGTCTTCAGATACGCCCCGTAGCCCACCCCGCCGAAGATCGCGAGGATCAGCAGCAGAGGCATGAGCCGGATCACCAGCGCGTCGGACCCAGCGACGATGTCGAAGTTCGCGACCGCCAAGATCGAAATCGCCAGCAGGCCAAGGAATCCGATGCCCGGTGCGACGAACGTGCTCCACGTCCGGCGATCATGTGTGCGGCGGAAGTAGACGACGATCGACAACGCCGCCAGCGCCTGCAGCACTATGACGCTCAGGGTGCCGAATCCGAGCATGCTGGGCACCAGCGAGGTGATCGGATCGAGGCCTGCCAGCGCGAACAGGCCGGAAACCACCGCCGCGAACGTAGCTTGCACGATGCCGGCCACCTGTGGCGCACCACCGGATCGGGTGCGCGCCAGAACCGTCGGCAACACTTTCGCGCGGCCCAGCGCATACAGATAGCGAGTCGCCGAATTGTGGAAGGCGAGCATCGCGGCGAACAGGCTGACCAACAGGAGCACCATCATGACATCGGTAAGGGCACCGCCAAGATACTTCTGCGCCAGGCTGAAGATGAGGTCGCCCGTGGGCAGGTGGGCGACGGCGGACTCTTGTGCCTGCGCGAGGCCCGTCGCACTGACCACCGCCCACGTGGTGACACCGAGGATCACGCCGATGCTTGTGATCGCGATATAGGTGGCGCGCGGGATGGTGCGCAGCGGATTGCGCGCCTCTTCGCTGAACAGCGCTGTCGCCTCGAAACCGAGATAGCCGGTGGCCGCCAAGAGCAGACCGATGGGCAAAGAACCGGAGAACACGGTGCTGGGGCTGAATGCCGAAGCGTCGTAGCCGGTCTGCACCAGCACCGAGATGTCGAAGACCACCAGGATCGTCGTCTCGAGGACCAGCGAGACGCCGAGCACCCTTGAGCTGAAATCGACTCCGCGCCGCGCCATGATGAACGACACGACGATCGATGCCAATCCCCAGACGTACCAGTGCAGGTTGAACCCGGTCAGATCGGAGATCACCAACTGCATGAAGAAGCCACTGGTGCCGATGGTGCCGACCACGAAGAAGTTGTAGCCGAGGGTAGCGATGAAGCCCGCGATGAGGCCGCCGGTGCGGCCGAGACCCTTGACGACGAAGGCGTAGAACCCGCCTGCGTTGACCAGCTGCTTGGACATCTGCGCATAGCCGACGGCGAAGAGCAGCAACACAGTTGCGACGATGAAGAACGACGCAGGAGCCCCGCCGCCGTTGCCGAGGGCGATCACCAGCGACGCCACCACGACGATGCCGGTCAGCGGCGCGACGGCGGCCAGGACCAGGAAGACGATGCCAGCGACGCCGAGGGCGTTGCGGCGTAACTGGGTATTGATCTCGCTCACGGCGGTCCTCTCGAAAAGGTTTGTCTACAGCCCGATCGACACGCGGGTATCGAGTGCCAACGTTCCGGGATCGACGACGCACGAGCCGCCGTCGACCGGTAGCACCGCGCCGTTGACGTACGACGCGGCATCCGACAGCAGCCAGCACACCGCGCCGGCCACTTCGTCGGCCGAGGCCGCGCGGCGCTGCGGCACCATCGCCGTCGCGAGCCGGTACGCCTCGGCGGTCGAGATCCCCCTGGTTTCCCCCAATTCCGCCATTTCCATGTCGGCCATCTCGGTGGCGGTCCAACCCGGGCACACGACATTGGCGCGCAACCCGTCGGGACCGTGATCGACGGCCAGCGATTGCGTCAGCAGGATCAACCCGGCCTTGCTCGCGGAGTACGCCGCCATCGCCTCGCTGGCCCGCAGCGCGGCGACCGAGGACACCGCGACCACCGCACCGCGCGCGGCCAACAGGTGCGGAAGTGCCTCGCGGACAAGCAGAAACGGTCCGGTCAGATTGACCTGCAGAGTGTCTTGCCAGTCCTCGACCGACAATTCGTCGACCCGGCCCACCCGGATGATCCCGTGGTTGAGTACGAGCCCGTCGAGGCGCCCGAACGCCGCGAGGGTCTGTTCGACGACAGCGCTCACGCCGGTCGCGCCGCTGACGTCAGCGACGATCGGAAGGGCACCGGTCCGTTCGGCCACCCGCGCCAGCGGCTCGGCGCGACGCCCACAGATCGCCGCGCGGTGGCCCGCCGCCGCGAGCTGACCGGCCACTGCCGCACCGATTCCGGAGCCGCCGCCGGTGACGAGGACGACGCGGTCGCTTCTCACCGCGGTCCCCACGGTTCGGCGATCGCGACACGGTCGAGGAAGGTGTCCACCAGTCGGCGCGCGCGCACGGCGGCTTCGGCTTCGGCAGCTTCGGTCTGGGCGAGCAGGACGTCGGGATCGAGGCCCGCCGCCACCGCCTCGCGGTCCCCGCCGAAGGCCAGCCAGCCCTTGAGCACCGTGCTGTCGACCTCGGGGTGGAACTGGAGCGCGAGGTTGCGGCGCAGCGTGAATGCCTGTGGGGCAGAGCCGTTGCGGGCCACCTCGATGGCGTCCGGCGGCGTCATCCAGCGGTCGTAATGCCACTGGAACCATGGTCCGGCGAATACGGGATCGTCGGAGTGCACGGGCCGCCAACCGATTTCCGGGAACGGCGACTTGTGCACCAGGCCGCCGTGCGCGGTGGCGAGCAGCTGACCGCCGAAGCAGATCCCGAGCACCGGTACCGCGATCCGGTCGGCTTCGCGGAGCAATTCCAGCTCGGGCTGCACCCAGCCGGCCACCTCGGCGGCGTACGTGGACCACGGCGCACCGAGCACCAGCACCGCGTCATAGCCGGCGGGGTTCGGAAAGTCGAATTCGACACCGGGTTCGTGGTGCTGCTCGGCCGGGACCACGACCCGCTCGTCGATGTCGTACCCGCGCACGGCAAAACGGTCGGCGACCGCGCCTGCAGGCGAGATGTGATCGTGCGCGATCTGCAGCAGCCGCGGCATCTAGTGCGCCGCCATCGAGTCGGCGCGGCGCATCACGTCGGCGCAGAACGCAGGCAGTTCACGGGCGTCGTCGATGAACATCGACGGCTTCACGCAGATGGTCGTGAATCCCCGCTCCAGCTGCCCCGGAACGGAATCCATGGCTTTGCCGATATCGGCACACGAGTGGTCGTCGGGAAACTCGACCCGCACCCCGCCGACCATCTCCAGGTCGGACAGGTCGCGACCGGCCGAGGCCATCGCCGTCCTGATCGCCTGCACGTCAGCAGGGCTCGGCGCGCCGAGCGGATGGAAGCCGTGGCCGTAGCGCACCAGGCGCTCGACCACCTTCCCGTGCGCAGTCTGGCCGCCGAACCACATGCGCGGTCCGTCGTTACGAAAAGCCTTGGGCTCCAGGTAGATATCGTCGAAAGAGAAGTAGTGGCCGTGATAACTGGCAGGTGAGGTGCGGAACACCAGATCCATCACCGCCAGTTGCTCGTCGAGGATGCGGCCGCGCTCGGCAAAGGGCACCCCCATCGCGACGTACTCGTCGCGGCTCCAACTGACGCTGGGCTGCACCACCAGCCGCCCCTCGGACAACAGGTCAAGGGTGCCGAGTTCACGGGCCAGCAGAAGCGGATGCCGCAACGGCGCCAGCACGGCCGCGGCGACCAGTCGGATCCGGCTGGTCACCGAGGCCATCGCGGACAACAGCATGAGTGAGTTGGGCCACGGCGTGAACGGATCCTGGTTGCCCGGCAACGCATATGCGCGCGGATTGGCCATCACGCCCTTGTCGCTGGCGTCGGGCCCGAGCACGATGTGCTCGGAGATCATCACCGAGTCGAACCCGGCATCCTCGGCGATCTGTGCCCACCGCACGAGATCGCCGAGGTTTCGGCCGTCGGTGAGAGTCCAGTTCTCGCTGAGGATCAGCAGCATCCTGGGGGTCGTCATGGGCTCAGAAGGTGTTCGACAGGTCGGGCTTGCGGATGCCGCGGAACTCCCAGTCGCCACCCTGGGCGGTGGAGAGCACCTCTTCGCTCTCGGTGGGCTGGGCGCCCACATCGCTGCGAATGGCGTTGGGGCCCTCGACAATGTGGTTGCGCAGCACGCCGAGACCTTCGACCTCGACTTCCACGACATCGCCGGGGTAGACGGTGCGGGAGATGGCCGGGGTGCCCGACAGCAGGACATCCCCGGGCTGCAGCGTGATGGTGCGGGCGATGTCGGCGACGAGATAGTGCATGTCCCACTCCATCTCGTTGGTGTTGCCGTCCTGGCGGACTTCGCCGTTGACGATGGTCCGGATCCGCTTGTCGCGGAAATCCCAGCCCTCGACGACGCCGGGACCCAGCGGGCACAGCGTGTCGGCGCCCTTGACGCGCAGCATGGAACCGGAGTCGGTATCGCGGAAGTCGTGCAGGCCATAGTCATTGGCGACGGTGTAGCCGCGGATGTAGTCACCCGCCTCGGCGGGGGAGATGTTGCGGGCGGTACGGCCGATGACGATACCCACCTCGCCCTCGTAGTTGAGCCACTTGCAGCCGCGCGGACGGACCACGGCCGAATCGTGCGCGTTGAGCGAGGACACCGGCTTGTGGAAATACGTCGGGGCAGGCGGCAGTTTGGTCAGCAACTCCTTCACGCGGGAGGAGTAGTTGAGGTGGACGCAGATGATCTTGCTCGGGGTGACCGGCGCAAGGTGCCTGGCGTCGGCGACAGCCACGGTACGGCCGTCACCGGCCACCAGGGTGTCGCCATCGCGGACAACGTCAACAACGTTGCCGTCCAAGAGGATTCGGCGGTATTCGCGTAGCGTCATTCGTCAGCTCCTTGTGCGTGGCCGGTCAGCCGGCTGCCGTGAGTTCGGGGCCGCCGTTCTGGCGGACGTAGTCGGGATCGGTGGGCGTGCGCCGTGGCCGGGGGAAGCCGCCGGCGGGGCGGTCGAACCAGTAGTGCACCTGACCGGTGCCGACGGAGTTCTCGTATTCGCCGTAGCGCCGACCGGTCGCGGTGCAGTCACCCTCGCCGATGGCACCGATCATCATCAGGTAATGACCGAACCGGGCCTCGGGCTTGAACCGGTAGAACTCGTTCATGGTGTCGAGAACCCGCGCGTGGTCGCCGGCTTCGAACCAGGCCATCCGTTCGGCGTCGGCCGCGGCGGCATCGCTGGTGAAGATGTGTTCGGCTCCGGACGCCTCGTGGTCGCGCAGCTGGCGCAACGGCCAGAACGTGTGCGACAGCGCGCCGGAGGCGATCAGCAGCACCCTGCGGTCGGACTCGGCGATGGCGTCGCCCAGCGCGCGGCCCAGCCGCAAATTGTCCTCGGTGTCGGCGGTCTGGCAGACCCCGATGCTGATCCAGCGCTTGTCCGGCAGACCCTGACCGAGAAACTCCCACACGTTGGTGGTGGCATAGAAGATCGGCAGCGAATCGTCGTCGATCGCGGTGATCCAGGTGCTGTGGTCTTCGCCCTTGCTGGCGACGAGGTGCGCGAGAGCCGGGTCGCCGGCGATGTCGTAGGGCCGCCGGCTCATCCCGCGGGGCAGTTCCTCCGACGTGAACAGCCCGGTGCGGCGCTCGTGCGCGGTGACGACGAATTCGACTGTGGTGGCCCAGTGTGAATCCAGGACGACGACGGTGTCGTAGTCGACTTGATCGAACACGTCGCGACGCAACTCGTGCAGGCCCGACACCAGCGTGGTGTCCTCACCGTTGTTGAGTTCGCGCCGGGTCTTCTCGGGCAGCACGATGGTCGGTACGTGCGCGATCAATCCGGCGCCGACGACTTCGCCCATCAGGAATTGCCTCCGTTGCCCGTGGTCCACCCGTTCGGGGAGAACACCGTGTTCTTGACATCGCAGTAGAAGTCGAACGACCATGGGCCGCCTTCACGGCCGATGCCCGACTTGCCGTTGCCTCCGAACGGGGCACCGAGGTCGCGGACGAAGAAGCAGTTGACCCAGACCGTGCCCGCGTTGAGCAGAGCCGAAACTCGTTCGGCGCGTTCGGGATCCCCGGTGACCAAGGTGGCGGCCAGGCCGAATCGGGTGCTGTTGGCCATCGCGATGCCTTCGTCCTCGTCCGCGAAGGTCTGGATCGTCAGGACCGGGCCGAACACCTCTTCGGTGAGGATCTCGCTGCCCGGCCGCGCATCGACGAGGATGGTGGGCCGGAAGTAGAGCCCGCCGAGGTCCTCGTTGGGGCCGCCGCCGAGCACCGCGCGGGCCCCGTCGGCCAGCGCACGCTCGACGAAGCCGCAGACCCGCTCGAAATGCGGACGGCTGACCAGGGCGCTGACGTCGGTGGCCGGGTCACGCGGGTCGCCCTGGACAACCGACTTGGCCTTGGCCAGCACACGATCGAGGAACTCGTCGTGCAGGCTCTCGTGCACCAGCACCCGGAAGGCGCCGAGGCATACCTGACCGGCGTTGTCGAACTGCTCGACCGCGAGATCGACGGTCAGGTCCAGGTCCGCATCGTCGAAGATCAGCAGCGGTGACTTGCCGCCCAGCTCGAACGACAGCGGCACGATGTTCTTCGCCGCTGCCTCTGCGATGACCCCAGCGGTCGGCACCGATCCGGTGAACGACAGGCGGCTGATGCCCGGGTGTCGGGTCAGCGGCGCGCCGGCACCCGCACCGGTGCCCTGCACGACGTTGAAAACCCCGGCGGGGAGCCCGGCCTCGTGTGCGATGTCGGCCAACAGCGACGCGGTCAGCGGCGCCCACTCCGGTGGCTTGAGCACCACGGTGTTCCCTGCGGCCAGTGCGGGGCCGATCCGCCAGGTGGCGAGCATGAGCGGGGCGTTCCACGGCGTGATGATCGCGACGACACCGGCCGGATCGAAGCTGACGCGCTGCCGGTGACCGCGGACTTCGTCGATGGGGTGGGCGATGCTCTCGGCAAGGTCGGCGAAATAGCGGAAGTTCATCGCGACGCGCGGCATCACCCCGCGCTGGTGGCTGCGCAGCAGCGAGCCGTTGTCGCGGGTTTCGACGCGGGCGAGCTCGTCGCGACGGGCGTCGATGCCGTCGGCGACGGCACGCAGGATCTCGGCGCGTTGCTTGACCGGTAGCGCCGCCCAGCCGGCGAACGCCTCGCGGGCCGCGGCGACGGCGGCGTCGACCTCTGCCTCGCCACCGGCATGCACCTGCGCGATGGGCTGCTCGTCGATCGGGGAAATATCGGTGAACGTGGTGTCGGACGACACCCGCCTGCCGCCGATCCAGTGCCGGGTGTCGACGCGCACGTCCTCGACGTCTGCGTAATCGACGCTCATCGGGTTGCCGCCGTGTCCGCCGGGGTCAGTTCGGCCAGGCTGCGTCCGCCGTCCCAGACGACGCCGATCTGCCGGTAGTAGCCGCCGATGATCTCGTCGACGCGTAACCGGGACAGTTCCTCGGTGGGGGAGTCGAAGATCTCCACCTCGACATCGCCCGTCCAGGCCGGTCCGCCTTCGAATTCGCTGGCGCCCGAAGCGATCAACTCGGCATAGCTGTCGGGTGCGCCCTTGGCGATGCCGGGATAGATCCGGTGGTGCGCCATCGGGTGGCCGTTGACGAAGCCGTTGGTCTCGCACTGTTCGCGCAGGGTCAGCACGGCCTGTGCGAGCCGGCGGTCGCCCGCGGCGAGCGTCGCGCCGAAGATGCCGCCCGGTGCCACCTGAGGCGCGGCGTGCGAGAACGGATGCGGACGGGTCTGCCACATCGAGCCGAACTTCTTGGGATAGCCCTGATGTATGCCGCGCGCGATGGCGAAGTCCTTGTCCACCCAGATGTACACGCAGCGCGAATAGGTGACGCCCTCGAACGCGCAGCGCACGACGACGAAGGCCTCCTTGTACTGGGCGCGCACCGGGTCGAGCAACTCTTCGCGCGACGCCGAGCACGACTGCCAGTCGGCCCAGATCAGTGCGACGGCGCCGGGGTCCTCCGGTGCCAGTTCCAGCGGTGCGGGCAGCAGCTCGGCAACCCGGGCCGGATCGGTCCGGTACTCCACGGTCAGCAGGTCTCCGGAGTAGTACCACGGCGGTGAGGGAATGATGGAGGACCGGCCGGTGGCCGTGCGGGGGAAGAAGAACCCCTTTTGATCGTTCATGTGGCTCCCGTCGAGAGATCGTTCGCATCCGTACGATAACTTGTTCGGGTCCGAATGGCTACCCTTGCGGTGGAGGTTTTCGACCGTTATCGTTCGGGTACGAACAATATCTCGAACGGAGGAGAAACGTCGTGGAGAAGCCCTCGCACGTTCCGCTTGCTGACGTCGACCTTGCCGACCTTGATCGCTTCGCGCGCAATGAGGGGTGGGGCATGTTCGACACCCTCCGCGACGAAGCGCCGGTGTATTTCAACGCGGAACCGGCTCCGAACAAAGGGTTTTGGGCGATCACGCGACATGAGGACATCTGCGCCGTCGACAAGGACGCCGAGACCTTCACGTCCACCAAGTTCGTCAACCTCGAAGAGGTGGACGACGACCTGATGGACATCCGGCGGTCCATGCTGGAGACCGACGGCCTGCGACACCGGGCCCTGCGCAAGCTCATCCAGCGGGAGTTCAGCCAGGGCAACCTGATGCGCAACTACGAGGAATTCCTGCGCGGGCTGACCAAGTCCACCGTCGACGCCGCACTGGCCAAGGGGGAGTTCGACTTCGTCAAGGAGGTCAGCGCGGACTTTCCGATCCAGGTGCTCGCTCGGCTGCTCGACGTGCCCGACGAGCACACCGGCCAGCTCATCGACTGGGGCAACGAGATCATCGGCAACACTGATCCGGACTACAGCGACCACTTGCTCGGGGACCCCGAGACCGCCAAGTACAAGCACCTGCCGTTCAGCTCGCCCGCCTCGATCGAGGTGTTCGAATACGGGCGCAAGCTGGCCGCCGAGCGCCGCGGCGGGTCGGGCACCGATCTGGTCAGCATGCTGGTCAACAAGATCCCAGAAGACGGTAATGCCTTGTCGGCCACCGACTTCGACAACTACTTCCTGCTGCTGGTGGTCGCCGGTAACGAAACCACCCGGCACACCATCAGCCACACCATGCTGGCGCTCCTCGAACACCAGGATCAGCTGCGTCTGCTGCAGCAGCAGCCCGAGCTGATCCCGTCGGCCACCGAGGAGTTCCTGCGCTGGGCATCGCCGGTGTACCACTTCCGGCGCACCGCGACGCGCGACGTCGAACTCGGCGGCAAGGAGATCAAGGAGGGCGACAAGGTCGTCATGTGGTTCGCCTCGGGCAACCGCGACGATGCGGTCTTCGAGAATCCCTACGAATTCGACGTCACCCGCACCGACGTCAACCACGTCACCTTCGGCAAGGGCAGCCCGCACCTGTGCCTGGGCAACAACCTGGCCCGGATGGAGGTGCGGCTGATGTTCGAGGAGCTGATCCCGCGGCTTGCCTCGATCGAGTTGGCCGGCGACGTGCGCCGCGTCCGCAGCAATTTCGTCAACGGAATCAAGACGCTGCCGGTCAAGGTCACCACGCCCTGAGTCGTCGATGTGCCGGTTCACCCCGGGTGCGGTCATCACCGCGCCTGGGGTGAACTGTCTGTGGCGTGAAAAGTGTTGTCACGCAACAGGGCACCACACCCGAATGCCCGGGTTGGTGGTGCCCCATCGGCGTGGCGTCAGAGTCCCTCGTCGGCGACCAGTCTGCGCATGATCTTGCGGACCTGCAGTGCCGCGACATCGGCCGCCACGCTGACCTCGTCGCCGTACCCGTCGGTGTCGATGACGTGTTGCACGGTCTGCAGAATCTCTTGCACGCGACGGTAGTAGCCCTCGAAGATCGGCCGCATCGCTTCGGTGGCTGCTTGGCCCGCAGCGAAGTTGCGGCTGACCCGCCAGATGTGCCGCGTGGTACCGGCGTCTACCGGCGTGATCGCGTGGGTGAACAGAAAAGTCTGTGTGCCACCGTCACTTTCGGGCACGTGGCAATCCCATCTGTCGGCCCACAGGCCAGGCGACAGGAAAGCGCCTTCTTCGCGCTGCGGGTACGGAGTCGTCGGCGAGGCACCGGTGACCTCGGCCTGCCAGGCCGGCATCGGGGCGGGCGGCCAGTCCCGCCGGAAGCTCACGGTGGTCTCGGTGAGTTGCACCTCCAGCGCAGGGGTCACGGCGGCCGCCAACGCCGGTGGCGAGATGACCGGATCGACCACCGCGACGTGGGTGATGTCGGCGAAGTTCTCCAGCAGCAACTCGATGTGCGCCGCCGTCTCCCATTGACCGCCGAACGTCGTCCACGCCGGATCGGACAGCCACGGTGTGGGTTCCGGTGGTCTGCGGTCGGCCAGTGACGGTTCGCCCAGCCATACCCACACCAGCCCGTCGTGCTCGCGCACCGGGTAGCTGGGCACTTGTGCGCCATAGGGAATCTGGGTCTGTGTCGGCACCCGCACGCAATGTCCGTCGCGGTCGTAGGCGAAGCCCGAATAGCCGGACACGATGGTGTCGCCGTGCACCCGGCCGAGGCTCAGTGGATACGGTCGGTGCGCATCACGATCGGCCAGCGCTACCACCGATCCGTCGGACACCCGGAACAGCACCACCGGACGTTCCAGGGCGCGAGTGCCGAACGGGACGTCCTTGACCTCATCCGAGGCGGCCAGGGCGTACCACGCGTTGCGCGGGTAGCCCGTTGCGGTAACTCCGAGCCGTTGCAGCGGTTTCGTCGCAGCTTTCATCCCCACTCCTCTCACAGGTCCAGCGTGAGCCGGGCGGAACGGCAGCGGGACACGCAGATCATCATGTATTCGTTCGCTTCTCGCTCCTCGTCGTTGAGGATCGAGTCGCGGTGGTCCACGTCGCCGTCGACCACTTCTGTCTCGCAGGTTCCGCAGACACCTTCCAGGCACGAACCGACGACGCTGACACCTGCGGCCTTGCACACCTCGAAGACCGATTTGTCGGACGGAACGGTCAGCGTCAATCCCGAGCGTTGCAGCATGACTTCGAATTCGGTGTTGCCCGCCGACTGGACCGCCGCCTCTTTGGCGGTGAACCGTTCGAGATGAAGACTGCCGGAAGGCCATGTTGCACAGCGCTGTTCGACAGCGTCGAGCAGGCCGGTCGGCCCACACGCATACACCAGCGTGCCCTCGCGTGGCTCTCGCAGCGTGGCGTCCAGGTCGAGCATCCCGGATTCGTCCTGAGGCACCAGGGTGATGCGGTCGCCATAGGGCGCCAGCTCGTCCACGAATGCCATGGATGCCCGCGTCCGCCCACCGTAGAGCAGGTGCCAATCCGCCCCGGCCGCATCGGCTTCGGCGATCATCGGCAGCATCGGAGTGATGCCGATGCCGCCGGCGATGAACAGGTAGCGTCCGGCCGCGACGAGCGGAAAGTGGTTGCGCGGACCACGAACGCGCACCGTGGCGCCGTTGTGCAGATCGGAATGCACGGCCTTGGACCCGCCGCGGCTGTCCGGGGTGCGCAGGATGCCCAACCGCCACGCGGACCGGTCTCCGGGGCTGCTGCACAGCGAATACTGCCGCACCAGGTCGTCGCCGAGCACCAGGTCGACGTGGGCGCCCGGGGTCCACGGTGGCAGCGCCGAGCCGTCGGGGGTCGCCAAGGTGAGGGCCACCACGTCGTCGGCCACCACGTGGGAGTCCGTCACGACCAGATCGGCTTCGAACTCGCGCACGATGGTTGTGGTTGTCATCGTTGTCCTCTGACTAGATGGGTGACGGTCACAAGTGGTAGGCGTACTCGCGGAACTCCCAGTCCGTGATGTACTGCCCGAACCGCTGGAGCTCGTTGCGCTTGTAGGTTACGAATGCGGAAACAAAGGCGGGGCCGAGCATTTCGGCGATCTCGTGGTCTTTCTCCAACGCATCGATCGACGTCGCGAGATCTGCGGGCAACAAGTCGGCCTTGGTGGTGTCGTACCCGTAGCCCTCCAGCTTCGGCGGCGGCTTGAGGCCGTCGCGGATGCCGAGATAGGCCGCGGCCAGCAGGCTCGCGATCGCCAGATACGGATTGGCCGACGCGTCACCGAGCCGCAGTTCCATGCGGCTGGCGCGACCACGTTCGGGCGGGATCCGCACCATTGCGCTGCGGTTGTCCAAACCCCAGTCGATCAGCCACGGTGCCAGGGTGTCTGGCCCGAAACGCTTGTAGGAGTTGATGGTCGGATTGTGCAGCGCGGCAAGCGCCGGCGCATGGGCCAGCACGCCGGCGATCGCCGAGCGAGCGATGTCGGAGAGGCCGTCGGCTCCGTTCGGGTCGTCGAAGAGAGGCTTGTCGTTGTCATCGAGCGTGGAGAAGTGGATGTGGAAGCCGGAGCCGCCCTCGTCGTTGAACGGCTTGGCCATGAAGGTCGCCATCTTGCCTGTCCGGCGGGCCAACTCCTGGACCCCGCATTTGAAGCGAAAGGCCCGGTCGCCCGCGTCGAGCGCCTCGGAGTGCCACAGGTTGATCTCGAACTGACCGCTGGAGAACTCGTGGTTGGCGGCCACCACATCGATGCCGTACGCGGCGAGCTGGCGCAGGGAGGCCAGCAGTGTGTTCTCGGGGTCCCCTTTGAGACCTGCGACGTAGACGTTTCCCGTGCCTTCGCCGTAGCGACGCCAGCCCCGGGGATCGGTCGCGTCGGGTTCGAGCACATAGAACTCCAACTCCGGGCCGATCATGGGCCGCATCCCCAATTCGGCGAACTTCTCGACGACCCGGCGCAACACGGCGCGCGGGCTTTCCTCCGACGGTGATCCATCCGGATTGAAGACATCGGCGATCACGTGCGCCACCCCGGGCTCCCACGGGACCGGCTGCACAGTGGCCAGGTCGGGAAACGCGACGATGTCCGGCAGCCCTGCCGACAATCCGCCCTCGATGTCGACGACATCGCCGAGCGGCGACGTGCCGTACACCGAACGACAGAAAGCGACGCCGTCGCCGACCGTCCTGCCGAACCGGCTCACCAGCAGGTCGCGGCCGCGTTCGGTACCGATCAGGTCGGCGTAGCCCAGCCGCACGACGTCGATGCCGTCGGCGGTGAGCTGTTCGGCGACCTTGTGCAGGCCGCTCTCGTCGAAGTGCCCCACGCTGTTGCTCTCCCTTGTGTTGTTGGGATTCAGGCCTCGGCGGGTCCGCCGGAGCCGATGGCCGCGTGTACTGCGGGCTGACGGCGTCGCAGCCACTCGCCGTATCCGATTCCGATGAGACCCGCGGCGACAACGATGCCGGGAAGCACCCAGTTGAGTGCATCATCCGGCGTGGTGCCCACCAGTGCATCGAAATTCGCCACGGCCAGGATGAACATCGCGAACAACGCGACCGACGCGACCACGCCGGCCAGCTCGTGCGCCAGGTTCGACTCCGTCACGCTGCGGTGGCGCAGCAGATAGACCACCACCGAAACCGAGGTCAGCGCCATCAGCAGGATGACGCCGAGGGCGCCGACGTTGGTGAGCCAGGTGAACAGGGCGAGCACGGGGTCTTTTCCGGCGATGGCGAACACCACTACCAGGACGGCCGCGAGCGTGGTCTGGGCGATCGAGCCGGCCACCGGCGCGCCGGTACGCGGGTTGACCATCGCGAGCCTGCGGGGCAGTACGCCCTCGCGTCCGAGTGAGAAGAAGTACCGCGCGACCGCATTGTGGAAGGAGAGCAGCGCGGCGAACAGGCTCGTGACGAACAGTACGGTGGCGACATCGGAGAACCAGCCGCCGACATTGCGCGCACTAAACTCGAAGAGCAGTCCTGGCCCGAGTTCGACCGACGTGTCGATCACCGAACTCGGCCCGACCGCGACGGTCATGGCCCACGCCGAGAATGCATAGAACACCCCGATCAGCGTGACAGCCACATAGGTCGAGCGGGCCACTGTGCGGCGGGGGTCTTTGCACTCCTCGCCGTAGATCGCGGCGGATTCGAATCCGACGAACGATGCGACCACGAAACAGAACGCGGCGCCCAGGGCGCCACCGGTGAGCGAGCTGGGCACCAACGAGTGAAACGAGATGCCCTCAGCAGGCTTGGCGATCCCGGCGATGTCGAAGACCAGTACCACCACAGATTCTGCGATCAGGAAGAAACCGAGCACCCGGGCGTTGAGATCGACCTGCAGCACGCCGAGGATCCCGACCACGACCACCGTGACGAGCACGGGCACCCACCACGCGACGGACACGCCGAGGAACTGGTGCAGGGCGCCGGCGGCCGCGAAGCCGAACAAGCCGTAGATCCCCACCTGCATCGCGTTGTAGGCGACGAGGGCGATCAACGCGGCTGCCACGCCCCAGGTTCGGCCGAGCCCTTTGGCGACATAAGAGTAGAAGGCGCCCGCGTTGGCGACGTGGCGGCTCATGGCCGCGTAGCCGACGGCGAAGATCAGCAGCGTGGCGGCCACCAGAACGTAGACCAGCGGTATGCCCAGCACTTTGGTCACGGCAAAGCTCGTCGGGACCCCGCCCGCCACGACGGTCAGCGGCGCCGAAGCGGCCACCACGAAAAAGACGACATCGGGCACGCCGAGCGAACGTCGTTGCAAGGTCACATCTACCGGGGCAATCGACTGTTCCGTCGGCGTCATTGCGTGACCTCTCGTGGTATCGTTCGGGAACGAACGAATTGAATCGTACGGGTACGAACGACTATGTCAAGAGGTTGGGGCTAATTCCCAGGTATCCGGATCCCAGGTAACGTTTGGCTCATGCCGGACCGCCACACCCTCGCCGAAACCGAGAAGGCGATGACCGACCACGTCAGTTCGCTGTCGCTGGATTTCACCGCGGCGCACGCGTTGTCGAATCTCTTCCGGGCGGCAAACGCCGTCCGGCAGGAACTGACCAATCGGGTGTTGCGCAAGCATGACATCACGTGGACCGGCTTCGTGGTGCTGTGGGTGGTGTGGATCTGGGACGGGATGGAAGCCCGTCATGTCGCCGAATCGGCAGACATCTCGAAAGCCACGCTCACCGGTGTCGTCAAGACCCTGGAGGGCCGCGGCCTGATGCTGCGCGAAGGGGACAAGAACGACCGGCGGCTGGTGCGGCTGCGGCTCACCGAAACCGGCGTCCACCTCATGCGAAAGATCTACCCGGAGTTCAACAGTGTGGAGTCGGAATTGGTCGCCAGCCTGTCCGGCCGTCAGATCCAGACTTTTACCCGCACTCTGCGGGATCTGATCACGCACGTCGAGGCAACGGACCAGGCCGGCAACGAGACCGCCTGACGCCTCAGGCAGACATCCGGTCGCGGGCCGCCGAGACCAGTGCCGAAAACAGCGCGGCCTGCGCCGGATCCGTGTCGGCGGTGTCCTCCGGATGCCATTGCACGCCGACGTACCAGCCGTCGTGATTCTCGAGCTCCACGGCTTCGATGACGTCGTCGGCGGCGCGCGCGGTGGCTCGTAACCCGTTGCCCAGCAGGCCTATGCATTGATGGTGATAGCACGAGATGGTCGGCCCGGTACCGATGAGGTCGGCGATCAACGTGCCAGGAGCGACCTTGACCGGATGGGTCACGTGCCGGTGGTTGCCACCGGCATCGTCCATGTCTTGGATCAGGTCCCCGCCGAGCGCGACGTTGACGATCTGGTTGCCCCGACAGATCGCCAGTAGGGGAAGCCGGCGCTCCAGGGCCACCCGGGCGACCGCGAGATCGAAGGCATCCTGCTCGTCGTCGACGTCGTAGGCCGAGGAGTTCGCCGCCGCGCCGTACCGATGCGAGGCGATGTCACCCCCGCCCGGCAGTAGCACGCCTTCGGCGAACCACAGCCGTTCGGCGACCTCTGCATCACCGATCTGGCCGCCAGGTGCGTACGGGTGGATGACGACGGGTTCGCCGCCTGCGGCGTAGACCGATTCGACGATCTTGCGGGACATGACCTCGGCGCCGTACCGCAGGGCCGAGGCCGATGCGGAGAACCGGGCCGGGATCGCGATGATCGGACGCCTGACGGGCACGCAGACTCCTGTCTCGGGGGATTGTTCGCATCCGAACGATACCTGGTCCGGGTGCGTCCCGCCAAGGGTGCCGGGTCAGCCTTTCGTGCCGCCCAGCTTCCGCCACAGGAACTCGTAGGTCAGCGCCGCCTTGAAAGCGGCCTGCTTGTTGTCCGCGGCGCCGCCGTGCCCACCCTCGATGTTCTCGTAGTACGTCACGTCATGCCCCGCGGCCTCAAGGGCCGCGGTCATCTTGCGCGCATGCCCGGGATGCACCCGGTCATCGCGCGTCGAGGTGGTGATGAGGATCGGCGGGTACCGACGATCATCCGAAATATTCTGGTACGGCGAGTATTTCGAGATGAACTCCCAGTCGGCCGGATCGTCGGGGTCGCCGTATTCGGCCACCCAGGAGGCCCCCGCCAGCAGCAGGTGGTAACGCTTCATGTCCAGCAACGGCACGCTGCACACCAGGGCGCCGAAGAGCTCCGGATACTGCGTCAGCATGACACCCATGAGCAGGCCGCCGTTGCTGCCGCCCGCCGCGCCCAGCTGTTCGACCGTGGTGATGCCGCGCCGTACCAGATCGGCTGCCACGGCAGCGAAGTCCTCGTAGACGAGGTGACGGTTCTCCCGCATCGCCTGGGTGTGCCAGCGCGGTCCGTACTCGCCGCCGCCGCGGATGTTGGCGGAGACGAAAGTGCCGCCCCGGGCCAGCCAGGCCCGGCCGATACCGCCGGAATAGCCGGGCGTCAACGAGTTCTGGAAGCCGCCGTAGCCGTAGAGGTATGTCGGGCTCGGTGTCGACCGCTGGCCGACCACGTAATAGGGGATCGCGGTGCCATCGGCCGAGGTCGCGAAATACTGTGCGACATCCATGCCGTCGGCGTCGAAGAACGCCGGTGCGGACTTGAGTTTCTGAAGCGATCCACCTGCGGTTCCGTGCAAGAGTCGCGACGGTGTGGTGAAACCGCTTGAATCGTAGAAGATCTCGTCGCCCAGCGGATCGGTCTCCACCACGACGGTCTCGTCGCCCACCGGGATTCCGGGCGCGTCGACGCGGTCCCACGTTCCGGGCGTGACGATCTCGATGTGGCTGGCGACGTCGCGGCGCGTGACCAGTACCAGTTTGTCCCTGGTCCAACTGGCCTCGGACAGGCAGCTGTGCTCGTCGGGCTCGTAGACTGTGGCCAGTTCGCCTGTGCCGGAGAGGAAATCCTCGAAATTGGTGGCCAGCAGGCTGCCCGCCGGGTGCGTGACGTCACCGACCTGCCAGTCGTTGCGCAGTGAGATGAGCATCCACTCGCGGTGCGTCGATGTCGTCGCATCGGTAGGGACCTCGATGAGGGTCAGCTCCCCGTCGCGGACCTCGTAGCGCAGCTTGTTGTAGAAGTCGGTGTAGCGGCCGACGCGAGTGTGCTCGAATCCGGGCGTCCGGTCCACACTCGCGATCACCCGGATATCGGTCGGTTCGGCCTCGAACACCGTCTCGGCGTTCTCCAGCGGCTCGCCGCGGCGCCAGCGCTTGGCGATCCGCGGGTAACCGGATTCGGTCATCGACCCTTCGCCGAAGTCGGTGCACACCAGCACGGTGTCCTCGTCCTCCCAGGTCACCGAGGACTTGGCTTCCGGAAGCTCGAAGCCACCCGCGACGAATTCCCTTGTACGCATGTCGAATTCACGTACCACCGTGGCGTCCGCGCCACCCCGTGACAGGCTGATCAACGCCAGCGTGTGCTCGGGCTCGATGACCTCGGGGCCGGCCCACACCCAGTTCTCGTCCTCGGTGCGCGCGAGCTCATCGAGGTCGATGATCATTTCCCAGTCGGGCTCATCGGTGCGGTAGCTCTCCAGCGTGGTGCGGCGCCAGATCCCTCGCGGGTTGGCCTCGTCGCGCCAGAAGTTGTAGAGATACTCACCCCGGCGGCCCACGTACGGAATGCGCGCATCGGTGTCGAGCACCTCGAGGACCTGATCGCGCAGCTCGTCGAACCGCTCGCCACCCAGTGCCGCCACGGTCGCGTCGTTGTGCTTTCGAACCCAGTCCAGGGCGTCGTCGCCGGTGATGTCCTCGAGCCACATGTACGGGTCATCTGCCACCTCAACATTGTGCCCGCGCGCGTAATGTGAGCTGTGTTACACCGCTCACGAGGAGTCCGTCATGACAGTGTTTTCGCGCCCGGGGGCCGCCGACGCCCTGATGTCCTTCGAATCTCGCTACGGCAATTACATCGGTGGGGAGTGGATTGCCCCGGTCGGTGGCGCCTACTTCGAGAACCCCACCCCGGTCACCGGGCAGGTGTTCTGCGAGATCCCGCGGTCCACCGAGGCCGACATCGAGAAGGCGTTGGACGCCGCCCACGCGGCCGCTCCGGCGTGGGGCAAGACCGCCCCCGCAGAACGGGCCAACATCCTGAACAAGATCGCCGACCGCATCGAGGCCAACCTCGAGTCCATCGCGCTGGCCGAGTCGTGGGACAACGGCAAGCCGATCCGCGAGACGCTCAACGCCGATATTCCGTTGGCGGTGGACCACTTCCGCTACTTCGCGGGCGCCATCCGGGCGCAGGAGGGCTCGCTGAGTCAGATCGACGAGGACACCGTCGCCTACCACTTCCACGAGCCGCTCGGCGTCGTCGGGCAGATCATCCCGTGGAACTTCCCGATCCTGATGGCCACCTGGAAGCTGGCCCCCGCCTTGGCCGCGGGCAACGCTGTCGTCCTCAAACCGGCCGAACAGACCCCGGCGTCGGTGCTGTACCTCTTCTCGCTCATCGGCGACCTGCTGCCGCCGGGCGTGGTGAACATCGTCAACGGGTTCGGCGCGGAAGCCGGCAAGCCGCTGGCCTCGTCCAACCGGATCGCCAAGATCGCCTTCACCGGTGAGACCACCACCGGCAGGCTGATCATGCAGTACGCATCGCAGAACCTCATTCCCGTCACCCTCGAACTCGGTGGCAAGTCGCCGAACATCTTCTTCAACGACGTGATGGCCGCAGGCGACGACTTCCAGGACAAGGCGCTGGAAGGCTTCACGATGTTCGCCTTGAACCAGGGTGAGGTGTGTACCTGCCCGTCGCGCAGCCTGATCCAGGCCGACATCTACGACGAGTTCCTGGAGCTGGCCGCCATCCGCACCAAGGCGGTACGCCAGGGTGATCCGCTGGACACCGAGACGATGATCGGCTCGCAGGCCTCCAACGACCAGTTCGAGAAGATCCTGTCCTACATCGAGATCGGCAAGTCCGAAGGAGCTCGGGTGGTCACCGGCGGGGAACGCGCCGACCTCGGTGGTGACCTGTCCGGTGGGTTCTACATCCAGCCGACGGTGTTCGAGGGCAACAACAACATGCGGATCTTCCAGGAGGAGATCTTCGGCCCCGTCGTCGCGGTGACGTCGTTCAAGGACTACGACGACGCCATCTCGATCGCCAACAACACCCTCTACGGGCTGGGCGCGGGCGTGTGGTCGCGCGACGGCAACACCGCCTATCGCGCCGGGCGCGACATCAAGGCCGGCCGGGTGTGGACCAACTGCTATCACGCCTATCCGGCGCACGCGGCGTTCGGTGGCTACAAGCAGTCAGGTATCGGCCGTGAGAACCACAAGATGATGCTGGACCACTACCAGCAGACCAAGAACCTGCTGGTGTCCTACAGCAACAAGGCCCAGGGATTCTTCTAGACATGACGAGCAGAGCCCTCATCACCCAAGCCGCCGCCGACCTGCTGACGACCCTGCAGGAGCGGCACGGCGCGTTGATGTTTCACCAGTCCGGCGGATGCTGCGACGGGTCGTCGCCGATGTGCTACCCCGACGGTGATTTCATCGTCGGGGACCGCGACATCCTGCTGGGCATCCTCGACGTCGGCGAGGCCGCGGACGCAAGGAGCAAGGGAATCTTCGGCGTGCCGGTGTGGATCTCCGGGCCGCAGTTCGACGCGTGGAAACACACCCAGCTGGTGATCGATGTGGTGCCCGGCCGTGGCGGCGGATTCAGCTTGGAGGCACCCGAGGGCAAGCGCTTCCTGTCGCGCGGACGGGCGTTCACCGACGCCGAACTCGACGAACTCGCTGCGTGCCCGCCGCTGACCGGCGCCGAGTACGCGGCGGGGAAGCGTCCGGCGGACACGGGCAGTCACATCGTCGCCGAGGCGTCAGATGCCTGCCCGGTGCCCCAGAGATAGGAATCAGCCGGATCGCGCGGTGAGGATATTGCCCCGCCCACTAGGGTGGGGGCGTGACCCACTTTGACGTCGTCGTTCTCGGAGCCGGTCCCGGTGGATACGTCGCGGCTATTCGTGCCGCTCAACTGGGGCTGAACACCGCCATCATCGAACCCAAGTATTGGGGTGGAGTGTGCCTCAACGTCGGGTGTATCCCGTCGAAGGCATTGCTGCGCAACGCCGAGCTGGCCCATATCTTTGCCAAGGAGGCCAAGACCTTCGGCATCAGCGGTGAGGTCAGTTTCGACTACGGCGCGGCGTTCGACCGCAGCCGCAAGGTCGCCGAGGGCCGGGTGGCCGGCGTGCACTTCCTGATGAAGAAGAACAAGATCACCGAGATCCATGGCTACGGCACGTTCACCGGGCCCAAGTCGATCTCGGTCAAACTCAACGACGGCGGCACCGAGAACGTCACGTTCGACAACGCGATCATCGCCACCGGGTCATCGACCCGCCTGGTCCCGGGCACCACGCTGTCGGACAACGTGGTGACCTATGAGACTCAGATCCTCTCCCGGGAGCTGCCCGGGTCGATCATCATCGCCGGGGCGGGCGCGATCGGCATGGAGTTCGCCTACGTGCTCAAGAACTACGGTGTGGATGTCACCATCGTCGAGTTCCTGCCGCGGGCGCTGCCCAACGAGGACGCCGAGGTGTCCAAGGAGATCGAGAAGCAGTACAAGAAGCTCGGGGTGAAGATCCTCACCGGCACCAAGGTCGAGGCCATCGCCGATGACGGGTCGGTGGTGAAGGTCACCGTGAGCAAGGACGGTAAGACCGAGGAACTCAAGGCCGACAAGGTGTTGCAGGCCATCGGGTTCGCCCCCAACGTCGAGGGCTACGGTCTGGAGGCCGCCGGGGTGGCGCTGACCGACCGCAAGGCCATCGCGATCGACGAGTACATGCGCACCAACGTGGCGGGCATCTACGCGATCGGGGATGTGACGGCGCTGCTGCAGCTGGCGCATGTGGCCGAGGCCCAGGGTGTGGTGGCGGCCGAGACCATCGCCGGGGCCGAGACGCTGGCGCTGGGGGATTACCGGATGATGCCGCGTGCGACGTTCTGCCAGCCGCAGGTGGCCAGCTTCGGGTTGACCGAACAGCAGGCCAAGGACGAGGGCTACGACGTGGTGGTGGCGAAGTTCCCGTTCACCGCCAACGGCAAGGCCCACGGCCTGGCCGACCCGACCGGGTTCGTCAAACTCATCGCCGACAAGAAGCACCTGGAACTGCTCGGCGGGCACCTCATCGGCCCCGACGTCTCCGAACTGCTGCCCGAGCTGACCCTGGCCCAGAAGTGGGACCTCACCGCCCACGAACTGGCCCGCAACGTGCACACCCACCCGACCCTGTCCGAAGCACTGCAGGAATGCTTCCACGGCCTCACCGGCCACATGATCAACTTTTGAGAAACGAGATCATTGCCGGGATCGGCGGATTGGTCGTCGGCCATGTCCTGTGGCTGACGGCCATTTCGTTGGCCACCGACAGCGGCTACGTCAACCAGTGGGTTTTGGTGGTCGCTGCGGTGTCGTTTCTGATCGCCGTGGCGGCCGGCCTGCTGGGCAGGCGCAAGTACCAGCAGAAAGCCTACGAGTGGGCGGCGTTCCTGTGGCTGCTGCCGGTCTCGCCGGTGCTGTTCTCGATCGCCGTGCTCGGGGTGACGTACCTGTAGGACCGCTCTAGTCCGGGAAGTCCAGCGGAATCCGCAGCGTCGCCATCGTGGCGGCGAGCGCATCGTATTGTCCTGCTAGCATGCAGAATTCGATGAGCTGGGTGCGAGTGAGGATCGCCGAGAGCGCCGCCCAGGTCTCCGAGGACATCGAGCGGGTGACGACGAATTCGTCGGTAGCGGTGATCAGGACGCGCTGCCGGTCGGTGAGGCCCTCAGCGTCGGGGCCCTCGAAGATGCGGGCCTGGGTTTCGCGGTCCACTCCGCGGCTGCGCGCCAGCCTGCGGTGCTGCTGCAGTTCGTACTCACAGTCACGAAGGTGCGCGACGCGCAGGATCACCAGTTCGGCGTCCTTGCGGGTGAGCTTGCCGAACGGTCCGAGCAGCAGGCCGGCCGACGGCAGCCACGCCAGAAACAGCAGCTTGTGCTGACCCAGCACGTTGAAGAGAGTGAACCGCGGTGCCCGGATGGCCCGTGCTCCTGCTTTGGCGATGACCCAGTTGATCGGCCCCAGCTCCCGGAATCCTCCCGGTGCGATGCGGGCGGGCTCAGTTGTGCTCACCTAGCCGAGTCTGGCACACCTCGCGACACTACGGTTTGTGGTGTGATTTCGCCGATTTGGCGCCAGAAACCGTAGTGTCGGCGCAATCAGGACTTCTTGACCAGATACGGCGACACCGTGGAGCGGTGTTCGTCGATATCCAGGGCCCGGCCGAGTGCGGGAAACGCCCGCTGCGGGCAGTTGTCGCGCTCGCACACCCGGCATCCGGACCCGATGGGCGTGCTGACCTCGCCGGAAATATCCAGACCGTCGGAGTAGACCAGGCGGTTGGCGTGGCGCAATTCGCAGCCGAGACCGATCGCGAAAGTCTTGCCGGGCTGGCCATATCGCGACGCGCGACGCTCCACGGTGCGGGCGACCCACATGTAGTTGCGTCCGTCGGGCATCTGGGCGACCTGCACCAGGATCTTGCCCGGATTGCCGAACGTCTCGTAGACATTCCACAACGGGCAGGTGCCGCCAGACGAGGAGAAGTGAAAACCGGTGGCGGACTGTCGCTTTGACATGTTTCCTGCCCGGTCGACGCGGACGAACGACAGTGGCACGCCCCGCATCGACGGACGTTGCAACGTCGAAAGACGGTGGGCCACCGTCTCGTAACTCACCGAGTAGAACGCCGAGAGGCGCTCGACGTCATAGCGGAAGTTCTCGGCGACATCGTGGAACTGCCGGTAGGGCAGCACGGTGGCGGCCGCGAAGTAGTTGGCCAGCCCCAGCCGGGCGAGGGTTCGGGACTCGTCGCTGGTGAACTTGCCCTCGGTGACCTGCGCGTCGATCAGGTCACCGAACTCCAGATAGGCCAGCTCGGCGGCGAGCTTGAACACGTACTGCCCCGACGAGAGATGCCCACCGATCTCGAGGGTCTTGGTCTGCGGGTCGTACCGGTGCATCACGTTGTCGCCGAGGTCGATTCGCTTGATGATGCGCACGCCGTGCACCATCGTGAGCCGCTCGGAGAGCTCGCGCGAGAGCTCGGCGCGGTGCATGCGCATCCGGATGGTGAAGTCTTCTGCGGCGGTGTCGAGTTCGTGCAGGTAGTTCTGCCGCTGGTAGAAGAAGTCGCGAACTTCCTCGTGGGGCATGGTGATCGCGCCGGTGCCGCTGCTGTCGGAATATCGGCCCTCGGTGACGGCGGCCAGTTGCGTCGTGGTGAGCCGGTACCGCTGGTGCAGGTTGACCATCGCCCGGGCCAGCGTCGGGTGGGTGTTGACGATGTCGGCGACTTCGGCGACATCCACATCGATGCCGAGGTCGCGGTCCAACGTCACCTCGCGCAGTTCGGCGACCAGGCGGGTGTCGTCGTGCGATGCGAAGAACGTGGCGTCGACGCCGAACACCTCGGTGATGCGCAGCAACACCGCCACCGTCAGCGGCCGCACGTCGTGCTCGATCTGGTTGAGATAGCTGGGGGAGATGTCGAGCATCTGCGCCAGCGCGGCCTGGCTGAAACCGCGTTCGCTGCGCAGTTGCCGCACCCGCGAGCCGACGAAGGTTTTTGCCACGTCAACCAGCGTAACAACGCTGTGAAGCCCAGCTTCGCATTCTTGGCATAACGGTCCTTGGGACTGCCTCGGGCTGCCTGGCATGATCGGTCTGGACGAGCGATTGGGGAGATCGAGATGACGGGTTCCGCAGACAAGCCGACGGCCGTACTGGGCAAAGTCATGATGCCGGTACCGGATCCGCATCCCGACGTCTTCGACAGGGAGTGGCCGCTGCGGGTCGGCGACATCGACCGCGTGGGCCGGCTGCGGTTCGATGCCGCGTGCCGCCACATCCAGGACATCGGGTCCGATCAGCTGCGGGAGATGGGCTTCGAGGAGACCCACCCGCTGTGGATCGTCCGGCGGACCATGATCGACCTGATCCGTCCGATCGAGTTCCAGGACATGCTGCGGATGCGGCGCTGGTGTTCGGGGACGTCGAACCGGTGGTGTGAGATGCGGGTGCGTATCGACGGCCGCAAGGGCGGCCTCATGGAATCCGAGGCGTTCTGGATCAACATCAACCGCGAGACCCAGGGGCCGGCCCGCATCTCCGACGACTTCCTCGAAGGTCTGCGACGGACCACCGACGAGTCCCGGCTGCGCTGGAAGCCCTACCTGAAGCCGGGTAGCCGCGACGACGCCATCGAGGTCAAGGAGTACCCGGTCCGGGTGTCGGACATCGACCTCTTCGACCACATGAACAACTCGGTCTACTGGACCGTCATCGAGGACTACCTGTACTCCCACCCGGAGCTGCTCGCCGGACCACTGCGGGTGGCCATCGAGCACGACGCGGCGGTGGCTCTCGGCGAGAAGCTGGAGATCCTCTCGCACGTGTACCCGGCGGGGTCGACGGACAAGTTCGGTCCGGAGCTGTCCGATCGGACTGTTATAACGCTCACATATGTGGTCGGCGACGAGGCCAAAGCCATCGCCGCACTGTTCTCCCTCTGATCACCCGCGGTTTAACAGTACGGGCGTACTGACCTGCGCAAATCGGTTACCGCTGGGTAGCTTCTGAACCGGTACAGCCATCATATTTCTTCGCAAACTTTGCAAGTTAACGCTGCCATTTCGCGAAAATTGGCAACTGAAACAGGTGGACCTGCGGATATGGGCTGTGCCATCGTCGGATTAGCACATCAGTGAAGCTGCTGCAGCGTTAACAAGATCGGCCCGCGCCGCAGCGTCTCAAATCCGAAGGAGCAGTCCTATGTCGACCGTGGGCACCCCCAAGTCACCGGAACAGATCCAGCACGACTGGGATCACAACCCCCGCTGGAAGGGCATCACCCGCACCTACACCCCCGAAGACGTCGTCGCGCTGCAGGGCCACGTCGTCGAGGAGGCCACCCTGGCCCGCCGTGGCGCCGAGGTGCTCTGGGACCAGCTCCACAACATGGACTTCGTCAACGCGCTCGGCGCGCTGACCGGCAACATGGCCGTGCAGCAGGTGCGCGCCGGCCTCAAGGCCATCTACCTCTCGGGTTGGCAGGTCGCCGGTGACGCCAACCTCTCCGGCCACACCTACCCCGACCAGAGCCTCTACCCGGCCAACTCGGTGCCGCAGGTCGTCCGCCGCATCAACAACGCGCTGCTGCGCGCCGACGAGATCGCCAAGGTCGAGGGCGACACCTCCGTCGAGAACTGGCTCGCCCCGATCGTCGCCGACGGTGAGGCCGGCTTCGGCGGTGCGCTCAACGTCTACGAGCTGCAGAAGGCCATGATCGCCGCCGGTGTCGCCGGTTCGCACTGGGAAGACCAGCTGGCCTCGGAGAAGAAGTGTGGCCACCTCGGTGGCAAGGTGCTGATCCCCACCCAGCAGCACATCCGTACCCTGACCTCGGCTCGCCTGGCCGCCGACGTCGCCGACGTGCCGACCGTCGTCATCGCCCGTACCGACGCCGAGGCCGCCACCCTGATCACCAGCGACGTCGACGAGCGCGACCGCCCCTTCATCACCGGTGAGCGCACCGCCGAGGGCTTCTACCGGGTCAAGAACGGCCTGGAGCCCTGCATCGCCCGCGCCAAGGCCTACGCGCCGTACTCCGACCTGATCTGGATGGAGACCGGCACCCCGGACCTGGAGCTGGCCAAGAAGTTCGCCGAGGGCGTCAAGAGCGAATTCCCCGACCAGATGCTGGCCTACAACTGCTCGCCGTCGTTCAACTGGCGCAAGCATCTGGACGACGCGACCATCGCGAAGTTCCAGAAGGAGCTCGGCGCGATGGGCTTCAAGTTCCAGTTCATCACCCTGGCCGGCTTCCACGCCCTGAACTACTCGATGTTCGATCTGGCCCACGGCTACGCCCGCAACCAGATGACCGCCTACGTCGAGCTGCAGGAGCGCGAGTTCGCCGCCGAGGAGCGTGGCTACACCGCCACCAAGCACCAGCGCGAGGTCGGCGCCGGTTACTTCGACCGGATCGCCACCACCGTTGACCCGACCAGCTCGACCACCGCGCTCGCGGGCTCGACCGAAGAGGGTCAGTTCCACTGAGCTTGCGAAGTGGAACCGACAAGCTGGAGCCACTGAGCTTGCGAAGTGGAACCGACAAGCTGGAGCCACTGAGCTTGCGAAGTGGAACCGACAAGCTGGAGCCACTGAGCTTGCGAAGTGGAACCGACAAGCTGGAGCCACTGAGCTTGCGAAGTGGAACCGACAAGCTGGAGCCACTGAGCTTGCGAAGTGGAACCGACAAGCTGGAGCCACTGATCTTCGGCCGCTAAAAGTTGACAGCAGCAGGCCCCGCTCAGAATTCTTGGGCGGGGCCTGTCGCGTGTCCGGATCCTGAGACGAAAGTGAAGTAGTGAGCAATCAAATAGAACGTGTGGGTGTTATCGGCGCCGGGCAGATGGGCGCGGGCATCGCCGAGGTATCGGCCCGAGCCGGCGTCGATGTCCTGGTCTTCGAGACCAATGACGACCTCGTGACCGCCGGACGCAACCGCATCACCAAGTCATTGGAGCGCGGCGTCAGCGCGGGCAAGGTGACGGAGCGGGAGAAAGACGACGCTCTGGCAAACCTCAAATTCACCACCAGCATGGCCGATCTCGCCGACCGGCAACTCGTGATCGAGGCGGTGATCGAGGATGAGAACGTCAAGGGCAAGATCTTCGCCGAGCTCGACCGGGTGATCACCGACCCTGACGCCGTGCTGGCGTCGAACACGTCGAGCATTCCGATCATGAAACTCGCAGCGGTTACCCAGAATCCCGGAAGGGTCCTGGGCTTGCACTTCTTCAACCCGGTGCCGGTGCTGCCCCTGGTCGAGCTGGTCCCCACGCTCACCACCAGCGACGATGCCGCTTCGCGAGCCGAGGAATTCGCGAGTTCGGTGCTCGGGAAGCAGGTCGTGCGGTGCGCCGACCGGTCCGGTTTCGTGGTCAACGCGTTGCTGGTTCCGTACCTGCTCGCAGCGGTCCGGATGGTCGAGGGCGGGTTCGCCACGATCGAGGACGTCGACAAGGCTGTCGTTGCCGGGCTGTCGCATCCGATGGGACCGCTGCGGCTCTCTGACCTGGTCGGCCTCGACACATTAAAGCTGATCGCGGACAAGATGTTTGAGGAGTTCAAAGAGCCGCTGTATGCCGCTCCGCCGCTGTTGCTACGGATGGTCGAGGCCGGGCAGCTCGGCAAGAAGTCCGGCAAAGGTTTCTATTCCTACTGAACGGACCCGCGCTGGCACTCAAGGCCGCGCTTAGCTACCCTACCTTCAGTAGGGCCTGCTGGCTCGGTTTTGAGTCCGCGCGGCGCCACGCGCCGGCTGGGCCGGTTACTTGTCAGCAGAGAAACGTAAAGGGTTACCGTCGCATGTCACAAGCCGATTCCGATCTCGCTCCGTACTACGAGGAGTCGCAGTCGATCTACGACATCTCCAACGAGTTCTTCGCCCTCTGGCTCGGGCCGACCATGGGTTACACCTGCGGTTATTACGAGCGCGAGGACATGACACTCGATGAGTCGCAGAACGCCAAGTTCGACCTCGCACTCGGCAAGCTCGATCTGAAGCCGGGCATGACCCTCCTCGATATCGGCTGCGGCTGGGGCGGTGCGCTGGAGCGCGCCGTCACCAAATTTGACGTCAACGTAATTGGTATCACGTTGAGCAAGGCGCAGTCGGAGTGGGCCCGCGAGCGGCTGGCCAAGATCGACACCAACCGCACCGTCGACATCCGGCTGCAGGGTTGGGAAGAGTTCGACGAGCCCGTCGACCGCATCGTCTCGATCGGCGCGTTCGAGGCCTTCAAGGCCGAGCGTTACCCGATCTTCTTCGAGCGCGCCTACAGCATCCTGCCGGAGAACGGCGGCCGGATGCTGCTGCACACGATCCTGGCGCACACCCAGCAGTTCTTCCGTGAGAACGGCATCAAGCTCACGATCAGCGACCTGAAGTTCATGAAGTTCATCGGCGAGGAGATCTTCCCCGGTGGGCAGCTGCCTGCGGTCGAGGACATCGAGAAGCTTGCCGACGACTCGGGCTTCAAGCTGGAGCGCACCCACCTGCTGCGGCCGCACTACGCGCGCACGCTGGACATGTGGGCGGCGAACCTGGAAGCAGCCAAGGACGAGGCCATCGCCATGCAGGGCCAGGAGGTCTACGACCGGTACATGAAGTACCTGACCGGTTGCGCCGACTTCTTCCGTCGTGGCATCACCAACATCGGGCAGTTCACGCTCGTCAAGTAGTTCTCTTCTTCGCCGAGGCTACGGTTCTTGGCGCGATTTCTCGGATTTCGCGCCATAAACCGTATCCTCGGTGCGTTTAGCGGGGGTACCCCGCGCGATACAGCGCAGCCCAGGTGCGGGCGATGATCTCGGGTCCTCGGTATCGGAGTTGCCGGGCGCTCACCCGGACGATCGTCCAGCGGCGGGAGGCCAGAAATTCCAACCGGACGATGTCGTTCTCATGGTCCTCGGGGTTCGTCCAGTGCTGTTCTCCGTCGTACTCGACGCCGACCTTCCACTGCGGCCAGCCCATATCGATCCGCCGGCGCACCCGTCCCCGCTCGTCTGCCACGGGGATCTGAGTGACGGGACGCGGGACTCCGCCGCGGACCAGCAATAGACGCAGCCGGGTTTCTTGCGGGGATTCGGCGCCGGGGTCGGCCAGATCGAGTGCGCTGCGCAACCGTCGGATGCCACGGGCGCCCGGATAGCGCTCGGCGACGCTCCTGACGCGCACCACCCCCACGTTGGTCACGTTGAGCAGTGCATCGATCTGGATGATCGCGGTGTCGAGTGGTCGGCGGCGCCCGATGTCGTAGCACGTGCGGGCGACGCTGGTGCAGGTCATGCCGTCGACGACATCGACCTCGTCGTCAGCGATTGCACCGGTGTGGATCAGGATGCCCGGTGGCGACGGGTGCCGGATGCGAGCAAGCTCGGCGGGTGCGTCGTCGGGGAGCCACTTGCTGCCGAGGACTGCTGCCGCGGAATATCCGGCCAGGGTTGCGCTGCGGCCAGACCACAACCATGCGGCAACGGCCCTTGACGGCGCATCGAGCGTGAAATCCACAGGTACATAGACGTTTTGGTGAAGCTTGCGGTACCTGGTCTGAAGCGCATACCTGCTGACGGCCCCGACGGCGAGTGCCTCGGTCGCCATGATGATGTCCCCCACACCGATATTCGACGCAGCGGGCGGACACCCGGTTCCACTTCGGCGACACTACGGTTTTTGGCGCGATTTCACGGATTTCGCGCCAAAAACCGTAGTGTCGGCGCATTTGGCTAGGCCGAAGCGAGCCTGCGCTTCTCCGCTTCGACATCGAAATCGGCTGGCGGCCAGGATAAGTCGAACTCCTTGAGAGCCTCGATGAGCAGCTCGAGGATGGCCAAGCGGCTGTACCACTTGCGGTTGCAGGGCACGATGTGCCATGGCGCGTAGTCGGTCGAGGTCCGATCCAGCATTGCCTGGTAGGCCTCTTGGTACTGCGGCCACAGCAGGCGTTCGTCGATGTCGCCCGGGTTGTACTTCCAGAATTTGTCGGGGCGGTCCAAGCGTTCGGCCAGCCGCCGCTTCTGCTCGTCGAGTGAGACGAACATCGCGACTTTGACGATCTTGGTGCCGGAGTCGACCAGCTCTTTCTCGAACGCGTTGATCTCGTCGTAGCGGGCTTCCCAGACGTCCGGAGGCACCAGGTTGTGCACGCGGACGATCAGCACGTCTTCGTAGTGCGATCGGTCGAAGACGCCGATGTGCCCGGCCGGCGGCAGCGCCTTACGGATCCGCCACAGATAGTGGTGCGCCAGCTCCTCCTCGGTCGGCTTGCCGAAGCTGGCATACCTGATGCCCTGCGGATTACCGGCTCCCACAACATGTTTGACGATTCCACCCTTGCCCGCGGTGTCCATGCCCTGCAACACCAGAAGCAGGGATCGGGTGTCGCCGGCCCGGCTGCCCGCGTACAGCATCTCCTGCAGGCCCGCGAACCGGGTGTTGCGTTCGGCCTGAAGCTCGGGGGCGTCGCGCTTGGAACCCGTGAATCCCGGTGTGGCGTCGGGGTCGATGTCGACGACCTTGTCGCCGGCACGGAACTCCAGGTGGTGGTGCGGCTCGTGGCTCCACTGCGCCGGCAGATCGTCATCGGTCTTGTCGCTGGTGCTCACGCGGCCTAGTCAAGCAGCTACGGCGGCAATACCGGGGAAGGATGCGGCTGCGAGTTGAATTTCTCCAGCGAACCGCCGACCTCGACGATGCCGCACAGCGCGTTCCACGACAGCATCGTCAGGTAATCGATGAGCTCGTCGGAGGTCATCCGCGGGTTCGACATCCACGAGTGGGTGGCCAGCTGGACGCCGCCGACGGTGTGGAATGCCCACGCCTCGGCGCCACCGGTGTCCATCCCCACGTCGGCCATGCGTCGGCGCAGCATCACCGCGAGCATGCGCGCGATGATCTGCTCGGAATCGGCGACCGCCTTGCTCTTGCTCGCCGAGTTGCTCGTCATGACGAACTGGTAGGGCTCGGGTTCGGCGGCCACCGTCTCGACGTAGACCTTGATGATCTCGCGGGTGAGGTCGAAGCCGTCGAGGTTGGACGTCAGGGCCGCGGCCATGTTGGGGATCAGCGTGGTCTGCGCGAACCGCATCATCACCGCGGTGGTCAGGTCGTTCTTGTCGACGAAATAGCGGTAGAGCACGGTCTTCGAGACACCGATTTCCGCCGCGATCTCGTCCATGCTGACGTTGCTGCCGAGCCGGCGGATGGCCTCGAGGGTGCCGTCTACCAGCTCATTGCGTCGCTCCACCTTGTGTTGGTGCCAGCGCCGCTTTCGCCCATCGGTCTTCACCGTCGCCGGCGGAGTCTGCTGTGCCACTGTCGCGGTAATCCCATTCCCTAGTTCCACTTGATAGTACGGCGAAACAACCCCCGGCGGCCCGTGGGACCGAGCCCTCGGGCATGCCTTTGTGGATGATGGAGGCGTGGCACATAGATCCGAAGCAGGTTTGCGTGCGCTTCCTGCTCCGCGAGCGAGTTTCGCCGAGACACTGGCCGGTGCCGATCCGACGGCCGATGCCGAGCGCCGCCGGGGTTTGCGGCGGATGAAGGCTGTCGCGCTCGGTTTCCTGCTGGGCGCCACCGCGGTCTATCTGGTGTGCACCTGGGCAGAGTCGCACGGCGTCGCGGCGCCACCCTGGGTCGGCTATGTGCGCGCGGCGGCCGAGGCGGGCATGGTGGGCGCGCTGGCCGACTGGTTTGCCGTCACGGCCCTGTTCCGGCATCCGCTGGGCATCCCGATCCCGCACACCGCGATCATCAAGCGCAAGAAGGACCAGCTCGGTGAAGGGCTCGGCACGTTTGTGCGGGAGAACTTCATGTCGCCGCAGGTCATCGAGACCAAGGTGCGCGACGCGCAGGTGGCAGGCCGGATCGGCAAATGGCTCAGCGACCGCTCCCATGCCGAGCGGGTTGCCTCGGAGAGTGCGACCGTGCTGCGGGTCGGGGTGGAGTTGCTGCGCGACGAAGACGTGCAGCACGTGCTGGACCGGATGATCGTCAAGCGCATCGCCGAGCCCAAGTGGGGCCCGCCGATCGGGCGGGTGCTGGCCACGCTGCTGGCCGAGGGCCGGCAAGAGGCGCTGATCCAGCTGCTGTGTGACCGGGCCTTCCAGTGGTCGCTCAACGCAGGTGAAGTCATCGAGCGGGTGATCGAACGTGACTCTCCGACCTGGTCGCCGAGGTGGGTCGACCACCTGGTCGGCGACCGGATCCATCGGGAGCTGATGGATTTCACCGACAAGGTGCGCCGCAATCCCGACCATGAGCTGCGCCGGTCGGCCACCCGCTTCATGTTCGAGTTCGCCGACGATCTGCAGAACGACGACGCCACGATCCAGCGCGCCGAGAACGTCAAAGAGCAGATCATGGCCCGCGACGAGGTGGCGCGCGCCGCCGAGACCGCGTGGAGTGCGGCCAAACGCATCATCGGCGAGTCGGTCGACGATCCGTCGTCGGTGCTGCGGACCCGGATCGCGGATTCGGTGATGCGCATCGGGGAGTCGCTGCGCGACGACGCCGAACTGCGCGACAAGGTCGACAACTGGATCGTGCGGGCCGCAAAACACCTGGTCACCGAGTATGGGACGGAGATCACAGCGATCATCACGGAGACCGTGGAGCGCTGGGATGCCGACGAGGCGAGCCGCAGGATCGAGCTCCATGTGGGCCGTGACCTGCAATTCATCCGGATCAATGGCACCGTGGTAGGTGCGCTGGCAGGCCTGATCATCTACACGATCGGTCAACTACTGTTCTGACCTGCGCTAGCAGGTGCTTGCAATTGTTAGCACTAGGTCGTACCGTGGGTTTTGTCAGCGCAAGCCCAACGGAACGAGGCTCAACATGTCGCAGGACGAGAATCTTGCAGCCGTGGTGAGCAACGCGGCTTCGGACATCGGCAGCTTCATTCGCAGCCAGCGTGAAGCGGCTCAGGTGTCCGTGCGGCAACTCGCCGAGAAGGCCGGCGTCAGCAATCCCTACCTCAGCCAGATCGAGCGGGGACTGCGCAAACCTTCAGCGGATGTGCTCAAGGAGATCGCCAAGGCATTGCGGGTTTCTGCCGAGGTGCTCTACCTGCGGGCCGGGATCCTCGAACCCACCGAGGGCAACCGGGTCCGCGACGCAATCGTCGGCGACACCGCGATCACCGAGCGGCAGAAGCAGGTGCTGCTCGACATATACACGTCTTTCTGTCAGCAGAACGAGGGCAGCGAAGACACGGCAGAGGCTGCGCCGGCTCCGGCATCGCAGGAATCAGTGCCGGAAACGCCTCCCGAAACACCGCAAACACCCCCGTCATCAACTGCAAGCATCTGAAAGGAAATTCGACATGACCGAGAAGAACCAGCCCAACGTCGAGGATCTCAAGGCCCCCCTGTTCGCCGCCGTCGGCGCCGCCGATCTGGCCCTGGCCACCGTGAACGAGATCATCGCGAGCCTGCGTGAGCGTGCCGAAGAGGCCCGCACCGACGCCAACACCCGGGTCGAGGAGAGCCGTGCCCGCCTGAACAAGCTGCAGGAAGACCTGCCGGGCCAGTTCGGCGAGCTCCGCGAGAAGTTCACCTCCGAGGAACTGCGCAAGGCTGCCGAAGGCTACGCCGATCAGGCCACCGCGACCTACAACAAGCTCGTCGAGCGTGGCGAGGCCGCCCTGGAGCGCCTGCGCAACCAGCCGGCCATCGAAGAGGCCGCCAGCCGTGTCGAGGGATACACCGACCAGGTCACCGAGCTGACCCAGGAAGCGCTGGGCACCGTGGCGTCGCAGACCCGCGCCGTCGGTGAGCGTGCCGCCAAGCTCGTCGGCGTCGAACTGCCGAAGAAGGCCGAGAAGGCCGCCCCCGCCAAGAAGGCCGCCCCGGCCAAGAAGGCTGCCCCGGCCACCCCGGCCGCCAAGAAGGCTGCTCCGGCCACCCCGGCCGCCAAGAAGACCGCCACCCCGGCCAAGAAGGTCACCCAGAAGTAATTCGGTTCCGACGCGGCAACCGCATGATTCGGGGCCGGGTCGTTCGCACTGACGATGACGCCCGCATAGGGTGGTGAGGTGATACTTGCCAACCTTGCGGGCGTCATTGTTGCTGTCATCGTCGTCGCGGTGTTCGTCGTCGGTGTCTACGCCTTCGTGCACGCGGCCATCCAGCGGCCCGACGCCTACACAGCCACGGGCAAGCTCACCAAGCCCGTCTGGCTGGCCATCCTCGGAGTGGGACTACTCCTCGAACTGTTGATGCGCGACGCCTTCGGGGCCGCCATCTCGGCCTGCGCCACCGGCGTGTACCTGGTCGATGTGCGCCCCAAACTGCTTGAGATCCAAGGAAAGTCCCGGTAGGTCGATGCGCTCACCGAAGGCCGCACTCGGTGCGGCCGGCCTGGCCCTGTCCGGGCTGCTGGCCATCGCGCCGGTGGCCGGCGCCGAGCCTGACCCCGGCCCGCCGCACCCGTACGTCGACCACGTGGAATGGGCCAAATGGGGTGACCTGTCGAGCCTTCGGGTCTATCCCACCGACGTCGCGCGCCGGCTGGCCGCGCAACCCGGCACCACCGCGCAGGCCGACGAGGCATGGGCCGAGGTGCTGACCCTGTCGCCGGACGCCGACCTGCCCGGTATGCGCGAACAATTCCTGTGTCACTGGACGTTCGCCGAGCTCGTCGAGCCCGGTAAGACCAGCTGGAACCTGGAGCCGTGGCGTCCGCAGGTCTCGCCTGACCAGATGGTGGCGACCCGGTGTAATCCCGGCGGTACGGAGGAACCGTTCTGATGTCCGACTACACCCGCGCCCAGGTGGCCGCGCTAGTCGATCACACCCTGCTCAAACCCGAGGCCACCGCAGCTGATGTGGCGGCGCTGGTGGCCGACGCTGCCGAGCTGGGGGTGTTCGCGGTGTGCGTCTCGCCGACCTTCGTGCCGGTTGCCCGGGCCGCCTGCCCGCACGGCCTGGCCGTGGCCACCGTGGCCGGGTTCCCGTCGGGCAAACACCTCTCGGTGGTCAAGGCTGACGAGGCGGCCCTGGCGGCCGAGGCGGGCGCCGCCGAGGTCGACATGGTGATCGACGTCGGGGCGGCGCTGGCAGGTGAGCTCGACGCGGTCGCCGCCGACGTCGCGGCCGTCCGCTCCGCCATCCCTGCGGCGACGCTGAAGGTGATCGTCGAGTCCGCGGCGTTGCTCGAATGCTCCGGCGAGGGGCTGCTGCTCGACGTGTGCCGCGTCAGCGAGGACTCCGGAGCCGATTTCGTCAAGACCTCCACCGGGTTTCACCCCAGCGGCGGGGCCTCGGTGCGGGCGGTCGAACTGATGGCAGGCGCGGTCGGCGGGCGCCTCGGGGTCAAGGCCAGCGGCGGTATCCGCACCGCGCAGCAGGCCGTCGCGATGCTCGACGCCGGCGCCACCAGGCTGGGCCTGTCCGGCACCCGCGCCGTGCTCGACGCCCTGACCTAGCTGCTCAGAGCTTCGCGAAGCACGGGTCCTCGGAAGCCTTGGGCATCGATGCGTTCTGCGTCGAGTACTGCGCCTTCACCCCGTTGTCGGTGACCTGCACGCTGTCGGCGTGGATACCCATCGGGTAGTTGTCGGTCAGCTGGCTGGTGAAGCTGTCCAGGATCGGCTGGATCATCTCGCGCGGCCACGACAGCCCGATCGCGTTCAACTCGGTGATCTGCAGGGCGATGCCCTTGTTGGCCACCACCGGCTTGGCGGTGATGGTGCCGAGCATGCTCTTGAGCTGGATGGTGCCCGCGGAGGCATTCGTCGACACATCGGTGATGGCCGAGCCGATGAACGGCAGCTGGACCATGTTGGCGGCCGTCTGCCTCAGGCCGTCCAGCGACCACGTGATGTCGGCCGTCAATGATCCGACCGTGCCGCTGGAATCGGCGGTGTCGTGGATGCGCACATCCTTGATGCCGAGCACCACCTTCATGCCCTTGGCCTCGCGGATCTGATTGCCTGCCGTCTCGATGTTGATGTTCGTGTAGTGCCCGGTGGCGTGCTGCCACAGGAACGGCGGCAGCGGGTCGAACGATGCCTTGGCGTCGTCCTGCACGACACATGCCACGACACCGGCGACGACGCTGTCGGCACGCTTGCGGGCGTACAGTTCGCCGCCCAGCAATCCGGCGGCGACCAGGGCCAGCACGATGACCACGACCAGCACGATCGAGAGCGGGTCCGACAGCAGGTTCTTGATCTTCGATGCCGCCGACGACGGCGGTTTCGGCGCGTCGGGCGATGTCGACGCCGCCGGGGGCGGGGCCGCCGGGTATCCGGGCGGCGGGGCCTGGGGAGG
>NZ_MVHF01000034.1 GCF_002086485.1 Mycobacterium aquaticum | reverse complement strand
ACCCCATCACCGCCAGCCCCGTCACCCCGATCTGAGCCGTGCCGGTCGTGTTCGTCATGCAGCAGCCTTTCGATTGTTGTTTTCGCAGAACGCTTACCCGCCGGCAGCGCAACCGCGCCTAACCGGCCCAACCGCTGAACAGGCGGCGCAGCTCGGTCAACCAGGGGACGGCCACTGCGACCGTGGGAACGACGAGCACCGCGACGGCGGTCAGATAGGCGGTCACCGCGAGCGGGACGCTGTTGGGCTTGCCGCCGAGCCTGCGCACGCGGATCACCGTCGTGGGGCCGCCCGCGGCCATGGCGCCCGACGGGGTGCGGCCAGAGGCGCAGGCGACGAGGGCGCGCGCCAGGGGGGTCGGCCCGGCGGTTCGCACTGCGGCATCGTCGGCCAGGAGTTCGATCAGCAGCCGGACCGCGTCGAGCGCGCTGGCGCTGCGGACGAACCGGGGGAATGCGGCGTGCACCGCGGTGAACATCTCGAGCACCAGATCGTGGCGGGCCCGCAGATGTGCTCGTTCGTGGGTGATGATCGCGGCGATCTCACTGTCGGACAGGGTGGTCAGGGTGCCTTCGCTGACCACGACGCGGCTCCGCACGCCGGGCAGACAGTAGGCCAGCGGTTGGGCTACGTCGAGGATCCGCAGGCCACCGCGCGCGAGCGGGACGTTGATTCCCGCGGGTGTACAGAGATGAGGTGGCAGCCCGTCGCGGGACTTGCCGAGCAGATCGACCATCATGCGGTGATGTGCGCGCCTGCGCCGGGTCGCGATGGCCACCTGCACGACGGCCAGGCACAGCCGGGCGCCGATGAACAACGTGACCGTGAACACCACGACGTAGGTGAGCCACAGAGGCAGGCTCAGTGCGGCGATCTCGCCGGTGATGGTGGCCGTCGGGCGGCCGTCCGGGCCGGGCACAAAGAGCCTGCTGGCAATGGCGATTCCGGCCGAGAACGCCGACAGTACGGCGGCCAACGCGATGGACTGCCACAACACGATCGCCGCGCGAGGTGCCCGCAGTGGCCAGGATGCTCGTGCCAACATCGCAGGCACCGGCCCCACCAGGGCCAGCGCTACGAGAGTGAAGGCCAGCGCGGACACGCCGTAAGTCTCTCTCAGGAGATGCTGGAATTGCCAGCAGGTGGCGGATTTCGGTCCTTGCTCTCCAACTCGGCGAGAGCACGCCGCAGGGCTTCGGCCTCGTCCGCGCCGACGCGTTCGACGAAATGAACAAGTGCGGCCCGGCGGCTGCCGGAGTCTGCGGCCTGATCGAGGGCGTCGACCATGAGGCCGGCGACCAGCTCGTCGCGGCCGTGGGTGGGCGCATAGCGATGCGCCCGATCATCACGGTGCTGCACGACCAGGTTCTTCTTCGCGAGTCGTTGCAGCACGGTCATGATCGTCGTGTAGGCCAAGTCGCGGCGGGCGGCCAGCGCCTCGTGGACTTGGCGAACCGTTTGGGGTTCGGGTGCAGACCACAGGTGGTCCATCACCTCGCGCTCCAACTCCCCGAGGCGCGTCAGTTTCGCCATGTTCCGTTCACTTCCTGAGCAGTAAGGCCAGCGTACTACGGCGTTACTACCGCGCGTCGTATCGATTCAGCGGCGGTCGATGGTCGGAGTGTCCCCACCGGTTAGGCCGAGGTCAGCGCCAGTTCGCCGGGCCTTGTGAAACCAGTCACACCGTCTGGCACCCTTCCGCCGCGTAGATATAGTAAGGCTAACCTAACTCAATCGGGAGCCTTGGGAGGTGTCATGACGGTCGTGGTCGACGACCCCCTGATCGCGGGTATGGCCATCAGGCGGATGCTGCCGCTGCACGAGTCGAGCCGACGGCTGCGCGAGCTGTACCCGGAGTGCCCGCGCGTCTACGGCGTGGCTGTGATGCGGGACCTCTCGCGCCGCCGGTGGTGGCCGTTGGAGGAGGCCATCAGCGCCGGCCGGCTGCAGGGCATGTTCGACGCGGCCGTCGCGGAAACGGGCAATCGGGCTGCGGTGGCCCAGCAGCTTGCCGCCACGCTCGCGCACGTCGTCATCGGCCGCGTGGTGCCGCTGCTGGTCCTGGAAGGGCGGGCCTGGGACACCGGCCTGGAGAACCTCTGGGTGCATGTCGACTCGGAGGGGGCCATCGACTGGGTGGGCGTGGTCGACCCGGTCTTGCGGGCCCTGCCTGACGACGCCTACTTCGATGGTCGGCAGGCCCGGATCGCCGACGCGGCGCGTGACGGCATCGTGGCGCTGCCCAACGAGGCCGCGCTGACCACCTGGGTGGCGCATCGCAGCCACCGCGCGCTGGCGCCGCTGTTCGATCAATTGGTCGACATCAGTCGTGGGGCGATATCGACTGTGGCGATGTGGCACATGGTCGGTGCCGCGGTGGTCGGCGCCGCCACACGGGTGCCGCTGCTGTCCGGTTGCAGCGAGTTCGTCAGCATGCGACGCGGTCAGGCGGTGCTGGACGCGCTGGCCGGATTCGGCCTGCCGGTCCGAGGTGCGAGCCGGGCAGGGAAGGTCTTGCTAAATTAGGGCAGCCTTGCCTACTATTTCAACAACAAGCTAACGGACCGAGCCGGAGTCCTGAGGGCTGCAGAGACCCCCGGTCCACTCGAAGGGCGGGTCCCGCGCGTATTGCGCGGGACCCGCCCGCTTCTTTGTGACGATCGGCCGTGTAGACACGAGGACTGTGACCACAGACGTGCCCGAGGACCTCGGCAAAGGATTCGACACCGTAATCGGTCTGAAGTACCTCGAACTCAGCCCCGACGGCGGCCGGGCACAGCTGACCATCACCGACGAGCTGCTGCAGCCGTGGGGGATCATGCACGGTGGCGTGTACTGCGCGATCGTCGAGAGCCTGGCAAGCGTCTCGGCTCACATCTGGCTCTCCGAGCACGGCGGGGGAACGGTCGTCGGCGTCAACAACAACACCGACTTCCTGCGGGCCATCGGATCCGGCACTGTCACAGCGGTTTCCACGCCGATTCACAGGGGCCGCCGCCAGCAGCTGTGGCTGATCACCATCACCGACGAGAACGACAAACTAGTCGCCCGCGGCCAGGTGCGGTTGCAGAACCTGCCGACGGAGTAGCCGGAAAGCGCGTGCGCTGCTGACTCGCTCCGGCCGTGGCAGTATCGCGCTCTATGCGATTGACGCCGCACGAGACCGAACGGCTGCTGCTGTCGTACGCCGCCGAACTGGCTCGGCGCCGACAGGCCCGTGGACTGCGGCTCAATCATCCCGAGGCTGTTGCGGTGATCACCGACCACCTGCTGGAAGGTGCGCGTGACGGGCGCACGGTCGCCGAACTCATGGTCAGCGGCCGCGCCGTACTCAGCCGCGACGAGGTGATGGAGGGAGTGCCGGAGATGCTCGACGAAGTCCAGGTGGAGGCCACTTTCCCGGACGGCACCAAGCTGGTCACCGTCCACCACCCGATCGGCTGACGATGATCCCGGGAGAGATCGTCTTCGGCGACGGACCCATCGCGATCAACGCCGACGCGGTGCGCCGCACCATCGACGTCGTCAACACCGGGGACCGCCCGGTCCAGGTCGGCAGCCACGTGCATCTGCCACAGGCCAACGCCGCGCTCGATTTCGACCGCGAGGCAGCGTACGGCCACCGCCTCGACATTCCGGCCGGCACCGCCGTTCGGTTCGAACCCGGTGTGCTGCAGCGGGTCTCGCTGGTTCCGCTGGCCGGTACCCGCGAGGTGCACGGCATCAGTCTCAACCCGCCGGGACGATTGGACGCAACCTCATGAGTGAGCTGAGCCGGGCGCGTTATGCCGCGCTGTTCGGGCCGACGACCGGGGACCGGATCCGGCTGGCCGACACCGAGTTGTTCGTCGAGATCACCGAAGACCGCAGCGGCGGGCCGGGATTGGCTGGTGACGAAGCGGTGTTCGGGGGCGGCAAGGTGCTGCGGGAATCGATGGGTCAGGCCAGGGTGAGCCGGGCCGACGGCGCACCGGACACCGTCATCACGGGCGTGGTGATCATCGACCACTGGGGAATCATCAAGGCCGACATCGGTATCCGTGACGGTCGCATCGTCGCCATCGGCAAGGCCGGCAACCCCGACATCATGTCCGGCGTGCATCCGGACCTGGTGGTCGGTCCGTCCACGGAGATCATCGCGGGCAATGGGCGCATCGTCACCGCGGGTGCCATCGACTGTCATGTGCATCTGATCTGCCCGCAGATCATGGCCGAGGCGCTCGGCGGCGGCATCACCACGATCATCGCGGGCGGCACCGGCCCGGCGGAGGGTAGCAAGGCCACCACTGTCACACCGGGCGCCTGGCATCTGGCCCGTATGCTCGAGGCGCTCGACGGCTGGCCGCTCAACGTGGCGCTGCTGGGCAAGGGCAACACCGTCAGCGCCGAGGCGATGTGGGAGCAATTGCGCAGCGGTGCAGCGGGTTTCAAGCTGCACGAGGACTGGGGCACGACACCCGCGGCGATCGATGCCTGCCTCACGGTGGCCGACGCAGCGGGCGTGCAGGTCAACATCCACACCGACACCCTCAACGAGGCCGGTTTCGTGGAGGACACGCTGGCGGCGATCAAGGGACGCGCCATCCACGCGTACCACACCGAGGGCGCGGGCGGCGGGCACGCACCCGACATCATCACCGTCGCCGGTCATCCCAATGTGCTGCCCAGCTCCACCAATCCAACACGGCCGCACACCGTCAACACCCTCGACGAACACCTCGACATGCTGATGGTCTGCCACCACCTGAACCCCAGCGTCCCGGAGGACCTGGCGTTCGCGGAAAGCCGCATCCGTCCGTCGACCATCGCTGCCGAGGACCTGCTGCACGACATCGGTGCCATCTCGATGATCGGCAGTGACGCGCAGGCGATGGGCCGTATCGGGGAAGTGGTGCTGCGCACCTGGCAGACCGCGCACGTGATGAAGCGGCGGCGCGGGCCGCTCGAAGGCGACGGCGCCGCCGACAACCTCCGGGTCCGCCGCTACGTCGCGAAATACACCATCTGCCCGGCCATCGCGCATGGGATGGACGACCAGATCGGCTCGGTCGAGGTGGGCAAGCTCGCTGATCTGGTGCTGTGGGAGCCTGCCTTCTTCGGGGTGCGGCCGCACGCCGTGCTCAAGGGCGGGATGATCGCCTGGGCGGCGATGGGCGATGCCAACGCCTCGATTCCGACCCCGCAACCGGTGCTGCCGCGGCCCATGTTCGGCGCCGCACCGGCGGCCGCGGCTGCCACGTCACTGCACTTCGTCGCGCCCCAGGCCGTCGCCGACGGGCTGGCCGAGCGGCTCGATGTCCGGCGAAAGCTCGTCGCTGTCAAGGACGTTCGACGGATCGGGAAGGCGCACATGCCGCTCAATGATGCGTTGCCGCGCATCGAGGTGGATCCCGATACGTTCACGGTGCGCATCGACGGCGAGGTGTGGCAGGAGCAGCCCGCGGCCGAACTGCCGATGGCTCAGCGATACTTTCTGTTCTGAGCAGGCGCGCGGAAATGACCGGTCTGGCAACGCTGTTGACGCTCGCGGATTCCCGCCTGCCCACCGGCGGGCACGTGCATTCCGGTGGCGTCGAGGAGGCCGTGGCCTGCGGGATGCTCCGCGATGTCGGTTCGGTGCGGGCGTATCTCGTGCGCCGTATCCGCGGTCATGGCCTGGTGACGGCCTCGCTGGCCGTCGCGGTCCGTACCGATGTGCTCGACGCGGCCACGGCAGACGCCGAAACCGACGCCCGCACACCGGCTCCGGCGTCCCGCGTGGCGTCGCGCGCCCAGGGGCGCGGGCTGGTCCGGTTGGCCAGGCGGGTGTGGCCCGAGTGCGACTGGGACGCTCTGGGTGCCAAACCGCATCTGGCCGTCGCGGCCGGAACGGTCGGCGCCGCAGCGGATCTGACACCTGTGCAGACCGCGCTCGCGGTCGTCTACACCACGATGACCGGGTCGGCCACTGCCGCACAGCGACTGCTCGCGCTGGACCCCGGCGATGTCGCGGCGCTGACCTTCGACCTGTCGGGGCTGTGCGAATCCACGGCAGCCGAGGCCACCGCCGGTCTGGCGGATCTGTCCGACCCGCTCCTCGATGTGCTGGCCCAGCACCACGCCGCGCGTGAGCGACCATTGTTCGTCTCCTGAGAGGGGAAACCGCAACCATGCCACCACATTTCATCGACGGCCAACCGCATGCCCATCCGTCGCGGCCCAAGCGGATACGGCAGGCGGGCGAGCCGCTGCGCATCGGCATCGGCGGCCCAGTGGGTTCCGGGAAAACCGCGCTGGTGGCTGCGTTGTGCCGGCAGCTGCGCGACGAGCTGTCGCTGGCCGTGCTGACCAACGACATCTACACCACCGAGGACGCGGATTTCCTGCGCAGGCACGCGGTCCTGCCCGACGAGCGGATCGCTGCCGTGCAGACCGGCGGATGCCCGCACACCGCGATCCGCGACGACATCACCGCCAATCTCGACGCCATCGACGACCTCATCGCCACCAACCCAGGTCTCGACCTGATCCTGGTCGAATCCGGTGGTGACAATCTCACCGCGACGTTCTCATCGGGCCTGGTGGACGTGCAGATCTTCGTCGTCGACGTCGCGGGCGGCGACAAGGTCCCGCGCAAAGGCGGTCCGGGAGTGACCTTCTCGGATCTGTTGGTGGTCAACAAGACTGATCTGGCCCCGCTGGTGGGAGCCGACCTCGACGTCATGCGCCGCGACGCCGCCCGGGTACGCGAGGACCGCCCGACCGCGCTGATCTCGCTCACCGACGACCCGTCGTCCGGTCCGGTCCTGACCTGGGTGCGTGAGCAGTTGGCGCTGGCGCAGGCACCCGCGGTGTGATGCGGGCAGGCATCGTCGTCATCGCGTGCGCAGGCCGGCTGGCGCGTATCGAGGGCGGTGGCGGGATCGCGGGCAGGCACACCGAACCGGACACCGTGCATCTGGTGTCGACGGCGGCCACCCCGCTCGGCGGTGATTCGCTGAACGTGCGGTTGGTGATCGAGCCCGGTGCGCGGCTGCGCATCCGCACCGTCGCGGCCGCGGTGACCCTGCCCGGTGCCTGCATCGATCATTCGACCGCGCGGTGGGACATCGAGAATGCCGGCGAGCTCGATCTCGACCCACAACCGACGGTCGTAGCCGGGGGATCGAGCCACGGCACCGACGTGCGGATCAAGCTCGCGGACACCGCGCGGCTGCGGTTGCGGGAACGGGTCCAGATCGGCCGCTGCGGGGAACGCGACGGATTCTGGTCGGGGACGCTCCGCGTCGATGTCGGTGCGATGCCGCTGCTGCGGCATCGAGTCGAACTGGGTAGCGGCGCCGTCGGCGACGACGCGCTGGCCGCACCTCGCGCGTGTATCAGCGAATTACGTTATCCCGCACGGAAATTCGAGACCGCAGGGACTCTGCTGGAACTGGCGCGGGGCGGCAGCCTGGCCACCTGGCAGGGTGACCGGCTACCTGCCTGCTAGGCGCTAGGACGCGGCTTTCTCGGTCTCCTTGAGCGAGGCGGCGATCTCCTCGAGTTCCTCGATCCTGGTCCTGGCGTAGGCCTGCTGCTCGGTGATCGTGAGCTGGCCGCGCTGGCGGCTGAGGAACGTCACCGCCCACGACAGCAGGGTCGCGATCTTGGTCTTGAAGCCCACCAGGTAGATCAGGTGCAAGCCAAGCCAGGCCAGCCACGCGAAGAAGCCGCTGAACTCCAGCTTGCCGACCTTCGCGACCGCATTCCACTTCGAGACCGTGGCCATCGAGCCCTTGTCGAAGTACTTGAACGGGGTCCGGATCTTCGGGCTGGTACCGCTGACCTCACGCTTGATCAGCTTGGCCGCGTACTTGCCGCCCTGGATGGCGCCTTGTGCCATACCCGGCACGCCGTCCACCGCCGCCATGTCGCCGACGACGAACACGTTCGGGTGTCCCGGGATGGTCAGATCGGGCAGCACCTTGACCCGGCCGGCGCGGTCCAGTTCCACGCCGCACTGGGCGGCGAGATCCTTGCCGAGCGGGCTGGCCGAGACGCCGGCCGACCACACCTTGCACGCCGATTCGATCCGGCGCAGCGTGCCGTCCTTGTCCTTGACGGTGATGCCGTTGTGGTCGACGTCGGTCACCATGGCGTTGAGCTGGATCTCCACGCCCATCTTCTCCAGCCGGTCCTTGGCCCGCTTGCCGAGTTTCTCGCCCATGGGCGGCAACACGGCAGGCGCGGCGTCGAGCAGGATGACGTGCGCCTCGGTGGGGTCGATGTGGCGGAAGCTGCCCCGCAGCGTCTGGTCGGCGAGCTCCTGGATCTGGCCGGCCATCTCGACGCCGGTGGGGCCCGCGCCGACGACCACGAAGGTGAGCAGCTTCTTGCGGCGCTCGGGGTCGCTCGACCGCTCGGCCTGCTCGAACGCGCCCAGGATGCGGCCACGCAGCTCAAGTGCGTCGTCGATCGATTTCATCCCCGGTGCCCACTCGGCGAAGTGGTCGTTGCCGAAGTAGGACTGGCCTGCGCCCGCGGCGATGATCAGGCTGTCGTAGGGCGTCGAGTAGGTGTGTCCGAGCAGGACCGATTCGACGGTCTGCTTCTCCAGGTCGATGTGCGTGACGTCGCCGAGCAGAACCTGCGCATTGCGCTGTTTGCGCAGGATCAGCCGCGTCGGCGGGGCGATCTCACCTTCGGAGATGATGCCGGTGGCCACCTGGTACAGCAGCGGCTGGAACAGGTGATGCGTGGTGCGGGCGATCAACTTGACGTCGACATCGGCGTTCTTGAGCGTTTGCGCGGCGTTCAATCCGCCAAAGCCCGATCCGATGATGACGACCTTATGCCGATCCGTTGCCTTGGCTCCGGGGTGGCTCATTCGTTGCTCCTCGCGAACGTATACCTGCTCAATACAACTGACAGGGTAGTCGGCAGGATTCCTGCCAGCGCGGTGAGATGGCTCATCGCACTGATTGTTTACCCCGATATCAGCGGTTTGAGCGCTTCGCCCACGCCTGTGATACCGCCGGGCACGTAGCCGCCGATCGTGACCGGGCTCAGGATCACCCCGCCCACGCCGGCGTCGAACACCTTGGCCTGCAGTTGCTCGGCCACCTGCTCGGGCGTGCCGACCACGGCCCGCTGCTTGAAGTCGTCGGGCACCGCGTCGGCGCTCACCTGATCACCGATCAGGGCGATCACCAGCATGCTGGTCTCCAGCGTCGCCGGGTCGCGGCCGATCTTCTCGCATTCCCGTTTGACGACGGCGAGCTTGTGGGGCAGCTCGTCGAAGTTCGCGATCAGGTTCAGGTGATCGAAGTGCCGGGCCGCCAGCGGGATGGTCTTCTTCTCGCCGCTGCCGCCGATCATCAGCGGAATGTGTTCGCGGAAACGGGGATTGGCCATGGCCTCGACGGTTTTGTAGTACTTGCCGCTGAACGTGGGGCGCTTGCCCTCGATCATCGGGATGATGATCTGCAGCGCTTCGTCGAGCTTGTTGAACCGTTCGGTGAAGGTGCCGAACTCGAAGCCGAGCTGGTCGTGCTCGAGCTCGAACCAGCCGGTGCCGATGCCCAGGATCGCGCGGCCTTGACTGACCACATCGAGTGTGGTGATGGCCTTGGCCAACAGGGTCGGGTTCCGGTAGGTGTTGCCGGTGACCAGGGTGCCGAGCTGGACGCGCTCGGTCGCGGTGGCCAGCGCGCCCAAGGCCGTATAGGCCTCCAGCATCGGCTGGTCGGGGGTGCCCAGGCCGGGCAGTTGATAGAAGTGGTCCATCACGAAGACGGAGTCGAAGCCTGCGTTCTCGGCTTCGGAAGCCTGCGCGATGACAGTGGGGAAGAGTTCGGAAACGCCTGTGCCGTAGGAGAAGTTCGGGATCTGGAGGCCGAGTTTTATGGTCACGCCTTCACGTAACCAGCAACTAAGCGGAGCGGCAACCCCGTTTAGCTCCGGGTGAACGGCGGAATATTTCAGCCGAAGCTTGCCAACGCGCCACGGCCGACGTGCATGGTCTCGCCGGTGATGTGGCGGGCGGCAGGCGTGGTCAGGAACACCGCGAGCCGGGCCACCTCGTCGGCGACCGAGGGCGGCGTGCTGCTCAGGCCGGCGTAGCCGGGCTCGGCGCTGCGACCAGGGGCGATGGCATTGACCGTGATGCCGCGGGTGCCGAAGTAGGCGGCCTGCCCGGCGGTCCAGTCGGCCAGGGCGGCCTTGACCGCGGCGTCCGCGCTGCCCGCGCGGGGGTTCTCGGTGATGACGTTGACGATGGTGCCGCCCGAACGCAGGTGATCGCCGATGATCTGCACGGTCAGCGCGGCGGACACCACCGTGGTGTCGAGTGCGTTGCGCCATGCGGCGGCGTGGTCGGCCAGCGTGAACGTACGCGGGTCCTTGGCTTCCCACCGCGGCGCCGGGACGTTGACCAGCGTGTCGATGTGGTGCGGGAACAGTCGACGGGCCTGCTCGAGGCTGGCCGCGTCGGTGTTGTCGAAGACGATCGACTCGACTTCGAGCTCCTTGGCGGCGACCTCCAGGTCGTCAGGGCGACTGCCGGCGATAACCACGTTGTGGCCGGCATCTTTGAAGCCCGCCGCGATGACGCGACCAAGCTCTGTATCGCCGCCGGTGACCAGCACCTCCGCCATGATGTACCTCCATGTACCTGGGGATCGCCACCCGGACGGGGACGAACACCCGCCGATGTTACTGGACGGTAGCAATCTGACGAAACCTGACGCGCATCAATCTGGCTGTTAGTTCGCCTACGGTTTGTGCCATGACTCGGATCAGCGCCGGTGTGCCCCGGTCGTGAGCGCACCGCCCGGCCTGCCCCGGTGGATCTATCTGCCTGCCGCCCTCGGCGCGGTTTTTGTCGTACTGCCGCTGGTGGCCGTGGTGGTGAAGGTCGACTGGACGCGGTTCTGGACGCTCATCGTCAGTGATTCGTCCACGGCCGCGCTGCTGCTGAGTCTCAAGACCGCGGCGGCGAGCACGCTGCTGTGCATCCTGCTCGGTGTCCCGCTCGGGCTGGTGCTGGCCCGCAGCGAGGGCAGGCTGGTGCGGCTGACCCGGCCGCTGATCCTGCTGCCGTTGGTGCTGCCGCCGGTGGTGGGCGGGATCGCCCTGCTGTACGCGTTCGGCAGGCTCGGCCTCATCGGCCGGTATCTGGAGGCCGGCGGGGTGCACATCGCCTTCACCACGACGGCCGTCGTGCTCGCGCAGACGTTCGTCTCGCTGCCGTTCCTGGTGATCTCGCTCGAGGGTGCGGCACGGACCGCGGGCGCTGAGTTCGAGGTGGTCGCCGCGACGCTGGGGGCGCGGCCCAGCACGGTCTGGTGGCGCGTGACGCTGCCCCTGTTGGCTCCCGGGCTGCTGTCGGGCGCGGTGCTGGCCTTCGCCCGCGCGCTGGGGGAGTTCGGCGCCACCCTGACATTCGCGGGCTCACGTCAGGGCGTGACCAGGACCCTGCCGTTGGAGATCTACCTGCAGCGCGAGAGCGACGCCGACGCCGCCGTGGCGTTGTCGGTGGTGCTGGTGGTGGTGGCCGCGGTCGTCGTGATCGGGCTCGGCGCCCGTCGGCTGCGTTCGGGGGCGTGGGCATGACGGGGTTGACTGTGCGTGCCCTGCTCGCACGCCGGGGGCTCGATGTCGAGTTCGCGGTCCCGCCGGGCGAGGTGCTGGCGGTGTTGGGACCCAACGGCGCGGGGAAGTCGACGACGCTGCACGTCATCGCCGGCCTGGTGACCCCGGAAACCGGCCGGGTGCGGATCGGCGATCGGGTGGTGACCGACACCGAGGCAGGCATCCGGGTGGCACCGCATGCGCGCCGCGTCGGGTTGATGCTGCAGAACCCACTGCTGTTTCCGCATCTGAGCGTCGCGGCGAACGTGGCGTTCGGCCCGCGCAGCCGGGGCCGGATGACCCGTGCGGCCGCCCGTGACTGCGCACGCCGCTGGTTGGCCGAGGTCGACGCGGGTGACCTGGCCGACCGGACGCCGCGTCAGCTCTCGGGAGGTCAGGCTCAGCGGGTGGCGCTGGCGCGGGCGCTGGCCGCCGAGCCCGATGTGCTGCTGCTCGACGAGCCGATGGCGGGCCTGGATGTCGCGGTGGCGGGCGCGATGCGCAAAGTGCTGCGCCGGGTGTTGACGGCGGACGGCAGGTGCGCGGTACTGATCACCCACGATCTGCTCGACGTCTTGACCCTGGCGGACCGGGTGGTGGTGCTGGAATCCGGTCGTATCGTCGAAAGTGGTTCGACCGCAGCGGTTTTGGCGGTACCGAAGAGCCGCTTCGCGGCCCACCTCGCCGGTGTCAACCTTGTCGCAGGCGTCGCCGACGGTGCGGGTGGCCTCACGACGGCACGGGGTGTCGGCTGGCACGGCATCCCTGCCGAGGACGTCGTCGCCGGTGCTCCGGCGGTCGCGGTGTTCGCGCCGTCAGCCGTGGCCGTCTACCGCGACGAGCCGCACGGCAGCCCGCGCAACACCGTCGCGGTCACCGTCGCCGAGCTGGACAGCCGTGGACCCGGCATTCGGGTGCGCGCCGACGAGCAACCCGACGGCGCGCCCGGACTGGCCGCCGACATCACCGCCGAGTCGGCCGCACAGCTGCGATTGGCGCCGGGGGAGCAGGTCTACTTCACCGTCAAGGCGCAGGAGGTCGCGGTCCATCCCGCGCCGTAACGGTGCCTGCTGCACGGGCGATAACCGGTGAGATTGCCGCCTGCACGGCCCGGTCGCCGGGTCGGGCGTGGCGGCTCGGACCTTGTCATGCGAGCAATCTGGGAAAATGCTTGCGACAAGGCTTTTTGTTGACGTCAGCAATCTCTCATTTGAGCACTCTAAGAGCAACTCACACTTGCGTCACGGCGGTAACACGGTAGTTTCTTCCCCATGGACGAGTCGGACGCGATGTCTCCTCGACGTAGGGGCCTGTCGAAAAAACTGGCACTGGCCGCGGTGACCAGCGTTACCGCGGTGGCCGTGGCGCTGCCCGCGGTCGCGCAGGCGGATCCCGAGCCGCCGCCCCCGCCGCCTGGCAACACCTTCCTGCCTGCGCCCCCCGCCGATCCCAACGCTGCGCCTGCACCCGGAGCCCCGGCGCCCGCAGCGCCTGCGCCGGGAGCTCCGGCTCCTGCGGCACCCGGTGCCCCCGCGCAAGCCGGTGCGCCCGCGCCGGCTCCTGCCGACCCGAACGCTCCGCCCGCACCTGCCGCGGCACCGGCGCCGGAGCCTGGCCGCCTCGACAACGCCGCGGGCGGGTTCAGCTACGTCCTGCCCGCCGGCTGGAAAGTCTCCGACGCCACCCAGCTGTCGTACGGCCAGGCGCTGCTGACCAAGGTTCCGCCGGAGGGCACCCCCGAGCCGCCGAATGACACGAGCGTCCTGCTCGGCCGGCTCGACCTGAAACTGTTCGCCGGTGCCGAAGCAGACAACGGCAAGGCTGCGGTCCGGTTGGCGTCGGACATGGGTGAGTTCTTCATGCCGTTCCCGGGCACGCGCGTCAACCAGGAGACCGTGCCGCTCAATGCGAACGGATTACCCGGCGCCGCTTCGTATTACGAGGTGAAGTTCACCGACGCCAACAAGCCCAACGGTCAGATCTGGGCCGGGGTGGTCGGTAATCCGACGCCCGCGGGCGCGCCGCGCGGCCAGCGCACGCCCGAACGGTGGTTCGTGGTCTGGCTCGGCTCGGCCACGCACCCGGTGGACAAGAACGCCGCTGTGGCCCTGGCCAATTCGATCCGCCCGTGGACGCCGCCTGCCGCACCGCCGCCCGATCCGAACGCCCCCGCTGCGCCGCCGGCCGATCCGAACGCGCCGCCTGCGCCCAACGCCCCGCCGGGGCGGCCGGCCCTCGGTGTGCCCGTGCCGGTCACCAACGCTCCGCCGGAGATGATGCCGCCGTCGTGACGGCCCCCTTCTCGGTAGTAAGCCACGTAGGCCCGGGCGGTTCGCCCGGGCCTACGTGGCTACGGGCCTACATAGGGCACGTTGCCCGCGAGGTTGTTGACGTTCATCAGGTAGCAGTTGGTGCCGCCGAAGCCCATCGCGCCCGCTGTCACGCACCGCTGGAACGTGCCGTCCTGCGCGATCGGTCCGTCGCAGGTCGTGCCGCCGCCCCAGGGTGTCCAGCCGCCCTGGCAACCGGCGCTGGCCGGTGCGGCTGTCGCCAGAGCGATGCCGCTCGCCGCCAGCGCAGTGACTGCCAGTCCAATGAGAGCTTTCATCGTCGTCTCCTCGTCGAACCCGCGAAATGTGTTTGCTGGTAGCGCGCTGGTGCGGGTGGTGCTGGTGTGACGGGAGTGGCTTGTGTGAGATTGCTGAACGGCGACCCCGACGTGCTCTAAGGGCCGGACCGGGCGCGTGACCCACGTCGCCCACCTGACGCATCTGTGCTGCACACCGCGACCTTCCGCATTCTCGGGGCGTCGCATCCGCGCGGCGCCGGACTTGATCCACAGCGAGTTGCCAGATGGGACAGAGAATAGTCGCGTAGCGACACGCCGACAATGTGATAACGATTTGCTCACCAGTCGGGGCGTGGGCTGTGCCTGCACCGAGGTGACGGCGAACGTCGGCTGATCGTTCCCAATTCGTCAGATCAATTGTTACGTTCGATGGGTACATCTAGGAGAGGCCCCGCGGGCCCCGCTGGGCTGAGCCAGCGAGAGGCAGGAGATCTGCAATGGATGTAATGGCGACGACCGAGTTCCTCGCCCGCTCCACGACGCTGACCAGTGTTGGCTGGATCGGCTACATCATCATCGGTGCGATTGCCGGCTGGATTGCGGGCAAGATCGTCAAGGGTGGCGGTTCCGGCATTCTGATGAACATCGTCATCGGGATCATCGGCGCGTTGATCGGTGGGTTCTTGCTGAGCTTCTTCCTCAACACGGCCGCCGGTGGCTGGTGGTTCACTCTGTTCACGGCGATCCTGGGCTCGGTGATCCTGCTCTGGATTGTCGGATTGGTGCGCAGAGGCAACTGATCGGCCCACCGCATGCCCAGCGGGAGCATGGCCGCCTGGCAGGTTGCCAGCCCCGGTCCGGTGAGCACGAATCCGCTTGAGCGGGTGACGGTTCCGATCCCGGAGCCGTCACCCGGTGAGCTGCTCGTCGCGGTGCGGGCCTGCGGGGTGTGTCGTACCGACCTGCACATCGCCGAGGGTGATCTGCCGGTGCACCGCCCCCGTGTCATACCCGGGCACGAGGTCGTCGCCGAGGTGGTCGCGGTCGGCTCCGATGTCGACGACAGCTATGCGCCCGGCGACCGCGTCGGGGTGGCCTGGTTGCGGCACACCTGCGGAGAGTGCGCGTACTGCCGCCGCGGGCGAGAGAACCTGTGTCCCCATTCTCGATACACCGGCTGGGACGCCGACGGCGGATACGCCGAATTCGCCACCGCCCCGGCCTCATTCGTTCACCGACTGCCCGCGGGCTATTCCGATTCCGAACTCGCGCCGCTGTTGTGCGCAGGCATCATCGGCTACCGCGCCCTTCGCCGAACCGATCTGCCTGCCGGCGGACGATTGGGTATCTACGGCTTCGGTGGCAGTGCACATCTGACCGCTCAGGTGGCGATCGCGCAGGGGGCCACCGTCCACGTCATGACCCGCGGCGAACGCGCCCGTGAACTTGCCATGGCGCTCGGTGCGGCATCCGTACAGGGCAGCGCCGACCGCCCGCCGGAACCGCTGGACGCCGCCATTCTGTTCGCGCCCGTGGGGGAGTTGGTGCTTCCGGCGCTCGAGGCGCTCGACCGTGGCGGTGTGCTTGCGATCGCCGGCATCCACCTCAGCGACATCCCGGTTCTGAACTACCAACGGCATCTGTTTCAAGAGCGCGAGATCCGGTCGGTAACCGCCAACACCCGCGATAACGCCCGCGAGTTCCTGGCGTTCGTCGGGGCGCACCGGGTCGAGGTCACCACACCGCGGTATGCCATGGATCATGCTGCCGATGCGCTGGCCGATCTGAGCGCAGGACGGATCGCCGGGGCGGCCGTCCTCGTACCCTGACCGAGCTACATCGCGGCCAGCGCCGCGCCGAGCCGCCCGGCCAGATCGCCGCGGCCGTCCTCGTACAGCGGACCGCAGCCATCGGTGAGAACCCGGTTCAGTCGCGCCATGCCGCGCGCGCTGACCGGTAGTGGCGCGTGCAGCCGCAACCTGATCGCATCGATGACGGCCCGGGCGGCGGCGACGTTGGTGTGGTGCAACGGAATCCGCGCGGACCATGAGGTCACGTCAGCGTTGGTCTGCTGCACGATCTCGTGGAGCACGCGGGCGATCTCTTCGCGTTCGGTGGTGGACGTCAGGCGGGCGGCGCGCACGGCGATCGCACTGCCCGCAGGGGTCGGCGCGCCCACGGCCAGCATGGCATCGAGTTTTGCGGAGTTGAGGCGCGCGAGCATGCGAGCCCGGATGGAGGGCCGTGCCACGGTCGGCGAATCTGCGGTGGGCGTGTGGGTGGGGACTGACGCCGCAGAAAATCGGTTGTCGCTCATGGCCGCTACCTCGTAGTTTGCTCAATATCGGGTCTGGGAAATCGTGACTGGTGAAAACGCTACGCCGGTCACGAATGACTGGTCAACTGATTTAGCCGGTCACTCTGCGCTACCGTGGTGCGATGACCGACGAGACCAAACCGGCACCCTGGCCGCTGGCCCGGGTCCAAGCGCTGGTCAACACCGTCGAACTGCCCGCGGGCCCGGACCGACTGGACCGTGCCGACGACGCCACACCATGGCTGATCGACAACGGTCTGCTGAGCGCCGGCGCGAGCCCGACGACCGACGAATTGGAGTTCCTGCGCGAAGTTCGGGAAGCGCTGCGGGCGCTGCTGATCCACAACGCCGGAGGCGCTGCGCCCGGGCCGCGCGCCTTGCGGGCACTGCGCGATGTTGCCGAAGGAGCCACGGCGAAGGCCGGGTTGGACGCCGACGGGCAGGTCACGCTGGCTGCGTCCGATGACAGCCTGCGCGCGCGTCTCGTCGAACTGCTGGTGGTGATCCGCGACGCTCAGCGCGACGGCAGTTGGTCACGGCTCAAGGCATGTGCGAACGACGAATGCGCCTGGGCGTTCTACGACAGGTCTCGCAACCACGGCGGCATCTGGTGCGACATGGCCGACTGCGGCAACAAGCTCAAGAACCGCGAGTTCCGGGCGCGCAGGCGCGCCGGAGGCGCGAGTTGAGCACCCGCGTCGGCAACTCAGGCCGACAGGTGCCAGACGACGGCCGCGGCCAATGCGCCCAGCCCGTTCAATGACCAGTGCAGGGCGATCGGTGCGAGCAGGCTGCCGCTGCGCCGCCGCAACCAGGTGAACACGAATCCGGCGACCCCGGTGGCCACCACGGCCATCACGACGCCGGCCACCACGCCGAAGAACCCGCCGCCGAGCAGCCGGGTGAAGCCGACATTGCCGCTGGTCAAGCCGAGCGAGCTGGCGATGTGCCAGAGGCCGAAGAGCAGTGAACCGGCCGCGGCGACACCACGGAAACCCCAGGCCCGGTCGAGCGCACCGTGCAAGACGCCGCGGAAGGCCAGTTCCTCGGGAATCACGGTCTGCAACGGGATGATCACCATCGAGGCGATCACTGCGCCCGAAATGGTCGCGTAGTGGTTGTTCATGAACATCGGCCGCGTCCACGGCAACAGTGCGCCGATCGCGATCACGGTCAGTACCAGCGCCACCGCGGCCAGCGCGTACCCGGCGCCTGAGCGCCAGTGCTCGCGGCTCAGCCCCAACTCGGCCCATCCCAGGCCGCGCGCCCGCACCAGGGCCAGCAATCCGAGCGCCGCGGCGGGCACGGTCGCGACACTGGCCCACGGTGTGGTGAAGTGCGCGATCACGTTCGTCAGCGTCAGCACCACGACCACGACACCGATATCGGCGTAGATACGGAAGTGATGCAACGCCGACAGCTGGCCCACGAGGGGATGCTCGGCTACCGCGGCGTGGTCAGACATAACTTGCCCATCATACGGGCGCTACGCAATACCCCAGGTCACATCCGTTCCCAGGTCCAGCCGGAGATCGCCGGATCGTCTTCGCCGTGTTCGCGCGTGTATCTGCGGGCGGCCAGCCGGGCATCGACCATCTCCTGCCGCAGCCCGGCGGCGCGCGACGACAGGCCGTCGACCCGGTCGATGACGTCCATCACCAGGTGGAACCGGTCGAGGTCGTTGAGCATCACCATGTCGAACGGTGTCGTCGTGGTGCCCCGCTCCTTGAACCCACGGACGTGCAGTTGGTCGTGGTTGGCGTGCCGGTAGGCCAGCCGGTGGATCAGCCACGGATAGCCGTGATAGGCGAAGATGACGGGCTTGTCGGTGGTGAAGACCGAATCGAACTCACGGTCGGACATGCCGTGCGGATGCTCGGACTCGGGTTGCAGCCGCATGATGTCGACGACGTTGACCACCCGGACCAACAGGTCAGGCAGCCGGTGGCGCAGGATGTCGGCCGCGGCAAGGGTCTCCAGCGTCGGGATGTCCCCGGCGCACGCCAGCACCACGTCGGGTTCGTCGGATCCGGTGCTCGCCCATTCCCAGATGCCCAATCCCCGGGTGCAGTGGGCGATGGCCTCGTCCATGGTGAGGTAGTTCAGTGCCGGTTGCTTGCCCGCGACGATGACATTGACGTAGTTGCGGCTGCGCAGGCAGTGGTCGGCGACCGAGAGCAGGGTATTGGCGTCCGGCGGCAGGTACACCCGCACCACCTCGGGCCGCTTGTTGGCCACGTGATCGATGAAGCCGGGGTCCTGGTGTGAGGCGCCGTTGTGGTCCTGGCGCCAGACATGCGAGGTCAACAGGTAGTTCAGTGACGCGATGGGCCGCCGCCACGGCAGGTGCGAACTGCTGAACAGCCATTTGGCGTGCTGGTTGAGCATCGAGTCGACGATGTGCACGAACGCCTCGTAGCAGTTGAAGAGCCCGTGGCGGCCCGTCAGCAGATAACCCTCCAGCCAGCCCTGGCACAGATGTTCGGAGAGCACCTCCATGACCCGGCCGTCGGGCGCCAGGTGGTCGTCGCCGGGTTCGATCTCGGCCTGCCAGGCCCGGTCGGTCGATTCGAACACCGACGCCAGCCGGTTGGACGCGGTTTCGTCGGGGCCCATCAACCGGAACCGGTCGGGGTTGCGGTTGATGACGTCGCGCAGGAAGGTGCCGAGAACGCGGGTCGCCTCCGCGGTGCCTGCCGCCGGCTGGTCGACGGTGACGGCGTAGTCGGTGAAATCGGGTAGGTCGAGGTCACGCAACAGCAGCCCGCCGTTGGCGTGCGGGTTCGCGCTCATCCGCCGCTCGCCGGTGGGTGCGGCGGCCCGCAGCTCTTCTCGCAGCGCCCCGGTTTCGTCGAACAGTTCCTCAGGGCGGTAGCTGCGCAGCCATTCGTCGAGTTGGGCCAGGTGCGCGGGGTTGGTACGGGTTTCCGACAGCGGTACCTGATGCGAGCGCCAGGTGCCTTCGACCTGTTTGCCGTCGACTTCCCTCGGGCCGGTCCAGCCCTTCGGCGTCCGCAGCACGATCATGGGCCACAGTGGGCGGCCGGGTTCGCCGTCGAGCCGCGCTGCGCGCTGGATCGCGGCGATCTGGTCGAAGGCCTCGTCGAACGCGGTGGCCAGCTGCTGGTGCACATTTGCCGGATCGTCTCCGGCGACCGTGATGGGCCGGTAGCCGTACCCGTAGAGCAGGGCGTCGAGTTCTTCGGCCGGAATGCGGGCGAGCACAGTGGGATTCGCGATCTTGTAGCCGTTGAGATGCAGGATGGGCAGCACCGCGCCGTCGGTCACCGGGTTGAGGAACTTGTTCGAATGCCAACTGGCGGCCAGTGGTCCGGTCTCGGCCTCGCCGTCGCCGATCACACAGGCCACCACCAGGTCGGGGTTGTCGAAGGCCGCGCCGTAGGCGTGCACCAGCGCGTAGCCCAGCTCGCCGCCCTCGTGGATGGAGCCCGGCGTCTCTGCCGCGACGTGGCTCGGAATGCCGCCGGGAAAAGAGAACTGCCGGAACAGCTTTCGCAGCCCGTCGGTGTCCTCGCCGATGCCCGTGTATACCTCGCTGTAGGTGCCCTCCAAGTAGGCGTTGGCGACCAGTCCCGGGCCGCCGTGACCCGGCCCGGTGATGTAGATGACGTCCGAATCCCGCTCGCGGATGATGCGGTTGAGGTGGGCGTAGATCAGGTTGAGTCCCGGCGTGGTGCCCCAGTGGCCCAGCAGGCGGGGTTTGACGTGCTCGGCCACCAGTGGTTCGCGCAGCAGCGGGTTGTCCAGCAGGTAGATCTGGCCGACCGAGAGGTAATTGGCCGCTCGCCAGTAGGAATCGATAAGCGTCAGTTCGGCATCGGACAGCGTAGGGGTGAGCGCCTGTGCAGTCATCTATCCCATCATGGCCCCGATCGGTGAACAGTGGGTGAGAATTATTGACGCCGGCGGCGGCGATGTCGCTAATCGTCGTGGTTGCGGGCCGGATATGGTGCACCGATGCCCACCGACCCAAGGACGCCGGTACTCGTCGGGTACGGCCAGATCAATCAGCGCGACGAGAACCCCGGCCGGGAACCGGTCGACCTGATGGTGACGGCGGCCCGCAATGCCGCCGACCCGCGGGTGCTGGAGGCCGTGGATTCCGTGCGCGTCGTCAACCTGTTGTCGTGGCGCTACCGCGATCCGGGGCTGTTGTTGGCGCAGCGGATCGGTGCGCGTAACGCGTCGACCCGCTACACCGGGATCGGCGGCAACGTGCCCCAGACCTTGGTCAACGAGGCGTGCCGGGATGTGGCGGCGGGTCGGGCCGATGTGGTGCTGATCGCGGGCGCCGAAACCTGGCGTACGCGTAGCCGTCTGCGGGCGCGCGGTGTCAAGCCCGACTGGACCCACCAGGACGAATCCGTGCCGTTGGCGCCGGGCAGCGACGACGGTGTCCCGATGGCCGGCGACGCCGAGATCCGGATCATGCTCGACCGCCCGGCGTACGTCTATCCGATGTTCGAGCAGGCGTTGCGCATCGCTGCAGGTGAGAGCCCGGATGCGCACCGGGAGCGCATCGGCGAACTGTGGTCGCAATTCAGTGCGGTGGCCGCAGGAAATCCGCACGCCTGGACCGGCGAGCGCTTCACCGCCGAGCAGATCGCCCAACCCGGACCGGACAACCGCATGATCAGCTGGCCGTACACAAAGTTGATGAACTCCAACAACATGGTGGATCAGGGTGCGGCGCTGGTCATCACGTCGATTCAGAAGGCGCAGTATCTCCAGATTCCCAGGGACCGTTGGGTTTTCCCGTACGCGGGGACCGATGCGCACGATACCTACGCGATCGGGGAGCGTGCGGAACTGTTCCGGTCCCCGGCGATCCGCATCGGCGGGCGCCGGGTGCTCGAGCTGGCAGGCCTCGGTGTCGACGAGCTGGACCTCGTGGACGTGTACTCCTGCTTCCCGTCGGCGGTGCAGGTGGCCGCGGCCGAACTTGGTCTGCCGCTGGGGGATCCGGCGCGGCCGCTGACCGTCACCGGTGGGCTGAGCTTCGCGGGCGGGCCGTGGAACAACTACGTCACGCACTCGATCGCGACGATGGCCGAGCAGCTGGTGGCCCGCCCGGGTACGCGCGGTCTCATCACCGCCAACGGCGGTTATCTGACCAAGCACAGTTTCGGGGTCTACGGCACAGAACCGCCCAGCGGCGAATTCCGGTGGGAGGACGTGCAATCCACCGTCGACCGGGAACCCATCCGGCGGCTCGCGGTCGAGTGGTCCGGCGTGGGCACGGTCGAATCGTGGACCACGCCGTTTCAGCGCGACGGCACGCCCGAGAAGGCCTATCTGGCCGTGCGGACGCCCGACGACGCGCGCACCCTGGCGCTGATCACCGACGCATCCGACGCGGCCGCGACTGTGGCCGGTGACATCGCCGGGGCCAAGGTCACCGTCCACGCCGACGGCACAGCGAACCTGATCTGAGCGCTCAGTCGAGGATCGCGGCGGCGATCTCGGAATCTGTGACCAGTGCCGAAACCATCCCGGAGCGCAGTACGGCGCGGGTGGCGGCGATCTTCTCCGCGCCGGTGGCGAGCGCGATGACCGTGGGTATGGCGCGCAGCGTGGCCTCGTCGATCCCCATGCGCCGGTCGTCGAGGCCGGGCAGGCGGTGGCCGTCGGCGTCGAGGAGCAGCGCACATGTCTCGGCGCACACGCCGCCCGCGGTGAACTCGCGGACCTCTTCGTCGGTCAGCGATGCGTAGACCTGGGATGCGCCCGGGCTCCAGGCGCCGACCGACACCAGCGCGCAGCTGACCTGCGGGTAGCGGGAGAAGGTCTCCTGGATCTGCTGGTTGCCCGCCAGGCTGGCGGCTGTGCGGGCATCGGAGACCACCAGCGGCGCGTACAACGGCCACGGCGTCCCGTTGCTGACCTCGCTGATGCGGCGGACCAGATCGGCGCCGTTGTGGGTGATCGCCCCGGCCATGCCGGTGAGCTGGACGACGTCGCAGGGCGGCAGTGCGGTGAGGTGATCGGCGATGCGGGCCAGGGTGCGACCGCAATCGACGCCGATCACGTCCCCGTCGCGCAGAACCGATTGCAGCAGTTCGGCGGTCGCCCGGGTGACGGCGTCGACCCGGTCGCCCGATTCGGCGGAGGTGACGGCGTAGGCGTGCTGCAGCCCGAACCGGGCCTGCAGCGCCGAGGACAGCGCGACGTCGATGGAGCCGGGGTCGTGGATCTTGATCTCCACCATCCCCGACGCGACCGCCTCGTCGAGCTCGCGCGCGACTTTGAACCTCGAGATGCCGAGTTCGTCGGCGATCTGGATGCGGGTGCGCCCCTCCAGGTAGTAGCGCCGGGCGATCATCGCCCGCTGGAACAACTCGTCCGGCCCCACGCTTGCCCCCTTCCGGACTCGCGCGGCCGACACGATGCACATATGTGCAGCCGCATTGACATATGAGCATAGAGCACTGCATGATCCGAGTCACAGTCGATCAGATGAGGGTCATGAATATCAGATGAGCGGAGGCGACCAGCGGATGACCGTCGAGGACGAGACCGGTCCGGTCGCCCCGACCGGTGCGGTGTTGTCGCACGAATCCGCGGCTCCGTTGGCACGGGCATGACCGAAGATGCTGTGCTGGGCGTGGATTCGTCCACGCAGTCCTGCAAGGTCGAGATCCGTGAGCTGGCCACCGGTCGGCTGCTCGGGTCCGGTTCGGCCGCGCACCCGCCTGCGTTCCCGCCCTGCAGCGAACAGCACCCGCGGGACTGGGTCAGCGCGTTCATCGAAGCCGCCCGTGCCGCGCTCGCCGCATGCCCGGTCGCGCCGGCCATCCGGTCCATCTCCGTGGCCGCCCAGTGTCACGGTCTCGTGCTGCTCGATGCGCACGGCGAACCGTTGCGGGCGGCCAAGCTCTGGAACGACACCACCGCAGCGCCGAACCTCGCGGCCCTCGTGGAACGCATCGGGTCCGGACGCTGGATCCGCAGCGTCGGCTCACTGCCGACCGCGGCGTTCACCATCGCCAAGCTGGCGTGGTTGGCCGCGCACGAACCCGCCACGCTCGATCGCGCCGCCACGCTGCTGCTGCCGCACGACTACCTGACCTACTGGCTGACCGGTGTGCGGGTCACCGACCGCTCTGACGCTTCGGGTACCGGCTACTTCAACACCGATGCCGGGCAATGGATCCCGGGATATCTGGATCTGGCGGGCGGATCGCGGGACTGGTCGGCGATGCTGCCGACGGTCCTCGCGCCGTGCCAGCCGGCGGGCACCCTCACCACGGCAGCCGCGACGGCACTGGGTCTCGCCGCCGGGATCACCGTGGCGCCCGGCGGCGGTGACCAGCACGCGGCGTATCTGGGTCTCGGTCTCGACGACGGTGACCAGTACATCGGTATCGGGACCTCCGGCGTGGTCGCAACGTCGCGGCGCGCACCGGTTTTCGATCCAACCGGGATGGTCGACGGCGTTGCCGATCTGACCGGCGGCTACCTCCCGTTGGTCAGCACGCTCAATGCTGCCCGTGTCGGCGAGGTCGCGGCCCGACTGCTCGGCACCGACCTGACCGGGTTGGCCGACCTCGCGCTGGCCGCAGGCGAGCGGCCGGGCCCGGTGTTGGTCCCGTTCCTCGACGGCGAGCGCAAACCCGACCGCCCGGACGCGCGCGGCGGTCTCGTCGACGTCACCAGTCACACCACCCGCGAAGAGCTCGCCAGAGCCTTCGTCGAGGGTCCGTTGCTCTCGCTGATGAACGCACGAGATCACCTGCGCGAGTGCAACGTCGACCTCGGCGGTGCTGCCGTCGCGGTAGGTGGCGGCACCCGGTCGGCGGCGACTCTGCAGTTGCTGGCCGATCTGCTCGATGACGAGGTGACCGTGCTCGACGCCGACGAGGCGACGGCCCGCGGCGCATGCGTCCAAGCCGCCGCCATAGCGGAGGAGATGGACGTCGCGGGACTGGTCGACCTGGCCAAACGCTGGCAACCCCCGGTGCGGACCCGCGTCGCACCCCGCCGCCACCGCCGTGACCTCACCGCCCTTCGAGCCCGGTGGGCCGAGGTGGCCCGTTCGTCGCTGCTCGACTCCGGCGGGTACGCGCTACTGACCCACACCCAGGACCACCGAGAGGAGACAGTCAGATGACCACAACGATGCGTGCGAGCGTGATGACCGGCGTCGGCACCCTGCAGATCGAAGACCGGCCGGTGCCGTCACCCGCAGCCCACGAGGTGTTGGTCGAGGTGGCCGCCGTCGGCGTGTGCGGCTCCGACGTGCACTACTACCGGCACGGCCGCATCGGCGATTTCGTCGTCGAGGAACCGATGATCCTCGGCCACGAGCTGTCCGGGCGCATCGTCGCGGTGGGCGACGGCGTCGACCCCGGCCGGGTCGGCCAGCGCGTCGCCGTCGAACCGCAGCATCCGTGCCGACGCTGCAAGCAATGCCTGGCCGGGCGGTACAACCTGTGCCCGGAGATGAAGTTCTACGCCACCCCGCCCGTCGACGGCGCGTTCTGCCGCTACGTCACCATCGACGACGACATGGCCCACGCCGTACCGGATTCAGTGTCCGACGAGGCCGCCGCGCTGCTCGAGCCGCTGTCGGTCGCCATCGCCACGATGCGCAAGGCACACGTCGTCCCCGGCTCGTCGATCCTGATCGCCGGAGCGGGGCCCATCGGCGTGATCTGCGCTCAAGCCGCACGCGCATTCGGCGCCGCCCGCATCGTGGTCACCGACCTGGTGGCCTCGCGCCGCGAGAAGGCGTTGCAGTTCGGCGCCACCGAGGTGCTCGACCCCACTGCCGTCGACGTGTCGGCCATCGAACCGGTGGACGCGTTCGTTGACGCCACCGGTGTCCCGGTGGCTGTCGTGAGCGGTATCAAGGCTGTCGGCCCGGCCGGTCACGTGGTGCTGGTCGGCATGGGTGCCGACGAGTACGCGCTACCGGTCAGCCACATCCAGAACCTCGAGATCAACGTCACCGGGGTCTTCCGCTACACCGACACCTGGCCCGCCGCAATCCATCTGGCGGCCAGCGGCGCCGTCGACCTCGACGCCATGGTGACCGGCCGCTACGACCTCGAACACGTCGGCGAGGCCCTTGACAGCGACACCGACCCGGCCAGCCTCAAGTCCATCGTCCACCCGCAGTGAGTGAGAAACCCGCCATGAGCAAGACATCCCCGTTCGACCTGACCGGCCGCACCGCCCTGGTGACCGGCGGCAACCAGGGCCTCGGCAAGGCATTTGCCGTCGGGCTCGCCGAAGCCGGTGCGCGCGTTGCGTTCTCCGGCCGCAACACCGAACGCAACGAGAAGGTCGTCGCCGAGGCCGGCTCCGCAGGCCACGAGCTGCACGCCATCACCGCCGACATCACCAACGCCGCCGACGTCGAGCGCATGACCGCCGAGGCCATTGCCGCCCTCGGGCACATCGACATCCTGGTCAACAATGCCGGAACCTGCTACCACGCCGAATCGTGGGACGTCACCGAGCAGCAGTGGGACGACGTGTTCGACCTGAACGTCAAAGCGCTGTGGGCGTGTTCGCTCGCGGTGGGCGCCCACATGCGCGAGCGGGGCTCCGGTTCGATCGTCAACATCGGCTCGATGTCGGGCATCATCGTCAACCGGCCGCAGATGCAGCCGGCCTACAACGCATCCAAAGCGGCCGTGCATCATCTGACGAAATCGCTTGCCGCCGAATGGGCGCCGCTCGGGATCCGGGTCAACGCGCTGGCGCCCGGCTACGTCAAGACCGACATGGCGCCCGTCGACCGGCCGGAGTTCAAGCGGCACTGGATCGACGACACCCCCCAACAGCGCTACGCCCTGCCCGAGGAGATCGCGCCCAGCGTGGTGTTCCTCGCCAGCGACGCGGCCTCGTTCATCACCGGCTCGGTGCTGGTTGCCGACGGGGGCTACACCACATGGTAGAACCTGCCGCAGGCAACCGGAGGGTCGTCGTCAACGCGCTCGACGACGTGACCCTGGAGATCACCCCCGAGCCGGTACCCGGTCCCGGCGAAGTGAGGGTCCGCACCACCGTGGTCGGCATCTGCGGGTCGGATCTGCACGCCGCCTGCGGCCGCCATCCCTTCATCGACCTGCCCTACCGGCCCGGTCACGAAGCCGTCGGGGTGGTCGACGCGGTGGGCACCGGTGTCGAGGGCGACTGGGTCGGCACCCGGGTGGCGGTCGAACCGAACCTGGCCTGCGGCAAGTGCCCGCAGTGTGCCGAGGGCCGGTACAACATCTGCCGGGAACTGCTGGTGTTCGGCTGCCAAACCCCTGGCGCACTGGCCGATTCGTTCACCATCGCCGCCGACCGGCTGGTCGCGCTGCCCGACGGGCTCGACGATCGGCACGCCATCCTCATCGAACCGCTGGCCACCCCGGTGCACACCGTGCGCCGGGCCGCGGAGGCGGTCGGTGATCTGGCCGACCGGCCCGTGGTAGTGCTCGGCGCGGGCCCCATCGGTCTGTTCGCGCTGCTGGCCGCCCGCCACGCCGGTGCCCGCGTGATCGTCGCGGACCTGCTGGAATCCAAGCGGGCCAGGGCCGAAAGACTCGGCGCGGCAGGCTCTTTCGATCCGACCGCAGTCGATGCGGTTGACACCGCACTGGCCCTCATGGGTGGGCCCGCCGCGGTGGTGATCGACTGTGTGTCGCGGGAGAGTTCAGTGGCCCAAGCGGTCGACCTGGTGGACAAGGGTGGCGCCGTGATGATCGTCGGGGTGGCCGAGGGCGCGACGCCGGTGCCGCTGGGGCTGATCCAGGATCGCGAGCTCGCGCTGATCGGCAACCTCATGTACGTGCGGGAGGATTTCCTGGCCGCGGTCGACCTGTTGGCCTCCGGAGCCGTCCCGGTCGACGAGATCATCAGTGCTGAATTCGAGTTGGCCGATGCCGCAGCGGCATTCACCGCCTCGGCCGACGCCGAGTACGTCAAGGTGCTCGTCACCGTCGGCGCAGGCGACGCGTCGTGAGCCAGGCACTGCTGGAATGCACGGACATCCGGAAAAGCTTCGGCGGGGTCCCCGTGCTCAAGGGCATCACCCTGCGGCTCGAACCCGGCACCGTGACGGCCCTCTCCGGTGAGAACGGCGCGGGCAAGTCGACGTTGATGAAGATCGTCTCCGGCCAGTACAGCGCCGACCACGGCACCGTGTCGGTGCAGGGCAATCACCTCACGGCGGGCAGCACGCGCGACGCGGTGAAGAACGGCGTGGCCATCGTGCCGCAGGAACTGGCGTCCATCGAAGACATGACGGTCTACGAAAACCTGTTCGTGGGAAGGGAAATCAAGCGCGGACCATTCCTCAACCGGCGCGCCATGATCGCCGAGGCCCGTGAGACCCTCGCGGTCTTCGATGTGGCGATCTCACCCACCGCCCGGATGGGCAGCCTGCCGGTCGGGTTGCGCCAGATCGTGGAGATCGTCAAGGCCGCCCGCACGGGCGCCCAGGTGGTGATGCTCGACGAGCCCACCTCGGCCATCTCCGAGCGTGAGGTCGAGGGGCTGTACAAGATCGTGCGTCAACTCCGCGACCGGGGCGTCGCCATGGTCTACACCACCCACAAGATGGCCGAGATCCGGGCCATCGCCGATCGCGTGGTGGTGCTGCGTGACGGCGGGCTCATCCTCGACAAGGCGATCGCCGACGTCTCCGACGACGACATCGTCACCGCGATGATCGGCCGCGAGCTCGACACGCTGTTCCCCGATCGCGGCGAACCCGGCGCCGATACCGTGCTCGAGGTTCGCGACCTGCACGTCGAGGGCGCTTCCGAGCCGGTGTCGTTCAGCGTCAAGGCCGGTGAGATCGTCGGGCTCGCAGGACTTGTCGGCGCAGGCCGAACCGAATTGCTGGAAGGCATCTTCGGGGCCCGGCGCAGCACCGGGCAGGTCACCGTGCGCGGCAAGGCCGTCAAGCGCAATCAGCCTGCCGCGGCCATCACCGCAGGGATGGCCATGGTGCCCGAGGACCGCAAACTCTCCGGTGCGGTGCTGTCGATGAGCGTGCTGGACAACGGCACACTGCCGCGGATGTCGTCGTTCAGCGTGGCGGGCTGGCTGCGCGGCAAGACCCGCACCACGGCCGTCTCGGAGGTGATGTCCTCGGTACGGCTGCGCAGCCGCGGACTGGGACAGGAAGTCGGCACCCTCTCCGGCGGCAACCAGCAGAAGGTGGTGCTGGCGCGCTGGCTCACCGGCCAGGTCAACGTGCTGCTGCTCGACGAACCCACCCGTGGTGTGGATGTCGGCGCCCGCAGCGAGATCTACCGCATCATCACCGAATTCGCGGCCCAGGGGATGGCCGTGCTGATGGCGTCGTCGGACATGCCCGAGGTCGTCGGCCTGTCCCACCGCGCGTTCGTCATGCGCGGCGGCGCGCTGGTCGGCGAACTCGACCGCGACGCCCTCGACCACCCCGAGGTGCAGGAATCGGTGTTCCGGATGGCCACCGCCCTCGCCGCCCGGGAAGACCACGCCGATCAGGAGGAAGCATCGTGACGACCACATCCGAAGAGCCCGCCGCCACGGTGGCCTCGCCGACCACCGGCGAGCCCGTGCGGCTGTTCTCCCCGCAGTGGTTCGGCGGGATCGCCGTGCGCTACGCCATGGTGATCGTGATGCTCTTGGTCATCGCGTACTTCAGTTACCGCAGTGCGCGATTCGCCACGCCGGACAATCTGGTCACCATCCTGGTGGCCGCGGCACCGTTCGCGCTGATCGCACTGGGCCAGACGCTGGTGATCCTCACCGGCGGTATCGACCTGTCGGTCGGCAGCGTCATCGCGGTCTCGGCGATGGCCGCGGCCGCGACGGCCAAGGCCAATCCCGGCCAGGTCTGGCTGACCGTGCTGGTGGCCATCCTGGTCGGGCTGGCGGTCGGCTGCGTCAACGGACTGCTGGTGTCCCGCTTGAATGTCCCGCCATTCATCGCCACCCTCGGCACTCTGACCGCCGGGTCGGGTATGGCGTACGTGATCGGCGGCGGCGCCCCGATCAACGGGCTGCCCGCCGAGTTCGGCAAGATCGCCAACACCAAGATCCTGGGCCTGCAGATCCCGGTGTTGCTGATGATCGTCGGCATCATCGCGCTGGCCGTGATCATGAAGCGCACCACCTACGGCATGCGGGTGTACGCCGTGGGCGGCAACCGCAACGCCGCCGAGATCGCCGGCATCAACGCTCGCAATGTGCTGTTCAGCGTGTACGCCTTCTCCGGTGTGCTGGCCGGGCTGTCCGGCGTCATGCTCGCCTCTCGGGTCATATCTGGTCCGCCCAACCTGGGTCGCGGCTACGAGCTCGACGCGATCGCCGCGGTGGTGATCGGTGGCGCCAGCCTGATGGGCGGCCGCGGCACGATCTGGGGAACAGCGTTGGGCCTGTTGATGATCCAGACGCTCAACAACGGCCTGGACATCCTCGTCGTGCCCGCGTACTGGCAGGACGTGATCAAGGGTGTGTTGATCGTGGCGGCCGTCGCGGTCGACGTGTGGTCGTCGCGGCGCCGAACATGACCGCCCCATCCGGACTCAGCAGATCAACCCATCGAGTAGAGAGTGAGACAACCAGATGAGACTGGCGAGGCAGCTGGGCGCGATCGCGTCGGCCGGCATACTCGGGTTCGGCATGACCGCATGCGGTGCGGGTGACCCGAACGCCAACAAGTCCACCCATCGCATCGGCGTGACGGTGTACGACATGAGCTCGTTCATCACCGCGGGCAAAGAGGGGATGGACACCTACGCCAAGGCCAACGACATCGAGCTGGTGTGGAACTCGGCCAACGACGATGTGTCGACCCAGGCCAGTCAGGTCGACTCGCTGATCAACCAGGGCGTCGAGGCCATCATTGTCGTTCCGGTGCAAGCGGATTCACTGGCACCGCAGGTGGCCGCGGCCAAGGCCAAGGGGATCCCGCTGCTGGCGGTCAACGCCGAGCTGCAGAGTCCCGACCTGGCAGGCAACGTGCAGCCCGACGACGTCGCGGCCGGTGCCCAGGAGATGCAGATGATGGCCGATCGTCTCGGGGGCAAGGGCAACATCGTCATCCTGCAGGGGCCGCTCGGCGGATCCGGTGAGATCAACCGCGGCAAGGGGATCGACCAGGTGCTCGCCAAGTACCCGGGCATCAAGGTCCTGGCCAAGGACACCGCCAACTGGAAGCGCGATCAGGCCGTCAACAAGATGAAGAACTGGATCTCCAGCTTCGGCAACCAGATCGACGGCGTGGTGTCGGAGAACGACGACATGGGCCTGGGTGCCCTGCAGGCGCTCAAGGAGGCCGGCCGCAGCGGGGTCCCGATCGTCGGGATCGACGGCATCGAGGACGGCCTGAACGCCGTGAAGTCCGGTGAATTCATCGGCACCTCACTGCAGAACGGCACCGTCGAGCTGTCGGCGGGCCTCGCGGTCGCCAACGCGTTGGTCAAGAAGGAGAACGTGAAGACCGACCCGGTCTACGTGATGCCCGCGATCACCAAGGACAACGTCGATGTCGCACTGGCGCATGTGGTGACCGACCGGCAGAAGTTCCTCGACGGGCTCGTCGAACTCACCAACAAGAATCTGCAGACCGGCGACATCGCCTACGAAGGCATCCCCGGCCAGAAACAGCCCTGATGTGCGGCGGGGCCGGTCTGCGGTGGACCGGCCCCGCACGCGTCAGCGGTCGGCCAGCTCCCGCTGGGCCAGCTCGAGTACCTCGTCGGCGGTCGGCGGACTCTGCGGGTGATACGACAGGCACCACGGCGTGCGGATCTTGTGGAACGCGTCGCCTTCGAGGGCCAGATAGAAATTCCCTGACCGCAGCTTGCTGATGTCGGGCACCAAACCGCCCTTCACCCTGGCCATTTCACGCGCCACGGCGATCTGGGCCGGCGAGTTCAGGAGGCCGTAGAACTGCGTGGTGGCGTTGCCGGGGATGTGATTGTGCAGGCCCCGCGGTGCCTGGGTGGCGAACACCAGGCCCAGCCCGTACTTGCGGGCCTGCGACGACAACGCCAGCGTGCTGTGGGTGCACGCCGTGGTGTGGCTGGACGGCGCGAAGTTCTGCGCCTCGTCCATCACCAGAAGTCCGCCCAGCGGCCGGTCGCCGGCAGGGTTGCGTTTGATCCACGCGAACAACGCCATCTGCAGCTGGTTGACGAAGCCTTCTCGCTGCTGCTCACTGGTCAGACCCACCATGCTGATCACCGACACCCGGGCGCGATAGCCGGGCGACGGCGTCAGCAGGGCGCCCGGCTCGACAGCCGTCCCGGCGCCACCGAACAGCGGGTCGTTGACGATCGCGGCCCGCAGGTTCTGGCTCAGGGCGGCAGCCAGTTTGCGGGCTTCGCCCAGCTTGCTGACCTCAAGGGGCAGGTTGCTCAGCAGGTCGAGAAAGCCGCTCAGCGTCACGGAGTGCTGGGCGCCGTAGTACCGCAACGCTTCCCGCAGCACTGCCCGCGACTGCGTGGCCTTGGCGGTGTTGCCGGAGATCAGCGCCCGTGGTTCGAGCGCGGCGACAGCCGATTCGACAGCGTCGCCGAACTCGTCCTCGTCGTCGAGGACGCTGGCGAAGTCGGGCAGCGGCTGGAAGCTCAGTGGCCGGCCGTTCGCCCGGCGGGGCGTCCAGACCACCACCTCGGTGTTGTCGAAGTAGTCTTCGGCGCGCTCGTCGTCGGCGGGGTTCCAGCCCGGTGGCGGTTCGGGCCAGCGGCTGCCCAGCCGAGACAGATCGTTGTTGGGGTCGAGCACGATCGACGACACGCCACGCAGCGCGCATTCCTCGACCAGTCGGCGGATCAGGACCGTTTTGCCCGATCCCGAGCCGGCGAAGATGGCGGTGTGCTTGCGCAGCGCCGCCAGGTCAACCGAAACCGCTTGTCCCGAAACGGCATCCACGCCGAGCGTGATGGCCGTGGGGGAGTGCTCGACGGGGACCGGCGGTGCCTCGACGGATGCGGTGATCGGCGGGGCCGGTGCGGCCTCGGGTTCCGGGATCGGCGCTGGCGCCTCACCCGCCTGGTCGCCGAGCGCGGTGCGCAACACCGCGATACCGTGCCCGGGTCTGCGCTGGCGCAGCCACTCCGGCAGATCGGGGTGGTTGTCGTCGATCAGGTCGCGAAGTGCGGTCATGGTACGCAGGTCATCGTCGCTGAGCGGCAGCACCTTGCCGCCTGCCGCCTCGAACTCGTCGAGCATGGCAGCGGTCTTGGCTCCATTGGGCCAAGCGGTGTTGCGCAGCAGGAACAACCGGCGCCGGTCGGCCCGCTCGCTGCTCAAACCTGTTGCCTCACAGGCTTTCCGGATTCTGTTGAGCACCGCGACGGCATTGCCCGATGAGATGGCACGAAACGCCCAGTGCCGTTCGTCGTCGGTGCTGGCATCCAGGCTCTGGCGCAACCGGGCGTGCAGCACAACCCGCGATCCGGGCGGTGGGTCGGGCCGGAACGACTGCTCGGCCTCGCCGCGTTCGGTGATCCACGCCTCCAGTGCCGCGGTCAGCAGGCCCGGCATCGTGGTGTCCTCACCGTCGGGATCGAGCGCGGCCGCGGGCACCGCGCGCCTGCGGTACTCCGCGAACCGGCGATCGAGTTCGCCGGTGTCGCCCCGCGGCGCGTCCCCGCCGGAAGGTTGATGCTCCTCGGCCACCTCACCGGTCAGCCGGGCCAGCTCCTCGACGGTGTCGCGCTCAAGGCAGCGCCGTATGTGCGCGTCGGCGCGCTTGAGCAACTGCCGCGGCGTGTACTGGGTGGCGTCGTCGAACGCCGACGGCAGGATCGGCCAGCTCGGATACGGCGGGGTGAATCCCACGGCCCGGTAACTGGCGGTGAAGCGCCGTTCCAGGATGGCGCGACCGACGTCGGGGGTGGGCAGGCCCTGCAGCAGCGCGGTGGTGCGGAAGCGGTCGTGCACTGTCGCGGTGGCGCGGTCCTGGATGGCCTCCCACGCCGCGGGCAGGCAGGCGACCACCGACACCGTGCGGCGCATGGTCTGGCGGATCGCCATCAGGCCGTGCGCGACGTGCTCGAGGTCGCGGTTGCCTGCTTCGGCGGCCTTGCGCTGCTGGGGAGACGGCACCTCGCCATCGGTGTCGGTGCGCTCGACGGTCTGTGCGAGCAGCGTGTCGATCTGGTCCAGCGCCAGCACAGCGGGCCCGGCCAGCGCGACGATCCGGGAGATGTCACGCACGGATTCCTGCGCGGTCAGCGTCGGCGCGGGCAGGCCCCAGACGGCGCGTTCGTCGCGCCCGGAGCTGTCGTTGCCGGTGAGATACGCCTCGCCCATGTCCTGCAGCTCCAGGTCGGCGGCGGCCAGCAGCACCAACGCCCGCACCGTGTGGTGGGTGCGGCGCACGGTCTCGCGCCGCGCCTTGTGTAGGGCGTTGACGAAGTCACTGAGGATCTCGGGCGTCAGCTCGTCGTCGCCGATGATGGCCCGGCGATTGGCCCGCGAGATGTGGGCGACCGACGACAGCTCCCACAGCAGATCCTTGAGCTGGGTGTCGCGCTCGCCGCCGGGACGGCCCAGGCTCTCCAAGATGCCCGACCGGGCGGACTGCCAGAAGCCGGCCGCATCGAGCAGTTCGACGAGGAAGAAGTACCCGCCGGCCAGCTGCACCTGTTCGCGCACCTGGCCGAGCAAGTGGGTTTTGCCCGACCCGGCGGGGCCGCGCACCACCACTCCGAGCGGGCTGGAATCGGCTTCGCGCTGGGCATCGCCGAACGCCGCCATCACGTCGGCCATCGGCCGGTCGTGCAGTCCGCCAACGTGCAGCGCACCTTGTGAGTGCCACAGATCGTCGGCGGTGGGGGCCCAGGTCAGGCGCAGGGCGCTGAGTGCTTCGCGGTGTTGCAACTCCATCAGGACTCGATCGCGATCAGATGCTTGTGCTGATCGCCGATGGTCACGGCGGCGGTGCGGTCGGCGGGGGTGAGCACCTTCTGGTTCTCCTCCGGGATCAGGCTGACGCCGGGTTGTTGATAGAGGCTGATGAGCGCGGCATCGACGGTGGCGCGGGTGACGTCGGGAACCTCTTCGCGCAGCCGCAGCAGGCTGACCCAGCTGCCGGGCCGCGCGGCCAGCCGTGTGTATGCCGCGCGGAGCCGGCCTTCGACACCGTCGGGCTCGGCGCCGTCAGGGACGGAGGCTGCCGCCTCGTCGGGCGGCAGGAACACCTCGGCGGGCACCAGGTCGGCGTGGTCGAAGTAGCGCCGCAGAGCGCGCAGCAGCGTGTAGAGGGCGCGGCCCTGGCCCAGCGATCGGGGCGGGGCGTCGGCGCCGAACAGCTCGCGGGCCACCGCCCAGCCCGCGTCGGTCAGCTCGTGCACCAAAGGCCGCCCGGCAGTGGTCTCGATCAGACCGAGGCGGTTGAGCCGATCCCGGCCCGGCTTGTCGAGTTTCGGGCCGAGCCGTTCCAGTTCCGGATTGGTCACCGGGCGGGACTCGGCCATCAGCACCAGCAGAACTGCCTGCTCGGTGCCGCTCAGCTCGTCGGGGCTCACACTCACCAGGGGTGTCACCTTCCTGCATGATCGGCTCGCGCCGGGGCCCGGGCCCGCGCGGATCACCGCGCCGTGCGCCGAGTTCGGGCCCAGCCGTCGAAATGGTCTCGGGGACCAGTTAACCGGATGCCAGTGACCGTTGCGGATCGGCCAGGTGTTGCGGGTCGACCTGGGCCCGTGACCGGATCAAGGTTTTGATGTCGTCGAGCACGTCCCACACGTTGACGTTCATGCCGGCCAGCACCCGGTTCTCCGCCGACAGCCAGAAGGCCACGAACTCGAGCTTGGCGACGTCGCCACGGAACACCACCTGGTGGTACTCGGGGGCGTGTCCGACGTACTCCATCCCGAGGTTGTACTGATCGGTGAAGAAGTACGGCAGTTCGGTGTATTCGGCAGGCTTGCCGAGCATGCCCGCCACCGCGGTGGCGGGCTGCTTGAGGGCGTTGGCCCAGTGTTCGGTCCGGATGCGGGTGTCCAGCAGGGGATGTTCGGCGGCGGCGATGTCGCCGACGGCGTAGATGTCGGGATCGCTGGTGCGCAGTGTCGCGTCGACCTGCACGCCGCCGTCGGTGATCGTCAGCCCCGCCTGCTCGGCCAGCGTGATGTTGGGCGCGGCGCCGACCGCCACCAGCACCGCGTCGGCTGCCACGGTCGACCCGTCACCCAGCCGCAGACCGGTCGCGTGCCCGTCGGAAACGGTGATCTCCTGGACCGATTCGTTCAGCCGCAGGTCGACACCGTGGTCGCGGTGCAGTTGCGCGAAGACCTCGCCGACCTCTGCGCCGAGGGAACCCAGCAGCGGCAGCCGGGCCGACTCGACGACGGTGACGTTGACGCCACGTTCCCGAGCGCCCGCGGCGACCTCCAGGCCGATCCAGCCTGCGCCGACGATGGCCAGGGACGCCCCCTCGGTCAGGATGCCGCGCAACGCCGTGGCGTTGTCGATGGTGCGCAGGTAGTGCACGCCTGCCGCGTCGCTGCCGGGGATGGGCGGGCGTCTCGCCGCCGATCCGGTGGCCAGCAGCAGCTTGTCGTAGGCGACGGTGCTGTCGTCGGGGAGGGTGACGGTGTGGTCGGCGGGGTTGACGGCGGTGACCGTGGTGCCGGGCCGCAGGTCGATGTTGTGGTCGCGGTACCAGTCGCCGTCGTGGACGGTGAAATCCGGGAGGGCTTTTTTGCCGGCCAGGAACTCCTTGGACAGCGGCGGGCGTTCGTAGGGCAGCTGGTCCTCGGCGGCGAACAGTACGACATGTCCGCCAAAGTCGTTGTCCCGCAGTGCTTCAGCGGCTTTGGCGCCGGCCAGGCCGCCGCCGATGATCACGAAGGTGGATGACTGTGACGCAGACTGAGTCATGCCAACTCAGCGTACTCGTGCCGCGAGTAACCGCTTGAGGGTTCGGGCATTGCGCACCGCGTGACCGCCGAGGTCGTTGTTGAAGTACACGACGACGCGATGGCCCTCGGCCTCCCACGTGCGGATCCTCTCGGCCCATTGCTGTAGTTCGTCGTCCGGATAGGAGCCTGCGTACATCGTGGTGTCGGCGGGCCCGTGCAGCCGGACGTAGACCAGGTGGCTGGTGGCGCGGGGTTCGCACCGCAAACCCGGTCCGCTCATCACCACATACGCCGCGCCGAATCGCTCAAGCAGCTCGTAGACGGCGGGTTCATGCCACGACGGGTGCCGTAATTCCATTGCGGCAGGGATGCGCGGGGGCAGTTGGGCGAGGAATCCGGCGAGCAGGTCGTCGTCACGTTCGAGTGCCGGATGGGTCTGCACCAGCAGGGCTTCCGCACGGTCGCCCAGCGCTGTCCAGCAGCGGTCGAACCGCTCGATCCACGGTTCAGGGGAGCGCAGCCGCCGGAAATGGGTCAGGCCCCGGTGCGCTTTGACCGACATGGTGAATCCGGCGGGCAGCCGCTGATTCCATCCGGCGAACGTGGTGTCGCGGGGCCAGCGGTAGAAGCTGGCGTTGAGTTCGACCGTGTCGAATTCCTCGGTGTAGCGGGCCAGCCGGGCCGCGACCGGCGTCCCGGTCGGGTACAGCACGTCGGTCCAGTGGTCGTACGACCAGCCCGACGTGCCGATCCGGATCATGGCCATTCCCGCTCCTCGAGTCCGCGGTCTCCACGGTAGTCACGGGACGTCGGTGTACTGCGAAGTGAACGTGTCACCCGAGAACGTGAATCCTTTGCCCGTCAGCTCCCGCACACACGACACGCCGGACGATTGCTGCACGTTGCACCGAAAACCTGCCACCGCAAGCACTTTGCCGAACGGCAGCGGCTTGGCGCCGTCGACCGAGAACTCGGGCTCGGTCAGCGCGATGAATCCGGCATCGTGGTCACGGTCGACGGCAACCGCGTTGGGGGCGCTGGTTCCGCCGCTGCCGTCGGGCACGGCGGTCGGCGCGCCGGGGACCGAGATGACCGACAACCCGCCGGCCGACTGGCAGCCCGCCTTGTCGCGAGGCAGGATCGCGCACCGCCAGCGCCCGCTGGGCGTGCTGAAGTAGTAGCCGGTGCGGCCGTTGACCTCGGTGGCATAAGCCGAGCCGTCGACCAGGTTCGCGGTGCCGTACTGCGGAACGGCCGTCGACGTGCTCGTGGCGGTTTGCGGTGGTGCCTCGCCGGTGTTGACGACTGTGCCGGGCGAACACCCTGCCAGGGCCGCAGCTGCCGCAATCAAGACCGCACAACGTCTCACGACGCGCAACCATAGCCCGGCGGCCGTGTCACGGCGTCATGCAGACGTCGCCGGCGAACGGCAGCAGCGGCCACAGGACGGTCTCCACGCCGAACGCCACCAGGTTCGCACCCGCGGGAAGCCGTGTCAGCAGCGCCTTCTCGATCGCCGCGACCTGCTCGGCGTGAACAAAGCTCCAGCCGAGGCCGACCAGCAGATAGGGGATGGCCAGCCACATCACGGTTTCGAGCAGCTGGTCGACACTGACGCGGCGGCCCAGTACCCGGCGGAACATCAGATCAGCGGGCGGCCGGCGCGGGCCCGCCGGCGAACGTCGGCCAGCAGCAGGTAGCTGCCGCCCTGCCGGAGAAACACGGGCAGGAACCGGTTGCCGAACGCCACCAGCAGGAACAGCCACTCGAACAGCGCCTGGCGGGTCGGTCCCCAGCCGACACCCAGGGCGTCACGGAACACCGGGGCCAGAAAGCCCGCGGTGAGAAACCGCAGCAACGGCCGGAACGGCACCCGCAACAGCGGATTCACCATCTTCAGCGCGACCAGGTCGTGCAGGTAGGCGCCCACGACGTCGTCGATGGCCACCTGCCGGCACGCGGTGTCCCAGTAGTGGTCGAACTCGACGCGAGTGGCAGGCCACTGGTCCTGCGTGACCTGCAGTGTGGTGCCCAGCGTGGCCGCGGACTGGTAGAACTGCTCGGCCTGGTCGGCGGACATCTCGCCACGCAACAGTTGGTAGGTGTCCTCCAAACCGACGTACAGGCAGGCCGCCACCCACAGCTGCAGGTCGCGGTCGAAGGCGTTGTAGGCCACCGGGCTTGCCGGCCCTGATCGCACCTGCCGGTGTGCGACGTCGACGGCGGCGCGGAACGCCTTTCGATCCTCGGGGCTGCCGAGGATCGCGACGGCCAGATAACTGAACGTGGTGCGGGCCCGCTTCCACGGATGTTTGAGCAGATTGCCCGAGTCGACCCGGCTTTCCACCACTCCGTACCCGACGGACGGGCGGGCCAGTTGCATGATGACGTTGGCCGCGCCCGCGGCGAATGCCCAGAAGTCCATGGCGTCGGCGACACTGACCGGGTAGTCATCCCACCGGGAGGTGCGGCGTTTCACCGAGATCCGGGTGGCGAGAACGTCGTTGCCAACAGGCATGGATGCGGATCCCTTCAGCTCATGCAGACGTTGGCGAACAACAACACCGGCCACGACACGATGGAACCGAGAAACGACACCACGGCATCGGTGCGGTCCATACCGTGCAGGTGCGCCATGTGGGTCACCGACCACGCCACGCCGACGACCAGGTAGGGGACGGCAAGAATGACCGCGGTGCCGATCCACTCGGCGATCGTCATCTCAAAGCCCAAGATCTTGCGTACTGCGGTCAGCATGAAGCGTTACCCCTGTCGTCGCGGCCTATGTTAATGGCCATTCTGACGGCGGCGGTGTGGTTCGGCGAGATTGGCTACGTCATGCTCTGGACGTTGAGCCGTCGGTCAGCGCGGCTTGCAGACCGGAATCCAGCGAAACCCGGATCAGGGCCGCGGCCAGTTTCGCGGTGTCGTGCGGCGCGATCCGTCCCAGGGCGGCAGGGCTGTCGGGCAGTCCGAGCTCTGCCGCGGCGGCCAGCGCACGATCGTCGAAGTACGGACGCACCCACGGCCAGGTGTCCTGCACCTCGCGCAGGTAGATGTCCGCGCCCGTGGCGCCGATTCCCTTGAACCGCATCAGCAATCGCTTGGCCGCCCCTGTTTCGTGCTCACTCTTGTCGGCGAGCCGCCGCAGGTCTCCGCCGTACTCGTCGCGCACCGCCGTCGCGATCGCCGACATCCGGGTCGCGGAGCTCTCGTCGTATCGGGCGTAGTGGGCTCTGCCGAAGGCCTCGATCATCGTGTGCCGGTCGGCCTCGAGCACCGCCCGCGGCGTGCGCAACCCGCAGTCGAACAATTCGCGGGCGGCCTGTGTCGCGATCCCGGCGTCGATCGGCTTGCTCGCGAGCATGCACATCACGAGTAGTTCGAACAGCGGCATGGGCTTGTCCCGCAGGTGAATACCGGCTTGTTCGGCGTATGTCGTCCCGGCGGTGTCAAGCAGGCGCCGGACCAGATCGTCTTTGGCCATGCCATCCGCGTACCCGCTGCTGCGTCGCGGAAACCGGGGTCACTTGGGTGGCAGGCCCCTGGCGAAACCGACGCCGCGCGAAACCCAGCCCTGCAGTTGCCGCTTGGTGCGCACCCCGGCCGCGTCGACGCGTAGCCAGCCGCGCATCTCGCGTCCGCCCATCACCATCAGCTCGACGTGCTCGCGACCCAGCAACTGCTCGGTGTCCTCCGGCGGTACCCGCACCAGCAGGCCGCCACCGCGGTTGGCCGCGATCGCCATGTTGCCGTTGATCAGGAACGCCAGCCCGCCGAACATGCGTTTCTCCTCGACCCCGCGTTCGGCGGAGACGAGTTCGCGGATCCGGTCAGCGAGGTCGGGGTCGAAGGCCATGGCTCGGGCTCACTCGTCCGTGGTGTCCTGGGATTCCAGCTCGGCACGGAACGCGACCTCCCGTGCCAGGTGCCGGGGCCTGCTCCGCAGCACGGACCAGGCGATGCCGAGCACGATGAACCACAGCGGCGTGACCAGCAGCGCGTGCAGCGTGTCGGGCTTCTGGGTGAACGCCCAGACGAGGAACACGAAAAAGGCCAGCACCACGTAGCACATCGCGATGCCGCCGGGCATCTTGAACTTCGATTCCTCGTGCAGCTGTGGGCGGGTGCGGCGGTACACCAGGTAGCTGGCCAGGATGATCGTCCAGACGAACATGAAGCACAGCGACGAGATGGTGGTGACGATGGTGAACGCCTCGATGATCGAGCCGCCGACGGCCACCATCACCACGCCCGACAGCAGGAACACCCCGGACAGGAACAGGGCGTTGGCAGGCACGTGGCGCGACGTGAGTTTCCCGAACGCCGACGGCGCGTCGCCCTCCTGGGCGAGGCCGTAGACCATGCGTGAGGTGGAGTAGATGCCGGAGTTGGCCGACGAGGTCGCCGAGGTGAGCACCACGAAGTTGACCACCGACGCGGCGATGCCGAGCCCGGCGAGGCTGAACATGGCGACGAAGGGACTGCGGTCGGCGCTGATTTCGCGCCACGGGGTGACCGAGATGATGACGGCCAGCGCGGCGACGTAGAACAGCATCACGCGCACTGGGATCGAGTTGATGGCCTTGGGGAGGTTTTTCTCGGGGTTCTTGGCCTCGGCCGCGGTGGTGCCGACCAGTTCGATGCCGACGAACGCGAACGTGGCGATCTGGAAGCCGGCCACGAATCCCATTGGGCCCGTGGGGAAGAATCCGCCGTCGTTCCACAGGTTGGCGAAGCTCGCGTGCGCGCCACCGGGTGCCTGGAAGCTCGTGAACACCATCACCAGACCCACGATGATCAACGCCCCGATCGCGATGATCTTGATCAGGGCGAACCAGAATTCGGTTTCCCCGAAGGCCCGCACCGTGGGCAGGTTCAGCCCGATCAGCACGCCGACGGTCACCAGGGCAGGGATCCACAGCGGCAGGTGCGGCCACCAGTAGGTGACATAGCCGGAGATCGCGACGACGTCGGCGACGCCGGTGACGATCCAGCAGAACCAGTACGTCCAGCCGGTGAAGAACCCGGCCCACGGGCCCAGCAGGTCAGCCGCGAAGTCCGCGAACGACTTGTAATGCAGGTTGGAGAGCAACAATTCGCCCATCGCCCGCATGACGAAGAAGAGCATGAAGCCGATGATCATGTACACGAAGATCACCGACGGGCCCGCCAGCGAGACGGTCTTGCCCGAGCCCATGAACAACCCGGTGCCGATCGCCCCGCCGATCGCAATGAGCTGGATGTGCCGGTTGGACAGCTGACGGGAGAGATGCCGCTCGCCCGTGGTCGTATCTGACGTCACAACCCGAGGATTCCAGGCTCGCTGTCGACCGTCACATCCAGGTCACGCCCAGCGTGCGGGTCTGTTGGCCGACACGCCGTGTCAGCAGCAACAAACCCGCACACTCGTCATCAGGCGGCGGCCGTCGCGACCTGCTCGGCCGGCTCCAGCGCCTGCGCGGCTATGTCGGCCACGTCGGTCATCGGCTTGACCTCCAACGCCTCCAACACTTCCGCGGGCACGTCGTCGAGATCGGGCTCGTTGCGGATCGGGATGAAGACCGTCTTGAGCCCGGCCCGTTGCGCCGCAAGCAGTTTCTGCTTCACGCCACCGATCGGCAGCACCCGGCCGTTCAGCGTGACCTCGCCGGTCATGCCGACGTCGCCGCGCACCTGGCGCCCGGTTGCCATCGACACCAGAGCCGTGACCATCGTGACACCGGCCGACGGGCCGTCCTTGGGCACCGCGCCGGCGGGCACGTGCACGTGGATCTGGCGGTCCAGTGCCTTGGGATCCACACCCAATTCCGAAGCGTGGGCCCGCACGTAGGACAGCGCGATCTGCGCGGACTCCTTCATCACGTCGCCCAGCTGACCCGTCAGCTTCAGCCCCGGCTCCCCATCGTTGGCGTTGGCCTCGATGTAGAGCACGTCGCCGCCCAGGCCAGTGACGGCCAGGCCGGTCGCCACTCCGGGCACCGCAGTGCGCTCGCTGGATTCCGGCGTGAACCGCGGACGGCCCAGGTAGTCAACGAGATCCGGCTCTTCGATCACGATCGGCGCGTCGGTCGAGTCGAGCTTCGTTGTGACCTTGCGCAGCGCCTTGGCCAGCAACCGCTCGAACTGCCGCACGCCCGGCTCGCGGGTGTAGTCCGCGGCGATCTTGCGCAGGGCGGCGTCGGTCACCGACACCTCGTCGGCCGTCAGGGCCGCGCGTTCGGCCTGCCGGGGGAGCAGGTAGTCGCGCGCGATGGCGACCTTGTCGTCCTCGGTGTAGCCGTCGAGCTGGATCAACTCCATGCGGTCCAGCAGGGCGGACGGGATGTTCTCGATGACGTTGGCCGTCGCCAGAAACACCACGTCGGACAGATCCAGATCCAACTCCAGGTAGTGGTCGCGGAACGTGTGGTTCTGCGCCGGGTCCAGCACCTCGAGCAGCGCGGCCGATGGATCGCCCCGGTAGTCGGAGCCCACCTTGTCGATCTCGTCCAGCAGCACAACGGGATTCATCGAACCCGCCTCGCCGATGGCCCGCACGATACGACCGGGCAGCGCACCGACGTAGGTGCGCCGATGGCCACGGATCTCGGCTTCGTCACGCACGCCGCCCAGGGCGACACGCACGAACTTGCGGCCCAGCGCGCGGGCGACGGACTCACCGAGCGAGGTCTTGCCGACCCCGGGCGGGCCGGCCAGCACCATCACGGCACCCGAACCACGGCCTCCGACGACGGCCATGCCACGCTGAGCGCGACGGGCCCGTACGGCCAGGTACTCCACGATGCGGTCTTTGACGTCGTCGAGCCCGTGGTGGTCGGCGTCCAGGATCTCGCGGGCCCCCTTGAGGTCCGTCGAATCCTCGGTCTTGACGTTCCACGGCAGGTCCAGCACGGTGTCGAGCCAAGTGCGGATCCAGCCGCCCTCAGGGCTCTGGTCGCTGGAGCGCTCCAGCTTGCCGACCTCGCGCAGCGCGGCTTCGCGCACCTTCTCGGGCAGGTCGGCGGCTTCGACGCGGGCCCGGTAATCATCGGACCCTTCGGGTTCGCCTTCACCAAGTTCCTTGCGGATGGCGGCCAACTGCTGGCGCAGCAGGAATTCCTTCTGCTGCTTGTCCATGCCCGAGCGCACATCCTCGGCGATCTTGTCGTTGACCTCGACCTCGGCCAGGTGCTCGCCGGTCCACTCGATCAGGGCCTGAAGCCGCTCCGCCACGTCGGCGGTTTCCAGCAGCTGACGCTTCTGCACGTCGGTCAGGTACGACGCGTAGCCGGCGGTGTCGGCCAGCGCCGAGGGGTCGGTGATCTTGTTGACCACGTCGACGATCTGCCACGCCTCGCGGCGCTGCAGCATCGCCAGCAGCAGTTTCTTGTATTCGGCGGCCAGCGCCTTGACGGAGTCGTTCGCCGGGTCTTCACCGACCTCCTCGACGAAGACCCACAGTGCGGCGCCGGGGCCGGTGGTGCCGGATCCGATGTGGGCGCGACGTTCACCGCGGACGACGGCGGCTGCGCCGCCCCCGGGCACGCGACCCACCTGCACGATCGACGCGATCACGCCGTGGGTCGGGTAGCGGTCGTCCAGGCGTGGCGCGATCAGCAGTTTGCCGGATTCGCTCGCTTGAGCTGCATCGACAGCCGCGCGGGCAGCGTCGTCGAGCCCGATCGGCACTACCATGCCCGGCAGCAGGATCGGTTCTTGGACGAACAGCACCGGCACAGATATTTGTTCGGACATCAAACCTCCAAAGTTCAGTCTGATGCGCTCAACTCTCTCAGGCGGCGGTTTGTTCCCGCAAGTCATCCCATCTGGCCCTGGCCCGCTTGGCCATCACGATCGTCACGACCATCAGCAGCGCGGTGAACGCCAGCGAAACGACCGTGTTCACACCGTTCGCGACGTCGACGGACAGCGAAAAAATGATCGCCAAACTGATCAGCGTCCCGACCAGCAATCCGATGCCCCACATCGCTGAGAGCGAAACATTGACCCGCCGTTTGAACTCGGCCTCGCCGGGCTCGGGATTCGCGTCGGAGATCACCCCTACCCGCTCGGCGACGATCTGGGTCAGCGGTGTGCCGATGAAGCAGCTGCCCAGGAACACGACCGCGCCGATGCCTCCGACGAGGGTGTTGCCCACCATCAGCATCCGGGCGTCCGAGGTTGCCAGGCCGACCGCGAGGCTCAGGCCGAAATTCAGCATCAGGTACCCCGCGAACGGATCGAGGCGACGGGCCTTGATCGCGTCGTAGGAAACCTTGATCCCCGCGAGCACGGTGGCCGTCAGCAGTGCCACGTATTCCGACACCCCCGCCGCGCGCAGCCCGTAGTAGGCGAGCAGGGGCGGGGCGACATCGAGCAGGATGCCCCGCATGACGGGGCGCAGTGAGTGATCTTGGCTCACCACCGTGAAGATATGGCCATTTCCTGTGAACGACCTGTGGGTGCTGGTCGACCCGCAGACGCATTCGGCCGGGACAGGCATGCCTGTCCCGGCCGAGCACTCATCCGACGGTTAGCAGGGGTCTCCCGGCGGCGTGAAATAGGGGACGCCTTCGACTGTGTAGCACGGGATTTCGCCTGGCACGTACGGAACGTGGGCTGCGGCGATGGCCGCGCCGGTGGCTACGTCACCGGCGATGTCGGTGCAGCCACCGGCAGAGAAGTGCCGACCCCCGGCGCCTGCGCAGACGTCCGCGCTTGCACTCGGGGCGACCACCAGTGGGGTGCCCGCAAGAGTCGCGCCAGTGACGGCAGCGGCCGCCAGTAGCGTCGCTGTGCGTTTCTTCATCGGTTATCTCCTTGTGACTGTGGATATTTGGGGACTGGGCAGCTGCCGGCAACCTGTTTGCAGCACGGCACAATTGACGACCCCGCTGTCGCCGGTGGCGGCAGCGGGATCGGCGGGTTCGGCGACTCTAGGTGTAGGCGACGTGCACGCGGTGGATGCGTCCTTCGAACGGGAACGGCGCACGTTCGCGGTAGTCCAGCGACACCGGTGAGCCAAGGCAGGTGCCGATGTCGAGGCAGTCGTTGGCGGTGAACAGCAATGGTGCGCTGATCGGGACCTGTCCGGCGGCGACTGTTTCACCGTTGCGCGCGACGGTGACGTCGAGTGGGCCGGCCGGGCGTAGTTCGGCGTACTGGGTGGTGACCGTGATGGTGGCGCGGCCCGGCGGCACCTTCTCCGCCGTGCGGATCTTGGTGCGTGACAAGATGAACAGGTTGTACTCGTAGCAGAGGTAGCCCTCGTCCAGATAGAGGGTCAACCCGCCCGCCGCGGCGCCGAGCGCGTACAGCACGCCGTTGGCGTTGGCGGGAATGTCCGCGTCGATGGTGACGACGTTGTTCTTGTTGCCAAGTGCGGGAGCGCAGAACTCAGGCATGCGCACGGTGTCGCCCGAGAACTCCCATTCCCGGTACGGCGGTGCGATGCGCAACTCGGGGTGGTAGACCGGCACCCACAGGCCACCGCCGACGGGCAGCACCGCATTACGGGCTGCTTCGACCATGAACATCTCCCGCATCTGCGCCAGCTTCTCGGGCATCTGGTCGGCGAGATCGTGCGCCTGTGACCAGTCTTCGTCGAGGTGGTACAACTCCCACGTGTCGTTGTCAGGGGTCCAGGTGGCGATACCCGGCGGCTGGCCGGGCACCCACGGCAACCGGGGCCCGCGAGCCGAGGCCATCCACCCGTCGTGGTAGATGCCTCGACTGCCCATGACTTCGAAATACTGGGTCTTCTTGCCGCCAGCGGCATTTCGGTCGGCGAGGGTTCGCGCGAAACTCGCACCCGCGAGCGGCATCTGCGGTTCGCCGTTGACCACCCGGGGCGGCTCGATGCCGACGACGTCATAGATGGTCGGCACCACATCGTTGCAATGCAGGAACACATCGCGCGGCGCAGCCTCGGCGGTGACCTTGGCCGGCCACCGCACCGCCATCGGATTGCGGGTACCACCCAGGTGCGACGCGAGCAGCTTCATCCCCTTGTACGGGGTGCTGCCTGCCCACGCCCACGCCGCGTGGTACTGGTTGTCGACCAGCGGCGAGCCGAGGACGTCCAGGCCACCGAGTTCTTCGAGCGCATCGATGTGCTGACGTACGGTGGTGGGAATCCCGTTCTGCGCCAACAGTTCGGCGATGGTGCCGTTCTGGCCTTCGCCCGACGAACCGTTGTCGCCCCAGATGTAGAAGAACAGGGTGTTGTCGGCGTAGCCCAGCGCTTCGAGCTCATCGGCGATCCGGCCGACCTGGACGTCGACGTGCTCGGCATACCCGGCAGCGACCTCCATCAGGCGGCGCTGGAACGGCTTCTCATCCTCGGGGATGTCATCCCAGGCCGCCATGGCCTCGTCGCGGGGGGTCAGCTCGCAGTCCTGGGGGATCCACCCCTTGTCCTTGGCGCGTTCGAACACGCGCTGCCGGTAGGCATCCCAGCCGTCGTCGAACTTGCCCGCGTACTTGTCGGCCCATTCCTTCATGATGTGGTGCGGCCCGTGCAGGCAGCCGCTGGCCCAATACATGAAGAACGGCTTGTCGGCGTTGAATGCCTTGTGCCGGTGCAGCCAGGAGATCGCGTCGTCGGCGAGATCCTCGGACAGGTGGTAACCCTCTTCCGGCGTCTTGGGCGGGGCGACGACGGTCGTGTTGCGCACCAGGTTCGGCTCGTACTGCGAGGCCTCACCGGCGAGGAAGCCGTAGAAATACTCGAAACCCAGGCCGGTGGGCCAGTTGTCGAACGGGCCGGCAGCCGTGGTCTCCTCCGCCGGGGTGTTGTGCCACTTCCCGAACGCAGAGGTTGTGTAGCCGTACTGCTTGAGCACTTCGGCAACCGTCGCGGAGGACCGCGGGATCTTGCCGGCGTACCCGTCCCAGTCATTGGCCAGCTCGGCGATCTGACCGTTGCCGATCTCGTGATGGTTGCGGCCGGTCAGCAACGAGGCCCGCGTCGGTGAGCACATCGCCGTGGTGTGAAAGCGGTTGTAAGAGACGCCTTCTCCGCAGATCCGGTCGAGCGTCGCCGTGGTCACCTCACCCCCGAACGTCGACGGCAAACCGGGGCCTGCGTCGTCGATGAGGACGATGACGATGTTGGGGGAGTTCGCGTGCAGGCGCTTGGGCGCCTGCCGTGGACTGTAGGTCGACTCCTGCAACGTGCGGCCGGCGATGCTGCCGGATCCGACGGGCGGGAACGGCAAGACCCCGCCTCCGGGTAGAACCGGCGCCACCAACTGATCACCCTGCACGTCAGACACCGTGCCCCTCTCCTCGATAGGAACCTTGGCCTGTGCAGCCGGCCACTGACTGGGCAAGCCGCGCAGCCGACTCATCCCGACCCGGGCATCTACTGTGCAGCAAACCACAGGCTGCCGTCTTGACAGTCCAGGACAAATCTTTGACAGTCTGGGACATGGCTGTGATTCGCGGGACCGCGCTCACGAACTTTCATCAGCTTGTTACCGAATTGGGCGGAAACAGCCGCACTCTCGTAGCAGCCGCACACATTCCCTACGACGACGTCGGTCGCCACGACCGGTTCATCTCGCTGCCCAATGGGGCCGGGATGCTCGAAGACGCTGCCGCCGCCCTCGACACCCCTGATTTCGGGCGGCGTCTGGCGCTCCGCCAAGGCATCGAAATCCTCGGGCCGGTCGGGCTCGCGGGGCGCAACGCCGGGACCGTGGCCGAGGCGTTCTTGATTTTCGACAAGTTCATGGCCGCCTACAGCCCGTCGATCGCCGCGCGGATGACCACGCACCTCGATCCGGAGCTACGGCGATTCGAATTCGAGTACCTCCTCGACCCAGCCCCACCGCAAGCGCAGGCCATCGAACTCTCGTTGGGAGTCACCTTGAAAGTCCTGCGCCTGTTCCTCGGCCTGGACTACCGGCCCGTCGCGGTACATCTGCCGCATCCCGCACTGACGCCTGCCGACGACTACCAGAGCTATTTCGGTTGCCCGCCGAGCTTTTCCGAACCGGTTGCGGGGTTCACGCTGCGCACGTCCGACCTGCAACGTCCGCTGCCGACCGATCAGGTGGCCCACCAGACCGCGGTCGACTATCTGGCCCAGGTGATCGGCGAGTTCGGCCCGGCCACCAGTCAGTTGGTGCGCACCCTGGTGCGGCAACTCCTGCCGACCGGCGCGGTCGGGTTGGCCGACATCGCTCGCCATGTCGGTGTCCATCCCAAAACCCTGCAGCGGCGGCTGGCCGCCGAGCAGGCGACGTTCGGCGAGTTGGTCGACCAGACGCGCCGCGATACCGCCCAGCGTCTGCTGCTCGATACCGATCTCGGTCTCGATCAGTTGTGCCGGCAGCTGGGCTACGCCGAGCAGAGTGTGTTGACCCGGTCGTGCAGACGCTGGTTCGGCATGACGCCCACCGCCTATCGCAACACGCGGGTTTCGTCGTCACGACGACGGTCGTTTGAGTAGCAGCAGTGAGTGGTTGATCTTCTTGAAGTTGGCGAAGGTGTCGGCGGGCACGCCGAACACGGCGCCAAGGACTGCCGGCGGCAGCGCGCTGATGGTGGCGCCAATTCCGATGTCGTCCTTGGCTTCCGGCGTGCTGGCGTTGAAGATGATGACGATGTCCATGTCGACATCGCCCTTGTTCTCGAAGTAGTGGAACGAACCCTGCGGTGCGAAGACGACGTCGCCCGGGTGTTGGTCGAACGACTCGCTGTGTCCCATGACGTCCAGAAGCGTCCAGGTGGCGACACCGGAGGTGACGATGTTGAGCTCCCACGCGCTGGGATGCCAATGGGGTTCGCGGATTCCACCGGGCTGCAGCTTCAGCAACGCCAGGCTGGCCTCTTGGCCGCGCAGTATCGGGAAGTTGTCTTCATGGGCCTGGCGCAACGTTCCGCCGTCGAATACCAACGGATCTGCCGCGCTGAGGTGGAACAGGTGGGAAGCGGTGTTGTCGAGTTCGGCCGGTATACGGGGATTGCCGAACCGGGAGGCATCGTCCGTCATCGCAGGAATCCCTCGGTAGCTGGGTGTCGCAACTGGTCGACGCGTCGCATCGTAACCCCGAGGCGGGGTGGGCAACAGCAGAACGGGCTTCGCCGAATCAGCGAAAGCTATTGATACACAGGAAAATTTCAGCTTCCGCGATCGACGAGGTCGAACACCTCGACCGCATGGGAAAACGGTTGCGGGGTCACCCCTGCCGGACCGAAGGGGTGGTCGAGCACCAGGATGACGTACAGCAACAGGGCCAGGAGCACGGTGACAGTGCTGACCAGGAGCATGTGGAACCGGTCATTCGCCAGCCGCATGAAGCTGGTCAGCGTGATCAGGACGAGCCCGCCGAAGATCAAGGCGCACCACAGGAGTCGTGGAACGCGTCGCTGGGAGTCCAAGATGCGTGCGCTGCGGTCCGACGCCAGCGTGGTCAGCTCGCTGAGGAACTGTTGGTTGATCGGGGGCGCAGCGGCACCGGGAGGTTGAGTGCCGACGATGCGGTACAGCTGGGTCAGGGCGGCCCGGCCGTTGTTGGTGATGTCACCGAATTCCGCCTTGCCCCATTCCGGACCCTGTGTCGCGGCGGCGTATCTGCGCAACTGCTCGCGAACTTGAGATTGCTCGAGCTGCGGCATCGCCACGGTCTGGCGGTACAGCGTGGTCAATGTCGCGGCTTCGTTGGAGACATTGGTCTCAGCGGTGAGGTACTGCTGCCACCCGACGACGACGGTGAAGCCGAGCAGGGCCCCGTACACGAGCCCTACAACGGTGAGGAATGGCGACAATATCGAGTTGTGCTCTGGGCCGTTGTCTGTGACCCGGCGGGCCAGCAGAACGCTGCCGACTGCGACACCGATGGCAACAGCGACGACGCCGGCCAACACCAGCCACGCTCCGATCACACCAAGATCGCCCATAGCTAAACAAGCATGCAGCAACCTCGAGCCGGTGCCAACGAAAAACCTAAAATCGTTGCTGCCGTTAATAAAAGCGCTTCTCCTGGCAATCTGTTGCTGACTTTGCGAACAGGCAGCAAACAGCCTCGGTCACGTGTTAGCTTTCGCCCGCCAGAACCGTCAGTCGGGGCTCGCATATGAGGAGTCTGCCGTGAAACTACGAGATCTCGTGGCTGCCGCCGCCGTCGCAGGCACATTGGGTTCGGGTGCCGTGATGGTCGGCAGCCCCACGGCCCACGCCGACCATCCCCTGTGGGACTGCGGCGGCTATCCCGCCGACATCTGCGCGAACTTCCCATGGAACGCGCACGCCGGCGACGTCGGTTGGGGCGGTGACGGTCCGCCGCCCGCCGAGTTCAACGAGGGCCGGTTCGCCGGGTGCGACTGGAACTGGTGGTGTATCCGCGATCGCATCCGCGATGACAACTGACGCTCGACGCGGTATGGCCGGCTCGGGTCACAGCACTGCGTCGACCATCGGTGAACCGCTGTGTGCCGAGGCCGGAGAGTTGATGCGGTAACCGAAGCCGCGGACCGTCTGAATCGTGTTGGTGCCGAACGGAAGGTCGATCTTGCGGCGCAGGTATCCGATGTAGATCTCGACGGTGTTGTCACCGCCGGTCTGGTTGGCCCAGACGTTCTCCCGGATCTCCGATTTGGTGACGACGGCATCCTTGTTGCGCATCAGGAACTCGAGGAGACCGTATTCGCGGGGCGTCAGGTCGATCGCCGTGGACTCGCGTTCGACGATTCGTCGCGCCGGATCCAGCGACAGGTTGCCCGCGGTCAGGACCACCGGTCGGCGTGGCGCACCACGACGGATCAGTGCCCGCAGTCGCGCCACCAGAATGGTGAATGAGAACGGCTTTGTCAGGTAGTCGTCGGCACCCAGGTCGAAGGCCTTGACCTGAGCGTCGTCCTCATCCTTGGCCGTCAGTACCAAAACCGGCGTCCACACCTGCTGCGCGCGCATTCGTCGCAGCATCTCGTAGCCGTCGAGGCCGGGCAGCATGATGTCGAGGAGGATGGCATCGTATTCGTGGGCCGTCGCCTGCCTCATCCCGTCGGTCCCGGTGCTCGCGTGAACCACGACGTAACCCTCGGCTTGCAGGCCTCTGCACAAGGCACCGGCGAGCCGTTGCTCGTCCTCGACGATAAGGACCTTCATACCCGTGGCTTTCCGTTGCAGGGCCGGTTGGCGATCCCCTGAAGAAATCGGTGCCCATCAGGGTGACAAGGACTCGCTGTGAGAACGCTGAGTTTTGCGTGCGGCGATGCTCGCATGGGACCTTGTGCTCTTTCCCGGTCGGGCAGTTGGCAGGACGATGGCGATTGGTAGGGGCGAGGTGAGGAGCGCAAGATGCTCGACTGCACATTGGACAAAGAGAACGCGATCGTCGTCGTACGTCCGGAGTCGCCGCTCGACCGGAACGACTTCGTCGAACTCGGCAAGCTGGTGGACCCCCAGATCGAGGCGGGCGGTGATCTGGCGGGCCTGATCATCGATGCGGCCAGGTTTCCCGGCTGGGATAGTTTCGGCGCGCTGGTCACGCACATCCGATTCATTCATGAGCATCACAAGCACGTGAAGAAGATTGCGGTGGTGACCGATTCGCGCCTCGGGGACTTCGCGGAGCATCTGGCAGCGCACTTCGTGTCAGCCGAGATCCGCAAGTTCCATGCTGGTGATGTCGTAGAAGCGCAACGATGGATTACCGGCGAGGCGTAGCGGTCGGGCCGATATGCCGGACAGTCCGCTTGACGAGCAGGAACGTCGCGCACTGTGCCATCTTCTCGACGCTCTGGGGCCCGACGCACCCACGCTGATCGAGGGCTGGAGCGCCAAGGACCTCACGGCTCATCTCCTGGTCCGTGAGCGCGATCCTCTTGCCGGACCATGCATGGTGCTGCCGGGGCCGTTTCATGGGTTCGCCGAGCGGCGCATGAAGCGGTTGGCGCGAGAGCGGGATTTTGGGTGGCTTGTCCATCGCCTGCGGTCAGGTCCGCCCCGCGGGGTGTTCCGCCTCGGATGGGTCCGGTCTTTAGCCAATCTGAACGAGTTCTTCGTCCACCACGAGGATCTGCGCAGAGCCAACGGTTTTCAGCCTCGTGACGCCCTGCCGCCGGAACTGCAGCTCGCGTTGTGGCGAAACGCCTGCCGCAGCGGCCGGTACCTGAGCCGCCGGTTGGATGGGTTCGGGTTGCAGCTGGTGTGGCCGGGCCCGGGCGGTCAGGCTGTGGTGCGCCCCGGGGACCTGACCGCACGACTCAGCGGGCAGCCGGGTGAACTGCTCCTATATCTGTTCGGCCGCCGAGACTGCGCGCGGGTTGAGGTGACCGGGCCTGCGGAGGTCGTCGCGGCAGTAGGTCGGGCGCACTTCGGGATGTGAGTGCGTGCGGTGCGCGCGGCGCATTCCGGCGCAAAACTCGTTTCCCTGCGCGTGGTGGTCACACCTACTCTGGTTAGCCGCACAAACCAAGTACAGGGGAGGGACATGACGACGGGCCCGAGCACCGGGGCGATCACGACGCGGCCGCGTGCCCAGTCGAGCGCGAACGTCATCATCGGGCTGCTGGTCGGCTCGGCGTTCGTGATGATCCTCAACGAGACGATCATGAGCGTCGCGCTGCCCGCCCTGATCGTCGACCTGAACATCGCGGCCAGCACGGCGCAATGGCTCACCAGCGGCTTTCTGCTGACCATGGCCGTCGTCATTCCCATGTCGGGATCGCTGCTGCAGCGATTCCCGGTGCGCCGGATCTACCTGGTGTCGATGACGCTGTTCTGCACCGGCACGCTTGTGGCCGCCCTGGCGCCCGGTTTCGCCGTCCTGCTCGCAGGGCGGATCGTGCAGGCCTGCGGTACCGCCGTGATGATGCCGTTGCTGATGACGACGGTCATGACCTTGATTCCCGCTGACCGGCGCGGTCAGATGATGGGCACCATCTCGATCGTCATCGCGGTCGCGCCAGCGATCGGGCCAACCTTGTCGGGATTCATCCTGGGCTCGCTCGACTGGCGCTGGATGTTCTGGATCGTGCTGCCCATCGCGTTGGTCGCGCTCGCTGCCGGGCTCGCGTGGCTGCGGGTCGACGACGAGCGTCAAGACCCGACCCCGATCGACGTCATCTCCGTGCCGTTGTCCGCGATCGCGTTCGCGGGCTTGGTGTTCGGCCTCTCCCTGCTCGGTGAAGCCGCGCACGGTCGCCAAGCGGTACCGGCCTGGTTGCCGATGACGGTCGGCGCAGTGGCGATGGTGCTCTTCGGTGCCCGGCAGGTCCAGCTCCAGCGCCGCGACCGCGCATTTCTGGACTTGCGGCCGTTCACCTATCGGCGGTTCTCGGTTTCGCTGGGTCTGGTGATCCTCGGCTTCATGGGGTTGTTCGGCGCGATCATCATGGTGCCGCTCTACGTGCAGGACGTGTTGCGACAGAGCGCGTTGGTGGCCGGCTTGGCGACACTGCCGGGCGGGTTGCTGATGGGCCTGGCCGGCCCGCTTGTGGGCCGGGCCTACGACCGCCATGGTGCGCGGGTGCTCGTGGTGCCGGGATCGCTGATGCTGAGTGCGTCGTTGTGGGGGTTCACCACGTTGTCGGCGGTATCACCGGTCTGGCAGCTGGTCGCCCTGCAAACAGTCATGATGGTCGGGCTTTCGATGATGTTCACGCCGCTGATGACCGACGCACTCGGGGTGCTGCCCGACCGGTTCTACTCGCACGGCAGCGCCATCCTCACGACACTGCAGCAGGTCGCGGGTGCGGCGGGGACCGCGTTGTTCGTCACGGTCATGACCAAGGCGTCGCAGTCGGGCGGGGCGCCGGATCTGCCCGGTGTGCACTCGGCGTTCACGGTGGCCGCGATGATCAGCGTCATAGCCGTGGTCGCGGCGTTTTTCACCGCGGCTCGGCCGAGCCCAGCAGGCGGCACCCCGACGCACTGACGCCAGGGCAGGCCCCGTGGGGAATGTTTCGGGGCGCCGGCTGGTCGTAGGGAAGATGAGTAGAGCAGTCCAATTCGATGAATACGGCGGGGTCGACGTTCTGCAGGTTCGTGACGTGCCGCGCCCTGTTCCGGCTGACGGTGAAGTGCTCGTCGAGATCAAGGCCGAAGGTCTCTAGCGGTTCAACTGTTGTTGTTGTGTTTTCCAGCTGGACGACACGGTGCATCGGGGTTTGTGGCGTTATTGTCCGCTGGTGTCAGGGGAGGCGTGGTGGCAGGTATTTTGGGCCGAATCTGGTTGTTGGTGGGGTAATTTCGCCGCTGATCCTGTTGTGCAGGGTGTGCCGGGCCTGGCGGAGGTGGTGCGCCGGAACGGTACTCGTGCTGGTCAGCCGTTTTTGGTGCGGTCCGATGGGGTGTATCCGGTTACGGTGAATGCCTTCTTGGCGTCTGCGCGGATGCGAGGTTGCGCGGAGGGTACTCGGCGCAAGTATGCGATTCAGTTGTCGATTTGGCTGGGTTTCCTTGATGCGGTGGGGTGTTGCTGGTCAGATGCGACGGCCGATCAGGTTGGCGCGTTCAAGTTCTGGCGGATCAACGATGAGCGCAATCCTTGTCGAGTGACGGGTGGGACGTTCCGTGGCGGTTTGGTGGCGATCAATGCGTTCTACGAGTGGGCTGAGCGCCGTTATGGGGTGATGAATCCGGTCGAGCGTGTTGCGGTGCCTGTGGCCGGCGGCCGGCGTCAGGTCGACAGTTACCGTGCAGCTCCGCGGGTGGGGCGTGATCGCGACGTGAAGTGGCTGGATCCGGGAGGTTTCACGAGGTGGCGGGATGTCGGTTTGTGCGGGTTGGATCTGTCGGGGCGGGAGCTTTCGTGGTGGAGGGGGCGCAGTCCGCAGCGTGATTGCGCGTTCGTCGGTGGCCTGTATGGGACGGGTCTGCGGCTGACTGAGTGGGCCAGCATGTTGGTGCTGGAATTGCCGTTCGACGCGTCAGATCGTGCCTTTGTGACAGGTCAGTTGGCGGCGGCTTGTGCGAAAGGTGGTGTGCGGCGCAAGTATTGGATGCCGTATCCGGCTCTGAGTGCGGTGTTGTCCTATGGTGAGGGCGAGCGTGCTGCGGCGGTTCGGCGCGCGCAAGCAGTGGGACGCTATGACGGTGTGGCTGATCGGTTGGTTGTGCGGCGGCAACTTGGGGGTCGGCGCATCGAGGTCGTCGACGTGTTGGGTCGGTCGTCGGCGGTCTCGTTGGACGCTCTGCTGGCCCGGCTCGACAACCTCGCCGAGGCACACCAACGCCTCACCTCGGGCGAACACGTGTCGGGTCCCGCCGCCGAGCTCTACCGTGATCGTGTTCATAACGCCCAGCGGTTCACCGGCCACGTGCTGGCCACGCACCGCGATGCCCGCAAGCTGTACACCAACCCGGATCTGCAGATCTTCCCCGGCGTCGGGATGACATGCGTGTTCGACCCACAACGGGCGGCGTGCCGATTCAGCCGCGACGACACCGACAGCCGCCGAACCCCCGACTTGTCCGACTGCCAGCCCTACTGCGCCAACATCGCCCGCACCGACGGCGATATCGACGTCCTGCGTGAGCACGTCCAACGCCTCGCCCAACTCGTCGACGACCCGCTCGCCCCAGAGCCACGCACCCAGCGCGACCGTCACGAATTGCGGCGCCTGCGCACCATGGTGCTTGACCACGACAACGGAAGAACAGCACCGCATGACTGACTCCGAGGCCGAGCGCGCCGCGATCCGTGCCGCGATGACACGCCTTCTCGACGGCACACCCCAACGCTCCACCGGCGCATTATCAGTGCTGCAACTCGCCGCCGAAGCCGACGTCAAGCGATGGGTGCTGACCCATAAGCACATCGACCTCGCCGATGAATTCCGGTGTCGAGCACGGGCATTGGGCCCTATCCCGGTCGCCTTCTCGCATCTGGAACACCAGGCCAAAGACGCCCAGCAGACCATCGCGGAGTTGCGGGCCGACAACCGCAAACTACGCCAACAGGTCAGTGTCTACGCCCGCATCATCCACGAACTCACCGCACGAGACGCACCCCCGACATCGGTCATCGGCGCACACCTCAGCACTTCCACGGTGAGCGTAGAACCCGGCGGGCAGGGTAACCGTGTTCGCTGCCCAGCACCGCGCACCAGGTCAGATCCACCGGAGGGGGATTGACGCGGCGAGCACCGGGGTAATCCGTAAGCCATGACGGTTCACCATCCAATGCCATCGTGCGATTTGTGCGTCGTCGCGATACACGGCCAGCAGCGTGTCGCTGCGTTGGCGCGCGCATGCGCGGCGTGGTCAGCTCGGCGTGGTTTGGCCCCGCCGAGCCGCACCGCAGCGGTTATCGACCGAGTGCGTCAACTATGCAGCACCGCAACCGAATTGCGCCTGCAAGCCGGCGAGTACCGGTGGCGATTGGCGCAGGAACTGAAATAGGGCCCGTAGCAGAATCGTTGCCCTGCGCCGTGACCGTGCGCATAGCTGGCACCAGCCGAGGGGTCTCAGCGTCGACTCAGGTTCGCGACCGACCAGCGCCTCAGTAGCCGGCTCCAGATCAGGATCGGTCACGTGGGCGTCCGATGAAGTGATCCTCGCGGAGTCCGTCGCCGCCAACGATCAAGGTTGATGACGCAAGGTCGCAGGGTTTACCGATTGCACTGAGCGGCTGTGGCTGAGATCCGCGATTCATGAGTGCATGAATGAGCTGGTCATTCGCAACCCAAAGGAACGCGAGAGGATCGCGACGGGGCGCGGACGGCTGGTAGAAGAGCGCGGGCACCTCACAGGCGAGCGGTAGCAGGCAAGACGAGAAGTTGCGACGATGACTCGTTGGCGGGTGAGCGTTCCCGAGGAGGTGGTGATGTGTACGCCGTCTGAGTGTTGCTCGAAGCCGGTGACGGTTGAGTTCAGGATGATTCGGTCGCCCAGTTGTGCTGCGACGCGGCTCCGGTACCGCAAACCCGCCACACCCTACCCGGCGACGACGAACGATGGCGCCAGATCCAATATCTGATCGAAGACCCCGGACTGGAGACGCGCGATCGGGTCGCCGGGCTGCTGGTGCTGCTCTACAGCCATCCTCGCCACGCGACTGGTCACGCTCAAGGTTGCCGATGTCACCATCACCGACGACGCCGTCCACCTCGCCCTCGGCGCCGTCCCGCTCACCGTGCCCAGCCCGGTCGACCGCCTGCTCGACGACATCGTGCAGCAGCGCCGCGGATACGCCGCTGTCACGGTGGGCACCAATCCATGGTTGTTCCCCGGAGGCCGTTCCGGTGGGCACCTGTCTGCCAACCAGGTGGGCTTGCGGCTCAAACGAATTGGAATCTTCCCGCGGCTGGCCCGCAACACCGCCTTGATCGACCTCGCCGGCGAATTGCACGCTGTCGTGCTCGCCAAGCTCCTCGGCTTCAGCGTCAAACGCACCGTCACCTGGAGCGAAGAAGCCGGCAACACTCGCCCCCGCTACGCCGCCGAGGTCGCCCGCCGCAAGTCGTGATGACGCGATGTCAAGGCAGCCACGGACTGGGCCTCGTCCCCGGGAATGGGGCTCTTGCGCAAGGCAGGCGGCCCATTATCAGCTACCTCCTCCTAAGCGGATGGCTCTATTCCGACAGTCCAGACGACGTGCAGCCTCGGGATCGTCGTCTCTCGCCGCACCGCTCCGAGGCGCGCACAGAGTACTGTGGAGGGTTGTTGAGCGGCATCTCCATTGACGAACACGCTTGACGGAATGGGAAAATCATGAACGCCCCCAAGACCTTTCGCACGCCCTACGAAAAGCGCGTTGAACTCGTCAAACAAACACTGATCACATCGGCGATACTCGACGACGATAGTGCTGGCAAGCTCGCCGTCCAGGTGCTACGTGCGCTGGACTCAATTCCTGAGAAGATCCGCTAGGCGATTCGTCGACATGCCAGGAGAATCCGACGCGTTGCGTTGCTGAGCGCTGTCCGCAGCGCCCTTGCAGTACTGCCCCACAGCCTCATTGCCTGGCCACTGAGTTGCCCGTCGATAGAAGTAGCTGGAAAACAACCGGCCAGTCATCAGCGGTGAACTCACGACGGATTGGTTTGGGGCCGGTGTCGGCGGGAACCCGTGATGCAGCGGCGGATGAGTGGTCGTAATCGAAGTTCGCCGTTAGGCGTCACAGAAAAGCGACCTCGGGTTAAGCAGTCAGCGCGGTTCTGTGGCGTCGCGCTTGGATGTCGCGGTCGCTGTCGCACAACGTGTCAGTCAACCGGTGCCGGTGCCAGAAGAGTCGGCCCCAGGTGGGCCGGACCGTTGGTTGACTGGTTGCGCCTGGCTGAGCCCTGGGATGGTACCGGCGATGGCTGGGAATCGTTGCTTCGCAATACATCTCCTTCAGAGAGAACCGGACACTACGCGCGATGTCGCACAGTTTCACGTTGGGCGGCCGGGATTGGTCGACGAGTAGGGAGTTTGCTGGGCGTCTAGATTTGGGGCGTTGGCTGACGACGGCAACAACTTGGACAGTGTGTTCAACGTGCAGTCGGAGCTGTTTGCGTCGCCTATCGTCGAGTGATGCATTTATCGGCGCGGTTCGCAGCCAGCGGCACGAGAGGCCACCATTACTGTGGAGCAGGTGCTCGGATCGATGATTTGCATCATTTGCGTGGGGACCTCAGGGTCGAAGATCTCGGTTGAGGAACTGTGGAGTACAGCGCTGCCTGCGGTGATCGGTGAACTGGTCGGGTGTGTTATGCGGTTGATGGCTCATCGAGTTCGGGCGTTCGGGACGGCGAGCGCGAACGTGTCCACGTATCGGTTGAGGGGCCGTCCACATTGGTGGCTGGGGTTGACGATGGCGAGGATCGCGTCCGGTTCACTCTCACCGGTGCCGCGTTCGGCAAACGGGTCGAGGGCCAGGAGACCGATCCGCCGGTGGTGTGGATGCGCCTGGTCGTTCTCGGAGTGAAGTTTGGTGAGGCCTACGGTGTTAATGCCCGGGTGACCGGACCCGACGTTGAGGGGACGGGCAGCGGCGACGCCAGTCGGGCGTCCGTGTGCTGAACCGGTGATCTGCCGCCGGCCGGTCTGGATGTGCTAACGGAAGGTGTTCTCCGACACCGTTCTTCATCGGACTCCGGTGTGAATGGGTGATCTGAATTCTCTGGGCACTTGCGGCGACGCAGTCAGGGCGGGCCGTTGTCGAGGAGTCGGCGGTCGGCGTCGGCGTAGCGTGGCCTTTGATGGGTGAGCTGCCGTGCGCCAAAGTGGGTGTCGGCTGGTCGGTCGGCGTCCGCTGCGGCCGGCACCAGCGCGACCCGGTGTGAAGGGGTGGTTGCCACGGCGATGGCGTCGCGGCAGTCGACGGGGTCAAGCCCACGTGGAGCCAACAGCTATTTGAATGGTGCCCTTCACGGTTCCTCCGCGCAACCCGTCATGTGTGTCCTCGCCTGTCGCCATTTCGGGTGACTGCGAGTATCGTTAAACATGTTGGTGTTCGGTCATGCGGATTGCCCATGGGGTTTGGAGCATCGATCCAATAGGTCGATTGGCTCGACCATAGATGGGAGCGTTCATATGACGCTACAAGTCGTTGGGAATTCGCAACGAATGCAAGGCCCGCTCCGTACTCCGAGGTCGCGGTTGAAACCCAAAGCGCACCAAAGCGGCTATGTGGATGGGGCTTGGTGGCCTCGCAGCGATGACCTCAGCGCAGAGCTGCCAGACCTGTTGGCAGTGCTCTCAGTGCGCCTGGGCCGAATCGACCGAGTGCTAGACCACGCAGTTGCTTTCCCGAATTCGCATCCGGCGAAGGCTTCTGAAGAATGGGATGCTGGCGATATCGCCAGGGATCGGATTTGACCATGACTGTGCAAGTAACCCGCAACGACGGCCTCACTGATGAGTTTGCGCGCTTCGGTGACCGCTACATCAAGCACGCCGACGGGTCGTTGGAGGTTGTCCGTGCTGGAACAATGCAGCCCGTGACCTATCCGCTGGGCGGCTGGACCGAGGTAGCCGGTGACGAGAAGCGGAAGCGGCACGGGCTGTTTCGTCACCGCTTATAGTGCCCGGCATGTCTTCCCGCGGATGCGGGGCCGCGGGCGAAGGTTCCGGCGTTCAGCCGGGGAGCTGCGCCAACCGTGGGGAAGCCGTAGTTCCGCCTTCTGATTCCCAGCGTTCTTAAGCGGTGGAAGCCTGGGTGCGGCTGTCCCTGTCTAATTGACTCATCATGAGCAATCCGTCGAGGGTCGCGGCGTTGCGAGGTTGTGCCGCGGTCATCATGGTGCGGTGGGCGTCGGTGTTGGGGCGGTAAGTCTGATCCCATCGATGCCCTGGCAGTGGTTCGGGCGGTGGTGCGCCAACCGGATCTGCCGGTCGCCCGTCTCGACGGTGTGCAGGGCGAGCTGCGGCTGCTAGTAGATCATCGCCAATACCTTGGTGGCCGATCGGGCGCGGATCATTCCCCGGCTGCGCTGGCATCTGCATGAACTCGACCCCGGATGGACAGCGCCGACAACGATCGAGCGCACCAGCGCCTTTGACGCCGTGGCGGCCCACCTGCATGAATGCGATGATACGGCCGTGGTGCGCCGGTTGGCATTGCGCCTGGTCGAACATCTGCGAACGTTGACCGCTGAGATCGATGAATTCACCGCGCAGATCACTGAGCGGTGTAGCCATCGTTGCGCCGTCGCTGTTGACCCTTGTTGGCTGCGGTGCGCTCACGGCGGCCAAGATCGTCGGCTAGACCGGTCCCAGCGGGGCTGCGGTCCGGCGTGCCGATCTCGATGCCGCTGTCGCGGCCGCTCACTGCGCTTCTGACGGGTTTACGGGGCACCGCGGATCCTGGTCGACTTACGTGAGAAGGGCCGCACTGTGTCACCCAAGACAGTGGCTGCCTCGTTGGTACGCCAAGGCCTTCAGGGGATCAGTCCGCGTTCCTTCGCACCGGCCACGACCGTGGTCGATCTGGACGCCGCCACCCATCCCTGATCCGGTGAAACGCCGTTTCGATGCCGGGGCGCTGAACGCGGTGTGGACCAGCGACATCACCTACTTGCGCACCGGGGAAGGCTGGCTGTACCTGTGCGCGGTGTGTGATGGGCAGTCCCGGCGGGCGCTCGGCTGGGCGATTGAGGACCACCTCCATACCGACCTGGTCGAGGCCACGGTCGCGATGGCCGTGGCACTGCGTACGGATCTGCCCGAGCGGGTGGTGTTGCACGCCGATCGGGGTTGTCATACACCAGCGCGCAGATGGCTCGGGTTGCCCGCACCCACAGCCTGGTCCGCTTAGTCGGGCGGACCGGGTGTGCTGGGATAACGCTGCGACTGAATCCTTCTGGGCCACACTGAAAGTCGAGTTCTATGGCCGGTACTTGTGGCCGACTAAGTCGGCGGCTAAGCTAAGCTCGCCGTCGGCGACTGGATCGAACGGATCTACAATCGAACGGATCTACAACCGCCGCCGACGCCACTCAGCGATCGGCATGATCACCCGGTGGAATACGAAAACCGGATCACTCAGACGGCACAAGCCGCCTTACCCTGTGTCCACCAAAGCGGGTCACACCCATAGGTGAGTTCGGACAGTTTCGCAATCGGTTGCGCGGGAACGCGATTCGGGAGTGCGAGCGTGGTGATGGTGCGTAGGGTGCGGAGGTACTGGCGGGTAAGGGGACCGGTGGTGTAAGGGATGTTGAAGCGTGCGCACAGGGCCCGAATTTGTGGGGCGATCTGGGCGTAGCGGTTGCTGGGAAGGTCGGGGAACAGGTGGTGCTCGATCTGGTAGCAGAGGTTGCCGCTGAGGAATGCCAGTACCGGTCCGGCGCGGAAGTTCGCGGTGCCCAGCATTTGTCGTAGATACCATTCGGGTTTGGTCTCGTTCTTCAGGGCGGTAGGAGTGAATTTCTGTGTGCCGTCGGCGAAGTGCCCGCAGCAGATGGCCACGTAGGCCCACACGTTGCGGAGCAGGTTGGCGACCGTGTTCGCGGCGAGGGTGCGGCGCCATCGGCGAAGACTCAGTGCAGGAAAGATCAGATAGTCCTTGCTGGCTTGGCGGGCGATCTTGGTGGCCAGTGCTCGGGTGAGGGCGCTCTTGTCGGTATCGGTGGCCGCGTGTCTGGTCTGAGACTCCCAGCCCTGCAGTGCGATACCCCATTCGAACATGAGGGCCAGCACGATGTTTCGTAGCGGCTGCAACAGATTGCTCACCCGCCACTGTTGGTCGGGGGTGACCCGCATGATGCCGTATCCGAGGTCGTCGTCGATGCCGATGATGTTGGTGAAGACGTGGTGGCGGTAATTGTGGGCGTAGCGCCACTGCGAGGACACGCCGGCCATGTCCCACTCCCAGGTGCTGGAGTGGATCTCGGGGTCGTTCATCCAATCCCATTGACCGTGGCAGATGTTGTGGCCGAGTTCCATGTTCTCGATGCTCTTGGCGGTGGCAAGCGCCGCGGTGCCCAGTGCACAGCCCGTCTTGCTGCGGCTGGCGGCGATGATCAGCCGTGCGGCGACCTCCAGGCACCGCTGAAGGGCGATGGCGCGCAGGATGTATGCCCTGTCGCGGGCGCCGCGTGAATTCTCGGTGTCGCGCCGGATGGCGTCCAGAGACGCCCCGAGCGCGTGCAGGTCTGCCTCGCTGAGGTGGGCGTATTCGGCTACGTCTGTTATTGCCATCGGCGTCTGACCGCCAGTCGAAGTCGCCGGAGTGGCAACAAGACAGGGAATTTCGGGTGCGCCATGGTGGTCACGGCCGTTCGTGGTGGTTTCGCTTATGGCGGTTCTGGTGCGGGCACGGACGGTGCGTCGGGCACGCCGAGTCGGGTGGCCAGTCCGCTGAGCAGAATGTCGAGTCCGCGGTCGAGTTCGGCCCGCCCGTCGTAGGCGGCCCAGTCCGGTGCGAGGTCACGCACGTGCGGGAATTCGCCGATCGGCAACCGGTGCAGCCCGAGCCGCAACACGTGATCGATTTCCTCGGGGCGCTCGACGATCTCCTGCAGCTCGGTGAGCACATGGCCGTACAAAAACCCAAACAACGCCCGATAGACGCGCAGTGCGTCGCGGCCGGTGAAGCCGCACCGGGTCAACAGTGCGAGAACCTCTTCGAGATGCCGCAGTATTCCGGGCGGGCGCATCCCCAGCGGTGTCGACAGGGGGCGGGTGACCAGCAGCGGAACCACGTGGGGGTGCGCGCGTGCCAGGTCGCGGAAATCGTGGCCCAGTCGGCGCAAGGCGGCGACCCAGTCCGCCGTTGTGGTGTCCACGCAGAGTTGTTCGAAGACTATCTCGACCACCCCGTCGAGGACGGCCGCCTTGTTCGGGACGTGCCTGTAGATCGCCATCGGATCACGTCCCACCGCCTGCCCGAGGCGGCGCATCGACAGCGCGTCAACGCCATGTCGGTCAATGATGTCCAACGCGCCGGCCAGGACCGCTGCGCGAGTGATCGGCCCGTTCTGGCCGTTCACGGTGAGGTCGGTACTCGGGGCGTTGCCCTGCGCGCCTGACGGACCGGCTGGCGATTGAACCATGGACCAAGCACCCCTTCCGACTGCGTAACTCCGTGGATATCTTCACTGTAGACATACGCCGTAGAGATGGCAACGGCGAGGAGCCCGGCGCCCGGCACGGCCCTCTGTGCGATCCTCCCGGGCCGAGCGCGCCATCCGGTTTTCAACGTAGTTCTATTCCGTAGACATATACCGTTGACAAATGACGTTGAAAGGGCGTGTACTGGACTTCTAGCACAAGATTGAAGCGTGATCATGGTCCTCGTCATCGGATTGGTTGTTCTGCTCGTCGCGGTGGTCGTGGGGTTCACCGGGGTTCTGGCGAACGCGGGACCCGCGCATCCGTTGACGGAGAACTTCGATGCGTTGGGCTATCACCTCACCGGGTCGACCGGCACTCTGTTCGTTTTTGGGATCGCCGTCGGCGCGGTCGCGATGCAGGGACTAAATGTGTTGCTCGCCGGTGCCCGGCGCACCGCCCGACGCGGGCGAGCTGCCCGCCGTGACCTCGCCAAGTCCCGACGTGAGACGGCGTTTCTCAACGAGGAACACGACCGGCGGATCGAACACGACCACGACGACGCAGTCATACGTGCGGGCGTGGCCCCCAGCGGCCCGCTTGCGGCGAGAGAGACATCCCGCTTCGGCCGGTGGTGGCATGGTCGGCAACCGATTCGCACCGCAGGCCTCGACACCGTCGCCGGTAGGCCAGCTCCGGCCGACCCTCTGAGCCCGCGCTCGCGGGCCATCGACACCGAAGATCAAGGAGTCCGCAATGAGCGTCGGTAAAAAGATCGCCCACAAAGCCGAAGCCGCCAAGGGTGCGGTAAAAAAACTCATCGGCCGCGCCACCGGCAATACGCGCCTGCGTGCTGAAGGGCGTGCCGATCAATTCAAGGGCAACGCCAAACAGGCAGGCGCCAAGGTCAAAGACGCCTTTAAACACTGACCCGGCCCACACCGTGCTCGGTCACCTCTACACAGAATTAAGGCAAGTGCCATGATTGTTTTCGGAATCATCCTCATCGTCCTGGGGCTCCTGCTCCCCAGCCTGGTCCCGACGTTCGCGTTCGCGCATGTCGTCTTGGTCATCGGAGTCATACTGCTCGTCGTCGGTCTACTCCTGATGCTCATGGGACGGATGGGCCACGCCGTCGGCGGCCGCCGACACTATTACTGAGCGGCGCAGCGGACGACAGTGTCAACGCCGACTCACTTGCCGAGCCGACTCGAGCCGCGACCATACCCATCGGCTACACCATTCCCGCAGTGGGAAGCTTGGGCACTCTGCAGGTGAAGCTCGCTCATATCGCTAACCGCGCGATGAAGTACCTGGGGTGCAACCGATTACATGCTTTGCTCACGTTTCATCCAGCCCCCGAGGAGCCGATATGGCTACCAGCAATATTGTTTTCACTTCCCTCGTGGTGTTCGCGGTGGTGATGCCGGTTGCTGTCTTCGCGTGGATGGCGGGCAACAAACACAACAAACGCAACCCCGCGAAGGATGGCAAGATCGGCGTGGCCGCCAACGAGGAGCCGGCACCATTTGGACAGTGCGAGGCGTGGTCCGCCGACGCCGCCGCCAACGCGGAGTTGCACCGACAAAAGCCGGCAGCATTGCGTCCCGAGCCGGTCGGCACGGACTCGCCGACGTCCACGACAGTGTGGCAGCGACGTCCTCCGAACAGCGCCACGACCCAATGGGACCGCGCGGACACGATGTTGCCGGCTTCGCTTACATCCCAAGCACGCAGAACCGCCGACCCCAAAGAAAGCTCACGGCCAACAGAGCAAAGCACACACCGTGCACGCGTCGAGGAGCCTCGACGTGGACCGCAAATCGACACAAGCGCAACAACTTAAACAATCAAAGAGGCCGCAACCGCCCATCACGCGGGAGCGGCGTAATTTTCACAGACGTCGGCGCAACTTCGTATACGCAAACCACGCGTGTCAATCGTCGATTCCAAGAATATGGCCGATTCGCGGCCGGGACGGGAGCGTCGCCATGACGCAACAGCAGACTCGCACAACCTCTCAGAACGCCACCGCGCCGGCTCGCACTCCGCGGTTGCGGTTGAAACCCACGGCACCGCATAGCGGATACGTCGACGGGGCGTGGTGGCCGCACACCGATGATCTCAGCGCAGAGTTGCCAGACCTGTTGGCGGTGCTCTCGGAACGGCTGGGCCGCATTGACCGGGTGCTGTACAAGCTCAACACATGGGACAAAGCGCCACGGAAGCTCGTCACCGGCGGCCGTGCGGTACGTCTGGACGGATACCGACTCCAAGCGATCAACACCATTGAAGTTCTCGGGCTCGACGGTGACCGGGACCGGCTTGTGCTGCTGGTGATTGCGCCAAATACCGACGCTGACAACGCCCATACCATCATGATGACCGCAGCCCAACCCGGCAACGCCGCCACCACCGACAGTCTCCTGATGATCAGCCCCCGAGATCGCGACAGGCGCATCCAGGCGTCCATTGCTCAAGAGCGCTGGGAATCGGAAGGGGGCACAACAGCTCCGGCAAAGCTGGCGCCGGTCCCCGGCTGATGCCCACGCCGAAACGCCCTGGATCTCTCGGATCGCCGCGCCCAATACGGAAATCTGGACCGGCGCCCCGCGGCAACGGCAGCTCCCGGCGGATCACCCTGCAGGCCAAGGCCATGCCGCGTCATCCGACAGCTACGTCAAGAACACGTGCGCGAAGTCGGCATTCAAACCTGCGATCCCGCGTTTCACCCGTCTGGTTGACCTCGTCGGCACGGCATGCGCAAAACTGGCCGCCGGCCGAGCGCATGCGCAGTGAGGCCGTCATCGCCCATTTCGTCGACCACGTCGACGGCGCACGATTGCAAAACTCCTGACGATGCAGGCGCCACCTCGCACGCCTTCGCAGGCACCCGTGCCCCTTTGGTGAAGTTCCGGCTGTCGGTGCGCACCGCCGAGATCAAGAACCGCGGCACCGCTGAGGTGTTGCACGCGTCATCGTCATGGGATTTCCGGTTGAGCGGCGCCCGTTCTACGGTGCTTGGCGCGTTTACGCCGTTACGATTCCGTTGAGCCAGTGCCGACACGGCTGGTGACGATGAGCCAGGCTGGAGGACGGCGAGGCAATGACAGGCAACGATCGCCCGGATCCCTTGCGGCGCCTGGATGCAACCTCGGAGGCGATCGCCGACCTTCGCGGCATTCTCGCTGGGGAAGAGCCGCTTGATGACGTCTTGGCCCGAGTGGCCCAGACCGCGGCACGAGCGATCCCCGATGCCGACGCCGTGAGCATCACGGTGTTCAATGGCGACACTCGTCGCACTCCGGTGTGCACCGACGAACGGATCATCGGGCTTGACCACCTTCAGCAAGAGTCAGGCCGCGGACCGTGCGTCGAGGCGGCCCAACGTAGGATCCCGGTGCGGATGGAGATCAGCGGTGACACCCGGTGGCCGGAATTCTCCGAGGCCGCCGAGCAACTCCGTATTCAGGCGATATTGTCGGTGCCGCTGTTGATTGGCGATGACGACGTCGAACTGCTCGGATCCTTGAACGTCTACAGCTACACCGTGTCGGCGTTCGACCCTTTCGATGAAGGGCTGATGCGGCTTTACACCGTCGCAGCCAGCGCAGCCATCACCAACGCCCGCCTATGGCAACAGAGCAGGGACACCATCGCCCAGCTCGAACGCGCCCTGACGTCGCGGGCCGAAATCGACCAAGCCAAAGGGGCGTTGATGTCCGACCGCGGATGCACGGCCGACGAAGCGTTCCGGCTCCTCGTCGAAGAATCCCAACACCGCAACGTCAAGCTGTACGACATCGCGCGCAGCCTCCTGGCGTCGCTGCACCGAGATCCGGATTGATTCGACGATTCCCAAGGCGCGGTCGAGGAAGTCGGGGCGCGAAGATCGCTGCAGCGATCATCAGGCACTGATCTGCTCCTCGTTTCGGCAAATTGAGATGATCTTCGTAGTGTCCAGCACAGCGGATAGGACGCAGGATCATGCTGATGGTGTTTCGGACATCATCTGTCCTTCCCGCCAAGCTCACGCCCGGCGTGTCAGACCAAGACCAGATCCACCGTTACTCTTAGACCCAGACCACTCTGGCCGCCGCTTGACAGAGGAGCTAGCGACACCCCTGGGATTCGGGTGTATCTTGATGTTCCCGCTGAGGTGACGTGACAGGGCTGTTTCGAGGAATGCCGGTTGATGACACGGCCTAGTCTAGGGTCTCAGGTTCATGTGTACGTGGCCAAGCTCGGGGCAGGCAGTGCAGGAGGCCCGGCGCACTCGAAGTCGGCGCGACCCAGGAGGGCACACATGTTTACATTCCTCAAACCCATCGCGGGTTTTCGCGTGACGTTTTCGGCGATGTTCAAGAAGCCAGTCACCGAGGGGTATCCGGAGAAGCCGGGCCCGGTGGCGCCGCGCTATCACGGCCGCCATCAGCTCAACCGATGGCCCGACGGGTTGGAGAAGTGCATCGGGTGTGAGCTGTGCGCGTGGGCCTGCCCGGCCGACGCGATTTTCGTGGAGGGCGCCGATAACACCGAGGCCGAACGCTTTTCGCCGGGCGAGCGCTACGGGCGGGTGTATCAGATTAATTACCTGCGCTGCATCGGCTGCGGGTTCTGCATCGAGGCTTGCCCGACGCGAGCGCTGACGATGATCAACGACTACGAAATGGCCGACGACAACCGCGCCGACCTGATCTACGGCAAGGACCAGCTGCTGGCGCCACTGCAGCCCGGTATGGCGGCCCCGCCGCACCCGATGGCGCCTGGCAGCACCGAACGGGACTACTACCTCGGCAACATCGCCGCGGCGAACCCGGAAGCCCGGTGACCACGTTGTTGACCCGGACGCGCGGACGCGTACCTCCACCGGCGAAGTGATGCTGTTAGCGTCGGGCGTTGCGCACTGTTGGCCGTCGCTGAGTATGCAGATGATGCCGTCACTGTCGGTGCGGACGTGATTTCGGGAGTTGGTCTGCAAAGTGACGGGTTGGTCGGCGCGGCGACGTGCTGGTCGTCGTGGTGACGGGCGCCGGCGGGCGTGCCGAACGGCGCCCCCGATGGCTCGCGGGGCCATGATGAGGCTAGGCCGGTGGCGGCAAAGAGGCGACCGCGGTGTAGGGCCCGATCAGGGTCCAGGGCGGGTCGTCGATGCCGTATCGGTGGCGTTCACAGTAGGCGGCTGCCGACAGGATCGACAACGCGTGATGCAGCAGGTTGCGGTGTTGCCCAGCGCGGTGAACGTCAGGGTCCAGTGCCAGTAGCTGTCGGGTGCCGCCTCGGTAGATGCGTTCCAGGTATGCCCTGGTAGGGCGGCGCAGCCAGCGCAGCACCGTGGACACGGGCCGATCGATAGCAACCGCGATGTGCCGGTGTCGAAGTCCATTTGTCTTGTGCAGCAATGCCGTTCGAGCTGGCCGCAGGGGCACCGTCGCGGCGTGGGAACCATCGCCAACCCGCGGCGGCCGACAACAGCAAGCACCGCCGCCACGAGGAGAACGCGATCGTCGAACAGGCCGAACGGGCCTACGAAGTCCTCGTGGCTCACTGGCAACCCCGCAAACCCGCCACCACTCCCCGCTCACCTTGACAATTTCATCAGTCGAGCAGATCACCTTCGTTATTTCGGTGTCGTAGTCCAGGAACGGGACGAATTGACTCCAAGCGTTGCGCCACAACCGAATTGCCGCCGGATATCGATTGCCCCATTCGGCCTCGAACGCATCCAACGCCGCAGCGGCCGCGTCGGTGATTCTGACCGCCGATTCGGGAGTCGTTTGATCACGAATTTCGGAGTCGGTGTTGTGGCGAATGTGTTGTTGACTGTGAATTCGGGAGTCACCGGCTGTCCATGTGGCGTGGCTTGGATGTCTGTGTGCGGCCTTCGGGGTCGAAGTTGGAGCTGTACGCGGCGATCCGCCGGGATGCTCGCGCTGGGAAGTCGGCGCGGGCGATTCAGCGTGAGTACCGGGTGTCGTGGACAACGGTGCACAAGGCCTTGGGGTCGGCCTGGCCTTCGGAACGAAAGCACTATCCGAACCGGGGCAGCAAGATCGACGGTTACCGCGAGGTCATCGACAGTTGGCTGCGGACAGATCTGACCGCCCCGCGCAAACAGCGTCATACGGCTAAGCGGATCTTCGATCGGCTGCGCGAGGAGCATCAGGCCGAATTGTCGTATTCGCGGGTGCGCGCGTATGTGTCGATGCGCCGCGCGGAGATTCTCGCCGAATCCGGCCGGGCCCCGATCGAGGTGTTCGTGCCGCAGTCGCACAGGCCCGGGGAGGAAGCCGAGGTCGACTTCGGTGATGTGGTCGTCGAGCTGCGCGGTCAGCCGGTGACGTGCACGTTGTTCTCGTTGCGGTTGTCGTTTTCGGGTCGCGCGGTGCATCGACCTAATGCGGCGTGTCCGACGACCAACTGCGCGCGAGGCCGAGAACTCTGTCGATCCAGTGACACAGATCGACGACGGGATGGGTTCATGGAGCAGCGATCGGGCGCAGAGTTGCCGAAGACTGTCACCCGGATCGGCGGGGTGTGCGCGACCGGTAAGGCGGCGTTGCCCTGGGTGGTGACCGATGCAGCCCAGGAGCCGCTCGCGGCGATCAGCGACTTCTTGCAAGACTTCGTTGCCTGCGGGAACAGCGCCTCCTCATGCCGCTCTTATGCCTTCGACTTACTGCGATGGTGGCGGTTTCTTGCGACGGTCGACGTCGCGTGGGATCGAGCGCAACGCTCCGAGGTACGCGATTTCGTGTTGTGGCTGCGCACCGCCCACAACCCCGCTCGGGAGCGGCGCCGCACAGAGCAAGCGGTATCGGGTTCGGTGAACCCGCGCACCGGCAAGCAGTACCTGGCACCGGGATATGCCCCGGCGACGATTAACCACGCCCTGTCGGTGTTGGCGGCGTTTTACGACTTCCATCAGAGGACCGGCGAGGGGCCGGTGGTGTCGCCGGTGCCGCCACAGTCCGGCCACGGCCGCCGACTGAATGCGCATCACAACCCACTGGAGCCCTTCGCGCTGCATCGGCGCGCCACCTACCGGCAGAAACAGCCGGACCGAGACCCGCGGGCGGTGCCCGACGACGTGCTCGACGAGTTGTTCGGGGAACTCGATTGCCACCGCGACCGCGCCCTGTTCGCCATGTTGTTGTCTAGCGGGGCCCGTGCTGGGGAATTGCTCGGCATGACCGTGTCGGATGCGCATCCTGGTGATGGTCGAATCTTTGTGCGCGGCAAGGGTTTGGGCGGGGCAAAGCAGGCGTGTCCAGCGTCCCCAGAAGCGTTCTCCTGGTTGGCCCTGTATCTGGGTGAGCTCGCCGACGAAGGTGTGCGCCCGGGAACACACGAGGCGTTGTGGTGGACCCGAAGGAGACCGTTTCGTCCGTTGACCTATACGGCGTTGCGAGCAGTCCTGCGTCGGATCAACGAGAGGCTCGACACCAACATCAGCGCGCACGACCTCAGACATACCCTGTGCTTGCGGCTGGTCGACGATCCGCAGGTCAGCCTCGTCGATGTGCAGCAGGTGATGCGACACCGTCAGATCACCACCACCGGTTATTATCTGCGACCGAGACCCGACGAGGTGATCGCGAAGGTGCACGAGCACTACACCCGCCCACGACCGACACCACAACCGCTCGACGGGTGGTCCTACGATCCGCAGGATCTTGCCGACGTGTTTGGGCCCAGCTGATGGCCATGCGACACGGGCGTCTGGCCCGCACCCCGGTCAGCATGCGCGATCCCGCTGTCCTGATGGCGCCGGCAGCCAAAGTCCCATCACCTGTAACGCCCGAGGGCCGCGAGCGGGCATCGCGTGTGGAGCTTCTGCGGCTGGTGCCCTTGATGTTTAACCCTGATGCTCGCTATCAACAGCGGTGGCGGCTGGAGCGCGGCATGAACCGCGTCTTGAACTGGCTGGAGACCTTCCCCGGTGAGGATTGGCAGGATCGCTGGTTGCTCAGCGGTTCGGACGAATTGGGAACACGTTGGGGACCGGACGACTTGACCCAGCACAGCGGCAGAACCTGACGTTAGGGATGCGGATGCTCATCGTCTTCCGCGCGGTCCGCCCTTGCTACCCGTGGCTGTCTGGCAGCCGCAACCTCGGCCTCTACGCCGACTTCCGTCGACACAACCAGGCGCCCACCTTCGCTCAAATCCAACGACGGCTGCTGCCGCGAGATACCTACAAGGAATACGCCGACGAGGCGCTGAACCTGTTGACCCGCATGGTGATCGTGACCGGCAAGGATCTACTCGCGCTGAACCTCGACGACTTCGACGATTACGTCGCCGCACGCCGAGCCAGCAGTCGAAAGGTACCTGCGCTGCCACTGGCCTATGAGCTGCTGCACGGAGCGGGCGGGCTCACTGGACTACCTCCGACGCTGCGTGAGGCCCGCAATCGCGGTCAGTTGAGCGTGGCTGAGCTGGTCGACAAATACCCGATCGCCAACGGCGTGATTCGTGCCGTGCTGATCCACTACCTCGTGGAGCGTTCCGCGCTTATCGACTACGGCACACTGGTCAACCAGGTGCAGGCCCTCACCGACTTGTTCTGGTGTGATCTCGAACGCCACCATCCCGGCATCGCATCGCTGCACTTGCCCAGCGACGTCGCCGCAGCATGGAAGCAGCGGATCCGGGTGCTGCCCAACGGCCGCCCCCGTCGCAACGCGCACACGGTCGTCCTGGTCGTGCGATCGTTCTACCTAGACCTACGCCAATGGTCACTCGAAGATCCAGCCCGCTGGGCACAATGGGCGGTGCCCTGCCCAATTCGGGAAACCGACGTGGCTGGCTACGGGAAGGAAACCCGGCGCCGTCAAGCGCGGATGCAGGAACGCACCCGCACCCTCATCCCGGTGCTGCCCCGACTCGTCCACGCCGCAGAGAACGAACTCGCTGTTGCCGAACGACTACTCGGCGTCGGCCGCAAGGCCCGACCGGGCGACGAATTCACCGTCGACGAGGTACGGTTCCGTCGTGCTGGACGCGAAACCAGTAACTGGCGGCCATCGGCGCTGTTCGTCGTTCCGCTTGATGAGCACGGCAACCCCAAAACCCGGTTCGACGCCGAACGCCGGGAGGAAAACGCGTTCTGGACATGGGCGATCGTGGAGATCCTGCGCCGCACCGGTATTCGGATCGAGGAACTGCTCGAACTGACTCACCTCAGCTTCCGGCAATACCAGACACCCACCGGCGAGATGATGCCGCTGCTGCAGACCAGCCCATCGAAGACCGACCGAGAACGCGTCCTACCAGCGGACCCGGAAGTGGTCGGTGTGCTCGCCCGCATCATTCGCCGCATCAAGAACGACAACGGCAAAGTGCCGCTGCTAAGCCGCTACGACATCTACGAGCGAACCTTCGGGCCCCCGCTGCCGCACCTGTTCCAGCACGCGTTGCGGCACCGCCGGGAAGTATTGAGCCCAGGCCGGGTCCGCGAACTCCTTGCCAAGTTGGCCGAACGCGCCGAGATCGTCGATGTCGACGGCAAGCCGCTGGTGTTCACTCCACACGATTTCCGAAGAGTCTTCTCCACCGAGACCGTCAACGGCGGCCTACCCATTCACATTGCGGCAAAAGTACTGGGACACTTGGACTTGAACACCACGCAAGGCTATGTCGCCGTCTATCCCGAGGAAGTGATCAAGCACTACCGGCACTTCGTCGACCAACGGCGTGAGCGCTGCCCCAGCGACGAATACCGCGAACCCACCGACGCCGAATGGGACGAGTTCCGCGACCACTTCAACCTGCGACAAGTCGCCCTCGGCCGCTGCGACCGGCCATACGGGACGCCCTGCCAGCACGAAAATTCCTGTGTCCGTTGCCCGATGCTGCGAATGTCGTTGAAACAGCCGCCGCGGCTGCTCGAGATTGAGGCCAACACCCACGAACGCCTCGTCGAAGCACGCCGGATGCGCTGGCTCGGCGAAGTCGCCGCACTCGAAGAGAGCTTGCGGCACATCGCGAACAAGAAGGACCAAGCGGAACGGCTTCGCCAGCGCGATAGCACAGGTGAATACGGAACCGAATCGCTCGGATGAAAGCCATTGCACGACAATGCAAACCACCTGGTCAGTAGTGCGGAGAAGGGTGTTCCTGTCGGCTGGGCAGGAAGCGTTCTTGGAGGGCCATGTGCACGCCTTCGAGGTTCTCGTCGGTGTGCCGTTCAGTCGGATCCGTTACGACAACTTGAAATCGGCGGTTTCGGCGGTGTTGGGTTTGTCGCGGCATCGGGTGGAAAACGACCGTTGGGTGGCGTTCCGGTCCCACTACGGGATCGAGGGCGTTCTACTGCCAACCCGGAGTGCAGGGTGCCCATGAGAAGGGCGGTGTGGAAGGCCAGATCGGCTGGGTTCCGCCGCAATCACTTCGTTCCGGTTCCGCAGATCGAATCGATCGCCGAACTGAACGCCATGATCGACAAATGGGACGCCGATGACCTGGATCGCCGCGTCGGTTCCCCGGTGCACGACGCCTGGTGGGCAGCGGCCCGCAAGACTCACGGCGACGCTACCGGCACCCGCGAACTGATCGCCGTCTTGCTGGCGCACCGGCATCTGCCGCATGAACTGGTGGTCATAGGGTTGGTCCGCGCCCTGGGCGCCGGGGCGCTGACTGCCGACTCCGTGGTCTTAGAGGCGCGAAAGGCGGCTGAGGACAACACTTCTGAACACCAGGGCGTACGCCATGAAACCGCAGACGAGGCCGAGGCCGTGGCGTCGCTGACCGCGCGACGACTGGCCGCACTGCCTACTGATTCTCGGCCGCTGCCCTCGGTGGCGGCCTACGACGCTCTGCTGCGCAATCCTAGGAAGGACACCGCCACCTCATGAGTACGACTTCTGCGAGCACCGGTTTGCCGCACCGGCGCGGGTTGACCGAGCAAGCTGCTGACGCTGCTGTGGAGCAGGCCTGCCGGATGCTGCGCTTGCCGACGATTCGCGTCAACTTCGCCGAGCTGGCCGACGAGGCCGCCGCCGAGCAGATGTCCTATCGCGGATTTCTGGCCGAACTCTTGATGGCCGAATGCGATGACCGGGCCCGGCGCCGTGCTACGCGGCGGATCAAAGCCGCCGGCTTCCCCCGCGACAAGTCGTTGCGGGCGTGGGATTTCGACGCCAACCCTCAAGTTGACGCGGCCGCGGTGCACACGCTGGCCAAATGCGAATGGGTCAAGAAAGGGTTGCCGCTGTGCTTGATCGGCGATTCGGGCACCGGTAAGAGCCATCTGCTGATCGCGTTGGGCACCGAGGCGGCGATGGCCGGGTACCGGGTGAAGTACACGTTGGCCACCAAGCTGGTCAACGAACTCGTCGAGGCCGCCGACGACAAGCAACTGTCCAAGACCATCGCTCGCTACGGCCGGGTCGATCTGCTCTGCATCGATGAGCTGGGCTACATGGAGCTCGACCGGCGCGGCGCTGAACTGCTGTTTCAGGTGCTCACCGAACGCGAGGAGAAGGCTTCGGTGGCGATTGCGTCTAACGAGAGTTTCTCTGGGTGGACCAAGACATTCACCGACCCACGGCTATGCGCGGCCATCGTGGACCGACTTACTTTCGGCGGCAACATCATCGAAACTGGAACTGATTCCTTCCGTCTGGCCCAGACCCGATCAAAACACAACCCCGCCGCCTCCGACGATGCTCGTGCCTGATCGTCGGCACTCGACGGCGAGCTAGCTGTGTCAGCTGTTTGAGGCGTCGTAGGCCTCGGCGATGAGTTCTGCGCTGGCGTCGGGATGGTTTGGCTGCCAGTGCCAAGCGCGGCCGGGCAGAGGACTGCGCCTCCACCCTCGCCGACCGCTACCTGGGGTCGTATTAAGGCGGGCCCTATCGTTCCTGGTTCGCGATGTTCCCGACACCGACGAGCAAGTCGACCAGGTAGTCGGCGAGCTGGGCGCGATCGATGTCGAGAACACCGCGAGCCCAACGCACCACGACTTCGAAGATGCCCGACGCCAACACAATTGAGGTAAGTTGTGCTTGACGATCGTTTTGATCGAGAAGTTCCTCGGCCGCACTTTGCATGAGTTGAGCGATCAGCGAGACAGCGTTGTCACGGCGTTCTCGCAGGGCCGGGGTGGCCGTCATGTTGACGATGAGGTGTCGCCAGCGGGGGTCGTCATCGACAATCGACAGAGTGGCCTCGGTAGCTGCCCGAGCCCATTTGGCGGGATCTGATCCCGCGTCAGTCAGCCGGACTCCTAGGTCCGGCAGCAGCCGCGCATGCAGCCCGTAGTCGGCCAGCGCGCCGAGCAGTTCATCACAGCTCGTGAAGTGCTCGTAGAAGTAGCGGTCGTTGAGTTCCGCCCGACGGCAGACGCCACGCACAGTGATCGCTTCGACACCGGACTCGGCCAGCACATCCAGGGCCGCCTCTAGCAGCGCCACCCGCCGGCGCTCCTTACGCTCGGCAACGCTCAATCCGGTGTACCGGTATCGGTTCGGTGTCCTCATCGTCGAATCGATCCTAGGTAACCCCTCGCCTCGATATGGGATCGGGCATGCCTGCTTGACGAACCCACATCCTTTGGTGAACAGTATCACCAAATGCTGGTTTGGTGAGTATGTTCACCAAATGACACATGGGAGGACGTCAAACATGAGCGTGAGCATTCCGGCAGACCCGGACACACCGATCACCCCCCTTGGGCCCGATTCGCTGTTCTGGCGGTTGTTCGCTGATTCGCGGGTGGTGCCCTATGTGTTCTGGGGCGGCACGATTCAAAACCTGTATCCCGGGTTGGCCGCAGTCGTGGAGGAACACTCCACGGTCAAACAGGAACCGATGCAGCGGTTGCTGCGATCGCTGTACACGATCTTGGGCACCGCTTTCGACGGTGAGCGCGCCCACCAGACATCTCAGGAATTGGTGCAGTATCACCGCGGGCTGGTGTCGACCGACAGCACCGGACGCCGCGCCCCTGCGCTGCGCCCGGACACGTTCTATTGGGCACACGCCACCTACATCGTCGCAGCCCTGGAGATGGCCGAGAACTTCTACGGTGGATTCACCAAGGGGCAACAGGAGCAGCTGTTCGAAGAGTTCAAGGTGATCTGGCGCCAGTACGGCATCAAGTACCGAGACGAACCAGACACCCTGGACACGTTCTGGGTCTACTGGGACCACATGGTCAGCCACGAACTGGTGATGACCCAGGCATTCAAGGATCTGTTCTACTACCGATTCGGCGTGCACAACACGCCACCGCGCTGGATCCCCGCACCGCTGTACCGAGGCGTCCTCAACGGAATCGGGATGCCGATCTTCCGCCTGTATGCGACCGGGATGTATCCCGGGCCGGTGCGTCGGCTCGCCGGGCTGAAATGGACCCGCACTCACCAACGGATTTTCGATGCCATCAACCTCGTGCTGCGGCTGGTGTGGCGGGTACTGCCCGAGCGGGCCCGCATGCACCCGCGAGCACGGCAAGGGTGGCTTCGCGTCCGCGGCGATCTGCCCGCCGACGCACCACTGCTGACAGCACCGCCCCGCTACGCCCCGCCACCGCAGTACCGCAACCGGCCCCACAATTTCCAGCCGATCCCACCAACCGAGAACACCGCCGCGTCGCAGTAAAACCCCGCCCCGTCGCGCAACTGCCGCGCCAAGCCCCCAGCCCCATATTCCGTTGAGCCCCAAGGGAGAAACATCGCAATGGTGCAACTTGATGTGTTCTGGTCGTACAGTATCGGTGCCAGCCTCGCACTGTCGGCCACCCACCAACTCCGATCCGCCGCCCGCGCCCCCCGGCACACACCCATCGATCGGCCGCGATGGCAGTCAGCGTTGACCGACCCCTACCTGACCGCCACCATGTTGTTTTGTGCCGGCCTGTTCGCCCCCAGCGGGGCATGGCTGCTGTGGGGCTTCACCAGCTGGGAAACCATGCACGCCGCACCCACCCATGACGCTCTGCCGGTCTGGCTGGTCGCCGTGTTCGCCGCCACCAACACCACCCAAGGCGTACTGGGATACCTGGTGACTCGATGGCTCATCACCCGCGGCCACATGCAGTGGGCCTTCATGCAGATGGTGGCCGGCTACTTCGCGCTGTTCTTCATCCTTAGCTACGGCTGGAACGGCACCGGCTACCAACGCTTCTTCTCCGCCGATGCCACCACATTCGCGCACTGGACTGACGCTCCTGCATCCCAGAACATTCGGGCGTGGGCCACCTCCCCAGTGGCATTGACGCTCTACGCGTTACTCGGGATGCTCGTCGTAGTGATGCTGTTCATTATGGGACGCTGGCACGCTGACGGGCTACGCCTCACCGGACGCCTCGGCCCACGCCCTCTGGTGGCGCTCGGACTGTGGGCAACCACCATGATCGTTACCCTGGCGGCTGCGCTGACCACGGGACTCCTTGTGCACCTTCTTGGTTGGATACCCACCATCTTGTTCGCCGCGGCCATCACCGGGGGCATAGTCACCCGCCGCAACGGAATCGCCGAGCGCACCGTCAAGCTCTTCGGCATCAACGACACCACCACCCACCCACTACCGGCCACCGCATCCCTTGTGTGAGAGGCGCGTTCATGCGCCATACCCAACTGAAGGTCAGCGGGCAGGTGCTATGCGTCAGAAGCTCGCCGGTCCACGTCGAGATCCAGACAGGCAGATGCTCGACGATGATGTGACACCTGGGAGGCCCTACCTATCGCGAGATGGTGGGACGATCCGACTGGGTAGGCCCATGACCGTAGCGAGACCTACCGGCGAGCAGCGCTAGAGAAACTTCGCGGCAAACCAGGCCATTCCGGCGGGTGCCTCGCCGTTGCAGCGGTGTCGCAGGTTCCTGAAAAGTAGACCGCTGAGGTTCCGGTGAGTTCTAGTCAACGTCGCAACAACGGCGGACCACTGGAGGCTAACAGCGCCGCGAATAGGTCTGCGGGGCAAC
>NZ_MVHF01000033.1 GCF_002086485.1 Mycobacterium aquaticum | reverse complement strand
ACGATGGACACCGGTAGCCCGTTGTGCTGCCCCAATTGGCCGGACATCAAGGCGTGCCGGCCCAGGGTGAGCAGGGCATCGTGGGTGCGTTGCCGGGCGGTGCGGGTGTCGGTGTCGATCTGCTCCTGGGTCGGGGTGCCAGAGGTACGCGGGGTCGGGTCGTCGGGGTTGCACATGCCCGGGGCGGCCCATTTGCCGGTGATGGCATCGAGGGTGGCGCCCAGCTCGGCGGTGACCCGGCCGCGGATGGTGCGGGTGCCGTCGGGTTCTTGGGGGCCCAGCACGATGCCGCGGGAGCGGGCGGCGAGGTCCTCGATGGGTTCCTCGCCGTCCTGGTTGAGCAGATACAACGCTTCGGCGATGGCGTGGTGCAGCACATCGGGGCAATTGCTCGCGGCGACGGCGACCAGTTTCTCCTCCATCTGCTGGCGGCGCTGGGCATCCACCCAGGCCGGGCAGTCGGTGACGAACTTCTCCAGCTCCTCGATGTGGTCTTGGGTCAGCCAGCCGCCGGCTTGGGCGGCGGCGGTGGCGGCCCGCCGTGGCGGCACGGGTTCCCCGGTCAGGGTGTGGCGGGGTCCGAGGTTGATCGCGTCGCGGAAGCGGCGGCGGGCTTCCTTGTGCGAGATGCGCAGCCGGATGCGCAGGGCTTCGGGCCAGGATTTCGCCCCGATCCGTGCCGGGGTGCTCTGATCGGCCAGGGCGGTGATGGCGGCGTGTTCGGCGGTGGGCAACAGGTTGTGCGCGTCTTGGATGCCGGAGCACACCTGCAGCAGGTCTGCGGGCGAGAGGGATCCGAACGGCAGATCCCGCACCCGCTCGACCGCGGTGCGTAGCGCGGCGAGTGCGGCGGCAACCTCCTCCATGATTCGAACATACATTCGATCACCGACAAGTAACCGCGCTCGGTGGCCAGAGTGACCAACGAGACCACATTTGCCAAAGTTGTTGGCCGCCAATGGATGGCGTCCGACCCGAGCCCGAAGGGTCCCGTCGCCGCGGGCGGAAATGCCCAATCTCGTGGTACAAGACCGCCGAGGACGGTGACACGCTGCTGGGGCAGTGTTCGGTCCGGATCTCTGGGCCGCGCAGAGCGCACCGGACGCCTGATCGGTTACGACAGCCGGCGGTCCGTACGCTGGCGACCGTGGTTGATCTGCATCCCGACATCGCGGCCTTGGCTCCGCTGCTGGGTACCTGGTCGGGGCCAGGTTCCGGCGAGTACCCGACCATCGAGTCGTTCGACTACGCCGAGGAGATCACCTTCGGCCACGTCGGTAAGCCGTTCCTGACCTACGGCCAACGCACCAAGGCACGCGCCGACGGCCGTCCGCTCCACGCCGAGACCGGCTACCTCCGGGCCCCGTCGCCTGGTCGGGTGGAGTGGATTCTCGCGCATCCGACCGGCATCACCGAGATCCAGGAAGGATCACTGACGGTCACCGGCGACACCATCGAGATGGAGTTGACCGCGACCAACATCGGCCTCAGCACGAGCGCCAAAAGCGTTACCGCACTGTCACGTTCGATCAAAGTGTCGGGAGACGAGCTCACCTACACCCTGCGGATGGGTGCGGTGGGCCAACCGCTGCAGCATCATCTGTCGGCCACGTTGAAGAGGGCCCAAAAGTGAGCTCAGACGGCAGAATCACAGTCCCCGCCGACCTCGACGCGGTCACCGACATCGGGGACGAGGACCACTCGGAGATCGACCCGCAGGCTGTCGAACGGATCTGGCAGTCTGTACAACACTGGTACCGCGCCGGCATGCACCCCGCGATCCAGGTATGCCTGCGGCGCAACGGCAAGGTGATCCTGAACCGCGCGATCGGACACGGCTGGGGCAATGGCCCCGACGATCTGCCCGATGCCGAGAAGATCCCCGTCCGCACCGACACCCCGTTCTGCGTGTACTCGGCGGCCAAGGCCATCAGCACGACAGTCGTGCACATGCTCGTCGAACGCGGGTACTTCTCGCTCGACGACCGGGTCTGCGACTATCTGCCGACCTACACCAGCCACGGCAAGGACCGGACCACCATCCGGCACGTCATCACCCACAGTGCGGGGGTGCCGATCCACACGGGTCCGCGTCCGGACGTCACGAGAGTCAACGACAGCGAGTACACCCGTGAGCAACTGGGCAATCTCAAGCCGGTCTACCGGCCCGGACTGGTGCACATCTACCACGGATTGACCTGGGGTCCGCTGGTCCGCGAGATCGTCCAGGCGGCCACCGGCCGCAATATCCGCGACATTCTGGCCGAGGACATCCTCGATCCTCTCGGGTTCCGCTGGACCAATTACGGTGTTGCACCCGAAGAGGTTTCGCTGGTGGCGCCGAGCCATCCCACCGGCAAGCCGCTCCCGCCGCCGATCGCCGCGGCTTTCCGCGCTGCCGTCGGCGGCACCCTGGACCGGATCATCCCGCTGAGTAACACGCCCTTGTTCCTCACCAGTGTCGTGCCGTCATCGAGCACGGTCTCCAACGCCGACGAACTCTCCCGCTTTGCCGAGATCCTGCGTCGCGGAGGCGAACTCGACGGGGTACGGATCATGCGACCCGAAACACTGCGCGCCGCAATCAAACCGGCCCGAAGGATGCGACCCGACGTGGCCACCGGCCTCAAGCCGATGCGCTGGGGCACCGGCTATATGCTCGGCGGCAAACGATTCGGGCCGTTCGGGAAGAACACCGAGTCGGCGTTCGGGCACACCGGCCTGGTCGACATCGCGGTGTGGGCAGACCCGGCGCGTGCGCTGTCCGCGGCGATCGTCAGCAGCGGGAAGCCGGGCGGTCACCGCGAGGCCAACCGATATCCGGCCGTGCTCGACCGCATCGCCGCCGAGATCAGCTGAGTCAGCGCAGCTGCTGGCCGTACACCTTCTCCACGGACAGCGCCATCAGAATGCGCTGATCCGACACCATGGCGGCGCGGTATTCATCCCAGTCGGGGTGTTCACCCGCCGCCGCGCGGTAGTAGTCGACGAGCGCCTCGACCTCAGGGCTCTGCGGATCCGAACCGGGGCCGGTCAGGGTCACCGAGCCTTCCGCGGTTGCCCACGCCCATCGATCGTCACGGGTGACCTCGATAACCGCGCGGGGATCGCGCCGCAGGTTGGCCGTCTTGGCCAGCCCCGCCCTGATCGACACATAGACCACGTCCGCGTCCCGGTCGTAATACGGCGTCACCGGAGACAGCTGCGGCATGCCGTTGGCTTTAATGGTGGCGAGTACACCCAGCCGGGCCTCGGCCAACAGGTCACGTGGATCGAACACAGTACCGGTCACAACGATGGGCAACCCGTGATCGGATGCCCATATTCCAGGGGAGACGACAAATGTCCGACGAACCACTGCGCGACGATCTGGCCGAGCTGCTGCGACGGCGGGCTCTGACCCAGGACGCCGCGCGCCCCGACGCGGTGGCCCGTCGTCACGACGGCGGTGCGCGTACCGCGCGGGAGAACATCGACGACCTCGTCGACCCCGGCTCATTCGTCGAGTACGGCCGCTTCGCGATCGCCGCGCAGCGTCAGCGTCGCGATCTCGACGACCTCATCGCCCGTACCCCGGCCGACGGGCTGGTCGCAGGTACCGCGCGCATCGACGGCGCCGCATGCGCAGTGCTGTCGTACGACTACACCGTGCTGGCCGGAACCCAGGGCGCACTCGGACACCGCAAGAAGGACCGGCTGTTCGAACTCATCGAGCGGATGCAGCTGCCTACGGTGTTCTTCGCCGAGGGTGGCGGCGGCCGGCCGGGCGACACCGACTATCCGACGGTGTCGTCCTTGGAAGTCAAGGCCTTCGCGCTGTGGGCCGCGTTGTCCGGCGTGGTGCCGCGGATCGCGGTGGTCAATGGCCGGTGCTTCGCGGGTAACGCGGTGATCGCCGGAGCCGCCGATCTGATCGTCGCCACCGAGAACAGCTCGATCGGGATGGGCGGGCCCGCGATGATCGCCGGCGGTGGCCTGGGCGACGTCGCGCCCGACGAAGTAGGGCCGATCTCGGTGCAGGCACCCAACGGTGTCGTCGACGTCGTGGTGCCTGACGAGGCCCACGCGGTCACCGTCACCCGCACGCTCCTGGGTTACTTCGCCGGCCCGGCTTCGCCCGGCGCAGTCGCAGATCAAAATGCCCTGCGCACAATGGTTCCCGAGCGGGCTCGACGGGCCTATCCGATCGCCCCGATAATCCAGACGCTCGCCGATTCGAACTCGGTCACCTTCCTGCGGGAGAAGTTCGCACCGGAGATGGTGACGGCACTTGCCCGCATCGACGGCAGACCCGTGGGGATCATCGCGAACAACACCATGGTGAAGGCGGGCGCGATCACGGCCGCCGCGTCGGACAAGGCAGCGCGATTCCTGCAGTTGTGCAACGCATTCGGCGTGCCGGTGGTATCGCTGGTGGACTGCCCGGGGTACATGGTCGGCCCGGCTGCGGAGGCCGAAGCACTCGTACGACGCGGGTCGCGGCTGTTGGTGGCTGGGGCGGCACTCACGGTCCCGTTGGTGGCAGTGATCCTGCGCCGGGGTTATGGCCTTGGCGCACAAGCGATGTGCGGTGGGAGTCTGCACGAGCCGCTACTGACCGTGGCCTGGCCCGGCGCACATCTGGGCCCGATGGGGCTGGAGGGCGCGGTCCGGCTCGGCCTGCGCAAGGAATTGGAAGCCATCGCCGACGAGCATGAACGTGAGCAGGCGGTGCAAGCAGCCACCGCAGCTGCCGAGCGGAATGCGCGGGCACTCAACTCGGCGTCGATGTTCGAGATCGACGACGTGGTCGATCCCGCGGAAACCCGCACGCTGATCGCGGCGACGCTGGCTGCGGCCGCACAGCACCCCCGTCCCCCGGCGTCCAAAAGGTTCGTCGACACCTGGTAAATCGTTGACTACACGCTGTAGTAGACGTAGCGTCCGAAGTGTGAAGCAATGGAGCTTTGCACAGTGGGGATTGTTGGTGATCGCCCTGTTCCACGTGGTCCAGGCGGTCGTCGGGTTCATTGCCGAGCCGAGTTTCGCCACCGGCCCCGGTGCCCCCACCGTGCAGATCATGGGGATGGATTACAACGGGTGGCATGCCGTCGCGGGACTCGCCCTGTTCGGTCCGGGCCTGGTGTTCTGCGTTCGGAAGTCATGGGCGGTGCTGTATCTGTTGCTGGCGGCGGTCGCCGGTGCCCTGCCGGGCATCTGGGCGTTCTTCTCCAACCAGGTGGCCTTCGTGTTCAGCTTCCCGAACAACACCACCGACGCGATCGTGCACATGATCACCGCGGCCATCATGCTCGCCGTGGCCGCTGTGCAGATCCGACTCGACGGAGGCCTGCGCAACTCACTGGCGGACCTGCGGCAGAAACCGTGATCCGGTGCTCAATGTCCGTGCGGGTCAGCGTTGTTGAGCGTGGCAACCACCTGGTCGTAGTCGCCGCGGGCCTCGCCGTACCGGAGGAACTTCACCCGCTCGACCTGAATCTCCTTGGCATCAGGCTGGGTTTCCAGTAGTCCCACGACCTCGCTGACGAATTCGTCCAGCGGCATCGCGAAGCTGCTCTCACGCTGGCCTGGCAACAGATCGGTGGCCACCGAGGGCGGCACGAGTTCGACGAGTTTGACGCTGGTGTCGGCCAACTGCAGCCGCACCGACTCGGTGAGCATGTGCACAGCTGCCTTGGAGGCGTTGTAACTCGGCGTGGCGCGCAGCGGGGCGAACGCGAGGCCCGAGGACACCGTGACGATCGTCGCGTCCCGCTGTGCTTGCAGATGTTCGATGAACGCGGCGATCAGCCGAATGGGCCCAAGCACATTCGTGGTGATCACGCTCTCGGCCGAGGCCAGGAACGATTCGGGATCGTGCCAGTCCTCGACGGCCATGACACCGGCCATGGCGATGACGATGTTGAGTTCCGGGTGCTTGCCCACCACGGTCGCGGCAGCGGCCCGGATGCTCTCCGGGTCGGTCGTGTCGATCTGCACGGTGTCGAGTTCGGGGTGCTCGGTGGCGATCTCGTCGAGCAGCTCGGTGCGCCTGCCGCCGACGATGACGGTGTTGCCCTTGGCCTGCAATGCCATTGCCAATGCCAGGCCGATGCCGCTCGTCGAGCCGGGGATGAAGATGGTGTTACCGGAAATCTGCATGTGACTGCCTTCCTGTCTTGACTGCCAGCGTTCCAGCACGCCAGTAATAAGTCACATGCATCTTTACGATGATCAACATGCACACGACGCATATCGAGCGGGCTGATCTCAACCTCATTCCCCCGCTGGTGGCGCTGTTGGAGGAACGGCAGGTGTCACGAGCGGCCACCCGTGTCGGTTTGAGCCAGCCCGCGATGAGCCGCGCCCTGCACCGGCTGCGGCGCCTGCTCGGCGATCCGCTGTTGATCCGCGACGCCGCGGGCTACCGGCTGACCGCACGCGCCGAGGCCATCCAAACCCAACTCGACGTGGTGCTGCCTGCGCTCGAAGCCCTTTTCGCACCCGATCAATTCGATCCAGCAGGCTCGTCACGACCGGTGACTCTTGCCGGCACCGACTATGCCGTGCAGGCGTTCGGCTCTGCGATTTGCCGGGAGGTGATGCGCCAGGCGCCCCAAGCCCCGGTGCGTTTCCACAGCTGGCGCGAAGGCGTGACAGATCAGATCCGCAACTCGACGATCGATCTGGGCCTGTACGGCGGCCAGACGACCGACGAGATGCACTCCGAGCAGTTGTTCGTCGAGCGCTTCGTGTGCGTGGTTGCTGCCGACCACCCACTGGCCGAAGCAGGCGGAATCACACTGCGCGATTACCAGGATGCCCGCCACGTCATCGTCGACGTGCACGACGGCAGACAACCCGACGTCGACCTTCCGCTCGCCAAACTGGGCGTGGTCCGCGATCCTGCGGTCACGGTTGCCTACCACGCTGCGGCATCGCAGTTCCTGCCCGGCACCGATCTGGTCGCCACGCTGCCGAGACAGCTCACCGGCGCGCTCGCACCGCCGGACGCGCTCGTGGTGCTGGATGCGCCGGACGAGATCGCGACGATGCCGTACCGCATGGTCTGGCATCCGGCCTTCGATGACGACCGGCGGCACCAGTGGCTACGCACGCTGGTGCGATCTGCGGTCCGCCAGACCGTGGGGTGATGCCCGCAGCGTGAGTTTGCTGGCATACCGTCTAAGTAGTCGGCACGACGTCAAGGGAGACGCGAATGGCGAACCGGTTACAGGCTGTGCGGGAAAGAGCGATCACCGGCTGGGCAGCGACGCGCACGCGCAAAACCAGCCCGTCACCGCTCGAACCACCGTGGTCGCCCAAACCCGCGAGCTACGGCGTCGGCGTGCACCACAACGTCGCGGTCACCATGCGCGACGGCACCGTGCTGCGGACCGACATCCACTACCCCACCATTCCGGAGACCGGTGAGGCAGCTCCGGGCCCGTTCCCGGTCCTGTTGTCCATCACGCCCTACGGCAAGAAGGCTCCGCCGCCGGCCGCGCAGATCGGCGGTGGCGCAACCCGTTATCTGATCCGACGCGGCTACATCGAGGTGATGGCCGACGTCCGCGGCACCGGGGTGTCGGGCGGATCATTCGAGATGCTGGGTGCCGAGCAGGTCACCGATGGCGTCGATCTGGTCAACTGGGCCGCGCAGTTGCCGAATTCCAACGGTCGCGTCGGCATGTTCGGCATTTCCTATCTGGCGATCAACCAGTTGCTGACCGCGGCAGCCGTCGGCCCGGATTCGCCACTCAAGGCGATCTTCCCGGTGATGGCCGCCAACGACTTCTATCGCGACGTGGTCACCATGGGCGGGGTGCCGCACATGCGCACGGTGCAGGCTTACGGAGCGGTGTATTCGCTGCTCAACGTGGTCAACTCGACGTTGGAGTTCGCCAATCGCGGGCCACACGAACGTCCCCGGGCAGGCGGACTTGCCGGAGTGCGCCAACGCGGACGCGATCAGCGGCAGTACTTCAAGACGATGACCGCCGACGCAGCGGCCGGCGGGGACACCGCATTCGACGGCCCGTTCTGGGACGGCATGCGAGCCAGCGACGTCTTGCCGAAAATCGTCGAGAACGACGTGGCCGTGTTCCTGGTCGGCGGCTGGCACGACGCGTTCCAGCGCGGCGCCCCGCTCAATTACGCCGCCCTGCAGAACGCCTTCGCGGGCCGGCCCGCCGACGCGCCCATGCAGCCGGGTCAGCCGACCTCGGAACGCGTCCAGCTCATGATGGGCCCGTGGTACCACGTGTCGGACCTCGACGGTCTGCATCTGCACGCTCTGCAGCTGCGCTGGTTCGACCGGTGGCTCAAGGACTCCGACGATGCCGCGGTGACGGGTCCGCCGCTGCGGTTCCAGGCGATCGGCGGGACGCAGTGGTTTCACACCAGCGAATACCCGTTCCCGGAGGCCACGCCCACGTCCTTCTTCCTCGCCGACGGCGGTGAGCTGCAGGCCGACGCCGATCCCGACGTGACCGAGGCGACGCTCCGATACACCCCCCGCGGACCGGTCTCCGGGCGCAGCCTGGAGCAGTGGAGCCTCGGGATGGGCAGCTTCATGGTGTCCCAGACCGGCAGGCGCATCCGCTACGACCTGGACAACAGCAAACCCCATCGGGAGGCGCTGACCTACACCACGGCCGCGTTCGAGACGCCGCAATTGGTGGCGGGCCCGGTCGCGGTGACGGTGTACGCCAGGGCCAGTACGTCAGAGACGCTGTGGGTGGCGTATCTGGACGACGTGTCCCCCGACGGCGTGAGCCGCCCGCTGACCGAGGGCGCCCTGCTCGGTTCCCACCGCACGCTCGATCCCGACAAGACGTGGTATCTGCCCGACGGCAGGGTGCTGCGGCCCCATCACGTCAGCACCCGGGCCGCCGTCGTTCCGGTGGTGCCGGGCCAGTTGACGCGCTACGACCTCGAGGTGTTCCCCACCGCCGCCCTGATCGAGCCCGGCCATCGGTTGCGGCTGACCCTGACCACCTACGACTTTCCGCATCTGGTGCCGACCAGACCGGCCCGGCGCGCCCTGGCCGGCGGGGTCTATCAGGTGCGCCAGGGCGGCGAATCGCCGTCGCAGATCGTGATTCCGTTGGCGGACCCAGCGACGTTCAGCTGACAACTCTGCTCGAGTGGCCCCGCACGCCGCGATAGATGCCGCGTCGCACGATCCACGGCTGCACGATGTGCCGCACCGCCCAGGCCGGGAACCGGAAGGCGTGGCCGGTCGGGGCGAACACTTCCAGCCCGTCGGGCTGTGCGCCGAGCACCGAACCCCACCGCGTCTGCGGCGGTCGGTACTCACGCAGAGGGCGAGAAGCGAACTCGGCGAGGATGTTTCGGGCCAACAAACCATCAGCACGGTTGCGGGCCGAGGATCGCAGCGGATCGGTGGCGGCGACGTCGCCGATCGCGAACACCCCACGGTGCCCGGGTACCCGCAGGTCCGGGGTGACGCGGACGAAGCCGTGTTCGTCGAGCAACTCGGCGGGTAGCCAATCGGTGTTCGGCCGCACCGCACCGATCGCCCAGAGCACTGCGTCGGCATGCGCCACGGGCTGGCCGGTGGTGAAAATTACTGGCCCACTGGTGATCTCGTCACACACCGCGGGCACGACGGCACGGTGCCCAGGGTGCAGAGCCACCCCGGTGTCGGCGAGACGACGCTGCACCCGCACCCAGGTCCGTCGGTGGTGCCCCGGCAACGCCCGCGGCCCGGGGAAGTACAGCGCGACGCGCTTGCCGGGCCAGGCTCGGGCGATATTGGCCGCGGCGCTCACCGCGGCAGCACCGCCGCCGACCACGACGACCGAATCGGAGGCGGCAAGCCGCTCGTGCGCGGCCCGCAGTTCGGCGCCGATGTCACCGGTCGACTGCAGTGTCGGTCGACGCCAGAAGCCGTTGCTGACACCGGTTGCGATGACGAGCGCGTCGTACGGCTCGCTGCTGCGTGCTCCGTCAGCCCGCGCCACCTCGACGGTCCGGTCGGCGAGGTCGATCCCGATCAGCGTGCCATGCACGGTGCGGACCCGGTCCAGGCCGCGAAACCGGTCGAATCCGATCCAGTAGTCGCGAGCCCAGTCGTCCGGCCGAGCCAGCCGCACCCCGAGTTCCTGCCCACTGACCAACCCCGGTTTGACCGATATCCCCACCACGTCGGCTTGACGCGCCAGTCGGATCGCCGTGAGGACACCGGTGTCGCCGAGCCCGGCGATGACGACCCTTCTGCGGTCCATGCCGGTCACGCTATCCGTAGGGTTGGGATCATGAGTATCCGCACAGGTGCCGTGTTCCGACCCGATTTCCCGCCCGCGAGCCTGCGCACGGTCGCTGCCGCGGCCGAAGCGGCCGGTACCGACGAATTGTGGCTCTGGGAGGACTGCTTCCTGCAGGGCGGTGTCGCTCAGGCTGCCGTCGCATTGTCGGCGTCGGAACGCCTCGTGGTCGGTGTTGGACTGGTCCCGGCCCCGCTGCGCAACGTGGTGAGCACGGCGATGGAATTCGCCACGCTCGAAGCGATGTTCCCCGGGCGCATCAGGATCGGCGTCGGCCATGGCGTCCAGGACTGGATGCGGCAGGCCGGTGCTGCGGTCGCATCCCCGATGACTCTGCTTCGCGAATACGTGCAGGCGTTGCGGGCACTGTTCGCCGGGGAGACCGTGACTGTGACCGGGCGTTACGTCCAACTGTCCGAGGTGAGACTGGATTACGCTCCGCCACAACAACTTCCGGTGCTGATCGGCGGAACGGGGGTGAAGACGCTGCGGCTGGCCGGCGAGATCGCCGACGGCGTGATCCTCGACAGCGGCTACACCCGCACGTCGGTGGGCGCCGCGCTCGAGCATGTGGCCGCGGGACGCGCGGGACGCAGCGACCCGTTCGACACCGTGGAATTCATCGCGTGCGCGCCGGGCGATGGCGCCGCTGAACAACTGGCCCAGAAGGCTGCCGCATCAGGGCTGGCTTCCGACGATGGTTTCGGAGTGGGCGGCACGGCAACGGATATCGCCGCGGGCCTCAAGCCGTACCTCGACGCCGGGGTGAGCACGCCCGTACTGCAGCCACTCGGGGCTGTCGACACCATGACGGAGTTCGTCGCGGTGTGCGGTGAAGTCGCCTCACGGATCGATTCGGCGGTAGACCAAGGGATTTGAGCGCAGCGCGCCCGTCACTCATCACCGTGCTTGACGTGCGGCACCGGGGTGCCCTCCTCAGCTAGGGTCTCCTCCTCGATCCTCATCGTCATCGGTTGACGGAAGCCACGGGTCAGGTAGACGAGCAGGATGACACCGATGGTGAACCAGATGGCGCCGTATTCCAGCGCCTGGATGTGCAGCTTCGACCACAGCACCAAGGTCATGCACATGCCGATCACCGGCAGCACGATGTTGATGAGGATTTCTTTCGGTGTGCGTCGCTGCTTGAGCCGGATCGCGAAGTAGACCAGCACCGTGAGGTTGACGAACGTGAACGCGATGAGGGCACCGAAATTGATCATCGCCGAGGCGAATTCGAGCGTGAACTTGATGGCCAGCAACGACACGACGCCGACGATGACGACGGCGTGGGCCGGGGTCAGGAAGGTCGGGTGGATGTAGGCCAGGTACTTCGCGATCCGGCCCTTGCCGTTTCGAGCCATCACGTAGACCATGCGCGACACGCTCGCGTGCGACGACAGGCTCGATGCGACCATGGCGGCCAGCGCGGCTGAGGTGAACAGGATCTTGAAGAACTGGCCGCCCACCTTCAGCGCCATCTCGGGCAGCGTGTCGTCGGTGACCTCGAAGCCGTCCAGATTGGGGAAGACCGCCTGGCTGAACCATGCCGCCACGAAGAAGATGGCACCACCGATCAACAGGGCCAAGACGATCGCCTTCGGCACGGTGTTCGGGGTTTTGGCCTCTTCGCTGTACATCGTGATCGCGTCGAATCCGATGAACGAGAAGCACACCACTGTGGCGCCGGTGATGACAGCCGACATGTCGACACCCGCGTGGTAGAGCGGATCGAGGGTCAGCGCCGTGCCCGCGCCCATGCCGTGGCGTAGCGACAACCAGGCCAACACGATGAACACGCCGATCAGCACGGTTTGGAACACCACGAGGATGCCGTTGACGCGCGAGGTCCCCTTGATGCTCCACAGGTTGAACGCCGTGATCACGCCGACGTAGACCACGACGAACACCCATGATGGCGCGTCCGGGAAGAACGATTCGAAGTAGATGCGGCCGATGACCGCGTTGACCATGGGCAGCAGCAGGTAGTCCAGCAGCGACGACCAGCCGACCAGGAATCCGGCGTTCGGGTGGATGACTTCGGAGGTGTAGGTGAACGCCGAACCGGCCGACGGGTAGACCCGGGTCATCCGGCCGTAGCTGATGGCCGTGAACACCATGGCCACCAGCGCCACCAGGTAGGCGAGCGGGACCACCGAGTTCGTCGCCTCCGACACGAGGCCGAACGTGTCGAACACCGTCATCGGGGTCATGTAGCCGAGGCCCAGACCGACGATCGCCCACATGCCGAGCGATCGGGACAGGTGTGGCGATCCGACTCCTGTAGTCAGTTGTTCGCCTTGCGCCACAGTGATCACCTTCCACCCAGCCGATGTGGTTCTGCTCGCCCGACGCACCTTGACACATCGGCGAAGCTCCGCGGTGTGCCTGTCGGGGCGCACCAGGTGACCGAGTATTGCACTGTCAGGCTCGGGGAATTGCCGTATCAGTCAACTCCCCCGCGCAACGCGCACCCACTTTTGGCAACTTCACAGCAACTGTTCAGATTCGATGCGGCACCCCCGGCTCACAGCCACATCGGCCGTCCGGAATCTGCGCTTCGAAATGGGCGTTGCAAGAGGAATCCCGGCAAGAGAGGGACTCCCGATGACGACAATTCACGCACTGCTGCACCGGAAAACACGCGCCGGTTCCCGTTCCCGGCGTCGTTACCCGCCGCGCTTGCCCTATCTGGACCGCGCCGAGATGCAGCGCGAGATGTTACGGCTGTAGGGCCGTCATTGTCCGTCGGTAAGCATCGACATCGAAACGCCTTGATAACAGCCGGGTTACGCCGGGCGCGGCCGCGTGGGGATCACAGGCTGCATTGTTAGCTTGCCGGTGTGACGGGGAGGTTTTTGAGCCGAATGGTATGGCGGCTGGCGGCCACCGCAAGCGCGACGTTGTTGGTGTCGGCACTGCTGAGTGTGGCCGGAGCGCAGCCTGCGTCGGCCTACTCACGCAAGGGCTTGCCGGTCGAACAACTCGAGGTCCCGTCGCCGTCGATGGGACGCAACATCAAGGTCTCGTTCCAGCCCGGCGGCGGTCCCGCCAGTGCCGGCGGCACGCCCGCGCTGTATCTGCTGGACGGCCTGCGAGCCCAGGACGACGAGAGCGGCTGGGACATCAACACCGCGGCGTTCGAGTGGTACTACCAATCGGGTCTGGCCGTCGTGATGCCGATCGGCGGACAGTCCAGCTTCTACACCGACTGGTACCGCCCCGCGGCGGGCAACTCGGGAACCACCACCTATAAGTGGGAAACGTTCCTCACCCAAGAGCTGCCGGCCTGGCTGGCCACCAACCGAAGCATCCGGCCGACCGCCAATGCGGTCGTCGGGCTGTCGATGTCCGGCGGTGCCGCACTGACGCTGGCCATCTGGCACCCGGCCCAGTTCATCTTCGCCGGCGCGTTGTCCGGCTTCCTGAACCCGTCGCAGGGATTGTGGCCCACCATGATCGGATTCGCGATGAAGGATGCCGGCGGCTACAACTCCACCGACATGTGGGGTACCGCCAACGATCCGGCCTGGCGGCGCAACGACCCGATGGTCAACGTCGGTCAACTGGTCGCCAACAACACCGCGGTGTGGGTGTATTGCGGCAACGGCATCTCCTCCGACCTCGACTCGGCCGGCGGCGGCTTCGGCCAGATGTACAGCGCGCAGTTCCTGGAGAACATCACCGTGGATTCCAACAAGGAGTTCCAGAAGCGCTACCAGGCCGCGGGAGGCCACAACGCGATCTTCAACTTCCCGCCCAACGGCACGCACAGCTGGGGCTACTGGGGCGCTCAGTTGCAGCAGATGAAGCCCGACCTGCTGCGGGTGCTCGGTGTCGGCGTACCGCCGCCGGCGCCGGCTCCGGCCCCCGATGCGGCGCAGGTGCCAGGTGCGGCGCCCGTCCCCGGTGCTGCGCAGGTGCCGGGTGCTGCTCAAGTGCCGGGTGCTGCTCAAGTGCCGGGTGCTGCTCAAGTGCCGGGTGCGGTGGCGCAGGTGCCTCAGGTCGCGCAGGTCCCGGCGGCGGTGGCGCCGGTACCCGCGGCGTATCCCCGGTAACCGACTCCCACCGGGCCGGGCATGACACCCGAGATCTCGCGCCAGGATTTCCTTCGCGGCGCGCTCGGTCTCGCCACTGTCACAGCGCTTGGCGCGTGCCGAGACGGGAGCCCATCTGCGCCCGCCGGTTCCGCGACAGCGGGCCCGACGACGACCGCAGGCCCGCCGGACTGGAGCGGACTGGCCGACTCACTCGACGGGCACGTCATCCTGCCGGCCGACCCGGAGTTCGGTTCCGCCAAAGGCATTTTCAACACCCGATTCGCCGAATCCACTCCGGCGGCGGTGGTCGCTGTCGGCTCGGCGAGCGACGTGTCGAAGGCAGTCGCCTTCGCCGCTGCGCACGCCGTCAAGGTCGCTCCCCGTAGCGGCGGACACTCGTATGTCGGCGCCTCGGCGACGTCAGGCGCGATGGTCGTCGACCTGCGCGGACTGCCCCGCACCGTCGACTACGATGACAGCTCGGGTCTGGTCACGGTCGCGGCCGCCGTCGATCTCGACACGGTGCAGAGCACCCTCAACGAGCACAGCCGGTCCATCCCCACCGGCAGCTGCCCGAGCGTCGGTGTCGCGGGCCTGACACTGGGCGGGGGTCTCGGAGCGGACGCGCGGCAGTACGGACTGACGTGCGACAGCCTGGTGTCGGCGACCGTCGTGGTTCCCGGTGGCGACACGGTCACCGCGTCATCGGGCGAGCACGACGACCTGCTCTGGGCATTGCGCGGCGGGGGCGGTGGATGTGGCGTGGTCACCTCGTTCACGTTCCGTACCTTCGCCACCGTCGACCGCGATGTCGTTACGCTGGTCTTTCCGGAATCTGCTGCAGCACAGGTGATCCACGGATGGCATGCGTGGCTGGGCACGGCGCAGCGCGAGATCTGGGGCATGCTCAACCTCACTTCGGGCCCAGGTCCCGAGCTGCAGTGCACAATCGTGTTGGCGGCGCCCGCCCGTACCGGTGGCCAAGCGGCCTCGGCCCTGGCGGCCTCGATCGACACGGCCCCGCTGAGCACCCGAACCCAGACCCTCGGGCATCTGGACTTCGTCCACTATTTCGAAGGTGGCAGTGACGCGACCCGGCCTCGGGCCTTCGTCGCGGGATCGGATCTCATCGCGGAAATGACCAGCGCCGCTGCAGATTCCATCGTTGCAGCCATGTCAGCCTGGCCGAAGGACGCAGGCGCCGCGACCGCCGTCATCGAGTCCCTCGACGGCGCGATCACCGATACGGCACCGGACGCCACTGCATTTCCGTGGCGTGGGCAAGCCGCGTGTGTGCAGTGGTACACCGAACCGCCGTCACCTCCCGCGATCGAGTCGGCCACCGGCTGGCTGCGCGATGCCCACCAAGCGGTGCAGGCGAACTCAGTCGGCGGGTACGTCAACTATGTCGAGGCCGGCATGCCCGCAGCCCGCTACTTCGAGCGCAACCTGGATCGGCTCAACACCGTTCGTTCGCACTACGACCCCTCCGGCCTGATCTACTCTGCGTTGGGTGCACAGTGACCAGGCGCCCGCCGAGACCGACGGAGCATCATGAAACTACGACGGATCCGAACCGATACCGGGCTACAGCTGGAATACACTGATACGGAAGGCGATTGGACGGCGCTGACGGACAGTACCGCGCTCGGCGGCAAGGTGTTCGACGCCGCATGGGAGGCGGCCGCCGCCGACCGCCAGCTGCGGCACAGCGAGCACCTGCTGCCGTTTCAGCCGCTGTCGTTCCGCGACTTCATGCTCTACGAGCAGCACAACATCGACGCGGCCCGCGGGCTGATCGAGCGCTTCCACCCGGGCCTGCACCGCGTCACCGCGCTCTACGAGCGGGTGACCGGCCGCCCGGTGCCCCAGTTCAAACCCAAGCCGCTGTTCTACCGGCAGCCGATCTACTACATGTCCAACGCGCAGACCTTCGTGCCGACGGGTACGCCGATGCCCATGCCCAGCTACTCGCGTGCGCTGGACTTCGAGCTGGAGCTCGGATTCGTACTGGCCGCACCATTGTTGGATGCGACCCCAGCCGAGGCCACCGCAGCGATCGGAGCGTTCGTGGTACTCAACGACTTCAGCGCCCGCGATGTGCAACGAGCGGAGATGGCGAGCGGGCTCGGCCCACAGAAGTCCAAGCACTTCGCCAGTTCGATGTCGGACACCGCCGTCACCGCCGACGAGATCCTGCCCCGCGTCGACGCGATCACCGGCTCTGTCGCGATCAACGGGTCCGTGGTCAGTACGGTGTGCAGCGCCGGGATGCAGCACACGCTCGGCGAGGTGCTCGCGCACGCGTCGCGCAGCGAGCAGCTGCTGCCGGGCGAGCTGTTCGGCACGGGCACGCTACCCGGCGGCAGCGGCATGGAGACCGGAAACTGGCTGCGTCGGGGCGATACCCTTTCCCTGAGGCTCGACGGGATCGGCGAGATCGAACACGTCATCGGTTGACGCCGACAACGGCATTGCCAATGATGCCCGTCGGTCCACTCAGCCACCAGAAACATCCGGCAGGACGGTAGCTGGCGAACCTCGCGTATCGGCAGCTACCGTACGTGAAATGTCGTACATTCCGCACATGCGGAGGTGTGAGGAACCATGGCTCGTGGGGTGATCGGGGCGCCGCAACAGCTTCACCAGTTCGACTGGCTCAGCACGTACATACAGGATCGGGGCCTACAGCGCCGCTGGCAGTGGGTGACCGCGCTGTACACCGCGGTGCTCGCGACGCTTCCGCTGCTGATGCTCTGGAGTCCGAACGGTCCCGATCATCCGCTCTCCAGGGCTGTCGCGGTGGGTATGGCCGCAGCTGGATTTCTCGGTGCACTCATGTGGCTCGTGCACTGGCCGAGCAGACGACAGTCGTCGCTGTTCCTGCTGGCGGCAAGCGGGATGACGGGCCTCGGCTGCGCGACGATGTCCAATCCGTACTCGGCTCTGATGGGTTGTGTGGTCTTCGCGGTGCTCGGCGGATTCATCGCCTACTTCCACACGCTGCGCTATGTCATCGGCAATTTCGCGGTATGTGCGCTATGCTCCGCCATCTTCGTGGTTCGGCTCATCAAAGACACCGGCGACATCGCCTTGGCCATCGCCGCCGCGGTGACGGTCGCGGCGCTCAACATCGGCGTGCCGTTCGGCATCCGGTCGCTGGTGCACACCCTGCGTTCGGATCTCACTGTGTCCGATCATGATCCACTCACCGGCCTACACACGCGGCGCGCCTTCTACCGCTCCGTCCAAGGCCTGCTGCGCCAGCAGGCCGCCGGGGCTCATCTGGTGGTACTCGTCATCGACCTGGACAACTTCAAACTGCTCAACGACACGTGGGGACATGCGCGCGGGGACTGGGCGCTGGCGCGGGTCGGCGCGGCGCTGCGGGACAACTGCCCGTCGGCCTCGGTGATCGGGCGGCTCGGGGGTGAGGAGTTCGTCGTCGCCGACATCCATCGCACCCCGCGCCCCAACGAACTCGCCGAGCGAATCTGCCGCGCGATCGCAGCCATCCCCTTCCCGACCACTGCAAGTGTCGGTAGTGCGAGCGCGCCACTCGACGCTGCCGCCGCATCGCGGGCATCGCAGTTCCTCGACGATGCCATCGATGCCGCCGACCTGGCCATGTACGCGGCCAAGAACGCGGGCGGCAACCAGGTCTGCCACCATGTCGATCTGCAACATGCGGCAGCAGCAGATGCAGACGGGCCGTGACCGTCAGTTCTGGATTGCGTTGATCGCCTTGTAGATCCGCTGCTCGCTGACCGGGCGCGGCGTGCCGAGCTGTTGAGCCCACAGGCTCACCCGGAATTCCTCTATCTGCCAGGCAATTTCCTGCACCTTCGGATCGGCCGCGCGGGCCGCCGAAAGCGCTTGGACCACATCGTCGTAGGCGTCCTCGACGGCGTGCACCCGGGCCATGCGCTCGCGGTCGGCCGCGACGCCCTGGGGCAACCGTTCGAGCCTGCGGGCGATCGCGGTGACGTAGCGGGCCAGGTCGGCCAGCCGCGCGGCACCCGCAGCGGTCACAAACCCCTTGGGCAACAAGCGGTCCAGTTGGGAGCGGATGTCGGCGACCGCGTCAGCTTGCTGCGGCGACGGCTTGTCCGGTAGGGCCACCTGCACCTCGTGAGCCGCGGTCAGCACGGCCTGCACGCGGTTCACCACGGCCGTGGTGGTCGGTCCGAGTTCCTTGGCGGCAAGCTGGGTCAGTGCGGTGAACTCGGCCTTGGTCCACACTGCCCGCTTGAGCAGCACACCGGCCGCGGCGTCGGCGCAGTCGTCGAGCAGGGCGGCCAGCGTCCCGTCGGGATTGGCATTGAGGGTCAGGCGTACGCGCGGACTCAGCCCGCGCTCGATCGCCTTGACCGGTGAAGGCACCGAGAGGCGCAACAGTCTGCGCAGGCCAGGACCCATCGCCGCGGTCTGCTCGGCCTGGGTCGCGAAAACCCGGATGTCGACGGCATTTCCGGTGTCCACGAATGCCGGATAGCCGCGGACGGTGTGGCCTGCCGAGGTCGTCTCGACAGTGCGGGGCAGCTCGTCGAGGTCCTCGGGCCAAGCTCGCAGACCGGTACGCTCGAAGTCGCCTCCGACCGCATCGGCCACCGCCTGGGCGACCGGCACGGCCAACTGCTCGCGCAGCGCATCGATGTCCTTGCCACGCGCCACCTCTTTGCCGTCAGCGGTCTCCACGGCGAACGTCATCCGCAGGTGGTCGGGCACCTTACTCAGGTCGAACGCCTCGATCGGCACCAGAATGCCGCTACGCCTGCGTAATTCGCGCTGCACCTCGTCCAACAATGACGCCGCGGAGGCATCGATGTCGCCGAGGATGGCGCGTGCGGTGTCCGGGGCGGGAACGAAGTTGCGTCGCAGATCCTTGGGCAGTGACTTGATCAACGCCGTGACGAGCTCTTCCCGCAGAGCGGGGACCTGCCAGGCGAAGCCGTCACCACCGAGCCGCGCCAACACCCCGACCGGCACGTGCACGGTGACACCGTCGTCGGCGGCTCCCGGCTCGAACCGATAGGTCAGCGGTAGTTGCAGGTCGCCCGCCTGCCAGGTGTCGGGATTGTCCGCGCCGTCCTCGGACCGCAACAGATCGTCGCGGCTGAAGGTGAGCAGATCCGGAGTGCGGTGCCGCTGCTTCTTCCACCACGCGTCGAAATGGCGCGCCGACACGATGTCAGCCGGGATCCGTGCGTCGTACAGCCCGTAGATGTCGTCGTCGCCGACCAGCAGATCACGCCGGCGCGCCCGTTCCTCGATCTCCTCGAGTTCGGCACGCAGCCGGGCGTTGTCGCGGAAGAAGTGGTGCCTGGTCTGCCAGTCCCCTTCCACCAGCGCGTGCCGAATGAACAGCTCTCGGGCCAGCTCTGGTTCGATCGAGGAGTATCCGACTTTGCGGCGCGGGACCAGCGGCAGCCCGTAGAGCGTCACCCGTTCGAACGCCACCACCTCGCCCCGCCTGGCCTCCCAGTGTGGCTCGCTGTAATTGCGGTGCACGAGATGTCCCGCCACGCGCTCGATGGCCTCCGGTTCGACCCTGGCGGCGATCCGGCCGAACAGCCGGCTGGTCTCCACCAGGTCGGCCACCACGATCCAGCGTGGCGGCTTCTTGGTCAGCACCGAGCCGGGAGCCAGCACGAACTTCGAATTGCGGGCACCGGCGTACTGTGCCCAATTTGCTCCTCGCGTGCGCGCCTGCGTCTCGCCCTCGCGCAACCCGACATGCGACAGCAGGCCCGCGGTCAGCGCGGCGTGGATGCTCGCCGGCTCGGCAGGCTGGTCGCTCTCGTTGATCCCGATGTCGCGCGCGATACTGCGCAGCTGCCCCACCAGGTCCTGCCATTCCCTGATCCGCAGGTAGTGCAGGAACTCGTCCCGGCACATCCGCCGGAACGCGTTGCCGGAGCGCTCGTTTCGCTGCTCACGCAGATAGTTCCAGAGGTTGAGGTAGGAGATGAAATCCGAGTGGTCGTCGGCGAACCGGGCGTGCTTCTGCCGGGCCGCCTCTTCCTTGTCGGCCGGACGCTCGCGCGGATCGGGGATCGACAGCGCGGCCGCGAGCACCAGCACCTCGCGCACACACCCTTCGGTGTCGGCCTGCAGAATCATCCTGCCGACCCGCGGGTCGAGTGGCAGCCGCGCCAGGCGGCGTCCGATGTCGGTCAGTTCGCCCACCGAGTCGAACGCGCCCAGTTCCTGCAGCAGTTGGACACCGTCGCGGATGCTGCGCTGATCGGGTGGATCGAGGAAGGGGAACTTCTCGATGTCGCCGAGCCCCAACGCCGCCATCTGCAGGATGACCGCGCCGAGATTGGTGCGCAGAATCTCCGGATCGGTGTAGCGGGGCCGGGATTCGAAGTCCTCCTCGGAGTACAGCCGGATACAGATACCGGGTGCGGTACGGCCCGACCGGCCGGCCCGCTGCGCCGCCGACGCCTGTGAGATGGGTTCGATCGGTAGGCGCTGCACCTTGGTGCGGCGGCTGTAGCGAGAGATGCGGGCGGTTCCGGGGTCCACGACGTAGCGGATGCCCGGAACGGTCAGAGAGGTCTCGGCGACATTGGTCGCCAGCACGATTCGTCGCCCGGTGTGGCTGGGCTGGAACACCTTCTGCTGATCGGCGGTGGGCAGCCGCGCGTACAACGGCAGCACCTCGGTGTTGCGCAGATCCTTCAGCGCTTCTGCGGTGTCCCGGATTTCGCGCTCACCGGACAGGAACACCAAAACGTCGCCGGGAGGTTCGGATTCCAGCTCCCGGACCGCGTCGACGATCGCCTCGGTCGGGTCTCTGATCTCGGTGCGCACGATCTCGTGATCGGGGTCGTCCGGATCATCGTCGTCCTCGGACACCACAGGCACTTCCAGCGGCCGGTACCGGATCTCGACCGGATAGGTCCGGCCCGACACCTCGACGATCGGGGCGTCGTTGCTAAATCCATGTTCGGCTCCGCCGAAGTGCGCCGCGAAGCGCTCCGGCTCGATGGTCGCCGACGTGACGATGACCTTGAGATCGGGGCGCCGCGGCAGCAATTCGCGCAGATACCCAAGCAGGAAGTCGATGTTGAGGCTGCGCTCGTGGGCCTCGTCGAGGATCAGCGTGTCGTAGCGCAGCAGCCGGCGGTCGCGTTGGATCTCGGCGAGAAGGATGCCGTCGGTCATCAGTTTGACCAGGGTGGAATCACTGGCCTGATCGGTGAACCGCACGGTATAGCCGACCGCCTCACCCAGCGGGGTACCGAGTTCGTCGGCGACGCGCTGGGCGACTGTCCGCGCCGCCAGCCGGCGCGGCTGGGTGTGGCCGATGGTGCCGCGGATACCGCGGCCCAACTCAAGGCAGATCTTGGGCAACTGGGTGGTCTTGCCCGAACCCGTGGCGCCGGCGACGATCACGACCTGGTTCTCGCTGATGGCCTTGGCGATCTCGTCGCGGCGCGCAGTGACCGGCAGATCCGGGTAGGTGATGGTCGGGACGGCGGCCTGCCGGGTGAGCACAAGAGCCTCGGCCGCGGCGAACTGTTCGACGAGGTTCGCGGGGACATTCCCGCCCCGGAGGTTCTTCAGCCGGCGGCCGAGCCGGGCGGCGTCACGGATGGTCAGGTCGTGGAGACGGGAGCGCAGCTCAGCGACTGACGGTTGGGACACTCGACCAAGGATAGGTGCATGCCTGTGGTGTGATACAGGTCATAGCACCTACTGAGCTGGCAACCTCCGGTTCCGTAGCCGTAGGTTGCCGAAACCTACGCTTGCGTACCCGAACTGGCGTCGGCGACGCTTGCCGATCGTGGGTCATTACATCGCCAACGTCCGGGACATCGAGTTCAACCTGTTCGAGGTGCTCAAGCTCGGGGAGATCTTCGATTCGGGGTCCTACGGTGACCTCGACAGTGACACCGTGCACACCATGCTCGACGAGGTGGCGCGGCTGGCCGAAGGTGCGGTCGCGGAGTCTTTCGCCGAGGCCGACCGCAATCCGCCGGAGTTCGATCCGGCCACCCACGAAATCTCCGTGCCCGGGCCACTCGCCAAGACCGTGCAGGCGGTCAAGGATGCCGAATGGTGGCGCATCGGCGTCGCCGAAAACGCCGGCGGTGTCCCCGCGCCCGCGGCACTGGTGTGGGCCGTCCAGGAAATGATCATGTGCGCCAACCCGTCTGCCATGTTCTTCTACGGCCTGGGACCGGCGATGGCGCACACGCTGGCCGAGGTGGGCACCGAGGAGCAGCAACGCTGGGCGCGCATGAGCATGGACAAGGGCTGGGCAGGCACCATGGTGCTGACCGAACCGGACGCCGGCTCCGACGTGGGTGCGGGCCGTACCAAGGCGATCGCCCAACCCGACGGCACATGGCACATCGAGGGAGTGAAGCGGTTCATCTCGGGAGGCGACGTCGGCGACACCGCCGAGAACGTCTTCCATCTCGTTCTGGCCCGCCCGGAGGGAGCGGGGCCGGGCACCAAGGGTCTGAGTCTGTTCTACGTGCCGAAGTACCTATTCGATCCGGACACCCTGGAACTGGGCGCGCGCAACGGCGTATATGTCACGGGCGTCGAACACAAGATGGGTATCAAATCCTCTCCCACATGCGAATTGACCTTCGGCACCGACGACGTGCCTGCGGTCGGGTACCTCGTCGGCGGCGTCCACAACGGCATCGCGCAGATGTTCCGCGTCATCGAGAACGCCCGCATGACCGTCGGGGTGAAATCGGCGGGCACGCTGTCGACGGGTTATCTCAATGCGCTGGCCTATGCGCGTGAGCGCTTGCAGGGCTCGGACATGCTCGCGATGGCGGACAAGACCGCGCCCCGCGTGGCCATCATCGAGCACCCCGATGTGCGGCGCAGCCTGCTGACCCAGAAGGCCTACGCCGAGGGCCTGCGGGCGGTCTATCTGTACACCGCTGCGCATCAGAATTCCGATGTGGCACTGCATGTTTCGGGTGCCGACGCCGGGCTGGCGCATCGCGTCAACGATCTGTTGCTGCCGATCGTCAAGGGGGTCGGCTCCGAACGCGCCTACGAGGTGCTCACCGAATCCCTGCAGACTCTCGGCGGTTCGGGCTTCCTGCAGGACTATCCGATCGAGCAGTACATCCGCGACGCCAAGATCGACTCGCTCTACGAGGGCACCACCGCCATCCAGGCGCTGGATTTCTTCTTCCGAAAGATCGTGCGCGATCAGGGCAGCGCGCTGGCACACGTCGCCGCGCAGATCTCGGCGACCATCAACGCCGAAAACACTGAGCTGCAGCCCGAAATCGCCCGGCTCGCCACCGCCCTCACCGACGTCCAGGCCATGGCCGCCACCCTGACCGGCTACCTGATGTCCGCCCAGGAGCGGCCCGAGCAGCTGTACAAGGTCGGGCTGGGGTCCGTGCGGTTCTTGCTCGCCGTCGGCGATCTGCTGATCGGATGGCGACTGTTGCACAGCGCGCAGATCGCTGCGGCGGCACTGGCAACCGCGAGCGAGCGCGACCGGCCGTTCTATCAGGGCAAGATCGCGGCAGCGAAGTTCTTCGCGCACAACATGTTGCCGCTGCTGACCTCGGTCCGCGAGATCATCGACTCGATCGACGGCGACGTCATGGAGCTGGACAACGCGGCGTTCTGAGCGCGCTGCGCGAGGATGGTCCGATGACCGACTACGTGATCCCTCCGCCGCGTCAAGCGTCGCTCCCGGTGAGCGGTAAGACCGCACGCTTTCCGATCCGGAGGGTGTTCTGCGTCGGTCGTAACTACGCCGCGCACGCGCGCGAGATGGGCAAGGACCCTGATCGCGAGCCGCCGTTCTTCTTCATGAAGCCGGCCGACGCGGTCGTCGACGCCGCGGGCACCATTGCGTACCCGTCGTTGACCTCGTCGTTGCACCACGAGATCGAGCTCGTGGTGGCGTTGGGGTCGGGCGGGCGCGACGTCGCCCCGGGCGACGCGTTGAACCTGGTGTGGGGCTACGGCGTCGGCGTCGACCTGACCCGCCGTGACCTGCAGGACGAGGCCAAGCGGCTCAGCCGGCCGTGGGACTGGTCCAAGGGCTTCGACGCGTCGGCCCCCTGCACACCGATCCACCCCGTGGCCGAAGTCGGCCACCCGGAGGCCGGCGAGATCTGGCTGCGGGTCAACGGCGATCTCAAACAGCGCGGCGATCTCACGGAGCTGATCTGGTCGGTCCCTGAGGTCATCAGTGCCATCTCGGCCGCGGTGGATCTCGCGGCCGGTGATCTCATCTTCAGCGGCACACCGGCCGGAGTCGGCCCCATGCAGGCCGGCGATGTGGTGTCCGGCGGCGTTGCCGGCGTCGCGGAATTCACGTTCACGGTCGGCCCTCCCGCCGATCCGGCACAGCCCCGGTGACCGATCGGGATCGGGGCGGGAAATAGCATGAGGCGTGGCATCGAAAGTACTGTTCATCCGCAATGACCCTGCCGAACCTGGGACTACGCTGGGTGAGGCCTTCGCCGAGAACGGGTTCGACGTCGACACGTTCACCGTGGTCTCGCGCGATCACCTGGAAAACCCGGCCATCGAGGTGGACTTTCCCGACCTGACCCGGTACGACGTGGTGGTCACGATGGGCGGGCGCTGGGGGGTGTACGAGGACGACCTGCGTGCGACCTGGGTCGGCGCTCAGATGGCCGCGTTACGGGAAGCAGCTGCCGCCGGCGTCGGTCTGCTCGGCGTGTGCTTCGGCGGCCAATTGCTCGCGCAGACCTTCGGCGGGTCTGTCGGCAAAACGGATGCGCCCGAGGTCGGCTGGTATGACATCAGCACAGACGACCCGCAACTGGTTCCGCCCGGCCCGTGGTTCCAGTGGCATTTCGATCGCTGGACGACACCGCCCGGCGCCGTCGAAATCGCCCGCAACGGCAACGCGCCGCAGGCGTTCGTGCTCGGCCGCACGCTGGGCCTGCAGTTCCACCCGGAACTCGATCCGGCGCTGCTGGAGGTTTGGATGGACGAAGACGAACACGGCGCAGCTGCTGCCGCCGTCGGCCTGACCCACGATGACTTACGTTCGCGGACAAAAGAACTCGCCGACGACTCGGCTGTGCGCATGCGCGCGCTGGTGCGCGGATTCCTGTCGCGAGTACTTCTCGCCGCGCCCCAGTAGGGTTCGGCGGAAGCCGAGATCAGCCGTCTTGTCCGACTCTGCTCAGTGCCTGGATCGGTGACGCCGTGGTGCCGTGGGCCGCACGCCTCAACGGCGTCCGGGGCGCAGCTACAGGCGACGGTGAGCCGCAGCGATGTTATGCGGCTCACCGCGCAGGTAGCTGCGGCCACCGTGGGTGATGGCTATGGGCCGCGCACCGCTTTGCCGCTTGGGGTGTGGTTGTTGGGTGGGTGGCACCGGCCCAACGACTCTGGGGTGAATGCCTCTGTGTCCCAGAGGTATTCGATATTGGGTATGGATGGATCGAAGGTGTTGTCCCGCTCTGAGGCCCAGTCGGGCCCTTGTTCCGAGGCCGGCACCCGGGTGAGGTCGGGTGTCAGGTCCCATTCGGGCTCGGGCTCCAGGTCCCATTCCGGTGTCCACTCGGGCGCGTGAACCTCGTCCGGTTCCGGTTCGCGGTCCCAGTTCTGAGCTGCGGCAGCCGGCTCCGGGATTTCCGCGGGCGCGCAGCATGGCCGCGACTCGAGGCCTGGCTTCGCTTCGGGTGGATGTTCTGCTTGGAGGTTCTGCTTGAGCTCGGGTTCAGGATCTTTTTGTGACTCGGGGTCCAGTTTGAACTCGTTGTGCGGCTCCGGATCCTGCCTGACCTTGGGGTGTGCTCGCTGTTCCCCTTCCCATGTGCGGTTCTGGACGGGTCTGGGCCCGTGCGCCGCACCCGGCATCCCGTCGGGGTCGTCTTGTTCTGGTGGGGTGAGCAGAAGTTCGGGGCGGTGGTGGTAGTTGATCCGATTTTGGCCGTGGTCAAGTCCGGGTGGGGGCTGCCATTCCACCTCACCGCGAAGATTGATGGTGGTGGTGAAGCCACCGTCGGTGTTCACGAGACGGTTGTCAGGGCCACACGCCAGAGCCATCTCGTCGATGTTGGTGTTACCACCATCAGCCCAATCCGCCACCGCGTGATGCACCTGGGTGCCGTAGGCGCCGACGGTGCAGCATGGTTTAGTGCAGCCGCCATCGCGGGCGATCAGCATGATCCGCTGGGCCGGGCTGGCAATCCTGCGGGCCCGAAAATAGTTCAAGGCGGCGCCGGTGGCCTCATCGAAGATCGCCAAGTGATGATTCGCGTGCCCGCCCATGCGAATCACGTCGCTGATGGGCAGTTTGATGCCGCCGCCGCTCATCCCGATCCCTGCGCGGCGTTCGAGGTCTTGCAAGGTGGTGCGGATGATGATCGACACCGGCAACCCGTTGAGCTGACCAAGATCCGTCATCAGCGCGATGCGTCCGACGACCAGTAGCGCATCGTGTTGGCGTTGAGCCAAGCTGCGGTGATCATTGTCGATCTGGTCTTGGGTGGGGGTTCCGCACGTGCACGGTTCGTCGTCATCCGGGTTGCACATGCCCGGCGCGGCGAACTTGGCGAACAGCACTTCCATCACGGCGGCGGCTTCAGGAGTGAGATTGGCGGTCAGTGTGGACATCGCATCACGGCCCTGTTTGGACATGGTGACTCCGCGTTTGCGGGCGCGTTCGGTGTCGTCGGGTTCGGGGCCGTCCTGATCGAGCAGAAACAACCGCAACTCGGCGGTTTCTTTGAGTTCTTTGGGGCCGACCCCGACCGCGACGCGGACCAGGTCGGCTTCGAACTGCTCGCGGGTGGCATGGTCGACGAAGGCGGGGAGCCCTTTGATCGCGTCGCGCAGCACCTTGACGTGGTCGGGATTGATCAGTCCGGCGCTCTGGGCGGCGGCCATCACCGGAAGCACCGGCGGCAGCGGCTCCCCGGTCAGGGCGCGGCGTGGCCCCAACTCAGCGGCTTCACCCAGCCGGCGGCCGGCTTCGGCACTCGACAGCCGCCACCGGATCCGCAGCACCTCGTTCCAGGATTTGGCGCCCAACTCCCGCGGTGTGGTGTCGGCCTGCAGCTGGGCCAACAGTCGATGCCACACCGAAGGCAGCTGACAGCTCAATGCCTCGTACTCGTCGAGCACCTCCATCAGTTCGGCGCGGGTCAGCGAACCGAATTCACATTCAGCGAACGCGTCGAACGCGGCTCGCAACCCCGCCGCCGCTTGGACCGCATCCGCCTGCATGATTCGAACATACATTCGACCACTGACATGTACGGCCGCCCTGTTGACACGTGAAAAATGCGCCCGCATGAGCCGGCGCCACCACCCGAACCCAGATCAACAAGCGCACCCTGACATGAGGCAACAGGGCCGCGTGAGCTACTAGTTGGTGCGGGCCGGCGACCAGTAGGCGAGCATCTCGGCGAACGTGGTGAACGCGGGCTTGGACACGCCGTAGGCGGCCTCGAAGTGGATGCTCAGCGGGAAGCCGAGGTCGGCCACCCCGTCGATCACCCTCTTGTACAGGTCCAGCATCAGCTTGCGCTTCTCTTCCGGATCCCGTTCGGCCAGTTGGCTGACGAACTCCTGTTCGGCAGCGACGGCCTCGTTGCCGGGATCCTGGATGAGCCAGTTGATCAGACCGACCTTGGTCTCCATCTTCGGCACGAAACCGAACGACAGCAGGATCTCGGGCCGGTGGTCGGTGGTCTCGGCGAACTCTTTGAGGAATCCGACGATGGTGTCGGAGTACAGCAGCTGCGTCATGCCGTAGGTCGCGCCGCGCTCGCATTTGAAGTTGAACCGCCCCTGCTCGCCGTCGCGGGTGGGGATCAGGATCGCGCCGCGGTTGGGAACCAGCTGCTCGTAGATCGACAGGGCATCGGTGGGCGCCACGCCCTCGCCCTCGCCGTCCTTCATGGTGCGGGGAACGCCGACGAACGCGATGCCGTCGAACCCGGCCCCGCTCAGATCCGTCAGCCGCCGGCCCAGTGCCGCCTCGTCGAGGAACGACGTCACCTGCGTGCACAGACCACGCATCCCGGGCAGTTCGGGCCGCAGGATGTTCCAGTAGTCGAGGACATCCATCCGGGGCTTCATCTCGATCGGACGGTCGTCGTCCTCATCGATCATGCCCGGGATCATCACGTGGCCGATCCGGCCGTCGATACCCGTCTCGGCCGCCAGCGCGAGCACTTTCCGCGCCTCGTCGACGGGGTACTGCACGCCGCGTTCCAGGTTCGGCGGGACGAGTTCCAGCGCGATGGTGTTCAGGGGCACGAACTTGCTCCACATCTCAATGCGTTCAGTCGCAGCATGCCGGGCAGCACTGACCAGCAGCGGCCGATGGCCTCCAGACTACGTATCGGCGCTGACGCTGTGACGGGCCGGTCACCTCGCCGGGTTCGAAAGTGACGGAGCAGACCGGGTACCGGCGTGGTACACCTCCTGCATGGCTGAACGCGTCACCTTCCCCAGCTCGACGGGTCCGATGCTGGCGGGCGTCATCGATCTGCCCGACGGTCCCATCCGCGGCTGGGGCGTGTTTTCGCACGGCTTCACTCTCGGCAAAGATTCGCCGGCCGCATCGCGAATCTGTAAGCAGCTCGCCAGCGACGGTATCGGCATGCTGCGCTACGACGCCCTGGGCCTGGGCGGTTCCGAGGGCGACTGGGGTGACGGCTCGTTCACGCACAAGGTGGACGACATCGTCGAGGCGTGCAGGTTCATGTCCGGACGCGGCACCCCGGCCGAGATCCTCATCGGTCATTCGTTCGGCGGCGCCGCGGTGCTGGCCGCGGCGCGGCAGGCCCCGGGAATCCGCGCAGTGGTCACTGTGGGCGCACCGATCGATCCGGTACACGTCGAGCATCAGTACGACGCCGTGCTCGAATGCGTCTTCGCCGAAGGCAGCGCGCAATGGATGGTCGGCGGCAAGACACTGACCCTCAAACGGGCGTTCGTCGAAGACGTCCGTGCCGCCCAGCTGCACGACAAGATCAAGGCACTCAAGCTGCCACTGCTGATCCTGCACTCGCCCACCGACAACACCGTGGGCATCAAGAACGCCAGCGACATCTTCCGCACCGCCCGGCACCCCCGCAGCTTCGTGTCGCTGGAAGGTTCCGAGCATCTGCTCACGGGTCCGGGCCAGGCCAAACGCGCGGGACGCATCATCGGCGCGTGGGCCGACGCATACCTCGGCGGTCGATAGCGGCTGAGGTAGCGTCTCGGCATGACCGACCAGCCCTTGCACGAGGAGCCGTAATGACTGACTCAGCCACCCAGATCGCATTTGTGCAGGCCACATGGCACCGCAACATCGTCGACCGGGCGCGCGAGGGCTTCACCGATCGGATCCGCACCGCCGGCTTCACCGATGACAACCTGGAATTCTTCGAGGTTCCCGGCGCGTTCGAGATCCCGTTGACGGCAAAGCGGCTGGCGAACAGCGGCCGTTACCGGGCGGTGGTCGCCGCGGCGCTGGTGGTCGACGGCGGTATCTATCGGCACGAGTTCGTCGCGACAGCCGTCATCGACGGGCTGATGCGAGTGCAACTCGATACCGAAGTGCCCGTGTTCTCGGTGGTGCTGACGCCGCATCATTTCCACGAGCACGACGAACACGTCCGGTACTTCACCGAGCACTTCGTGAAGAAGGGCGCCGAGGCCGCCGACGCGGTCACCGCGACCTTGGAGTTGCACAAGACGCTGGGATAGCGGCCGAACAGCTGGTAACCCCTCGAAACCGGTTGGTCGGCCGACCGCCGATCCACCGTAACATGAATCTCATTCACGTTACTCGTGTGGGACCATGCCTACGTGGTCACCCAAAACGGGTTACGTCGCCGACAGCCAGTGCAGGAGCGCAGCAAACGGCGCGTCGAACGCATCATGGCCGCTGCCATGGACCTGTTGGAGGCGGACGGGGCTGACGCGGTGACCACCCGGGCCATCGCCGAACGTGCTGACGTACCCGTCGCGACGGTGTACCAGTTCTTCCCGAACCGGGATGCCATCCTCTCGGAGATCCTCCTGGAGTATCTCGACCGACGCGATGCCGACGGCACAGCCATCCTGGGGACACTGACCCCGAGCAGCCTCGGCGAGGTCGTCCACGCACTCTTCGATTTCCACTACGAACACATGCGCACCCACCCGCAACTGGTGACGCTGCACTACAACAGCCTGGCCCGCGGCCTGCTCGCCGATCCGCGACTGCGTCGCGCAGAGTTCGCCAGCGCCCTTCACAATTCGCTATTGGCCTGGCGGTTACTGCGTCCGGACACCGATCCGCTGGTCACCGCCGTGGCCGTGGAAATGGGTAACCGTCTGCTCGAAGTCGCCCACCGGGCCGGGCCGGACGCCGATCGCGCGGTGCTCGCCGAAGGCGCCCGCGCACTCACCGCCTACCTGCAGCTCTACGCGGCCTCCGCCGACTGAGCCCGCTCAGATCGGGTTGCGGGCGATGAGTTGGGCCGCGATCACATTGCGCTGGATCTCATTGGTGCCCTCCCCGACGATCATCAGCGGGGCGTCGCGGAAGTATCGCTCGACGTCGTACTCTTTGGAGTAGCCGTAGCCGCCGTGCACCCGGATCGCGTCGAGCGCGATCTGCATGGCGGTCTCCGAAGCAAACAGCTTCGCCATCCCGGCCTCCATGTCCGCGCGTTCACCCGCGTCGAGTTTCTCGGCGGCGTCGAGAGTCAGCAGCCGGGCCGCTCGTTGCTTGGTCGCCATGTCGGCCAACAGGTTTCCGACCGACTGGTGTTTCCAGATGGGCTTGCCGAACGATTCCCGTTGCTGCGCATACCGGACGGCGTCATCGAGCGCGGCCTGACCGACACCGAGGGCACGCGCGGCGACCTGGATGCGCCCCACCTCAAGGCCGCGCATCATGTGCGCCCAGCCCTTGTTGGGCACCTCGCCGAGGATCGCGTCGTTGCCGACCCGGCGCCCGTCGAACACCAGCTCGCACGCCTCGACGCCGCGGTAACCCAGTTTGGGCAGCTTCTTCGAAACCACCAGTCCGTCACCGGGTTCGGTGAGAATGACGCTCATCCCGCGGTGGGCCGGTGTGGCGTCGCGGTCGGTGATGCACAACAGACCGAACAGCCCCGAGTGCGCGGCGTTGGAGATCCAGGTCTTGGACCCGTTGATGATCCACTCGTCACCGTCGGCGGTGGCCGTGGTCCGCATGGCCTGCAGATCGCTGCCGCCGCCAGGTTCGGTGAGCGCCATGGTCGCCCGGATCGACCCGTCGGCCATGCCCGGCAGATACTTCTGCTTCTGCGCGTCTGTGCCGAAGGTCTTGATCAGATAGCTGATCACCGAATGGCCGCCGATGGCACCGGCCAGGCTCATCCAACCGCGCGCGAGTTCCTCGGTGACGCGGGCGAAACACGCGGTGCTGACGTCGACGCCGCCGTACTCGGCTGGTGCGAGCAGCCCGAAGAAGCCCAGCCGCTTCATCTCCTCGATGAATTCTTCGGGGTAGATGTCGTCCTGCTCGTAGTCGCGCACCCGTGTCCTGACCCGCTGATCGACGAACTCCGACACCAGTTCGACCATCTGCTGTTCATCGGCGGTCAGCGTTCCGGCAGGCATGCGCTGGATTATGCCCGCACGCTCGGTTTCGAACGCGGATGCCCGCTACCGTTTGGCGCCCACCTCGGCGGGCAACGGCGGCGGTAGCGGCGTGGACGGTGTCGCCGACTCGAGCGGTTGCGGAACGTTCTGCGCCGTCGGCGCGTTCTGCGGCGCCGGAGTGCCCTGGGCCGTCCCTTGTGGCGCCGAGGCACCCGACCGGTGGAAATCGACCATGGGTTCCTCGCGGATGGTTGTGCTTCCCTGACTGACCACCAACGACTTTGCCGTGACCAGATAGGTGAAACCGCTGGACTCGGCACGGAAGCCCTCACCGGATGGCGTGGCGGGCGCGACCAGTTTGGCGCCGTCCCGCACCCGAACACCGCGGTACTCGAAGGTGCTGCCGGTCTTGCAGATCGCGACGCGCGAGGCGTCGGTACTGCCGTAGAGCACTGTGGCGTCGACGGTGCCGCATCGCGCGGTGGAGTCGACGAACCCTTGGGCGTCGGTGACCGGCCCGGCAAACGCGGGCACGGGTGCCACCGCCAGCAGCGCCGCACACAACGCACTGGCGGCGGCCAGCTGAGGCAACCGGCGCACTGACAACAAAGAACGCACCATCACCGTCCACGACACCACGCGCGACCGCGATGCGGGAGGGCCGAGTCCGACTTAGGACCCGATCGTTAGCTCCCCGAAACGTCAGAGGCGGCTTGCGACGAAATCGGCCGCGCGCTGGTTGTACGGCGGCAGTTCGTAATTGCTGTGTGCGGCGCGATCTCGTCCGCCCTGAACACAGATCGGGTCACCTGGGCTGCACTGGTCGATGGCCCGGCCCGCGAACAACCCGGTGCTCGACAGCGGGGTGCCGAAGCGTTGACCGGGATTGCCGAACACCGCCACCGCACGGACCGCGTCCGCGCTCGGCGGAGGCAGCGGCGGCGCCGACCCGAACGTACCGATGGTGCTGCCGATCGGCGGCACGCCCGCCAGCATCGATACCACCGCCGCGCCCTGGGAGAAGCCGCCCAACACCAGTTGCGTGCCCGGGCACTGCTCTGTCATCCATGCGATGTGGGCGGCCGCGTCGTTGGCGCCGTCGGCGGTGGTGAGGAAGTTGATGCCGGCCGGATAGTTCACGCCGTAGGTGCTCACCGAGCGGCCGCCCAGTTGTGGCGTCAGGGCGTCGACGAACGCCTGCCCCACCCGGCCGATGCCGGGTGGTTCGCCGGTGCCCCGCGCGAACACCACGTCGACGTCGGCGCACGGGTCGGCGGTTGCGGGGTGCGCCGAGACGACCACGGCCGTCGCGAGAAGCACGCCCGCCAGTGCCATCCGTGGAATCAGCCCCCGGTGCCTCATCCGCTGATCAAAACACACCGATCACGTTCAGCATGGCTATCCCGAAAACCCGTCCACCGGGCTAACCGGAAATGTTGTGGCACAAGTCCATTCATCGGCGCCACGAACGAAACCCTCGAAGTGCCCATCGGACCGGTCGGATTCGCACTGGCTCCGCGGCCAGAAGTGGCACTCGACACACGGGCGAAATCTTCAGCTACCCACAGCACCGCCTCAGGCGCGGGCCGAACACTCGACAGGAACGGAAGGAGCGTGCGGTGATCGCAGGTTTGCTCGGAATAGTCCTCCTACTCTTCGAATTCGTGCTCATTGCCCGCGTCGTCGTCGACTGGGTGGGCGTGCTGTCGCCTGTCGGGGCGCGCAGCAGCGGTGTGGAGTCCGCACGCCGGATCACCCACGGCATCACCGAACCCGTGATCCGCCCGGTGCGACAGGTACTCAGACCCGTGCGGCTGGGATCCGTCTCCCTCGACCTGGCATTCACCGCCGTGTTCGTCGCGGTGATCATTCTGCGCACCGTGATCGTGCCGATGATCCCGCTCTGACAAACGCATGCTGGGCCCGCTCGGGCTACCGAAAGCACTTCGGTACCGTGCGAACCATGATCGACGCGGCCGGCCTGGCCTCCCTCCTGGGCCGCGCCGGCGTGCGCGATGTCGCCGCCGACGACACCACCCGGGCGCTGTACACCTCGGATGCCTCGCTGTACCGGGTGCTTCCCCTTGTCGTGGTGCGACCGCACGACGACGCCGAGGTGGAGGCGGTGTTGACCGTCTGCCGCGGCGAGGGCGTTCCGCTGACGTCGCGGGGCGGCGGAACCTCGATCGCGGGCAACGCGATCGGCACCGGAGTGATTCTGGACTTCAGCAGGCACATGAACCAGGTGCTCGACATCGACGCCGAGTCCCGCAGCGCGGTGGTGCAGCCCGGGGTCATTCAGGCCGATCTGCAACGCCGTGCCGCCGCCCTCGGGCTGCGGTACGGACCGGACCCGTCGTCTTTCACGCGGGCCACCATCGGCGGCATGATCGGCAACAATGCCTGCGGATCACGCGCACTGGGTTACGGCCGTACCTCCGACAACCTGCTGCGGGTCCGCGGCTTTACGGGGTCGGGCGCCCGGCTGGACACCGCCGTCACCGGCGAGGGCCCGACGATGGCGGCGCTACGCGAGGTCACCGCCGCTCATCTGGGCACCATCCGCACCGAGCTCGGGACGTTCGGACGCCAGGTATCCGGCTACGCACTCGAACACCTCGCTCCCGAGCGCGGTTTCGACGTCACCCGGATGATGGCCGGCTCGGAGGGCACCCTCGCGGTGCTCACCGAGGCCACGGTCGGGCTGGTGATCGATCCGGTCCACGCGGTGTTGGTGGTGCTGGGCTACGACGACATAGCCACGGCCGGCGACGCGGCGCCCGGCGTCCTGGCCTTCTCCCCCACGGCGTGCGAGGGCATCGACTCGCGGATCGTGAACGTGGTGACCGAGCGGCGCGGACCGGGCGCCGTTCCCCCGCTGCCCCGTGGCAATGCATGGCTCTTCGTCGAGATCGCCGGTGACGACCTCGACGAGGCGCTCGGCCGTGCCGAACGCGTGGCCACCGGATGTGGTGCCGTGGCGGCCCGCGTCGTCACCGACGCCGCAGAGAAGGCTGCGCTGTGGCGCATCCGCGCCGACGGTGCGGGGTTGTCGTCACGGAGCCCGGCCGGTAGACCGGCCCATGCGGGCTGGGAGGACGCCGCGGTACCGCCCCGCCAGCTCGGCTCCTATCTGCGCGAATTCGACTCTCTGATGACCGATTTCGGCGTCAGCGGCTTGCCATACGGGCATTTCGGCGACGGCTGCCTGCACATCCGGATCGACTGGCCGCTCGATCGTCCCGGCGGCATCGCGGGGTTCCGCGAATTCCTCATGGCGGCAACGCGTCTCGTGGTCGGCTACCACGGTTCACTGTCGGGGGAACACGGCGACGGCCGGGCCCGCAGCGAGCTGCTGGCCATGATGTACTCACCCGCTGCGCTCTCGGCCTTCGCTGCCGTCAAACACGTCTTCGACCCCGACAATGTGCTCAACCCCGGGGTGATCGTCGACCCTCGCCCGCTCGATGCGGACCTGCGGATCCCCGCGGCGCCCGCGTTGCGGCGCGATCTCGCCTTCGCCTACCGGCACGACGGTGGGGATTTCAGCCAGGCCGTGCACCGCTGCACCGGGGTTGGCAAGTGCCGGGCCGACAACCGGACGACCGGCGGCGTGATGTGCCCGTCGTATCTCGCGACGCGCGATGAGAAGGATTCGACCCGCGGCCGCGCCCGGGCGCTGCAGGAGATGATCAACGGCACCGCGGTCACCGGCGGTTGGCGCGCGCGGGAGGTGCACGAGGCCCTCGATCTGTGCTTGTCCTGCAAGGGATGCACGTCGGACTGCCCGACCGGAGTGGATATGCCGATGTTCAAATCCGAAGTGCTGCACCAGAGTTACCGACGACGACTGCGTCCACCCGCACACTACTCGCTCGGCTGGCTGCCGCGCTGGGCACGGCTCGCCAGTAGAGCCCCCGGCCTGGTCAACTCCGCGGCGCGGCTGCCCGGCGTGGACCGCCTGGCACTGCGCGGTGCGGGCATCGACTACCGTCGCGCCATTCCGCCGTTTGCCCGGCAGACCTTCCGCGACTGGTTCGCCGGCACGCACACCCAACCGGTGGGCGGTGACCCGGTGATGCTTTTCGTCGACACGTTCACCAACTACTTCACCCCGGAGGTCGGTCGGGCCGCCGTGGCCGTGCTGGAGGCCGCCGGCCTGCGGGTGCAGTTGACGCAGCGTCAGCGGTGCTGCGCTTTGACATGGATCAGCACCGGGCAGCTCGACGCTGCCAGACGCATCCTGGGCCGCACGATCGACGCGCTGACCGAAACCGCCCGCTCCGGTGTTCCCATCGTCGGCCTCGAACCGTCCTGCACGGCCGTACTGCGCTCGGACGCCGCCGAACTGCTCGGCGAAAAGGCCACACCGGTCGCGGCCGCCACGCGCACGCTCGCCGAGTTGCTCACCGAAAGGTCTTGGCAGCCACCGCAACTCGACGGCACCGCGGTGGTGGCGCAACCGCACTGTCACCATCACGCGGTGATGACGTGGGATGCCGACGCTGCGCTGCTTGGGCGCGCCGGTGCGGATGTCCGGAAGCTGGGTGGATGTTGTGGCCTGGCAGGCAATTTCGGGGTGGAGCAAGGACACTACGAGGTGTCCGTCGCGATCGCCGAGCAGCAGTTGCTGCCTGCCGTGCGCGAGGCGGCACCGGGCACGGTGGTGCTGGCCGACGGGTACTCGTGCCGCACCCAACTGCACGACCTGGCCGACACCCGCGGACTGCACCTCGCCGAACTGCTGGCCGCGCGGCTGGAATGAAACCGCGAACACATCGGTTCGTATAAGTCGTCGCAACTGACTCAGCGCGACTGTAAACCTTGGCATCGAATCGCCGCCGCAACCATGCTGGCCGGCGTATCGATGAAGGAGGCGAGGTATGGCCCGTCGTCGCGGAGCCGGGTGCTGATGAAGTTCCTGTTGCTCACGCTCATCACCCATCAGCCCGATTCGGTCACGGGCGCGAAGAAGAGCCCCGCCGCGCGGCTGCGTGAGGTCGTCGACGCTGCCGTACTCGCCGAGGAACTGGGGTTCGACGGGTTCGCCGTCGGGGAGCGTCACGAGGATCCGTTCATCTCGTCGTCACCACCTGTGGTGCTGAGCCATATTGCCGCCCGCACGTCGCGCATCGGGCTGTTCACCGCGGTGACGACGCTGAGCCTGCTCGACCCGGTACGCGCCTTCGAGGACTACTCGACGCTGGACAACCTGTCCGACGGCAGGCTCGAACTGATCATCGGCAAGGGCAACGGCGCCGCCCAAGCCGAGCTGTTCCACGTGACCGCCGCCGACCAATGGGACCGCAATCGCGAGGGCTACGAACTGTTCCGCCGGTTGTGGGACAGCGAGGACGTGACGTGGTCGGGCAGGTATCGCCCGCCGCTGTCGCACGCCAAGGCACTGCCCCGCCCCCTGCAGGAGCGCATTCGAATCTGGCACGGCAGCGCGACAAGTCGCGATTCGGTGGACCTCGCCGCCCGCCACGGTGATCCGCTCTTCTCCGCCAATGTGACCCATCCGATCGAGCCGTACGCCGAATTGGTGCGGTACTACCGGCAACGCTGGGCGTTCTACGGGCACCGACCCGAGGACGCGCTCGTGGGAGCGGGCACGGCCGGATTCCACGTCGCGCCGACGACTCAGCAGGCGATCGCCGAATACCGGCCCACCTTCGAAACGCGGCTGGCATTTGCCCGTCGCGCCGGGCTGCCTGTGATCTTCGAGACCATCGAGGATTTCGTCGCCCGCAGCTCGGCTCTCGTCGGCAGCCCCCAGCAGGTGATCGACAAGGTCGGCCGCTACCACGAACAGCTCGGTCATGAAGTGATCCACCTCAGCGCGGACGCCGACGGCGTCTCAGCTGTGCAGAAACGGCGCAGCCTCGAGTTGTTCCAGAGCGAGGTGGCCCCGATGCTGCGGACGCTCATCCCGAGCAGACCCCTTGCCGCGCAATCCCTTCAGAAAGAGGTGACGTCATGACAACCACCGACACGTCCGCGACCACATTCGAAGCCGATTGGGACCAATGGCACCGGGAACGTGAACGCTACTTCGGCGATCCACTCGGCTGGGTGAGCCTGACCGGGTTGTATTGGCTCACCGACGAATTCGACACCGTCGCCGACCTGCCGGGCCGTTGGCGGGCGGACGAGGCAGCGGTATACGTCGAGGGGATCGACGGCACCGAGCGGCTCGAGCCGGTCGAGGGAGCGCCCGGACTCCTTGTCGCCGACGGGGACAGGCGCATCGAGGTGATCCGGCGGACCGGGTCGGTCGCGCTTCGGGTGCACGATCCCAAGTCACCCCATCTGCTGCGCTACCACGGCATCCCCACCTACCCGCCCAACGAGAGCTGGCGCGTCACCGCTACGTTCACGCCCTATCCGGAACAGGTCAGGGTCACCACGGGCGCGGTCGTGGCAGGCCTCGAACACCACCACGCGGCCGTCGGTGTCCTCGATTTCGAGTTGGCAGGCACCGCACACCAGCTGGTCGCCTTCGCAGGCCGCGACGGTGGCTTGCAGGTGTTGTTCACCGATGCCACCAGCGGCGTGACCACCTACCCTGCCGCCAGATCGCTGGCGCTCGCCGCGCCCGATGACGACGGGACGGTGACCCTCGACTTCAACCGGGCCGCCAACCTGCCGTGCTCTTTCACCGACTATGCGACCTGCCCGGTGGCACCCGCCGAGAACCGCCTCGCGGTCGCGGTCGAGGCCGGTGAGAAGAACCCACGCTGAGCCCGGCCTGTTGACAGAGTGGTAAAAGTGGTTATTGGGAAAGGATCTGCAAAGGGCCGATCCGGTACACGTCGAGGAGAATCATGCCGGTCGGCACGACATCTCGGCGCCCCAGCATCCACTTCGCCGTCGCCGCCGCTGTGTTGGCCACTTCAGCATGCGCGGTCACGCCCGCGGTCGCCTCTGCCGCACCGAAGTGCTCCGACGTCGAAGTGATCTTTGCGCGCGGCACCGACGAGCCGTCGGGTATCGGCGCGGTCGGCCAGGCGTTCGTGGACACGCTGCGTCCCATGGTCAAGGGCTCGACGGTCGGTACCTACGCCGTCCAGTACCCCGCGTCGTGGGATTTTCTCAAGGCCGCGGCTGGGGCCACCGATATGAGCAAGCGGGCCCAGACCACGGCGTCCCAGTGTCCGAAAACGCAGATCGTGCTCGGGGGCTACTCGCAGGGTGCGGCTGTCGTCGATGTCGTCGCCACCTCTCCCGTCGCAGGCCTCGGCTACAACGCGCCGCTGCCGGCCGCCGTCGTCCCCCGGATCGCGTCGATCGTCGTCTTCGGCAACCCGTCGGCGCGGCTCGGCCAGCCCTTGACGCGGATGAGCCCGGACTTCGGCGCACGAACCGCCGACCTGTGCAACACCAACGACCCCATCTGCTCACTGGGCCGGGACTTCGACGCGCACGTCCGATACCAGCAGTCCGGGCTGATCCAGCTCGGTGCGCAGTGGGCCGCACGGCATATCAACGTGCGCACCTGATTCACTCCAGCAGACCGTATTCGTTGAACCAGTGGGCCAGTTTGCCGCGGCGGCTGACCGCCCGCAGCCGAGCTTCGGTAGCCGGGCGGACTTTGCTGGTCGTGACGATCAGGAGTTCATCGCCGACCTCGATGCGGGTGTCGGGCAACGGGACGAAGGTGTTTCCGTCGCGCACGATCAGCGTGATCACCGCGGGATACGGCAGGCGCAGTTCGAGGATCGTGACGTTGTGCAGACGCGATGACGGCTGCACGGTCATGGTGAGCAGTTCCGCGTCGAGGACATCCAGTGGGGCCGCTTCGACCTGGATCTCGCGGGTGGACTCGGCGGTGACCAGACCGAGCCGGTGAGCGACGAAATGCAGGCTCGGCGCCTGCACCAGCGTGAAGATCACCACCAGCACGAACACGATGTTGAGCAGCCGGTGGCTGTCCGCCACGCCCACCACGATCGGGAAGGTGGCCAGCACGATCGGCACGGCGCCGCGCAGCCCGGCCCACGACAGGAAGAGCTGCTCCCGCAGCGGAATGCGGAACCCGATCAGTGCTCCCAGGACCGACAACGGGCGGGCGACCAACAGCAACACGAGGCCGATGACGATCGCCGGGATCACGTCGTCGGCCAGTTCGTGCGGGTTGACCAGCAAGCCGAGCAGGACGAACAGACCTATCTGCGCCAGCCAGCCGAGTCCCTCGGCGAAGGACCGGGTCGCCGACCGGTGGGGCAGGCCCGAATTGGCGAGCACGACCGCGGCCAGATAGGCCGCGATGAACCCGCTCGCATGGGCGCTACCGCTCGCCGCGAACGCGACGAGCCCCAACCCGAAGGTCGCGATCGGGTACAGCCCGGAAGCCGGTAGTGCGATGCGCCGCAACGCGATCGCGCCGAGCAGTCCGACCGCCAGGCCGAGCGCGACACCCACCACCAGCTCGTAGGCAATTTCGGCGATCGCGCCCTCCGGTTCGAGGATGAAGGGCACCACGCTGAACATCAGCACGAGGATGACCGCGGGTGCGTCGTTGAACCCGGATTCGGCCTCGAGCAGGCCTGCGAGGCGCCGCGGTAGCGGCAGCACACGCAGAACCGAGAACACCGCAGCCGCGTCGGTGGAGGCCACGATCGCCCCGAGCAGCAGGGATAGCTGCCAATCCATGTGCAGCAGCACGTGGGCGCCCACCGCCGTGATCACCGTGCTGATCAGCACCCCGACCGTCGCCAGCGACGCCGCGGGCGCCAGCACCTTGCGGATGTCGGCATAGCGCGTGGTCAAACCGCCCTCGACGAGGATCACCGCGAGCGCGGCAGTGCAGACGTTCCTGGCGAGTTCGACGTTGTCGAAGTGCAGCCCGATGCCGTCCTCACCGAGAACGACGCCGACCAACAGGAACAGCAACAGACTGGGAAACCCCACGCGCGTCGCGACGCGCGTGCCGATGATGCTTGCGAGCAGCACGAGGCCTCCGATCAACAAGGCCAGGTACAACTGTTGCAAGCTCATCAACGTGAAAGTAAATCAGTACCGAAGCCTGCGGTGAGGCCCGGTGCATGCGCAAAAATAACCGGGTGGCGGAACGGAAGATGCGAATCGCGATCGCCGGCGCGGGCAACGTCGGGCGATCCGTTGCGGGCGAGTTGCTCGGTTATGGCCACAAGGTCTTGCTCATCGAGCGGGAGCGGCGGAAGTTCGAGCCGGAGACAGCGGCTGAAGCGGATTGGTTGCTGGCCGACGCGTGCGAGATCAGTGCGCTCGAGGAAGCCGGAATCGAGACCTGTGACGTGCTGATCGCCGCGACGGGCGACGATAAGGCCAATCTCGTCATCGGACTGCTCGCCAAAAGCGAGTTCGGCGTGCCGCGGGTGGTCGCCCGCATCAACGACGTCAGTAACCAATGGCTGTTCGGCCCGAGTTGGGGTATCGACGTAGCGGTGTCGACGCCGGGTGCGCTGGTGGCGGGTATCGAAGGCGCCATCGACATCGGCCACCTGGTGCGGTTGATGGGCCTGCGAGGCGGCCGGGCCGAGCTGACCAAACTGACCTTGCCCGCAGCCAACCCGCTCGTCGGCCGGCGTGTCGACCAGTTGGACCTTCCGTCGAATACCGCCTTGGTGAGTTTGGTCCGTAGTTCGCAGGTCATCCTGCCGCAGCCCGAGGATGTCCTCGAGGCCGGTGACGAAATGCTGTTCATCGCCAATCGCGCTGCGGAGGGATCACTGCTGGCGGCGGTTCACGGCGGCCAGTTCCTGCACGACATGCTCGACGACGCCTGACGGACCTGCCGCACGGAGCCGCCCCGTGCTAAGGCACGCTTGTCACCACGATGACCACTGCGCTCCTCGATGACCCCGGCGATCTGTCCGCACTGCGCGCCAAAAGCGCTGATCCCGACACGCTGTTCACCGACTTCGCCGCCTGGGCCGAGGCCAATGGCACCGCGCTGTACCCGGCGCAAGAAGAGGCGCTGATCGAGCTGGTCAGCGGGGCAAACGTGGTATTGGCCACTCCGACCGGCTCGGGCAAGTCGCTGGTGGCCACCGGGGCGCTGTACGCGACGTTGGCCGCAGGCCGGCGCAGTTACTACACCGCGCCGATCAAAGCCCTGGTCAGTGAGAAGTTCTTCGCGCTGTGCGACGTGTTCGGCGCGGCCAACGTCGGCATGCTGACCGGCGACGCGGCGGTCAACTCAGAGGCCCCGATCATCGCGTGCACGGCGGAGGTGCTCGCCAACATCGCGCTGCGGGAAGGCGCGCAGGCCGACATCGGCCTGGTGGTGATGGACGAGTTCCACTTCTATGGCGACCCTGACCGCGGCTGGGCGTGGCAGGTGCCGCTGCTGGAATTGCCACGTGCCCAGTTCTTGTTGATGTCGGCCACGCTCGGCGATGTCACGTTCCTGCGCGAGGATCTCACCCGGCGCACCGGTCGTCCGACAGCGCTGGTCGCGGGCGCCGAGCGGCCGGTGCCGCTGTTCTACTCGTACGCGACGACACCGATGCACGAGACCATCCAGGATCTGCTCGACACCAAGCAGGCTCCGGTCTACGTCGTGCATTTCACCCAGGCCTCGGCGCTCGAACGCGCGCAGGCACTGATGAGTGTCAACGTGAGCACCAAGGAGGAGAAGGCCGCGATCGCCGACGCCATCGGCGGGTTCCGTTTCACGTCGGCATTCGGGTCGACGCTGTCGCGGCTGGTGCGGCACGGCATCGGCGTGCACCACGCCGGCATGCTGCCGAAGTACCGGCGCCTGGTGGAGCAGCTGGCCCAGGCCGGCCTGCTCAAGGTCATCTGCGGCACGGACACCCTCGGTGTCGGCATCAACGTGCCGATCCGGACTGTGGTGTTCTCGGCGTTGTCGAAGTACGACGGCACGCGGACCCGATTGCTCAGTGCCCGTGAGTTCCACCAGATCGCGGGCCGGGCCGGACGGGCGGGCTACGACACCGTTGGCACTGTCGTCGTGCAGGCGCCCGATCATGAGGTGGAGAACCTCAAGCAGTTCGCCAAGGTCGCCAACGATCCGAAGAAGCGCCGAAAGCTGGTGCGACGCAAGGTTCCCGAGGGCATGGTGCCGTGGAGCGAGGCCACCATGAACCGGTTGGTCGGTGCTCCGCCGGAGGCGCTCACGAGCAACATGCGGGTGTCGACCGCCATGATCCTGGATGTCGTCGACCGCCCCGGCGATCCCTTCGTGGCGATGCGACGGCTGCTCACGGACAACCACGAACCGCGCAAGCGCCAGCTTCGGCTGATCCGGGAGGCCGTCGGCATCGCCCGCTCACTGCTGCAGGCCGGCGTGCTCGAGCGCCTCGACGAGCCCGATTCCGATGGTCGCCGGTACCGGCTCACGGTCGACCTGCCGCCCGACTTCGCACTGAACCAGCCGTTGTCGACGTTCGCGCTCGCCGCGATCGACTTGCTCGATCCTGCGTCGGAAACCTATGCGCTGGACGTGGTTTCGGTGATGGAAGCCACGCTGGAGGATCCGCGCCAGATCCTGGCCGCACAGTTGAACAAGGCCAGGGGCGAGGCCGTCGCGCAGATGAAGGCCGACGGCATCGAGTACGACGAACGCATCGAACTGCTCGACGACATCAGCTATCCCAAGCCGCTCGAAGAGCTGCTCAACCACGCCTTCGACGTCTATCTGCGTACCAACCCGTGGGCCGCGGACGGCCGGCTGTCGCCCAAGTCGATCGTGCGCGAGATGTGGGAGCGCGCCATGACGTTCCGGGAGTTCGTCAGCGGCTACGGGCTGACGCGTTCGGAGGGTGCGGTGCTGCGCTATCTGTCCGACGCGTTCAAAGCCCTGCGCTCCGGTGTCCCCGCCGCCGCCCGCACCGACGAGGTCATCGACATCGTCGAGTGGCTCGGCGAGCTTGTCCGGCAGGTCGATTCAAGCCTGCTCGATGAGTGGGAGCAGCTCACCGATCCCGACCAACCCCACGACGCGCCAGTCGCGACACCGGCCCGGCCGCGCCCGCTGACCGGCAACGAACGTGCCTTCACCGCGATGGTCCGCAATGCACTGTTCCGTCGGGTCGAGCTGTTCGCCAGGCGACGCTGGGACGAGCTCGGCGAGCTCGACGGCGACGCGGGCTGGTCCGCGCAGCGATGGGAAGAGGTCGGCCTGGAGTACTTCGCCGAACATTCCGACGTCGGCACCGGCTCCGACGCGCGCGGCCCCGCGATGCTGATCTTCGACCGGCAGCCCGGTGTGTGGCGGGTACGGCAGATCCTCGACGACCCGGCGGGTGACCGAGACTGGGGATTCGACGTCGAAGTGGACCTCGAAGAGTCCGACGAAGCAGGGACCGCGATGCTGCGCCTGGTGGATGTCGGCCGAATGGACTGAGCGGTCCGTGTTCCACATCACATCGGCGAACCGATTCGGATGGAAGAATGCTGGGTATCTGCTTGGCGTGAATTGTGGGGCCAACGGCGCTTCCGCGAGTTTGCGAGTCGAGGGTTGGGGGTTGTCGCATGAACCGAATCCATCGTTGGTTGGTTGTCGCTGCCGTTGCACCGTTCGTGGCGGCGGGGTCGCTCGCCGTGGCGGCGCAGGCATCCGCGGAGTCGTGTCCTGACGTGCAGGTGGTGTTCGCCAGGGGCACGTTCGAACCTCCCGGCGTCGGCCGGGTCGGTGAGGCTTTCGTCGATTCCCTGCGAGCGAAGACCCCGGGCAAATCCGTCGACGTCTATGCGGTCAACTATCCGGCGTCCCTTGACTTCGCGACTGCCGCCGACGGTGTCGTCGACGCCAGCAACAAGGTCCGCGATGTCGCCAACGCATGCCCGAACACCAAGATGGTGCTCGGCGGCTACTCGCAGGGCGCCGCCGTCGCGGCCTACATCACCGCCGACGCCGTCCCGGCGGGCTTCGCCCTGCCGCCCGGACTCAGCGGTCCGATGCCGGCTTCGGTCGTCGACCACGTCGCCACGGTTGCTCTTTTCGGTAAACCGTCGAGCGGGTTCCTGCAGATGATCTACACCGGCGCCCCGCCGATCAAGGTCGGCGCCCAGTACGCGCCCAAGACTCTCGACCTGTGCATCCCCGAGGATCCGGTGTGCTCACCGACCGGCGGCGACAACTCCGCACACAACCAGTACGCCGACAACGGGATGACCGACCAGGCGGCTGCCTACGCTGCCAGCCACCTCGGAGCGGGCACTTCCACGGCCGCTGGCCAGGCAACGCACCCCCAAGGCGGGTAGCCCGTCCTGGGATCCGGGTCGACTGTTCGGCCACTCGGTCGGTTTACCGAACACGCGGGGCGCTTTCGCTAGGATGGCGTCGATCAACCGTGCGGAGTGCCGAGGGAGCGATCGCCGTATGGGCGCTGAGCCAGTGACAGGGTCCAGCCGCGTGGCCCGGCGTCGCGACCGCCGTAAGGCCGAGATCGTCAGGACCGCCACCCGGATCCTGACCGAATCCGGTTACCAGGGGATGAGCCTCGAAGGCGTCGCGGAGCAGACCGATATCGCCAAAGCGACGCTGTACCACTACTTCTCGTCAAAGGATGAGCTGGTCGCCGCGGCTCTGGAGTCGCTCACGCAGGAGGTTCTCCAGCGTCTCGCCGCGCGTGAAGAGACCCTCGGCGACGTGCCTGCGCGGGACCACCTGGCAGCGCTGATCGATGAGCAGATCCTCATCCTGACCGAAACCGCACCCGAGGTGGCGACGGTTTTCTCCTGGCCCCGCAGCTGGCCGAGGGTTTTCGAGGAGCCGATGAAGGACATGCGTCGTAGGCACGACGCGGTGTTCCGCAAGGTCGCCGAGCAGGGTATCGCCAGCGGCGAATTCACCTGCCCCAACGTCAATGTCGCGCTGCAATGCCTGCACGGGATCCTCAACCAGTCCTCGGTGTGGATACGGCCGGGAACTCACGAGGGCGATCGGACCGAGTTGCGCGCCGCGATCGTGGACCGCGCGCTGCGCATCTTCGACTGAGCCGCGCTCTGCCTCAGGACTGGGCGGAAGGAAACTGCGGAGCCCGCTTCTCACGAAGCGCGGTGTATCCCTCGACCACATCGGGCCCGAGGAACGTGAGCATCTCGTAGGCCGCCGATTGATCGAAGACCGGACCGGCTTGCCGCAGCCAGTTGTTCAGCGACCGCTTGGTCAGCCGGACGGCTTGCTGGGCACCAGCCGCGAGTCCATCCGCGATCCTCAAGGCCTCGTCCAGAACCTGTTCGCGCGGAAGGGCTTTGGCGACCAACCCGATGCGTTCGGCTTCGACGCCGGTGACCATCTCCCCCGTCATGAGGTAGTACTTGGCCTTGGCCATCCCGGCCAACAGCGGCCAGATGATGGCGGCGTGATCACCGGCGGCCACACCGAGTTTGACGTGCCCGTCGCCGATCCGGGCGTCCTCGGCGACGATGGCGATGTCGGCGAGCAACGCCGCTACCGCGCCGGCTCCCACCGCCACGCCGTTGATGGCTGACACAATCGGCTTGTCGCAATTGATCATGTTGTAGACCAGGTCGCTCATCTCCCCGAGCATGTGCGAAACCCGCTCGTAGTCACCGGCCATCCGCTGCACCATGGCCAAGTCGCCGCCCGCGCTGAAAGCCTTGCCTGCACCGGTGATCACCGCGACGCGGGTCTCCTTGTCACTGGAGACGTCGCGCCAGATGGCGGCCAGTTCGGCATGCATCTCCTCGTCGGCCGCGTTGTATTTCTCCGGCCGGTCGATGGTGATGAGCAAGACCCCGTTGGCCCGGCGGCTCAGTGCCAGTTGCCGGTAGTCGTTGAGGTTCATGTCTTCTCCGTCTCGTGTGCGGGCCACGCATCCTGACTGAACCAAAGCTAGGGCAATTCGACCTAGTGGGTCAATAATCGACCGTGCGGTTGACTTTTCTGGCGTCCCGGTTCGATAGTGATGCTCAGGCAGCACCCGCAGCCGGCAGGAGGGCAATATGCGACTCGACAACAAGACCGCGGTCGTGACGGGCGCGGCTTCGGGAATCGGCCGGGCCGTCGCCGTCGGGCTCAGCGCCGCGGGCGCGAAGGTCATCGCCGTCGACCGCGATCCACATGGCCTGTCCGACACGGTCGCCGGCATCGGCGTAATGGCCACGGCCCATGTGATCGATCTCGCCGACGCCGCTGCGATCACCGCCCTGCGGGACACCGTCGTCGCTGCCCATGGCATCCCGCAGATCATCGTCAACGCCGCAGGCTTCGACCGCGTCGAACCCTTCATGTCCAACGAAGATGCCCTGTGGGAGTCGCTCGTCGCGGTGAATTTCCTCGGCCCGGTCCGGCTCACCCGGGCCTTCCTCGAACCGATCCTCGCAGCGGAGGCGAAAGCCAAAATCGTCAACATCGCCAGTGATGCCGGACGCGTGGGATCTCTGGGCGAGACCGTCTACGCCGGGACCAAGGGTGGGCTGATCGCTTTCAGCAAGTCCCTGGCCCGCGAGATGGCGCGGCACCACGTCAACGTCAACTGCGTGTGCCCTGGCCCGACCGACACACCGCTGTTCGCATCGCTGCCGGAGAAGGTGCGCGACGGACTGATCCGCGCCATCCCGTTCCGACGGCTGGCGACGCCGGCCGAAATCGCCGACGCCGTGCTGTTCTTCGCGTCCGAACACTCGAACTACATCACCGGCCAGGTACTCAGCGTCAGCGGCGGCCTCACCATGGCCGGCTGAGCACTGCCGCGCGATTCAGTGATTGCGATGCACACCAGGCGGTTCGGTCGGTGCAGGCGGCGCAAGCACTGTCGGTGTGAACAGGTTGCCGCCGCCAGGAGTGATGCTCTTCTCCGTCGGTGACGCGGGGGCTGTGGGCGGCGGTGCAGGCGGGGTGGTCGTTGTCGTGGTCGTCGTTGTCGTGGTCGTCGTTGTCGTGGGACCGGACGGCGCTTGTTTCCCACCGCACGCCGCGGTGAACATGCCCAGCACCACGAGCCCGCCGCCGCAGGCGACCATGACACGGCGACGATTCTGGTGACGATGTTCCATCGCCATCTCCCATCTACACGAAGCCCCCCGATGTGACCGTACGCGTACCCCGGGCATCCGGTGAGTTATCGAAATAGCCTGCGATTCCTGGCAATTCGCTGTACGCAGGCTGGATGAACGGGTTGGCTCAGCCGTCGCGGAGCCGCGTGGCCTGACGACACGACGATTGCCCGGCGGCCATCTCAGCGGCGCGGCGGCAGGAGGTGGACAGCCGGTCGTCCAGCGCCCGCCCCATCGGCGATGACATTGACGTCAACGCCGTAAACAGAAGAGATCAGCGCAGGTGTCAGAACCGCGGCGGGCGTCCCGGCCGCGGCTACGCGACCGTCGGCGAGTACGACGAGCCGGTCACAGAACAAGGCGGCAAGGGTGAGATCGTGAAGTGTGACGACCGCGGTCACAGGCAGATCGCGGATCAGCGCGAGCAATTCGAGCTGATGCCGGATATCCAAGTGATTGGTCGGCTCGTCGAGCAGCAGTTCCCGCGGCTCCTGGGCGAGTGCCCGGGCTATCTGCACGCGCTGCTGTTCGCCGCCCGACAGCGTGTGCCAATCCCGGTTCCGCATGTGCGCCGTAGCAGTCTGAGTAAGGGCGCGCTCGACCGCACTGTCGTTTGCTTCGGCGGCACCAGACCACACGCTGTGGTGCGGAATCCTGCCCAGCCGCACGATCTGCTCGACAGTCAGGCTGACACCGGTGCTGGCCTGCTGCTCGACGACGGCGATGCGCTGCGCGAGTGTCCGGCGGCGGTGACCGCCGAGCGATTGGCCGTCGAGTAGCACCGCACCGCCGGTAGGGCGCCGCAGCCCGGCGAGCAGGCGCAGCAATGACGACTTGCCCGAACCGTTCGGCCCGAGCAGGCCGAGCGTCTCACCTTCTCCCAGCACCAGCGACACCCCGTCGATGATCAGTCGACCGCCCGCCGACCAGCTGACGGCGTCGGCCACGATCGAGTCGACTGGCGCCATCAGGACCACTTCCTGCGCGCGAGGAGAAGCACGAATATCGGCACGCCGACCAGTGCAGTTACCACCCCGACCGGCAGCTCCTGAGGGGCGAACACGGTGCGTGCCACCGTGTCGATCCAGACCAGGAAGATCGCACCGGCCAGTGCCGTGACGACGAGCAGCCTGCGATGAGCAGGACCGACAATGATCCGCGCAGCGTGCGGCAACACGAGGCCGACGAACCCGATCGCGCCCGCCGCGCTGACCAGGACCGCGGTAAGCAACGCCGTCGTGACCAACAGCAGAATGCGCACCCGTGTGACCGACACCCCGAGTGAGGCCGCCGCGTCATGCCCGAACGCGAACGCGTCCAACGCGTCGGACTGCGTCCAGCACAAGGCGACGCCCACCACGCACGCCGCAGCGCACAGCGCAACCTGATCCCAGGTGGCACCGCCGAGCGAGCCGAGCAGCCAGAACAGCACTCCCCTGGTCTTCTGGGCATCGGCAGACGAGAACACGATGAATGAAGTGATAGCCGAAAACAGTTGAGTGCCTGCGACTCCGGCGAGCACGACGCGATCCTCCCCACCGCCGGCGGCTGCCGCGAGGATCAGCACGAGGACGAACGCAGTCAGCGCTCCGGCGAATGCACCAGCAGACAAGCTGAGCGCACCGCCGATGCCGGTGACCAGCACCAGCGCGGCCCCGGTCGAGGCGCCCGAGGAGATACCCATCATGAAGGGGTCTGCAAGCGGATTGCGCATCATCGACTGCAGAACCGCCCCACAGATGGCCAGGCCGGCACCGCATATCGAGGCCAGCAGGGCGCGTGGCAGCCGGAGCTCCCACACGATGCCGTCGTCGATCAGCGCAATCTCCGCACTGTCGTTCCAAAGATGTTGTGCAATAACCGCGTACACGTCGCGCACACCGATGTCAGCGGGTCCGATCAGGATCGCTGCCAGGATGGAGAACAGGAGACCGCCGACAGCGATCGGCACAAGCAGCAACATCTCGCGGCTACGCAACGCCGACCGAGCGCTCACTTCATGCCGAGCACGACATAGTCGTCGAGCAGTTGCCACACCGTTCCCACCTCCGTGAAACCGGCTTGCGCCAATGCCGATACGTGGAAGTCAACGGCCGTCGACGGCGGCGCGGGACGTTCGGCGAACCGCTCGTCGCGAACCGCCGCGAGCACCGCAGCGCCGGGCTGTGCCCGCGCCGCCTGCCACCACGAGTCCCAGTTCGGTGCGCCGGCCCGGTGCGCTCGCCGCTGAGTCGCTTCGTCATGAGCCGCCGAAAGGCGCCCGAGTGCCTGCGACCGGCCGTCGAAGCGGAAATGGTCGCCGTTGAGCAGGATCCCGCCGCTCGCCAGCAAGGTGGCTGCGGCCGAGTAAACCCGCAACAGGGCGTCGGGCATGAGCCAGTGCAAGGCTGTCGTCGACACGAAGGCATCAGGAGTGCTGCCGCCGAGTGCTTCGGTGACCATAACCGGCCAGCTCTCGCGATCGAGATCGGCGTCGAGGACCGTCAACCGGTCCCCGTAGACGGGACGCAATGCGCGGGTCGCGATGTCGAGGAGCAGCGGGTCGTGGTCGACTGCCAGAACCCTGGCATTGGGCAGCGCATCGAGCACCCGTTTGGTCAATGACCCTGGCCCGCAAGCCAAGTCGACGACGACGGGGCGATCACCGCAGGCCAGCTCCAACAACTCGACCATGATGCGGAATCGGCTCTCCCGGTCGGCGATATAGGCGGCCTGCTGCTCGTCCCACGATGCCAGAAGAACGTCCGCGGACTCCGCCCCGCTCATTTGCCCGCCACCCCGAGGGACCGGAGCCCTGACGCGACGGTCTCGATCGCGTCAACGTTGCGCAGTGAGGGGTCCATCGCGGTCCCTGGCAGCGTGATCCACCGGCGTTCCCGCACCGCTGACAACCGCTTGGCGGCCGGGTCCGTTTCCAGGAATCGGATCTTGGCGGCCGCGCTGTCCCCGTCATCACCGCGGGTCAAATCGGCGAGGACGAGCACGTCGGGATCGCGTTGCAGGATGGCCTCCCATGAGATCTCAGGCCATAGTTGCCGATTGTCGTCGAATACGTTGCGAGCCCCGAGTTCAGCCGTGATGATCCCCGGTGCTCCGCAGCACCCTGCGATGTAGGGAGTCTTGGTGCCCGCGTACCACCACATCATCGTTACGCCGTCGGCCTTGAGGCCGTCGGCCGCGGCAGCCTTTCGTTTTCGCAGTGACGCGATCAGCTGATCACCCCGCTCCTCGATACCGAATATCTTTGCCACGTCAGTGATCTCTGCGTACATGTCGTCGAGCCTGAGCGCCCGCTGTTGTGGGGCGTCCTGCCCACCGCATTCGCTCGAGGATTGGTAGGTCGGCACACCGAAGCTCTCGAATCGGTCTCGCGGGGCCACGCCCTGGTCGGTGAAAGACCAGTCGAACGTGGCATAGACGAAGTCGGGTTTCTCTTTCAGCACGCGTTCCAGCGACGGGAAATCCCGGCTCAGAACCGGCACTTTGGCGTTCTCGGCGGCAAGCTCGGGACGTACCTCGTCGCTCCACGATGCGCTGCCGGCCATGCGGTCGGCCAGTCCCAGGGTCAGCAGCAGCTCGGTGGCCGGCTGATTGATCGAGACGGCGCGTCGTGGCGGTGTTTTCACAGTGACCGTGCGCCCACAGTTCTGCACGGTGACGGGATAGCCCGCGGTTTCGCCGCGGGATGCGGGAGTGGTCCCACCTACTGAAGAGCTGCAGCCAGCCAGCAACGACATGGCAAGCAAGACAACGGATATGACGCGTGTGCGCTCAGACAACACAAAGCCTTCCGATCCTGGACCCGATCGCGGAGTCCGTCCGATGGTCGGGTCTCCCGCCGAAGTGCGGCGGCGAGGCCCGAGCCAGCAGGTCTTCGGACTCGGAATCATCCAGACAGAGCGCCTTCCCAGTCCGCGGGGACCAGTGGCCGTTGCTCCGCCTGTCCTCCATACCGCTGCGCGTCAGTTCCGGATTCTCACCGGATTCCCTGACCCAACCGGGTTGGGCACGACTGGCTCGAACGGACCATACCAGCGCGGCGCGTCGATCAGGCGCGTAAACGGAACCCGTGAGCAATGAGGCGATCCACACGCCTTAATGATAATGGTTTTCATTTACTGTTGGTAGTTGACCCCGTCGACCTTTCCAGGCAACCGCGGATAGGCCTCGCCTGGGGACCGAGACATGGTGGTATGTAAGAGTTCTGAAGTTGTCGCTGATGGTGCGGCGAAACTCCGGTCGACTCCCATTAGGCTCGGTGCAGACGGCTTCGGATGCCCTACACCAGAATGAGAACACGCGATGAACAGCAATACGCTCAAGGACAGCGGCGCCAAACTGATGAATCTCGCGCACCGGTTTGTCCTCACGGTCAGCGGAAAACGCTTGCTGGCACAACCTTTCGGCATGCCGTTGGTCGAGCTCCACACCGTCGGGCGCAAGTCCGGCCAGCCCCGGTCCTGCTTTCTGACGACGCCGGTGCACGACAGCAAGCGGGTGGTGCTCGTGGCATCGAAGGGCGGTGACGACCGCCACCCTGATTGGTATCGGAATCTGCAGGCGCACCCCGACGCCGAGTTGGTGATCAACGGGGAGCGTCTCAAGGTGCACGCCCGCACCGCCAGTCCCGACGAGAAGGCCGAGCTGTGGCCGAAGATCGTCGCGTCGTACCAGGGATACGCGAACTATCAGAAGCGGACGACTCGGGACATTCCCGTCGTGATCTGCGATGTGAAGGACTGAGACCGGCACGGCGGAGCGTCACAGCATCGCGACGACCTCCCGCGCGACCCGCTCTCCCGACCGCACCGCACCCTCGAAGTATCCGCTGTAGTCCGGCGAGCTCTCGGTTCCCGCCCAGTGCACGCGGCCTACCGGCGCGAACGCCCCATCCAGCACTGCCAGCGCCCCTGGACGGGGAAAGGCGTTGTACCCACCCAAGACGAATTCGTCGTCATGCCATGACTTTTCGTGGAAACTCAGCGGTGAGCGGGCGGCCTCCCCGAGGTTCGCCGCCAACCCGCCGAGAATCGTCTCGCGCCGCGTATCCTCGTCGAGCGCGCTCAGGGCACGGGCATGTCCACCGGGCATCAGCACGCACACGTGTCCCGGTCCACCAGGAGGTGAGATGTCGAAGGCGCTCGACACCGGGCCGTCGAGATCGAGGAACTGGCCACGCAGCCCTGCGGCACGCCAGAACGGCGACTCGTAGACCGCGACCGCCTTGTAGATCGTGCCCATGAACGTCTCCCGCTGCGCCCGGTCCCGCGACGCAGGCAGGGCCGGGCTGTGTGTGATCGAAGCGGCCACCGGCGGCGCGACCGCGACGACGACGTGGCGGGCCCGCACCGAGTCCCCGGACGTCGTCCGTACGACGACACCCTCGTCGTCGCGGACGATCTCCCGAACCCTGCAGTTCAGCATGACCGCATCATCCAAATCCTCGGCAACGGCCGCAGCAAGCCCACCGGCACCGCATGAGAGCAACGCCTCCTGGGCGCCGCCCGCATCGGTGACCATGGTGCGCAGCCCGCCCCCGGACCTGATCGACGCGGCAATCGCCGCGACCGACAGCGCGTCGGGATCGTTCGAGGTCAGTTCACCCATCACGATGTCGACCACCCGCCGAGCCCGCCGTGGTGACACCGTGGCGAGCCAGTCGGAAAACAGCCGGTCGTCGCGCATCCCGACACCGAAGGGGGCCACGACCGCCAGCCGCACCAGCGCGGCGGCCGCCGCCACCGTGGTCAGCGAAAACAAGGAGATGTCGCGCCCGTTCTCGCGGATCGCCAGCCTGCCGCCCGTGTGGGTCGGATACAGCGCCATTCCGAACTCCGCGGCCAGCGCCTGCATCTTGACGTGGTCGTGGCCGATCCACTGACCGCCGAGGTCGACGGGCGTGCCCGCGGCCGAGTTCACCGTCATCGCGCGGCCGCCCACCCGGTCGGCGGCCTCAAGCACCCGGACCTTCGCGCCTGCCCGCCGCAAGTCCCGGGCCGCGATCAGCCCTCCGAAACCCGCTCCGACCACCACCACGTCGACATCCGCCATTCACCACTCCCTTTATGCAACATATGTTGTACAACAACAGTTGCAGATAGTTTAGAATTGCGCAATGCCCCGCCGCGTCGATCACGCCGCCAGACTCGCCGAGATCGAGGACACCGTCATCGCTATCGCGTCCGAATCGGGCTTCGAGGCCGTCACCATCCGTGCGGTCGCCACCCGCGCCGGCGCATCGACCTCCGTCGTCACGCACTATGTCGGCAGTCGAGATGAACTGTTGCACAACGCCATCCAACGGGAACTGGCCAGCAGACAGGCCGACGCCGACACCGCAACCCGGGACCTCGACGGAGCGGAGGCCCTGCGCTCGTTCATCGAATGGGCGATTCTCGGCCCCGACGAACGGACCCACAGATTCTGGCTGGCACTCGTGATGGCGGCGGGCCGCCAACCACAACTGCGCTCCGAACTCGACGGGTTCAACGAGTGGTGGAACGGTCGGCTGATGCAACTGCTGCAGGGTGCACAAGTGGCCAACCCCGAGATCGCATGCGATCTGCTCGGCGTGTTCGTCGACGGCGTCGTCGTATCCGGATTCGACGCGGGCCAACCGTGGCCCATCGACCGGCGCACCCAGGTGCTCGACATGATCTGGCGGACCATTGGTGTAGCGGCGCACTGAAACTGGTTACAGTGCACGGTGTTTCGATAGGCCATTGGCTCGATTCACGCTATCGGCGCACAGGTTCGGGGCCTACGATGATCCGGCACCGACCGGGAGGACGACATGACGATCGATTTGCCGAAGGACTGGGCCGACCGGCTGGGCGGCGGGCTCGCCGATTTCTATCGCGACTTGCACGCACACCCCGAGCTGTCCTTCCAGGAGCACCGCACGGCGGAGAAGGTTTGGGAGGCGCTCGCCCCGCTCGGCCTCGAGGTGACCCCAGGCGTCGGCGGCACGGGTGTCGTTGCAGTCCTGCGCAACGGTCCCGGCCCGGTCGTCTGGCTGCGCGCGGACTTCGATGCCCTTCCGGTGCAGGAACAGACGGGTTTGCCGTACGCGAGTACGGCCCGGGCCACCAACCCCGACGGCAAGGATGTCCCGGTCATGCACGCGTGCGGGCACGATATGCACACCACTGTGCTCGTCGGCACTCTGCAGTTGCTGACCGAGACCAAGAAGCACTGGTCAGGCACTGTGGTCGCGGTGTTCCAGCCGGCAGAGGAAATCGGCGGCGGCGCCGCGGCCATGATTGCCGACGGCATTCTGGACCGGTTTCCCAGCCCGGACGTCGTCCTCGGCCAACACGTCGGCCCGATCCCCGCGGGGGTCATCGTGTACAAATCTGGGGTGGTGATGGCTGCTGCCGACTCCCTGAAGCTGCAGCTGTTCGGCCACGGCGGGCACGGCTCTCAACCGGAGTCCACCGTGGATCCGGTGGTGATGGCGGCCAACGTCGTGCAGCGGCTACAGACGATCGTGTCACGCGAGGTGTCGCCGTTCGACCCGGCCGTGGTCACCGTCGGCTACCTGCACGCCGGGACAAAAGACAACATCATTCCCGACGATGCGGAACTCGGGATCAATGTCCGCACCTTCGACGAGACCGTGCGCAGCAAGACTCTGGCCTCGATCACCCGGATCGCCCAGGCTGAGGCCACGGCCTCCGGCGCCCACAAGGAGCCCGCGCTCACCACCACGCACAGCTTCCCGGCAACGGTCGTCGACGACACCGTCATGCAGCAACTCGCCGCGGTGTTCCGTGGACACTTCGGCGCGGAGCACGTCATCGAGAATCCCCAGCCGGTCGCCGCGAGCGAGGATGTCAGCCTCTTCGGCACCACCGCGGGTGTGCCGACGGCGTTCTGGTTCTGGGGCGGTTATCCGCAGGAGACCTACGACGAGTCGGCCCGCACCGGCCGGCCGGTTCCGACCAACCACTCGCCGTTGTTCGCACCGGTTCTCGAGCCCACGCTGTCCACCGGAGTCGAGGCCCTCACCATCGCCGCGCTCTCGCGCCTGAACACGAAGCGGTGACCCGCTCTTAGAGTGAGGGCATGGCAGAACTCCACGCTGACCGCAGGCGGGCGGAATCGTTCGGTGCGGCGTCCGACGACTACGACCGGTACCGGCCACGTTATCCGCAGGCGCTGATCGCCGATCTGATCACGGCTGCGGGGCTTGCGACGCTCGACGTCGGGGCGGGTACCGGGATCGCATCGGTTCAGTTGATCCGCGCCGGCGCAACGGTTCTCGCAGTAGAACCCGACTCGCGGATGGCCGGGGTCGCGGCAGGCAAGGGAGTCACGGCCGAGATCGCGACGTTCGAGGACTGGGAGCCCGGCTCGCGCACATTCGATCTGGTGGTGTTCGCCCAGTCGTTTCACTGGGTCCAGCCCCGTCCCGCACTGGCCAAGGTCCGGGGCATCCTCAATCCCGGTGGGCGGCTGGTGTTGTTGTCGAACCGGATCGTGCCGAAGTCACCGACGTGGGCCGACTTCGACGACATCTATTCCGACTATCTCGGTGACGAGCGCAGCTCGATCGTCGATGCCACCCGGTTGGCCGAAGTGACCGCGCTCATCGAGGACGGCGGATTCACGGTGGACAATCGCAACGTCGTCGAGCAGCTGCACTACACCACCGAGGACTGGCTCAATCTGGTGTTCACCTATTCCAACCACCTGACGCTGCCCGCCTCAGCACGAGATGAGTTGCGCCGCCGCCTCGCCGAGCGCATCGGTTCCGTCGGGGTCGACGCGGTCAACGACGCGCTGGCCGTCATCTGCACCCCGGTGTAAGGACCGCGAGGCTACGCAATCACCTTGCCGGTCAAGCTGATCAGTTGGTCGAACAGAACGCTCAATTCGCTGTCGCGTCGCTCAAGCGGCGCGAACCCGTCGGCACCGAAGTCCTGGAACAGTGACAGCGCCACCTGAGCGCGAACATCGAGCATCTGAAAGTTCGCCACGATCTGCCGCCACTGCTCTACGGCACGAACACCTCCGTCGGCGCCATAGGACACGAACCCGATGGTCTTGCTGAACCACTCGGAGCCGAGGCTGTCGACGGCGTTCTTCAGCGCACCGGGGACCCCGTGGTTGTATTCCGGGGTGACGAAGACGAAGCCGTCACACGCGTCGATCGCCTGGCTCCAGCGCGAGACGTTCGGCGATTCGTATTGCTTCTGCGCCGTGGCCGGCACGGTCGCCGAGGTCAGCAGTGGAACGTCGAACTCCTTGAGATCCAGTACCTCGAAATCCGCGTCGGCGCGCTGCGCCGCGCTCTTGGCAACCCAGTCGCCGACGGCCTTGCCATTGCGGCCTTCCCGGATCGAGCCGATGACGATACCGATCTTCATGAATTCTTCCTCCAAACTGCCACCGCACTGTGAAAGTGGTTCGCGGGCGCGCGTTCATCCCATTTGAGCCGATTGCACCGACCACCGCAGCCTATAGTGACGTCGCCGTGCGTTAGCGGGATCACGACCGATGTCAGCGGAGGAGTGCCATGACGAGGTCCGGTGTCGATCTGGGTGTCCTGAGCATTCTGCCGCTGCGCGCCAGTGCCTTGGACTCGCCGGAGGCGATACAGGAGTGGCTGAACTCGGCGGGCCCGGCGGAGCGCAGCCGGCAGGTCGGCGCGATGTCGAAAGCACAGATCGCGCGATTCGTGGCGCTGCTCGATGCGACGACCGGGCCCGAACTACTGGGATCGATCGACGTCGACCTGGCTGCGCGCGTCATCCGGTCGGCGGATCTCGCACAGGCGGGCGCATTCCTCGGCGCCATGGACTCCGACGAGAGTGCGGAGATCCTGCGCAAGCTTGGCGAGGCCAAACGCACCGCAGTGCTGGCGCAGGTCGACCCGGCGACCGCGGAGACGTTGCGCAACCTGTTGCGTTATGCACCGAACTCTGTTGCAGCACATATGCTTCCGGAACTGTTCACGATCGACGGCGCGCTTTCCGCGGCAGCGGCCGAGGACGCGGTCCGTGAGCAGGCCAACCAGATGCGCGGCAAGATCCGAGCCGGCGGATACATCTATGTCACCGACGTCGATCGACAGCTCATCGGGGTCGTCGGTTTCCGGGATCTGGTGCTCGCCGAGCCGGATCAGCCCGTGCACGAGTTGATCGACGACCATCCCGTGTCGGTGCGGTCGAGTCACGATGCGGAGAACGCCGCACAACTACTCGTCGACCACGATCTGACAGCGCTGCCCGTCGTCGACGAGCGGGGGAAGCTGCTCGGTGTCCTGACGGCCGACGCCGCCGCCGACATCTTGGAACGGGAGGCCACCGAAGACGCCGAACGCCAGGGCGGCTCGGCCCCGCTGGAGGTCCCGTACCTACGTGCGTCGCCGATTCGCCTGTGGCGCAAGCGCATTGTCTGGCTGTTGGTGCTCTTCGTCGCCGAGGCCTACACCGGCACGGTACTTCGGGCGTTCGAGGACGAGCTGGAGGCGGTCGTCGCGCTCGCGTTCTTCATACCGCTTCTGATCGGGACGGGCGGCAACACTGGCACCCAGATCACCACCACCTTGGTCCGGGCCATGGCCACCGGCCAGATGCGGTTCCGTGATCTGCCACGCGCACTGCTCAAAGAGATGTCGACCGGCGCGTTGGTCGCGGTGACGATGGCCGCCGCGGCCGTCGTCCGCGCGTGGACCCTCGGCGTCGGCGCGCAGGTCACCATCACGGTCTCGGTCACCGTCGCGGCCATCGTGATGTGGTCGGCACTGGTGGCGACCGTGCTACCACCGCTGCTCAAGAAGGTGCGGGTGGATCCCGCGGTGGTCTCGGCGCCGATGATCGCCACCATCGTCGACGGCACCGGCCTGCTCATCTACTTCCTGATCGCGCACCTCACGCTGCCGCAGCTTGCCGGTCTCTAACGTTGAGTTGACGCCGACTCGACGCGCCGGACCAACACCTCGGTGGCGATCAGCAACCCCAGCCGCATCACGTTTAGCCGATGCCAGCGGGCGATCAGATGCGACTGCACCTCTGGAGCGATTTCTCCTTTGAGGAGCGGGATGTTGATGCCCCGGATGAGATAGGTGCTCAAGCCGAGCGCGCCGGCCAGCGATGCGGCCGCGGCGACGACAGTCCGGTGATCGGCGCCGCCCTGCCAGCCGCGGTGCAGCACCACCGAGGTTCCGCCCATGGCCGCCGGTGTGATGGGCGCGTAATAGGGCGCCGGGCTGCCGGTCCCGATGATCCCCGGGCGTCTCCCGGCACCGGCGATAAGCTGGGGCACACCGACGACCGCCTCGTAGGCATTGCCGAAAAACCAGGCTGCCCGACCGAATCGCGCGATGCCGTTTGCCGATGGTGGTGCGAGTTTCGCCATATGCCCGAGGCTACGACGGCTGCCGACGGTAGGTGAGTTTGTCCAGTTCGTTGCCGTATTCGTCGACGGCGACGACATCCATCTCGCTGACGAACGTCCCGGGCCGGACGTCGACGCGGATGAACGCGTAGTTGCGGAACCGCACGCGTGACCACGCGACGCCCTCAGGCTGCTTGTCTCCGTTGGCATCCCAGACATAGCTGTTGGGCACAAAGGTGTCGGCTATCGGGTGCCCGCGATAACTCTCCGATTCGCCGGGCTGGAAGTTGTAGCGTGGCCGCCCGCCCGAACCCACGGTGTAGTACACCGTGCCGTCGGTGTCGGGGTAGACGACGGCGTTGTCCTCGGCGGCCCGCGTAGGGCTGCCGCCACGAATCGGATCGGTCCGCTCGAAGACGTGGTTGTGCCCCTGCAGCACCAGATCCACCCGGTAGCGGTCGAACAATCCGACCCAGGCCGCGCGGACTCCGCCGTCGCTGGCGTGCGAATCCGTCGTCGAATAGGCGCAGTGATGGAAGAAGCAGACGATGAAATCGATGTTGGGATCGGCCCGGTGCGCGGCCAATGTGCGTTCCACCCAGCTGTTCTGGGCCCCGCCCGAGTAACCGGTGTTCGCCTTGATCTCATAGCTGACGTCGTTGGCGTCCAATGAGAGCACCGCGACGTTGCCGTACACGAACGAGTACACCGAAGGGCAGGCCTTGGGGCCGTTGCCCGGAAAATCGAGCCGGGCCAGGTGGCCGGCGTACCCGTGCACCGGGTAGCTGGCTTCCATGTCGTGATTGCCGGTGGCGAACATCCACGGCGTCGTCGCGGCACTGCGCTCGATCGACCCGAAGTAGACGTCCCACACGAAGGGATTGAACTTGTCGAATCCCGACGGCGGGTTGCCCCCACCCGAGGGAACGAACGTACCCGGCTTACCCGCACCCGACGGGTCGGCGTAGGCGATATCCCCGGCCAGCACATGGAAATCCGGCCGAGACGCGACGATCTGGTTCAACACGTTGGCGGTGTGTCCGACGGTCGGGTCATTGTCCGGCTTGTAGTACTGGTCGTCGTAATCGCCGGGTTTCAGACCCGGTGGCAGCGCCGGGGTGTCGTCGGTCCCCTGGTCGCCCATCATGGTGAATCTGAATGGCACCTGCGCATCGCGGGCGCTGGGCATGGCCGTCGACGCGGACAGGACGTCGCTGACGAAACCGTCTTCGGTGCGCCACCGATAGAAGTGCGGTGCTCGTCCAGGCAAGCCGTCGACGGGCACATGGGCGTAGAACTGCTCGGCGGCGAGCACTCCCCCACGGCTGTCGGGAATCTGCGTCACCAAATTGCGGACCTCTGCCTCGGCCGTCGCCCCCAGCGCCGGCGTGGGGCCGTGATCGACGAAGACCTTCAACCCGCCCGGACTGCGCGACAGCTGTGCGGCGAACCGTAGTTGACTGGCCGCGTCGGAGCCGTAGCCCACCCGGCGGTTGGCCACCGTCAGCGGTGCGTCGGCGGCGTAGGCGCGGTGACCGAACGGAGAGGCACCAAGACCGGCGACAGCCGCCAGTGCTGCCGAGCCTCGCAGAAAGTTCCGTCGCGACACCCGGTGCCTGCGAAGATAGTCCTGATGCCAGTCGTACTGCTCGGCCATCGTCATGCCGGCGGCCACCGCCGTCGGGATCCCGGTATCGGGGGTCTCGCCGGGTGCTGTCAAACGTCTCGTGCCCACACCTGAAGATGGTGGTCCAAACCGTGCCCCGGCGCTGTGCGCCACGTCGAACGCGTGGTGACGGGCCGGTGAACCGTTACCCGCGCACGAACCCCGCTGCCACGCTGCAGATCGTTTTTTCAGATGAATTAGATCGAATATATGCGCTGTACAGATACAGCGCGCGGCTGAATCATGGTTTCCAACGAGCGATTCTGTCCGAGCAGTGGAGGTTGGGATGTCGAGCCAAGAGACCGAGGTTCTCGTCGTCGGCGCGGGTCAAGCCGGTATCGCGATGAGCGAGCACCTCGGTTTGCAGGGCGTTCCGCACCTCGTCGTCGAGCGTGACCGGGTTGCCGAGCGCTGGCGGTCCTGGCGATGGGACTCCCTGGTGGCCAACGGGCCCGCGTGGCATGACCGCTTCCCGGGCCAGGAATTCAACATCGACCCCGACGGGTTCGCCGGCAAGGAACAGGTCGCCGACTATCTCGTCTCCTACGCCGAGAAGATCGACGCGCCCATCCGCACCGGCGTCGAGGTGACATCGGTCCGCAAGAACGACGGCAGGCCCGGCTTCACCGCCCAGACCTCCGACGGCACCATCGAGGCCCGCTACGTCGTGGCGGCCACCGGCGCGTTCCAGAAGCCCGTCATCCCGCCGGTCGTTCCCCAGAGCGCCGGTATCCACCAGATTCATTCGAGCGCCTATCACAATCCCCAGCAGCTTCCGGACGGTGCCGTACTGGTCATCGGCGCCGGATCGTCAGGTGTGCAGATCGCCGACGAATTGCAGCAGTCTGGCCGGCAGGTCTACCTCGCCGTCGGGCCGCACGACCGGCCGCCCCGCAGCTACCGCAACCGCGACTTCTGCTGGTGGCTCGGAGTTCTCGGCAAGTGGGACATGGCCGCACCGCCACGCGGAGCCGAGCATGTCACCATCGCCGTCAGCGGCGCGCGCGGCGGGCACACCGTCGATTTCCGGTCGCTGGCCGCCAGCGGGATCACGCTGGTGGGGATGGCCGGAGCGTTCGAAAACGGTGTCATGCGCTTCGCCCCCGATCTGCGGGACAACATCGAAGCCGGCGACGCGAACTACCTGTCGATGCTCGACGAGGCCGACGCCTACGTGGCCCGCAACGGTCTCGACCTGCCCGAGGAACCGCAGGCCCGGATTCTCGGTCCCGACCCGGAATGCATGACCCATCCGACGCTCGAGCTGGATTTCGCCGCCGCCGGGATCACGTCGATCATCTGGGCCGTCGGCTTCGCGTTCGACTACGGCTGGCTGCAGGTCGACGCGTTCGACGAGAACGGTAAACCGAAACACCAGCGCGGCGTCTCCACGGAGCCCGGCGTGTACTTCCTGGGACTTCCGTGGCAATCGCGGCGCGGTTCCAGCTTCATCTGGGGCGTCTGGCACGACGCCAAGTACCTCGCCGACCAGATCGCGATCCAGCGCAACTACCTCGCCTACAAAGCCGCCAACCAGACCTGAAGAGGAAAGAGGACAGTGGTCATGAACGACACCACAACACCGACCCACACTCGGATCCGGCCGTTCAACACCAAGGACACCTATCCCGAACAGAACCTCGACAATGACCTGTGCCAGGCCGTCGTCGCCGGCGGGGTGGTCTACCTGCGCGGGCAGATCGGCCAGGATCTCGAAACCCGGGAATCGGTGGGCATCGGCGACGTCGAAGCGCAGACCGAGAAAGCGATGAGCAACATCGCGATGCTCCTCGATGAGGCAGGCAGCTCGCTGCGCGACATCGTCAAGGTCACCGTGTACCTCACCGACATTCGCTACCGCGAAACCGTGTACCGGGTCATGGGCCGCTGGCTCAAGGGCGTCTTCCCGGTGTCGACGGGCTTGGTGGTCGAGGCTCTGGCCCGCCCCGAGTGGCTCGTGGAGATCGACGCCACCGCGGTGATCTCCGGGGAGGCGAAATGACGTTCTCCCTTGTCGCCCGCGATCCCGGCACCGGCGCCTTCGGCATCGTGATCTCGTCGTCGAGCCCCGCGGTCGCATCGCGCTGCGCCCACACCCGGGCCGGGGTTGGGGTGGTCGCGTCGCAGAACGTCACCAACCCGGCCCTCGGGACGCTCGTGCTCGATTCGCTCGCCGGGGGACTCGATGCCGAGGCCGCCCTCAAAGCCGCACTGGCACAAGAGAAGTTCCCCGATTACCGGCAGGTGACCGTCGTCGATGCCAACGGCAACACCGCCGTGCACTCCGGGCCCAACAGCCTCGGCGTGCACACCCACCTCGAGGGTGATCAGGCCGTGGCGGCGGGCAACCTGCTCGCCGACACCAAGGTGATCGCCGAATTGCTGGGCGGCTACGCCACCAGCACCGCCGCGGCCTTCGAGGACAGGCTGCTCGACGGGCTGCGCGCGGCACTGGCCGCCGGCGGCGAGGCCGGCCCGGTGCACTCCGCCGGAATGCTTGTGGTGGAAGATGTCCCGTGGCCCGTGACCGACCTTCGGGTCGATCACTCCGACGATCCCATCGGTGATCTGGCCGCATTGTGGGCGCTATGGCGGCCGCAGAAAAACGACTATCGGATACGTGGCGTCGACCCGACACAGGCACCGTCCTACGGAGTCCCGGGGGACCAGTGACCACCGTCGACGCCGCCGTCGCCAAGGGTGTCGCCGCAGCCCACGCCGGGCTGGTCGAACTGTCCCGCGACCTCTACGACCATCCCGAAGCCGCCTGGGAAGAGGTCCGCTCCGCCGGACGTGTCGCCGGGCCGTTGGCGGACAACGGGTTTGACGTCACCGAGAAGTACTGCGGCCTGGACACCGCGTTCGCGGCGCGGATCGGCAACGGCGACCTGCACATCGCCCTATGCGCCGAATACGACGCACTGCCCGGGCTCGGCCATGCCTGCGGGCACAACCTGATCTCCGCGATCACCGTCGGCGCGGCACTGGCCCTCGCGCCCGTCGTCGACGATCTGGGCCTGACCCTGTCGGTGATCGGCACCCCGGCCGAAGAGGGCGGCGGCGGCAAGATCGAACTGCTGGAACGCAACGGCTTCGACGGGTTGCACGCCGCCGCGATGGTCCATCCCGGCCCGGTCGACGTGGCGCGGGCTCGGCCATTTGCCGTGTCGCACAGCCATATCGCCTATCAGGGCAAGTCGTCGCACGCTGCCGCCTACCCGGAACGCGGTATCAACGCGGCCGATGCGTTCACCATCGCCCAGGTCGCGATCGGGCTGCTGCGTCAACAACTACCGTCGTCGGTACGGGTGCACGGCATGATGACCCGGGGTGGCGAGGCCCCGAACGCGATCGCCGAACTCACCGAGGGCCGGTGGTACGTGCGCGCCGAAACGCTCGCGCAGTTGGCCGAGATCGAGCCCAAGGTGATGCGCTGCTTCGAAGCCGGTGCCCTGGCCTCCGGTGCCGAGCTCACGGTGACCCCGGAATCCAAGCCGTACGCGGAGTTCCGGACCGACGATGAGCTGCTCGCCTGCTACGAGCGCCGCGCGACCGCCGCGGGCCGGCGGTTCGCGACCGGGCCCGACACGATGATGGCGCGGGCGTCCACCGACATGGGCAACGTGTCGCAGACGCTGCCCGCCATCCATCCGTATATCGGTATTGACTCACTGCCCGCGGTCAACCATCAACCAGAGTTCGCCGCTGCCACCATCACTCCGGCTGCCGAAGCGGCCATCGCGCAAGGCGCGCTCGCCCTGGCGGGCACTGTTATCGATGCCGCCGGCCAAACCGCCATCCGTCACCGGCTGCTCGTTGGAAGATGAACCATGCCCACCCCGACCCGCACTGAGCACGACCTACTCGGCGACAAGGATGTCCCCGCCGACGTCTACTACGGCGTGCACACCGCCCGCGCGCTGGAGAACTTCCCCATCAGCGGCGTGCCGATCTCGCAAAACCCTGATCTGGTGGTGGCTCTGGCTGCGGTGAAACAGGCTGCGGCCGAGGCGAATCTACAGCTCGGGCAGCTCGACGACGGAATCGCCCAGGCCATCATCGCGGCGTGCATCGAGATCCGCGGTGGGGCCCTGCACGACCAGTTCGTCGTGGACCAGATCCAGGGCGGCGCCGGAACGTCGACAAACATGAACGCCAACGAGGTGATCGCCAACCGCGCGCTGGAAATCCTCGGTCACCAGCGGGGCGAGTATCGCCACCTTCATCCGCTCGAGCACGTCAACCTCGGGCAGAGCACCAACGACGTCTACCCCACCGCGGTCAAAGTCGCCCTCGGGATGGCTGCGCGGTCCCTCGAACAGGCATTGCGCGGGCTCGCCGAGCGCTGCACCGCCAAATCGATCGAATTCGCCGACATGCTCAAGCTCGGTCGCACTCAGTTGCAGGACGCCGTGCCGATGACGCTCGGCCAGGAGTTCGGCGCGTACGCCATCACCATCGGTGAAGACGCCGACCGGCTCGAAGAGGCCTTGGCGCTCATCGCCGAGATCAACCTGGGTGGCACAGCCATCGGTACCGGCCTCAATACCCATCCGCAGTACGCCGCGCTGGTCTGTGAGCGGCTGCGCGTGCTCACCGGCTTGCCGCTGAGCACTGCCGGGAACCTGGTCGAGGCGACCTCCGACGTCGGGGCCTTCGTGCAGCTCTCCGGTGTAACCAAGCGGGCCGCGGTGAAGCTGTCGAAGATCTGCAACGATCTGCGGCTGCTGTCCTCAGGCCCCCGGGCCGGGCTGGGCGAGATCAACCTGCCTGCCGTGCAAGCCGGTTCGAGCATCATGCCGGGCAAGGTCAACCCGGTGATCCCGGAAGTCGTCAACCAGGTCGCGTTCGAGGTCATCGGCAACGACCTCACGGTCACCATGGCCGCCGAGGCCGGGCAGTTGCAGCTCAACGCCTTCGAGCCCATCATCGCCCGGGCCCTGCTGTCCTCGCTCAACCACCTCACGGCCGCCGTCGACGTCCTCGGCACACGGTGCATCCAGGGCATCACCGCCAATGCCGAGCACATGCGTGACACCGTGCTGCGGTCGGCCAGCATCGCCACAGCGCTCAATCCTGTGCTCGGCTACGAGGCGGCCACCGCGCTCGTCGCCGAGGCCATCGCCACCGGCGCGTCGATCCCTGAGCTGGTGCGACGCTCGGCGCTGCTCGACGAGGAGACCTTGGCTCGCATCCTCAGCCCCGAGAACCTCTGCCGGCCAAACGATCCCAAGGCCACCGAAGCACTCTGAGCACTCTCCGCGGCACCACACCCATCCAGGTGCCGCGCAGCGACGAACCTCTGGTGTGAATCGACAAGAGGAGACATCGCTCGTCCGGCGGATCGCTGTCATCGGCAGTGGTGTGTCCGGCTTGACCGCCGCGTGGGTCCTGGCCCGAGACGCCGAGGTCACGCTGTTCGAGGCGCAGCCGCGCTGTGGTGGACACGCGCACACCCATCGGCTGCCGACCGGCCGCGATGAAGCATCCACGGTTGCGGTCGACTCGGGATTCATCGTCTTCAACGACCGCACCTACCCGACTCTGCTGAAGCTGTTCGATGAGCTCGGCGTGCAGTCTCAGGAATCGGACATGTCGATGTCCGTCCGGTGTGACGGCTGCGGTCTGCAGTACGCCGGGGCCAAAGGACCCAGCGGGTTGTTGGCGCAACCGTCCGCGGTGGTTCGGCTGTGCTATCTGAGGATGCTCGCGGAGGTGACGCGCTTTCACCGACTGGCCCGCACCGAACTCGCACTGGATGACCGCAGCTGCCGCACCCTCGGCGAATTCCTCACCTCTGCGCGGTTTTCCCGTTATTTCACAGCACATTTCATGGTGCCGTTGGTCGCCGCGGTGTGGTCGTGTCCCCCGAACATCGCACTCGACTACCCGCTCGGATACCTGTTGCGGTTCCTTGATCACCACGGGATGCTGACGGTATTCGGATCGCCGACATGGCGTACCGTGACCGGCGGCTCAGCTCGGTACGTGGACGCGATCACCGCGCGGCTGCACACCGTCCGCACTGGCGTTCCGGTGCGCAGCGTGGCTCGCACCGCGACAGGGGTGGTGGTCCGCGACGACGCGGGCCGGGTCGACCAGTTCGATGCAGCCGTCATCGCGACCCATCCAGACCAGGCCCTGGCCGTTCTCGACCGGCCCACCGCAGCCGAGACGGAGATTCTCGGTGCGTTGACCTATTCCGTGAACCACACTGTGCTGCATACCGATACGTCGGTGTTGCCGACGCGCCACCGGGCCCGAGCGTCATGGAACTATCGGCTGCCGGACTGCGCCTCATCCCCGGACCGGGTTCTGGTCAGCTACGACCTCAGCCGACTGCAGCGCCTCGACGCGACGGATCGACGGTTCCTGGTGACCCTCGGCGACGGCGGCAGAGTCGATCCCGATGCAGTGCACGCCGCCATGGTGTACGAACACCCGCAGTACACACCGAATTTCGTTGCCGCACAACGACGCCTGCCCGAGTTGGGCGATCGCCGGATCGCATTCGCAGGCGCGTATCACGGATGGGGCTTCCACGAGGACGGTGCCCGCTCGGGCGTCCTTGCCGCGCAGCGGCTCCAGGGCAGCTGGTCCGGTCCTGGGCCACAGCTTCGCCGCCCGGTCGGGAGCGCGGTGTGACGTCGCCGCGGATCGTTCGAACTCGCATCCGGCACGTCCGCCGGCGGCCGATCCATCACGAATTCGGCTACCACAGTTACAGCTGGCTGGTCGACCTCGACGAGCTGCCTCAGCTGCCGGGGCTGTTGCGGCCGTTCGCCCAGTTCAGGTCCGCTGACCACGCCGGGGAGCCGCAGTACAGACTGCGCACCAACATCGATGCATACCTGGCAGAGCATGGAATTTCCGTGCGCGGGGGCCGGGTTCTGATGCTCACCAACGCGCGTGTTCTCGGCTTCGTGTTCAACCCGCTCACGCTGTATTGGTGCCATGACCGCGCCGGGGCAGTGGCCTGCGTCGTGGCCGAGGTGCACAACACCTACGGAGGTCGACACCGGTACCTGGTGCGCACCGATCCGCACGGTAATGCCATTGTGGCCAAGGATTTCTACGTTTCTCCGTTCAACGCGGTAACGGGCAACTACCACCTGCACGTTCCGGAACCGGACCGGCAGCTCCATGTTGCCGTCCACTTGCGTGACCCCGCCGGCTCCACCGTTTTCAGCGCCACGATGACCGGTGCGGTTCATGCCGCCGACACCGCCACCGTGCTGCGGGCATTGGTGGCTGTTCCGTTGGCTCCGCTGTTGGTGGCGCTGCGTATCCGGTGGCAGGGCGTGCGCCTCTGGGCGCGCGGCCTGCCCGTTGTCGCTCGACCTCAGGAGAGGATCTGATGGCACTCGACCAGACCGGCATCATCCCCGCCCGGCAAGAGGATCCGACGCGCTGGCGTGAGCTCTCCAGGGTCCCCCGTGGCCCACGCGCCCGGTTCGGCGCGTCCATCGCAGAAGCATTGTTCCGAAGCGCCACCCGCGATCTGCCCATCCGGGTGGACTATTCGGACACAGCATCCGTCGCGGACGCCGCGTCGCCGCGGATGGTGTTGCACCGCCCCGATCATTTCTTCGCCCGCCTGGCCGCGGGCGGTCTGATCGGTTTCGGGGAGTCCTACATGGCCGGTGACTGGTCATCCCCAGATCTCACGGACGTTCTGACGGTATTGGCCGGTCGCATCGATACTCTCGTGCCGGCGCCACTGCACCGCTTGCGCCGTGTGTTCCTGCCGCGGGTGCCTCACAGTCAATACGGCGCACCCGGCGACGCCCGCGCGAACATCGCCCATCATTACGACCTGTCCAACGAGTTCTTCAGCCTGTTCCTCGACGACTCCATGACGTACTCGTCAGCGTTGTTCACGGGCGCCGATGCCACACCGACATGGCAGGACCTCGGCGAGGCGCAACAGCGCAAGATCGACCGCCTGCTCGATGGAGCCGCTGTCGCAGCAGGCACGCGACTTCTCGAAATCGGCACGGGCTGGGGAGAATTGGCGATCCGGGCCGCACAGCGGGGTGCCCGGGTTCACACGATCACGCTGTCACGTGAACAGCAGCTTCTGGCTCGCAATCGCATCGCCGCCGCCGGCCTGTCGAGCGAGGTCACCGTTGCGTTGTGCGACTACCGCGACGTGCGGGGCACCTACGACGCGATCGTCTCGGTCGAGATGATCGAGGCCGTCGGTCACCGCTATCTACCGACCTACCTGTACACCCTCGACCGGCTGCTCGCTGACGACGGCCGAATCGCATTGCAGGCCATCACAATGCCTGATCACCGGATGCGCGCGACCCGCAACACCTACACGTGGATTCACAAGTACATCTTTCCCGGCGGATTCCTGCCATCGGTGGATCTGCTCGAGCAGATCGTCGCAAGCCGCACCGGGCTTCGGGTTGTCGATCGGTATTCGTTCGGTTCGCATTACGCACACACGTTGCGACTGTGGCTGCAACGGTTCACCTCTCGCACGAGCAGCGCCGAAGCGCTGGGTTTCGACGAGATCTTTCGGCGCATGTGGGGGTTTTACCTCGCGTACTCCCAAGCCGGCTTCGCCTCGGGGTACCTCGACGTCCACCAATTCGTGCTTGACCGCGCATCCGGTGATGGTCACCATGACGCTGGATAAGGGCACGATCCCCCTCGACGGCCCGGTCTGTGCAAAAATCCCGGCATGGACCTCCCCCGCGGTCGTGACCGCGGTACGGGTGACCGCGCGGCAGAGTCGACGTCCGGCGCGCGCGCCGCCGACGCAACTGAGCTGGCCCGCCGACTCGGCGCGATCGCAGCCGGAGATCGCGATGCCTTCACCGAGTTCTACGACATGACCTGCGCACGGGTTTTCGGTCTGTCCTCCCGGATCCTCCGCAATCCGGCACTGGCCGAGGAGGTCTCCCAAGAGGTTTACCTGCAGGTGTGGACCTCGGCGGCGCGCGAGTACGACCCGGCGCTCGCCAGCCCGATCGGCTGGCTGCTGACTCTGACCCAGCGCCGCAGCGTCGACCGGGTGCGCTCCGAACAATCGGCCAGCGATCGCAACCACGCGTACGGTGCCAGCCAGTTGGGGCGCGAGCACGACGTCGTCGCCGACGAGGTCGGTCAGAGGTTGGACGAGCAGCAAGTCGTCGACTGCCTCGACACGTTGACCGACACCCAGCGGGAGGCGATCGCGCTGGCCTATTACGGGGGCCACACCTACCGCGAGGTCGCCGAACTCCTCGGCTCCGGGCTCCCCGCCATCAAGACCCGCATCCGCGACGGGCTGATCCGGCTGAAGAACTGTCTGGGGGTGGGTTCCGATGGCTGACAACCACACCGACGACGAACTCCTCGACCTTGCCTACCCGTACGCGCTGGGTGCCGTGTCCGAAGCGGAGCGCGCCGAGATCGCCCACCGACTGGCCACCGCAGGCGCAGCCACGGCCGACGCGTTCGCGCGCATCGTTGCCGACACTCAGGAGACGATGGCGCTGGTCACTGCCGGCGACGCGCTCACGCCACCTGCTCGTCTGCGCGAGTCCTTACTGCGAGCTGTCCAGGAACAACCACAGCGTGGCGGCGGCGACGATCTGGCTCGACACCGTGCGCGCAGACGCCGGTTGGTCGCGCGGGTAGCGGTGGCAGCCGCCGCTGCCGTCGTGATCGCCGTCGCCGGCGTCGTCGTGCTGCGGTCCACCCACGAGCCCACCGGCGTGCCATCGGTCGCTCAGGTCCTCGCTTACCCCGACACCCGCACCACCACAGCCGCGGTCGCAGGCGGCACCATCACTTTGAGCGCCTCGGCTCAGGCCAACGCCGTGGTCGTGTCCATGACGAATGTGCCGCCACCCCCGCAGGGGCACGTGTATCAGATGTGGTTCATCCCCGCGTCCGGGCCGTCGAGATCGGCAGGCACCATGAGCGCCGACACCATGCCGCCCCCAGGCGGTGAGGTCATCCCGGCACTGAATTCGGCGGCCGCGGTTGCGGTCACGGTCGAACCCGGCGCCGGGTCTACCCAGCCGACAGGCAGCCCGGTCGTCACCATCCCGTTGACCTGATTTCGCGCCGGATGACCCATCCGGGTAGGTGCGCGCGCCGAATCACTGTCGATGACAACCTCTGCTGTAGTTGACGAACTGCTCGACCGGACGATCGCCCTTGGCTATTCACGGGTGGGCATCGGGTTTCGACAGCGGTTCTGGCCAACGCCCGATTCCGGTGGCGAGAACCTGGCCGGCGCCACGGTCCTGGTCACGGGTGCCAACTCCGGTATCGGACGGGCGATTGCCGCGGGCCTCGCCGCGCGCGGCGCCACCGTGCTCATGACTGTTCGCGACCGTTCCCGCGGCGAGGCCGCCCGGCGCGACCTCTCGGCAGCCGATCCCGACGCCGACCTCGTCGTCGAACGCTGCGATGTGTCCGCATTCTCCGATATACGGGCGTTCGCCGCCGACCTGAGCGGCCGCCACAGCCGCATCGACGCGGTGATCCACAACGCGGGTGTGCTGCCCGCGCAGCGGACCGACAGTGCCGACGGGCATGAACTGTGCCTGGCCACCCACGTACTGGGACCGCTGCTGCTGACCGAACTTCTGCTACCTCTGCTGGCCGCCGCACCAGATCCGAGGGTGGTGTTGGTCTCCTCGGGAGGGATGTACACCCAGTCTCTGGATGCCGACGACATCGAGTATCAAACCGGCACCTACCACGGCGCCACCGCATACGCCCGCAGCAAGCGCATCCAGGTCGCCCTGTTGCCGCTGCTGGCCCAACGCTGGGCCGGGCGATCAGTGACGGTCGCCTCAATGCATCCGGGCTGGGCCGACACCCCAGGTCTCACGCAGGCGTTGCCCGGGTTTCGCCGCCTGTTCCGACCGATCCTGCGCACGCCGGAGCAGGCCGCCGACACCGCGGTTTGGCTCACCGCGACGACGCCGACACCACCCTCGGGACAGTTCTGGCATGACCGCCGCATGCGGCCCATCCACTATCTGCCGACGACCCGCTACACCGAGACCGCACTCGAACAGGTGTGGCGGTATTGCGCCGGGACGATCGGACTCTCGTGAAACGGCGGCATCGGAAGGACTCGCCATGTTGACCCAGATACAGACGGCTGCGACCCGCGTGCTGGAGGTAGCCGGGTCGGCGGTAGGCATCCGGCTCGGTGTCGAGGAGCCGCCGCATACCGCGCGCCCGTTGGTGCCAGGCGTGGAAATCCGGCAGTACGGCCCTCGTATCGCGGCCCAGACACACGTACTCGCGAACGAGGAAGCGGCCCGCAGCGCGGGGTTCCGGCGCCTGGCGCGCTACATCTTCGGCGCCAACCAGCAGCGGGAACCGATCGCCATGACCATGCCCGTCGGGCAGCAGGGCAGTGAGCAGCAGAGCTGGGTGATCCGGTTCTACCTTCCGGCCGGGTCTACACTGCAATCGTTGCCCGCCCCTGATGATGAGCGCGTCTCGCTTGTCGAGCTGGCCCCGGAAACCGTTGCGGTGCTGCGCTTCAGCGGTGATCGCGGACCATCGAGAACGGCCGAGAAAACCCGTCAGCTTCGAGAAACCTTGCGCGACTATGGGTTTGCGCCAGTCGGTGAGCCCAGTGCCTGGTTCTACGATCCGCCGTGGACGCTGGCGTGCCTGCGACGCAACGAGATCGCGATATCCGTTGAGACGTGAGCGCGGCCGCATCATCGCTGATCAGGAGATCAGTCGGTGGCGATGCGATGCAGGGTGCGTCGACCCATTTCACTGATCGACGGATTGCTGCGCTCGTAGTACCACACCAGACCCATCGCCTGCTGAAATGCCCACGCTTTTCCGCGTTCCCACTCCAGGTCATCGCAGTTCAGGGTGCCGCGTAGGACACGTCGTGCCGGCTCGTCGAACAAGTGCCAGGCACACACCAGGTCGAGAGCGGGGTCGGCCGGCCCCAGTCCGCCGACGTCGATGATCCCGACGAGCCGTCGCCTGTGGTCGACCACAACGTTGCCGGGAATGAGGTCGCCGTGTGTCATCACGTCGGGCGACTCGCGCGGCAAAGACCGCAGTTCAGCCCAGATCCGACGAAACGGTGCGACGTCGAAGAGTCGTTCACTCTCATGAAGGCACCGGTTGATCCACTCGTCGTGCGAGGTCAGGTCACCACCGCGGCCCACTCCGTCGAAGGTCTTGCCGTCGGTGCCGATGGTGCGCACACCGGCGATGAACTCGGCCAGGTCCCGCGCCAGCAGCTGTGAGCGGCCCGGCTCGTCACCGCGGGCGACCGAACCGGGCACCCAGGTCTGCACCGACCACGGAAGCGGATAGCCCGCACCGGGCTGCCCGAGTGCGATCGGCTCCGGCGTGCTGAACCGAGTTCGGCCAACGAGCAGCCGAGCCGCCTCGGCTTCGGAGCACCAACGCTGCCGGACCACGGTGGCGTCTTCTGATTCCAGCGGAAATCGAGCGGCGAGCCGCTCACCGATTCGGAACAACGCGTTGACGGTGCCCGAGGAAGCGATCTGTTCAATCGGTAGACCGCGCCATTGGGGAAACTGCTCGCCCACCAGAATGCGCACCATGTCCGTGGTGATCGTCAGCTGGTTGGGATGCATGTCCACACCATCAGAATCCGCATCCCAGGCGCCGACCGGCAACTCGTTTTGCGGCCCTCGGACAGCAGACCGCCGAGCGCTCACCCCGTGCCGAGCGAATGCAACCGCGCCAGTTCACGATCGAGGCCTCGCGCACCCTTGTCGAGCAGGTCGGCGACTGCGAATCGCAACAGTGGTTCCACCCAGCGCAGCCACCCAGCGAAGGCGAATGCCACCTGGTATGTCACCAAGCATCCGTTCGGCCGGCCAGCGACGGTGATCGTGTCATGGGCGACGACGGAGGCGTTTTCGCCGCGCAGTTCGATGGACTCACCCGGCGTGAGAGCAGTCACCTCGTACACGAGATCGCTCGTGCGCCCCGCGAAGGGGGAAGTGTTGGCGTAGCGAGTTCCTCTGCCGCCGTCACCGGAGAGTCGTTCAGTGCGGACCGTCCCGGGATCCCACTGTTCTGTCGTGGTGAAATCGGCAAGGTAGGCAAAGGCCACCTCCGGCGGGCAGCCAGCGGTCACCTGGCGCTGCATCCTGATCACGTGTGTTCCTCAGCGATGTTCCCGAGTTGATAGCGCAGACACTGCTCGAGAGACGGCCTGCGGAAGCGGTGTCCGGCCTCGAGCAACCGGATCGGCACCACCCGCTGACTTGCCGCGGCCAGCTCGCGTGCGCCCTGCTCGCCGAGCAGCAGGGCCGGCCCCAGATCGGGCACCGGCAACACCGCCGGTCGATGCAGAGCGTGCGCCAGGGTGGCGGTGTACTCGGCATTGCGAACCGGTTGCGGCGCAACCGCATTCACTGAACCCGACAGCGCAGGATCGACCAGCGCACGGTGATAGACGTCGACGAGGTCATCGACGTCGATCCACGACAACCACTGCCTGCCACTCCCCAACCGGCCACCCAGACCCGCCGCGAACAACGGACGCATCAACCGCAGCGTTCCGCCGCGCGGGGTCTGCACGATGCCGGTACGCACGTTGACCACCCGCAACCCGGCCGCCGTTGCCGGTGCCGTGGCGGCTTCCCAGTCGGCGACCACATCGGCGAGAAACCCGCCGCCCGGTGTCGCGGCTTCGTCCAGCTCGGCATCACCGCGGTCGTATCCGTAGAAGCCGATCGCCGATGCGCACACGAACGTCGAGGGACCGTTGATCGCGGCCGCCGCGCACTGCGCAAGCCGCCGGGTCGGGTCGATCCGGCTCTCCCGGACTGACCGCTTGTGAGCATCGGTGAACCGGCCGGCGATGGAGCTCCCCGCCAGGTGCACAACGGCATCGACGTCATCGAGCAGATGGGAGTCGGGCGCGTCCGGCTGCCAACGGCGTTCGAAGTCACTGCGGGGTTGGCCGCGGACCAGCCGGATCACCCGGTAACCACCGGTCGACAGAAACGCCGACAGTGCGGTCCCCACCAAGCCGCTCGAGCCGGTCACCGCGACAGTGCCCGGCCGCCGGCCGTGTTCATGGGACCACCGGTGGCCGGCCAGGTCTTCGGCAAGCTGGCTGTGCCGGTACAGAAACGTCGGTCGCAGCAAGCTTCCCGGAACAGCGGTGTCGACATGGTCGATCACGCGGGTGCGCCCGGCGTCGACGGCCTCGAAGAGGTGCTCGTGCCGCCACGAGCCGATCAGACTCGCCGGAAGCGACCGCCACCCGTCCCGGGCCAGTGCGTCGACGAACCGCGCAGGCCGGTCATAGGACCCCGGTTGATGCTGCGCAATCCACCGCAGGCCGCCGGGCAAGCCGAGCACTGCCCGGCCGTCGGCCAACGACGTGGCCTCCGATACGACGTTCAACGGCTGCCACGGCGGCATCAGTCGGTGTATCGCGCCGGGGCGCTCATGCCACGCGAACACCTCTTCGCGAGGCGAGTCCACCACGCTGCTGTGCACGATTCCCACGACACCTCCCCAGAGACGGTTGCCTCAGTGGTTCGGAGCCACCCGGCCTGCGGATGGCCGCAACCTCAAAACAGCGTCACGAGTGACCTCTAACCACTCTCCGCATCACCTGCGGCACGGCGATCGGCGAAGATGGCCCGCGCGGCCTCGGCCACGGCACGTGCACGAGCGGTGCTGCGAACCGACTGCAGCCGGGCCAGGACGATGGGCAGCCCAGGGAGGTCGTCGCGGATGGCGACAGTACTCACCGCGCCGCCGTCGTAGGTTCCGCGGTGCGCCGGGATCTGGTTGAGGATCGAAAACCCGTGTCCGCGTGCGACCAAACCGCGGACCGCCTCGTAGCTGGCCGAGCGGTACCGAATACGTGGTGTCACACCGGCTTTGGCGAGAAGCGACTCGAAATAGTCACGGCTGTCCGGGAGATCGAGCAAGACCATCGGCTCGTCGGTCAGCTCTGTCAGCCGGATCGATTTCCGTTTGGCCAGCCGGTGTTCGGCCGGCAGCGCCACGTACGGCGCTGCCACACCAAGAGATTCGACGTCCACGCCGGTTCCGAGTGCAAGGTCATAGGTCAGCGCGAGCTCCGCGGTGCCGTTGCGCAGCACGGTGCGGATCGCATCCGCCGACGTCTCGACGACCTCGACCTCCAGCTCGGGATGGCGGGCACCGAGGTCGGACAACAGCCGGGGCAGTACGAACGGCGTCAAGGTCACGAAGCACGCCAGCCGGACCGTTCCGTGCACCTGGTCGACCCGGCCGCTGGCGTTGTCGAGCACCTCGTCGAGATGTGCCAGCAGTGCGCGGGTGTCACGCAGCATCTCTTCCCCGGCGGCGGTCAGGGCCAGGCCGCGGGCGCGGTGCCGGATGAACAACTGCGTCCCGATCTGCTGCTCAAGCTGGCTGATCGCGGCCGACACCGCCGACTGCGCGATGTGCAGTTCGTCGGCGGCCTTGGTCATCGACGAATACGTGGCGGCCTTGACGAAGTACCGCAGCTGGGTCAGCGTGACGTCGGGACGTCGGCGCATCGGGGACTCCCTACAGCGTCGTGGGGTTGTCTGCCGAGTTTATTCGCGGCGCGCCCGGACCGCGGCGAGACGCCGGGCAAGGTCAGCACGACGAGCGCCGCCGCGATCAGCGCGACACCGACCCAGCCGACGGCGCCGACGGTTTCGTGCAGGATCACCACCGAAAGCACGGTCGCCGCGGCCGGTTCGACGAGAGTGACGGTGGTCGCCGAGGTGGCGCCGACCCGCGCCAGCCCATAACTGAAGAGGACGTATCCCAAGAACATCGGCAACACCGCCAGATACGCGATCACAACGATGCCCGGATACGTCACGACGGCGCTGCCCGCGGTCGCCACGAACACCGGCATCAGAAGAATGCCGCCGAGGCCCAAAACCGCTGCGGCCGAAGCCCCGCGGCTTGTCCCGTCGTCCATGAGCCGACGCATGGCCCAGGAGTAGCCGGCGTACGAGCCGCCCGCCGCCAGCCCGAGCACAACGCCCAGCGTCGCCGAGTGCGCGCCGCCCGAGTCGGAATGCCGCGACAGGCTGAGCAACACGCTGCCGCCGATGCCGAACCCGCACGCGAGTGCCCACTGCCTCGTGAGAGCACGCCCGTCACAGAGCCGCTCTATCACCGCTGATGCCAACGGCGCCGACGCCAGCGACACGACACACCCCAACGCGACGCCACCGATGCGCATCGAGCTGTAGAACGCCAACGGATACACGGCGACACACGCGCCCCCGAACGTCACCAGCCGGTACCGCGCCGAAAGCACTGCGCGGTCCCGATATAGCGCGCGCCGGCTGAAGACGATCTGCAGCAGACCGCCGACGCCCATCGCCGCCGCCCCGACTGTCACGGCGCCGACCGACGGCGCCAGGGCCGACGCCGTACCGGTGGTTCCCCACAGCAACGACGCGACGACGATGGCCACCATCCCTACGGTCCGCGGTGTCACAGGGCTGCCATCAATGCGGCGGCCAAGGCGCGGGCGTGCGCGATCCGGTCCGATCGGCCTTCCAGTCCGGCGCGTGCGATCGATCCCTCCAACAGGAACGACATGTGCTCGGCGACACCGTCTGCGGCATGTTCGCCGCAGATGGCGACGAGCTCGCTGCGCAGGATCTGTTCCACTTCCTCCTTGTGGCGGCGCACTGCATCGCGGCCGGGATCGCCGACGGGCAATTCGGCGGCGGCGTTGAGCAGGCCGCATCCCCGGAAGCCGTGCTCATAGCCCATTTCGGCGTGGTCGGCGTAGGCGTCGAACACGGCCAGCACCTTGTCTTCGGCAGTCACGGCGTGCGCGCGGCGCCGCGCGTACAGGCCGAGCCATTCTGCGTGTCGCTCTTCGAGATAGCTCGCCACCAACTCCGCCTTGGACGCAAAGTTGTTGTAGAGGCTCATTTTTGCCACGCCCGCGTCGGCCGTGACCACGTCGATACCCGTCGCCGCGATGCCGTCGGCGTAGAACCGACGCGCCGCCGCGTCCAGCAGCCGACGCCGCGCTTGCCCACCCGGGCGGCCCCGCTTCGTCATGGCGGACATGCTCTCATTTACTAGGTAGATCTGTCTAGTAAATAAGCGGCGGGCACGCGCGGTCCGTCTCGGCTCAGGTCAAGATGTCGTCCGGCGCTTCGAGTGGCGTCGTGTCCGGGCGTTCGGCGCGCACCGCCCGGGCCCGCAGGTAACCCACCGCGCCGAGGACGCCCAGCACCACCAGAGTGCCCAGCGTGAAGACCTCGAAGGTCAGCTGGCTGACGCCCCACGTCTTCTCGAAGTCGTAATCGATACCGAACAGGCTCTCCAGAGTGCCGGGGAAGACGGCCACCCACGACCCCAGCGCGACCCACAGGAAGCACAACCCGCCCAGGATGCGGAAGCCCGTGTTGCCGGTCGGCACCCGGAACGGCCGTGCCACGTCGGGAAACCTGGTGCGCAGCCGCACCGCGGCCGGAATCGAGATGACGTAGCTGAGCAGGAAGGTCGAGATCGAGATGCTCAGCACCACACCGAAGATCGACGCCGAGGACCCGGTGACCTGCATCGCGACCAGGCAGAACACGGTCGCCACGACACCAGAGAGCAGGTTGACGCGCACGGGCGTGCCCAGCTGCGGGTGGAATCGGCCGAAGAACCCGCCGAAGAACGCGCCGTCGGCCGCGGCCATGGCCTGCATGCGGTCGCTGATGATCATCCAGGCCGAACCCTGGGTCATCAGGATCATCGCGAAGATGACGCCGGTGACCGTGAGCATCGCCGGCGCGGCCGAGCCGTACACACTGAACACCTTCGCGACCGCTTCCATCAACCCACCGATGCCGGTGATGTCATCTTTCGGCAGCACGACGAGGATGGCGAAGATCGGCAGCAGGTAGGCGGCCGCGGCGATGCCTGCCGACCGGGCGATCGAGATCGGTACGTCCCGGGCGGGGTTCTTCATCTCGCCTGCCGCACTGTTGCCCGATTCGAAACCCAGGTAGGAGAACAGCAGCAGCGGTGTCACGCCTAGCATGCCGGCGACCGTCGGGCTGAAGTCACTGACGGACAGGCCCGCGACGCCGTTCCGCGAGGCGTAGATCGCGGTGGTCACCAAGAAGATGACCAGGAAGGCGATCTTGAGGATGGCGCCGACGTTCGGAATCCACTTGCCGTGTTTGAGACTGATGATCGCGGCGAGCACGGTGAGCCAGATGAACACCAGCTTGAACACGTAGTCGGTGACCGTGCCGTGCTCGAACGGCGTGACGTAGGTGCTCCAGGTCTCCGAGGCGATGAACGCCATCGAGCCACCGACCCAGACGGGCTGGGTGACCCAGGTCAGCAGCGACGCGATGGCCGCCACCGGGCGACCGAAAGCCTTGCGGCACCAGATATATACACCGCCCTCACCGGTGAACGCGCCGCCGGTCTCGGCGAACACGAGGCCGTATGGCACCAGGAAGAACACCGCAAGCACCAGGGCCCAGGTGAAGGTTTCCGCGCCGAATCCGGATACCTGTCCGAGCGTCTCGATCGACACCACCGCGGCGACGATCAAGAACACGATGTCGAGCCGGCCCAGCGTCTTCTTGAGGTGCTTGACCTCACGATCAGCCTGGGCGGTCTCCCGATCACCCGCGGCTGCCAGTCTTGGTTCGGTTTCCACGATCATCCTTCTCTCGATGTGATGGCCCCCACACTGACCCGCGTCCGCGCAGCTGTAAAACATCCTTTTCAGTGAATTTGAATCGGAAATTCCGATGCGATCGTTGGTGGCCTCGCCGCGGCGTCACCGCTCAGCCGCGGCCGAGTGGCCAGTTATTCGCGTTTTTTCGCTCATTTTCGGGCTGTTGCGGAATCGTGTGGGGGTCAGTGCAACGGATCTCGTCAGTGGTGGCGGGTGGCCGGGCCCGAGGTCGG
>NZ_MVHF01000032.1 GCF_002086485.1 Mycobacterium aquaticum | reverse complement strand
GCACCCCCGCCGAAGAACTCGACCGACTACTCTCAGACCCATCCACATTCGTTGCAGCCACCGCTTGAATCCAAGCGGCGATTTCACGACCCTGGCGTCAATCTCGGTGTCGAGGGACCCGTCGGCCATAAGACCACGCGGTCGGACATGCGGCGGGCGAATCCCATCTGGTGGGTCTGCGGAGGTCGCACAGTTCATGAACGACGCCGACGACTACGAGACCAGAACCGGCACCGCGTCATCGACATCAATTCGAAAATGTGTTCGACAAATCGCAGCCGGGGGTGTACTGTAGAACATAAGTTCGAAGAGAAGTTCTCTCCCCGAAAGGGCGCGTGAGAGCTTCGCCCGCGCCACGTCACTGCCGGCTCGGCGGGTTCCTGGGACGCTCGGGAACCGGTCGGAGCTGATTTGGTTGTTCGACCCGTCACGCGTGCTCTGCATGTGTGCACTCGTCGTGAAAGCTTGGGTACCTGTTATGGATGCCGCCCATTTCGACATCTTTATCAATGCGTTGATCGATGAGCTCACCCCGTCGCCTGCACCCGAGGATGACGTTGTGCGCACGTTGTTTCACCTTTTGGACAGTCCACGCCGGGTGGTTGACGACGGGCGGCTGCTGGCTGTGCTGGCCGCCGCGGTCAGGTTGGGCAACGTGTGCGACTACGTGATCGCCCAAGCGGTCGCCGCCGCTGAGCGTGCCGGGATCCCGACGCGCAAGCGTCTGCGTTCGGGGGCGCAGTTGCTGACCGCGCTCGGGGTGGCCCCCGCGGCGGCGTATCAAGCCGCCCGGGTGGGGCGCGCCGCGTACACCCTGCCCGCGCTGACCCGGCAGCATCGCCTCGGGGCACTCGGGATCGAGTTCGTGGATGCGGTCGGTAAGGGTGTCGCTCGGGTGGGCGCCCGAGTGGAGTTGTCCGACGGGGAGCGGGCACAAGTGGTGCGCACGTTGATGATTCAGACCACTCCGTCGGGGGTGAGCAAGAAGGCCCGGGAGGTCGCGATCGCGCAAACCGCAGCCCAATCATCCCAAGGTGAGGAGGTGGTGCCGGTCGCGGACAACGCTGACCTCAACGAGATGACCTTGTACCAGAACGACGAAGGGAGGGTCGCGGCGACCCTGGATCTGGATGCGCTCACCGGGGAAGAACTGTTCGCCGCATTGGATCCGTTGTGCCGGCCGGTCCCGCTGCCGGACGGGTCACCTGATCCCCGCTCGACGGACAAACGTCGCGCCGATGCGTTCGGGCAGTTGGTGCGCACCTACCTGTCCGGTTCCGGGCGTCCCACCTCCGGTGGTGTATTGCCGCATGTCACCCTGATTCGTCCCGCGACCGCCGCGATGGAGGCCGGTGAGGAGCAGGGTGTGGACATGCTCGGGTTCACCGGGCCGATCAGCACTGTTACCGCCGAACTCGTCTCGTGTGACAGCACGATGGGCACCGTCCTGGTTGACCAGGACGGTGCACCGCTGGATGTGGGGCGCAGTGAGCGGCTGTTCCCACCGCACATCCGCAAAGCCTTGGGGATACGCGACCGCGGATGCGCGTTTCCGGGCTGCGGCAGACCCGTGTCCTGGTGCGATGCCCACCATATAAACCCGTGGGGCACAGGCGGATCCACGTGTGTCGACAACGGCGTGCTGTTCTGCCGCTGTCACCACACCATGATCCACCACAGCGGCTGGCAGGTCTATCTCGGTCCCGATCGCCATCCTTGGTTCATCCCCCCGTATGACCGGACCGGACCCGAACCGCCACACCTGCGCTCGCATGCACGACGCACCCTGACCTCGATGCCCACCGCCGCGTAGCCAAGCTCTCGAACGTACCTTGACAACTCCATAGTGAAAGCCCCGGACACGTGGCGGGTATCGGCGGACGCAGAGCCGCCGGACCTGCCACAACAAACCCCGCTACGCCTCGGCGATACGACTCAGGAACTGGATGGTCCTGGGGTGTTGCGGGTTTCCGAAGAGCTCTTCGGGTACACCCTGCTCGGCGATGACCCCGTCGGCCATGAAGACCACACGGTCGGCGGTGCGTCGGGCAAAGCCCATCTCGTGGGTCACCACCACCATGGTCATGCCGTCGGCGGCCAGGCTGCGCATGACGTTGGTGACCTCGCCGACCAGTTCGGGGTCGAGCGCCGAGGTGGCCTCGTCGAAGAAGATGATGCGCGGATTGACCGCAAGCGCGCGGGCGATCGCCACGCGTTGCTGCTGGCCGCCGGAGAGTTGGCTCGGATAGTGGTGTGCGCGTTCATCCATGCCGACCCGGGCCAGCACCTCCATGCCCTTGGTGTTGGCCTGCTCTTTGGACATCTTGTACACCTTGCGCAGCGCCAGCGTGACGTTGCCGATGGCGTCGAGGTGGGGAAACAGGTTGAACTGCTGGAACACCATGCCGACGTGCCCGCGGATCTCCGGGGCACGTTTGGGGTCGTGCATGGGTACTCCACCGACCACGACCTCGCCGGTGGTTGCCGTTTCCAGACCGCTCATGATGCGCAGCAGTGTGCTCTTGCCCGAGCCGGATGCGCCGATGAGGACGACGACCTCGCCGTCGGCGACGTCGAGCGTGATGTCGCGCAGCACTTGCAGGTCACCGAAACTCTTGGTGACACTGGACAACTGGATGTTGCGGCCGATCGTGTTGTCGGTCAGCGTCGAGGTTGTCATGTCTAGATGGCCTTTCGTTGGGTCCGGGTGACCCACACCGACAGCGGGTAGCACACGATGAAGTAGAAGACGGCGACCGCGAGGTAGATCGACACCGGGTCGCTGGTGCGGTCGACGATGGACTGGCCGACTTTCATCATCTCCGCCAGCCCGATGATGGACGCGATGGAGGTGTCCTTGATCAGCGAAATGTACTGGCCGACCATGGGCGGGAGCACGATCTTGACGGTCTGCGGCAGGACCACCCACCGGAACGTCTGGGCCGGTTTGAGGCCCAGGATCTGGGCGGCTTCGTGTTGGCCGACCGGCACGGCCTCGATCCCGGAGCGGATGATCTCGGCCACGAAGGCGCTGTGGTACACGCTGAGCCCCACCGCAGCGGCCACGAACAGATTGACGCTGTAGCCGAGATACAGTGCAGCCCCGAAGTATACGAACAGTAGGGTGATGGGGATGGGCGAGCCGCGGAAAATCTCGACGTAGCCGCGCGCGACGATGGGTAGCACCGGCAGCCGCGAGGTTCGTACCGCCGCCACGGCCAGGCCCAGCAGCGTCGAGCCCGCGATCGACACCGCTGCGAGGGCCAGTGTGATGAGGAACCCTGACCACAGGAACGGCAGACTGTGCCAGATCAGACCGAGGTTCATGGCCGTGCCCCGATCAGCCGAAGCGCCCGCCGTTTACGCGCACCACTGGGTGCGGGGGCCTTGAAGCCCAACCGTTCGATGAGCGTCGCCACCGCTGACAGTCCATAGCTCAGCACCAGATACAGCGCCACCGCTATGCCGAAGACCTGAACGAACAACAGGGTGCGGGCGTTGACGACCGTCGCGACACCGGTGATCTCGGGCACGGCGATGGTCGACAGCAGTGACGTGCCGAGCAGTACCTGGATGAGGTTGTTCACCAGCGCCGGGTACACGTTGCGGAGTGCTTGCGGGGCAACGATGTTCAGCAGCACCGTCGGCGTCGACAACCCGAGGATCTGCGCGGCCTCCAGCTGTCCCTTGCCCACCGATGACATGCCGGCACGCAACACCTCGGTCAGATAGGCGCCCACGTTGATGCCCAGCGCGATGGTGCCTGCCGTCACCGCCGAGAGCCGGATGCCGAAGCTCGGCATCGCGAAGTAGACGATGAAGATCTGCAGCAGGACCGGCGTGTTTCGGATCGCCTCGACGTAGCAGGTCGCAACGAACCGCAACAGCTTCGAGGAGGAGTTGCGGGCCAGGGCCGCCACCGCGGCAATCACGAACGCCAGGATGAACCCGGCGATGGTGATCTCCAACGCGAGTACCGCGGCGTGCAGATAGTCGGGCCAGAAAGCCAGAACCGTCCGCCATTGATATTCGATCATTGTTCTCCGACCGCCGATCTCAGAATGCCGGTTGCAGCGGGAAGCGTGGGTCGGCGCCGAACCACTTGCGGTACAGCTCGAGGTTCTTGCCCGACGTGTTCAGCTCGAACAGGAACAGGTTCAGGTAGTCGACCCACACCTGATCGCCCTGCTTGACGCCAAAGGCGTTGTATTCCAGGGGAACCAGCTTGCTGGTGACCACGGTCAGGCCTGGATTGAGCTTGGCTTGGTATTGCAGGAAGTTGGAGTCCTCCACCATCGCGTCGGCCTGCCCCTGCTTGACGGCCAGTACCGCAGCCTGCGAGCTGTCGAACTCGGCGACATTGACGTCGATACCTCGCTCCCGCAGAACGTCGGCGTTGGTGCTGCCCTTGACCACGGCGATGGTGCGGCCCTTCATGTCCTCCAGGGAGTTGACGCCGTTTCCGGTCCGCACCAGCAGACCCTCGGTGGCCACAACATAGGGGTTGGTGAAAGAGATCTCCTTGGCCCGGTCCAGCGTCCGCGTGAAGTTGCAGAACACGACGTCGACCTTGTTGGTCTGCAGATTGGGGATGCGGTTCGACGAGGTGGTGTCGACGACCTCAAGCTTGACGCCCATGTCCTTGGCCAGTTCGTTGGCGATGTCGACGTCGTAGCCGTCTGGCTTGCCGTCGGAGTTGGTGAAGCCGAACGGCGTGAACGACAGGCACGACGCCACCTTCAAGGTGCCTGCAGCCAGCACATGTTTGAGCGTCGAGTCGGCGGCTGCCGCGCCACCGCCTGCCGGCATCGGGGTGCAGGCTGCTGCCGCGGGAATGACTGCCGCGGCAGCGCATAACGCGACGACCTTGCGCAGTGAACGTGTGAGCTTCATGGATGTCTTTCTGTGCGGGGTGGATTGGCGGGGGAGGGAGGTGGTCAGGAGCTCCGGTCACCTCCCCGGTACCCGAGTTGGGCGGATATGCGTCGTGCACCGTCGACGACGAGGGCGGTGTAGGCGTCGCGGTTGTTCCAGACCGCCTCGGCGGGTCCCGATACGCTGACGGCTGCTGCGACACCCCCGGTGTGGTTGAACACCGGGGCTGCGACGCAACGGATTCCGTCCTCGTTCTCCAGATCGTCGTAGGCGTAGCCCTGTTTGCGGACGACGGCAAGATGGTCGCGCAGCTGCTGGCCGTCGGTGATGGTCGACGGGGTCTTGGCAGGCATACCGAGTTCGATGACGTGCCGCACCTCGTCCTCGTCGAGATACGCCAGCATTGCTTTTCCACTGGCCGTTGAGTAGGCCGTGCCGGTGTCGCCGATGCGCGAAGCCATCTGAATCGGGGACTTGCCGGTGACCTTGTCGACGTAGGTCACCCGACCCTCGCTGTAGACGAGGAGATGAGCGGCGTGACCGGTGGCGTCGGCCAATTCGCGCAGCACGGGCTGGGCGGCGGTCCGGATGTCGAGATCGGCGAGATAGGCGCCGGCCAGGCTGAGGACGCCCATGCCGATCCGGTAGGTGCCGTCGGCATCCTGGCGGACCAGTTGGGTCTCCACCAGCGGCGCCAGCAGTCGCAGCACGGTGCTCTTCGTCGACTCGATGCCGGTGGCCAGCTCAGTGAGGCTGGCCCCCTGGTCGCGGCCCGCGGTGGCCGCCACCAGATCGAGCAGGCTCAGGGCCCGTCGTAGTGACGAAGAGTTGTTGCGCATCCGGCATCCGTTCTGCATTGCAAAATATGATTCTGTATTGCAAAATGGTATGCCATCGCGAGGCCTGTGCGCCAGACCACACCCGGAACTTTTTCGCACGCGGGCCACGTCGGCATCTGGACACGGCGCCGCGGGGAGCGTCCACTGGACCGATGAGGCGCAATCGACGGGTAGCCGCGGTGGGCCGGCAACGGGCGACCCGCGCGGTGTCCAGCAAGCGCGACATCCAACCGTGGCGGATGGCGCCGTCGCCGACGCTCCTCATCCGGGCGCCTGCGTGTACCCGGGCCGGGCTCGTGACCGACCTGCAGCGCGCGGCCGGCAACGCGGCAGTGTGCCGACTGCTCACAGAACCGCACCGGCCGAGCCCGAGCGTGCACGGTGGCGGGCCCAATGTGTCGCTACACGGAGATACCACCGCCGAATATGACGGCGGCATCTCGAAATGGGCGCCGAAGTCGGTCAAACGCGCCACCGGATGCACCGAATGCCTCGACGACGATCCATGTGTGCACGCCGTCGGAACGTTCAGCGTGGCGTATCACGCCAACGTGACGATCACGATGCCCGACGTTCCCGACGGCCTGACCGAATGCCAACAGCGCAGGGTCCGGGCATTTCTCCGCGACGTGCTGGCCCCGCATGAGCGCGAGCACGCTCGGCGCTTCCACACTTACGACGGAACCACCACGCACCGCGTCGATTTCACCGGGTGCGGGATGAGCGCACTTCAGGAACATCTCCAGTCGATCCATGACAACGAAGAGGCGACGCGACACTCAGCGGCCGATTCCCATTCGGCCGCAATCGATCCCTTCAACCGCCCGATCGATCTCGACTGTCAGGACTGACTACCGCATCGGTCGAATAAGGCACATCGTCGGCACACCCGTCAGGCATGGATCTGGCCCGGTATCGGACTGAATGATCGGTCTCATACGGACGTCGCGGCCAGGTGGGACGACAATTTGACGCCAGCCCCCGACGGTCGGTGCGAAATGGACGACCGGCCCCGACCCCGCAGGCACACATTTGCCATTCGAGCCATCGGGGTTACCGGAGTAAATCCAGGGTTGCGGGCACGAGCAGAATGGCCCGAATGCGCCACCGGTCGAACACGTGTATGCCGGTGCGTTTGCCGGTTGCTCGATAACCACCGGCGGACACGTCTGACCGTTGGGTACCGAGGTGCCGTTGGGACAATTCACCGGCGGGCAGGTCTGCCCGTTGGGTACCGAGGTGCCGTCGGGGCATTTGACCGGCGCGCACGTCTGGCCGGCGGGCGCTGTCGAACCGTCCGCACACTTGACCGGAGGCGGCGGGCACGTGGTGGGGGCGTAGACGGTGCTGCCGTCGCTGCAGGTGGTCGGTGACGGGCATGTGGTCGGTGGATACACCGTGCTCCCGTTGCCGCACGTGGTCGGTGACGGGCACGTGGTGGGGGCGTAGACGGTGCTGCCGTTGCCGCAGGTGGTCGGTGACGGACAAGTGGTCGGCGAGTACACCGTGCTGCCATCGCCGCACGTGGTGGGCGGCGGGCAAGTCTGGGTGCCCGTCACGGAGGTGCCTCCCGGGCATTGCTTGGTTACCGGTGTGGGGCACGTTTGCTCAGCGGGAACCGTTGTGCCATCCGGGCATTCCTTGGGTGGCTGCGATGTCGTGCCAGGGTTGGTCGGGCAGGCCTGGTCGGCCGGAATCGTGCTGCCATCGGGGCACTGGTGGGTCGTCTTCGTGGTCGTCGTGCCTGGCCCCGTGACCGGTGTCGGGCAGGTCTGATCGGGCGGCACCGCGGTGCCGTCAGGGCACTGGATGGGCGGCGGGGGATTGGGCGCGCACGGTCCGTTCGGCGCAGGCTGATGAGACTGGCCCTGCGGGCAGTCAGGCGTGCGGAACTGGTTCGTCTTGAAGAAATTGATGGTCTCGACGCGCCAGCCCTGAGGGTTCTTTTTGGCGACAACGCTTTCGATGAGCATCGGATCCGTCTCGAGCACCTGGCCGTCTGGCGTTTTGACGGTCTGCGTCAGCAGGACGGCGCGTTCCACCGTGTCGGGTTGATCGGCCGGATGTTCGCCCGCCACCAGCAGTGCGGTGGCACTGACCTCGGCGCGCTTGGCCTTCCACTCCTGCCACCAGACACTGTTACCGCGGTCGATCGTGTTGTCTTTGCCGTCCTGCAACTTCTGGCCGAGATAGGGCAGTGCCCGCACGTAGGCGTCGCGCGGTGAGGCGTCGCGGGCTGGATACCAAGTGAACATCGTCTGCAGGCCCTTGACGATCGCGTCTTGCGCCTCGGGCGGTGCCGGCTCGTCGGAATCAGATCCGATCGGTTTGGCTCCGTTGCCCCCGCAGCCGCCGACCACGAACATGATCGCAGCCAACAGCGCGACGAGGGCGCCGACGACGCGTCGCTCTCCCATGCCAACTCCTCGAGCCGGGTATGCGTACGGCCCCTTCATTGTTCGTGCTGCAGGTGGACACCGCGACGGCCATCGGTGCGATGGTCCTGCGCCGGTGGGGCAGTTCTGAGGGACCGAACGGGCACACCGCAGGCTCGGGTCGTGACGAACTGCTGATCGTGGCGCGACACTGCACAGTGCGGGCACTCGCTTGCGCTGAACTCGTTGACACGACGAAAGATTGACCATGACGGGCCTGTTCACGATCCCGAGGCGCGCGGTTCTGGTCGCGCTGTGCGTGAGCGTCGTCGCGGTACTGGTGACCCCGGCGAACCCGGCGTGGGCGGCTGATGCGTGCGCGGCCAGCGGCAAGCCGGTGGCCGACGGAACCTACACCGAGACATCAGGTTTCGGTCCCCGTGGCAACAGTATGCACCAGGGGATCGACCTGGCCGGCAGTGTCGGAACCAACATCTTTGCGGCGATGGACGGCACCGTCTCCGCAGCGGGCCCGGCCAGCGGCTTCGGACAATGGATCGTGATCGACTCGCAAACCCGCACCGGCCTGGTGTCAACCGTATACGGGCACATGTTCCCCGACGGAGTCCTGGTACGTCAGGGTCAGTCGGTGCGGGAAGGTGAGCACATCGCCAACATCGGCAACAACGGGCAATCCACCGGTCCACATCTGCATTTCGAGTACTGGGAGGGCGGCCGGCTCACCCATGGGCACGCCATCGACCCGTCGTTCATCCTGAACAGCCCTCCACCGCCGACGAATCCGTCCACCGGTCAACAAGCCTCGGCTGCTGCCAACTGCCAGACCGGTGTCGTACTCAAACCGGGATTGGTGCCACCGGTATTCGTGCCCTGGATCGTCAAGGCCGGCGCGATGTGCGAAGGCATCAAAGCGCCGATCCTCGCCGCGCAACTGGAGGCGGAGAACGGATTCCGCTACGGCCCGAGCGCCCCCGTCTCTTCGACGGGGGCCCAGGGTCCCGCGCAGTTCATGCCTGCGACGTGGCAGACGTGGGGCAAGGACTACGACAACAGCGGCCCTCCGCCCGACGTGAACAGCATTCCCGACGCCGTGATGTCGCAGGGCGCGCTGATGTGTGAGAACTACCGGGAATGCGCCGCGGGAATCGCCAACGGATCCATCGCGGGTGATCCGGTCGCGTTGGCACTGGCCTCGTACAACGCCGGGTTCGGCGCGGTGCAGCGGGCCGGGGGCATGCCCTCCGGGGGCGACTACACCACGCAGACCCAGCCGTATGTGGCCAAGATCATGCAGCGCGCCAAGGCATTCGAAGGCACCCCGGGTCTCGGGGGATTGCCGGCGCAGACGGTGTCGATCTCGGGCGGCCCGACCACCACGGTCGATGCGGCCACTCAGTTCAAGGGCAAGAAGTGGGTGTGGGGCGGCGGCAGTGTCGACGGGCCCACCAACGATGGATTCGACAGCAGCGGGCTGACCTACTACGCGGTGGCGCACGGCTCCGGCGGGAAGCAGGTACTGCCCCGCACCGCCGATGAGCAGTGGAGCGTCGGAAACGAGATACCGCTGACGCAGGTCCAGCCGGGCGACCTGGTCTTCAGCGGGTGGGATCAGCACGGCCGACCGTCGCATGTCGGTATCGCCATAGGCAATGGCCAGATGATCCACGCGGATCCCGCTCGCGGTGTCGTGGTGGCCGATTTCTATCCTGAGTCCAAGGCGCGGCGACTGTCATGAGAACCGTTGTCTCCCTGGTGGTTTGCCTGGTCATCGTAGTCATGGCCCCGGTCACGGGGTGTCGGTCAGATGTGGCACCGATCAGCACCGCTGCGGAGGCCGACCTCAGTAACCCGGACACCGTCATCTCCAACGCGCTCACCACGATGTTCACCTGGGACCCGACCAAGGACGCGTCCCCGGACGTGGCCTATCAGCGCGCTGCCGTGTACATGTCCGGCGACCTTGCCGGCCAGGGCGGGCAGTCGACGCCCGGCCCCGGTTCGCAGTGGAAACAATGGGCTGCCGACGGTGCCGCGATCACGGCGAAGGTGTACTTTCTCGGCGACGAAACCCCGCCGAACTCCGACACTCTCATGCACCGGGTGGTCGTGGTCGCGCAGACCGTCGCAACGTCGGACAATCGGCTCATCGACCAGATCAGGCACACCGCGTGGGTTACCGCCACCAAGACGAACAACGAATGGCGCGTGACGAGTATCCAGTTCTGACGGAGGGTGACCCGTAATGTTCAGCGGTGGAAGGATCTTGGTGGCGGCTGTGGGCGCCATCGTGCTCATTGTCGTGGCCGTCTACGCGGTGCGCTCGGTGTGGTGGGATCCAGCCAGCAAGACCACGTCACTGACCCAACTTCCTTCGGCGACCACCACGGCGAGCGCCGCTGCCACCACGGCGATGAGCACGGCCGACGCATCCGCCGGCACCCAAGGCACACCGGGCGGCGGTGGCGGACCCGACGGTACCGACAACGGGTCCTCCACCACGGCGAGCACGACGACCACCACAACGACGACTTCCAGCGCGGCTACCACACCGTTCACCGCCAAGACCGACAAGGTCAACACGTTCCTCGGCACGACCTACGCCAACGTTTCGCTCCCGCAGGTCGACGGCGGCGATTCGGCCGTGGCCGGTGTGTTCAACGACGAGATGCACAAAGTCCTGCAGAGCCAAGCTGATTCACTGACTGGCGGCCGGCTGGAAGACCGGCCCGGTAGCGGGGTGCGGATCGGTCAGCGCGTGCTGAGTGGGTTGTTGCGCACCGCGGCGGTCGACACCACCAAGGCCACATCTCGACCGTTGGTCGGCACGGTTGTGGTGGACGCCCAGAGCGGCAGCGTCATCACATTGTCATCGCTGTTCAACGACCTCAATTCGGGTCTCAAGCTCCTGGTGCAAGAGTCCAAGAAGCTCGGTCCGTCCAGTACCGCGGGCGCCAATTTCGACGGAACCAAGCTGCAGGCGACCGAGCAGACATTCGACCACTGGACCGCCGAGACCGCGGGCCTGCATGTGTTCTTCGATCAGGGCACCGTGGCCCCGAGCAGCTCAGGGATCGTCGACATCACCATCCCGTGGAGCGATCTGGGCGATGCCATGAAATCCGGTGTACAGCAGATCGTTTCCAGCTGACGCCGGTCAGGTGGAGTTGCCCCGCTTGATGCAGAAGCCACCGATGATCCCGATGATGGCCCCCGCTACCACCAGTATCGCTCCGTATCCGGGAGATGCGTTGGCATCGATCTTGCTGTCGGTGAACACGATGTAGACCACAACTGCCAGCACCGCGAGGATGCCGGCGATGATCGTGTAGCGGCCACGGGAACTGAGGATTCCGAGCAGCATCACCCCGGCGAGCACCAGTATGACGGCACGTACGACGGGTTGACTGGCCTGCATCCAGGTGAGGTGGTCCGGCGATGCACCCGACTCGATGGCGGCGAACATCCTGTCCAGGCTTCCGTTCTTGTGCAGCGCAACAAGTTCGGTCAGGTAGCTGGCGTAGAACGTGGGACCGCCGAGGAACCAGGGCCGGACAGCGCCGAGCACCATCAACAACCCGCCCAGCAGAGTGGCCGCCAAGCGGATCAGCGGCAGGATCTCTGACATGGACTGGGTGAACCGGCCGTGGTCCTCCACCGACCCCGTGCCGTCATCGGCCCGTACGGTGAGTTCTCTGGCGATCTCTTTCCCCGCACCGGGCAGATTGGCCCAGACCTGAAGCATTGCAAAGCCATTCTGGCCGGGTGCGACGTCGACTCGTTGCGGGTTGAAGGCGAACCGTACCGCGCCCTCGGGGTCGGTGCCCGACAGCCAGGCGCTCAGCGGCAGAGCCCCGCGCGTGTTGTCCACGGTGACGCGGAACCGGCCGCGCCGCCGGTTGCGTACCGACACATGTTCGGGCTCCAGCCGCAATTGTGCCGTCGTCATCGGCGAGGTGCTCGCGGCCTGCACGAGTGAACCTGTCGCCTCGCTCTCGTCGGTGCCGTCGTTGCACACCACCATGATCGGACGTTCGACCTGCTGGCCGGGATGCGGCAGAGGAGCCTGAATGCTGGCCTGTATCCGGGCCTGTTCGCCGGCGCGGACATAGATCTGCGGCTGCGAGAAGGCGAACCGCACCACTCCCTCGGGATCGCGTCCGGAGAACACCAGCCGGCGGTCGCGGCTGCCGCGGCGGTTGTCGATGATGACGGCGATCTCCGCGGAAGTGGCGTCCTGCAGCCGGGTGACGGTCCGTTCCAGTCGCAGCCGCACCGGGCTGTCCGCAGGCGCCTGGGAACGTTCCTGCACCACGTTGACCAGAGCCTCCACCCGTACCTGGTCACTGGCTGCGGTGATCTTGAGGGTGCGCGGCGCTTGCTGGCCGTAATCGATCGGCGGGGTGTCGAACTGCACGTCGGCGGCGATCACGCCGCGGGGCGGCACCTCCACCACCTGCGGCCGGATGGCGAACCGGACGACGTTCTCGGGGTCGGCGCCGGACAGGGAATACCGTTGCGGATAGTTGCTTCCGGTGTTGTCCAACCGAACCCGGAACCGGCCCCTCGTCTGGTCGCGAAGCCGCACCACCTGTGGTTCGGAGGTCATCGTGATGGGCCCGCCGACCCGGGGCACTGTCACGATCAACTCGGCGTCGGTCCGTTTGGCCGGATCTTCGATCGAACACACCTGCACGAGCAGCCGGAACCGCTGCACGTAGACGTCGAATCCGGGCCGGATCGTGAGGGTGACGGTGGTGGTCTCCTCTTCGTCGGTCAGCAGCCTGATCTGGGGGTGTTGCAGGTCCAGCCATTTCGGGGCCCCGGCCGCGACCACGGTATAGCCGTCGACGATCGCCGACTTGTTGCGGATCCGGATGTCCACGGATCCACCAGTGGTCGGATCGAGCTCGACCTCGGGGTGTTCGATGGTCACCGTCGGCGCGGTGGCAGGGCCAGAGGCCGGGCCGGGGCGGGCGATGCGCGGCGGCTCGGGACGCCGAGAACGATCGGCTGTGGGCGCGGCGAAACGCTGAGTGTGGGTTTCACGTACCACCGGCACCGCCGCGGTGAGCGGGGCGCCGCCCAGCGATCCGTCACCGGTGTTCCAGCCCAGATAGAAGTCGCACTTGGTGCAGAACTGGGCGTTCGGCGCGTTCTCGGCGCCGCATTGTTCGCAGCAATGTTCACTCATCGTCGAATCTCCTGACGCTCATCGGATTCGGGGGTGGGCAACAGCCGGCCCAACTTGCGGTACTCCTGTTGGATGGCGGCGCCGACGTGTCCGGCGGAGACGACGGTGCCGGTATCGGCAGCCAGGTATGCCGCCGTGATGGCAGCCGATCGAATGTTGCCGCCGGACAACGGAAATGACTGCGCATAGCCGGACAATTCCAGATCGTCACAGATGGGGACCGGCGGTGCCAGGCAGCGTCGCCACAGGGCCAGCCGGGCTGACTCGTCCGGTAGCGGAAAGTCGACGACCATGTCGAGACGCCGCGTGAACGCGTCGTCGAGATTGGCGCGGAGATTGGTGGCCAGCACCGCCAGGCCGTCGAACGTCTCCATCCGCTGTAGCAGATAGGCGCTTTCGATGTTCGCGTACCGGTCGTGTGCGTCGCGAACCTCGCTGCGCTTGCCGAAGATCGCGTCGGCCTCGTCGAACAACAGCACGGCGCTCACCCGTGACGCCTCGGTGAAGATCCGCTCCAGGTTCTTCTCGGTTTCGCCGATGTACTTGTCGACCACCGTCGCGAGGTTGACGGTGTAGAGGTCCAGGCCGAGATCGCCGGCGATGACCTCGGCTGCCATGGTCTTGCCGGTGCCAGAGTCGCCTGCGAACAACGCGGTGACGCCGGTGCCGCGGCCGCCGCCGGGCCTCATCCGCCACTCCGACAACACCACTTCACGTTTGCGAGCCCGAATGGTCAAGTCCTGCAACTGCTTCAGTGTCTTGGCGGGCAGCACCAAGTCGTCCCAGCCCACCGCCGGTTCGACCCGCCGAGCCAGGTGCTCGAGGCCTGCGGCGTTCTGGGACCGGGCACCGCGGCGCAGATCTGCGCCCGTCGCTGCGCCGTCGCGGGCTCGGGCCAGCGCCTGTCCCGCGGTGATCGCGGCGGTGATCTGGCGCGGCCCGAACACGTACTGGGCGGCGATGTCATCGACATCGATACCGTCGACCAGCGAACCGAGTTCGCGTCGCCACAACTCGGCGCGCTCTCCGACACTGAGCCGGGCGGCTTCGGCGATCAGCGGCACCTGGTCCGACCAGTCGGGGTTCCAGGCGCCGGTGCCGGTCAACACCACCGGTACCGGCATGCGCGCCAACCGGAACACGATGTCGGTGGTCGCGGCGCCGAGGGCGTTCACCGGAGACACCACGAGGCTGGCACCGGTCAGCAGCGCCTCGCGCCCCAATACGACGACGGTGCTCTCCACGTCTGCGCACCGAGCCAATCGGCCTGCGTCACAGTAGATCACGGTGTGACCGGCCGACCGCAGCGCCGCAGCGGCGATCGCCACGCCGGAGTCGTTGACCGATTCCCGCAGGTAACACAACTTCTGTCCGGCGGCGAAAGCCCTTGCCATATCTCGGGATTGCGGGCAGTGATGCTCATCTGGTTCGAGCAGGAGGTCCGTCAGCGCGGCGTCTGGGGTGTCGTCACCGAGCAGGTACGCAGTCACCCGGTCTGGAACCCGCATCGCGCGGGTGAGAAACGGCCGGTCGGCATCGTCGACGACCACCAGCGCCTGATCGATCAGCACCGACCCCGGCGCTAGCATCGCGCGGGCAGCGGCGTTCATGGGGGACAGGCCCGAAAGCTCCAGCGCCAGCCCGACGGTCGCGCGCCGGCGCGTCACGTCGTCGTTGAGATAGCCGTAGAGGCGTTCGTATCGGCTGTCGAGATCGGGCAGCTGACAGATGATGAGGAACTCGACCTCCTGCGAACCCAACCCGGCCGAGCGGGCCAGGCGGCGCAGCCGCAATTCGGTGCCTGCGCGTTCGGCGGCGTCGGCGTGCTCTTCGAGCGCGTCCCGCGCTGGCTGCGACACTTCCGGCGGCGACGGGGTGTGCGCCAGCAGTGCGTCGACGACGTCGTCACTGAGGTAGAGCCCCCGGAACGGGTCATCGGGTGTCGGATCATGGCTGCGGCGGTGGGCGACCAGCGCACTGATCCGCTCCTCGACCAGCATGGCGCGGCCGAGCAGGTATCGCGTGCTGTCCATCGCCCCGGCTCCTACTGCTTGCGTTGGCGCTTGCGGATTCGCATGCCGTCGCGGGCTTCCTGGCCGAACGCGGGCTCGCCGATGGCCCGGCGCCGCACGGTCTCGCGCGGCACCGAATCGTCGACGGCCTCGACATGCAACACCGGCGGCCGCGCGACCGGGGGCCCGGCGGCGAAACTGCGCCCCGTGTCGGTCGGGGCAGTGACGACGACGTCCAGCGACGGCTTCAACTCACCGCCCAACGCGGTCCACACATCGGCAAACGACCGGTCTTCCGGAGGCGGTAGCGCCACCGATACAGGGACCGGAAGCGCCAGTGCGGCAAGGGAACCGGTGAGAACATCGGCCGGCAGAGCCTCGTGGCGCAGGAAGCAGCTGAGCAGTGCGGACAGCAGCCGGTGCTCGTCCTCGGGACGCTGGGTCCAGGCAGCCACCAGATAGGACAATTTGAAGTGCCGTGGCGGGAGGTGCCGCGCAGTCACCCGGTTGCCGTCGTATTGGTTGAGCAGGCCGCGCTCGCGCCGACGCAGGTCCTCCCTGATGTCGTAGAGGTAGACCCCGATGGTCGGAGCGTTGCGCCGACTGGCCCAGTCCTTGGTGGGCGCGTCGAATTCGACCTCGACCTCGGCAGGGTCGACCGCCTCACGCTCGATGAGGGTGCGTAGCGCATGGTCGACTTCTGGTATCACTGGCCCATCGTTCCGTGTGATTCGGTTGTGGTGTACGAGCGTGAGTCCCGTTGTGGAGGCAGGGGATTCTGCCCGATCGGGCGGCGGTCAGCTGCTTGCGGGTGTTCGGGGCGTTCGGGTCACCAGTCATCGGTGCGCTCCTCGGCCACGGTTCAGATGAGCCCTTCGCGGACCGCGTAGGCGACGGCATGCGAGCGGTTGCGCAGCTGCAGGCGGGTGGTGACGTCGTGCAGGACGTTCTTCACAGTGCGCTGGCTGTAGCACAACTGGCGGGCGATCTCGTTGGTGTCGTGGCCGTCGGCGATCAACCGCAACACCTGAACCTCGCGGTCGGACAGCCCGGTGAAGGTCAGGCCACGCGGTGACAGCACCTGCCGCTGCAGGCGGCCCACCTGGCCGAGGAGGTGACCGAGCAGATCCGACGGGATGACCCCTTCGCCCGCTGCCACCTTCTGGATGGTGCGCACCAGGAGGTCAGGCGTGGCCTCGCCGCGGCGGAGCAGCCCGCTCACCCCGACCTCGGCGACGGTCACCACGGTGTTGTCGTCGATGGCGCTCATCACCAGGATGGTGTGTGCGACACCGGCCTTCTTCAGCGAGCGCAGGATGCGGACGGTCTCGTCGTCGAGCGTGTCGGCCACCGCGATGCCGACGTCGACACCGGCGAGGTCACCGGATTCGACGACGTCGATCTCCGGGCGCATCCGTAATTGACTGATCACGCCGGCCTGCAGGATCGGGTCGTCGGCGTATACGTAGGTGGACACTCGGCGCTGCATGGCTTTCCCCTTTGGGCGGGCGGACTGTTGCCAATGAGTATCCGGACGGGCATCAACGGCGGCTCAACAGTGCAGACGCGTTCCTCAACAAACGCTCAACGCGCAGCTCAGCGGGCTACCGGAAGGGCAGCTCGGTCAGTCCAATGACGCCAGTTCGGGCACGATCTCGTCGCCGAGCCTGCGGACAAATCCGACCGGGTCGGGGTTGCCCGGGAACACCGGGATGTTGACCATCTCGATGCCCAGCCCGGCGTAGGACTCCATGGCGCGCATGAATTCGACGTGGTCGGCGAACGGGTCGGTGTCCGGCCCGAGGCCCAGGGTCTTGCGTATCTCGCGGTAGTCACGTCCGACGTCGTCGCAATGCCGCTGCAACACTTCGGTTTTGTGCTTGAGTGTTTCGCCGCTCGTGCTGTTCCAGATGTCGGCGTACTGCGCGACCAGGCGCAGTGTCTTCTTCTCGCCGTCGCCGCCGATGAGTACCGGTGGGCGCCGGATCGGCTGCGGCTCGCAGATCGTCTCCTCCAGGGTGTAGTGCTTGCCGCGGTAATGGGCCGTCGTTGTCGCTCCACATCTGTGCGCAGATCTGCAGGGTTTCCTCCACCATTTCGAACCGCTCCCGCAGCGGCGGGTAGGGCACGCCCAGCGCATGGTGCTCCCGGTCGTACCAGGCCGCGCCGATCGACAGCGTCGTACGGCCCTGGGAGAGGATGTCGAGCGTCGTGATGGTCTTGGCGAGAATGCCGGGATAGCGGTAGGTGACGCCCGTGACGAGCATGCTCAGCGTGATCGTCTTGGTATGGGCGGCAAGGAAACCCAATGAGGTGTAGCCCTCGAGGAACGGGTCGTGCGCATCGCCGATTCGCTCCATCTGGAAGAAGTGGTCGGCCAGGGTGAACATGGTGGCGCCGGCCTGCTCGGCGGCGACGGCGGTCTGGGCCAGCGTCGGCCCGAGCTTCTCCGGTGCGCCCGGCAGGAAGTCGATGTAGTGAATTCCCAACTCCATGTGGATCGTGTCCTTTCTGGTTTGGTGTCGACCGAGGCCCGCGCCGGCGTGGCCTCAGATGTGTTGACCCAGCCGTTCGAGCAGCGGCAGCGCCGCTGCCAGGGTCTGCAGTTCGTCGGCGGAGAAGTGCTCGGCGAGGATCTGGGCGAAATGGCGGACCCGGGCATCGCGCTTGTGCTGCAGGATTTCGGACCCCGCTGCGGTGATCGACATGATGTGCCGACGCGCGTCGTGCGGATCGCGCGTGCGCTGCACGAAACCGCGGGACTGCAGGGTGCCGAGCGTGACGCCCATCGCCTGGGGGCTGATCTGTTCGATCCGCGCCAGATCGGCCGCCGACGTCGGGCCGCCCCGATCGAGGCGCTCGAGTGCGGCCCGTTCGGGCAGGGTCAGATCACCGGGCGCCTGCAATTGCCGGACCCGGCGGGTGATCAGCGCGATGTCGCCGAAGAGCGCGGCGGCGACGTGTTCGGTGGTCGGCTGCTCCGCCATATGGCCAACCTAGGTTTATCAATTTGGATTGTCAACCTAGGTTGATGGTTGGGCGAAGGCCGGGGAGCGGCAAGGTGATTGAGGGAGCAGGCCGGGAAAACGACAACGGCGGACCGGAAAAATCCGATCCGCCGTTGTGTAGACGTTGCTAATCCAGGTAGTCGCGCAGCACCTGGGATCGGCTGGGGTGACGCAGCTTGCTCATGGTCTTGGACTCGATCTGGCGGATGCGCTCACGGGTGACCCCGTAGACCTGGCCGATCTCGTCGAGCGTGCGCGGCTGGCCGTCGGTGAGGCCGAACCGCAGCCGGACAACGCCGGCCTCGCGCTCGGACAGCGTCTCCAGCACCGACTGCAACTGATCCTGCAGCAGCGTGAACGACACCGCGTCGACAGCGACGACGGCCTCGGAGTCCTCGATGAAATCGCCCAGCTGCGAATCACCTTCGTCACCGATGGTCTGGTCCAGCGAGATCGGCTCACGTGCGTACTGCTGGATCTCCAGCACCTTCTCCGGCGTGATGTCCATTTCCTTGGCCAGCTCTTCGGGCGTGGGCTCACGGCCCAGGTCCTGCAGAAGCTCACGCTGGATACGGCCCAGCTTGTTGATGACCTCGACCATGTGCACCGGGATACGGATGGTGCGGGCCTGGTCGGCCATGGCGCGGGTGATGGCCTGGCGGATCCACCACGTCGCGTAGGTGGAGAACTTGTAGCCCTTGGTGTAGTCGAACTTCTCGACGGCGCGGATCAGACCGAGGTTGCCCTCCTGGATCAGATCCAGGAACGCCATGCCGCGGCCGGTGTAGCGCTTGGCCAGCGACACCACCAGACGCAGGTTCGCTTCCAGGAGATGGTTTTTCGCGCGGTCGCCGTCGCGGCAGATCCACTGGTAGTCGCGACGCACCTGGGTGGTGAGCTTCTCGCCCTTCTCGGCGAACTCGGCCATCTTCTGGGTCGCGAACAACCCGGCCTCGATGCGCTTGGCCAGCTCGACTTCCTCTTCGGCGTTGAGCAGTGCCACCTTGCCGATCTGCTTGAGGTAGGCGCGGACCGAGTCGGCCGATGCCGTCAGCTCGGCGTCCTTGCGGGCCTGCCGCAGGGCCTCGGACTCCTCTTCGTCCCAGACGAAGTCCCCGGAGGCCTTGTCCTTCTCCGATGGTTCTTCAACCTCGTCCTCGGCAGCGGGCTTGGCGGCCGGCGCAGCAGGGCTGGCAACGGCCCCCTCCGCGGTGGCCTCTTCGGCCTCTTCCTCGTCTTCGTCGTCCTCGTCGGAATCGTCCTCGACGGTGTCGTCGTCGGTGTCGAGGTCGTCGTCGAGTTCCAGATCGGTGTCATCGACGTCGAGATCGTCGCCGGGCTCGGCTTCGAGATCGTCGGTGGCCTCGAGATCGTCATTGACGTCCTCGGGCTTGGTCGCAACACCCTTCGCCGCCCGCTTGGCCGGGGCCTTCTTGGCGGGGGCCTTGGCCGCTGTTGCTTTCGCCGCCCGCTTGGCCGGGGCCTTCTTGGCGGGGGTTTTGGTAGCGGTGCGCTTCACCGGCTCGTCGGTTGCCGGGCTTGCTTTTGTCGCTGCCACGTACACCCTTTCGGTCTTTCGTAATCCGGTGGGCATGGGCATACACCACCGAAAGCGTCGGCTGTCGAATGTTGGCGTTGGTATCGGCTGGGATATTCGCCGCTATTCGGTAGGCGGCCGCCGAAGACCATTGTAACGACAGTGTGTGCGTGCGCCGTGCCGAGCGGCAAATTTTGAGCCGGCGGGCAGCGGAGCGGATCGCGCGTCACGGTGGTGAACCTGCGGTATCCGGCTGTGAAACGCGAAGCTACCGACCGGTAGCTGTGACATCCGCGACGGCGGCCATCGCGGCGCCGACGATGCCCGCGCTGTTCTGCAGCGTCGCAGCAACCACCGGCGTGCGATTCTTCAGCAGCGGAATCCACTTGTCGGCCTTGCGGCTGATACCGCCGCCTGCGATGAACAGATCCGGCCAGATCGCGTTCTCGATGACGGTCAGCACCTTGGTGACCTCTTCGGTCCAGCGTTCGTAGCTCCAGTCCTTGCGCTCCTTGACCGACGAGGCGGCCCGGTGCTCGGCTTCCTTGCCGCCGACCTCAAGGTGGCCAAACTCGGTGTTGGGCAACAGCACACCGTTGTGGATCACCGCAGAGCCGATACCGGTGCCGAAGGTCAGCAGCACGATCACGCCGGAGTTGTCCTTGCCGGCACCGAACTGTTCCTCGGCCAGGCCGGCGGCGTCGGCGTCGTTGAGCACAGTGACGTGCTGGCCGCCCAGCTCGGCGCTGATGACCTCTGCGGCGTTGACCCCGATCCACCCCTTGTCGACATTGGCCGCGGTGCGAACGACGCCGCTCGTCACCACGCCCGGGTAGGTGACCCCGAGACTGCCGGTCCAGCCGAACTCCCGCACCACCGCGGCGACGGTCTTGGCGACCGCTTCCGGCGTCGACGGTTGCGGGGTGTCGAGCTTGAACCGCTCGCCGATCAACTGGCCGGTGTCGAGATCGACGATGCCACCCTTGACGCCGCTGCCACCCACGTCGACGCCGAAACCGCGGCGCGCTGAGCCGCCGACGGCAGATTCGGCTGCGGGGATATCGGGTGCGGTCATGGGAGCTCCTCTGCGGGACAGACGGTTGCGGGCCGATTGGCAGGAGGGCGGGCCGGCTAATGGCGCTGCGCCTCACCCTAGTAGCTCGCCAACGCTCACGCGGGCGGTCCGCCATCCCGCGAGCGACTTTTCGGCGGAAAGATGTGTTGCGATAGAGGGGTGACAGACAACAGCACCGACCCGGCCGTCCTGCGCGGAGTAGCCGAACAGTTGGCGACCGAGGCCGCCGCACTCGTCCGACGCCGTCGTATCGAGGTCTTCGGAGAGGGGGAGTCGGACGACGCGGGCCAAGCACATGACGACGTGCGCACTGTCCGTTCTAAGAGCACGCCGACCGACCCGGTGACGATCGTCGACACCGAGACCGAGCGATGGTTGCGCGAGCGGCTTGCCGTGCTGCGGCCCGACGACGAGATCCTCGGCGAGGAAGAGGGCGGCCGCAGCGGCAGTGACGGGCTGCGCTGGGTGATCGACCCCATCGACGGCACGGTGAACTTCGTCTACGGCATTCCGGCATACGCCGTTTCGGTGGCTGTCCAGCTCGACGGCCGATCGGTGGCGGGCGCCGTCGCCAATGTCGCCGCCGGATCGGTGTATTCGGCGGCACTCGGCCAGGGGGCCGCCGTGCTACATGACGGGGTCAGCACGCCGCTGCGGTGCACTGCTGTCGACGATCTGGGCATGGCCCTGGTGGGCACGGGGTTCGCCTACGTCCCCGAACAGCGGCGTCGACAGGCGGAGGTGCTCGCACAGCTCCTGCCCGCGGTGAGGGACATGCGACGGCTCGGCTCGTGCGCGCTGGATCTGTGCATGGTCGCCGCCGGCCAACTCGACGCGTACTACGAAGAGGGCGTGCACGTGTGGGACTGGGCGGCAGGGGCGTTGATCGCCGCCGAGGCCGGGGCCACGGTGTGGTTGCCGCCCATCACGGGCGCGGGACGCGTGGGGGCAGCGGCTCCCGGCGTCGCCACCGCACTGCGTGACGCGCTAGCAGGCGCCGGTATGGATCTTTGACAGCAGCGCCGAATCGGCGGGCCCGGTGGCGTCCGGGCGCAGGCTGGCCAGTACGGCGTTGATGTCGTCGCTGCTGGCCAGCTCGGTAAACTCCGTTCCCAACGCCAGATCGACTGTCGCGTCCGGTCTTTCGTCCTGGAACAACTCGGTGCACGGCGCCACCAGCCAGACCGCCGCCGCGGCGGCTCGACCCGTCGGGCCGAACCGGATCTGGCCCTGGCATTCCAGTCGGGTGTGGGTGTAGATCGGATCGTTGGCTGCTTCGGGCTGGGCGAAACCCAGGTCCCGCAACTCGCCGGCGATCTCACCGGCTTGACCGCCCTGTCCGCTGGCGTTGAGCACCCGGATCTTGGTGTCGCTGAGCGCCGCGGGGGTGGTATCGGTCATCGCCGACCTCGCCACCTGTTCACCCAGCTTGGGAGTCGCGGGATCGGTGGCAGGTGGCGGTGGGTTGCACACCGTGGCCTCGCGGACGTCGGCGGGCCGATTGAGCGCGATGATCCACACCACGAGCGAGACCACCGCCAAGATGGCGAACAGCACGATGGCGGGGACGTTGTTACGCCGACGGAACGGTCGACCGTGTCGGTCGAACGCGGTGCCGTCGGTGATTTGTGCGACCACCCCTGCACTCTAAAGGCACGGTTGCCCTGCACAGCGGCAGACTCGGCACAATGGTGTGATGTAAATCACACTGCAACATGTGGCAATAAGGGCACGAATCGTTTGGGTAATGCGTTCGACGCTGGTACAAACCTCTGCTGCAAGGTTTAGGGAGGGGAAAGCGCATATGGCTACCGATTACGACGCGCCGCGGCGAACAGAGACCGACGAGGTCTCCGAGGACTCACTTGAGGAGCTGAAGGCCCGACGTAACGAGGCACAGTCGGCTGTCGTCGATGTCGACGAATCCGAATCCGCCGAATCGTTCGAGCTGCCGGGAGCGGATCTCTCCGGCGAAGAGCTTTCGGTGCGGGTGGTTCCGAAGCAGGCAGACGAGTTCACCTGCTCCAGCTGCTTCCTGGTGCACCACCGCAGCCGCCTCGCCAGTGAGAAGGACGGCGTGATGATCTGCACGGACTGCGCCGCCTGAGCGGCGCGCTCAGTCCTGCAGCGCGGCGAGCACGCGGTCTGGATGACGCGTACTGATCAGCCAGTACGGGGTGGGGTCATCCGGATCGTCGAGTACCACCAGCACCATCGGGCCGACCCAGGCCCGATGCACCACGTAGGCCGCCGGGTCGAGCTGACGACCCAGGGCGGCCGTTTTGGCCGAGCGGGGCACTTCCGCCGTCCGGGCGATGGCACTGGTCGGCAGGTGCGCGCCGCCGATCCACAGTTCTGTGCCGGAGCCTGGCCGGGCCACGACGCGCAGTTCGACCTTGCTGAACCAGCTCAACACCGCGCCCGCCACGCCGAACAGCACCGCGAACGACACCCAATTGGGCAGTGCGGAAACAGCCTGGTTGACCTCGAGGGCGATGAGCACTGCCAGCACCGCTGCAGGCAGAGTCCACCACCACGGCACCCACAACCGCTCGCGGTAGCGCACGGTTTGGGTGGTTGCGCGCGTGTCTGACACGTGGCTCAGAGTAATCTGTGACGTCGTGTCCAACTCTCTGGCGGTGGTCCGATTGGACCGCGATCTCCCGATGCCCGCCCGGGCGCACGACGGCGACGCGGGCGTCGACCTGTACAGCGCGCAGGACGTCCAACTGGCACCCGGGCAGCGCGCGCTGGTTCCGACCGGCGTGGCCGTGGCCATCCCGCACGGGATGGTGGGGTTGGTCCATCCGCGTTCGGGTTTGGCTGCGCGCGTGGGACTTTCGATCGTCAACAGCCCTGGCACCATCGACGCCGGTTACCGCGGTGAGATCAAGGTCTCGCTGATAAACCTCGACCCCGAGACACCCATCGCGATCAATCGCGGCGACCGGATTGCCCAGTTGCTGGTGCAGCGGGTAGAACTTCCCGAACTGGTCGAGGTGACCTCGTTCGACGAGGCAGGCCTGGCCGATACTTCCCGTGGTGCAGGTGGCCACGGTTCCTCCGGCGGACATGCGAGTTTGTGATGGCATTCGGAAAACATGAAAAAGACCCGGCGACCGACGACGCGGAGCTGGGTGCGGGCGCCGACGCGGTGACCGATGACGACGACTTCGAGGGCCCCTTCGACGTCGAGGACTTCGATGACCCCTCGGTGGCTGCCCAGGGCCGACTCGACCTGGGTTCGGTGCTCATCCCGATGCCCGACGGTGGGCAGGTACAGGTCGAACTCAACGAGGCCGGAGCGCCGAGCGCGGTGTGGGTGGTGACACCCAACGGACGGTTCACCATCGCGGCATACGCGGCGCCCAAGAGTCCCGGGCTGTGGCGCGAAGTGGCCACCGAGCTGGCTGACTCGCTGCGCAAGGACGCCGCGTCGGTCGTGATCGAGGACGGGCGGTGGGGCCGCGAGGTGGTCGGCGCCGGCAACGGCGGCGTCGTGCGGTTCATCGGGGTCGACGGGTACCGCTGGATGGTGCGGTGCGTGGTCAACGGCGCTCCGGACACCATCGACGCGCTGGCGGACGAAGCCCGTACTGCGTTGGCCGACACGGTGATTCGGCGCGGTGAGACACCGCTTCCGGTGCGCACCCCGCTCACCGTGGAATTGCCGGAGCCGATGGCAGCCCAACTGCGGGCAGCCGCGGCGCAGGCCGCCGCCGCCCAGACCGCGGCCGGTCAGCAGGAGCCGCCTTTGCAGCAGCAGGAGCCCGAGCCGGTGGCCCGTCGCAGTGCCCAGGGTTCGGCCATGCAGCAGCTCCGCACCATCACGGGCGGGTAGATCAGGATGGGAACGGGCAGCGCCGGGTCGATCTAGGGTCGCGCAGGCGATCCCACGCGAATTCGACGTAACTGTCGTCGAAGGCGCGGATTTTCGACATTTTCGTCGAATTCGCGGACGGCACTGTTGGCCGAACCCTCACGCCTCCTGCAGCGCGGCCACACACGCCGCACCCACGACACCCGTCTTCGCGCCCATCTCTTCCAGCGTGACCGTGCGCAGCGCAGCCCGTGGCGCCGCGGAGACCCATTCGAAGCCGACCTCGGCCGGGTGTACGGGATCGTCGGTGGCCACCACAACCCCCAGCGGTACCGTCAGTCGCTCCAGGTCGGCGCAATCGGGCGCGGTGTGGCCCGCGGCCTCCTCCATCGCGTCGGGCAGCGTCGGCCACTGCCCGACCCAGGACCGGGTCAACTCGTCGGCCAGCCATGGCGGGCTGGACGCCCGCATCTGCGCCACCGTGGCGGCCAACCCCTCCCGGCGTAGCAGTTGTGCGGACTGCCGTGCCAGCAATGCGGCCGGTGCGTTCTCCGGAGAGCCTGTCCACGGCGGCAATGCGGCGAGCACGGCCACTGCCCGGCCGGGGTGGGCCAGCGCCCAGGCGGTCGCCACGACGGCTCCGATCGACACCCCGCCGACGGCGATCGGACCCGAGCGGGCGGCGTCGTCGAGCGCTTCGCGATAGCCGTCGACGAGCCGGTGCGGCTGAGGCGACGGAGTCACCAGCAGCGCCCCGACCTCATGTAAAGCGTCGGAAAACGCCCGGTAAACGTAGTCGTCATCGGACCCGGTACCGGGTAAGAGCACCGTGGTGACACCTTCGAGAATGACGTTCATCACACGATCCTGCCTGGTACTTGGGAGAATCGGCGCGCCGACCCGCGCCCGCGTGGCATTCGGGCAATAAGAGGTCTACCGTGGCGTTGGTTGGGTGGATTCACAAAGAATCCGCGAAAGGTCAGGAGAGGCCATGTCTACGGCCGAAGGGTATCTGCGCCGGCTAACTCGACGCCTGACAGAAGACCCAGAGCAACTCGACGTCGAAGAGCTCAGTGACGAGGCGGCCAACACCGGCGCGATGAAGGCGATCAACTGCCAGCGCGGCCAGGAGGTCACCATGGTCGGCACCCTGCGCAGCGTCGAATGTAATGGCAAAGGTTGTTCCGGCGGCGTGAAGGCCGAACTGTTCGACGGCACCGCCACCGTGATGCTGGTCTGGCTGGGCCAGCGCCGCATCCCCGGTATCGAATCGGGTCGCACCCTGCGGGTGCAGGGCCGCGTCGGTCAACTGGAGAACGGCACCAAGGCGATCTACAACCCGCGTTACGAAATTCAGAAGTGAGCTTGAGCGACGACAGCGCTCCCGCACCATCCACGAGTGAGCCCGAGCCTGAGCTCACCGCTGCCCGGGGCCGCGCCATCCTGGATCAGATGGGCGGAATCAGCGGCCTGATCTACTCGTCGCTGCCGGTGGTGGTGTTCGTCCCGGTTTCGACGTTGTGGGGCCTGATGCCGGCCATCGGCGCGGCGCTCGGCGTGGCCACTCTCATTCTCATCTGGCGACTGATCCGACATGACTCGGTTCAGCCCGCAGTCTCCGGTTTCTTCGGCGTCGGCATCAGCGCGCTCATCGCCTATGTGGTGGGGGAGTCGAAAGGCTTTTTCCTGCTTGGCATTTGGACATCATTGTTGTGGGCCGTGGTGTTCGGTGTCTCGGTGCTCATCCGGCGGCCGATGGTCGGTTACATCTGGGGCTGGGTCAACTCCCACGACCGCGCCTGGCGTGATGTCCGTAAGGCCGTCCTGGCCTTCGACATCGCCACGGTCATCTGGGTGCTGGTGTTCGCATCACGTTTCCTGGTGCAGCAGCACCTGTATCAAGCCGACCAGACCGGCTGGCTGGGCGTCGCCCGAATCGCCATGGGTTGGCCGCTGACGGCCGCCGCTGCGCTCGTGACCTATCTGGCCATCCGCGTCGCGCGCAACGCCCTGCACGCCCACCACGGCGCCGAAAGCGCCGACTGAGCGGTTTCCCGCTCAGCGCGCCGACGGATCCAACAGCAGTGCCCTCAGCTCATCCTCGACCTCGCTGACGGTCACGAACAGCAGCTCGTCGCCGCCCTCCAACGGTTCGTCGGATTGCGGCACGATCACCCGTGGACCACGCAGGATGGTGACCAACGAGGCGTCGCGCGGGAGGTTCAGCCGTTTCACCGGCTTGCCGCCCCACGGCGTGTCGGCGGGCAGCGTGATCTCCACCAGGTTGGCCTGGCCCTTACGGAATTCCATCAGCCGCACCAGATCGCCCACGGCGACCGCCTCTTCGACCAGCGAGGCCAGCATCCGCGGCGTCGACACCGCCACGTCGACGCCCCAGTTCTCGTCGAACAGCCATTCGTTGCGGGGGTCGTTGACGCGGGCCACCACGCGCGGTACCGCGAACTCCGTCTTGGCCAGCAGGCTGAGGACCACATTGACCTTGTCGTCACCGGTGGCCGCGATCACGACGTCGAACTGTTCGAGCTGCAGCGACTCCAGCACCGTGATCTCACAGGCATCACCCAGACGCCAGTGCGCCGCCGGGATGGCGTCGACGTCGATGTGCTCGAGGTTGCGCTCGAGCAGCGTCACGTCGTGATTGTTCTCCAACAGTTCGCGGGCGATGGAGCGGCCGACGGCACCGGCACCGGCGATGGCGACCTTCATCGGTGCCCCTCCTCATGATCGTCGTAGGCGCTTTTCATTCCGACTCCGCAGCTTCACTGGGCGGCAGCGCCGCGATGGCCAGGGCCTCGGCGATGTGGCCGGACACCGCCGCGAGATACACCTCGTCGCCGGCCTGGATGACGGTTTTCGCGTCGGGCAGATACCCGCTGCCGAACCGCAATATGAAGGCCACGCGGCCGCCGGTCGCGGCCTCCAGCGACGTGACCCTGCGGCCCGCCCAGCCCTCGTGCAGGGCCAGTTCGGCGACCCCCACGCTGCCGGACGGATCGCGCCACTTGGTGGTCTCGGTCTCGCGCGTGAGCACGTTGAGCAGACGGTCGGTGGTCCACGGCACGGTCGCCACGGTGGGAATCCCCAGCCGCTCGTAGACCGCCGCGCGCTTGGCGTCGTAGATACGGGAGACGACGCGCTCGACGCCGAAGGTCTCGCGGGCCAACCGCGCCGAGATGATGTTGGAGTTGTCGCCCGACGACACCGCCGCGAACGCGCCGGCCTCCTCGATACCGGCGCGCAACAACACATCGCGGTCGAACCCCATGCCGAGCACCCGTTCACCGGGGAACTCGGGGGACAACCGGTGAAATGCGGTGCTGTCGCGGTCGATGACGGCGACTTCATGCCCGATGCGGGCCAGGCTGTCCGCGAGCGATGCGCCCACTCGGCCGCATCCCATGACGACTACACGCACGCGACGGTCCTCTCCGATGGCTGAAAAGCAAGCTGTAACTCAACCCGTGCAGTGGGAACGCTACCGCTCTCGGGTCGTGGGCTTACCCTTGGCACTCGTGTCCAAGCTTTCGACCGCAGCGCGTCGGCTCGTTCTCGGGCGTCCGTTCCGCAGCGACAAGCTCTCCCACACCCTGTTGCCCAAGCGGATCGCCCTGCCGGTCTTCGCGTCCGACGCGTTGTCATCGGTGGCCTACGCGCCCGAGGAAGTCTTCCTGGTGCTGTCGGTGGCGGGGCTCAGCGCGTACTCCCTGACGCCGTGGATCGGCCTGGCCGTGGGCGGCGTCATGCTGATCGTGATCGCCAGTTACCGCCAGAACGTGCACGCCTATCCGTCCGGTGGCGGCGACTACGAGGTGGTCACCACCAACCTCGGGCACACCGCGGGCCTGACAGTGGCCAGTGCGCTGATGGTCGACTACGTGCTGACGGTGGCGGTATCGATGTCGTCGGCCATGTCCAACATCGGGTCGGCTGTACCGTTCGTCGCCCAGCACAAGGTGCTCATCGCCGTCATCGCGATCCTGGTGCTCGCGTCGCTGAACCTGCGCGGCATCCGGGAGTCCGGTACCGCGTTCGCCATTCCCACCTACGCGTTCATGATCGGCATGTACATCATGCTGGGCTGGGGCCTGTTCCAGATCTATGTGCTGGGCCACCCGCTGCGCGCCGAATCGGCCGGATTCGAGATGCACTCCGAGCACGGCGACGTGCTCGGGTTCGCCCTGGTGTTCCTGGTCGCACGGGCGTTCTCGTCGGGTTCGGCGGCACTGACCGGTGTCGAGGCCATCAGCAACGGTGTGCCCGCGTTCCAGAAACCCAAGTCGCGCAATGCGGCGACCACCCTGCTGCTGCTCGGCGTCATCTCGGTCAGCCTGCTCATGGGCATCATCATGCTGGCCAAGGCCACCGGGGTGAAGATCGCCGAGCGTCCACAGGAGCAGCTGATCGGCGCGCCGCCCGACTACCACCAGAAGACCCTCATCGCGCAGCTGGCCGATGCGGTCTTCCACAACTTCCCGATCGGTCTGTACCTGATCGCCGGTGTGACGGCGCTGATCCTCGTGCTGGCCGCCAACACCGCGTTCAACGGTTTCCCGGTGCTCGGCTCAATCCTGGCTCAGGACTCGTTCCTGCCGCGGCAGCTGCACACCCGCGGTGACCGGCTGGCCTTCTCGAACGGCATCTTGTTCCTGGCCTTCGCCGCGATCGCGTTCGTGGTGGCGTTCCGGGCCGAGGTCACCGCACTGATCCAGCTGTACATCGTCGGCGTGTTCGTGTCGTTCACGTTCAGCCAGATCGGCATGGTGCGGCACTGGACCCGCCTGTTGCGCACCGAGACCGACCGCAGCGTGCGCCTGCACATGATGCGGTCGCGGGTGATCAACGCGATCGGCCTCACCGCGACCGGCACCGTGCTGGTGATCGTCGTGCTGACCAAGTTCCTGGCCGGCGCATGGATCGCGATCCTCGCCATGGGCTCGCTGTTTGTCGTGATGAAACTGATCCACAAGCACTACGACACGGTGGCTCGCGAACTGCGGGCTCAGGACGCGGCCGAGCCGGGCGACATCGTCCTGCCCAGCCGCAACCATGCGGTGGTGCTGGTGTCCAAGCTGCACCTGCCGACCAAGCGCGCGTTGGCGTATGCCAGGGCCACCCGTCCCGACGTGCTCGAGGCGATCACGGTCAGCGTCGACGACGCCGAGACCCGTGCCCTGGTGCACCAGTGGGAGGACAGCGACATCAGCGTGCCGCTGAAGGTCATCGCGTCGCCATACCGCGAGATCACCCGCCCGGTGCTCGATTACGTCCGACGGGTCACCAACGAGTCGCCACGCACCGTCGTGACGGTGTTCATTCCCGAGTACGTCGTCGGGCACTGGTGGGAACAGGTTCTGCACAACCAGAGTGCGTTGCGGCTCAAGGGCCGGCTGCTGTTCATGCCCAACGTGATGGTGACATCGGTTCCGTGGCAGCTCAGTTCGTCGGAGCGGCTGAAGAAGCTGCAGCCACAGTCGGCCCCGGGTGACGCGCGCAGGGGATTCCTGGAGTGACCGAGCTGATCCTCACCACGGGTCCGGCGGCCAACGGCGGCAGCTGCGTGGCCCGCCACGACGGCCGGGTGATCTTCGTCCGGTATGCGCTGCCCGGTGAGACGGTGCGGGCGCGAGTCACCGACGAGCGTGGATCTTATTGGCATGCCGAGGCTTTCGACATCATCGAAGCCTCACCCGACCGGGTCGACTCGCTGTGCGAGATTGCCGGCGTGGACGGCGCGGGCTGCTGCGACCTGGCCTTCGCCGAACCCGATGCGGCCCGGCGGCTCAAGGGTGCCGTGGTGGCCAATCAGCTGTCACGGCTCGGAGGCTTCGACTGGTGTGATGAGTCGGATGCCATGGCCGAGCCTGTCGGAACGGTCGGCGCCACCGGCTGGCGGACCAGGGTGCGGCTGGACACCGCGGCCGACGGCACCGTCGGGTTCCACCGCTACCACAGTACGGAGCTGGTGACCGAGCTGAGCTGTGCCCAGCTGCAGGACGGGCTTCTCGACGGCCTGGCCGGATCACGTTGGCCCACAGGCTCTCAACTGCACGTAGCTCTAGATTCCGACGGTGTGCGCCATGTGGTCTCCTCGCGCGCCTCCGCTGAGCACCCCAAGGCAGCCAAGGCCAAGGACGGACGCAAACACACCACCCGGGTGATCGAAGGCGACTACGAAGCCACCCAGCGCGTCGGAGACCGGGTGTGGCGGGTGCCGGTGACGGCGTTCTGGCAGGCCCACCGTGATGCGTCGGCGCTCTACAGCGAGCTGGTCGCCGGCTGGGCGCAGCTGCAACCCGGTATGACGGCGTGGGATCTGTACGGCGGCGCAGGGGTTTTCGCGGCTGCGCTGGCCGAACAGGTGGGGGAGAGCGGGCACGTCGTCACCGTGGACACCTCGCGCGGTTCGTCGCGGTCGGCCCGGGCCGCACTGGCCGACCTGCCCTGGGTGTCGGTGGTCACCGACTCGGTGCGGCGCGCGCTGTCAATCCAGCGAACGCGTGCCGACGTTGCGGTGCTCGACCCGCCGCGGACGGGCGCGGGCCGCGAGGTGGTCGATCAGGTGGCGGCCGCCGAAGTGCCGCGTGTCATCCATATCGGTTGTGAGGCAGCGTCATTCGCCCGCGACGTGGGTCTGTATCGCAATCACGGCTATGCGGTGGAGGAGATCCGGGTGTTCGACTCGTTCCCGCTCACCCACCATGTCGAGTGCGTGGCCGTCCTGACCCGCTGACCATCAAGGAATACTGGTCGGCGCCGTAGAACGCTGCCCAGGGAGTCAGGATGCGCAACCGCAAAGACCGATCCGGCCGCCGGCTGCTGACCCGCAGCGGGTCATGGGCCGAAGCCAGCCGGATCTCCGAGATCCTCCGCAAGGAGACCGTTGGCGGCATCCTGCTGCTCCTCGCCGCCGCGGCTGCGCTGATCTGGGCCAACTCGCCATGGTCCAAGGGCTACCACCGGTTGTCGGCGTTGGTGATCGGGCCGGAAGGACTGCACCTGAACCTGAGCGTGGCCGCGTGGGCGGCCGACGGCCTGCTGGCGATCTTCTTCTTCGTCGTCGGGGTTGAACTCAAACGGGAGTTCGTCGCCGGAGACCTGCGTGACCCGGCGCGCGCCGCGCTGCCGATCGCCGCGGCCGTCGGCGGCATGGTCGTGCCCGCAGTGATCTTCGTCGCGATCAACCTGGGCACCGGACATGCCGAGAACCTTGACGGCTGGGCGGTCCCCATCGCGACCGACATCGCGTTCGCGCTGGCCGTACTGGCCGTGCTGTCGACCCATCTGCCCTCTGCGCTGCGCATCTTCCTGCTGACCCTGGCGGTGGTCGACGACCTGCTCGCCATCACGGTGATCGCCGTCTTCTACACCGACCACCTGGCACCGCTTCCGCTGCTGGCGGCGCTGATCCCCATCGGCCTGTTCGGCCTGGCAGTGCAGCGCGGGGTGCGGCGGTGGTGGATCCTGCTGCCGTTGGCGGTAGCGGCCTGGGTGCTGGTGCATGCCAGCGGGGTGCACGCCACCGTGGCCGGGGTGCTGCTCGGATTCACCGTCCCCGTTCTGGGCCGCCATGCGGCCGCCGAACAGTTCGAACACACCATGCGGCCGGTGTCGGCGGGGTTCGCGGTACCGGTGTTCGCGTTCTTCGCCGCGGGCGTGACGGTCGGCGGATGGTCCGGTCTGGGCGAGGCACTGTCACATCCGGTCACGCTCGGCGTCATCGCGGGGTTGGTGCTCGGCAAACCCATCGGGGTGCTGGGCACCACCTATCTGCTGGCCCGGTTCACCCATGCCAGCCTCGACGAAGGCCTTGCCTGGCGCGACGTTCTCGGTGTGGCGTTGCTCGCAGGAATCGGCTTCACGGTGTCCCTGCTCATCGGTGAACTCGCGTTCGGGCACGGCAGCGTCGCCGACGACGACGTCAAGATCGCGGTGCTCCTCGGCTCGGTTCTCGCAGGTCTGCTGGCTGCCGGGGTGCTGGTGGCCCGCAATGCGGCATACCGTCGAATTGCCCAGATTGAGACCGCCGACACAGACCACGACGGTGTGCCCGACATCTACTCGCCACGCGAGGGGTAGTCCAGCTTCCGTGCGTACACTAAACGAATGCTTGAACAGGTCCGCGGTCCCGCTGATCTGCAGCACCTGTCGCAGTCGCAGCTAAGTGACCTGGCGCAGGAGATCCGGCAATTCCTGATCCACAAGGTCGCTGCAACCGGTGGGCATCTCGGCCCCAACCTGGGTGTGGTCGAACTGACGCTGGCGCTGCACCGGGTGTTCGACTCGCCACACGACCCGATCATCTTCGACACCGGCCACCAGGCCTACGTGCACAAGATGCTCACCGGGCGCAGCCAGGACTTCGACTCGCTGCGCATGAAGGGCGGCTTGTCGGGCTATCCGGCCCGCAGTGAGAGCGAGCACGACTGGGTCGAGTCCAGCCATGCCAGCTCGGCGCTGTCCTACGCGGACGGTCTGGCCAAGGCCTTCGAGCTCAACGGGCACCGCAACCGCCACGTGGTGGCTGTCGTCGGCGACGGCGCGCTCACCGGCGGTATGTGCTGGGAGGCGTTGAACAACATCGCCACCGCAGGGCGTCCCGTGGTCATCGTCGTCAACGACAACGGCCGCTCCTACGCACCGACCATCGGCGGCTTTGCCGATCACCTGGCCGGGCTGCGGCTGCAGCCGGGCTACGAGCGGATTCTGGAGGAGGGTCGCAAGGCCGTTCGGGGTCTGCCCGTCGTCGGCGAGTTCTGCTACCAGTGCATGCACAGCATCAAGGCCGGGATCAAGGATGCGATCTCGCCGCAGGTGATGTTCACCGATCTGGGGCTCAAGTACGTCGGCCCCATCGACGGCCACGACGAGCACGCCGTGGAGAACGCCCTGCGGCATGCCCGCGGGTTCAACGCCCCGGTGATCGTGCACGTGGTCACCCGCAAGGGCATGGGCTATCCGCCGGCCGAAAATGACGAGGCCGAGCAGATGCACTCGTGTGGCGTGATCGATCCGGAGACCGGGCTGGCCACCAAGGCCTCCGGTCTGGGCTGGACCTCGGTGTTCTCCGAGGAACTGATCAAGATCGCCGCCAAGCGCCGCGACATCGTGGCAATCACGGCGGCGATGCCGGGGCCGACGGGCCTGAGCGCGTTCCGTGAGCGCTACCCGGACCGCTTCTTCGATGTGGGTATCGCCGAGCAGCATGCGATGACCTCGGCCGCCGGTATGGCGATGGGTGGCCTGCATCCGGTGGTGGCGATCTACTCGACCTTCCTCAACCGCGCGTTCGACCAACTGCTGATGGACGTCGCGCTGCACAAGTTGCCCGTGACCCTCGTGCTGGACCGCGCCGGTGTGACCGGGCCCGACGGTCCCAGCCACAACGGCATGTGGGACCTGTCGATCCTCGGCATCGTGCCCGGCATCCGGGTGGCCGCCCCCCGCGACGAGCCTCGACTGCGTGAGCAACTCGCCGAGGCGCTGGCCGTAACCGACGGCCCTACCGCCATCCGATTCCCCAAAGGTGATGTCGGCGAAGGTATCCCGGCGATCGAGCGGCGCGGCGGTGTGGATGTGCTTGCGGTCCCTGCCCCGGGCCTCACCGATGACGTACTGCTGGTGGCGGTCGGCTCGTTCGCGCTGATGGCGCTCGCGGTGGCGGAGCGGCTACGCAACCAGGGCATCGGCGTGACGGTGGTGGATCCCCGGTGGGTGCTGCCGGTTCCGGAGGCGCTGAGCGACCTGGCCCGCGCGCACAAGCTGGTGGTCACCGTCGAGGACAGCGGCGTGCACGGCGGGGTCGGTTCGTCCGTGTCGGCCGCGTTGCGGCACAACGAGATCGACGTGCCGTGCCGCGATGTGGGGGTGCCGCAGGAGTTCCTGCCGCACGCGTCGCGTGGCGAGGTGCTCTCCGAGGTCGGGTTGACCGATCAGCACGTCGCGCGGCAGATCACCGGATGGGTGGCGGCCATCGGCGCACTCGCGGGCGAACGCGAAGTGTCCGAGCAGGTCGACTGAACCGCTGCCGGCGGCTATCCCGCTGCCAGTCCGGGGCCCGGTGACACCTCGATGTCGTAGACGGTCAGTTCCGCGGCGCATTCATCGCACGTCAAGTGGGTGTGTGCGCAACCGCCGCAGCCCTTGTGTCGGTAATGGACGAACGGCCCGTCCGGGGCGAGGTACTTGTCACCCCAGGCTCGTAGCGCCATCAGAACCGGGTACAGTTCTGAACCCTTTGTGGTCAAACGGTATTCATGACGGGTGCGCTGCGCGTCGCGGTAGGCACGCCGTTCCAGGATCTCGGCGTCGACGAGGCGTCCGAGGCGTTCGGTGAGCAGTGCGCGGCTCAGTCCCAGGCTGGCCTGGAAGTCGTCGAACCGCCGTACTCCCGCGAACGCCTGGCGCAGCACCACCAACGTCCAACGGTCACCGAGCAACGCCAGCGGACGCAGGATGGAACACGGTTCGTCCGCGAGTGAGTCGTAGCGCATACCGTGATTCTACCTGTTGCGTTCAAATTGTGAACTCAACTAGGCTGCCGCTATGGACGCCGAACTGGAGCGCTGGAAAACCGGCGGGGAGTTTTTCGACTATCTCGGATTCGACATCTTCTACCGGGTCGGCGGACGCCCGCTGGGCGAAGGGCCGAATCTGCTGCTCATTCACGGGTACCCGTTCAACTCGTGGGATTGGTCGCTGATCTGGCCCACGCTGGCGGAGCGCTTCACCGTCATCGCCCCGGACATGATCGGCATGGGTTTCTCGGCAAAACCGGTCGCCTACGGCTACACGGTGACCGACCACGCCGACATGCACGAGGCGTTGCTGGCGAAGCTCGGCGTCACCTCGGCACACATCCTGGCACACGATCTGGGCGATTCGGTGGGTCAGGAACTGTTGGCCCGCCACGAGTTCGGGGAACAGGCCTACGGGTCGCTGCGCATCGAATCGATCACCTGGCTCAACGGAGGGTTGTTCAACGAGGCCTACACGCCACGGCTGATGCAGAAACTGATGTCGCGGACACCCTTGGGCGACATCATGAGTCCGTTGCAGGGCAGTCCGTTGTCGCGCCGGCTGGTGGAGCCGACCATCAACGAGATGTTCGGTGCCAACACCAAACCGTCACCACAACTGATGGCGAAGTTCCATCAGATCCTGGAGTACAACGACGGAAAGCGGGTGCTGCACAAGGTCGGTCGTTTCGTCAACGATCGCTACACGCACCGCAACCGGTGGGTGCGGGCCATGCGTGACACCGCGGTGTCGATGCGGCTCATCGACGGGCCGTCGGACCCGAACTCGGGACGGCACATGGCCAAACGCTATCTGGAGGTGATCCCGGATCCGGACGTGGTGATGCTGCCCGACGACATCGCGCACTGGCCGCAGATCGAGGCCCCCGACGCCGTGCTCACTCATTTTCTGGCGCACGTCGACTCGGTGAGCAGCTGACACTCGCGAATATCCTTGCGCAGAATCAGGTTTCGGTGGACAGTGCCGCCGTCAGGATCGGCACGGTCAACTGGCGCTGCCAGGGCCGAACCTGGGCCTCGACCAGGAATTCCTCGACCGCAGCTTCGACGTCGGGCACCGGCTGCCAATCCCAGCACAACCGCCGTACCACCTCTGGGGTGATGAGGTTTTCCGCAGGCACCGACACCCGCGCGGACAGCTCCGTCAAGCCCGCCCGGGCAGCCTCCAGCCGCGCCGCGGCCTCGGGTTTGCGTCTGCTCCAACGGGCTGCCGGTGGCGGCCCGTTCTGCGCTTCGGTCGCCGACGGCGGGTCGGGGTTCTGCCGGGCACGCTCCAGGGCGTCGAGCCAGACCTGCGCGGTCCGCCGTTGCTTGGAACCACCGAAGATGGGCAGCGCGGTCAACTCGTCGACGGTCTTCGGATCGGCCGTGGCGGCGTTGACGATCGCAGAGTCGGGCAGGATGCGGCCCGGCGCGATATCGCGGCTGCGAGCGATGTTGTCGCGGGTGGTCCACAGTTCACGCACGGCGGCCAGTGCGCGAGGATTGCGGACCTTGTGGATACCCGACGTGCGCCGCCACCGGTCGCGGCGGGTGGGCTGCGCGACATAGGTCCGCAGAAATTCGAATTCCTGTGCGGCCCAGTCGGTTTTGCCCTGCTCTTCGAGCACGTCGGCGATCGCGTCGCGCAGCTCCAACAGCACCTCGACATCGAGTGCGGCGTAGTTCAGCCAGTCGCTGGGCAGTGGCCGCTTGGACCAATCCGCGGCGCCGTGGCCCTTCATCAACTGCAGGCCGAGAAGCCGCTGCACCATGGCGGCCAGATTGACCCGTTCGAACCCGGCGAGCCGGCCGGCCAGTTCGGTGTCGTAGAGCCGGGCCGGGCGCAATCCGATCTCGGCCAGGCACGGCAGGTCCTGGTCGGCGGCGTGCAACACCCATTCGTCGGCCTCAAGCGTGTGCGCCACGGGAGCCAGCGCATCGATCGGCGAACCGCCGTGGTTCACCGGATCGATCAGCACCGTGCCCGCCCCGGCGCGGCGGATCTGCACCAGATAGGCCCGGTTGGAGTAACGGAACCCCGAGGCCCGTTCGGCGTCGATGGCGAAGCGGCCCGTGCCATGATCGAGAAACTTTGCGGCCGAGGCTATCTCCTGCGCACTCACGCATACTTCGGGGACCCCGTCGGCCGGCGCGAGCAGCGGAGTGGCCTCCGGCTCCGCCGGGGCCTCGGGATGGTCTGATTCCCCGTCTGTCATCTCACGCGCGCGTGCGGGAACTCAGGTCCGTGACACCGGCAGGGGGCAACCCCGCCGCGTGCTCGAGGACTTCACAAAATGCCTCCACGTGCGGCCCCAGCTCCAAGTTGGTGGCTGTCCACGAGGCCCTCAGCTCTAGCTGATGGGCCCGCGGGGGACCGGAGATGTCGCCGTACCGCACCGAGGTGGTCGCGGTGACGGTGCCTCCGAGCGCCGTGACGTGTTCGGCGCGCGTATCCAGGGCATCGACCAGCCAGCTCCACGCCACCTCGGGCAGCAGCGGGTCGACGGCTTCACTGGAGTCCAGGTCAGCCTGGATGTAGGCCACCAGCCGCATGGTGCCGTCCCAGGCTTCGGCGCCCTCGGGGTCGTGCAGCAGGATCAGCCGACCGAAGGCGTCACCTTCGGAACGCTCCGGGACGATCGCGGTCTCGGGATGCTTGACCTCGGCGCCCAGCGCATAGCTGTAGGGCGCCAGCCGCTGTGGCGGGCGGATCGGGCCCAGCTCGATTTCCGGGCGTACGGTGGTGGCATTCATGGCCGCCACCGCCGTCCGAAACTGTGCCGGTTCGGCAGACGTCACATCTTTTGACGCTAGCCCATCAGGCCAGGACAGTGGGCAGGCGCGCCGTATTGATGCCTGCGTGGCGGTGCGGGGACTCCGGTGGCCGGCTCCGTGGCACCATAGGACCCGATGAATACCCGCCGTGAGCTGCCCGAGTCGCCCTACCTGGCCGCCGCCAGTGGCCGCGCCCCGCACCGAGTCCCGGTGTGGTTCATGCGGCAGGCCGGCCGGTCCCTGCCCGAGTATCGGGCGTTGCGCGCCCAGCACCGCATGCTGGAAGCCTGCTTCGACCCCGAATTGGTCTGCGAGATCACCCTGCAACCGGTCCGGCGGCACGGAGTGGACGCCGCAATCCTGTTCTCCGACATCGTGGTGCCGCTCAAGGCGTCGGGCGTCGGGCTGGACATCGTGCCTGACGTCGGGCCCGTCATCGAGCATCCCATCCGCACCATCGCCGATGTGGAGGCACTGAAACCGCTTGAACCGCAGCAGGTCTCACCGGTCACCGAAGCGGTGTCCCTGCTGGTGTCCGCGCTGGGCGACGTGCCCCTGATCGGGTTCGCGGGTGCCCCGTTCACGCTGGCCTCCTACCTGGTGGAGGGCGGGCCCAGCCGCCATCACGATCGGACCAAAGCGATGATGCTCGGCGAGCCGGAGACCTGGCACGCCCTGATGACGGCGCTGACCGATCTCACCATCGCCTTCCTGCAGGCCCAGGTGGACGCCGGAGTGGACGCTCTTCAGGTGTTCGACTCCTGGGCCGGGACGCTGTCGCTGGCCGATTACCGCAGCTACGTGCTGCCGCACAGCGCCCGGGTGTTCGCCACCATGGCTGCGGCAGGCGTGCCGATGACCCACTTCGGGGTGGGTACCGCCGAGCTGCTCGGCGCCATGTCCGAGGCGGTGGAACCGGCCGCGGCCTCGGTGGTGGGCGTGGACTGGCGCACCTCCCTCGTCGACGCGGCCGCCCGGGTCAAGCCGGGCACCGCGCTGCAGGGCAACCTCGATCCGGTGGTGCTGCTGGCCGGCTGGCCGGTGGCCGAGGCCGAGGTGCGCAGGGTGGTCGACGACGGCCGGAAGGCGGTTGCCGCGGGCGCTGCCGGACATGTCTTCAATCTGGGGCACGGGGTGTTGCCTGCGACCGATCCCGGAATCATCACCGAGGCAGTGGCGCTGGTCCACACACTGTGAGGCCCGCGTATTGCGTTGTCGGCGGCGGCATTTCAGGCCTGGTCGCGGCGTACCGGCTGCGCATGGCCGCCGGCCCCGACGCCGACATCACCCTGCTGGACCCGGCTGACCGGCTCGGCGGAGTCTTGCGCACCGAGCGCGTCGGCGGGCAGCCGCTGGATGTCGGCGCGGAGGCGTTCGTGGTGCGTAGGCCGGAGATGCCGGCACTGCTGGCCGAGCTGGGGCTGAGTCGTCGCCAGATCGCCACCACCGGGGTACGTCCGCTGATCTACAGCGGCGGACGCCTGCACCCGATGCCGCCCGGCACCTTGCAAGGCATTCCCGCCGAGGCGTCGTCGTTGCTAGGACTGGTCGACGACGCGACCGTGGCCCGCATCCTGGACGAGCGGACCCGGCCGCTGCACTGGCGCCGCGGTGCCGACCCCACCGTGGCCGAGCTCGTCGGGGACCGCTTCGGAGCTCAGGTGGTGACCCGCTCGGTCGATCCGCTGCTGGCCGGTGTGTACGCCGGGTCGGCGGCCACCATCGGACTGCGCTCAGCCGTCCCGCCGTTGGCCGCCGCGCTCGACCGGGGCGCCCCGAGCCTGACCGATGCCGTGCGTGCGGCGCTGCCTCCGCCGGCAGGCGACTCCGTGTTCGGCGCGCTCGACGGTGGCTACCGCGTGCTGCTGGACGAGTTGCACCGTCGGTCCGCGGCCCACTGGGTCCAGGTGGGCGCCGAACGCGTCGACCGAGCACCGCGGGGCTGGGAGGTGCTCGACGACGAGGGCACCAGGTGGCGCGCCGACGCGGTGGTGCTGGCCGTCCCGGCACCGCGCCTGCCGAAGCTGATCGAACACATCGCGCCTCGTACCGCGGCGGCCGCCCGCCGCATCCGCGTCGCCTCGGCCGCCGTCGTGGCACTAGCGCTGCCCGGCGGGACGCCGTTGCCACAGCAATCCGGAGTGTTGGTGGCAGCCGATCCGCACGACGATCGGAGAAGCCTCCTCAACGCGAAGGCCGTCACGCTGTCGTCCCGCAAGTGGGGGCGGCGCGGCAATGTCGAGTTGGTGCGGTTGTCGTTCGGCCGGTACGGCGACACCCTGGCCCGAGACACCGGCGACGAGGACCTGCTGACGTGGGCGGCGCGCGACCTGAGCACCCTGTTCGGGGTGACGGTCGACCCCGTCGACAGCCATGTGCAGCGATGGATCGATGCGATGCCGCAGTACGGCCCCGGGCACGCCGATCTGGTGGCCGAACTGCGCGCCGGTTTGCCGCCGAAAGTGGCCGTGGCGGGCGGCTATCTCGACGGCATCGGGGTGCCGGCCTGTGTGGCCTCGGCCACCCGTGCTGCCGACACACTGCTGAAACTCGGCGTGGCACGATAGTCGTATGGCCAAGCTCGATTTCGACGCATTGAACTCCACCCTGCGCTATCTGATGTTCTCCGTGTTCTCGGTCAGCCCCGGTGAACTGGGGGAGGACCGCGCCGACGTCATCGATGAGGCCGCGACGTTCTTCAAGGCTCAGGAGGACCGCGGTGTCGTGGTCCGCGGGCTCTACGACGTCGCCGGGTTGCGCGCCGACGCCGACTTCATGATCTGGACCCATGCCGAGAAGATCGAGTCACTGCAGGCCACCTACTCCGACTTCCGTCGCACCACGGCGCTGGGCCGGGCCAGTGACCCGGTGTGGAGCAGTGCCGCGCTGCATCGGCCTGCCGAGTTCAACAAGAGCCACGTACCGGCTTTCATCGCGGGCGAGGACCCCGGCGCCTACATCTGCGTGTACCCGTTCGTGCGGTCCTACGAGTGGTACCTGCTGCCCGACGAGGAGCGGCGCCGGATGCTCTCCGAACACGGCATGGCCGCCCGCGGGTACAAGGACGTGCGCGCCAACACCGTCCCGGCCTTCGCCCTGGGTGATTACGAATGGATCCTGGCGTTCGAGGCGCCCGAGTTGGACCGCATCGTGGACCTGATGCGCGACCTGCGCGCCACCGACGCGAGGCGGCACACCCGTGAGGAGACACCGTTCTTCACCGGGCCGCGCGTCGCTGTCGAAGAACTCGTCGCCAAGCTCCCGTAACCCCGGCGCGCCCGGTTGACGTGGGCGTTTCGGCAGCAGGCCTACCCTCGCGGATATGACTGCTCCAGAAGACACCACGCGTCATTTCGAAGAGATGTACCGCGACGAGCGGACATCGCACGGTTTGCCTGCCGCCACCCCGTGGGACATCGGCGGCCCGCAACCGGTCGTCCAGCAGCTCGTCGCGGTCGGCGCCGTCAAAGGTGAAGTGCTCGACCCGGGCACCGGCCCCGGCCACCACGCCATCCACTACGCGTCAAAGGGCTTGTCCGCCACAGGCATCGACGCATCGCCCACGGCAATCGAGCGCGCCAAGGAGAACGCGGCGAAAGCCGGGGTGACGGTGGACTTCCAGGTGGCCGACGCCACCAAACTCGAAGGCCTGGAAGGGCGCTTCGACACCGTCGTCGACTCCGCGTTCTTCCACGTGTTCACCGGCGAGCAGGAACTGCAGAAGTCCTACGTGCAGGCACTGCACCGGGCCACCAAGCCCGGGGCTCGGCTGTTCATGTTCGAATTCGGAGAACACAACGTCAACGGCTTCCGGATGCCGCGCTACCTCACCGCCGACGATTTCCGCGCGGTGTTGCCCGACGCCGGCTGGGACATCAACTACCTCGGACCCACCACCTACCAGGGCAATGTCAGCGTCGCGACCTTCGAGATGATGGCCGCCCGCAACCCCGAGATGGCCGAGGGCATGCAACCGCTGCTGGAGCGGTTGCGGGTGATCGAGCCCTGGCTGATCAACGGCCGCGTGCACATGCCGTTCTGGGAGGTGCACGCCACCCGGATGGGCTGATCACCTCGAGGCGAGCATCCGTGTGCGCTGCCACACTGCGGTCGCGTTGACGTTGTCACCGGTGACAACGACATCCGGACCGCGCCTCGGGACCATTGATCTACCGGGCGACCCCGTCGCCTCGTTCAGACCAACACCCGAGGAAGACAGCCATGACCAGACCCGCCACCCCGATCGACACCGCCGACTTCTATGAGCTCGAGGGCTTGTTGAGCCCGGACGAACGCGAATTCCTGCACCAGGTGCGGGAATTCATGACGTCGGAAGTCGCGCCTGTGGTCAATGGGCATTGGCAGCGCGGAACCTTCCCGTTCGAGGTGGTTCCCGGCTTCCGTCAGCTCGGCCTGGCCGGCCTGCCCTATCACGGATTCGGTTGCCGCGGTGGGTCATATCTGCTCGACGGCATGGTCGCGATGGAGCTGGCCCGCACGGACCCGTCGATCGCGACGTTCTCCGGTGTGCATGGCGGGCTGGCTATGGGCTCGATCTACCTGTGCGGCAACGAGGAACAGAAGCTGCGCTATCTGCCGGCGATGGCCCGCCTGGAGAAGATCGGTTCGTTCGGGCTGACCGAACCCGATGTCGGGTCGGGCGCCTCCCGTGGCTTGACCACGACCGCGCGCCGCGACGGTGACACGTGGATTCTCAACGGGCAGAAGAAGTGGATCGGCAACGCGACCTTTGGCGATCTCACCATCATCTGGGCCAGGGACGTCGCCGACGACCAGGTCAAGGGATTCATCGTGGCCAACGACACCCCTGGGTTCTCCACCACCAAGCTGGAGGACAAGATCGCGCTGCGGATCGTGCAGAACGCGCTCATCACGCTCGACGACGTGCGGGTCGACGAGGCCGACCGCCTGCAGAACGCCAACTCGTTCCGGGACACCGCCGAAGTGTTGCGGATGACGCGGGCCGGGGTGGCCTGGATGTCCGTCGGGTGCGCGCGCGGTGCCTACGACAACGCGCTGAAGTACGCGGTCGAACGCGAGCAGTTCGGCAGGCCCATCGGCGGATTCCAGTTGGTGCAGGACCTGTTGGTGCGCATGCTGGGCAACATCACGTCGTCGTGGGCGCTGTGCGCACGACTGTCCCAACTGCAGGACCAAGGCCGCGCCGAGGACCGGCACTCCTCGCTGGCCAAGGCGTGGAGCACGGTGCGGATGCGCGAAACCGTCGGCTACGCACGAGAACTGCTGGGCGGCAATGGAATCCTGCTGGAACACAATGTGGGCCGCTTCGTCGCCGATGCCGAGGCGATCTACTCCTACGAAGGCACCCGCGAGATGAACACCCTGATTGTCGGCCGGGCGATCACGGGGCTGAGTGCCTTCGTCTGACCGCCACTAACCGGCTGCGGTGCCGAACAACAGGCCCAGCAGATAGGTGACGGTGGCGGCGCCGTAGCCGATCAGCAACTGACGCATGGCGCGGCGCAGCGGCGGTCCGCCCGAGAGCAGGCCGACGACCATGCCCGTGCTCAGCAGCGCCAACCCCACCAGCACCGCCGACACCACCACCGCGGTGATGCCGCTCAGACCGAACAGATACGGCAGCACCGGGATCAGTGCACCGGACGCGAAGAACATGAAGCTGGACACGGCCGCGCGCAGTCCTGTTCCCACGGCTTCGTGCTTCTCGGTGGACACCTCACCCAGGGGCGCGTCACCCAGGACGCCGGCCCGCAGGCTGGCGAAGACCTCGGCGGCCCGGTCGGCTGCCTGCTGTTCGCTCATCCCGCGTGCCCGGTACACCAGGGCGAGTTCGTTCGCGTCGACGTCGAGAGCCTTCACCGCGGTGCCGGCCGCGGCGCTGGGTGTCGACGCCTCCAGCAGTTCGAGCTGCGAGTTGACCGAAACATATTCACCGGCACCCATCGACAAGGCTCCGGCGATCAGCCCGGCCAGGCCCGTCGCCAGGATCGTCTGGTTGGACACCCCGGTGGCACTGATGCCCAGCACCAGCGCGAGATTGCTGACCAGCCCGTCGTTGGCCCCGAACACCGCGGCGCGGAAACTGCCCGACAGCTGATCGCGGCCCCGGCTGGCGAGGGCGCGCACGACCTCCATGTGGATGCGCTCGTCGGCGGCCATCGTCGGCGTGGCGTCCACGTCGGTCTCGTATGCCGAACGCGCCTCGGCGCGTTGGGCCAGCGCCAGCGTGAACACCGACCCCAGGTGGCGGGCGAGGAATCCGAGTACCCGGGTGCGAATGTCGGGCCGGTGCGGTCTGCCCACCTGGTCGCCGAGCAGCGTCAACCAGTGGTTCTCGTGCCTGCCCTCTGCCAGGGCCAGCTGCAGCAGGATCTCGCGTTCGGCGCCGGTGCGGCGCTGCGCCAGGTCCCGGTACACGGCCGCTTCGGCGCGTTCATTGGCCAGATGTTGTCGCCATCGACGCAATTGCGCTGCGGTGGGCTGCGAAACCACCATGCCCGCGGGTCGCCGTCAGCTCTCGGCCGGGACCAGGCGCAGGGATATCGAGTTGATGCAGTACCGCTGGTCGGTGGGGGTGGGGTAGCCCTCGCCCTCGAAAACGTGCCCGAGGTGGCTGTGGCAGTTGGCGCACAGCACCTCGACCCGGCGCATGCCAAGGGAATTGTCCGAGCGCAGGATCACCGCGTCCGAATTGGCCGGGTCGAAGAAAGACGGCCAGCCGCAATGGGATTCGAATTTCTCTGTGCTGCGGAACAGCTCGGCCCCGCAGGCCCGGCACTCGTACACGCCTTCGGTCTTGGTGTCGGTGTATTCCCCGGTGAAGGGGCGTTCGGTGCCGGCCCGGCGGAGTACCGCGAATTCTTCCGGTGTGAGCTTCTCGCGCCACTGGTCGTCGGTCAGTTCCACCTTGGGACCCGGGTTCGTCATATCCCCAAATTACGTGGTGTGCGCCGAGGCGCGCCAGGTGTGGCAGACCCCGGGCTACCCTGCGGTCATGCGGGGCACGTGGATCACCCGGCCGGGGCAGCTGGTGGTCGTCGGCGTGTTCGGCGACATTGAGGTCCACCACCATCCGGCCGTTCAGCTCGCCGTCGGTCTCGACGGGCCCCTCGCAGTAAGTTCGGGCGACGGTACGACACAGCGCTGCCGGATCGCCGTGATGGCGGGCGGTGCGAAGCATGCGTTGCACACCGCGGGCGCGACCTCCGTCCTGTCGATCTACCTCGGTCCCGAAACCTCTACGGCGGCAACGATGAACGCGGCGAGCCGGGGGAGTAGCGCGGCGCCCGGCGTGTGGGCGGTGGACGGTGCCGATGCAGCGGCCGCCGGTGCGGCAGCGGCGGTGAGCACAGGTGATCTGGCAGGCGCGGCCGATCTGGTCGCCGGGCATCTCCTCGAATGCGCCGCAGGGCAGAACGCCGTCGAGTTGCACCCGCAGGTGCGCGAGGCGATCGCCGTTGTCTCGGCCCTGCTGCCCGGCAGCGCCGATCTCGGCTCGGTCGCCGAGCAGGTGGCGTTGTCGCCCGACTACCTGGGGCGACTGTTCCGGCAGCAGACCGGCGCGTCGTTCGCCGCGACCGCCAGGTGGACCCGGCTGCTGGTCGCGCTCGACGAGTTGTCCCGCGGCGCGTCGATCACCGACGCGGCGCATGCAGCCGGATTCAGCGACGGGGCGCACGCCGCACGCGTGTGCCGCGAACTCACCGGGATCGCGCCCCGCGACGTGGCCCGGGCGCTGCGCCCGCGCTGATGTGACGGATCTGTGCAAGCCGCGGCGACGCCACCGGCTCCATGCTGAAGGAACTCACTACGAGATCCCCGGGGAGCAGCCATGCCAGTGATGTCACGCGTCGAGCGATCGTTCTGCCGCGGGGTGCTGTGGCGCCTCACCGGTTCCGCCGTGCTCGGCGCCTTGCCGATCGAGCGGCTGGGCCGCGATGTCCTCGAAATCGGTTCGGGCAGTGGAGATGTGGCAGCCCGGCTGCGCCAGGCCCAACCTACCCTGGCGATCACCGCCACCGACCTCGACCCGGTGATGGTCGACGCCGCCGCCCGCAGACTGCAGTCGTATCCCGATGTCACCGTGATGGCCGCCGACGCGACCGACCTGCCGTTCGCCGACGATTCGTTCGACGCCGTGATCAGCTGCCTGATGCTGCATCACATCGTGGTGTGGGAGCAGGCGGTCGGCGAGATCGCGCGGGTGCTGCGCCCCGGCGGCGTGTTCACCGGTTACGACCTGGTGCGCACCCCGCCGGCGACGGCGATCCACCGCCTCGACCGGTCGCCGTTTCGGCTGGTGAACCCCGACGAGCTGACCGAGGTGTGCGCGCAGCACGGCCTGGCCCTGCAGACCCGGACCCGCCTGGCGGGTCTGGTCATGCAGTTCAACTCACGCTGAGACGGCTTCCCGCGGCTTGTTGAGCCACAGCGGGTCGATGCCTTCGTCGAGCCGGTCGTCGGCCTTGGCGTCCAGGTAGCGGAAGTACAGCACGCAGAACACCACGATCAGGATCAGTGACCAGCCGTAGGTGATCTTCATGTACTCCAGGAAGCGCCCGGTCGTCGGCCAACGCCACATCAGCCAGCGATCCATGGTCATGAACCCGTAGACCCCGAGCCATGCGGGCCAGTTGCGGATCACCGAATTCGGCAGCACCACCGTCATCAGGAACGGGAACAACGTCATCGAGTAGTAGCCCTGGGCCAGCGACAGCACCAGCCACGAGGTGATCAGCAACACCCCTGACGAGGTCAGCATCCAGAACAGTTGATCCCGCTCGCGGTAGTAGCGGTACAGCAACCACAGGCTGACTGCGGCGAGCACCACGAACGCGACGCGCAACGCGACGATCAGCCACATCGGCAGGCCGTAGTAGATGCCGTTGCCCAGGATGGCGGAGTTGAAGTAGTCGCGGGTCTGCATGATGTAGGGCAGCGTGTTGTGCACGAAGCCCATCGGATCCGCCGACAGCGGCCAGGCCACCGCGTTGAACACGATCGGCACCGCGAACGCCGTCACCAGTGCGCGCCACTGCCGGTTCAGCAGCGGCAGCAACAGCAGGACACCGAGCACGGGTTTGACCACCAGGGTCATCCCGACCGCTGCGCCGGCCAGCCACTGATGGCTTTGCTTTCCGTCCAGGAGCCAGCGGAAGAACAGCACCTCGGCCAACAGGATGCAGCCGTTGATGTTGGTGAAAACGAGTGTGTTGGTGACTGATTCGGTGCAGAACATGGCCAGCAGCAGCGCCGGTAGCGCCACCGAGGTCAGAGAGAACTTGAACAGGCGTACCAGAAGGCAGGCCGCGATGATGACCGCCACCGCGTTGAACGCGACGAACCAGAAGCGCGACGCGAACTCCGGCAGGAACCCGAACGGCGACAGCAGCAGCGTGCCGCCCGGCGGGTACAGGTAGTGCGGGTCGACGAAATTGAAGTGCTCGTTGTAGATGGCCCAGTGCCGCCGAAAATTGGACACCGCGCGGTACACCGGGCCGAAGTCGTCGGTGATGTAGCCGTTGGTCGAAAGGACGTAGCTGCGGTGGATGATCGACATGATCGCCAGCGGCCACAAGACCGAGCGCAGCACCGTCGCGGTGCTGGGCGGGGAGGTGCGGGGACGGAATGTCCCCAGAAGGCCGTTACGGATGGAATCTACTGCCGTCACCAGCGAACCGTACACCGGCGGCCGGACGCCGAGCTGTCAGGCAGGACAGAACGTGTCGGTATCCGGCACCTTGCCGGTGTCGAGATACAGCGTGATCGGTTGCAGCGCACAGGGTGTGTAGATGCTGGCGCCGTGACCGATGCCCTGCCACATCACCCGACGGTTGGTGGCGCCGGCGTTGATGATGCTGGCGGCGACGGCCGAGACGCCCTCGTTGCCGACGATGGGATCGTTCTGCACCCCGAGGATCAGCACCGGGATCTTGAGATCCTTGGGGTCCGCCGGTGCCGAACTACTGGGCCAGTTCAGGCATTTCACCAAATCCAGCGCGCCGACCGCGCCGAACTGCGGGTACAGCTTGCCCCACTGCACGACGAGTTCGCGCACCCGGTCGGGCGTCGGCCGGTTCAACGCGTCCCCGCAGCTGTTGATGAACTGCCCGTCGGTCTGCCGAAGTGACTGGGCCTGGGTGATCAGGTTGTTGAGCAGGTTGGGGTCACCGGAACGGGCCGCGGCCAGCGCGGCGGCCAGGTCATTGGTGGAGCTGACGCGGTCACCGTGCGGGAACCCCAGCGCGGTGCTGATGGCGTCGACCACGGCAGCCACCGAGGCGCCGCCGGGCCCGCGGCCTGCGCGGGCATCGGCCAGCAACGCGTCGACGGCGCCCTTCGGATCCGGTCCCAGCGGGCAGTTGGTGGCGACACACTGCGCGGCGAACGCGTCGAGCGCCGCCTGCTGTCCCTTGACTCGCTGTTCGGCGGCGGCCTCGGCACCGACCGCCAACGGCAGCGGTGAGTCGAGGATCAGCCGTGACACCTTGTTCGGGTGGGATCCGGCGTAGGCGAGCGCGACCTGCGCGCCGTTGCCGATGCCGAGCAGGGCCAGGGTGGGGACATCCCAGGTACTACGCAGCCGTTCGAGATCCTCGGCGGCGTGGGCGTTGTTGTATGCCGAGTCGCCGGGGGCGATGGTGTCGGTGCAGTTGGTGGTCGCCGTCTGGGTCACCGCGCCAAGATTGGCGACCGGGTCGTTGCCGGACTGGAACTGCGCCTGGTCCTGCATTTCCTGACGGTCGTAGACGTCGCGGCAGTCGACGGCCTCGGACATGCCCATCCCGCGCCGGTCGACAGCGACGATCGGATGGGCGGCCAACGCGTCGGCGCCCGAGCGGGACAACCACACCGGCAACTGGACCGACGTCGGAATGTCCGAACCCGTGGTCATCACCAGGGGACCCGCGTTGGGTGGCGTCTGCGGCGAGGTCGCCCGCACCACACCGATGTTCAGCGATCCGCTGGCGCCCTCGATCGGGTCGAGGTCGGCGTCGTAGGTCGCGCACTCCAGTTTGATCCCTGGGGCCGGCGGGATCGCGGCATTGCTGAACAGCCGCGCCGTGCAGTCACGCCACTGCAGTGGATCGTTCTTCGGGGCCTCCATGGGTGGCGGGCCGGCAGGCGGGGGCGCGCTGGTCTCCGGCTGTCCTTGCGGGTGGGCGCCGGTGCCGGTGGCGTACTTCGGATCCGCGGCAAGGATCGGGGCGCACCCGGCGAGCAGTGCCGACACGGCCACGGTCGACACACTCAGGGCCCTCACCAGCTGATGACGCATGGCCACCACAGTAGCGATAGGTCCGTCAGCGACCGCGGACGTAACGCGTGTACAGGAAACCGTCGTGGTCGGTGAGCAGGTGTGCCGGACGCATCTGGGCGTGCACCTGGCCGGGGCCGGTGGCGATGCGGCGCGCGACCCCGCCGATGAGCAGCGGCGCCACCGTCAGACACAGTTCGTCGAGCAGATGGTTCTCGATCAGCGTGCTCAACAGCTGCGGTCCGCCCTCGGTCAGCACCCGGAACAGTTTGCGTTCGGCGAGGATCCGCAGCGCCACGACAGCGTCGACCCGCCCGGGGTCGCTTCCCGAGGCGTCGATCACCTCTGCCACCGCGCCCAGCCGGTGCCGCGCGTCATGGACGGTGTTGGTGCACGTGAGAATCAGGGGAGCCACGTCGGTGCGCGTGAAGAACAACGAGTCGTGATCGAGGTTGGCCGACGCGGTGATGACCGCGATCGGGGGTACCTCGGCCTGGCCGCGCTCCTGCCGGGCCTCCCGTTGCGCGGCGGACAGTTGGACGCCCGAGTAGTTCTCGATGCGGACCGTGGCCGCGCCCATCAGGATCACGTCGGCTGCTTCGCGCATGATGTGAAACAGCGCGCGGTCACCCGGCCCGCCCAGTCCGCCCGACTTTCCGTCCGACGTCGCACCCCCGTCCAGGCTGGCGATCATGTTGGCGCGCACCCAGCACCGCTGCAGATCATCGGGGTAGGCGTAGAGCTCGCGGACCCGGGGATCGTCGACGGTGTCGAGCGGCCCGAGCACTGTGAGCTGTGTCCCAGCGATGTCATCGGACATAAGCAGAATTTGAGCACGTCGTTACGCTGCCTGCATGCACGGGTCCAGCGACGTCGCTCATCTTGCCGATCGGCACCCCACCGTCACGCCCGAGCGGTTGGTGGCGCAGTTGATCCCACCCCCGACGTTCGCCGACGTCAGCTTCGACACGTACCGGCCCGACCCGGCGGAGCCGTCGCAGGCCGCGGCAGTGCAGTCGTGCCGGCAGTTCTGCGAGCAGGCCGCGGTGCGGCGGGCCGGGAAGAAGAAGCTGTTCGGCAAGCGTGAGGTGCTGCCCGGCGTGGGGCTCTACCTCGACGGCGGGTTCGGTGTCGGCAAGACCCACCTGCTGGCGTCGACGTATTACACGCTGTCGGCTTTGGGCGAGGCGCCGACGGCGTTCGCGACGTTCGGTGAACTCACCCAGCTGGCCGGCGTGTTCGGCTACAACGAGTGCATCGACCTGCTGGCCAACTACGTGGTGGTCTGCATCGACGAGTTCGAGCTCGACGACCCGGGCAACACGACGCTGATCTCACGTCTGCTCTCGGCACTGGTCGAGCGTGGCGTGTCGATCGCGGCGACCTCCAACACGCTGCCCGAGCAACTCGGCGAGGGCCGGTTCGCCGCGCAGGACTTCCTGCGGGAGATCAACACGTTGGCGCAGATCTTCACGACCGTGCGCATCGAGGGCCCTGACTATCGTCATCGCGATCTGCCGCCTGCCCCCGAGCCGCTCACCGACACCCAGGTGGCGGACCGCGCGGAAGCCAAGCCCGGCGCCACACTCGACGGTTTCGACGCCTTGTGCGCGCACCTGGCGACCATGCATCCGTCGCGTTATCAGGCCCTCATCGAAGGGGTGTCCGAGGTGTTCATCACCGGCGTGCACCCGATCGACGATCAGAGTGTGGCGCTGCGCCTGGTGGCGCTGACCGACCGGCTCTACGACGCGGGCATCCCGGTGCTGGCCTCGGGAACCAAGCTGGACACGATCTTCAGCGCCGAGATGCTCGCCGGCGGGTTCCGGAAGAAGTATCTGCGGGCCACCTCGCGCCTTCTCGCCCTGACCGCCGCGGCCCAGCAGGCCGATCAGACCGGCCGCACCATCACGTAGTCGTTCTCGATGCCTGCGCCAAGACGAAACGTCTTGGTGCCGTTGACCGTAAAGCCGTGCTTGCGGTAAAAGCGCTGGGCGCGTTCGTTTTTCTGATTGACACCCAGCCACACCGAGGAGAAGCCCTGCGTTGTGGCCAGCTGCAGCGCCTCTGCCACCAACGCGGCGGCCGCACCCGCGCCGTGCCGCTCGGGCAGCACATAGATCTTGGACAGCTCGATCGCGGGGCGGGCCACGACGGCGCGCTGCACATCGTCGTCGTCGGGAACACCGCGAATCAGCATGGCGTACCCGGCGATTGCCTCTCCATCCCTGGCGACGAGCACGATCCGCTCCGGGTCACCGAGGTAGTCACCGAACCGCGCTTCGGAGAGATTCTCGGCGATGAACGCGGCGATGTTCTCCGGGGTCGACGACGGCGGACAGGCCAGCGGGAACGTCGCGGCCGCGACGGCCGCCAGCTCGGGCAGATCGGCGCGGCGCGCCTGATCGACGACGACAGCGCCCCTGCTCATCGCGGTCACGGCAGCGGCGCGCCCGGCTGCCAGAGGTTCCACTGCGCCAGGTGCTTGCCGGTCTGCGGATTGATCAGCACGACGTTGGTGACCAACGCGCGGTAGACGTCCCAGTACACGTCGCCGTTGACGGTGGCCCCGGGCGGAGCGTTGCGCAACACGTTCTCCAGCGCGTCGGGTGCATCGGTGTGCTTGGACGTGTAGGCGTCCGCGTACGGCGTGACGCCGTCGAAGGTGAACGCAAGGGCCATGGCGTACGGGTTGGGCGCCTGGATGGTGGTGATGGTCACCGGTGCCCGCCACGGACTGCCCTGCGCGCGCCACCGGGGCGAGCCGTTCCAGCCCCAGCCGGGTGGGACATCGCTGGCGAGGACGTCGTGCACTGTGACGTCGGCGACGATGCCGTTGAAGTTCACGCGCAGGGTCTGCCCGATCTGGCCGATCGGCGTGTCCTCGGCGGCAGCGGCCGGTGCGGCGGCGAAAGCGGCGACAGTCGTCACGACCGAGAACAGGAGCGCAAGCCAGCGAGACATGCCAGGCATGATCGCACAGACTGGAACGTGTTACAGCGGGTTGGCGGTCAGGACGCCCAGGGGCCGACGCCGCCGACCTTGTCGATGCGGATCCGCGTCAGCCAGCCGGGCGGGGCGTCCGCCGGTGGGAACGCCGCATCCGGGGAGGCCAGGGTCTGCGCCAGCTCCGCGAGCAGTTCGGGCGCGCCGCCTTCGACGATGCGGGCGGTGCCAGTGATCGCGAGGTACGGGCGCATCACCTGGCCGACGTGACCGGGGTCGACGATCGTCAGCGCGACCCGCGGATCACGGCGGACGTTGCGCACCTTCTTGTGCTCGGCGAGGTGCGCGGTCACCAGCTCGTCGCCCTCGGGTGTGGACTGCAGCGCGACCCACACCAGGGTGACCTGCGGGCTGCCGTCCGGGTTCAGCGTGACGAGGGTGGCATCGGCGCCGGATCCGATGAGTTCACGTGCGGCATCGTTGAGCTTCACGCCCAGTGCTACGGCGGGGCGGCCTCATTCATTCCCGTTCTTCTTTATGAACGGCTCCAACGCCGCGGCCAGGTCGGTTTCCAACCGCTGTGGGTCCACGCCCAGCCGGTGCAGCGCACCGTCGTCGGGCTCCGCCTCGAACAACGCCAACAGGATGTGCTCGGTGCCGATGTAGTTGTGGCCCAAGCGAAGTGCCTGGCGGAAGGTCAGCTCGAGGGCCTTCTTGGCGGTGGCGCTGAACGGGATGAGGGCGGGCACCTCGGGAGCCCGTGGCGGCAGGGTGATGGCGCCACGGACCCCGTCGGCATCGACGCCCTGACCGGAGAGCAGTTTGGCGGCCAGCCCGTCGGGCTCGCTGAACAATGCGAGCAGCAGATGGTCGGCGGTGATCTCGGCGTTGCCCGCCCCGTGGGCGGCGTTCTGTGAGGCGACCACGACGTTGCGGGCCCGCGGGGTGAACCGGCCGAAGCCAGCGTTGGGGTCCAGTGCGGCCGGATCGAAGTCGGGGACTTTGGGGACGAAGCGTTTCTGGGCCGCCTGCTTGGTGACGCCCATGCACTTGCCGATGTCGGTCCAGGACGCTCCCGAGCGGCGGGCCTGGTCGACGAAGTGGCCGATGAGGTGATCGGAGATCTCGCCGAGGGCGTCGGCGGCGATGACGGCGTCGGTGAGCTGTTCGAGGGGTTCGGAATGCGCCTGCTTGATGGCGTGTATGAGGTCGTCGAGGCGGACGGGGTTGGTGATCTTGACGGGCTCGCTCATGGCGTCAACTCTAGGTTGACGATCGGTGTGCGTCAACCTCAGGTTGACGCGCGTGCGGTGTTGATGGATGGGTGAAGCGAGCCGGTGATCGGGCAAGATAAGCGCCGATGAACTTCGAAGACCGCGTGATCCAGCTGCTCCGGCCGATCCTTCGGCCGGTGATGCGGGTGTTGTCGCTGCGCAGCATCGTGATCGTCGCGGCGCTTTCCGTCGTGATCCTCGTCCTCACCCTCGGCACCTGGGTGTGGCTCGGCGTGACCAATGACCAGTACAGCCAGCTCGACCGGCGGCTGGATTCGCTGAGCAGCCTGGGCGATCTGAGCACGCTGTTGAACAGCCCCCGGCAGGCCGGGGACGACACGTCCGCGCCCGACGGCGGGGGACTGGTGCGCACCGCGCACATCGGCGGGGTCACCGTCTCGGTGCCCAGCAATATCGTGTTGCCGCAGTTGGACAACGGCTACGCCAACACCACGATCGACGGGGTCGAGTACCGGGTACGGACCTTCACCGCGGGGCCGGCGTCCATCGCTCTTGGTGCTCCGCTGGCCGAAACCCAGCGCCGCATCGACGAACTGCATCTGCGGGTGATCCTGATCTGTGCCGGAGTCATCGGAGGCACGGTCGTTGTCGGCTGGATGATCTCGTTGGTGATGATCACGCCGTTCCGGCTGCTCGCTCAGCAGGCCCGCGCCATCAACGCTCAGTCGAAGCCCGACGAGGTCCAGGTGCGCGGCGTGCGCGAGGCCGTGGAGATCGCCGAGGCCGTGGAGGGCATGCTCGACCGCATCGGCAACGAACAGGAACGCACGAAGGCCGCGCTGGAATCGGCCCGCGATTTCGCCGCAGTCGCGTCGCACGAACTGCGGACCCCGCTCACCGCCATGCGGACCAACCTCGAAGTCCTCTACACCCTGGACATGACCCCTGAACAGCGCCACGAGGTGATCGGCGACGTGATGCGCACCCAGAGCCGCATCGAGGCCACCCTCACGGCGCTGGAGCGGCTGGCGCAAGGCGAATTGACCACTGTCGAGGACTTCGTGCCCGTCGACGTCACCGAGCTGCTGGACCGTGCCGCGCACGACGCCCTGCGGGTCTATCCGGGGCTGCGGGCGACCCTGATGCCGTCTCCGACCGTGGTGATGCAAGGCATGCCTGCCGGCCTGCGGCTGGTGATCGACAACGCCATCGCCAACGCGGTCAAACATGGCGGAGCGACCGAAATCCGGCTCAGCGCAGTGCGTTCCGCCGACGACGTGCAGATCGTGGTCGACGACAACGGATCCGGGGTGCCGGAGGCGGAACGGGCCGAGGTGTTCGGGCGGTTCGCGCGGGGGACGACGGCCTCGCGCTCCGGCTCGGGGCTGGGGTTGGCGCTCGTTGCTCAGCAAGCTGAATTGCACGGTGGCACAGCGTCTTTGGAGGCCAGTCCGATCGGCGGGGCGCGGTTGCTGTTGCGGTTGCCGATCATTCATTCGCCCGCCGACGATTCGCCCTTCTGACCGGCTCTCAGCAGTCCTGAGCCGGCACCTGTGCCAGCAGCTCGTCGAGGAAACCGCTGGCCTCGTCGCCTGCGCGGTCGACCTCGCCCGCGGCGATGGCCTCGACCAGCCCGTCGTGTGGAATGGAGCGGGCGTGTGGGGTGCGACTCGTGGCGGCGACGCTGGCCAGGATGGCCTCGGTGAGCCCGCGGTAGAGCTCGATGAGCACGGTGTTGTGGGACGCGCGCACCACGGCGAGGTGGAATTCGGTATCCACGTGCGCGAAGTCGTCATCGGATGCGATGTCGCGACGATTCAGGAATGCGCGCAGCTCGGTCAGGTCTTGCTCAGTGCGGGCGGTCGCCGCCAGCCGGGCGCCTTCGACCTCCAGGCAACGCCGGACCTGCAGCACCTCCCGCAGCTCGGATCCGCAGAGTCTGCGCAGTGCGCCGGAAACCTCGCTGGTGGCGCGTACGTAGGTGCCATCGCCCTGGCGGACCTCGAAGATGCCGCTGTGGGCGAGGGCCCGGATCGCCTCGCGGACGGTGTTGCGGCCGACTCCCAGCGCCTCCACGAGCTCGGGTTCGGTGGGGATCTTCGTGTTGACCGGCCATTCTCCGGAGCTGACGGACGCGCGCAGCTGCTCGATCACCTGGTCAACCAGGCCGGTTCGCCGGGTTGTGACAAGCGGCACGTGAAAATCCTTTCATCCAATCATGGGATGTATGGCATCATAGCCGAGTGACTCAGAACGTGCAGAGCAATCCGCAACATACCTATGAGCACGATCTCGAACTCGAACTCGACGGCGCGGTGGAGCTTCGTCCAGCCGCGATGGCCGCAGGCGGAGCACTGCTGGTCGTCGCCGTGGTCCTCACGGCGCTGAACCTGCGGCCGGCGATCACCAGCGTCGGTCCGTTGCTGGGTGAGATGCGTGCAGCGCTGGGCGCGTCGGCCATCTGGGCCGGCGCCCTGACCACGCTGCCCGTGCTGTGTTTCGCCGCCGCCGGGATGGCCGCGCCGTGGCTGGCCCGCCGCGTCGGCCTCGGCAACGCGATATCGCTGGCGCTCGTTGTCCTCAGCGTCGGCCTGGTGGTGCGCGTGCTGGACGGCCAGTACGTCGTCATCGGCGGCACACTGGTCGCCAGCGCCGGAATCGCCCTGGTCAACGTGCTCATCCCGGTGGTCATCAAAGGCTCCTTCCCGGCCCAGATCGGCCTGATGACCGGCGTGTACACCGCGGCCCTGCAGGGTGGCGGGGCGCTGGGCTCGGCCATCACCCCGCCGCTGGAGCCGGTGCTCGGCGGGTGGCGCCCGGCCGTGGGTAGCTGGGTCTTGCTGGCCGTACTCGCGCTGCTGCTCTGGGTGCCCGCATCGCGGGCCATTCGCGGGGCACGCACTGCCGCCCCGACTGGTCAGAGCCGCGGTCGCTCTCTGTTGCGCAGCCCGCTGGCCTGGACCGTGACACTGTTCTTCGGCTGCCAGGCGTTTCTGGCCTACATCGTGATGGGCTGGCTGCCCGAGGTCTTCATCGACAACGGCGTCAGCAAGAGCGACGCCGGCCTGCTGCTGGGCCTGGTCTCGGTACTGGCCGTGCCGATCAGCCTGATCATCCCGCCACTGGCCGCGCGTCAGAAGAACCAGAGCGGATGGATCGTCGGACTCGGGGTGCTCGGTTTCATCGGCATGGTCGGTCTGCTCGTCGATCCGGCGTTCTCGCCGCTGCTGTGGAGCATCCTGGTCGGCATCGGGATGAGCGTGTTCTCGTTGGGGCTCACCGTGATTGCGCTGCGCGCCCGCAACGCCGAGGACACCGCCCGGTTGTCCGGGATGGTGCAGGGGCTGGGCTATCTGATCGCCTCGACGGGCCCCTTCCTGTTCGGCCTGCTGCACGAGACGACGGCGGGGTGGACGGTGCCGTGGATCATGGTGCTGGTGGTCTATTCGGTGCAGATGGTCGCCGGAGCGCTGGCCGGGCGTGATCGCTACGTCTGACGCGGCTGGCGACGGGTTCGGGTGGTCGTGTAGCCTGGCCGACGTGAACATCGGTGTATGCGTCGGCTATTGGCGCTTTATCAAGGCTCCGGGCGGAGCCGATAAAGCGCAGCGTTAAGCACGCATCCACCCGGAGCCCAGGCAGTGACCAAAGGTTGCTGCCTTTCGTCATTCAAGGGCGCCGGATGTTCTGAAGGTGCCCACCACCAGGAAGGCACCCCAACAATGACTTTCGCGCAGATCGTCACGCCGCCCGCCACATCGGACCGGCGGATCCGAAGTTTCAGCGCGATACCCAGCCCCCACGACGTGCTCACGGAGTTCCCCCTGGGTGCTCGGCGGGCCGAGAAGGTGGCCCGCGACCGCGACGAGATCGCCGCGATCCTGGCAGGCCACGACGACCGGCTTCTGGTCGTGGTGGGCCCGTGCTCGGTGCACGATCCGGCAGCGGCGCTCGAGTACGCCAGCCGCCTGGTCAAGGTGGCCGACGAACTCGGCGACCGGCTCAAGATCGTCATGCGCGTCTACTTCGAGAAGCCGCGTACGACGCTCGGCTGGAAGGGCCTGATCAACGATCCCGACATGGACGGCACCTTCGACGTCGCTCGCGGCCTGCGGGTGGCTCGCAAGCTGCTGCTGGACGTCATCGACATCGGGCTGCCGGTCGGATGCGAATTCCTCGAGCCCACCAGCCCGCAGTACATCGCCGATGCGGTGGCCTGGGGCGCGATCGGCGCCCGCACCACCGAATCCCAGGTGCACCGCCAGTTGGCATCCGGGCTTTCGATGCCGGTCGGGTTCAAGAACGGCACCGACGGCAACATTCAGGTCGCCGTGGAGGGCGTGAAAGCCGCTGCGGCCGAACATGTCTTCTTCGGGATGGACGACATGGGGCGCGGTGCGGTGGTGAGCACCGAGGGCAACGAAGACTGCCACGTGATCTTGCGCGGCGGCACCGACGGACCGAACTACGGAGCCGACTCCGTTGCCGCCGCAGCGGCCAAGCTCACCGCGGCAGGACTGCCTGGCCGCATCGTGATCGATTGCAGCCACGCCAATTCCGGCAAGGATCATGTGCGGCAGGCCGTCGTTGCCGGCGAGGTGGCGCAACTGGTTCGCGACGGTCTCCCGATCAGCGGGGTGATGCTGGAGAGCTTCCTCGTCGCCGGCGCCCAAGCGCCCGAGGCCCGTCCGTTGACCTACGGGCAATCCGTCACCGACAAGTGCATGGACTGGGACACAACCGATTCGGTGTTGCGAGAACTGGCTGGTTAGCAATAGGCCAAAGCTGACGGTTATCGGCGCGCTCTCAACAGGGTTCGGCACCACGCAATCGTTGCCCGTGGAAGCCGACTGTGATCGAACAACATTTGCGGCCGATGACGCGGTTATCGTCACGCTAAGTGCGTACCACGGCGAGTGCCGGGCGGCGCTGATTGTCCTGTCGTCGACGCTAGAGACGCCGAGGCTGGCTCAAACTCGGCCACTTCACGCCAGTAGCGTCCTCGGACAGTTGCCACAATTGTTCGGCGACAACGCGATCGGTCATTGCGGCGGTTGGTCTTTCCTGACGAGGTTCGCCTTTGGATCGAAGGAACCTCGGCCCCCAGAGCTGGCCCCCGTGGGCCTGGGGGTCAAGAACAGCCCGAACCGCTGACCATGCCGCCTTGTCTTTGCCCTGCGCGATCAGGGACAGGGGCCGTGCCCGCAACACCTGCGCTGTGGTCGCTACCGGCATCGGGGGGCGCTTGGGGCTCAGTGCGTCCAGCGCGCCACCTGGATGGGCGAGCAGGCTGGAGACCGACGATTGGCCGCGGCGAAGTCGGCGGTCGAGTTCGAAGGCGAAGATCGTCTGGGCAAGTTTGGATCGCTTGTAGGTCGCGAATCCGCGGTAGGGGGCCCGGCTCGATTCGAGGTCTGTGAGGTCCAGCGTCGCCCAGCGGGCCGCGTAACTGCTCATGGTGACAATCCGGCTGTCAAGTGTGTTCTGCAGCAGAGGGTAGATCTGTGCCGCGAATGCGAAGTGGCCAAGATGATTGGTGCCATAGACCAATTCATGGCCGTCGACAGTTTCGCGGCGAGTCTGCTGAGCGAGGACGCCGGCATTGAGGACGACACCGTCGAGCCGGTCGGCGAAGGTCGCCAGATGCCCGGCAGCGGCACGCACTGAACTCAAGTCGGCAAGATCGAGGCTTAGTGTGCTGAGCTGGGCCTGAGGCCAGGAGTGGCGAATGGCACGCTGTGCCAACTCGGCTTTCCCGGCGGTGCGGGCCGTGAGGATGACGTGCGCTCCAGTGCGGGCGAGTTGTTCGGCGATGAAATAGCCGATTCCGGACGTAGAGCCGGTCACAAGGTAAGTCCTACCTGCTGCGTGCGTCCGCGGAAGTTCGTGGCGTCTCATGTGAGCGGATTGTGCACGAGATTAATTGGACTTACGAGTCCAGAAAAGTGGACGGGCCACCTGCCCGGGTGCAGGGCGCCATGAGCGCTCTCCTTCCGAGTGCAGGGTATCTCAGACTGGCGGCCTAGGTGATCGCGACGGCTTTCCGACGTCACGGGGCACGTGCAACCCTGAGCTAGCTCCGGTCCTGATCGGCGTCCCAGCTACCCGGCATCATGGGAACCGTTGGGCTGCCGACGTTTTCATCCGCCAGACTGCTCAAGCCGGCCGGTGCTGCGGGTGTTGACCCGGTGATCGTGCCGGCGAAACCCATCGGCCCGGCTCCGGTGTGCGATGCCGTGGCAGCTTTCGCCTCCGGCGGTGGCGGTGTGGTGTTGTCCATTGTCATGAACTCGTGGCGGTAGCCGCGGTCCTGGGCTCCTGCGTTGCGCCGCTTACGATCCCGGTGTCGCTCCCGGTTGGCCGCCGCCACACCGGCCGACGCGGCAGCGGAGCTGCCCAGCGGCGCTGAGGCCGGGCTCGACGCGCCATGCCGGATGGACGGCCCGAAGCCCCATCCCGGCCCGTCGCCGCGGACCGCGTACCCGGCGCCTTCGCTGCCGGCCGGGATAGGGGCCGGCGCCGTCGGCGACGCCGGCGCGCCCCCGACCGGGGCGGTGCTGGAATTCGGGGCACCGCCCACAGCCGTAGACGACGGCGCCGTGAGCGCAACGGCATTCGGCTGATCGGCCGGCTGGGCGGTGACGGCTGCGGCTGGTTCGTCGACCGGCGTGTCGTACGTCTGCACGAGGCCGGACAGGCCGAGCGCGATCGGGACCGCCACCGAGGCCGCCGAGCCCATGATCGCCGCGTACAACGGAGTCCCCATGAGGGCGAACGTGGCGGCGTAGGCGAAGACGTAGAGCAGTGGCATCCAGGTGGTGATCGCGGTCGACGGGCTCGTCGCGAAGTCCACGATGATCTGGTAGATCGTGCCGACCGGATCGGTGACCAATTGTTTGAGCGCCCGGTACATGCTGAGGAAGTGCTCGGAGCCCGACAACCATTCTTCGATCGGGTCGTCGAACTGGAGGGCCGTCGCCGAGGCGCGGGCCACCGGGGGAGCGAGCAGCATCGGCGCCTCGGTGGTCGGCGGTGCCGCTGCGACAGCCGTTTCCGCGCCGGCCTGATACACCGTCATGGCTGTGGCGGCCTGGATCCACATCCGGACGTAGTCGGCCTCGTTGAGGGCGATGGGAATGGTGTTGACGCCGAAGAAGTTCGTCGCCACCAACGCGCTGTGCGTCGCGTGGTTCGCGGCCAACTCGGTCATCGTCGGAACGGCCGCCAGCGCCGCGCTGTACGACGCCGCGGCCGTCTCGGCCTGGGCGGCCACCGCGGCGGTGTTGGCGCTCGTCTGGCTCAGCCAGGCCGCATAGGGCGCATGTGCGGCGGCATATCGCTCGGCGCTCGGGCCTTGCCAGGCCCCGGCCTGCACGGTGCCCAGCACGGTCGTGAGTTCGGCTGCGGCCGAGGCGTACTCGCTACTCAAGGCATTCCACGCGGCCGAGGCTGCCAGCAGTGATCCAGCCCCCGGCCCACTGCTGATCAGCGTCGAGTGCACTTCGGGCGGCAGCGCCATCCATACCGGGGCGGTCATCGATCTCCTCTGCACATGTTTGGTTAGCTGATCTGAGTATTTTCTGGGTGCGCTGGTGTACCGATCGATCGGTGGCAAGCGCCTAGCGGCGGTAGTCGGCCAGGTTCGCGGTGAGCTCGTCGAACACCGCCTGATTGAGACTGAACGCCACCTTGACCTCGTCGACCACGCGATCGACGGCGTCATCGTCGAGGCTCAGCCCGTCGAGCCGGGAGCGGTAGGCGTCCTTGTACGGCTTGGCGCGCATCGGGAACGCATAGAACGCCAGACCGGCGCCGGCCAGATCGAAGCTGTGGTCGAGTATCCGGCCGATGGCCTGCCCGCCGGAAAGGTCGCCGAGATAGCGGGTGTAATGGTGAGCCACCACGGCGCCACCCCAATCCGCGGCGGCGAGCCTCGCGCAGTAGTCCCGTGTGGCGGGGGAGTCGACCTCACCCGCAGTGTGTGGCGCCCAGTGCTCCAGGTCCGCGTCGAGCGCCGCCAGCCGCTCCAATGCCGGGTCGTACACCGCGGTGACCAGTGGATCGTTGCGGCAGGCCCGCACAACGGTTTCCAGGGTGCAGTACACCGCACGCAACCGCAGCAGATAGTCCACGTAGCCCTGAGCGTTCACCCGTCCGCGCAGCAGCTCGGCCATGAACGACGAGTGCTCCGCGGCATCGTGTTCGGCCCGCGAGCCCTCGCGCATGGCGACTGAGAGCGATCGGTCGATCTCGGATGCGACGGTGGTGCTCGGCGGCATGCTGTGCTCCAGGTTTGGCGACAGGTTGTCAACATGATGTCGACAATGTGTCAGAAAAATAGCATCGCATGCCCGCGGGCGGGGGTCTACGTCCGCGCGCTCACCGCACGCAGAATGAAGCGCTCGATCGCGTCCGTCGGCAGATGCCGTGGCGCCAGGCACGCATGAATCAGCGATATGGTCGCGGACTCGTCATCGACCGCGAACCGGCCCGCGGCCACCCCGTCGGCCAAGATTTCGCGCAGCACATCTTCGACCGCCACCACGTGGTCCCGGATGGCCAGCATCGTGTGGGCTGACAGGGCGCCGTACAACTGGGGTCCGAACCCCATGTGGAATTGCTGACCGGCGTCGAGTTGGTGCCGGATGAACACCGCCAGCCGGTCGGCCGGATCGTCGACGTCGGCCAGCGCGGCGTGCAACCCGTCGAGGTAGCGACTCGTCTCGTGGGACGCGAACGCGACGACCACCGCCTCCTTGTCGGCGAAGTGATGGTAGATGGCCGTGCGCCCGATACCGGCTGCAGCGGCAAGCTTGGCCATGGTGATGGCGTCAAAACTGTGGTCGGCCATCAGCGTGGCAAAGGCATCAAAGACGCGCTGTTGGACCAGCTCGCGGTGCTCCTCTACGGAAGCGGCGGTGATCCTCGGCACACATCTGACTCTAACGTTTCGCCGATCAGTGACACGTGTGCGCCGCGAGCTTGGGTGGGTTTTTCGGGGGAGGCGCGAACCTGTTGGGCAACAGGAAGATTCGACGGTCCCCGGAGACGACGAAGGCCCGGCGAATGCCGGGCCTCATCTCTACCAATTGTGGTGCGCGATACTGGGATTGAACCAGTGACCTCTTCCGTGTCAGGGAAGCGCTCTCCCGCTGAGCTAATCGCGCGGGTTGAAACTGTTGGAGGTGGAGACGGGAATCGAACCCGCGTGCACGGCTTTGCAGGCCGTTGCCTCACCACTCGGCCACTCCACCGCTAGGGTTGATGCCACTGCACCTTCGAGCGGATGACGGGATTCGAACCCGCGACCCTCACCTTGGCAAGGTGATGCGCTACCAACTGCGCTACATCCGCGCGCCACGGGCGAGATCGTCGCCCGTCGCGATGCAGAACATTAGTGCACGGAGGCGCGCAGACACAAATCCCCATTACGGGAGGGAAAAGGCCGCCCAAAATCAGTGTTTCAGAATGGGTCGCGAGCCTCCGGTGAAAACCGAAAATCCGTGGGCCGTCACGGTGTCCTGCCGGAAGGCGGCGCTTGGGTGCGCTTGCGGCCTCGCTCGTCGCCAGTGCGTTCGGGACCGCGACCGGAGCTGTTGCACGATGGACTGGAGTGGTGTGAGTTAACTCACGTGGCAATCTGGGGCAGAGGTCGGTCATGAACGAGACTCGTCGGCCGCGTGTACGTCTGATCAACGGTTGACCGGGCCCGCTGAGGTGGCGATTCTGGTTACGCCGGGAAGCCGTGCTAATGTTCCACGTCGTTCCCCGGTCTCGTAGCTCAGTGGGAGAGCGTCCGCCTCACACGCGGAAGGTCGCTGGTTCGAACCCAGCCGGGACCACCCCTTTAGTTCATTCCAGTTCGGCCGACGGCCGAACGGCGTCCGCGGTCGATCACCATCGGATGACCAAACCGGTGATATAGCGTGGCGACGTCCAGCTATTCCACAATGAGAGCCCGAGCATGACCGACGAGCCGAACGTCGGCGCACCCGGCGGTCGGCGCACACAGGCCGAGCGCAGCGCGGCGACTCGAGCGCGGTTGCTCGACGCGACGATCGAATGCCTCATCACCTACGGCTACGCGGCTACCACGACGCCGAGGATCGCCAAGGTTGCCGGGCTGACTCGCGGCGCGCAGTTGCATCACTTCCGGGCCAAGTCCGACATGGTGGTGGCGGCCATCGAGCGTCTCGCGCAGTTGCGCGCCCAAGCCGTGATGGACGAGGTGGACCGGTTCGACCCGGGTGCTGACTTCTTCACGTCGCTGCTCGACTATCTCTGGGAACTGCATCAGGGCCCGTTGTTCGCGGCGACCGTCGAACTCTGGGTGGCGGGCCGCACCGACCGCGTGCTGGCAGGCGAGATCGAGAAGGTCGAGCCGATCGTGAACACCGCACTGGTCGCCGCCGCCGAACATGTCCTGCCTGCGGCAGCTGCGGCGTCAAAAGAATTGGGCGACTTCGTTTTCACGGCGATGGACACGCTGCGCGGGATTCTCATCGCCAGCTTCGTCGACGGCGATGCCGCCCGGGCGACGCGGCGATGGCGGCGGGCCTGCCGAGTCCTGGTGGCGGCTGCGCCGCGGGTGTTCGACGCTCCATCCGGCGCTTGACGGCCTACGCGGGCCGCAAGGAGATTCTGACGCATGAGCTCAATCCGTTGAATAGATGCAGCTGTGCATGTATCTTTTGACGGGGACGGCAAATAGTTTGCTGTAGCCCGGGAGGTCGGGGATATGACTCGGTTTGTGCTGCCTGCGTCCGGTTCCTCCTCGCCATGCTGCGCTGTGCGACTCGTCGATCAACACACCGTGACGAGGGCCGGTGTCGTCGTTTCCGCAGTATTTGCTTTCGCAACATTTGGGTCCATTACGGCGCAGGCCACCACGACGCTGTACGTGCCCGGAACCTCACCGTCTCCGCAGCCGGCCGGGACCGTGAGCCTGGCGTGGATGGGCCCGGCCGTCACGCAGTTCGCGAGCACCGCCTACCAAATCGGCTATCCGGCGTCGTTGTATCCGTTCGAGGGCACCGTCGCGCTGGATCCATCTGTCGCACAAGGAGTTATCGCCCTGGACGCGGCGATTCGTGCCGTCCCGCCGGGGCAGCCCATCCAGGTGATCGGCGTCTCGCAGGGCGATGTGGTCCTCAGCGTGGAGGAGCAGGCACTGCTCGCCAATCCACCTGCGAACACCGACATCACGTTCGTCCGGTTCGCGGACCCGACCAGCCCTACGGGCATCATGGGCCGCGACGCGGGCCTGCAGCTACCGGGCATCACCTTCGTCGCCGCCCCCGAAACGCCGTACAACACGGTGATCATCAACCGCCAGTACGACGGGATCGCCGACTGGCCGGCCAATCAGCTCAACATTCTCGCCGACGTCAACGCCATCCTGGGTGCGGTCTATCTGCACAACCAGGTCAATTACGGGGTGGACCTGAGCACGATTCCGGCCTCCGACATCACCACCACGACCAATTCGATGGGCGGGACGACCACGACGTACCTCATCCCGTACACGGGGTTGCTGCCGATCCTGCGCCCACTGCAGAGTCTCGGGGTCAACGAGCAACTGCTCGAGGCGGTCCAGGTTCCGCTCAAGCGGATCATCGACTCGGCGTACACGACGTCGACGTGGTCCCCGATTCACAAGGCGCTGGCGGCCGGTGGGCAGAGGGCGTTCCTGACCGGGCTGAACACCGCATCTCGGATCGCATCGGATATCGGTGTGGCACTGCAGAACTTCACTGTGCCCGCAGTCAACACCGCTGCCCCGCACACCAGCACGCCGGAGGAAACCCGCAAGGCGGAGACGCCCAAGACCCCCAAGCTTCAGACCCGGGGAGCAGACAGAGTCCGGAAAATCGTGGGCGCCGTGACGCGCCACCATGACACGGCCGGGAGTCCGCGGCTGTCAGCGCCGAAGTCGCAACATCTCGTGAACCTCCGGCGTTCGGTGCACCCGACGCGTGGTCTGGGTGCGAGGTGATCCTGGGCTCACGACCCATACTGGCGGCATGGAACTCGACCCACAGATCGCTGAGCACTACGCGCAGGGCGTCGAGGGTGACAGCCTCGCCACGTGGGGCCGTTTAGAAGCGACCCGGACGACCGAGCTGTTGCAGCGGTACCTTCCTGCCGCACCGGCAACGCTTCTCGATGTGGGCGGCGCCGAGGGTGCCTATGCGTTGCCGTTGGCGGCGGCGGGATATTCGGTGTATCTGGTCGACCCGGTCGAGGCTCACGTCGACGCCGCGCGGATGGCATCGCGACGGCAGTCGTCGGCCCCGCTCGCCGACGCGGTCGTGGGTGATGCGCGTGATCTCTCAGCCTTCGACTCCGATAGCGTCGATGCGGTGATGATGCTCGGCCCGCTATATCACCTGGTGAACCGGGCCGACCGGATGCGTGCACTGCACGAAGCGCGACGTGTGCTCCGTCCCGGCGGCCGCCTCATGGCCGCAGCGATATCCAGATTCGCGTCCACTGTCGACGGTCTGCGCACCAAGGCCGTCGCCGAGCCGGAGTTCGAGTCGATCGTCGTGGCCGACCTGCACACCGGTGTGCATCGCAACCCGCACGTCGAGACCAGGCCGGAGTGGTTCACATTGGCCTACTTTCACCGCCCGGACGAACTCGCCGACGAGGTGGCCGCGGCTGGCTTCGCAGGGGTGGACGTCCTGGCCATCGAGGGTCCGGTGCCCCTGGGAGACGAGGTGCTGTCGGACGCGACGACGCGGGCGGCCGCGTTGCGGGCGATCGCCCGCGTGGAACGCGAACCCGCGTTGTTGGGCGCCAGCCCGCATCTCATGGTCGTGGCGCAAGCGCCGCCGACCTGAGCCGAACGGCAGGCGAGGGAACCGGTTTCACGAGTCCGGTTCGCTCATCACGAGATCGAGGTGGGTGTTGATCATGGCTTCGGTCTCGTGCAGGCAATGCCGCAGCGCCGCCGCCTCGGCCGCGGTTTCGTCGCCGCGCACGATCGCCTCCAGGATCGCGGCGTGGTCGCGCTCGGCCTGCTCGAATTCGAAGAGCTGTCCCGCGGGGTCCGACGCCCACAGGAGCGGTGCCACTTCGCCCTGAACCTGCACGGTGGCCGTGGTGAGCCGATTGGACTGGGCGGCCACCGCGAGGCCGATGTGGAACCGACTGTCGGCCTTGCGGCGGTCTTGCGGGGTGGTGGCCGACCGGAAACTGTCGGCCAGGTTCTGCAGCCGAGTCTGATCGGCGTGGTCGGACCGGGCCGCGGCCAGCCGCGCGGCGGTGGTCGCGATGCTGTCCGACAGGTCGCCCAGGTCGCGCAGATCCTCGGTGCTGCGTTCGCGCAACCGGCGGCGGCGTTCCGCCTCGGTGACCACACCGGCGTCGCACACCACGCTGCCGCCACCGCGGCCGCGTCTGGTCTGGATGAAGCCCCGGTCGCGCAGGGACGCCAGGGCGGCCCGCAGGGTGAGCACGGCCACCCCGAACTGCGCCGCGAGTTCCCGTTCGGCGGGCAGCATTTCGCCGTAGCCGATGAGCCCCACGGCGATCGCGGTCTCCAGCTGGTGGGCGATTTGATCGGCACGGTCGGCGCCGTTGGCCTCGTTGGTGCGCAGTTGCGCGACGAGGGAGAACGAATTGCCGCGGGTCGCGTCGGAAGGCGTTGTGACGCCGGAAGGTTGGGCAGCCTGCGTCATGGCAGCGCCACGATCCGCCAGGGCAGGCGCTCGGGGTCCCGCGAGCGAACCGGCACGGAGTGCGCGATGCGTTCCGAATCGGCAAGCCGTAGCCGCGATCCGGTGACATGGCGGGCACTGTTGGACACCACGACGCGCTCGTTGGCGGCGAGCAGCACCACCTGATGGCGGCGGGTGTTCAAGGCCCGCAACATCAGTGCCTCCAGCCCGGGGATCGACAGGTCGGCACCGATGACCGCTGTGCCTCCGGACGCGGCTTTCAGGGGAATCCCCAAAGTGATTGTGCAGACGTCGATTCCGCCGACATCGATGTAGGGTCCGGTGGTGACGGGATGGCCTGCGGCGATGGGCGCGGTGAACCAATCGTGGGATTGGTAATCGTAGAAGCCGACGGCATCGGGGTTGAGGATGTGTTTGACGAAGTAGGAGTTGCCGTCGGCGTCACGGCGCCAGCACTCCAGCCACCGGGTCGCGTCGCTCAAGGTGTCCGACCCGAACGCCATGTCGAACCCTTCGAGCAGTGGCTGGTCGGCGGCGAGGAGTTCCTGCAGCAGCGGTCGCACCGATGCCAACGCGGCCCGGTCGGGAGTCCGGTGACGCTCGGCGAATCCGTCGATGATCTCGCTCACGCGCCGGTGCACGATCTCGACGAGTTCGAACAGCTCGTCCATGCGGGCTCCGACCACCCCTGCGACGCGATCCAGCAGCGCAGGCAGATCGTCTTCTGCTACAGCCATCGTGCTCACTCACCGTCCTCGTAGCCGCAGGCTAACATCAGCGACCCCGCCGGGACGGTGCCCGGCGGGGTGTGGCCGGCGGCGTCGTCAACGCCGGGCCCTCATTCCCACGGCCCGGCGGGAGCCTTAGCGGCGGCGGGTGCCTCGGGGTGCGACCCGTGGTGAGGGTGGTGACCGGGATGGTGTTCTTCGTATTCGATCTCCAGTTCGTCAGCCGATCCGACACCTGCCGGCAGATTGATGGTGCTGCGCGGACCGGTGTAGGTGTGCTTGACGCGCACCTGCCAGGCCAGCCGCAACGCGAGCAGGGTGCCGCCGACGACCAACGGCGTGTAGTTGAGGTACTTCCACTCGAAGCTCTCGTTCCACGGCACACCGCCCGACGACGTGGGCAGCATGGCGATGACGGTGGTGATCCCGATCTCGACGACGGCGATCGCGCACAGCCACTTGTACTTCCGGCCCAGATTCCAGCTGCCGGTCTTGAAGGCAGAACCCTTGCGCCAGCGCTGGTAGATCGGAATCGCGAAGGCCAGATAGAGCCCGACGACACCGATCGAGACAACGGCGTTGAAGGCCACCGGAACCGGAGCTCCGTTGACGTCGACCTCGACCAGCGCGGGCAGCGTCAGCACGACGGCCAGCACAGCGACCAGGGCCACGCTGTAGAGCGGGACGTTCCTGCTGTTCAATCGGGTCCAGAACCGGGCACCGGGGACAGCGCCGTCCCGGCTGAACGCGAACAGCATGCGGGTGGTCGAGGTCATGCACGCCATGGCGCAGAAGCATTGTCCGACAGTCGATATCACCAACACGATGCCGAGCCACGGGGCGCCCAGCGCTTGGTTCAGCACCGTCACCACCGAGCCGCCACCGGCACTGACCGCGGCGGGGTCCTGCACGGCGAACAGGAAGCTCAGCAGCAGGATCCAGCCGCCGATCGCCGAGTACAGGATGGCCTGCCAGATGCCCTTGGCCGCCGAACCCGCCGCGCCGACGGTCTCCTCCGACATGTGGCACGACGCGTCGTACCCGGTGACGGTGAACTGGGGCAGGATCATCGACAGCGGTAGCACCAGGAACAGGAACCCGAGGTTGGACGTGCTGCCGCCGAACATGCCGGTGTTGTTGATCCGCTGCGTGAAAACGTCAGAGACGCTGGCGTGGTGGTCGGGGATGAAGATCAGGATCGCGATGACCGCCGCGACGCCCACGACGTGCCACCACACCGAGATGCTGTTGAAGATGGCCAGCAGGTGGCTGGAGAAGATCGACAGCAGGGTGACGATGACGAGTACCCCGATGAAGATCAGGAACACCCGGGTCAGCGAATAGCCGGCGGCCCAGGTGGGGCTGTAGGCGGAGATCGTGATGTCGATGAAACTGGCCGCGCCGTAGGACACTGCGGCCACGATGGCCAGCAGGCCGAGGAAATCCAACCAGCCGGTGAAATAACTGGAGCGCAACGAGCCCAGTTTTGCGGCCCAGAAGTACATGCCGCCGGACGTGGGCATGGCCGAGACCAGTTCGCCCATGCACAGTCCCACGATGAGGATCAGCGCGCTGACAATCGGCCAGCCCCAGCTGATGGCCATCGGACCGCCATTGTTCCAGCCGATGAAGAAGCTGATGAACGGGCCGCTGAGGATCGAGATGACGGAGAAGGAGATGGCGAAGTTGTGAAAGCCCGACCACGAGCGGTCGAGCTCGGCTTTATAGCCGAGCTCGGCGAGCATTTCGTCGTCGGAGCTCTTGGGAGTGGACAATGGTGGTATTCCTTGGTTTTCGACGATGGGGGAACAGGTCAGCCGACGAGCTGACGCAGGCTGTCGTTGAGGAAGACGCCGTTGGGATCGAATTCGCGGCGCACGGCGACGAACTTGTCGTATTCGGGGTACTGCTTCTCGATACGGTCGCGGGTCAGGAAGTGCAGCTTGCCCCAATGCTGGCGGGCGTCGAAGTCTTCGAGCAGGGCGTCGACGTCGCGCAGGTATGGCCAGTAGTCGGTGCCCGGATGTCCCGAGACCGACAGCACGTTGGTCTCGCGCTTGTAGAAGGGGGAGAGGTAGCCGTCTTCGGGGCCGACCCATCGAACTTCGATCGGGTACAGCTCATTCGGGTACTTCGTGAGGATCAGCTGCTGCAGTGCCTCGATGGCTTCGAGGCTGTGTTCGGCCGGCACGTAGTACTCGAGCTCGTGGAACGGCAGCGTCATACCGCCCATGTCGTAGATCCGGTAGGACCGGTCGACCCGGGCGCCGGGTATGGTGCTGATGCCGTCGGGCTCGGCGATCTCGACCTCACGGTAGATCTTCTGGTACGCGCGGTTGGTCATGGGAAGCCCCTCCGGACAGGGCAATTCGTAGAGTGCGGGCGACTCTTCGGTCTGGCACCACAGGAACGAGTAGTGCCGCAGGTTGGCGACGTTGTCGGCGAGGTTCGCCTTGATCTCGTCCCAGTGGGGGTAACTGACCTCCTCGGCGAGGTGGTAGCGCGGCGAGGCCTCCAACTCGACCTCGGTCATGATGCCGAGCGTGCCGAGCGCAACCTGGGCGGCCAGCAGCTTGTTCAGGTCGTCCTCGCCGACCTCGACGATCTCCCCGTGGCCGTTGACAATTCGGGCCCAGCGCAATCGGCCGGAGAAGCTGGTCTGCCGGATTCCGGACCCGTGGGTCGCCGTGGCCAGCGCGCCGGAGATCGACTGCTCGATGATGTCGCCCTGGTTGGTCAGCGACAGTCCGCGCTCCCACAACGGATCACCGATGTCCTTTATGCGGGTGCCGCCGCGCAGCCGGACCCGGTTGCGGGCGACGTCGACGTCGGTCACCCCGGTCAGGGCGTCGGTGTTGATCAGCATGCCGCCCGTGGTGACGATCGGGGTGAACGAGTGGCCGGCTCCGACCGCCCGGACCGGCAGGTTCTGTTTGATCGCGAACCGGACGGCGTCGAGCACCTCCTGCTCGTCGCGTGGCGAGACGGTGAAAGCGGGTGTGCACGTCTGGTTTCCACCCCAGTTCGTCCACGGCTGGTAGGTGGCGTAGCTGATCGGCGGAACGGCGTAGTTGTGGGTGGGCATCGCGTTTTACCTTCCGAATCAGCGGCCGTGGTTGTGCATGACGTGCTTGGTGCGCGAGTAGTCGTCGAGCGCGTAGATCGACAGGTCGCGCCCGTATCCGGAGCCCTTGAAGCCGCCCCAGGGCGCTTCGGTGGCCAGCACCAGATGGGAGTTGACCCATACGGTGCCCGCGTCGAGCTTGCCGGCGATGTCATGGCTGCGCTTGGCGTTCTCGGTGAACACCGAGGCCGACAGTCCATATGCCGTGGCGTTGGCGCGGGTGACGGCCTCGTCTTCGTCGCTGAAGGTCTCGACGGTCACCACGGGACCGAAGATCTCCTCGCGCGCGGCTTCCGCGTCGCTGTCGAGGCCGACCAGCACGGTCGGCGCGATGAAGAAGCCGGGGCCGGCGAGGGCCGAACCGCCCACGGCCGCACGGATACCCGCGTCCTTGGCCCGTTCGAGGTAACCGCGGACCCGGTCGAAGTGGGGGCGCGAGACCAGCGGGCCGATCTCGACGTCGTCACCGGCGCCGGGTTCCCCGACCGTGAACGAGCTGACCTCCTTGACCAGATGCTCGACGAATGCGTCGGCGACCGACTCGTGCACCAGCACGCGGCATCCGGCACCGCACTCCTGCCCGGAGTTCCAGTAGCCGGCGGCGCGGATCGAGGACGCCGCCGCGGGTAGGTCGGCGTCCTCGAAGATGACGACTGGCGCCTTGCCGCCGAGTTCGAGATGCACGCGCTTGAGCGACTCTGCGGCGGCCCGCGCGACGGCCTTGCCGCTGTTGACCGACCCGGTCAACGCGATCATGTCGATGCCGGGGTGCTCGGCCAGTGCGGCGCCCACGACGGGGCCCGTGCCGGTGACGATGTTGAGCACGCCGGCGGGGAGCAGGTCGGCGACCAGTTCGGCGAACTTGCACGTGGTCAGCGGCGTGATCTCGGATGGCTTGAGCACCAGGCTGTTTCCCGCCGCCAGGATCGGGGCGATCTTCCACGCCGCCATCAGCAGTGGGTAGTTCCACGGCGTGACCACGCCGATCACACCGAGCGGCTCGCGGACGATCACCGAGAGATGGTCGGCGGCGTAGTTGCCTGCAGCCTGCGACGTGATGGCCCGCGCCGCACCGGCGAAGAACCGGAAGGTGTCGATGGTGCTCGCCACGTCGTCGCGGGCCACCTCGAAGGGCTTACCGGTGTTGGCCGATTCCAGGTTGACCAGCAGGTCGTGGTGCTCGGCGACGCGGTCGGCGATCTGCAGCAGGATCAGCGAACGTTCTTTGGGGGTGAGCGCTCCCCACGCGGGCTGGGCTGCGCGCGCTGCGGTGGCGGCCACCGCGACGTCGGCGGCGGTGCCGTCGGGCACCTGCGCGAGCACGGTCTCGTGGCACGGGTCGACCACGTCGAGGGTGGCCTCAGAGGTGCTCGGGCGGAATGCGCCGTCGATGAACTGCCCAGCCGGTGGCAGATCGCCGGCACTGATCAAAGGTGCTGATTCGGGGTTGCGGCGGACGGTCACGGGCGTGGCTTCTGGCAGGACGGTCATGTGGATGCCTTCGATCGATTGATTCATTTCTAAAGGTTTAGTAGTGAATGTTTACGCTGTGGCGTGGCTCACGTCAAGAGCTGCGCGTGCTTTTAACCGATCAGAAACACCCACCCGCCTCGCCGGGGGTTGTCGGCGAGATTCGGTAGGGTCCTCCGACGTGACACAGAGCGCCGTCAAGTCGGTAACCGCACGCATCGCCGAAGAACTCGCCGTCGGAGAGCGCCAGGTGGCAGCTGCCGTCGCACTGCTCGACGAGGGCGCGACAGTTCCGTTCATCGCCCGCTACCGCAAGGAAGTCACGGGCAGTCTCGACGACGGCCAACTGCGCACGCTGGAGGAACGCCTCACCTACCTGCGGGAGCTCGATCAGCGTCGCGATGCGGTGCTGGCGTCCATCGAGGAGCAGGGCAAGCTCACCGACGAGCTGCGGGCGGCCTTGCTCGCGGCCGACACCAAGGCGCGGGTGGAGGACATCTATCTGCCCTACAAGCCCAAGCGGCGCACCAAGGCCCAGATCGCGAAGGAAGCGGGCCTGGAACCGCTGGCCGACCGGTTGCTGGCCGACCCGGCACTGGTCCCCGACGAACTGGCCGCGGAGTTCCTCAACGAGAACGTCGCCGACGCCGCTGCCGCCCTCGAGGGCGCACGCCACATCATCATCGAGCGGGCCTCCGAGGACGCCGAACTGGTCGGCGCCACCCGCGAGAAATTCTGGGCCGACGGGGCGCTGCGCACCGCTCCGTGGTCGGAGGAGGCCGCGAAAAGCCCTGCAGCCCAGAAGTTCCGTGACTACTTCGAGTTCTCCGAGCCGTTGGAGAACATGCCGTCACACCGCGTGCTGGCCGTGCTGCGCGGCGAGAAGGAAGAGGCACTCGCGCTGACCTTCGACGGCGGTGACGACGAGATCTACCAGGCCATGATCGCCAAGTCGCTCGGCATCGACCTGGCGGCGAACGCCCCCGCCACACCGTGGCTGGCGACCACCGTCAGGCTGGCCTGGCGGGCCAAGCTGATGATCTCGGCTGCCGTCGACGCCCGGATGCGCCTGCGGCAGCGGGCCGAGGACGAGGCTGTGGCCGTGTTCGCCCGCAACCTCAAGGACCTGCTGCTGGCCGCTCCCGCAGGCACCCGCACGACACTCGGGCTCGACCCGGGCTTCCGCACCGGCGTGAAGGTGGCCGTCGTCGACGGCACCGGCAAGGTGGTCGACACCTGCGCGATCTACCCGCACCAGCCGCAGAAGCAGTGGGATCAGGCCAAGGCCACCCTGGCCGCCCTGGTCGCGCGACACGGCGTCGAGCTGATCGCGGTCGGCAACGGCACCGCGTCGCGTGAAACCGACGCGCTGGCAGCCGAACTCATCGCCGACATCCGCGCTGCCGGTGCTCCCGCGCCCACCAAGGCGATGGTGAGTGAGGCCGGGGCCTCGGTGTACTCGGCGTCGGCGTACGCCGCACAGGAGTTGCCCGAGCTCGACGTGACGCTGCGTGGCGCGGTATCGATCGCGCGCCGACTGCAGGACCCGCTGGCCGAGCTGGTGAAGATCGACCCCAAGTCCATCGGCGTCGGGCAGTACCAGCACGACGTCACACCCGGCTCGCTGGCGCGCAGCCTCGACGCGGTCGTCGAGGACGCCGTGAACGCGGTGGGCGTGGACCTCAACACCGCCTCGGTGCCGTTGCTGGCGCGGGTGTCCGGGGTCACCGAATCGCTGGCCGCTGCCATCGTGGCGCACCGCGAGAGCGCGGGAGCGTTCCGCAGCCGCAAGGCACTGCTCAACGTTCCTCGCCTGGGCCCCAAGGCTTTTGAACAATGCGCCGGGTTCCTGCGGATCCGCGACGGGGAAGACCCGCTGGATGCCTCCGGCGTCCACCCCGAGTCCTACCCGGTGGTCCGCCGGATCCTGGACCGCTCCGGGGTGACGCTGGCCGAGCTGATCGGCAACGAACGCTCGCTGCGGGCGCTCAAACCCGCCGACTTCGCCGACGAGCGGTTCGGTATTCCGACGGTCACCGACATTCTGGGTGAGCTGGAGAAGCCGGGACGCGACCCGCGTCCCGCATTCTCCACGGCCACCTTCGCCGCCGGGGTGGAAAAGGTCGGTGACCTCAAGCCCGGCATGGTCCTCGAAGGGGTGGTGACGAATGTGGCTGCGTTCGGCGCCTTTGTTGATGTGGGCGTGCACCAGGATGGCCTGGTCCACGTCTCTGCCATGGCCGACCGCTTCATCTCCGATCCTCACGAGGTGGTCAAGTCAGGCCAGGTGGTGCGGGTCAAGGTGCTCGACGTCGACGTCGACCGGCAGCGGATCAGTCTGACGCTGCGCCTCAACGACACCCCCGAGCGCGACCAGGGTAAGCGGCCTGAGCGCGGTGGGGACAACCGTGGTGGCAACCAGAACCGTGGTGGTGGCAACAATCGTGGCGGCAACCAGGCTCGCGGCAATCAGTCGCGGGGCCGCGGCAATGACTCGCGGCGCCGCGAACCGAATCCGCCGTCAGGCTCGATGGCCGATGCGCTGCGTAAGGCGGGGTTCGGGAAATAGCGACGAGCCATCGGCGTCACTCGACGCCGATGGCCACCTCGGTGGACTTGATGAACACCGTCGCGGGTTGCCCCTGCTGCAGTCCCAGATCCACCGCGGCGTCCCGGGTGATCGAGGACGTCACGATCTGGTCGCCGCCGTCGAGGCGGACCTTCACCGTGGCCATCACGGTACCCAAGCTGACCTCGACGATCGTGCCGGCAAGTTGATTGCGGGTGGAGAGGCGCATGGTGGGGCTCCGATCTGTGGCGGTCCTGTCAGAGCAGACGCTACGCCGGTCCGCGAATGTGAAGCCACTGCGAAAAATTCGCGTCAACCTCGCAGGGCATTCACGCTCGCGGAGCAGTCGAAAACCGGCCGGGTAGGTTCGGGGCCATGGACGAGCGCGTTGCCGTTGTCACCGGGGCGAGCCGCGGCGCGGGCCGGGGCATCGCCGCCGCGCTGATCTCCTCGGGCTGGCAGGTGTACGGCACGGGCCGGACCGTGACCGACGCGGACGGCGTCATCGCGGTGCCGCTCGACCATTCCGACGACGCGGCCGTGGGCGCACTGTTCGAACGGATCGCGCGCGAGCATGGCCGGCTGGATCTGCTCGTCAACAACGCGGCCGCCGTCCACGATGAGCTGACCAGCCCGAAGCCGTTCTGGGAGAAGCCGATCGCGCTGGCCGACGTGCTCGATGTCGGGCTGCGTTCGGCCTACATCGCATCGTGGTACGCCGCGCCGCTGCTGCTCGCCGCGGACAAGGGGCTGATCGCCTTCACCTCGTCGCCGGGGTCGGTGTGCTACATGCACGGCCCCGCCTATGGGGCGCAAAAAGCCGGGCTGGACAAACTCGCCGCCGACATGGCTGTCGACTTCCGGGGCACCGGCGTGGCCACGGTGTCGATCTGGATGGGGATCCTGCTCACCGAGAAGCTGCGTGCTGCGTTCACCGGGCATCCCGAGGCCCTCGCCAAAACCGCTGAGCACGCCGAAACCCCGGAATTCACCGGGCATCTGATCCACGCGCTCTATCACGATCCCGAGTTGGCCGACCTGTCCGGCCATACCGTCATCGGCGCCGAGCTCGCGCGGCGCTGCGGCATCACCGACGAAGGCGGCCGCGTCCCGCCGTCGCACCGCGACCTGCTGGGAGCTCCTCGTGAGCCCAGCCCGGTCGTGGTGCGCTGAGCGGGCGTCGCGGCCCGAACACGGCCGAACCGCCGTACGAATTCCGCATTCTTGTCACCGCCGAGAAACCCCGGGTGACCTGCGGGACAGCCGCGGTGCGACGACGCGGGCCGCCGGCGATCCGCCCGAAAACCGTGTCCCGGTCGCGTGGCGCGCGGACAATGCTTGTACACACGTGAATTCGCTGAGACCGGGGAGGGTCATGCGGGGACGGGGTTTACTTCGACTGATGGCGATCGCCGGTGTCGCGGGCTTGACGGCGTGCAGCACCACGACCAGCAGCGGCGGGGACAGCAGCGAGCAACCGGCGCAGGCACCGGCGCCGTCGATCACCGACGAGGCGTTCGGCCAGGTGGGCGGCACCCCGGTGACCCGCTACACGCTCACCAACGGGCACGGCATGCAGGTGCGAATCCTCAACTACGGCGGCATCATCCAGTCGATCGACGTCCCTGACCGCAGCGGCCACGCCAACAACGTCGTGCTCGGTTTCCCGACTCTGCAGGGCTACCTCGACAACACCGGCGACGCCAAGACCTACTTCGGTGCCATCATCGGCCGCTACGGCAACCGGCTCGCCAAGGGAGCCTTCACGCTCAACGGTGCGCAGCATCAGGTTCCGATCAACAACAACGGCAACAGCCTGCACGGCGGCACCGTCGGATTCGACTCGAAGGTGTGGCAGGCCACCCCGCAGAACGGCACCGGCACCGTCGGCCTCAAGCTCCAATACCTCAGTCCGGCAGGCGAAATGGGCTATCCGGGAGCGCTGACCACCACGGTTACCTACACGGTGGACCAGAACAACCAGCTGCGCATCGACTACCACGCGACCACCGATGCCCCCACCGTTGTCAACCTGACCAATCACAGCTACTTCAACCTGGCGGGGGAGGACGCGCTCAACATCTACGACCACAAGCTCACCATTAATGCCGACAGCTACACCCCGACCGATGCCACCCAGATCCCGACCGGCCAGATCGCCCCGGTGAAGGGCACGCCGTTCGATTTCACGTCACCGACGCCGATCGGCGCGCACATCACCGCCAACGACCCGCAGCTGCTGCTGGCCCACGGTTACGACCACAACTGGGTGATCAACCGCGGCAACGCCGGCCTGGTGCAGGCCGCCAAGGCCGAGGATCCCCAGACCGGGCGCACCCTCACCGTCTCCACCACCGAGCCCGGGGTGCAGTTCTACACCTCGAACTTCCTGGTCGGCGCGTTCACCGGCACCAGCGGCCACGTCTACCGCCAAGGTGCTGGGTTCACGATGGAGACGCAGCATTTCCCGGACTCGCCGAACCAACCGGGTTTCCCGTCGACGGCCCTCAATCCTGGCCAAACCTACGATTCGACAACAGTTTTCGCCTTCGGTACTGAATAGTCACCAGATCACGGCGACGATCAGCACCCCGGCCGCGCCCCGGTCGTCCCAACGTCGCATGATCGGTTGCACAACGCGCACGCGCCGTGATCGGAGAAACGATGGACTACCACCCCCGCCCCGCGCGTGGGCTGATCACCCGCAACGCGGTCGGCCCGACGTCGGCAGAGTCGTTCGTCCTCATCGCCATCGCGACGATCCTGCTGACCCGGCTGTATCTGCGGCTGACGGGCTACCCACAGATCGGCGGCGGCAACCTGCACATCGCGCACGCGCTGTGGGGCGGTGCGTTGATGATGCTGGCGTTGGTGATCGGCTGGATGGTGCTGGGGTTCGGCGCCCGCATCGTGTGCGTGGTGCTGGGCGGGGTCGGATTCGGGTTGTTCCTCGACGAAGTCGGCAAGTTCGTCACCAAGGACAACGATTACTTCTACGGCCCGGCCGCCGAGATCATGTACATCCTGGTGGTTCTCATCCTGCTGGGAGCCAGGGTGATTCGCGGGCTGCGGCCGCTGACGGCACGGGAATGCCTGGCCTCGGCCGCGTCCATCGCCGCCGACGGGGTGGCGCGCGGGCTGGCCGACCACCGCCGCGAGATCGCGCTGGCACTCGTCGAAAAGGCGCAGTCTCAGGGGGCCGACGCAGACACGGCCGGACAACTCCGGGACTTGCTGGTCGGTGCCGGCCGCGCGCCGGACCGGCTCTACCGACTGCAGCGGTGGCTGCCGCGGCTGATCCCGGACGTGTTCCGCAGCCCGAACTGGGTGCCCTGGGTGGGCTGGCTGCTGATCGCCGGAGCCGGTGTCGCCCTCGTCTTCGAGATGCTGCGCATCGTGATCGGCAGGTATTTCCCGGATTTCTATGGCGAACACGTCGTCGCGTTCCGGCTCGCGGGCACCAGCCCGCCTGCGGTGATCCTGCTCGCCAGCGCGGTGCTGACGCTGCTCATGGCGGTGCCCGCGATGGCGGGGCTCAATCGGACCGAGCGAGTGTGGCCGTTGCGCTGGCTGCGCAACGCCGCACTCACGTTCACGTTTCTCAACGCCCTGGTCGATTTCGCGACCGAAGGCTTCGGGGCCCTGGTCAACCTGTCGATGGGGTTGTTCACCCTCGCGATCCTGTCCTACCAGCTGGATCGGGCCGTGGTACGGCAGGCGCTGGGTGCGCCTGCCGGCGATCAGCCCTAATCCGTGACGGTGACCGGGATGACGCCCCAGATGTCGTCGCAGTACTCGGTGATCGCCCGGTCCGACGAGAACTTGCCGCTGCGGGCCGTGTTCATGATCGACATGCGGGTCCACGCCTCGGTATCCCGCCACGCTGTGCTGACTCGCTCCTGGCATTCGACGTAGGAGTCGTAGTCGGCCAGTACCAGGAACGGATCGTCGTGGCGCAGATTGTCGACCAGCGGGCGGAACACCTCGGTGTCACCGTGGGAGAAGGTGCCGTCGGCGATCAGGTCGAGGACCGCCGCGAGTTCGGGATTGGCCGCCACATAGTCCGACGGTCGGTAGCCGTCGCGCTTGATCCGCTCGACCTCGTCGACGGTGAGACCGAACAGGAAGAAGTTCTCGGCGCCGACCTCGTCGCGCATCTCGACGTTGGCACCGTCGAGGGTGCCGACGGTCAGGGCGCCGTTGATCATGAACTTCATGTTGCCGGTGCCCGAGGCTTCCTTGCCCGCGGTCGAGATCTGTTCGGAGACATCGGCAGCCGGGTAGATGAACTCCGCGTTCTGCACATTGAAGTTCGGCACGAAGGCGACCTTGAGGAACCGGTTGACCTCCGGATCGTTGTTGACCGTCTCGCCGACGGCGTTGATGAGCTTGATGATTCGTTTGGCCATGAAGTAACCGGGTGCGGCCTTGCCGCCGAACACGAAGGCGCGCGGCACGATGTCCAGCCCGGGATTCTGCTTGAGGCGATGGTACTGCGTGACGATGTTCAACACGTTGAGGTGCTGGCGCTTGTACTCGTGAATGCGCTTGACCTGGATGTCGAACAGCCAGTCGGGGTCCAGGTCGACGCCTGCGGTGGAAGCGACGTAAGCGGCCAGCCGAGCTTTGTTGTCACGCTTGACCGCGCGCCACTGCGCGCGGAACGCCGGATCGTCGGCGTAGGCCTCCAGCCCACGCAGCTTGGTCAAGTCACTCAGCCAGCCGTCGCCGATGGTGTCGTCGAGCAGGCTGCGCAGTCCCGGATTGGCCAACGCCAGGAAGCGACGTGGGGTGACGCCGTTGGTCTTGTTGGAGAACCGCTCGGGCCACAGCTCGTAGAAGTCTTTGAGGACACTGGATTTCAGCAGTTCCGAATGCAGTGCCGCGACACCGTTGACGGCGTGGCTGCCGACCGTGGCCAGGTGCGCCATCCGCACGCTCTTGCCGTTGTCCTCACCGATCAGCGACATCCGGCGCAGGCGGTCAGGGTCATCCGGGAACTTGGCGGCCACCTCGTCGAGGAAGCGGCGGTTGATCTCGTAGATGATCTCCAGGTGCCGCGGCAGCGATTCGCCGAACATGGCCAGCGGCCAGGTCTCCAGTGCCTCTGGCAGCAGCGTGTGGTTTGTGTAGCCGAACGATGCGACGGTGATGTCCCACGCCTCCTCCCAGCTCAGCTGTCGCTCGTCGACCAGCAGTCGCATCAGCTCGGCCACCCCGATCGACGGATGAGTGTCGTTGAGCTGCAACGCGAACCGCTCGGGAAGCTCGTGCACCGAGGCGTCGGCCAGGTCGTCGAGAATGTGCAGCACGTGCTGCAGTGAGCAGGATACGAAGAAGTACTGCTGCAGCAGACGCAGACGCTTGCCTGCCTCGGGCTCGTCGTTGGGGTAGAGCACCTTGGTCACGGTCTCGGAGGTGACCTCGTCTTCGACGGCCTTGTAGTAATCCCCGGTGTTGAATGCCTCCAAGGCGAACGACTTGACGGCCCGGGCGCTCCACAGCGTCAGCACGTTGCACGTCTTCACGCCGAAACCCTGGATGGGCGTGTCGTAGGCGACGCCCTTGATCACCCGCCCCGGCACCCACCGCGCCCGGTCGTGGCCGGCCTCGTCGGTGTAGTGCTCGGCGAAACCGCCCCAGTTCACCTCGTAGTTCACATCGGGTTTGGCGATCTCCCAGGGATTTCCGTTGTCGAGCCAGTTGTCGGTCTTCTCGACCTGCCAGCCGTCGTGGATCTCCTGGTCGAAGATGCCGAACTCGTAGCGAATGCCGTAACCGATCGCCGGGCGTTCCAGCGTCGCAAGCGAATCGAGATAGCACGCCGCGAGCCGGCCGAGGCCGCCGTTGCCCAGACCGGGTTCCTCCTCGCAGGCCAGCACCGCGTCGAGATCCTGCCCCAGCTCGGCCAGTGCGGTGCGGGCGGCGGATTCGATCTGCAGGTTCAGCAGATTGGCGCCGAGTTGCGGTCCCATCAAGAACTCGGCCGACAGATAGCACGTGACCTTGCGGCCAAGGTCGAGCGACGTCTGGGTCGACGCGACCCGGTTGTCCTGCATGCGGTCCCGCACGGCCAGCGCCAGGGCGCGGTAGTAGTGAGCCGGGCGCAGGGCGGCGGCCGGACGGCCGATCGAGTACCGCAGGTGGTCGACGATGCCGCGCCGCAGGGCGTCGACAGACAGGCCGGTGCGACTGCGTTCGTTGGTGGGCGCGTTCTGTGCGACGTCGGTCATGGCGGGAGTCTGACAGCTGCGCGTGCACGGCGCACCTGCAACGGGCGTCCGGCAAGTGAACTGCCGCGGGATGACTCAGACGTTCTGCTTCATCAATTGGTCGCGGCGCTGCTTGGCCCAATCGCCCATCTGAAATCCCGGCTGGTAGTCGCAGACCGAAAGCACAAGTGCCGCACGCGCAGTCACCGCAAGACCGTAATCACAGTTCCACCCCGGCCGCGTCATCGTCCACGTCAGCACGCCGTCGGCGGGCGTGGTCACCGCGTCGAGCCGCATCGCCCGGGACGGTCCGGTCGGTGAGATGCCCACGGCGTTGGTGGTGCAACTCGACACCGCGCTCGACCCGTCACGCACCACCGTGGGAATGTCGAGGTCCTCCTCGTAGGTGCTGACCGTCTCGGCCATCATCACCCCGCCGGACGTGCGGTACCCGGTCTCGGCGTGATCGGCTGCGCCGGGCGGAACCAGAGGCGAACCGAGGAACAGGGTTGCCGCCGTGCATTCCTGGGGCTGTGCGGCGGTGAAGTAACTCGTCCCGACCGGAATCTGCGAGGCGGGCCCGGCCGGCGTCCGGGTGCCCTCGGCAAGCAGCAGGGTCCGGGCGGGCACGACGGGGTGGGACTGCGCGCGATTGGCAGCGCCGGACACCACGTCGGTGCATCCGCTCAGCAGGCCCGCGGCCAGCACCGAGACGGTGACGACGCGCAGGTTCACCGTGCGAGGGGCAGCTGGTGGGTCGCTCAGTTTCACGCGCACCACCATGTCACCTCAGGGTCGGGTGACCGCAGGCAATACGGTGGCGGGGTGTCCACTGACAGCGCGCACCCCGGTGGAGGGTTCAACCCGCCGGATCCCACGACCCGTGGTGGACCCGACTACGGCCGCTTCGTGGAGGCCGTTCGCACGCTGCAGGATCACGCCAAGGCCGCCGATGCACCCGACGCGGTGATCTCCGAGGCCGCCGACCTGATCGAGAAGGTGTCGGCCCTGCTGGCGCCGTACGACGCCGACGAATGGAACTCACCGTCGGGCCGGCGCATGGATCTGCCCAACCGCGGCAGCATCTCGACGGTGCCGACGCAGCTGCACGTCACCCCCGACGAGCGGATCGCGGGCACTGCGTACTTCCGGCGGTTCCACCTCGGCCGCAACGGCGCGGTGCACGGCGGGCAATTGGCACTGCTGTTCGACTCGCTGCTCGGCTTCACCGCGGCGAAACTGACTCGCAACCCCTATCAGCGCACGGCCTACCTGCACGTCGACTACCGCAAGATCGTGCCGATCGAGAAAGAACTGCAGGTCGAAGCGGGTATCGACCGCATCGACGGGCGCAAGATCTACGTCGTCGGACGCCTGCACGACGGCGACGATGTGCTCACGGAGGCCGAGGCGCTGTTTGTGCGGCTCAAACCTGGGCAGCCTTGACCCCATCGGGCTCGGGGCGCGGGTCGCCCCACCGATAGCATGGTCGCGATCGTATTGCGCCCCGCAACCATAGGAGAGTCCCCGATGAGCGCCGCCGCCAGCTCCGCCCCCGCAGCCCCGATCCGGGTCGCTGCCGGGACCACCGCCGGGGCGGCGGTCCGCGAGGCGGGTCTGCCGCAGCGCGGTGCCGTCGATGCCGTCGTGGTGGTGCGCGACGCCGACGGCCGGCTGCGCGACCTGTCCTGGGTGCCCGACACCGATGTCGAGGTGACGCCGGTGGCCGCCGACACCGAGGATGGCCGCAGCGTCATCCGGCACTCGTGTGCCCATGTGCTGGCGCAGGCCGTGCAGGATCTCTTCCCCGAGGCCAAGCTGGGGATCGGGCCGCCCATCGTCGACGGCTTCTACTACGACTTCGACGTCCCGCAGCCGTTCACGCCCGAGGATCTGGAGAAGCTCGAGAAGCGGATGCAGAAGATCGTCAAGGACGGTCAGCTGTTCGACCGGCGGGTCTACGCGTCCAAGGACGAAGCCCGTCGGGAACTCGCAGGCGAGCCCTACAAGCTGGAGCTGGTCGACGACAAGTCCGGTGACCCGGATGTCATGGAAGTCGGCGGCGATGAGCTCACCGCGTACGACAACCTCAACCCCCGCACCAAGGAACGGGTCTGGGGCGACTTGTGCCGCGGCCCGCACATCCCGACCACCAAGCACATCCCGGCATTCAAGCTGACCCGCAGCTCCGCGGCCTACTGGCGGGGCAACCAGAACAACGCGAGCCTGCAGCGCATCTACGGCACCGCGTGGGAATCCCAGGAAGCCCTCGACAAGCACCTGGAGCTCATCGAGGAGGCGCAGCGCCGCGATCACCGCAAGCTCGGCGTGGAACTCGACCTGTTCAGCTTCCCCGACGAGTTGGGTTCGGGCCTACCGGTTTTCCATCCCAAGGGCGGCGTCGTGCGTCGCGAGCTCGAGGACTACTCGCGCCGCAAGCACCTGGAGGCGGGCTACGAGTTCGTCAACACCCCGCACATCACCAAAGAGAACCTCTACATCACCTCGGGGCACCTCGAGTGGTACGCCGACGGCATGTTCCCGCCGATGCACATCGACGCGGAGTTCAACGAGGACGGTTCGGTCCGCAAGCCGGGGCAGGACTACTACCTCAAGCCCATGAACTGCCCCATGCATCATCTGATCTTCCGGTCCCGGGGCCGCTCCTACCGCGAACTCCCGTTGCGGCTCTTCGAGTTCGGCAGCGTCTACCGCTACGAGAAGTCCGGCGTCATCCACGGCCTGACCCGGGTGCGCGGCATGACCCAGGACGATGCGCACATCTACACCACGCGCGACCAGATGCGCGACGAGCTCACCCGGCTGCTGCAGTTCGTGCTGGACCTGCTGCGCGACTACGGCCTCGACGACTTCTACCTGGAACTGTCCACCAAGGACCCGGAGAAGTACGTCGGCTCCGACGAGATCTGGGAGGAGGCCACCAACACCCTGCGTGAGGTGGCCGAGGCCTCCGGACTGGACCTGGTGCCCGACCCGGGCGGCGCGGCGTTCTACGGGCCCAAGATCTCGGTGCAGGTCAAGGACGCGCTCGGACGCAACTGGCAGATGTCGACCATCCAGCTGGACTTCAACATGCCCGACCGGTTCGAGTTGGAGTACACCGCCGCCGACGGCAGCCGACAGCGGCCCGTGCTGATCCACCGGGCGCTGTTCGGGTCCATCGAGCGGTTCTTCGGGGTGCTCACCGAGCACTACGCCGGCGCGTTCCCGGCCTGGCTCGCGCCGGTGCAGGTGGTCGGTATCCCGGTCGCCGACGCGCACCTGGATTACCTGTACGACGTTGCCGCGCAGCTGAAGTCGCGTGGCATCCGCGTCGAGGTGGATGCCAGCGACGACCGGATGGCCAAGAAGATCGTCAACCACACCAACCAGAAGGTGCCGTTCATGCTTTTGGCGGGGGACAAGGATGTGGAGGCAGGTGCCGTCTCGTTCCGCTTCGGGGACCGTACCCAGATCAACGGGGTGCCCCGCGAGCAGGCGTTCGACGCCATCGCCGAATGGATCGAGCGGCGCGAGAATGCTGTTCCGACAGCCGAATTGGTCAACGCGGTAACCGCGATGGGCGCTTGCGCGAAGAGCCAGGTAGCCCCGACGTGACGGATCCGGACGAGCGGAGGATCGTCGACCACGGTGTCGGCGACCCCGACCATCTGCAGCGACTGTGGACCCCGCACCGGATGAGCTACATCGCCGATGCGGTCAAGGGCGACAACAAGGTCGGGTCTGCCGGGTCGTCGGAACCGTTCACCGACATCCCGGAACTGTCCGACGAGGACGGCCTGATGGTGGCCCGCGGGGAACAGGTGTACGCGGTGCTGAACCTGTACCCGTACAACCCCGGACACCTCATGGTGGTGCCCTACCGGCGGGTGTCGGAGCTGGAGGACCTCACCGCCGAGGAGAGCGCCGAGCTGATGGCGTTCACGCAGAAGGCGATTCGCGTCATCAAGGCGGTGTCCCGGCCGCACGGCTTCAACGTCGGGCTCAACCTGGGCACGTCGGCGGGCGGTTCGCTGGCCGAACATCTGCACATGCATGTGGTGCCGCGCTGGGGCGGCGACGCCAACTTCATCACGATCATCGGCGGCGCCAAGGTGATTCCGCAGTTGCTGCGCGAGACGCGGGTGCTGCTGGCCACGGAATGGGCCAAGCAGCCTGGTCCGGCGGGAGTTCAGCAGTGAGCAACCTGTTCCTGATGAGCCGGGCCGCCTACGTCAAGCTGTCCCGTCCGGTGGCCAAGGCCGCGCTGCGCGCGGGCCTCACCCCCGACATCGTCACCATCGTGGGCACCGCAGGCTCGGTCACGGCCGCCCTGACGCTCTTCCCGATCGGCCAGCTGTGGTGGGGCGCCTTCGCGGTGTTCGTGTTCGTGCTCGCCGACATGCTCGACGGCGCCATGGCCCGCGAGCGCGGCGGCGGGACCCGGTTCGGCGCGGTGCTCGACGCCACCTGCGACCGGATCGCCGACGGCGCTGTGTTCGCCGGCCTGGTGTGGTGGGCGGCGTTCGGTCTGGGCAATCCGGCTTTGGTGGTCGCCACGCTGATCTGCCTGGTCACCTCCCAGGTGATCTCCTACATCAAGGCCCGTGCCGAGGCCAGCGGCCTGCGCGGGGACGGCGGCATCATCGAACGCCCCGAGCGCCTGGTGATCGTCCTGGTGGGTGCCGGACTGTCCGGCGTGCCGTTCCTGCACATGCCCTGGCTCGTCGACGTCGCCATGTGGCTGCTCGCCGTGGCCAGCATCGTCACCGTCGCGCAGCGCCTGCACGCGGTGCGCACCTCGCCCGGCGCCATGGAGCCGCTCAACCCGTCCCAGCCCAGCGAGTCGAACGAGCAGAGCGAACTGTGACGATCATCAGCCGGATCCCGCTGCGCGGACAGATGACCGACATGGGCTACGCGGCGGGCTGGCAATTGGTGCGCACCATGCCGGAGTTGCTGGCCCGCAACATGTTCGAGGCAGGCGCCTGGTATGCGTCACTCGGCGGCGGACCCGACCAACTGCGCAAGAACCTGGCCCGCGTGATCGGGGTGGCACCGGCCGACGTGCCCGACGAACTCATGCGGGAATCGCTGGCGTCCTATGCGCGGTACTGGCGCGAGGCATTTCGGCTGCCGTCGATGAACCTGCCTGCCGTCGCCCGGCGCCTCGACGAGGTGGTGGTCGGCGCGGACAAGCTCAAGGCCGGGCACGACGCCGGCCGCGGCGGCATTCTCGCGCTTCCACACAGCGGCAACTGGGACATGGCCGGGGTGTGGCTGGTCAGCAAGTACGGCACCTTCGCCACCGTGGCCGAACGGCTCAAGCCCGAATCGCTGTACCGGCGCTTCATCGAGTACCGCGAGAGCCTCGGCTTTGAGGTGTTCCCGCTGTCCGGAGGGGAACGGCCGCCGTTCGAGTTGCTCTCCGAGCGCCTGCGCGACAACAGGTTCGTATGTCTGATGGCCGAGCGGGATCTGACCCGCAGCGGTGTAGAGGTCGACTTCTTCGGCGAACTCACCCGGATGCCTGCCGGATCGGCCAAGCTCGCCATCGAGACGGGCGCGCCGCTGTACCCGACGCACGTCCACTACGACGGCGACGACTGCGTCGTCGAGATCTTCGACCCGCTCGACACGTCCTCGGGTGACGTCGGGCTCGTCACGCAGGCGCTGGCCGATCAGTTCGCGAAGAACATCGCCGCGCACCCGGCCGACTGGCACATGTTGCAGCCGCAGTGGGTCGCTGACCTCTCCGACGAGCGCCGCGCCCGGTTGGGCACCTGATGAGCGCCCGCGCGAAGAAGCGACGGAACTGAAGCCATGCGAATCGGGATGGTCTGCCCGTACTCCTTCGACGTGCCCGGCGGCGTGCAATCCCATGTGCTGCAACTCGCCGAGGTGATGCGCGAGGCCGGCAACGAGGTCAGTGTTCTCGCGCCCTCGTCGCCGCATGTCAAGCTGCCCGACTACGTGGTGTCGGGCGGCAAGGCCGTCCCGATCCCGTACAACGGCTCGGTGGCCCGATTGCGGTTCGGGCCCGCCACTCACCGCATGGTCAAGAAGTGGCTGCTGCGCGGTGACTTCGACGTGCTGCATCTGCACGAGCCCAACGCGCCGAGCCTGTCGATGCTCGCCCTGAACATCGCCGAGGGACCGATCGTCGCGACGTTTCACACCTCGACGACGAAATCGCTGACGCTGTCGGTGTTCCAAGGCATCCTGCGTCCGCTGCACGAGAAGATCGTCGGCCGCATCGCGGTGTCCGATCTGGCCCGGCGCTGGCAGATGGAGGCATTGGGATCCGACGCGGTGGAGATCCCCAACGGGGTCGACGTGGCGTCGTTCGCCGACGCGCCGGTGCTCGACGGCTATCCGCGCCCGGGCCGCACGGTGTTGTTCCTCGGCCGGTTCGACGAACCCCGCAAGGGGATGGCCGTGCTGCTGGGCGCCCTGCCGAGACTGGTCGAGCGGTTCGGCGACGTCGAGATCCTCATCGTCGGACGTGGCGACGAGGACGCCTTGCGCGAACAGGCCGGCGACCTGGCGTCGCATCTGCGGTTCCTGGGCCAGGTCGACGACGCCACCAAGGCCTCGGCCATGGCCAGCGCCGATGTGTACTGCGCCCCGAATCTCGGTGGCGAGAGCTTCGGCATCGTGCTCGTCGAGGCGATGGCCGCGGGCACAGCCGTGGTGGCCAGCGATCTGGATGCCTTCCGGCGCGTTCTCGATGACGGTCGCGTGGGCCGGTTGGTGCCGGTGGACGACGCCGACGCGCTGGCCGACGACCTGATCGAGATGCTCGCGGACGACACGGCGCGGGCCCGCTACATCGCAGCGGCCACCGAGTACGTCGGCCGGTTCGACTGGTCGGTGGTGGCAGGCGAGATCATGCGGGTGTACGAAACCGTCGCGGGAGCCGGCACCAAGGTGCGCGTCGCCGGAACCCCGGCCCGCAGTGCCGCGGCAAAAGGTTCGGCTTCATGACCGCGGAAATTCTCGTCGGCCTGGCGATTCTGCTGGTCGTGGTGCTGTTGCTGGTGGGGATGTGGGCGTTCCAGACGGCCAACCGACTGGACCGGCTGCACGTGCGCTACGACCTGTCCTGGCAGGCCCTCGACAGCGCTCTGGCGCGCCGCGCCGTGGTGGCCCGGGCCGTCGCCGTCGACGCGTATGCGGGCGGTCCACAGGGCAGACGGCTGGCCGCTCTCGCCGACGCCGCGGAGCGCGCCCCGCGGTCAGCCCGCGAAACCGCCGAGAATGATCTGTCCGCCGCGCTCGCAGCCGTCGACCCGGCCTCCTTGCCGGTGGCACTGGTGGCCGAGCTGGCCGACGCCGAGGCACGGGTGTTGCTGGCGCGCCGCTTCCACAACGACGCCGTCCGCGACACCCTGGCGCTGCGCGAACGACCCGCCGTGCGCACCCTGCGACTGGGCGGCACCGCTGCGCTGCCGACCTATTTCGAGATCGCCGAGCGCGCCGACGCGTCGAGCACCGCTGCGGGTCCCGTCAGTCGCCGCACGTCCGCGCGCGTGGTGCTGCTCGACGAGTCCGGCGAGGTGCTGCTGCTGCGGGGCAGCGACCCGGCGATCGACGCACCGGATAAACCGGCGCCGCGCTGGTGGTTCACCGTCGGGGGCGCGGTGCAGCAGGGGGAGGACCTGCTTGCCGCCGCGGTGCGGGAACTCGCCGAGGAGACCGGCCTGCGCGTGGACCCGGCAACCTTGATCGGACCGGTATGGCGCCGCGACGCGGTGATCGACTTCAATGCATCGGTGATCCGCAGCGAGGAGTACTTCTTCATCCACCGCACGGCGCGGTTCGAACCCTCTGCGTCGGGCCGCACCACCCTGGAACGGCATTACATCCACGGCCACCGCTGGTGCGATGCAACAATGATCGCCGAGTTGGTCGCCGGCGGGGAGACCGTGTATCCGTTGCAATTGGGTGAGCTGTTGGAGCAGGCCGTTGACCTGGCCGAACAGGCATCCGATGGGCAGACGAGCACGCGGGGACCCGCGCACCGCGAGCTGCAAGCCATCCGTTGATGCGGATTCCATGGATTTGGCAGCTCGATTAGACTGAATCAGTAGAAATCTGGAGGAGATAGCAGTGGAAACCGCGGTGCAGAACGGTGCAACGAATCAGACCGGTACCGCGCGCGTGAAGCGCGGGATGGCTGAGATGCTCAAGGGCGGCGTCATCATGGACGTCGTCACCCCCGAGCA
>NZ_MVHF01000031.1 GCF_002086485.1 Mycobacterium aquaticum | reverse complement strand
GCGGCCTCGGCGCCGGCGAGATCGTTCTCGACGTGCAGGTAGCCGTTCCAGCCGACCAGCACCGCGGCCAGGCCGACAAATGAGTGCAGCAGCGCGATCAGCTCGGGCATGCCCGTCATCTCGACCACCCGGGCACGCCACAGCCCGATCGCCGCACCGACGATCATGGCGCCGACGAGCAGGGCCAGCCCCAGGGGTTCGATCTTGCGGTCCAGGGCCAGTGCGATGGTCGCGATCAGTGCCACGGCCATGCCGACGATGCCGAAAGTGTTTCCGGCTCTTGATGTCTCGTGCCTGGACAGGCCGGCAAGGGCGAGGATGAACAGCAGTGCCGCGATGACGTATGCCGCGGAGGCAACGTTTTCCAAGGTGAACATGGGATCCATTCGAAAGATGTCGTGTGGGGGCGCAGGCGCTAGCTGCGGGAGAACATCGCGAGCATGCGGCGCGTCACCGCGAAGCCGCCGAAGACGTTGATGCTGGCCAGCAGGATCGCCGCGCAGGCCAACACGGTGACCGCGACGTTGTGCTGGCCGATCTGCAGCAGCGCGCCGACCACGATGATGCCCGAGATCGCGTTGGTCACCGACATCAGCGGGGTGTGCAGCGCGTGGTGCACGTTGCCGATGACGTAATAGCCGATCACGATGGCCAGCGCGAAGACGGTCAGGTGCACCTGCAGTGCGCTCGGGGAGATCGCGATCAACGCGAAGACCGCGGCGGCGACGGCGAAGGTCACCCCGAGCCTGCGTCCGGTCGACATCGGGTGCTTTTCCGGCTTGGCCGAAGGCGCTTCGGCGGTCGGCTTGGTGACCGGCGCGGCGGACACCTGCACCGGTGGCGGCGGCCAGGTGATCTCGCCGTCGCGCACCACGGTCACCGACCGCTGCACCACATCGTCGAAGTCCAGGATCAGCTTGCCGTCCTTCTCCGGCGTCAGCAGCTTGAGCAGGTTCACCAGGTTGGTGCCGTACAACTGGCTCGCCTGGGCCGGGAGGCGTCCCGCCAGATCGGTGTAGCCGATGATCGTCACGCCGTTGTCGGTCACGATCGCCTGGTCCTTGACGGTGCCCTCGACGTTGCCGCCGTTGGCCGCGGCCATGTCGACGATCACGCTGCCCGATTTCATCGACGCGACCATGGCGGCGGTGATGATGCGGGGCGCGGGCCGACCGGGGATCAGCGCCGTGGTGATGATGATGTCGACGTCCTTGCACTGCTCGGCATAGAGCTGCGCTTCGCGGGCCTTGTAGTCCTCGCCCATCTCTTTGGCGTAGCCGGTGGTCGACACCTCGGCGGCCTCGGGATCCACCGCGAGGTACTCCCCGCCCAGGGACGCGACCTGATCGGCGACCTCCGGGCGGGGGTCGGTGGCCCGCACGATGGCGCCGAGGCTGCCCGCGGCGCCGATGGCGGCCAGACCGGCGACCCCGGCGCCGACCACGAGCACCTTGGCCGGGGGCACCTTGCCTGCCGCGGTCACCTGACCGGTGAAGAATCGGCCGAACTCGTGCGCGGCTTCGATCACTGCCCGGTAGCCGGCGATGTTGGCCATCGACGACAGCACATCCAGGGACTGGGCGCGGGAGATGCGCGGCACCGCGTCCATGGCCAGCACCGTGATGCGACGCGTGCCGAGCTTCTCGACGAGTTCGGGTTTCAAGGCCGGGGAGATCAGGGCGACCAGGGTCGCGCCGTCGCTCATCGCGGCGATCTCATCATCGGTGGGCGCGTTGACCTTCAGCACCACGTCCGTTGCCCATACCTGCTCGAACGAGCCGATCTCGGCGCCGGCCGCTACGTAAGCGCTGTCGGCGAAACTCGAGGCCACCCCTGCGCCCGATTCGACGACGACGGTGTAGCCGAGCTTGGTAATCTGTCCCACAGTCTGTGGTGTGGCAGCGACGCGCGTTTCTCCTGGTTGAGACTCGCGCGGAATCCCGATGATCATCTACTTGTGTCCGATCTGTTGATTGGGCATGGATGAGTCTTGCATTTGAGTTCGGCTATCTCGTACGTCCTCCAATGCCCGACGGCGCCCTTGGCTTTGGGTCCTACCTTTGACCTGCGGTGTTCAATTTGGTCTGACTCCCAATATCCCCCAAAAGGGGGACCTGTGAGATAAGTCTCAGAGCCAGTCGCGACGCTTGAACATCACGTACAGCAGGACCACGAGAACGACGATCAGCGTCGAACTGGCGATGAATCCCACGACGGTGTTGATGCCCGGATATACGACGTTCTGGCCGTAAAAACCGGTGATGGCAGTGGGAACCGCGATGATCGCGGCCCAGCCGGTCAGCTTCTTCATCACGGTGTTGAGCCGGGCGTCCTGCAGCGACAGGTTGGTCTCGAACACGGTGGTGACCATGTCGCGCAGGGATTCCGTCCACTCCGACGCGCGCAGCACGTGGTCGTAGAGGTCGGCGTAGAGCGGGTCGAGTTCGGGCGAGATCTGCGAATCCATGCGGCGATGCTGGATGGTGCTGACCACCTCGCGCATCGGCAGCACGACGCGGCGTAGCTGGACCAGATCTTTGCGCAGCCGGAAGGTGCGTCGCTGTAGCCCACGTCGTGGCCCACCGTCGTCGAACAGTTCGTCCTCGAGCGACTCGATGGCATCGTCGAGTTCCTGGACCGCCTCGAAATGTCCGTCCACCACCACATCGAGCAGACCGTGTACGAGTGCGCCGACTCCGTACTGTTGCCCGCCGAGTTCGTCGAAGCGCCGGGAGACTTCGTCGGCGTCGAAATCGGTGGGCTCCGGTTCAGCCGGTGGCAGTCGCACAGTGATGAGTCCGCGGGGCAGGACGAACGCCGAGATGCGGTGCTTGACCAAGGTGCTGGAGATGTCGTCGGTCGGGATCCGCAGGTGCACCGCGTACACCGTGAAGAACGTATGTGTGTGGTACACAGACGCTTTCGTGCGTTCCATGGGTGCCATGGCATCCTCGACGGCCCAGATGTTGAGCCCGAGTTCCTCGGCGAGTGCCCGCAGGGTGTCGTGATCCGGATCGTAGATGTCCGCCCAGATCAAGGTGTTCTCGTCTGTCAGACAGTCCGAGATCCCGTCGAATGTGAAACCGTCGACCGGCAGGCCCTCTCGCCAGATCCTCCCCTGCACCCGGGTCATGGCCATCGAGTCAATCACGCTCCGCGGCAGTGACCATCGGCAACATATAAGTCCGCACGTACTCACGCGTGTCTTCGAGCGTGGTGAGTTTGATGCTGGAGTGCGGCGTGACGATGAAGGACAACGTCAGCCGGGTGTGCAACTCGGCAACAGTGCGCAGATGGCGTTCCTGGGCCTCGGTGGTCTCCGCCGTCCCGTACAGGTCGGTGCGTAGCTGCGCGGCTGAGTGCTCGGTGGCGAAATCGATGATGGCGCCGGCGTCGACGGTGAGGCTCGGCAGGATCGTCTCGGGCTCGGTGCGCAGCAGCTTCTTGAGGAGGGCGTGCTCGCGCAGGAACGTCACCGTGAACACGGTGTCGAAGACCATGCGGTCCTCCAAGGTCTCGGCCTGCGCACGAGCCCTGTCGCTGCCCTCCAGGTAGCGACGGGCTTCGGCGAGCACGAGCGCGTCGATCAGGGCGTCCTTGGTGGGAAAGCGCCGGTACAGCGTCGCGCGGCCGACCCCGCTGCGGCGCGCCACGTCTTCCATGGTGGTGCGCCGAATGCCCACCAGCTCAGCCTGTTCCAGGGCTGCCGCCAGGATGCGGGTGCTGATCGCGTCCGGCTCGCGGACCAGCGTCAGCACCGCGGGGTCGGGTCGGGTGAGCCGGCGCACGAAGTCGGCTGTTCGCGTCGTCGTCACGCAACTCCTCCTTGCCTGCGGATGCCCGCCGTCGTAGCGTAGTCATCGAGACAGGCGAGACGTTGAGCGTCTATTTGTCTCTCAGTCTCATTCTAGGGATCGATCGCGGCTCGGGGAGGGCATTGATGAACATCGGACTGTGGGCGCGATGGGTGGCTCTGCACGCGGTGCCGAGGACGTTCATGAGATTTCAGGCGGGCAATCCCGTGGCCCGGCTGATCGTCAATCACGGGCATGGGCGCGATCCGTATCCGCTGATGGAGGAGATACGGGCGCGCGGGCCGCTGATCCGTACGCCTTTCGCGTGGGCCAGCGTCGATCACGCGGTGTGTCGAGAGATACTGCGGGACAAACGGTTCGGTGTCACGCCGCCCACGGGCATGGAGCTGCCCGCACCGCTGAGGGCCCTGCTCGCGCGCACTGACCCGGGCGTCGCGAACCCGGTCGAGCCGCCTGCGATGGTGATCGTCGATCCGCCCGACCACACGCGGTACCGCCAACTGGTGGCGCAGAGCTTCACGCCGCGGGCCATCGACACCCTCGACACCCGGGTGGCCGAGGTGACGCGCGAGCTGATCGACCGACTCGCCGCGAGCCGGCAGCCGGACCTGATCGCAGACTTCGCCTCGGCGTTGCCCGTCGCGATGATCGCCCAGATCCTCGGGCTGCCCGACGACACCCATGCACGGCTGTTGCAGTGGGGACACCACGGAGCACCGTTGTTGGACATCGGAATTCGCTGGCGGACCTACCGCAAGGCCATCGATGGGCTACGCGGCATCGACGGCTACCTCACCGAGCACTTCCGCCGCGTGCGGACCGGTGCTCCCGACGACAACCCGTTTAGCCGCATGGCTGCCGACAACACGCTCACCGAACGCGAGCTCACCGCCAACGCAGCGCTTCTCATCGGCGCCGGTTTCGAGACCACGGTGAACCTCATCGGCAACGGCATCGTCCTGCTGCTGCAGCACCCCGATCAGCTGCGGCGCCTGCGTGACAATCCCGACCTGTGGCCCTCCGCGGTAGAGGAGATCCTGCGCATCGACAGCCCGGTCCAGATGACTGCCCGCACCGCGCACTGTGACATCGAGGTTGCGGGACAACGCATTCGGGCCGGCGACATGGTCGCGGTGCTCCTCGGCGGCGCGAACCGTGATCCGAGGGTGTTCCCCGATCCGGCAGTCTTCGACGTCACCCGCCGCAATGCCCGCGACCACCTTGCCTTCGCGTCGGGAATCCATGCGTGTCTGGGTGCCGCCCTGGCCCGCATCGAAGGCGCCACGGCGTTGCGCGCCCTGTTCGAGTCCTATCCCGATCTTCGGCTGACCGAGCCACCGAGGCGGCGTGATCTGGTCAACCTGCACGGATTCGAGCGGCTGCCGGCCCAATTGGGCAGCAGGCGAACGGAGGTCGTCGGGTTGACGGGGTGACGGCCGTCAGAGCCGGTCGAAGATGCTGTTGACGATGTCGTCGCCGATGCCGAAGCCGGCGCCGTTGACGATCGCCTGGCCGAACCGGCCGCCCAGGAAGTGCTGCAGCGCCCCGCCCTGCTGGGGTTGGTACTGCGGCGCGTACTGCGGCTGGTAGGCCTGCTGCGCCGGGTACTGCGGCTGCTGGTACTGCGGTTCGGGCTGCTGATACACCGGCGCCTGGACGTGGCTGTCCACCAGCGCATGGATGGCGGTCAACAGCTGGGTGGTGGAGCTCTCCTCGTCCCGGATCGCCAGCGCGATCTCCTTGAGGTCGAGCGCCCACTCCCGAGCGTTGGTATCCCCGGCGGCAGCCGCGGTCGATAGTTTGCCGGCCAGTGCCTGCAGCAACGCCGATGTCTGCTGGGCCTGTTGCTGCAGCGCGGCGTACTGGCTGTCTACGGTCGCAGTGTCCATGCGCACATGTTTACCGGCCGGCGCTGTGATCCAGCTGAAAGTTTGCCGCGATGCTGCGGGCGGCGTGGGCGCCGGTGTCCATGGCGCCCTCGATCGCGCCCGCCTCGACGCCGGCGATGTCGCTACCGGCGAAGTGGATGCGCCCGTGGGCCTCCCGCAGTTTCACAGCGCCGTTGGTGAAGTGTCCGGGGCGGTGCACCATGAAACCACCCTTCGAGAATTCGTCGGTTGCCCAGTCGTGGCACGCCGTTTCCAGCACCTCGATGTCGGGGAGGAAGTCCCGCAGCGCACGCTGCACCGCGGCGGTGTCGGTCGCGTCGATGTCGGCGCCGTTGGAACACAGGCACATGATGAAGGTGTCCCCGTCGGCGTGGTACTCCACGCGCGCGGCGTTGATCGGGTTGTGCCCCACCGGTGCCACAGCCTGGAACGGCTCGAGTTCGCCCTTGGCCCGCACCCAGATCTTGGAGCCCATGATCGGGTTCTTCTCGTCGATCATGGTGCGTGATGCCGCTGGGACGTCGGGGGTAAAGGTGATGTCGCCCAACGTGTTCAGGGGCACCGCGACGACGGCGGCGCGAGCTCGGATCTGATCACCGTCGCGGGTCGTCACGGTGACTGTCGACCCGTCGTCGGTGACCGCCGTGACCGGGGTGGACAGCCGTACCTCGGCCTTGGACTCGGCCATGATGGCATCGAGCAGCCGCTTGGTGCCGCCCTCGATCGGCCAGGTGCCCGCCGTCTCGAAGAACGCTGCCCAGCTGCCGAAATACGTCGCGACACACGACAGGAACTGGGCAACACCGTGATCCTGGTAGGAGGTGACGAGCCCGGCCATCGCCCCATCGAGCAGGTCGTGCTCGTACGGGGGCAGGTCCAGCGCGGCGAGCCGGTCGGCGATGGTCTCCTTCTCGACGGCGCTGGTGTCGACGAGGCCGATGTCGAACGGCTGCGGGAACACCTCGCGTGCGTCGGCGAAGAACCGGCTCATGAGCGGCTCCACGGCAGCGCCGTACTCCTCCGGCGAGCCGGAGTGCGTGGTGCCCTGTGCAATCCAGTACATGGTGGTGGGCGCGGTGGGGATCTGCAGCGGGATGTTGTGCCGCTGCAGTTCCTGCCACATGTTGGGCTGGGTCCAATGGACGTAGGTGCCGCCGTACTCGAGTTGACGGCCCAATCCGGCGGCGGTCCAGGTGCGTCCACCGACCCGGTCGCGGGCCTCCAGGAGTAGCACCGAGTGGCCCTGCACGCTCAGGTCGCGCGCTGCGACGACTCCGGCGAAGCCTGCGCCGATGACGACGACGTCGTAGTGGGTGGACATAATCCTCCGTCATGGGTGAAGTCAAACTCGAATCGTAATCGACTTTAATGGCAGTTGGCATGTGCCGTCAACGGTCCTGCTGATCGGGTATTCGGCGGGCTACGCGCTGATACGATGTGGAATCGTGTTCGAGACCAAGCCTCCGCGCCGGGAATCCGGCCGCTCAGCTGTGGTGCAGCGCCGGGGGGTCGAGCGCGTGCAGGCAATCCTCGATTCGGCCGAGACACTGCTCGCCGAGCAGGGCTACGCGGCCGCCACGCTCAAGGCCATCGGTGAGCATGCAGGCATTCCGACCGCCTCCCTGTATCACTACTTCGCTGACCGCGGGCAGGTCGACACGGAACTGGTGAAGCGCCATGCGGCCGCGCTCGACGAACAATTCGCCGCGGGGCTGAATGACGCGAAGGCCAAGACCCTGACCGGCGTCATCAATGCTGTGGTCACGCACATCGCGGACTACTTCCGGGCCAATCCGAGCTTCGTCCAGTTGTGGTTCGTCGGCCGCAACTCAACCCTGACCGAGATCGCCGAGACCATCCACCTGTCGTGGGCCGAGCGCCTCCGGCAACGTCTCATCGAGCGCAAGCTCATCCGTGCGAATACCCCGCTGCTCGCGATCCAGTTGGTTTTCGAAGCGGGGGACCGGTTGTTCGACGTCGCGTTCCAGCGCTCACCGGCCGGTGACGACGCGACGCTTGACGAGGCCAAGCGGATGCTCGCCGCACACCTGCAGACCTATGCGCCGAAGACCGCACAGCGGGTCAAGGCCAAGTAGCCGCGCACGGTTTCTTCATTCCACTTGTGGCATCGGTGATGTCACGGTTCGACCGATCGACCGTTGACAGTCGACGCGTGCGCTGCGTACGCTCCTCGAAACCCGACTTCGAATCGATATCGATGGAGGAATTCCGTGAAAACAACCGCCGCCGTACTTTTCGAAGCGGGCAAGCCGTTCGAGATCGTCGAGCTGGACCTCGACGGCCCACGCGACGGCGAGGTGCTGATCAGGTACACCGCTGCCGGCCTGTGCCACTCCGATCTGCACCTCACCGATGGTGATCTGCCGCCGCGGTTTCCCATTGTGGGTGGGCACGAGGGCGCCGGCATCATCGAAGAGGTCGGCCCCGGCGTCACCAAGGTCAAGCCCGGTGATCACGTGGTGTGCAGCTTCATCCCGAATTGCGGGCACTGCCGGTACTGCTCGACCGGCCGCCAGAGCCTGTGCGACATGGGCGCCACCATCCTGGAAGGCTGCATGCCCGACGGTTCATTCCGATTCCACAGTGGTGGTGAGGAATTCGGTGCCATGTGCATGCTGGGGACCTTCTCCGAGCGCGCGACCATATCGCAGAACTCCGTGGTCAAGGTCGACGACTGGCTGCCGCTGGAGACCGCGGTCCTGGTCGGCTGCGGCGTACCGACCGGCTGGGGGAGTGCCAACTATGCCGGCGGTGTGCGTAACGGCGACATCACCGTCGTGTACGGCATCGGCGGCATCGGCATCAATGCCGTGCAGGGCGCGGTCCACGCCGGCGCTAAGTACGTCATCGCGGTCGACCCGATCGAGTTCAAGCGCGACACAGCGCTGAAATTCGGTGCGACACACGTGTTTCACGATGCCACAGCGGCCGCGGACAAGGTCAACGAACTGTCGTGGGGACAGGGCGCCGATCAGGCCATCGTCACGGTCGGCACCGTCGACGAAGAGGTGGTCACGGCAGCGTTCAACGTCATCGGTAAGGGCGGGACGCTCGTCGTCACCGGCATGGCGGCCCCGGACAAGCTCACTGTCCACGTGTCAGGGCTCGATCTGACGCTCAACGAGAAAACCATCAAGGGCACGCTGTTCGGTTCCGCCAATCCGCAGTACGACATCGTGCGGTTGCTGCGGCTTTACGACGCCGGCCAGCTCAAGCTCGACGAGCTCGTCACCACCAGATATCGGCTCGAGGACGTCAACCAGGGCTATCAGGATCTGCGTGACGGCAAGAACATTCGTGGAATCATCGTGCACTGAGATCCGCGCGGGCGCGCAGGTGGGCATCACCTGCGCGCGACGGATCAAGGACACGGGACAAGAACATGAGCTGATCGTCGCGCACCCGTTGTTGCCAGCGGCCACCGTCGAAGGCCTCGACATGGCCGATGGGGTATTCGCACAAGTGCGCCAGACGGCCGGCCTTCTCGGCGGTGCGACGCGCCGCGGCAGGCGGCGCGATGTCGTCGTCGGTGCCGACCTGCATCAGCATCGGGCAGGCCAGCCGGCCGGCGAATGTGGTGGGCCGGTTGAACCCGACTTCGAGTGCCGTGCGGGCTGCTATCTCGTTGCGCCAGGTCGGCCCCGCCACGTTGGCGAAAGCCTGTGCCGCGCCCGGACTGGTGACCAGCGCCGTCGTTCCGGGTTCTCCCACCGCCGGTAGGTAGTGCGGGCCGCGACCGAGCCGGCTCGACACAGCGTCGAGCAATCCGTGTGCGGTCAGCCGAGCGAGCTGCGCGACGCCACCGCGACGACGCGCGATGTGGGCGAGCGTGGCGCGGCCGTCGGTGGCTGGGTTGAGCGCGACGATCGCGGCGATCGCCGGGTTCTGCGCGGCCACTGCCATGACATGCCCACCGGCATAGGAATAGCCCCACAACGCAATTCGGCCCGCGTCCACTGCCGGCAGATGCCGAGCCACCGCGGCGGCCGCATGGTAGTCCTGGCGCTGCCGGCGGACTGCGATGTCTTGACGCGGCTCACCGTGCGAGTCGCCGAAGCCGCGGTAGTCGAACGTCAGCACCTCGATGCCGGCCGTCGCGAATTCTTCTGCGTAAGAAAGCAGGCCGGAGTCACGGGTGCCGCAAAAACCGTGTGCCATGACCACGCAGGGCCGCCCTGACGGCCCCGTCAGGGCATCGCTGCGGGCGGGGACATGGGTGGCTCCACAGCGGACACCATGGCTGGTGAAGTACAGATTCTTGGTCATTGCAATGGCTTTCCGCTCAGGACACCGCGAGTGCGGGCTTTTTCGGGGTGAACCTGAGCGCGGCGTCTTCGACCGGCCCGTGGCGCAGTCGTGCGACGTCGATCTCGTAGGCGTGCCTGAGCGTCCACGGGCCGCTCGTGCCGGCTCGCGGGAACTTGGCGATTGCCCGCTGCACGTAGCCCGAGGTCATGTCCATCATGGGCACGCGGTCCATGACAGGGTCGTCGAACACCGGGACCACGGTGCCGTGGCCGTGGGCGTCCATATAGTCCAGCAGCCGGCAGAAGTGCTCGCAGACCAGTTCCACCTTGAGAGTCCAGGCGATGTTCGTATACCCGACGGCATACGCGAAGTTCGGCACACCGGAGAGCATCATCGCCTTGTAGGCGGTCGTGTCGGGAAGGCTGACGGGGCGCCTGTCGACACTGAGCTGGATCTTGCCGAACGGTGCCATGTTCAGCCCGGTCGCGGTGACGATGATGTCGGCGGTGAGTTCCTGGCCGGACTCCAGCAGGATCCCGGTCTTGGTGAACCGGTCGATGCGGTCGGTCACCACCGATGCCTTGCCCGCCGAGATCGTCTTGAACAGGTCACCATTGGGCACCATGGCCAGCCGCTGCTCCCACGGGTTGTATCGCGGCGTGAAGTGGGTGTCGACGTCGAAGTGTTTGGGGACCTGCATGCGGACCCGGCCGATCAGCAGCGTGCGCATCAGTCTGGGCCATCGCTGGCACGCCTTGAAGAGCCCGCGACCCAGGGCCACGTTCTTCCTGCGAATGATCCTCGACGCACGCTTGTGGCCGAGGATCCCGTTGAGCACGTTGGCGACCGGATCGGAAGCCGGGATCGAGAATACGTAGCTGGGCGAGCGTTGCAGCATGGTGATGTGAGCGGTTTTGTCGGCCATCGCCGGGATCAGCGTGACAGCCGTTGCGCCACTTCCGATCACGACCACCCGCTTGCCGGTGTAGTCCAGGCCTGTCGGCCACTGCTGGGGATGGACCACCTGGCCGCCGAAGTCGTCCCGGCAGGCGAAGTCGGGGATGAAGGGCTCGTCGTAGTCGTAGTACCCGGTGCCCAGAAAGAGGAACCTCGAGGTCAGCGTCGTGCTCTCACCCGTCACCGGATCTGTGGTGCACACTGTCCAGATCCCTTGCGTTGTATCAAAGTTCGCGGCCGAAACCTTGGTGCCGAAGCGGATGTGCTCGCCTAGGGCGAACTCGTCGACGGTCTGCTGCAGGTAATCGAGGATGATGTGCCCGTCGGCGATCGCCTTGCGGTGCGTCCACGGCCTGAAGCTGTAGCCGAAAGTGGGCATGTCCGAGTCAGAGCGGATGCCCGGGTATCGGTGCAGGCTCCACGTGCCGCCGATCGAGTCCCGTCCTTCCAGGACGGCGAATGTCGTGTCGGGACGGAAGGTCTTCAGGTGATAGGCGGCGCCGATCCCCGAAATCCCGGCGCCGACGATCAAGACGTCGAAGTCCGCGGTCTTCGCTGTGGTCATGCATTCTCCTGCTGCAGCGCGGTCAAGTCAAAGTCGACTCTGGATCGACTTTATCGGGCAGCATGTTGAGCGTCAATGGTGCACCAGGGGATTGACAGCCGCGGAGTCCGGACTTAAATTCGATCCCGAGTCGAGTTCGCTTCGCGTGACGAGCCTGACGGCGGGACCAACAGAGGGAGCAAGCCATGGCCAACAGCCGACGACGGGTGGTCTTCATCGGCGCCGCCGGTGAGATGTGTCGTCTCGCGATCGAACGGTTCGCGGTGGCCGACGGCGACTGGGAGCTTGCCCTCTACGACATCCGACCCGAACTGCTCGACCAACTGCTGCAACGGTTGCCAGCTGGGCTTGCCACCGCCGCGCGGCTCGACCTGTATGACCCCGAGGGGCTGCGCGACGCCATCGAGGGCGCCGCGCTCGTCGTGCTGGGCGCCGGTCCCTACAACCGCACAGCCGGACCCGTGATGGAAGCGTGCCTGGCGGCCAAGGTGCCCTATCTCGACTTCGATGACGATATAGAGAGCACCCTGCACGGGCTGTCGCTCAACGACGACGCACGAGCGGCCGGCGTGCCGATGTACATCGGATGCGGTGCATCACCGGGTATCACCAACGTGATGGTTGCCGACGCGGCGAGCGAACTGGACACCGTCGAGAACATCGATGTGTATTGGGTGGTCGGCGACGAGCGAGGATCCATCGGTCGTGCAGTGCTCGACCACATGCTGCGCGTTGCCGCCGGACCCTGTATGACCTGGGAGAACGGCGGGCCCGTCCTGCGCCAATCCTGGCTGGAGACCCGCTGGACGGAGTTGGGTGGTGGGCTCGGGCTGACCATGGTGCACGAAACCGCCCACCCCGAGCCGGTGACACTGCCGCGAAAGTACCCCAATGCCAAGAATATTCGGTGTTTCGGCGGCCTGGACCCGGCACCCTACAACGGCCTGGTGCGCGGTGTGGGCTTGGCCGTGCAGAAGGGCCAGATGCCTGTCGAGGAGGCCATCGACTTCCTGGAAGCGCTGCTGACCAACAAGTTCGGCAGCGTCACGGGATGGCGTCACGCCCTGTCCGGCTTACGCAACCTCCTGCGTACCGGGGAGGCGTCCCGCACCGAGCTGATCAAGTTCCTCGCCCTGGCAGCGGTCGGCCATACCTTCCCCTACAAGTCGGGACTGAAGGTCGAGGTCACGGGCCTCCGGAACGGCCTGCCCGCTGCGGTGAGCCGGCGTACCCCGGTCTGCGGTCCGGGCACCTACCTGTTCACCGATATGGCAGCGGCGACCGGAACCGCCTGTGCCGCGTTCATGTTGGTGGCGCTTGGCGAGGAATCCGGCACTCGCGCCGGCGTTTTCACGCCCGAAGAATGGGCCGACCCAGAGAAGTTCTACGAGGGGCTCGAACGTGTCGGCACGCCGCGAGAGGAGATTCTCGATGCAACCAACTGACTCCACAAAGAGGATCGTGTTCATCGGCGCTGCCGGTGAGATGTGCCGCGTCGCGATCGAGCGTTTCGTCAGGGCCGCCGGCGCCGGAGACTGGCAGCTGGAGTTGTACGACATCCGGCCGGAAACCCTGGCGGACTTCGTCAAGACCCTGCCGGCCGGCACCGCGACGGTCGGCTCGTTCGACCTCTTCGACGATGCCGCGTTGCGCGAGGCCATCGACGGCGCCGATCTCGTCGTGCTGGGTGCGGGCCCGTACAACCGCACCGCGGAGCCGGTGATGGAGGCGTGCATCGAGAAGAACGTGCCCTATCTGGACCTCGACGACGACGAGGCGAGCACGCGGGCGGCGCTGGCACTCGACGCCAAGGCCAGGGCCGCGGGCGTCCCAATCCTCATCTGCTGTGGCGCATCGCCCGGATACACCAATGTGATGACCGCCGACGCGGCACGCGACATGGATGTCGTTGAGCGCATCGACATCTGCTGGGTGACCGGTGATGAGGGGCCGGTGCCGTTCGGGCGTGCTGTGCTCGACCATGCGATCCGCGGATTCGCCGGCCCGTGCCATACCTGGGAACACGGGCACGCAGTGACCCACCAAACATTCTTGGAGACAGACGTATTCGACGTCGGCAATTCACTCGGCGATTCTTACCGGTTCTACGAGTGCGCACATCCGGAAGCAGTGACGTTGCCGCGACGCTGGCCGGGAGCCGATCGTATTCGGGTGCTGGGTGCACTCGATCCACCGCCGACCAACGGCATCATGCGTGGTGTCGCGGTGGCTGTGCAGGACAACAAGATCTCGATGGACGAGGCCATCGACTTCATCAATGACCTCCTGACCGACAAGACCGGCTCGCTCAAGGTATGGCGGTACGCATTGTCGGGGCTCTGGGGCACGATTCGTCGCGGTGAGATCGGCGTGGTCGAGGTGCTGAAGTTCATGGCGACATCGGCAGTTAAGAAGCATCCCCCGTTCCGAGGTACCAATTATGTGCGTGTGACGGGCAAACGCGGTGGACAGCCGGTGGTTTCGGTGCGGCGGGCACCGGTGAGCGGCCCTGGTACCCCGTGGACCACCATGGCATCGCTTACAGGGTCGGCCACCGCGGCGTTCATGCTGCTGGCAATGGACCAATTAGGCGAACGGTCGGGGGTTTTGGCGCCCGAGGACTGGGCCGATCCGGAGAACTTCTACAGCGCGCTGGCAGCCACCGGCGGGGCTCCACTGCACCAGGTGGTCGAGGCTGTGGTCACCCCGAGCACTGCGGTGACGGCACGAAAGAGCCTGTCCGATGCAGCTTCTCACTGAAACCGGCTGGGCTCATCAGCCCACAGACCTGCAGCAGACACTGACCGGGGACGTGACGTGTGACGTCGCCATCGTCGGCGGCGGCGTCGGCGGCATGACGGCGGCTCTGCGCCTCGCCGACTCTGGCGCCGACGTCGTGCTCATCGAGGCCGAAACCTGCGGCTGGGGTGCGAGTTCCCGCAACGCGGGCTACGTCACCAACTCGATCGCGGCGGATCCGGCCCTGCTGGCGCTGCTGCTCCCGCGGGAAAAGGTTCGGGCGCTATTCCAATTCGCGGAAGCGGCGGTCGAATTCACGCAGGATGCGATTGCGGGGCGGGATATCGACTGCGACTTCGAGAAGGTCGGCATCGTGCAGGCCGCAGTGTCGAAGGGACAACTGCGCAAGGCCCGACGGAACGCGAAGATCATGGCAGCAGCAGGTTCCTCGGCCGAGTTCGTCGAAGGGCCGAACGCCGGGCTGCCAGACGGATTCCTGGGCGGCATGCGGGAGGGTGTCGGTGGCACGCTGAACCCCGGCAAGTACGTACTCGGCCTGCGCAGCGCCGTTTTGAGGTCTCGCACAAGAGTTTTTGAACGCTCAAAGGTATGCGACGTCGCGGCCGGTTCCGCCGGAGTGACGGTCGAGACGGCAGGCGGACGGGTGCGCGCCAAGCAGGCGTTGCTCACCGCCAATGCCTACGGCAAGGACCTCGCGATCACGCCGCGCAGGTTGGTCTCGCCCGTCTGGACGTCGCTGGTAGAGACGGAGCAGGTTGCGCCCGAGCGCCTCGATGCCATCGGCTGGACCAGTCGCGCGCCGCTGGTGACCGCGCACATGATCCTGGAGAGCTACCGCGTAACGCCCAGGAACACTATCGTTTTCGGTACCCGGCGTCTGGAGACGACCAAGGCATCGCTTCTCGCGCGCACGCCGTCGGCTCCGGTGACCGAAGATCTGCTCCGTGGCTTCCGGGATCGCTTCCCAGGATTGCACGACGTTGCGCCACAACGGGCCTGGGGCGGTTGGATCGGCATGAGTTCCACCTGGCTGCCGGTCGCGGGGGAGGCGGCGCCCAATGTCCTGTACTCGTTGGCGTGCAACGGCCATGGCTTCGCGCAGGCGCAGTACGTCGGGCACATGCTCGCCGACAGACTCTCCGGCGCGCCCATGCCGGACGATCTCAAGGCCATCTGGCACGACGGCAGATTCTGGCCCAGCTTCGTCAGCCAGTCCGCACTGAACCTCGGTTGGTGCGTCGACCGCGCACTCGATCGGCTCACGCGCGCGTCGTGAACCACCCCTAAGGAGTTGGCATGGACATCAAAGGTGCACTGTTCGCACTCGCAGATCTCCTCATGATCTTCGCCGGGTTCACCTACGGGTGGAAGTTCATCCGGGACCACAAGAACTATCTGCTGGGGCTCGAATGGATCATCGTGGCGACCTCCGGGGTCAACTTCCTGGTCTACGGGATGCTCGGCTTGAGCCAGGCCAGTGCGAGTTTTCACGTCGCGATCTTCTTCGACGCGTTCTCCAGATCGGTCGGGATCACCCTCATCCTGGTGCTGGGCCTGATGGCGGTCACACACGGCTATAAGCCTTCGCGGACAGTCGATATCGCGGTGTTCGCGCTTGCGGCGGCGGCCGGACTGGGGCTGACGGTGTACGCCCTACGGACCGCGTCGCCTGTCACACATCACATCGGTGTGGCCGGTGCAGTGTTCTTCGTCGTGGTGAACGTTCTCACCAGCATCTTCCTGATGTACTTCGCCGCCCGGCTGTGGCGGGTCGGCGAGACCGGCCACGCCGTGCGCGTCGCCGTCGTCACCGCGATGGGGGCCGTCATCGCGGCGACCTACGACTTCTACCAGGTACCCGGCGACGACGGGAACCGCACGATGTTCTACACCGCGGCCCTCACCACCTGGGGACTGCAACTGATCACCTACTACTACGGCTATCGTGCGCTGGACAAAAGCCAGGAACGCATCAAGGCTGAACTGTCAGAAGTGGACCAGCCGAGTCCGGGGTGATCGGGGGCAGCCGTGAGCGATCGGTCGTCGATATCGGGTGCCACCAGGTTCTGGATCAGCCTGGCCACCGGCCTGGTCGTCGGGGCAGCGGCAGGCTTCGTATCGGGGCGCTGGCCGGTCGGTCTGCTGACGGTCGTCATCGTCACGGCGGGGCTCAGTGTGGTGTGGGCGTTGACCGTGTTGTGGCCCATGGACGCCGATCAGACGCGCGATCATGCCAGTGACGCCGACGTCCACGGCGACGTCGGGGACCTCGTGCTGGTGCTCATCCTCGCCGCGAGCCTGACCTCGATCGGCATTCTGCTGGCCTCGGCCAACGACGCGGACAAGGCCAAATATGCCGGCATGTCGCTGGTGGCGATCCTGACGGTGTGGGCATTGCTGCACACGATGTACGCCGCGCGTTACGCCCGGATCTACTACCAGGGCGAGGTGCGGGATATCGACTTCAATTCCGATGTGCCACCACGCTATGTGGACTTCTACTACTTCTCGTTCAACCTCGGCATGACCTATCAGGTATCCGATACCGATGTCACCACCTCGCATCTGCGTGGTGAGGTGCTCAAACACTGCTTGTTCAGCTATATCTACGGCACCGTGATCATCGCGTGCACCATCAATCTGGTGATCAACCTCGTCGGATAAAACTCTGCGTGAGCAGAGATCTTCTCGCGGGCGCCGGAGCCCGGTACCAATACTGCTCGTGAACCTGACACCGCCGCGACGCTGCTGCCTGCGCGCCTCGTAAGCCTTTCCACCACACAGAAAGTCAAGGTGCGTGTCCGTCGTAACGAGTATTTCCCCAGCTGAGTCCGCCGCCGACGCGCCAACCGCCGCTGCCCCGCCGTCGCGGTGGCGGGCCCGATTGACCAAACTGGCCCTGCCGTTGGCGTCGGTCGTGGTGTTCCTGGCGGTGTGGCAAGTGGTGGCCTGGGCGGGCATCTGGAATCAGACCTTCGTGCCGTACCCGAGCACGGTGTGGCGGGCCTTCATCGATGTCTCCACCACGCATGACGGCACCCGCGGTTACGCGGGATACCTGCTGATCGAGCACCTGTACATGACACTGCGCCGGGTTTTGGCCGGTGTGGTGATCGGTGTGGGGGTCGGCGTCGCGCTGGGCCTGGTGATGGGTTCGGTGGGCTGGTTGCGCAGCGTGCTCGAACCCTGGCTGACCTTCCTGCGCGCGCTGCCGCCGCTGGCCTACTTCTTCCTGCTCGTCATCTGGTTGGGCATCGACGAAGCGCCGAAGATCACCCTGCTGGCGCTGGCCGCGCTACCGCCCGCGGCCGTGGCCACCACCGCCGCCGTTCTCGCCGCCCCGGTCGGGTTGCAAGAGGCCGCCCGCGCTCTGGGGGCGACGCGTGCGCAGGTGATCCGCGACGTCGTGGTGCCCGCCGCACTGCCCGAGACGTTCACCGGCGTCCGGCTGGCTGTCGGGATGGCCTACTCGTCGGTGGTCGCCGCCGAGTTGTTCAACGGCATCCCCGGTATCGGCGGATTGGTCAAGGACGCAAGCAATTACAACAACACACCGGTGGTTCTCGTCGGCATCTTCGCCATCGGGATCTCGGGCCTGGTGATCGACGGAGCGCTGCGTTCCGCCGAGCGGCGGGCGGTCCCCTGGAGAGGAAAGATATGAGAATCGGCAGACTTGCCGCACTGCTCGCGGCGACAGCGCTCACCCTGGCCGGTTGCGCCGTCGACCACTCCGGCCAGGACGCCGCGAAACCGACCATTCGTGTTGGGTACCAGTCTTTCCCGAGCGGTGACCTGGTCGTCAAGAACAACAAGTGGCTGGAACAGGCGCTGCCCGGCTACAACATCAAGTGGACGAAATTCGATTCGGGCGCCGACGTCAACACCGCGTTCATCGCCAAGGAGCTCGACTTCGGGGCCATTGGGTCGAGCCCGGTGGCGCGCGGACTCTCGGCGCCGCTGAACATTCCGTACAAGGTGGGGTTCGTTCTCGACGTCGCGGGCGACAACGAGGCGCTGGTGGCACGCAACGGCACCGGCATCAACACGATCGCCGATCTGCGAGGCAAGCGCGTCGCCACCCCGTTTGCGTCGACCGCGCACTACAGCCTGCTCGCCGCGCTGGCTCAGAATGGTCTGTCGCCCAACGATGTTCAGCTGATCGACCTGCAGCCCCAGGCGATCCTGGCCGCGTGGGACCGCGGTGACATCGCGGCCGCGTACACGTGGTTGCCCACGCTGGATCAGTTGCGCAAGACCGGCAAGGATCTGATCACCAGCCGTCAGCTGGCCAAGGACGGCAAACCCACGCTGGATCTGTCCGCGGTGTCCAACGAGTTCGCAGCAGCGCATCCCGATGTGGTCGACGTGTGGCGGCAGCAGGAAGCCCGTGCGCTCAATCTCATCAAGGACGACCCCGGTGCAGCCGCCAAGGCCATCGCCGCCGAGATCGGGCTGAGCCCCGACGATGTCGCCGGGCAGCTCAAGCAGGGCGTGTATCTGACACCCGAACAGGTCGCGTCGCCGGAATGGCTTGGTACCGAAGGCAAGCCGGGCAACGTCGCGGTGAACCTGCAGAGTGCCTCGCAGTTTTTGGCAGACCAGAAGCAGATCCCGGCGCCTTCGCCGCTGACGACCTTCCAGGATGCGATCTACACGAAAGGACTCCCCGGTGTCCTCACCAAACAGCAATGACGCCAAGGGCAGTCTGCGCATCAGCAACGTCGCCCACCGCTACGGCCGGGGCGCCGACAAGGTGACCGCGTTGGGGCCGGTCGACCTCGATGTCGAGCCGGGCGCCTTCCTGGTGCTGGTGGGCGCCTCGGGCTGCGGCAAGAGCACCCTGCTGCGGTTGATCGCCGGGTTCGAAACCCCGTCGGAGGGCGAGGTACAGGTGGCCGGGAGCCGCCCGACGCCGGGGGTGAGCTCAGGCGTGGTGTTCCAGCAGCCGAGGTTGTTCCCGTGGCGCACCGTCGGCGGCAACATCGACCTCGCGCTCAAGTACGCCAAGGTGCCGCGTGAGCGCCGCGCGGACCGGCGTGAGCAACTGCTGGAACGAGTCGGCTTGGAGGGCACCGGGAACCGCAAGATCTGGGAGATCAGCGGCGGCCAGCAGCAGCGGGTGGCGATCGCCCGGGCCTTGGCGGCCGAGACCCCGCTGTTCCTGCTCGACGAGCCGTTCGCGGCGCTCGACGCGCTGACCCGCGAGCGGCTGCAGGACGACGTGCGTCAGGTGAGCGCGGAGTCGGGCCGCACCACGGTGTTCGTCACGCACAGTGCCGACGAGGCGGCGTTCCTGGGCTCGCGCATCGTGGTGCTGACCCGGCGGCCCGGCAAGGTCGCGCTGGACCTGCCGGTCGAATTGCCGCGCACCGGGGTGTCCGCCGACGAGCTGCGACGTTCCCCTGAGTATCTGAAGCTGCGTACCGAGGTCGGCGACGCCGTGAAGGCTGCCGCTGCGTAGTTCCCGCATCGAATTCGACGTTGATGTTGCAAACCCACCCGGGCAGCGACATCTGCGTTGAATTCGCGGTCGATGGTCAGGCGTGAACGGGCCCGCGTGGGCAGTGATTCAAGGTGTGGCTGCGGCGCGGATCAGAAGCCCGGTGTGGTCACGGGCGGGCGCCGGTTCGATGGTTATCTGCGGAAGCGAGATGGAGGCGCGTCCGCGTGACGAACGCGCCGAGACGTCAGGATGTGCTTATACCGGGGGATACGCCGGGGGCGGGTACACGCCGCGCAGGCCCCAGGGAACCCAGTTGAAGAAGTACTCGATCTCGTCACTGGCGTCGTAGTCCGGATTCGGATCCATGCGCGAAGTCTAGACCGGTTGGGCCCGCGCGGACCAGGCATTGCATACACTGTTCAACCAACGAGTTGATAGGTGAAGTACGGAGATTCCTATGGCATCCGATCCAGAGGCCGGGCGAGGCCGCGGTGCCGCGTCCACGAACGGTACATCGCGGCGCGACGAATTGTTGACCGTGGCCGCCAAACTGTTCGCCGCGCGCGGCTACCACGGCACCCGGATGGACGACGTGGCCGAGGCCGTCGGGCTCAACAAGGCCACGGTCTACCACTATTACGCCAGCAAGTCGCTGATCCTCTACGACCTGTACAAGAGCACCGCGGACTTCACCGTGGAGGCCCTGCACGACGATCCCACCGCCTCTGCCCGCGAGACCATCTACAACTTCACTCGTCGGCTGCTGGTCGGCATCGCCAACGACCTGGAGAAGGCGGCGGTGTACTTCCAAGAGGGGCCCTACATCACCGAGTGGTTCACCGAGGAACAGGTCGCCTACATCCGGCACGCCGAGGCGCAGGTCTACGAGCATGTGCGCGACGTCATCGACCGAGGCATCGCCAGCGGCGAGTTCTACGACTGCGACTCGCACGTGCTGGCGCTTGGCTACATCGGCATGACCCTGGGCGCCTACCGGTGGCTGCGGCCGCACGGCAGGCGCTCGGCGCAGGAGATCGCCGTCGAGTTCAGCACCGCGCTGCTGCGCGGGCTGATCCGCGACGAGACCATCCGCAACGAGTCACCGCTGGGTATCGACGTCTAGAACCGGAACTGGTTCAAGACGTCGTAGCGCCCCGCGACGGTGGCGTTGAAGAAACCCAGCAGCAGCCGTTGCGGCGTGAGCGGAATCGTGCGGTAGTTGGCGTAGGCGGGCACTCGGTCGATGAGCCGCAGCCGTGGAATCCAGCGTTCGACCTCGCTCATGTCGCTGATGCCCCATTTGACCATCCCGTTGCTGAACAGCCGGGACAGCTTGGGGCCGATCGGGGCGATGGTGTCGAAGTCGATCTCGCCGTGCTCGAAGCGGTCGGTCAGGCGCTGCAGCAGCTCCCGCACGTCGCTTTCCTCCAGATACATCAACAGCCCTTCGGCCACGATCAACGTGGGCCGGCCGGTGGGAACCTCGTCGAGCCAGCCGGCATCGGTCACCGACGATCCGATCATGCGGTAGCCCGGCCCATCGTCGTAGAGCTTGCGCCGCAGCTCGACCACGCCGGGCTGATCCACGTCGAACCATTCGACGGTGTCGGGGCGCCGCACACGGAAGGCGCGAGTGTCCAGCCCGCACCCGAGATGCAGCACGACGGCGTCGGGGTGGCGGGCCAGGAAATCATTGGTCCAGTCGTCGAGTTGCTTGGCGCGCAGCCCGACCAGGAACTGATTGGCCCACGGCTGTGACGCCCGGTGCATCCGCTTGAAGTCGTAGTCGATGCGTTCGACGGCATCGGCGGCCGCGTGGTCGCCGAGAACCGGTTGTGCCAACCGGCTTTCGCAGGCCCGCAGATACAGCGTGCACAGGTTGGTCCATTCCACCGATCCCCAGCGCACCGAGCTGAAGTCCACCTTGTTGGTCGTCATGACCCCCTCCTCTGTTGTCGGTACTCGGCCCACATCCGGAGCATCTCGTCGTGGTAGTCCCGGCTGGAGAATTCGCAGAAGTGCTTGAAATCCTCGAGCCGTTCGCGTTGGCCGGGGCGGTTCCCGTCGAGGATCGACAGCCCGAAATCGGCGGCCTCGATGCCGAGCTTCATCCGCGCCAGCTGCACGCTGAGCACACTGGTGAAACCTCCGGGCCGCACGCGGTAGCGGTGCTGCCGGCTCGCGCTGGGCAGCCGCTCGATCAGCCCGCCTTCTTGCAGCTGGCGCGCGACGGTGCTCACCGAGGCCTTGCTGACCGAGAGCGTGTCGGCCAGCGCGGTGAGCGATTGCTCCGGCGGGTCGGAGATCATCAACCAGCCGTAGACGCGGCCCATCGTGCGTGATCCGCCGAGCAGCTCCATGAAGAGCCCGATGCGGTCGACGAACTCCGACTCTTCTGGTGTCAACGGCCCTCCAGTCTGTTCGTTCAGTACAAACTAAACGAACTATACGCCGGGTCGGGCCGTGGTCGTCAACAGTCGAAGCCCAGACTGGTCGGATGAAGTCGACCATCATGTCGCGCCGGGATCTGGAGTTTCTGCTCTACGAATGGCTGCATGTCGAGGAGCTCACCGCGCTGGACCGCTTCGCCGAGCATTCGCGCGAGACCTTCGACGGCGTGCTCGAGCTGTCGGAGCAACTGGCGACCCGCTACTTCGCTCCGCACAACAAGCTCTCCGACGCCAACGAGCCGAGCTTCGACGGGCAGACCGTCACGTTGATCCCCGAGGTGAAAGCCGCCTGGGACGCTTTCGCGGCAGCCGATCTGCTGGCCATGGGCATGGATGCCGAACTCGGCGGGGCGCAGCTGCCCGCCGTCGTGGCGCAGGCCGCGTTCGCCTGGATCGCCGCGGCCAACGTGTCGACCTCGGGATACCTGATGCTGACCATTGCCAACGCCAACCTGCTGGCCCGGTTCGGCTCGGCCGAGCAGATCGAGGACTTCGTCAAACCGATGCTGGCAGGCCGATTTTCGGGAACGATGGCGCTCTCGGAAACGCAGGCCGGGTCATCGCTGGCCGATATCACCACCCGTGCCGAGCCTGCGGACGACGGCAGCTACCGGTTGTTCGGCTCGAAGATGTGGATTTCCGGCGCCGAGCACGAGTTGACCGAGAACATCGTCAACCTGGTGCTGGCGAAGATCCCCGGCGGGCCCGCCGGAACCAAAGGCATCTCGCTGTTCATCGTGCCGAAGTACCTCGCCGACGGCACCCGCAACGGCGTGGCCATCTCCGGGCTGAATCACAAGATGGGACAACGGGGTATCACCAACACCGTGCTCAACTTCGACGGCGCCGTCGGCTATCTCGTCGGCGAACCGCACCGCGGCATCGTCTACATGTTCCACATGATGAACGAGGCCCGGCTCGGCGTCGGCATGGGCGCGGTGGCGTTGGGCTACACGGGCTACCTCAAATCGGTGCAGTATGCCCGGGAGCGGCCCCAGGGCCGCCCGTTGGGTGTCAAAGATCCGACGACGCCGCAGGTACCGATCATCGAGCATCCCGATGTGAAGCGAATGCTGTTGGCGCAGAAGGCCTATGTGGAAGGCGGCCTGGCGCTCGGCCTGTATTGCGCCAAGCTGGTCGACACCGGCGACACCGCTCTGCTCGACATCCTGACCCCGGTGGCCAAGAGCTGGCCGTCGCAGTGGTGCCTGGAGGCCAACAACCTGGCGATCCAGGTGCACGGCGGCTACGGATACACCCGCGAGTACGACGTCGAGCAGCACTATCGGGACAACCGGCTGAACCCGATCCACGAGGGTACGCACGGCATCCAGAGTCTGGATCTGTTGGGCCGCAAGGTGACCCAGAACGGTGGGGCCAGCTTGATGGCGCTGGGGGAGCGCATCACCGTGACGGTCAAGGCCGCCCGGGAAGGCGCGGCAGTCGACCTGGCCGATCAGCTCGACGCCGCCTGGCAGCGCCTCGCCGGGGTGACAGCGGGGATGTTCGCCGCAGGCGACGTCGAAGCCGCGATGGCCAACAGTGCGGTGTACCTGGAGGCCTTCGGGCACATCGTGGTGGCGTGGATCTGGTTGGAACAACTCCTGGCCGCCGAGAAAGCAGACGGAGATTTCTCCAGCGACTTCTATAAGGGCAAGCGGCAGGCGGCCCGGTATTTCTTCCGCTACGAATTGCCAAGGACTGCGCCGCAGTTGGATCTGCTGGAGAGCCTGGACCGCACCACCCTCGAGATGCGCGACAGCTGGTTCTAGTCGAACTTGATGATCTGACGCACCGCGGTGCCGTCGGCCAGAGCGTCCATCCCGGCGTTGATGTCGTCGAGCGCAATGGTCGCCGACACCAGCTGCTCGACGGGCAGCCGCCCGGCCCGCCACAGTTCCACGAAGCGCGGGATGTCGCGGGCGGGGACCGCCGAACCTAAGTAGCTGCCGATGAGTGAGCGTCCCTCGGCGACGAAACCCAATGGGGACACCGAGATCCGCGCATCGGGGCGGGGCAGGCCGACGGTGATGGTGCGACCGCCCGGACCCGTCAACGCGATCGCGGTCTCCAGTGCGGCCGGATGTCCGGCCGCCTCGATCACGACCGTGGCCTTGACATCGGCAGCTTGCTCGGGCGTGTAGGTCTCGTGCACGCCCAGCGCGCGGGCCCGGTCCAGTTTGTCCGTCACCTGATCGACACCGACGACGCGGACGTCGTCATGGGCCAGCGCGGTGAGGGCCGCCGCCATCCCCACGCCGCCCAGCCCCACCACAACGACCGTCTGGCCGGGCTGTGGTTTGCCCACATTGAGGACGGCGCCGCCGCCGGTGAGCACCGCGCAACCCAACAGGGACGCGACGACCGGCGGGACGTCGGCGGGCACGGGCACCACCGATCGGCGATCCACCACGGCGTACGTGGCGAACCCGGACACCCCGAGGTGATGGAACACCGGCTCGCCATCACGCGTGAGCCGGATGCCGCCGTCCATCAGCGTGCCCGCGCCGTTGGCGGCGCTGCCCGGGCCGCAGGGGGTCAACCCGTCGGTGGCGCACGCCGGACAACTGCCGCAGCGCGGCAGGAAGGTCATCACCACGCGCTGGCCGATGGGCAGGTCACTGTCGCCGGCCTCGACGATCCCGGCGGCCTCGTGCCCCAACAGCATCGGGACCGGGCGCACCCGGTTGCCGTCCACCACCGAAAGGTCGGAATGGCACAGTCCCGCCGCTTCGATTCGGACCAGCAGTTCGCCGGGGCCCGGCCCGGCGAGATCGAGGTCGGACACGGTCAGGGGCCCGGACTGGGCGTAGGGGCGGGGCAGGCCGATGCGGTCGAGGACGGCTCCACGGATCTTCATGACCAACAGCCTGCCGTGACTGTCAGACTTCCACCATGACCGAGGCTCCCGCCGAATTCACCTCTGCCGACTTTTCACTGCACTGGCCGGTGCTCACGCGGTGGACCGACAACGACATGTTCGGGCACCTGAACAACGCGGTGTACTACGAACTGTTCGACACCGCGATCAACGCCTGGATCAACACGAACTGCGATATCGACCCGATCACGGCGCCGTGGCTGGGGGTGGTGGCGGAGTCGGGCTGCCGGTTCCTGTCTGAGCTGAAGTTCCCCGATCCGCTGGTCGTGGGGCTGTCGGTGACCCGATTGGGCAGTAGCAGCGTCACGTACCGACTGGGGCTCTTTCGGTCCGACGGGCCGGTCGCCGCGGTCGGTCACTGGGTGCATGTCTACGTCGATCGGCAGTCCCGACGCCCGGTGCCGATTCCCGATGAGATCAGGTCCCTGCTGAGGTCGATATGCTCGGCGGATGCCGCTGGTAAGTAAGACAGTCGAAGTCGACGCCCCCGCCGAGACGATCATGGCGATCGTCGCCGACTTCGAGGCCTATCCGCAGTGGAACCCAGAGATCAAGGGATGCTGGATTCTGGCCCGTTATGACGACGGCCGGCCCAGCCAGCTGCGGTTGGACGTCGAGATCCAAGGGCAGGCCGGAGTGTTCATCACCGCGGTCTACTATCCGGCCGAAAACCAGATCTACACCGTGCTGCAGCAGGGTGACCACTTCTCCAAGCAGGAGCAGCGCTTCTCGGTCGTGCCCCTCGGGGCCAGCACGCTGTTGCAGGTCGACATGGAGGTCGAGGTCGACACCAAGCTGCCGATCCCCAGCCTGATGGTGAAGAAGCTCATCGGTGACACCCTGGACCACTTGGCCAACGCCCTGATCGGCCGGGCGCAGCAGCTGTCGGCCTAGCCAAACCACTGGGCGAGTGGCCCGGCCTAGAACTGCCCGCAGTTCGGCGTGGTCGGTACACCGTTGAACCGGTCGGCGATCCACTGCATACCGCGCTCGCCGTCCATGAAGTAGGCCAGCGCGTGGTTGACCGCCAGCTTGTTGAGGAACGGCGGCTGGTCATTGGTCCAGAACTCGACGTCGGCCCCCTGTGCGCACCAGTCCCGACCGAGCTGGTTGGCGCCGGTCCACGGCACCAGCGGATCGAAGTGGTTGCTGTCGATGAACACCGGCGCAGTGGGTTTGAGCCGGCCGATGCGCTGCAGATCGAGCAGGCTCTTGAACGGCTCGTTGGCGATCACTTCATAGGGGTCGCCGTTGAAATACGAACGCAGATGATGGAAACCGAACGTCAGCGCGGTCTCGACGACGCACTGGTCCTTGGTCTTGGCCAGCAGGTCCTCGCCCTGCGGGGTGAGCTTGTCGTGGATCGCGTCGGCGGCTTCGGGGTAGGCCGCGATGGCGCCGTTGATGAGGTAGCCGACAGCTCCGACCAGGATGCTGCCGTCGACATAGGGCAGCAACTCGGGCAGATCGGCCGGCGGTGCGCCGGCGTACGCACCCACCAGATGCAGCTCGGGTGCGTAGCCGGGGGCCGATTCCACGGCTGCTGCGCTGGCTCCGCCGCCCTGCGAATAACCCCACAGCGCCACGGGTCCGTCCGGCGTCAGCGACGTCCCCGGCAGTCTCTTGGCCGCGCGCGCCGCGTCCAGCAGTGCCTGCGCCTCGGCCAGCCGGTTGACGTAGGTGTGCACGCCCGGAGTGCCCAAACCCTCGTAATCGGTTACCACGACCGCGAATCCGCGCGCGACCATGGTGGCGACGAACAGTTCCTCGTAGCCCATGGTGATGTCGAGGCCGCTGGAAAAGTGGATGCTCTGGCCGAACACCCGCGACGGCGCGCACTGGTCACCCTGTCCCTGGGTGCCCGGTGCGAACGCGATCAACGGGCGTGGTCCGGCTCCCGGCCAGGGCCGGTCGGGCTCGAAGTAGGTGCCGGTGACCGCGGTGGGCTTACCACGAGAGTCATTGCTGAGGTACATGATTCGGGTGGCGGTGGCCACCCAGCTGCCGAGTTGCCCGGACGGTTCGTAGACGATCCGCATGGGCTCGCTGCGGATCAGATCACCGGGGTTGCCTGCCGGTAGTGGATCAGGCGGGGTGTAGAACTCGCCGTAGCGATTGCACTGAAATTCCTTGGCATATATGTCATCCGGCTCGAACCCGCAGTTGCCGGTGACCGGATCGGCGGCCGCGGGCACGGCGGTGGCGCACAGCAGTGCGATGGCAGCGAGCAACGACACGAACCAGTTACGGTTGACCCCCACCCGCGGATCGTTACATATCCGATGCCGAATCGGACTCGTTTTCGTGATTCCACATGCCGCTCTCGTCCAGCCGGGCGATCAACCGCGTTGCGCCATCGGTGAACTGGACGGCGTTGAGTTGCACCACGCCGGCGGTGTCGCGACGTCGCAGTGCCGCGATCAAGGCTCGATGATGTTCGACCGCATCGGCGCCCCACCGTGGATCGTTCGAATACACCAGCGCGGGCAGATACCGTGCGACGTGAAGAAGAAACCAGGCCAACTTGATTCGTCCGCTGGCCCGGTTGAAGGCACGGTGGAACGCGAACTCGGCCGACGAGATCTCCTCGGCGTCCGCCCGGGCGACCGCCCCTTCGAGGTCGGCATTGAGGTGCTCGAGCTCGTCGATCTCCTCGTCGGTGATGCGCTCGACGGCGGTGGCGGCGAGTTCGCGCGCGATGGTGGCCTGCAACCAGAAGATGTCCTCGACGTCGGTGCGGGTCAACGGGACCACGACATGCCCGCGGTGCGGCTCCAGTTGCACCATGCCCTCGCCGCGCAGCGTGCGCAGCGCCTCGCGCACCGGTGTGATGCTGACGCCCAGCGTGGCCGCGGTTTCGTCCAACCGGATGAACGTGCCGGGCCGCAGGACGCCGGTCATGATCTCGGCGCGCAAATGCGCCGCGACCTCGTCGGAGAGTTGCTCGCGGCGGGCGACGCGACGGCGCCGCGCGGCGGGGCGGGCGGGTGCGTTCACATGATCTCCGGTCAGGCTTGTCCTCGTGAGGCCGAGGCCATAGTGTGACCGGGGCAACCCTATGTTTGATCAAATATCAACGTCGTGCAACCCGATGGGAGTACCGGACCGTTGACAGCCGACCCGTCCCCCACCGACCAGCCTTATCTGGCCCGTCGTCAGAACTGGACCAACCAGCTGGCGCGGCACGCGCTCATGCAGCCGGACAAGACCGCGCTGCGGTTCCTGGGGCACACCACCACCTGGCGTGAGCTCGACGAGCGGGTCGACAAGTTGGCCGGTGCCCTGAGCCGACGCGGCATCGGCGTGGGCGACCGGGTCCTGATCCTGATGCTCAACCGTCCCGAGTTCATCGAATCGTTCCTTGCGGCAAGCAAACTGGGCGCCATCGCGGTGCCGGTGAACTTCCGGATGACGCCGCCGGAGATCGCCTTCCTGGTCGGCGACTGCCAGGCTCGCGTGATCGTCACCGAATCCGTCCTGGCTGGGGTCGCCACAGCGGTCCGCGACCTGGATCCGACGCTGCAGACGGTGATCGTCGCGGGCGCTGGCGGCGATGATGGCGTGCTCGGTTACGACGACCTCATCGCCGAGCCCGGCCCGAGCCCGGAAGTCGTTGATATTCCTGATGATTCGCCCGCTCTGATCATGTATACGTCGGGGACCACCGGCCGACCCAAGGGCGCGGTGCTCACGTACGCCAACCTCACCGGCCAGGCCATGACCAACATGTTCACCGTCGGCGTCGACCTCAGCAATGACGTCGGCTTCATCGGTGTCCCGCTGTTCCACATCGCCGGGATCGCGGGCAATGTGACCACCGGGCTGCTGTTGGGCCTGCCGACCGTGCTCTACCCGTTGGGTGCCTTCGATCCTGGCGCGCTGCTGGATGTGCTGGAGGCCGAGAACGTCACCGGCATCTTCCTGGTGCCCGCGCAGTGGCAGGCCGTCTGCGCCGCGCAGCAGGCCAAGCCCCGCAACCTCAAGCTGCGCGTGCTGTCCTGGGGCGCGGCCCCGGCGTCGGACACGTTGCTGCGGACCATGGCCGAGACCTTCCCCGGCACCCAGATCCTTGCCGCGTTCGGGCAAACCGAGATGTCGCCGGTCACCTGCATGCTGTTGGCCCAGGACGCGATTCGGAAACTGGGCTCCGTCGGCCGCGTCATCCCCACGGTGTCGGCCCGCATCGTCGACGAGAACATGAACGATGTGGCGGTCGGCGACGTCGGCGAGATCGTCTATCGGGCACCGACGTTGATGGCCGGCTACTGGAACAACCCGAAGGCCACCGCCGAAGCATTCGCCGGCGGCTGGTTCCACTCCGGTGACCTGGTGCGCCAGGACGACGAGGGCTACGTCTGGGTGGTGGACCGCAAGAAGGACATGATCATCTCCGGCGGGGAGAACATCTATTGCGCGGAGGTGGAGAACGCCCTGGCGGCCCACCCGGCGATCGTCGAGGCCGCAGTGATCGGGCGGCCCGATGAGAAGTGGGGTGAGGTGCCCGTGGCCGTCGTGGCGCTCAGTGGTGGTCAGGATTCGCCGCTGAATCTGGCCGACCTCGACGGGTTTCTCACAGAGCGGCTGGCCCGGTACAAGCACCCCAAGGCCCTCGAGATTGTCGAGGCCCTGCCGCGTAACCCCTCGGGCAAGGTCCTCAAGACCGAGCTCCGTGCGAGATTCGGTCGCGAAGAGCCGATTAACGTTAGCGAAAGTTATTCTCCGTCAACGGTTTCTGCAGGTCATCAAGGAAAATAGCGAATAGGGGAGGGGTTTGCTAACGGTTCACGGCATAATCCAGCCGATGCGGTGCACGGCCACGTTTGTATCGGGTACAGTCCTGTGGTCTCACTTACTACCCACGAGTAGGGAGATTGGGATCACGTACGCGGGGTTGAGGCAAGGAGGGGGCGTGCGACACGTCCAGGGGGTGCACCGGTGACGGCATCGACCAACGCACTTGTCGGCTACGTTCGTGATCAGCTCGAGAAGCCGATGGCGATGGTCGGTGGCTTCTTCAAGATGACGGTACTCACCGGCAAGGCACTTCTCACCCGGCCGTTCCAGTGGAAGGAATTCGTCCTTCAGAGCTGGTTCCTGATCCGGGTCGCGTTCCTGCCGACGCTGGCGGTGTCCATCCCGCTGACGGTGCTCATCATCTTCACGCTGAACATCCTGCTCGCGGAGTTCGGTGCGGCCGACATCTCCGGCGCCGGTGCGGGTCTGGCCGCGGTGACGCAGCTCGGGCCCCTGGTGACGGTGTTGGTCGTGGCCGGTGCGGGGTCGACGGCCATCTGCGCCGACTTGGGCGCCCGCACGGTCCGCGAAGAGATCGACGCCATGGAGGTGCTCGGCATCGACCCGATCGAACGCCTCGTGGTTCCGCGCGTCGTCGCCGCGACGTTCGTCGCCTTCCTGCTCAACGGCACCGTGATCATCATCGGCCTCGTCGGTGGCTTCTTCTTCGGTGTGTACATCCAGAACGTCTCCGCCGGTGCGTACGTCTCGACCCTGACGCTGCTCACCGGTTTCCCCGAGGTCATGATCTCGGTCATCAAGGCCACGGTCTTCGGTCTGATCGCCGGGCTGGTCGGCTGCTACCGCGGGCTGACCACCGCCGGCGGCTCGAAAGGTGTTGGTACCGCGGTGAACGAGACCCTGGTCTTGTGCGTCATCGCGCTGTTCGCTGTCAACGTCGTGCTCACCACCATCGGTGTGCGGTTCGGAACGAAGACCTGACATGAGTACATCAACAGTCCTTCGCTCCCGGTTCCCCCGGGCGTTCGCGCGTTCGTCCGAGGTGGCTGCCGCTCCGGCGCGGCTGCTCGACAGCATGGGCCACGTCGCGTGGTTCGTGGTGCAGGCCGTCGGCCATGTTCCCCACGCGTTCCGGCACTACCGGCGGGAGACCCTGCGGCTGGTCGCCGAGATCGGCATGGGCACCGGCGCCATGGCCGTCATCGGCGGCACCGTCGCCATCATCGGCTTCGTCACCCTGTCCGCGGGCTCCCTGATCGCCATCCAGGGTTTCGCATCCCTGGGCAACATCGGCGTCGAGGCGTTCACCGGGTTCTTCGCGGCCCTGGCCAACGTCCGCGTCGTCGCACCCGTGGTCACCGGTCAGGCACTGGCCTCCACAGTCGGTGCCGGCGCCACCGCCGAACTCGGCGCCATGCGCATCAGCGAAGAGGTCGACGCCCTGGAAGTGATGGGCATCAAGTCGATTTCGTACCTGGTGTCCACCCGGCTGATGGCGGGCGCCATCGTCATCGTCCCGCTGTACGCGATGGCCATCCTGCTGTCGTTCCTGTCGGCACAGCTGGTGACGACCATTTTCTATGCCCAGTCCGTCGGAACGTACGAGCACTACTTCCACACGTTCCTGCGCGTCGACGACGTGATGTGGTCCTTCCTCGAGGTCGTCATCATGTCGATCATCGTGATGTTGAACCACTGCTACTTCGGCTACTACGCCAGTGGCGGTGCTGTCGGTGTCGGTGAGGCAGTGGGGAGGTCGATGCGTACCTCGTTGATCGCGATCGTCTGTGTGGTCTTGTTGGCATCGTTGGCGCTGTACGGCACCGACCCCAACTTCAACCTCACGGTGTAGCGCCATGACCGCGCCGCACGCCCCGCTGAACAAGTCGAAGACCCCGCCGTACAAGCTGGCGGGGCTCGTCTTGGCCCTCGTGACCGCACTGGTCCTGGTCCTGACCTGGTTCCAGTTCCGCGGGGCATTCGAGCCCAAGACGCAGCTGACGGTCCTGTCCGGCCGGGCCGGTTTGTCGATGGACCCGGGTTCGAAGGTCACCTACAACGGGGTGCCGATCGGCAGGCTGGCCACGGTCAACGTGGTCGAGGTCAACGACAACCCCGAAGCCAAGCTGATCCTGGACGTCGACCCGAAGTACCTGCATCTCATCCCGCAGAACGTGGACGCCGAGTTGCGGGCCACCACGGTGTTCGGCAACAAATACATCTCGTTCATCTCGCCGCCGAATCCGTCTCCGGAGCGGGTCTCCGCGGATACTCCGATTCAGGCCCAGGGTGTGACGACGGAGTTCAACACGCTGTTCGAGACCATCACGAAGATCTCCGAGCAGGTCGATCCGATCAAGCTGAACGAGACCCTGACCGCGACCGCCCAGGCCCTCGACGGCCTCGGCGACAAGTTCGGGCAGTCGATCGTCAACGGCAACACCATCCTGGCCGACCTGAACCCGCGCATGCCGCAGATCCGGCACGACATCACTGCCCTGGCCGATCTGAGCGAGGTGTACGCGAACGCTTCACCGGATCTGTGGAACGGCTTGACCAACGCGGTGACAACAGCGCACACCCTCAATGATCAGCGTGGCAACCTCGATCAGGCGCTGGTGGCCGCGGTCGGGTTCGGCAACACCGGTGGTGACATCTTCGAGCGCGGCGGCCCCTACCTGGTGCGTGGCGCCCAGGACCTGCTGCCGACCTCGGCGCTGCTGGACAAGTACAGCCCGGCGTTGTTCTGCACCATCCGCAACTTCCACGACGCCGCACCGAAACTGGCTGCCGCCCTTGGCGGTAACGGCTATTCGCTGCTGACGCACTCGCTCGTCGTCGGCGTCGGTAACAAATACGTCTATCCCGACAACCTGCCTCGGGTGAACGCCAAGGGCGGCCCCGAGGGCCGGCCGGGCTGCTGGCAGCCCATTACCCGTGACCTGTGGCCGATGCCGTACCTGGTGATGGACACCGGAGCGTCGATCGCGCCGTACAACCACTTCGACCTCGGTCAGCCGTTGACGGCCGAGTACGTGTGGGGCCGCCAAGTGGGGGAGAACACGATCAACCCATGAGCATCAAGGGCACACTCATCAAACTGGGGATCTTCTCCCTGGTGTTGCTCACGTTCACCGCGCTCATCTTCGTGGTGTTCGGTCAGATCCGGTTCAACAGCACCAACGAGTACTCGGCGGTGTTCAAGAACGTCAGCGGTCTGCGTAGCGGGCAGTTCGTCCGGGCCGCCGGCGTCGAGGTCGGCAAGGTTTCCAAGGTCGACCTGATCAACGGCGGCGAGCAGGCCGAGGTCAAGTTCACCGTCGAGAAGTCGTTGCCGTTGTTCGACCAGACCACCGCGGCGATCCGCTACCAGGACCTGATCGGTAACCGCTATCTGGAGCTCAAGCGCGGCGAGAGCAACAAGATCATCCCGCCGGGCAGCACCATTCCGCTCGAACGCACCCAGCCGGCGCTGGACCTCGATGCCCTGGTCGGCGGCTTCCGGCCGCTGTTCAACTCGCTGGCCCCGGACAAGGTGAACACCATCGCCAAGTCGCTGATCACGGTCTTCCAGGGTCAGGGCGGCACCATCAACGACATCCTGGACCAGACCTCGCAGCTGACCTCCACGATCGCCGACCGCGATCAGGCCATCGGCGAGGTGATCAAGAACCTCAACATCGTCCTGGACACCACGGTCAAGCATCAGAAGCAGTTCGACGACACATTGAAGAACTTCGAGACGCTGATCACCGGCCTGAAGAACCGGGCCGATCCGATCGGCGCCTCGGTGGCCAACATCAGCAACGCGGCGGGTTCACTCGCCGACCTGCTGAGCGACAACCGGCCGCTGCTGCACGACACGCTGGGCTATCTCGACGTCATCCAGAAGCCACTGATCGACCAGAAGCAGGAGGTCAACGACATCCTGGTCCAGATTCCGGCAGCACTGAAGATCATCGGCCGCGCTGGTGGCATCTACGGTGACTTCTTCAACTTCTACGCCTGTGATCTCTCGTTGAAGCTCAACGGGTTGCAGCCGGGCGGCCCCGTCCGAACCGTACGAATCACTTCGCAGCCGTCGGGTAGGTGCACGCCGAAATGAGGACACTGCAGGGTTCCGACCGGTTCCGTAAAGGCCTGATGGGCGTGGCCGTGGTCGCGCTCATCATCGGGGTGGGTTCGACGCTGACCAGCGTGCCGATGATCTTCGCGGTACCGACCTACTACGCGCAGTTCACCGACACCGGTGGCCTGAACGTGGGTGACCGGGTGCGCATCGCCGGTATGGACGTCGGTGACGTCAAGACGATGGACATCAGCGGTGACAAGGTGGTGATCGGCTATACGCTCGGCGGCCGCACCATCGGCACCGACAGCCGGGCCGCCATCCGGACCGACACCATCCTGGGTCGCAAGAACATCGAGATCCAGCCGCGGGGCAACCAGACCTTGTCGCCGGGCGGGACACTGCCGGTCGGTCAGACGACCACGCCGTACCAGATCTACGACGCCATCTTCGATGTCACGCGCAACGCCTCGGGGTGGGACATCCAATCGGTCAAGCAGTCGCTGAACGTGTTGTCGGAGACGGTGGATCAGACCTCGCCACACCTGAGCGCAGCGCTTGACGGGGTGGCCAAGTTCTCCGAGACCATCGGCAAGCGCGACGATCAGGTTCGTCAGCTGCTGGCCAACGCCAACAAGATCGCCACGGTCCTCGGTGACCGCAGCACGCAGGTCAACCAGCTGCTGGTGAACGCGCAGACCCTGCTGGCCGCGGTCAACCAGCGTGGCCAGGCCGTCAGCTTGCTGCTCGAGCGGGTCTCGTCGGTATCGCAGCAGGTCGAGGGCCTGATCAACGACAACCCGAACCTCAACCACGTGCTGGAGCAGCTGCGCACGGTCAGCGACATCCTGGTTCAGCGCAAGCAGGACCTTGCCGACACGCTGAGCATCGCGGGCAAGTTCATCACCTCGCTGGCCGAGGCGCTGGCGTCGGGCCCGTACTTCAAGGTCATGCTCGTCAACCTGCTGCCGCCGCAGATCCTGCAGCCGTTCGTCGATGCGGCGTTCAAGAAGCGCGGCATCGATCCGGAAGAGTTCTGGCGTAACGCGGGCCTGCCGGCGTTCCGGTTCCCGGATCCCAACGGCAAGCGGTTCGAGAACGGCGCTCCGCCGCCGGCTCCGACACCGCTGGAAGGCACCCCGGAGCATCCCGGGCCTGCCGTCCCGCCTGGTTCGCCGTGCTCGTACACGCCGACGGCGCAGGGCATCCCGTCTCCGGGTAACCCGCTGCCGTGTGCGGCCGCAACCGTGGGGCCGTTCGGTGACAACCCGTACGGACCGAACTACGGCCCGCCCGATGTGGCGACGTCCGCACCGAATCCCGATGGTGTGGCGCATTCGCCGGGTGTGCCCAGCGCGGCCATCCCGGGCCAGATGCCGCCGGATCAGCCGGGCGCCCCGCCGGCGCCGCTGGCTCCCGGTCCGCCGGGTGCCCGCACCGTGCCGGTCAGCCCGCAGCCCGGGCCCGACGAGTTCGTCCCCGGGTTCGCGCCGATACCGCCGCCGCTGAATGCGCCTCCGGCACCTCCGGGCCCGGGGCCGCAGCTGCCGCCGGTGGACCAGGCTCCGTTGCCGGGTAACCCGCCGTTCCTTCCGCCAGGGTCGCAGGGATAGGCCAGAGCTATGTCAACGATTTTCAACATCCGAAACCTGAAGCTGCCGCACATGTCGCGGCTGGCGGTGATCTTGGGTGCGCTGGCAGTTGTGGTGGCCCTCGCGGTCGGCTACTTCGGTATCAGCCTCTACAAGAAGCTGACCAACACGACGGTCACGGCGTACTTCCCCGAGGTGCTTGCGCTGTATCCCGGCGACAAGGTCCTCATCATGGGTGTCCGCGTCGGCGCGATCGACAGCATCGAGACCGCCGGCGACAAGATGAAGGTGGTCTTCCACTTCAACAACAAGTACAAGGTGCCGGAGAACGCCAGCGCCTCTGTGTTGAACCCGAGCCTGGTGGCCTCGCGCGTCATCCAGCTGTCGCCGCCCTACACCGGCGGCCCGCAGATGCAGGACGGCGCGGTCATCCCGGTGGACCGGACCCAGATCCCCATCGAGTACGACGAGCTGCGCAACCAGGTGACGCGTCTGCTCCACGATCTTGGCCCGACGCCCGAACAACCCAAGGGCCCGTTCGGTGACATCGTCGAGTCGTTCGCCGACGGCTTCGCCGGTAAGGGTGAGCAGCTCAACCGCACGCTGAGCGGCCTTTCGGAGGCATTGACCACCCTGAACCAGGGGCGCGGGGACTTCTTCACGATCGTCAAGAGCCTGGCGCTGTTCGTCAACGCCCTGCACAAGAGCGATCAGCAGTTCGTCGCGCTCAACAACGACCTGGCGCAGTTCACCAACTACTTCTCCAAAGACGACGAGTTGGCGGGCGCGGTGCAGAACCTGAACCAGGTGCTCAAGACCACGCGTCAGTTCTTGGACAAGAACGGTGGCGTGCTGACCCACGACGTCAACAACCTCGAAGAGGCCACCACCGCGATCCTGCAGCCGGAACCGCGCAACGGCCTCGAGACGGGCCTGCACGCGTACCCGAACCTGGCCGCCAACGTGGTCAACATCGTCGCGCCCAACCAGGGCGGCATCATCGGTCTGCCGGTGCTGCCGGGCCTGACCAACTTCTCCAACCCTTTGCAGTTCATCTGCAGCTCGATTCAGGCGGGAAGCCGGCTGGGCTACCAGGATTCGGCGGAGTTGTGTGCGCAGTACCTGGCGCCGATCCTCGATGCCATCAAGTTCAACTTCCTGCCGTTCGGCATGAACCTGGCCACTACCGCGATGACGCTGCCCAAGCAGATCGCGTACTCCGAGCCGCGGCTGCAGCCTCCGGGCGGCTACAAGGACACGACAGTTCCGGGCATCTGGGCGCGTGACACCTTGTTCTCGCACGGCAACCACGAGCCGGGCTGGACGGTCGCGCCGGGCATGCAGGGTGTGCAGGTGCAGCCGTTCACCCAGAACATGCTGACGCCGGAGTCGTTGGCCGAGTTGATGGGTGGCCCTGACATCGTGGCCCCGCCGGCCCCGCCTGCCTTCGGGGCACCTCCGGGTGGCAACCTTCCGGGTCCGCCCAATGCCTACGACCAGAACAACCCGCTGCCACCGCCCTGGTACCCGCAGCCCGGGCCCCCGCCGGGACCGGCGCCAGGCGTCATCCCAGGAGATCCGTTGTCAGCCATCGCCCCGGCGGCTCCGGCCGCCCCGGCACCCGCACCCGCACCGAGTGGGCCGCCGTTGCCCGCAGAGGCAGGAGGGTCGTAATGCGTGGGATCAGGCTGCCCAAGAGGGTGGCACCCAGGAAGGTCGGCTTGCGGTTGGCCGTGCTGGCGGCCGCAACGCTGATGCTGACCTCATGTGGCCAGTGGCGTGGCATCGCCAACGTCCCGCTGCCGGGTGGACCGGGCACCGAGGGTGGCCACACCACCCTGTACGTGCAGATGCCGGAAACGTTGGCGCTCAACGCCAACAGCCGGGTGCGGGTCCGCGACGTGTTCGTGGGCCGGGTCCGCAGCATCGAGTTGGTCAACTGGGTGCCCACGCTGACGCTCGATCTGGAGCCGGGCATCGAGCTGCCGAAGAACACGCTGGCCAAGATCGGCCAGACCAGCTTGCTGGGTTCGCAGCACATCGAGCTCAACCCGCCGGATCAGAATCCGTCCAAGGAGATGCTGCGCAGCGGCGACACCATCCCGCTGGCGCAGTCCTCGGCATACCCGACGATCGAGCGGACGCTGGCAGGCATCTCCGGCATCCTCACCGGCGGTGGCATCCCGAACATCGAGGTGATCCAGACCGAGGTGTTCAACATCCTCAACGGCCGGGCCGACCAGATCCGGCAGTTCCTGGGGCAGCTGGACACCTTCACCAATGAGCTCAACCAGCAGCGCGCCGACATCACGCGGGCGATCGATTCGACGAATCAGTTGCTCAACATCGTGGCGCAGCGCAACGACACGCTGGACCGGGTGCTCACCGAGTTCCCGCCGCTGATCCAGCATTTCGCCGATACCCGTGACCTGTTCGCCGATGCGGTGACCGCGCTGGGCCGGCTGTCGGCCGCGGCCGACACGACGCTGTCGGGCAGCAACGCCAACCTGCACACCAACCTGCAGAACCTGCAGCGTCCGCTCAAGCAGCTCAGCCGGGCAGCCCCGTACCTCGTGGGCGCACTCAAGCTGCTGCTGACGGTGCCGTTCAACATCGACAACATCCCGAAGGCCATCCGCGGCGACTACATCAACGTGTCGCTGAACCTGGACCTGACGCTGAGTTCGGTGGACAACGCGATCCTGTCCGGTACCGGTGTCTCGGGCATGCTGCGGGCGCTGGAACAGGCCTGGGGCCGGGATCCGAACACGATGATCCCGGATGTGCGGTTCACGCCGAACCCGCACGATGTGCCTGGTGGCCCGCTGGTGGAAAGGGGGGAGTGAAAGATGCTGCTGACCCGCTTCATCAAGATGCAGCTCGTCATCTTCCTGACGCTGACGCTGGTCGCGCTGGTGGTGCTCGGTCTGGTGTTCCTGCGTCTGCCCACGTGGGCAGGCGTGGGGATGTACAACCTCAACGCTGAGTTGCCGAACTCGGCGGGCCTGTACAAGACGGCCAACGTCACCTACCGCGGCACCACCATTGGAAAGGTCACCTCGGTGGAGCCCACCGAGACCGGTGCCCGGATCCAGATGAACATCTACAACCGGTACAAGATCCCCACCGACGCCACGGCCAACGTGCACTCGGTGTCGGCGGTCGGTGAGCAGTTCATCGACCTGATCTCCCCCGGGGAGTCGAAGGCCTACTTCGCCTCGGGCGACACCATCACCAAGGGCTCCGTGCCTTCCGAGGTGGGGCCCGCTCTGGACGCCGCCGAGCACGGACTGTCGGTGCTGCCGAAGGAGAAGATCGGGGTTCTGCTCGACGAGACCGCGAAAGCGGTTGGCGGCCTTGGTCCGTCACTGCAGCGCCTGGTCGATTCGACGCAGTCCATCGCGAGCGACTTCAAGGACAACCTCGACCCGGTGAACGACATCGTCACCAACTCCGGGCCGATCATCGACAGCCAGGTGAATTCGGGTGACGCGATCTCGCGCTGGGCGAGGAACCTGAACACCATCTCGGCCCAGACCGCCCAGAACGATGCGGCACTGCGGAGCAGCATCGAGCAGGCCGCACCGACGGCCGATCAGTTGAACGCGGTGTTCAGCGACGTCCGGGAGTCGCTACCGCAGACACTGGCGAACCTCGAGATCGTCATCGACATGCTCAAGCGCTACAACAAGAACGTCGAGCAGGTGCTGGTGGTCCTCCCTCAGGGTGCCGCGATCGCGCAGACCGCGACCATCTTCGCCCCCGAGGGCCTGCTGCACTTCGGCCTCGGTATCAACATGCCGCCGCCGTGCCTCACCGGCTTCCTGCCGGCGTCGCAATGGCGGGCGCCCGCCGACACCACGACGGCGCCGCTGCCGTCGGGCCTGTACTGCAAGATCCCCAAGGACGCGCAGAACGCCGTCCGCGGTGCCCGTAACTACCCGTGTGCCGACGTTCCGGGCAAGCGGGCCGCCACCCCGATCGAATGCCGCAGCAACGAGCCGTACGTCCCGCTGGGCACCAACCCGTGGTACGGCGACCCGAACCAGATCCGCAACTGCCCGGCCCCGGCCGCGCGATGCGATCAACCTGTGGACCCTGGCCGGGTGATCCCCGCGCCCTCGGTCAACACCGGGTTGAACCCGTTGCCTGCGAGTATGTTGCCACCGCCTGAAGTGGGCGGATCGGCTCCGACCAGCGATCCGCTGACCGCACCGCGAGGCGGTAGCGTCAGTTGCAGTGGACAGCAGCCGAACCCCTGCATCTACACTCCGGCAGCAGGTTCGACCGCGACCTATAGCCCGTCAAGCGGCGAGGTGGTCGGTCCAGGCGGTGTGAAGTACTCCGTCACCAACTCGAATAAACCAGGAGATGACGGATGGAAGGAGATGCTGGCACCAGCCGGCTGAACCTCGCCGACCAGCAGGACCCCGAACACCCAGAATCTCGCCCCGAGGAGGCCGTAGAGCACTCCAGTGAGCAGGATGTCGAGCATTCCAGCGAGCCGGAAGCTGCGGAGGGTGCGGACGAGCCGGAAGCCGAGTCGAGTTCCGACGTCGAGCGGCGTCTGTCCCGGCTGGGCCGGGGCGCGATGGCCGCGATCAGTGCAGGTCTGCTCGTCCTGACCGCGCTGGCCGGGACCGGCGGTTACCTCGCCCTGCGGTCGCACGCCGAGAGCGAGCAGATCGCCCGCGACGAGGCTTCCGCGCTGCAGGCGGCCAAAGATTGTGTGACGGCCACGCAGGCACCCGACACGGCGGCCATGACGGCGGCGCAGACCAAGATCATCGAATGTTCGACCGGTGATTTCGGTGCCCAGTCAGTGCTGTACAGCAGCATGCTGATGGAGGCCTACCAGGCGGCGAACGTCAAGGTGCAGGTGTCCGATATGCGTGCCGCGGTGGAGAAGCACAACGACGACGGTTCGATGGATCTGTTGGTCGCGGTCCGTGTCGTCGTCAGCAACACCGAGAAGTCCAACGAGGAGCAGGGCTACCGGCTGCGGGTGAAGATGGCACTTGACGACGGTGTCTACAAGGTGGCCAGGCTCGACCAGGTCACCTCGTGACGGCCGTGTTGGACACCCCTTCGTCGGACACCGTCGACTCGCCGGCTGCGGACGGCGCCCCGGAGCCGCAGCCGGCGTCATGGCCGCTGCGCGCAGGAGCGTTCGCGATCGATGTGCTGCTGGGGGTCGGTGTGATCGCGACGCTGGCTGTGCTGGCCTTCGCGGCGCCGACCTACGGCTGGCTGTGGTGGGTGTACGCCGGCGTGGCCGTCGTGGTGATGATCGCAATGCTGGTCAACCGCGTCGCGCTGCCCACCAAAACCGGCTGGACCGTGGGGCGGGCAGTGACCGGCATCCGCGTGACGACTGCCGATGGCGGTGAGGCCGGACTGGTGCGGTTGACGCTGCGTGAGCTCGCCCATCTGGTGGACACTGCTGCGGTGTGTATCGGCTGGTTGTGGCCGTTGTGGGACAGCCGTAAGCGAACGTTCGCCGATCTGCTGGTCCGCACAGAGGTCCACCGTGTCGGTGTGCCTGACGAAGGTGTGCGCGATGTCCGGCGCCGGGCCGCGATCGTTCTGCTGGCAGGCGTGCTGGTGTCTGCAGCTGCGGTGGGGCTGGGATATTTCGGCTCGTACCGCCAGGAACTCGCGGTCGAGCAGGCCCGGGCCCAGCTGGCCGATCAGGGCCCGCGGATCGTCGAACAACTGCTGAGCTACGGCGTGGACTCCATGGACCAGGATTTCGCCAAGGCGCTCAACCTGACCACCGACAACTACCGTCCGCAGCTCGTGGTGCAGCAGGCGGCCGTCCGCAAAGCCGGGCCCAACACCAACGAATACTGGGCCGTGAGTAGCGCGGTGTTGCCCGAGTCGAGCAAAACCGAGGGGACCATGTTGCTGGCGCTGCAGGGCCAGCGCGGCATCGATCCGAAGAACCTCAAGTTCCTCACCGCAACCGTGCGGGTGGACTTTCACAAGATCGACGGGCAGTGGCGCGTGGACAACCTGACCGTGCTCACCAAGCCACAGATGAGCGGGGCGGGACAATGAGCCCACGCCGCAGGATCGACACGTCAGAGCCGGATTACTTTGCCGTGCAACCGAAACCGCCCAAGCGGTGGGGGCTGCCGTTGGTGGCCGTGCTGTCGGCGGTGCTGGTCGCGGCGGCCATCGCCGGCGGCACCGTCATGCTGGTACGCCATGTGTCCGGCGACCGGGTGAAGGGCAAGGACGCCGCGGCACTCGGATATGTGCGTGAGTTCATGACGATGTACACGACGATCGATCCGTACCACGCCAATGACTACGCCGACCGTATCGCGGCACAGGGCACCGGCGACTTCGCGAAGATGTTCAAGGACAAAGAGAACGAGATCGTCGTCCAGGTGGCTCGTGCCGAGCCGACGGAGGGCACCGTGGAGGACGCGGGCATCCAACGCTGGAACGACAATGGCAGCGCTGACGTGTTGATCGCCGTCAAGACCAGCACGCGGTCACCGGACGGCAAGTCAACGATTGCAAGTGGCGCCCGGTGGGTGGTCACGACGATTCGAGAGGGACAGCAGTGGAAGATCAGCCAACTGAATCAGGTGATCTGACCACCGAGACATCGAGCCCGGAGGGCTCGGCCGCCCAGCGGCGCCGTCGTCGGATGCCGTGGCAGCGCAAGCCCAAGGCGTCGCCTGATGAGACGGCGGGCGACGAGTCGTCGGCTGAGCAGAGCTCGACGAGCACGCCGTCGCCGGAAGCGCGGCCCAAGCCACGGACTCCGGTCGGCAAGGGGCGCCGCGGGGAGGCGGTCAGTGACGAGACGGCCGACGTGGCGGAGCCCGCGGATGAGGACGACGAGGTTGTTGAGCCCGTCGCGGACGAGGTTGTGGAGGAACCCGTCGCGGACGAATCTGCCGACGAATCTGCCGAATCCGAGGAATCAACCGAATCCGAGGACTCAGCGGCCTCCGAGGACTCAGCGGAATCCGAGGACTCAGCGGCCTCCGAGGATGAGACCGTCGAGACTGTCATGGTCCCGTTCCGGCCGGCCGGGAAGCGATTGACGTACGTGGCGGCAGGCGCCGCGGCGTTGTTCGTGGCGGCGGGGGCGTTCGCGGGAGCGATGGTGCAGCCGTACCTTGCTGACCAAGCCCTCGTCGCGACCAAGCTGAAGGTCGCAGAGACCTCGGCTAACGCGATCACCACGCTGTGGACGTACACGCCTGACAACATCGACTCGCTGCCGCAGCGTGCGTCGCAGTACCTGTCGGGTGATTTCGCCGCGCAGTATCGGACCTTCGTCGACTCGATCGTGCCGACCAACAAGCAGGCGCAGGTCTCCAGCAACACGCAGGTGATGGGCACGGCGGTGGAGAGCATCGGACCCAACGAGGCCACTGCGATCGTTTACACCAACTCGGTGTCGACGAGCCCGGTCACCAAGAACATCCCGTCACTGCGCTATCTGTCCTACCGGGTGACGCTCAAGCGGGACGGAAGTAATTGGCGGATAACGCAAATGCCCGCACTGACCAAACTGGATCTGTCACCGCAGCTGTAACCCGGAACCTCGGGCGATGGGCATCCAGTCACCGGTATCGCACCGGCTGACCGTCACCGCGCTACTGCTGCTGACCTTCGCGACCGGCATCGTCGACGCGATCAGTGTGCTGGTGCTCGGCCATGTGTTCGTCGCGAACATGACCGGCAACGTGATCTTCCTGGGCTTCTGGTTGGTGCCGCATTCGGGCGTGGACCTGGCGGCGGCCGTCGTCGCGTTCGTCAGCTTCGTCGCGGGCACCGTGGTGGGTGGCCGGTTCGCACGTCACCTGCAGGGCAATCCGAGGCGATGGCTGACCGTCACGCATTCGGTGGAAGTGCTCATGCTGCTGACACTTTCGGTCCTCGCCGGCGCCGGCGTGCTCGACTACCAGGACAACCGCAAGCTGATTCTCATCTCGGGGCTGGCGATCACCTTCGGTATCCAGAACGCCACCGCGCGGCAGTTCGGCATCCAGGAACTCAGCACCACCGTGCTCACACAGACGATCGTGGGCATCGGGCTCGACAGTAGATTGGCCGGCGGTACCGGCGACCGGGAGAAGCTGCGCTATGGCGTGGTGGCCACCATGATGGCCGGCGCCATGGTCGGTGCATCGCTGACGCTCTTCACGGTGGCGCCGGTGATCGCGTTGGCGGCGTTGGTGATTGCCGCGAGTGCGGCGATCTTCCGGTTCGGCTCTTAAGACCCGTTTTCCGGCGAGTGGCCAGTTGTGCACGCAAAATCATGAAAAACCGTGCAGTAACTGGCCATTCGGCGTCCGAAGTCAGAGGGCTAGGGTTCGATCCGGACCGGCCCGGGCGACCACAGCCCGGACCGGGTGGCGGTGCCGAGGTCGATGCGGGCTTGCTGGGCGTCGACGACGGTGTCGAACTTGCGCAGCGATCCCCAGTCGCGGCCCCAGTCACGGGACAGGTAGGTGGGCATGACGTGGGCGCGCAACAGCACATCCGAGATGCCGAGCAGCCCGCCGTTGCGGCCTTCCTGCCAGGTGTCGGGGTTCTGCAGCTTGGCCGGATAGTCCGGTGAGATGCGGTATCTCGGTACCTCGGTCACTCCGTCGGCATGCAGCATCGGGTGCTGGCAGGGGAACACCAGGCCCACCATCCAGTCGAGCAGGATCGGTTGAGTGGAGCCCAGATATTCCTGCAGCGACCGTAATTCGGGCACCCGGGGCGGGGTGACGGCAACCCAGTCGCCGGGATTCAGCGAGCGATCGTCGGCGATCACGCGCACATAATCTGCGTCGGCCGGAATCTGCGCCCGCGGGAACCGTAGGGATCGCCAAGACGGTTGGGGACCAATGTCGTACGGCGTCAGCCGTCCGGCAGGCAGGGGTTTCCCTTCGGGGCCGACGCGTCCGTATTCCAGTGCGACGGTTTGGGCTTCGGTGTGGCCGTAGAGCACGCTGTTGCCGGTGATGGTCCCCGCGGCGGTCACCACCACGAGCGGGTGTGCGTCGTCGGCGGCAGGTAGGCGGTACCACGCCGAGGTCAACGTGCTGGGTTGTTGCGGCCCGACGGTGAAGCTGCCCAGCACCGGAACGCGTGCCGGATCCAGGCCGTAGGGCAGCGGGGGTGCTGCCCTCCAGTCGGAGTCGGTGCCGGGTTGGGCATTGGTCTGCCAGACCGACTCGGCCACAATGTGTTCGGGCAATGCGCCGGGGCTGAACCCGACGGGGGCGTCGCCGCCCAACGGGCCCAGCGGGCCGTAGCCGCCGGGTTCGGGGGTCAGGAATCCCACGTTCGGATCGGGTTCGACGAGCACATCGTCGGCCAGGCCGCAGCCTCCGCTGAGCTCTCGAATGTTGGCCCAGCCGTTGGAGTATGTCGGGTATTCGCGGACCATGCCGATGGTCAGGGAGGCAACGAACACGATCACCATGAACCCGGCGGCGATCGGCACCGGCGCGGTGGTGAGCATGCGGACGAAGCGTCGTTCGGGCCGCGTCGTCGGCATGATGTGCAGCAGCGCGGCGTAGAACGCCGTCAAGAGGAAGAGCCCGAAGAACACGCTGCTCACGGTGACCGGTCCCAGGTGCGGTGTGCTGTCGTTGAATGGAACGCCGTAGCTCGACACATACCACCAGCCGTTGGTGGACGCGAAACACATTGCCACAACGAACAATACGGCGGAGAGGAAGGCCATTCGGTTGCGCGCCGATCGCACGATCGTCGGCCCCATCAGCACCGTGGCCAGCGCTGCCATCGCAGCACCCACCGCGGCGAACAGTCCGAAGTGGTGGATCCACTTCGTCGGCGTGAACGTGAGGAAGAAGATGGTCGCGAAGATGATGCCCATCAACCGCCACGCGGGGCCTGTCGCGATGCCGGGAATCTTCTTGCGGCGCAAGAACAACACCATGGACGGGAACAGGCACGCCATCGTGATCAGGATGCCGAACCGTCGTGACAGAGCACCGTCGGTGGTCGGCAGCACCAGGTAGAAGTACCGCAGGTTCTCGGTGTACCAGGGCTGGCTGGGGCCGATCGCGGTGCGCACCCGGGTGGCCTCCAGCACCGCGGCGAACGTCTGGTCGGCGAACACTACGGTCAGGACCACGAAACCGGCGGCCAGCAGGGGTGCCAGCAGTGGCCATGTGCCGATCATCCGGTGCCGGGCGACGAAGATCCGCAACAGTGGACGCCCGCCGGCGACCAGCGCTGCGACCGCGATCAGTCCGGTCGGCTGGATCCCGAGGGTGAAGGCGGCCGTCACGACCGCCAACGCCGCTGGGGTGACCCGGCTGGAGATGATGGCCCGTTCGATGAGGACGTAGGTGATCAGTGCGCCGGCCGCGATCTGGCCTTCTGGCCGTAGACCGTTGTTGAACGGCATCCACGCGGCGATCAACACGAACGCCGCGGCCCACAGCGCCGGTCTGCTCGCCGCCACCGCGGGTCCCAGGCGCGGCAAGACCTCCCGGGACAGCAGCAGCCAGCACACCAACGCGCAGAACAGGTCTGGCAACCGAATCCACAGGCTCATGTCGCTGACATGCGTCATGACGGAGAGCAGGTTGTAGTACCAGCCGAACGGGTCCTCGGGGCTGCCGAACCATCGGAAGTAGTTCGACATGTACCCGGCGTGCCCGGCGACGCGCGCCATCTGCATCTGATAGCCGTCGTCGGAGGCGCCCGCGCCCGCGACGTACCAGTACAGCGACACCGCGATGACGGTTGCGTCGACCCAGGTGAACGTGCGCCACCGGGTGGGGATCCACCGCTGCATCCGGCGACCGTCGAGCCGGTCGAGCTGCCACAGTGCCACGAGTGCGATGACGGTGGCCGTCATCCCGATCAGCATCGCCGCGAGCTTCAGCGGCGTGGGCGAGGTGGTGTAGCGGGTGTCGATGGTCGCCGACACCGAAAGCCCCTCCGGCGCAGGGCCACTCAGATCGGTGAACACGCCGACGATCTGTGGCCGCAGGTTCGGGTCGGCGTAGCCGGTCCGTCGATCGGCACCGTCGGGGCCGGGGAGGCCGACGAAGGTGGCGAATGTCCCGTCGAGCGACGACGTGATGTCGATGCGACTGCAGTGCGTCGCGTCGCTGCGCGCGATGGTGGCAACCACGACATTGCGCACCAGCACGTCGACGCGGTTCTTGCTGACGGTGGCGAACAGCCCGTTGAGACCGGCGTCTTTGCCGTCGGCGGGAATGGTGCCGAATATCAGGCCGCCGTCGGCCGGCATCTGCTGCACCAGTGCGCAGGGCACTGTCGCTGTCAGCGATACCGGCGTCAGCGTGATCAGCGGCGCGGTCACGTTGCCGAGCCGGCCGTCCTGGGGCCAGTTCAGTGTCGCCGTCGTCTGCACCACCGGCAGGATGGGCGTGAGTGCACTGAGCACAAAACCGATCAGGCCGGCGACGATCGCTACCCAGCGCCACGCCTTCACTGAATGATGTTCCCGCCCATTGCACAACCAATATATGAAACAACTGTTACGGTCAAGGCGAGGCGCGGCCGATGAGATCTGGCCGGTGTTTGCGGTCAAATCGGCCGAATGATTGCGGGGCTGAGCTCCGGAACCCTAACCTGATCGCCATGACGAGGGGAATTGTCCGAATTGGTGCTGCCGTGCTGGCGGCCGGAGCGTTGCTGAGTGCCACCGGTGCGACGGCGGGAGCGTGGCCCATCCCGCTGACGGACGTCGACTACCGCTATCTGAACGCCACCCGAGGGGTCTTCCCCGGCGACGACGATCAGCTGTTGATGGCCGGCCGACAGATCTGCAGGCTGCTCTATACCGGGCAGCACACCCAGGATGCGATCGACGCGATGGTGGGGCAGTACGGCGCGACCCCGGATCAGGCGGCCGTCGCCGTCCGCGCGGCGCGCAGCACGTACTGCACTCAGGCGCCGGGCTGACCTTCTGGGTCGCACCGCTGCCGAGCGGCCAGTTAATGCACGCGATCGACCGGTTTGCGTGTCACAACTGGCCACTGGGGCGGTTGGATCGACCATTATCCAATGGAGAGGCACGCCATGGTCGACGTCAAGGCCTTGAAATTCAAGCTCGTCCGCACCGGCCAGCGATTCATCGTGAACCCGCTGGCGCGGCGTTCGTCGAATCTGACGATGCTGGAGACCACGGGGCGCAAGAGCGGCTTGCCACGGTTGACGGCTATCGGCGGCCGACGCCAGGGCGACAGTTTCTGGTTGGTGTCCGAACACGGATACCGCTCCGATTATGTCCGCAACATTCAAGCCGACCCGCATGTGCGTTTGCGGCTCAGGGGGCAGTGGCGTTCCGGCACTGCCACACTGCTTCCAGATGACGACACGGCGAAGCGGCTCGATATCCTCGGCGGGCTCAACAGCGTGGGTGTGCGGGTCGCCGGAACCGATCTGTTGACCATCCGGATAGACCTCGAACCCACGGGCTCGTAGTCGGGCGAGCCGCGCAGTACGCTCGCCGATATGCCTTCAGTTCTGGTCACCGGCGCCGCCCGCGGCATCGGTAGGGCCATCGTCGAGCACCTGGCCGCGAGCGGGTGGGACGTCATCGCCGGAGTGCGTTCGGAAGCCGATGCGGCGTCGGTCGCCGCGATCGATCCGCAGCACATCTCTACGGTGATCTTGGACGTCACCGACGCAGGGCACGTCGACGCGTTGAAAGCCGCGTTGCCACCGCGCCTGGACGCCGTGGTGAACAACGCAGGCATCGTGGTGGCCGGACCGGTCGAGGTGCTGTCCTCCGATGACTGGCGTAAACAGCTGGAGGTCAACGTGATCGGCCAGTTCGCGGTCACCAGGGCGGTCCTGCCGAAATTGCGCGAGTCCCGCGGACGGGTGATCTTCATCTCGAGCGTGAACGGTCAGTTGTCCTCGCCGATGCTGGGTGCGTACGCGGCATCCAAGTTCGCGCTGGAGGCCGGTGCGGAGGCGCTGCGAATCGAGTTGCGGCCCTGGGGGATACCCGTGGTGGTCGTGGAGCCGGCGCAGACCGACACCGACATGTGGCGCAAGGCCGACGACATGGTGGTCGAAGTGGAGGCCGCGACACCGCCCGCGCAGCGGGCGCTGTACGCCAAGCACATCGACGGGATGAAGAAGTTCATCCCTGTGTCGAAACGGCTGGCGGTGCCACCGGCGAAAGTTGTTGCGGTCGTGGAGGAAGCGCTCACCGCGCGCAGGCCGAAGGCCCGGTACCTCGTTGGGTTCGGCACCAAGGTTCAGGTCGCGTTCATGCGGAACACGCCTGCGGCGGTGCGGGATCGGATCGTGGCGAAAGTCTTCGGCGTGCCCGGCCGGGTTTGATGGACCATTTCGTCAAACGCAATCCGTCGGCGCCGCAAGGGTTCTTCGCGGCGGAAGCGGCCGGACTGCAGTGGCTCGCCGTGGAGGGCGGCGTGCCTTGTGCCCAGGTCCTGGCGCACGACGCGACATCGCTGACGCTGCAACGGTTACAGTCGGTGGCCCCGTCGGCACGCGCGGCATCCGAATTCGGCCGCGGGCTGGCGATAACCCACGACGCCGGTGCGTCAGCCTTCGGTGCCGGGCCCGACGGTTATCGTGGAGCGGGATTTTTCGGGCCGATGTCCGAGCCGCTCCCGATGGCATTGACCCACCACGATTCTTGGGGCACGTTCTACGCCGACGAGCGACTGGTGCCGATGGGCGGGCTCGCTGCCAGGCAGCTCGACGCCTCGACCCGCAGAGGCCTGGCCGAGGTGGCCGAATTGTGCCGCGCGGGGCGGTTCGACGACAGTGACGGCCCGGCCCGCCTGCACGGTGACCTGTGGAGCGGCAACGTGATGTGGACGGCCGCCGGCGTGGTGCTGATCGATCCGGCCGCGCACGGCGGGCACCGCGAGACCGACCTGGCGATGCTGGCACTGTTCGGGTGCCCGCATCTGGGGGATGTGCTGGCCGGCTACGAGTCGGTGCATCCGCTGCGGGACGGTTGGCAAGATCGGGTGGGCCTGCATCAGCTCTACCCACTGCTTGCGCATGTGGTGCTGTTCGGCGGGAGTTACGCGTCCCACGTCGCTGCGATCGTGACGAAACTGCTGGCCGCCATCAGCTAACGGCACTATCTGCCACCGGATTGTCCGGCCGTGGCGCACGCGAGGTTGCACACCGATATGGCCGGAAGACCACCGCGCAGCAGCCGCCTTTCCCGAATCTGCAGTTCGCGAGGGTGAGGTGAGATCAGCTAGCGGGTTTGCCGTCAGGCTGTGAACTGGCTGGCAGCAATTGACGTCTACGTAGATGTGGCAGCCCCTGACAGTTGCGTACTCACAAAATCGGCTCGGCATATTCACTGGCAGGCGCGATAACGGCGGGAAATCGGCGACCAGACGGGTTTTATCCAACATCGACGAAAATTTTCCTTAGCAATCGTAGTGATCTAGATCACCGGGGTGCTAGGTTGCCTGAGAGCAACCTGAGATGGTTCCCGAAAGGACTGGTCATATGGCCGTTAAGCACCGTAAGTCGAAGCAGCGGACGAAGAAGATTGCGACTATCGGTGCAGCGACGGCAACCGTCACAGCCCTGACTGTCGGCGTTGCCCAGCCGGCCGAGGCAAATGCCGCGGTGGTGAGCCGGGACGTCGCGCTCAGTGCAGCGACAGGTCCCAACTACACGCAGATCATCACCGACTCATCCGACAGCCTGAACAATCTCCTGTTCGCGGCGGGCAACTTCGGTGGCGCCGCGGCAGGCGCGTGGGATCCGATCGCAAGTGCCTTCCCGGGTGGGTTGCTGCCGACGTTCAATGCGGGGACGACGCAGTACGACCTGCTGACGACGCAGGGTCTTACCGCAGCGTTGGAAGCGCTGCTCAAGAGCTTTGAAGCGCCCGACTTGAGCAATATTCCTGGACTTCCGTCTGGCGTGGCTACCGATATCACGACGGCGCTCCAAGTCGCTCTCGCTCCGCTGGCGGCGGTGGCCGGGGTAGGCAGTGGCGCTGTCGAACTAGTTGACGGCGTGCTTGGCCTCCTCAACGACGTGCCTGGCCTCCAGGGTGTGCCGTCGCTGGGGACGCTCATTCCTGGCCTTCAAGTGACGGACACGAGTTACCAATCGAGTTACAGCTGGGCACTGCTCGGCCTGAGTGGCCAAACTAACGTCAACAATCTCTTTGCTCAGATTCCCAGCTTGACCGCATCGTCGTTGGTCAGTGGAATTCTCAGTGGCTTGCACGTGGGCAATCTGCCGATATCCGCCATACCGGGACTGACTGCCACCGTCAACGGGCTCCTGTCGCCCCTCGACATCATCAACACCCCGTCGATCACCGTCTGGGATCCTTCTGGCTCTGGTCTGTACAACTTCCCGTTGGGCGGCAAGGCCGGTTGGCTCGCGACGATGCCGACACTGGATCTTGGACCGGTCGACGTTGCGGGCATCCCGTTGTCCACCACCGATACCGTCGTCGCCATCCCGATCTTCGCGGGCGGCGTGGCGCTACCGCTGAACCTCGCCACGTTCGCCACCGTCGCCACGCCGGGTCTCGTATTGCCTACTGCCACAGGCGTTTCAACCTTGCTGGGCACCAATCTCCAGTCGTTCGCGATCCCGTTGCTCGGCGTCAGCTACACGAGCCTGAACACCTTGCAGGCCGGTTACCTGGGCACCAACGGGTTCAACTTCAACAGCGGGCAGACCGTGGGCTTGCTGACCACGCCATTTGGCGTACTGCCCATCGTCTACTCGCTGGGCTCGGTCAACGCAGGCACCACGGGATTCGGCATCACGTTGCCGTCGCTGTTCACAGTCGGGGCGTTGCCGCCGTTCCAGGTCGGTACTGCGCCGACGCAGCAGTCCCCGGACGGCCTGCTGCCGGCAAGCTTGCTCAATGCCGGACTCGACGTTCCCACTCAGACCACGAATGTCGCGAGCCTGCTCGGGCTTCCAGATGTCGGCAAGACCCTGTCGGACTCAGTGCTGACACCGGTCTTCAACGCCACGGCCGCGCCGTTGGGAGCGCAGCTCACCAATTACCTGAACAACAACGTCGGTTCGTGGGCTGACGGGTTGGCCAACTTGGTCAAGCAACTGACCGCCGCGATCGCGAACGCGTCGTACAACCTGCCGGGCGCAACTCAGCCTGCAGCGACGAACAGCGCGTCAACGTTGGCGGCCACCAGCACCCCGCAGACAGGGCTGCCCACTCTGCCGTCGGCCAAGACGTTGTCTCTCCCGTCGGTGCCGTCGTCGACCACGAATACCGGTACAACGACAGCGAATTCGACTGCGGACGAGCCGAAGTCCTCGGTGACGGACACCACCACCAAGGCGACCGACAACACCAAGAAGCTCAGCACCTCGGCCAGCACCGCGCGTGACCGGGTGAACACGTCGGTCAAGCAGATCAACGACACGGCCAAGAAGGCCACCAAGCAGATCAGCGATACCGCCAAGCAGGCGAGCGACAACCTCAACAACATCGCCAAGAAGGGCCAGGACGCGGTCAAGAAGACGGTCGCCGGAGCCACGCAGGGCACCAAGGACACCACGGACAAGGCCACGGCGGGAGCATCATCGAAGTAGTGCCGGTACGGCAGCAACACCTAGGTCGCCGCCATCTCGGCGTGGCGACCTGTCTGGCCAACTAGGCTCCCGTACATGCCGTTGGGTGCGGGGGCCAAGTTCGCGGGCTATACCGTCATGCGGCTGTTGGGTTCGGGCGGTATGGGTGAGGTCTATCTGGCCATGCACCCTCGGCTGCCGCGCGAGGATGCGCTCAAGGTTCTTCCTGTCGAGATGAGCAGCGACGCCGAGTACCGGGCCCGGTTCACCCGGGAAGCGGATCTGGCGGCGCGCCTGTGGCATCCGCACATCGTCGGGGTCCATGACCGCGGTGAATTCGAGGGTCGGCTGTGGATCGCCATGGACTATGTCGACGGCACTGACGCCGCCCGGCTGGTGCGCGAACAGTACCCCGGCGGAATGCCTCCCACCGAAGTCGCGAAGGTCATCAACGCGGTGGCCGCCGCGCTGGATTACGCCCACGAACGCCAGCTGCTGCATCGCGACGTCAAGCCGTCCAACATCCTGCTGACCAATCCCGATCACGGTCAGCGTCGAATCATGCTGGCCGACTTCGGCGTTGCCCGCGCCACCAATGACGACACGGGCCTGACCACCACCAATACCGCAGTGGGATCGGTGGCCTACACCGCGCCGGAGCAGTTGACCAACGACCCGCTCGACGGCCGGGCCGACCAGTATGCGTTGGCGGCAACGGCCTATCACCTGCTGACGGGGGCGCCGCCGTTCGCGCATTCCAATCCTGCGGTGGTGATTGCCAAACGGCTCAGCAGCCCGCCGCCGATGCTGTCGGACACTCACCCGCAATTGCGGTCTCTGGATTCGGTGCTGATCCGTGCGATGGCGAAAGATCCTGGCGCCCGGTTCAATTCCTGCGCGGAGTTCGCCGATGCCTTCGCGGTGGGTGCGGTGCTGCCGGACCTGTCGACGGTGGACCCGCCCACCGCGCCGACGCGGGTCGTCGAACCGCCCCGGCCGCGTACGCCCGCACCGCCGCGTGCCGAACCACCGCCGCAGCGCGCGGTTCCGCCGCCCCTGGTGGTCTCGGGCTGGTCGAGTCCCAGCATCCCGGTGACACCCCCGCCGCAGTCCTCCGGCCCGGCGATCTCCCCGGTAAGCGCAAAACGGGGCCGCAGCCCGCTGCCGTGGATCCTCTCGGCAGTCGTGCTGGTGGTCGTCGTTGGAGCAATTGTGTTGGCGATCAACATCATCGGAGGTTCCACGCCGACGTCGACCACCAGTGGGTCGCTGACCCCGATCACCAGCAAGCCGACATCGGCCACCACGCCAACGACAATGTCGACACCGCGCACCCCGACCGCTACCGCGAAACCCCCGCTGGTGCCGGGTCCGGATACCCGCAACGAGGATTGCGGTGGGGGGATTCAACTTCCGGGCCAGACGGGCTGGGCGACGCGCGCCGGGCGGGGTTCTCCGGAGACGTCGTGCTTCCTGGCGCGCAGCGTCCTGGAATCCTACTGGGCTGAATATCCCAGTCCCAGCAAGGATCAACGCACCGTCGAGGCGGCTGGCACGGTGCCCTGCAGCACGACGGGCAGCCAATGCGCGGGGGACAAGTTCGTGATGAACTGCGGAGTCAACGGCAGCGACGGCTGGATCACCTGCACGGGCGGGAAGAACGCACGTGTCTATCTGTTCTAGCGCCTTTCGCAACACCGTGGCGGCCGTCGCGGTCTGCGGTGCGATCGTCGTCGGCTGCGCGGGTTCACCAACCCCGGCGGCGAAACCAGCAGAGGCTCCGCCCAATCCCGCGGCCGCGCCCGTCGACACGCTGGCCGAGAGCTTCGCAGCCCTCGCAGCGTCCATCCCCGCCACGGTCGGCGTTGCCGTCGCGTCGGCGGACGGTACCCGGCTGTTCGGGAACTGGTCCGCGGGCCCGGCGTGGTCGACCATCAAGGTGCCACTGTCCATAGCCGCGCTGCGCAGCGAGCCCGAGCGGGCCGGAGCGTTGGTGAACAAGGCAATCATCCAGTCCGACAATGCTGCTGCTGAGCAGCTCTGGGCGATGCTCGGCGATCCGTCGGTGGCTTCCCGTGCGGTGGAGGCCGTCCTGCACGACGGTAAGGACATGACCACCGTCGTGCAATCGCAACGGGTACGCGACGGGTACAGCGCCTTCGGCCAGACGGACTGGGCGATGCAGGCCCAGGCCGGATTCGCCGCCCGGTTGCCGTGCCTCGCCGCGGCCGGTCCCGTGCTCGACGACATGCACAAGCTGGCCGCCGACCAACAGTGGGGACTCGCCGGAGCCGATGGGGTCGCCGCCAAGGGCGGTTGGGGCCCCGGCGTCGACGGCGCTTACCTGGTCCGGCAGCTCGCGACGGTCAGCAGCCCTTCGGGAACCTTCGGCGTCGCGCTGGCCGCCCAGTCCGACGGTGGCACCTACGACGCCGCGGTCGCCGCCATCAATCGTCTCGGCGACTGGGTCAAACAGCACCGCAACGAGTTTCCCGCGACGCCCTGTTGAGGACCGCGCGAAATGCGCTGATCCATAACAGCGGTTCCTAATTGCGTGCCAGCGCACCCGCGGCGAGGTCGCCGACGACGGGGCTGAGCTGCTGGGCGTATTCGGTGGTGATGTGGTTGTCGTCGCGGAACACCATAGTGTTGCCGATGATGACGGGGCAGCGGTCGGCCGTGCAGAAGAACTCGCCGAGATTCGCGTACTGCCCGCCTCCGGCCTGCACGGCCGCGGCCTCGGCGGCGATGCCGGCGTCGTTCGTGGCGATCGACCGCTGCGGCGTGCAGGCACCGACGTCGTTCATGTGCGCCGACAGGCACGTCGGCACCGTGTCGTGGGGATCCGGAACAGGGCCGAGCACCAGAACCTTGGCGCCCGTACCGCGCAACTGAGAGACCAACCGCGTCAACGCATCCAGCCACACCGGGTCATAGCTGGTGAAGCCGAAGTCGGCACCGTAGCGGCGCACCATGTCGACCACCACGAGCGCCGGGCGTTCCTGCTGAACCCGGGCCAGCACGGTGGCCCGCCACTGCTTGCACTCAGTGAACTCGCGGCCCAGGTACGGGCTGACGATGGGCAGCTTCAGCACCGGGCAGGTGACCTTGGCCATCGTTTCCAACCGCCAGCCACGCTGGCGCGCAACGGGTTCCAGTGCCGGGTACCACATGCCTGCGTGTGAATCGCCGATCAGTGCCACCGTGGTCTTCGAATTCACCTGACCGGCGGCGCATTCGGGCGGGTTCAGGTCTTTCCACGACAAAACGCAGCCGTTGAGAAACACCTCCGGTTTGGTGATGTTGCCCAGCGACGGCGAGAGATTCGACGGCACGGCCCGCAGGTTCGCCGACGCCGCCACGGCGGCCCGCAGCTGTTCGGCGGGCGTCAGCATTTTCGGAGCGGGCCCCGGCACCGGTGCCTGCACAGCGGCCACCGGGACGGCTGCGGGCCCGGATCCGGTCGGCACCGGCCGGACGGCCAGCAGGATCAGACCGGCGCACACCGCGACGCCGGTGGCGGTCGCACCCATCGCGAGGCTCCGCCAGGCCGACGCGCGCAGGGTCGCGGCAAACCGGGCGGGGTTCTCGATGAGGTGCAGCGTCAGGACCGCAAGGCCCAGCGACATCAGCACCATGAGCACCCTGCCGCCCAGCCCGAGCGGGCCACCGAACAGGGCGGGCGCCAACAACAGCAGCGGCCAGTGCCACAGGTACCACGAGTACGACACCCGGCCGATACCGCGCATCACCGGCAGGGCCAGCAGCCGCCCCGCCCCCAGGGTGGGTATCGCACAGCCGGCACCGATCACCAGCGCGGTGCCCAGCGCGGGCAGCAGCGCCGCGGTGCCGGGATAGGGCTCCGACGCCCGGATCTGCGTGCAGGTCACCAGGATCAGGACCAGACCGCCCCAACCCGCGATGGCCGCGCACACCGGCGGCAGCGTCCGCCAACTCGCCGCGGTCAACGCGACGATGCCACCGACCGCCAATTCCCAGGCCCGGGTGGGCAGCGAGAAGAACGCCCACGGCGGCATGGTCTGGGTCCAGGCCAACGACAACGCCACCGAGCCGCCCGCCACGGCCAACAGCACGAGTGCGTACGGGGTGGCAGAGCGGGTACTCCGCCCGGACCGCGTCAACAACCACGCAACCCCGATGATCAGCGCCGGCCACACCAGATAGAACTGCTCCTCGACACCGAGGGACCAATAGTGCTGCAGCGGCGACGGCGGTGTGTCGGCGGCCAGGTAGTCGGTGCCCTCTACTGCGAACCGGTAATTGCCCACATAGAGCGCGCTGGCGATCGCGTCGCCGAGCACACCGCGCGCCTGCAGTGGCGGCAGCAGCGCGACCGCGCCGATCGACGTCGCCACCAGCACCACCGCCGCGGCGGGCAGCAGTCGCCGGGCCCGTGCGGCGTAGAAAGACGCCAGCCGCACCGTGCCGCTCTGGCCTGCCTCGCGCCACAGCAGCCCCGTGATGAGAAAACCGGAAACCACGAAGAACATGTCGACGCCGATGAATCCGCCGCCGATTCCCGGGACGCCCGCGTGATAGAGCACGACAGCCAGCACTGCGACTGCCCGCAAACCCTCGATATCGGGCCGAAACTGCTTGGTGGACGCCATCTTCCGGCCACTCGCGGAAACACCGCGGCGGGAGGTGGGCTGCTCGGAAGGGGACGTTCTGTTCACTCGAGTAACGATCGTGCCACGAGGTTCTTCGGTAACCCGGGATTTGTTGCTAGCGTCGTGGCGGTGCGGCGGGTAGCGATGGCGGTGGTGCTGATCGGGCTGGTGGCCGGCTGCGGTCACAGCGCACCCACGGCCACCAAGACCACGGCGGTCACCACGGCGTCCAGCGCCGCGAAGGCCGCCGAGGGCACCTGCAACCTCAACGGGCTCCCGCCGGAAGCCGGGCAGACCGTCAAGCTCATCGAATCCGGCGGCCCGTTCCCGTACCCGAAAAACGACGGCGTCGTCTTCGGCAATTTCGAACGCGTCCTGCCCCAGCACGAACGCGGCTACTACCACGAGTACACGGTGCCCACGCCCGGCGCGAAGAACCGGGGCGCCCGCCGCATCGTCACCGGCGGGCAGCCGCTGAACCATCCGCCGGAGTTCTACTACACCGGCGATCACTATCAGAGCTTCTGCCGGATCGGAGGCATGTGAAGATCTATCGGATCGATGGTTCCGCGGTCGGATCCAAAGCCGACCTGTTCACCGAGATCGGACGTGCCGTCAACGGAAACGGTGGCTACTTCGGCTCCAACTTCGACGCGCTCGCCGATTGCCTTCGCGGTGGCTTCGGCACACCCGAGAACGGCAAGTTCAGGTTCGTCCTGACCGACTACAAGCATGTGAAGTCGGCGCTCGGGCAAGACGACTGGAGCACGCTGCTCAACGTCTTCACCAGTGAATCCGTCGATTTGTGGTTGACCGCCTGAACGGTCGTCAGCAAACCGGATGTGCAGCAGTGGATGTGCATCCGACGGGCACAAATCCGGTGCACCCGCGAGTCAGCAACCTCGCTCCGCGGCAACGGGGTTGGCGCCGCCAACGTCGGATGACTGCACCGGCCGCACGTCGCTCGCAGGGCGGTTACGCTGGCTTTCTGTGGTGTGCTCGCCGGCACCGCGGAACTGACGAAGACTGGAGCGACGTGGGCATGACCGAGAAGCAACCAACCGGGACGGTGACGTTGCTGATGGCCGCCGCCGAGGGGTCGGCACGCCTGTGGCAAACGCAACCCGGGGACATGGCCGCATCCCTGCCATGGCTGCGAGCGACCATGAACCACCTCATCGCCCTCAATGACGGCGTTCTGCGTGGCGGGGAATACGCATGTGACAGCTTCGTGGCCACCTTCGGCCGGGCCTCCGACGCGGTGGCCTGTGCGCTCGATCTGCAACTGGCGCCTTCGGATCCGTTCTCGTTGTGCATCGGCCTGCACACCATCGAAATGCGCACCGGCGAGTCCGTCGCCACCGTGAGCACGGATGTCGCTGCGCGGCTGCGGGATATGGCCCATGGTGGTCAGACGCTGATGTCGGTCGCGTCGGCATCGCTGGCCGCCGACCGCCTGCCTGCCGGGGCGTCGCTGATGTACATCGGCGACCATGATCTGGGCGTGATGCCCTGGCATGAGCGGCCTTTCCAGCTGCGGCATGCCGGGGTGCGCGACCAGTTCCGGTCAGTGCGTGCGTCCGACGACACCGTCGCTCAGCATCACCTGAACTGAAGGACTAGTTGAATCCGAGCCAGCTCGGCAGGGCGCGTTCACGCGAATCGCACAGCACGACGCGGGTGTCGCAATTGCCGCGCGGTGAGCCGGCCCCGCTCCACATGCCGCCGGTGTCGCGACGCAGCACGATCGCCGACGAGCCGCCACCGTCGAGTAGCAGCGCGTTGTCGGCGCCCAGGCCACGGAAAAGATCCTGGATGTTGTCAGGGGTGTAGCTGCCGCCCTGGAAGACGTAGAACTGGTCGGCGGCCCGGTTGTAGCCCAACGCTGTGCGCGCCGCGCTGGGGCCATTGTCGTTGAGTTGGCCGGTGTCGCCCGGGGCCAGCAGCCCGATGCCGGAGACCGCGACGAACCGGGCGTTCTGGTCGAACAGTCGCTGAATCACCGGGGTGGCCGCGTCATAGTCGTCGGGCCCTTTGGGCATCACCACGTATGGAGCCCCGCCGGTCGGCAGGATCATGGTGGCCAGCGCGGTCCAGTGTTCGTCACCGCCCGAGAGGCCCTGCTTGCCTGCGTAGGCCAGCGTGCCGGTGACTGCCGTGTTGGCCCGGCCCTGCCCGCGGGTGTTGTCGACGTAGGCGCCCAGCGGTGAGCTGCAGCCGGTGTCGCGCCACGAGCCGCCCTTCTGCCCGCGCACGTCGAAGAAGTTCGCGTTGATCGCGATGGTCGGCTGGCCCAACGCTTGCCAAGCCTGAAGGGGCGCATAGGTTTCCGACGCCTGCCAGAGACCTTCGCCGGTACGGGCACCCGGTGTGCGCTCACACCGGGACTGATAGCCCTGATGGCTGTCGACCAGCAGTCGTGGGCTCAGCCGCGACGAGGCGTTCTTGATCGTCATCAAGTGGCCGCCGTTGTTCAGCGTGTACTGATTGCCCGACGCCGACATGAACGGTGCGGCGAACTGCCCGCCGAAGTTGTAGACGAGGTAGGAGCCCTTGGTGTTGGCGATGGCGCCGAGCAGCAGCGCCTTGGCGTCCTCGGCCCGCGCCGTCGGCGTTCCGCCGTTGCTCAACACCGCGCACAACGCGAGGGCGGTGGCACCTGCGACCGCACGTTGTTTCAGTTTTGCCAGCGCAGGCACGCTGTACACAATAACCACACAGGAAACTCTGTCAACATTAGTAACACTACAATCTCGATTCGGTACCGGACGTGCGACTTCGCCGGTAAAACCGGCATCCATCGAATCGGACGACACGCCCGTGCGCGCTGCCGGGCGTCGCGAGACAGCGGTTAGCTGTGGTCAGGTTTTCGGCGTCAACCGATACACCGCCCCGGCGGCGTCGTCGGTGATGTACACCGCGCCGTCAGGCCCCGCAACCGCGGCGACCGGCCGACCCCAGCGCGAACCGTCGTCCGCCTGGAACCCGCCAACCAGGGTCTGCTGCGGGCCCAATGTGCCGTCGTGCCAGGCGAAGAACGAGACCTCGGGCGCCTGGGCCCGAGCGCGGTTCCACGACCCGTGTACACCCACCAGCGCACCCGTTCCGAACTGTGTCAGCTCGGTGAAGCTCATCCCCAGCGGGGCCGAATGCGCGGGCATGGTCTGCTCCAGCGGCGGCAGCGCGGCACAGTCCAGCTTGCTGCCATCGGCGTTGGTCTGCATGTCGCGGATGAACCCGGCCGGTGCGGCACCATCGGGATTGCAATAGGGCCAACCCAATTCGCGTCCCGGCGGGAGTTTCGCGACCGACTCCGGCGGATGATCGTTGACGTAGGTCTGGTCCACCTTGCCTTCGGGATCCGCGACGTTGTCCCGGTTGTTCACCGCTGTCCACAACGATCCGTCGGGAGCCAACGCCAGGCCCGTGCCGTTGCGCACCCCTGTCGCGAACGGTAGGGCGGGCCCGCCGCCGGGCGGCACGCGCATGATGGTCGCCCGTGGTGGCGTTGCGGTGCGGTCCTCGGCGGAGATGTTGCCCGTCGACCCGATCGAGAAGTACACCGCGCCATCGCGTCCCACCACCACACTCTTGAGTGCGTGGGCGTACGCGCCGTGCAGGTCGGGACTCTTGGCGTCGGGAAGATCGCCGGCGATCGTGCGGGGATTGACGGCGCGGCCGTCGGCGTAGTCGTAGGCGTCGATCTGGTCGCTCTCCGCGACATACAGTGTCGACCCCGCGAAGGTCAGGCCGTGCGGTTGGTCCAGGCCGGCCAGTACGACCTGCCGCGTGGGCAGCACCTGCAGGACCTGACCGGCGCCGGGAACCGAGACGAGGAGCCTGCCATCGGGCGTCCACGCGGCCATCCTGGCTCCGGGGACGCGCGCGACGACCGTCAACGTCCAGCCGGCAGGCACCTGAGCGCTGCGAGGCGAATCGAACGGCGACTGCGCGAGGGCATCGGGCACCTGGATCGTGACCGTGGACAGGCCCGCGGGTACCGGCGGCGGGGTGGGCGCCGGTGTGGGCGGGGAACCGCAGGCCGCCGTCGCGACCAGAACCGCTGCGAGCGCGCTACGAGCCGCCCAGGCCCGCATGCATCTCCCACACCAGGATCTCGGCGTCCGTCGACGCGCTCACGCGTTGGCCGCCGCTGGCGGTGAGCCGGGCGGCGTCGCCCGTCGTCAGCTCGCCGGAGTCTTCGAGCGTCACCGCGCCCCGCGTGACGAACAGATGCACGTACGGAGCCTGCGGCAGGTCGACCGTGTCGCCGGCCTGCAGCCGGGCGCCGTGCAAGGTGGCGTTGCGGTTGTGCAGCGTGACGGCGGCGTCGGTGGCGCCCGACGCGATGGGTGTCAGGGAACTGGTGAGCTCGATCTCCTGCTGCTGATAGCCCGGAGTTACGCCGGCTTCATCCGGTAGCACCCACATCTGCACGAAATGCACTGGGGCAGCTGATGATCCGTTCTTCTCCGAATGCGAGACGCCAGATCCGGCCGACATCCGCTGCGCCAGACCGGGGTAGATCACGCCGGAGTTGCCCATCGAATCGCGGTGTGCGAGTTCGCCGTCCAGCACCCAGGTGACGATCTCCATGTCCCGGTGCGGGTGGGTGTCGAACCCTGAAGCCGGTTTGACGATGTCGTCGTTGTTGACCAGCAGCAGGCCGTGGTGGGTGTTGGCCGGATCGTAGTAATCGCCGAACGAGAACGAATGCCGGGACTGCAGCCATTCTGTGGTGGTGAGGCCACGGTCGCCGGCGTGGCGAATGTCGACGATCGGAGGCATGGCGCCCAGCTTAGCGACCTACCGTCAACCCACCGGTCGGGCGGACTTAGTGTGTGAGGCGTGGATATCAATGGAGCTAGCGCAATCGTCACCGGTGGCGCATCAGGTATCGGCGCGGCAACCGCCCGCCAGTTGGCTGCCAAGGGAGCCCGCGTCGTCGTGGCCGACCTGCAGGCCGAAAAGGGCGAGGCACTCGCCAAAGAGATCGGCGGCGTGTTCGTCACCGTCGACGTGACCAACACCGACCAGATCATCGACGCGGTCAATACCGCCGCCGACCTCGGCCCGCTGCGGGCCCTGGTGAACTCGGCCGGCATCGGCTGGGCCCAGCGCACCATCGGCAAGGACGGTCAGTTCGAATCCGCCCACAACCTGGACGTGTACAAGAAGGTGCTGGCGATCAACCTCGTCGGCACCTTCGACTGCATCCGGCTGGCCGCCACCGCGATGAGCCGCAACGAACTCACCGACACCGGCGAACGCGGCGCGATCGTCAACATGACCAGCGTCGCGGCCTTCGACGGCCAGATCGGGCAGGCGGCCTACTCGTCGTCCAAGGGCGGCGTGGTCGGCTTGACCCTGCCGGTCGCGCGTGATCTGTCCGCAGTGGGCATCCGCGTCAACACCGTGGCCCCCGGCCTCATCGACACCCCGATCTACGGGGAAGGCGAAGCGTCCGAAGCCTTCAAGGCCAAGCTCGGCGAATCCGTGCTCTTCCCGCACCGCCTGGGCAAGCCCGAGGAACTGGCCTCGATGGTCATCGAGCTGATCACCAACTCCTACATGAACGCCGAGGTCGTCCGCGTCGACGGCGGTATCCGGATGCCACCCAAGTAGCCCCTCCCGCGAACAGACACAAAACTGTCCCTTTTCGCGCGAAAAGGGACAGTTTTGTGTCTGCTGGCGGGTTTATCCACAGCCTGGAACGCCAGGTGGTGGCGGCCGCGCGGTTGCCTGCAAAGAATGCTCGCCATGGCGCTCGACGGACCATTCGCTCTGCACGACGGCATCGCGACCACGACGCAGTTGCTCGCCACCATGACCTACAGAACCCTCGCCAGGCAGGTCCGTGACGGCAAGGTATTCCGCGTGTGGCACGGTGTCTATTCACTGCGGCCGCCCGATACGGCCTGTCGGCTGCGAGCTCTCGACTTGCTTGCGGCCACCCCGATTGTCGGCTGCATGAACACCGCGGCGCAGATCTACGGCTTCGACACCGACCCCGACGGCCGAACGCACATTCTCGATCCTGGTGTGCGCGTGAGGCCTTCGCCCGATCTCATGGTGCATCAGCGAATCGGTGCTCCGCTCAAGAAGGTTGAAGGCCGCCTGTTGACGGCTCCAGCGTGGACGGCGATCGAAATGGCCCGGACACTTCGGCGTCCACGCACGTTGGCGACGCTGGATGCCGCACTACGCAGCGGCAGCTGCTCGAAGGCTGAGCTCGAGAACGCGCTCAAGGAACAGCGCGGCCGTCGTGGTGTGGTCAAGGTGCGCGAACTCTTGCCTTATGCGGACGCCAGGGCCGAGTCGCCGATGGAGTCCGAGATGCGACTGGTCTTCATCGACTGGGGATTGCCAACCCCGGAGTTGCAGTACGAAATCCATGACCTACATGGCCAGCTGTGGCGGGTGGACTTCGCTTGGCCTGATTACCGGGTGGCCGCCGAGTACGACAGCGTGGACTGGCATGCAAACCCTGATGCGTTCAAACACGATCGGATAAAGACTGCGCGGTTGCAGGAGGTCCGATGGACCACAGTGCCTGCAGTGGTTGACGATGTGCGGCGGTTTCCCGTCGAATTGTGTGCGCGGATATACCGATTGTTCGACCGCGCCGCCTGATTTCCTTCCGCGAGCAGACACAAAACTGTCCCTTTTCGCGCGAAAAGGGACAGTTTTGCGTCTGCTGGGCAGGGGAAAGTTACCAGTCGGCCTCGTCGAACTTGATGACGCCGCGAATGTTGTTGCCGTCCAACATGTCCTGGTAGCCCTGGTTGATGTCCTCGAGCTTGTAGGTCCGGGTGATCATGTCGTCGATATTGAGCAGGCCCGATTTGTACAGCGCGACGAGCCGCGGCGTCTCCACATGCGAGCTGCCGCCGCCGAAGATGTTGCCCTTCAACGTCTTTTGCAGCATGGTGAACAGGAACAGGTTGAGCTTGACGTCGGCGTCCATCATCGACCCCATGCCCGTCACCACACAGGTGCCGGTCTTGGCCGTGAGGATCATCGCCTCTTCGATGTACTCGCCCTTCATCTCGCCGACCGCGATGATGACCTTGTCGCCCATCAGACCGTGGGTGACGTCGATGACCGGGGCGATGGCCTCGGCCATCGACGGGTAGACGTGCGTCGCGCCGAACTTGATGGCCTGCTCACGCTTCCACTCGTTCGGGTCGATGGCGATGACCTGCTTGGCCCCCGAGATCACCGCACCCTGCAGCGCGCTCATGCCGATACCGCCGACGCCGACGATGATGACCGTCTCGCCGGGTTTGACGTCGGCGACGTTGGTGGCCGAGCCGAAGCCCGTCGGCACCGCGCAGCCCATGATGGCCGCGGTCTCGAACGGGATGTCCTTGTCGATCTTGACGACCGAATCCTTGTGCACGGTCATGTACGGCGCGAAGGTGCCGAGCAGGTTCATCGGCGACACCTCACGGTCACCGGCGTGGATCCGGCTGGTGCCGTCGGCGATGGCCTTGCCGCCCAGCAGCACAGCGCCACGGTCACACAGCGACCGGAAGCCCTTCAGGCACGGCGGACATGCACCACAGGCCGGGATGAAGGCCAGGATGACGTGGTCACCCTCCTCGATGCCGGTGACGTTCTTGCCGACCTTCGTGACCACCCCGGCACCCTCGTGGCCGCCGAGTGCGGGCAACGCGATCGGCGTGGCTCCCGTGGTGATGTGGTAGTCGGAGTGGCACATGCCCGCGGCATGCATCCGGATCTGTACCTCGTCGGCGACGGGGTCGCCAAGGTCGATCTCGTCGACCTTGAACGGCGAATTGAGTTCCCACAGCAGGGCGCCCTTGGTCTTCATGACAGGCGATCATAGAACACGTTTCAGAAACTGTGACAAACAGCACTCTGAACTGCGTGTATGTGAGCTTCTCTTCGTCGTTTGTTGTGGTTGTCGCCGGCTCTGATGGGCGGCCAGTTAATGCACGCGGCTCGTTTGATCGTCGAGTGGCCACTTGTGTCACGCGGTTGGCTGGTTTGCGTGTTGTAACTGGCCACTAGGCGCGGTCGGGTCTATCCCCAAACCGAAGTTCATCCACAGCCGGGGCCTGTGGGGCGGCTCGGGCGGCCATCTCGTCGGCCACCGCCGACACCGTGGGCACATGGAAAGTCCAATTCTCGGATCAGAGGTGCTTGCCGCACGGGCGATGACCCGTCGAGTTCTGGCGAACCGATACGACGCGATCTACCGCGACGTCTATCTGCCCAAGGGCGTGGAGCTGACCGCGGCACTGCGAGCAGAGGCGGCCTGGCTGTTCTCCGGGCGGCATGCGACGTTGGCTGGGCTCTCGGCGGCGGCGGTGTACGGCACGCGGTGGATCGACCCGGCTGAGCCTGCCGAGTTCTATCGCCGCAACGGCAAGCCCGTGCCCGGGATTCTGGTGCATCGCGACGAACTCCTGGACGACGAGACTCGACTGTTCACCGGGATCCCGGTGACGACGCCGGCGCGCACGGCATTCGACCTCGGCCGGCGCCGCGGCAGGGACGAGGCGGTCATTCGGCTGGATGCTCTCGCTCAGGCGACGTTCGTGACGGCGGCCGACGTCAGCCCCTTGGTGCAGCGCCATCCCGGAGCCCGGGGCCTGATCCAACTACGTGAGGTGCTGGCCCTGATGGACGGTGGAGCCGAATCCCCGCAGGAAACCCGCACCCGCCTGGTTCTCGTCGACGCCGGACTGCCCAAGCCGGAGACGCAGATAGTGGTGCCTGGCGACTTCGGCGGTCGAAAGCACGCACGAATTGATATGGGCTACAAGCAGTTCAAGGTAGGCGTCGAGTATGAGGGCGCACAGCAGTGGACAGATCCGCGAGTGCGTGCCAACGACATCGAGCGCTATACAGAGTTGGCTGCCCTCGGCTGGTTGATCATCCGCGTCGGAGCCGACCTGCTGGACCGCCGACCGTGGGTGCTCGTCGCACGCGTCTGTGCCGCGCTGCGTGCTGCCGGCGCCGAATGGCCAGTTATCGCACGCATCTTGGGCGATCGCGTGGCGTAAGTGGCCACTCGCCGGATGACGGCCGACCGGCCGACAGGCCAGCGCGTGAGGCGCCTACAGTGCCGCAGGCAGCCCGAACTTCTCGAACAACGACTGGTCCATGAACGCCACGACATGGGATATGCCGTCGGCGCCGATGGCCAGCACGTGCAACTGGAACGCTTCGTGCACGCCGGTCTCGGGATTGAGCATGTACATCGCCGCGGCGGGTTGATCGTTGGCGGTCGTCGGGATGAACCGCATGTCGCCGGGTTTCTCGGCGGGGCATTTGTTGCGTGACAGGTCGCCGATGGCCTGCGGGCCGCGGTACCAGCTGTCGAAAGGCGGCATTTCCCAGATGGCCTCGGCGGTGAAGAGTTCGACGAGCTTGTCGATGTCGTAGGCCTCGAACGCGGCGATGTAGCGGCTGAGCATGTCTTGCGCTTCGGGCGACTCGGGCGGGACGACCGGATCGTCCTGTTGCGGATTGGCGGCTTCCAGCTGCGCCCGGGCGCGTTGCAGCAGGCTGTTGACCGCGGCCGTGGACGAACCCAGCGCACCGGCGACTTCCGAGGCTTTCCACTGCAGAACCTCGCGCATCACCAGCACGGCGCGCTGGCGGGGAGACAGGTGTTGCAGCGCCGCCACGAATGCCAGCCGCACCGACTCGCGGTCGCCGACGATGTTCACCGGGTCGGCGGACTCGTCGGGCAGCGGCTCAAGCCAGGGCACTTCGTGGTGCTCGGCGATGTCGTCTGTGCCCGTCGAACTCGGGGTGCCGAGCCCGGACGGCAGCGGTCGGCGCTGGCGGCCTTCCAGAGCCGTCAGGCAGGTGTTGGTGGCGATCCGGTAGAGCCAGGTGCGTATCGAGGATTTGCCCTGAAAGCCCTCGTAGGACTTCCATGCGCGCAGATACGTCTCCTGCACCAGATCCTCGGCGTCGTGCAACGAGCCGGTCATCCGGTAGCAGTGCGCGAGCAGCTCGCGCCGGTACCGCTGGGCGTCGGCGAGGAAGGCGTCAGCCGGACTGCCGCTGTCGAGTGAAGGTGCGAGCACGGTCACGTCGTTGAGCCTACGCACGCCCACCGACAACTACGATCGAAAAATGGCTCGGCGGGGGGTGGACGGCTGGAATGTCGCGGCATTCGTGCTGTATGTCCTGCTCATCCCGGCCGCCTTCATCGAGTTCATGATGAGCGCTCTCGGTTTCGGTATGGCCACCGACGGCTGCCACGACGCGGCATGCGATGCCAGCTACCACGAGGAAGCCGCGATCATCACCGTCGGCATCGGACTGGTCGTGGTGTTGGTGGCCACCGGCGCGGTCATGCTCTATGGCCTGACCCGCGGGAAGAACGTCATCGTCTGGCCGTTCGTCGCCGCGGCGGCCATGGTCGGCGTGTTCGTCCTGGGTACCGCAGTGCTGCATTAACCGTTAACCTGCACCCCGCTACGCTCGCCTGATGACCAGTACCCGTACCGAGCGGACCTTCGACGGCGTCGGCGGGGTGCGCATCGTCTACGACGAATGGACACCGGAAGGCGAGCCCCGCGGCGTCATCGTGCTGTCGCACGGGCTGGGCGAACACGCGGGCCGCTACCACCACGTCGCGCAACGCTTCGGTGAGGCCGGGCTGATCGTGTATGCCCTCGATCACCGCGGCCACGGCCGATCCGGCGGCAAGCGGGTGTACCTGCGGGACATGTCGGAATACGTCGGCGATTTCCACACCCTGGTCGGCATCGCGGCCACCGAGCATCCCGATCTCACCCGCATAGTGCTCGGGCACAGCATGGGTGGCGGCATCGTGTTCAGCTACGGCGTCGAATATCCCGACGAATACACCGCGATGGTGCTGTCCGGGCCCGCGGTGGCCGCGCAGGCCTCGCTGTCGGCGCTGCTGGTGGCGGCGGCCAAGGTGCTCGGCAAGATCGCCCCCGGGCTGCCCGTCGAAGAACTCGACGCCACGGCCGTCTCCCGGGACCCCGCCGTGGTCGCCGCGTACAACGCCGACCCGCTCGTATGGCACGGCAAGGTGCCTGCCGGCATTGCGCGGGCCCTGATCCTCGTCGGTGAGACCATGCCGCAGCGGGCCTCCGCGTTGGCCGCGCCGCTGCTCGTGGTGCACGGCGAGAAGGATCGGCTGGTACCGGTCGAAGGCAGTCACCGTCTCGTCGAGTGCGTCGCCGCCGAAGACGTCCACCTCAAGGTGTACCCGGGCCTGTATCACGAGGTGTTCAACGAGCCCGAGCAGGCGCTGGTGCTCGATGACGTCACGTCGTGGATCGAGGCGCATCTGTGAGACGGATTGCCGCCGCACTGCTGTCGGTGCTGCTGCTGGTCGGTTGCGGATCCGAGCAGCCGGCCAAATGGGTCGACCAGGACGTCAGCTTCGACGCCGACGGCCTGACCATCTTCGGCACCTACCGCAACAACGGCAGGTCCGGTCCGGCGGCGCTGCTGATCTCCGAGAGCGGCCCGACCGACCGCAACGGCGACAACAAGGTGGTCGGTCCGATCGGCAACATGCGCCAGATCGCCGAGGCGCTGTCCGACGACGGGGTGGCCACCTTGCGCTACGACAAGATCGGTACCGGCAAGACCAAGCTGGGGCCCTACCAGCAGAAGCCGACCGAAGTCGTCAGCGCCGTCTACACCACCGGTGCGGCCGCGGCACTGAAGTTCCTCGGCGACCAATCCCACACGGACAAGGATCGACTGTCGATCTACGCGGTCGGTGAAGGCGCTATCCATGCCATGACGCTGGCCGGTCGAGCCGATCCGAAGGTGCACTCACTGGCGCTGTTGCAGCCGCTGGCGGGCCGGTACCTGGACATCATCACCAACCGGGTGCGCTCGGGGTCGACGCCCGAGGTGCTCAACGCGTGGCTGGGTGCCGTCGACCAGATTCGCACCAAGGGCACGGTCCCGGACAACCTGCCCGAGGGCCTGAGCGCCATCGTCAACAAGGGCAACCTGAACGCGATCATCGAGGCCGACAAGATCGATCCGCTGGCGCTGGCCGCCGCGTTGCCCGCCGGGTTGCCGGTCCTGCTGACCTGCTCGGATTCCGACTCCCAGGCCAGCTGCGACGCGGAACGTCCGCTGATCGACGCGCTGCACCACACGGCGCTCAAGGTCGTCGAGCTCAAGGGCGTCAACCACATCCTGCGCGACGACCCGACCGACAGCATCGCGAACTACGGCAAGCCCGGCCCACTGTCCCCGCAGGTGCTCGATGCGCTGAAGGCTTTCTCCGGGCAGTGATGTCAGGGGTGTTTTCTAGGATCGTGCCGTGAGCGACGACAAGATGCTGGCGCGCATCGCCGCCCTGTTGCGCCAGGCGGAGGGCACCGACAACGCGCACGAAGCAGAGGCGTTCATGGCCGCTGCGCAACGGCTGGCCACCGCCACCGCCATCGACCTGGCGGTGGCCCGGTCGCATTCCGCCGAGCGCACCAAGGCCCAGATGCCGGTACAGCGCACCGTGACCATCGGGCAGGCCGGCACCAAGGGGCTGCGCACATATGTGCAGTTGTTCGTGATGATCGGGATGGCCAACGACGTGAAATGCGACGTCGCGTCCAATTCGACGTTCGTCTACGCCTACGGTTTCGCCGAGGACATCGACGCCACCCATGCCCTCTACACCAGCCTGGTGCTGCAGATGGTCAAGGCGTCGGAGTCCTACATCGCCTCCGGCGCGCACCGGCCGACCCCGACCATCACCGCGCGGCTGAACTTCCAGCTGGCGTTCGGTTCCCGCATCGGCCAACGGCTGACCAAGGCCCGCGAAGAGGCTAAACAGGAAGCCGACCGCACCGACCAGCCGGGGACGGCAATTGCATTGCGGGACAAGGATATCGAGCTGAAGAGCTTCTACCGCCAGGCCTCGCAGGCGCGCGGTACATGGCGGGCCACCAGCGCGTCGGCCGGCTATTCTTCCGCGGCGCGCCGGGCCGGGGACCGCGCCGGGCAGCGGGCGCGGCTCGGGCCCAACCCCGAGTTGTCGGGCGCCCGTGGCGCATTGGAGCAGTGACGGCGCGAGACGCTCAGCGGGCCAAGGTGTATGCCGCGGAGCAATTCGTGCGGACCATGTTCGACCGTGCGGCGCAACACAGTTCACGCGCCATCGACTTCTTCGGTACCTCGCTGACATTGCCGCCGGAGGCGAAGTTCGGCTCGGTCGAGTCGGTGCAGCGGTATGTCGACGACGTGCTGGCCCGCGTCGGCGCCGCGCCGGTGAGCGTGCGAGCCCGCCGTGGTACCGCGGCCGCCCACTACGAACTCATCGACGGTGCGGCCGTCATCGCGGTGCCCGAACGAGATTCGACGTGGGCGTTGCGCGAACTCGTCGTGCTGCACGAGCTGGCCCACCACCTCAGTCCCGCGCCGCCGCCGCACGGGCCGGCCTTCGTCGCCACCTACTGCGAGCTGTGCGAAACCATCATGGGACCGGAGGTCGGGCTGGTGCTGCGGATGGTGTACGCGAAAGAAGGCGTGGTCTAGCCTGGCGGAGGTGACCGAGCCCGCGGATGTCGACGCCATGTTCACCCAGCTTCTCCACACCGAGGACGACGCGCTGATCGCCGCTCGGGAATCGGCATCGACTGCCGGGATGCCTGCCATCGAGGTGTCTGCTCAGCACGGAAAGTTGTTGTCGCTGTTGACCAGAATGTCGGGGGCGCGCCGAGTGCTGGAGATCGGCACGCTCGCCGGCTACAGCACCATCAACCTGGCCCGCGCGGTCGGCGAGGCGGGCGACGTCGTCACCCTCGAATACGAGCCCCGCCATGCCGAGGTGGCCCGGACCAACCTGGCACGCGCCGAGGTCGCCGATCGCGTCGAGGTGATCGTCGGCGCAGCGCTGGACACCCTGCCCCGGCTCGCCGAGCGCGGGGATGTCTTCGATCTGGCGTTCATCGACGCCGACAAAGAGAACAACGTCGGCTACGTCGAGTGGGCCGTCAAACTCGGGCATCCCGGGTCGATCATCGTGGTGGACAACGTAACCCGGTTCGGCCGGGTGTTGGCTCCTGCCGCCGACGATCACCAGGCCCGCGCGGTGCGCGACATGCTGGAGATGATGGGCAACCATCCCCGGTTGGACACCGCGGCGATTCAGACCGTGGGCACCAAGGGCTGGGACGGGTTCGCCGTCGCCGTCGTCAGTTGAGAGCGGGAACGCGACGAGTGTGCGTGAACTGCTGCCGAATCACGGTGTGTCGGGCAGCAGACGCGCACGCTCGCCGTGCTGGGTGAGCGGTGCCGGGTGAGTGAGCTCGCGGTGCTCAGGCCGGGGCGTCGGCGGTCTGCTTCTCCGCCGGCTTGGGCCATGGCTCGGGGACCGGGCGCTGACGCACCAATTGTGGCCACCAGAACCACTTTCCGAGCAGGGCCGCGATCGACGGCGTCATCAGTGAGCGGATGACGAGGGTGTCGAAGAGCAGACCCAGGCCGATGGTGGTGCCGACCTGGCCGATGACGGCGAGTTCGCTGACGGCCATGGACATCATGGTGAAGGCGAACACCAGGCCTGCCGAGGTGACCACCGAGCCGGTGCCGCCCATGGCGCGGATGATGCCGGTGTTGAGCCCGGCGTGGATCTCTTCTTTGAACCGGGAGACCAGCAGCAGGTTGTAGTCGGCGCCGACGGCCAACAGGATGATCACCGACATGGCCAGCACCATCCAGTGCAGCTCCAGCCCGACGAGGTGCTGCCAGATGAGCACCGAGAGACCGAAGGACGCGCCCAGCGACAGCACCACCGTGCCGACGATGACGGCCGAGGCCACCACGCTTCGCGTCAGGATCAACATGATGATGAAGATCAGGCACAGCGAGGCGATACCGGCGATCAGCAGGTCGTAGTTGGCGCCCTCCTGCATGTCCTTGAACATGGCTGCCGTGCCGCCGAGGTAGATCTTGGAACCCTCCAGCGGCGTGCCCTTGATGGCTTCCTTGGCGGCCAGCTTGATCGGTTCGACATGCTTGATGCCTTCGGGGCTCATCGGGTCGCCGTCGTGGCTGATGATGAACCGCACCGCATGCCCGTCAGGCGACAGGAACATCTTCATACCGCGCTTGAAGTCGGGATTGTCGAACGCTTCCGGTGGCAGATAGAACGAGTCGTCGTTCTTGGCCTTGTCGAACGCCTGACCCATCGCGGTGGAGTTGTCCTGCATGGCGGCCATCTGATCCTGCAAACCACCCTGGGTGGCCTGCATGGTCTGCATCATGGCCTTCATCGACGTCATGGTCGCGATCATGGGCGGCATCAACGCGAGCATCTGCGGCAGCATCGCGTTGAGGTGATCCATGTCGGGGACGATGTTCTTGAAGTCGTCGGTCATCGTGTCGATGCCGTCGAGCGCGTCGAACACCGACCGCATGGCCTGACACATCGGGATGTCGTAGCAGTGCGGTTCCCAGTACAGGTAGTTGCGGATGGGCCGGAAGAAATCGTCGAAATCGGCGATGTGGTCCCGCAATTCCTCGATGTCGGCGACCATGCCGTGCATCTTGCCGACCATGCTGTTCATGGTCTTCGACATCTCGGTCATCAGCGCGATCATCCGAGTCATCGTGTCGATCATCGTCTGCATCTGCTCGGCCTGGACACCCATGTCCTTCATGCGGTCCTGCATGTACTTCTGATTCATGGTCTGGGTGGTGCCCTGCATGCTGATGTTGAACGGGATCGAGGTGTGCTCGATGGGCGTGCCCTGCGGGCGGGTGATGGCCTGCACCCGGGAGATTCCCGGCACTCCGACCACCCGCTTGGCGATCCGTTCGATGACCAGGAAGTCTGCGGAGTTGCGCAGATCGTGGTCGCTCTCGATGAGCAGCAGCTCGGGGTTCATCCGGGCCTGGGAGAAGTGCCGGTCGGCGACGGCGTAACCGGTGTTGGCGGGCAGGTCCGTCGGCAGGTACTTGCGGTCGTTGTAGTTGGTCCGGTAGCCAGGCAAGGTCAGCAATCCGATGAGTGCGAGCCCGATGGTGGCGACGAGGATCGGCACGGGCCAGCGCACCACCGCGGCGCCGATCTTGCGCCAACCGCGAGTGCGCATGGCGCGCTTGGGTTCCAGGGTCTTGCCGAACTTCGTGGCGACCGTGATGATCGCCGGGCCCATCGTGAGCGCGACGACGACCACCATGACCATACCGATGGCCAACGGGATACCCAGCGATTGGAAATAGGGCAGCCGCGTGAAATGCAGACAGAACGTGGCGCCTGCGATGGTCAGACCGGACCCCAGCACCACGTGCGCGGTGCCGTGGAACATCGTGTAGTAGGCCGATTCCCGGTCCTCACCCACGCTGCGGGCCTCTTGATATCGGCCGATCAGGAAGATCGCGTAGTCCGTCGAGGCGGCGATCGCGAGCATCACCAACAGGTTCGTCGCGAACGTCGAGAGCCCGATGATGTTGTAGTAACCCAGGAACGCGATCAGGCCGCGCGCGGCCGACAGCGACATGACGACCATCAGGATCGTCAGGATCACGGTGATGATCGACCGGTACACCGTCAGCAGCATGACGATGATGACCACGAAGGTCAGGGCCGTGATCATCTCGAGGCTGCGGTTACCGGCGATCTCCTGGTCGGCCGACATCGCGGCCGGGCCCGTCACATAGGCGTGCACACCTGGCGGAGCCGGCACACTCTTGACGATGTTCTCTGCGGCTTCGACGGATTCGTTGGCCAGCGCCTCGCCCTGGTTACCGGCCGTGTAGACCTGCACGTAGGAGGCCTTGCCGTCGGAGCTCTGCGCGCCCGACGCCGTCAGCGGGTCGCCCCAGAAGTCCTGGACGTGCTCGATGTGCTTGGTGTCGGCGCGGAGCTTGGCGACGATCTGGTCGTAATAGTCGTGCGCGGCCTGGTCGAGTGCGTGGTCGCTTTCCAGCACGATCATGACCGAGCTGTTGGACTTGAACTCTTCGAAGACCTGGCCGACGCGCTTCATCGCGATCATCGACGGCGCGTCGTCGGGGCTCATCGAGACCGAGCGCATCTTCCCCACCTCTTCGAGCTGGGGAACGATCACGTTGAGGACTGCGATGACGGCGATCCAGCCGAGGATGATGGGCAGCGCCAGCCGCCGGATCCACTTGGCGATGCCACTGTGGTCGGCGGCGTGCTTGGGCGGCGGGCTTGCCGGGAAGGCGTCGGTGGGCGCGTCGTGCGTGGGGGTGCTCATGCAGATTTCACCAAGCAGAAGGTCTGGGCGTTGACGCCGGTGGACGTGCGCTGGTCTTTGAGTTCGTCATCGACGGTGATGCGGCAGCTGATGGTGCTGCCGTCGCCCTGCGCCACGATGTTGGGAAACACCGACGGCGCGGTGCTCTCCAGCCGCAACGTCCACGGCAGGGACACTCCGTCGACGCGCTGGGGCTGGGCGTTGAGGTCGAGGTAGTTGACGTCGGCGGTCGCGCCGGGCTCGCCGGTGATTTCGTAGACGACGACTTTGGGGTCGAAAGGTTTGGTGTCGTCGACCTTGGCGCTGGCGACGCCCGAACCGTCACCGGCTCCGAAGAAAGTACGGACCCGCATCACGGTGAATGCGCCGATGACCACCACCACGAGGATGAGCACGGGGATCCAGAACCGTCTCAAGAGCTTCATGTTCGCTCGTCAGCCTTTCGGATGCAGGCAGCTGTCCTTGCCGTACGACAAGTGAAACCTATACAGTCGGCTAAGTTCAATCAAGTCGATTGGGCAATCCGAGGTGTGAGCTGAGATGCCCTTGGGTACGCTCCTCGCGACGAAGGGACGAGTGTGGCGAAGTCTGTAGCGCCGCGCGGGTTCGCGCGTGACCGAGTGCTGGAAGCGGCACTGGCTCTATTTGCAGAGCACGGGGTCAACGGCACGTCCCTGCAGATGATCGCCGACCGACTCGGGGTCAGCAAGGCCGCCGTCTACTACCAGTTCCACTCCAAGGAAGAAATCGTCCTGGCCGTCATCCAGCCCGCGTTCGACGACATGGCCCGGCTGGTCAGGATCGCCGAAGGCATGTCAACACCGGAGGCCCGGCAAGAGGTCGCGGTCACCGGGATGGTCGATTTCACGGTTCGTCATCGCCGGATGACCGCGGTGTTCCACGGCGACCCGGCCATCGACACACTGGTCAACAGCCGGGCCGACCTCAGCGACACCATCGAGCGGCTCACCGTGCTGCTGCTCGGCACCGATCCCGATGTCACCACCAGGATCGTCATCTCCATGCTGGCATCCGGAATGTACGGCAGCGCAACCGATCCCAAGCTCAGCGACGTCGACGACGCCGACCTGCACGAGGTGCTGCTGGACTGCTGTCAGCGGTTACTGCGCACGCGAGGAGCAAATGACGATGCGCGCACGCGAGGAGCAAATGACGATCTAGCCACGCAGCGCGGAGGCAAAGATCGCAGGCAGCTTGCCCCATCCGGGTGAGCCGGCGAAGTCGACCAGCAGCCGGCCCGTGGTGGCCGCGGTGCGGTTGTTGACGAACCACGGCGGCTTCGGCGACAGTGACCACTCCCGGTGCAGCACCGAACGCGGGGCCGGGCGGAACGGTCCCCGCACGACCGTGCGTTCGGGCCGGTCGATCAGAAAAGCGTTGTGCACCACGCCGACTCCGCTCTGGATGTCGTTGCGCAGGTGTCCCGGGTACGCGCCCCAGGTTGCGGTGGGAGTCAGGTAGCCGACACCGGTCCAGGCGTTGACGGCGATGGTGCCGTAGCGCAGCTGCGCGATCAGCTCCTCGAATTTCGCGCCGAGGGCGGCGATGGTTTCGGGGTGCGCGATGATGTTGACGCCGAGCGTGCCGACGAACTCGTCGTTGGCGACCCGGACCGCTTCCTCGGCGAATTGTTCACCAGCAGAGCCGAGTTCGATGATGCCGAGCACCGGGCTGAAGTACTCGGTGCGCAGCAGTGCCTGACGATCCTGCGGATCGACGACGAGCACGCGCGCACCGCCCGCGCCGAGGTGCTGAGCGTCCGGGTAGGACGCGTCGGCGCCGGCCACCCGCGCATCGGAGCCCGGGTAGTACGCGGGACGCTGCGGTGCGTCGTTGAGGGCCTTGCGCAGCGCCGCGATGAACTCGTTGCGTTGCGGCCAGTGCTTGGACAGCACGACCACCTGCGCGGCGATGCAGTTGTAGCCGTTGTTGTGCAGTCGCTGGGTGGCGACGTGGTTGGCCTGGAATTCGATGTCGGCCTTGGTCCACTGGCCCGGCAGCACGATCGTCGGCGACACCCCGCCCAGCTCGGCCGTCATCTCCTTGTCCAAGCGGGCTCGTCGGCGGCCTTACGGGCCGCGCCCTCGGTGCCGGTGCCGAACACGATCGCGTCGTAGGTCAGCGCGCTGCCCGTCATGTGCACGTGGTCAACGAGCTTGTGCCGCACCAGGTATGTGCCCTCCTCGGCGCCCCCGGTGAGGATTCGCACCGCGCCGACGGCGATGAACGGGGCCAGCACCTTGGACAACACCGGGAGCAGCGGATCGGTGATCGGGTTGAGCTTGAGCGCCACCACGCGGTTGTTGGCGAACAGTTCGTAGATGGTGTCCAGCGGCGCGATCGAGAAGATGTTGCCCGCGCCGAGCACCGCACCCACGCCGTGGGTGTGGCTCGGGTCCCGCTGGGCGAGTCCCGCGGCGCGCACCGCCTCGTCCCGCCCGATCCCGGGCTGAAGCCACACGTCGGCGCTGAACCCGGACAGCAGCAACTCGTCGAAGGTGGTGAGCGGCAACGCTTTCACGGTGATGCGCCCACCCGGGGCAGTGCCGAACTCGGCGTCGTCGAGCGGGCTGCGCCCGGCTTCGAGCTTGGCCAGGCTGTCCGAGAGCGCGGCCAGGCCGAAGGCGAGGGCGTACGGACCGGACATCCACTCCTCGCCAACCAGGGGTGAGGACGCGTCGAGGCCCTTGATGCCGATGGCGGCATGCACCCACTCGGCGGCGTGTTCGACGGTCAGCGTGCGCATCTCGTCGAGCAGGCGCTTGCGGGCGGCCAACGGCAGTGCCGCCCAGTTCTTCTCGCCCTCGACGAGTTCTTCGAGGGCGCGGTCGATGTTTGCGGTCATAGGTCAGCTCGCGGTCTTGTCGAATTCCAGCAGTGCATCGTGATGGTTGTGCGAATAGGGTATGGGCCCCTCGCCGGTCGCCCGCTTGGCCACGATTTGACTGTACTGCTCGAACGGCGTCGCCTTACCCCACTTGGCCCGGGCTTCCGCCGGCGTGTAGGTGACCGTGTTCTTGGCCGGGATGCCCAGCAGCATGGGGCCGACGATGGGCGTGGTGTGCGGCGTCGTCAGGTTCAGTGCCCTCAGTTCCAGACGCGGGTTGCTCGCGATCAGCTTCAGGAACGGGCGGACCACGAGGCGGGCCGCGACGTCGGCGAACCGGTTCTGCGGGATACCGCCGAGCAGCCGCATCCACTGCGGCATGGTGGAGACGATGGCGGCGCGCATGGGGATGTTGAACGCCTTGCGCAACACGTGCGGCATCTTCTCCGGCAGGATGTGGTACCCGAGGTCGACCAGGTAGTCCATCATCCGCTGGGCCACTTCGGAGCCCACCAGATCCGCCCGGTTGCTCTCGAAGTATTCGCGGACGCCCTCGCGGGTGCGCGGCACGTCGTCGGGATTGATGGTCTGGAATTCGGCGGCCCGCGCGCACTCCTCCCAGTACTGGCGCTCCTCGGCCTCGGTCAGCTTGCCCGGGCCGAACATCTCGTAGGTGTAGAGGATCGAGTGCCAGGCGGTCAGGTGGATCCACAGCTGCGAGTGCGGATCGTTGGCGTCGAATGGTCGCTTGGTGATGGGCTCGGTGCCGACGGCCTTGGAGTGGATCTTCACCAGGATCTCCGACGCGTCGAGCACCGACTTGGCGTCGCCGAAGGCCACCAGCGCGAAGTACTGCATGGTCCGGTCGTATCGCAGCCGGGTGCGGGCGTAGACCTGCCCGGTGGCGTCGACGGCGGCGGCCAGGAACGGGTCCAGGTGCTCGATGGTCACCGCGCGGGAGAACCCCAGCAGCATCGAGGTGGGGTAGCTCCACACCTTCCAGGTGACTGATTCGGGGCCGAAGAAGCCGTAGTCCTCGGCGGGTGCGAGTGCTGTGGACACCGCATTCATCTGCGTCGTTCCCTTCGAAACTAGGTGGTACAAGGTGTACCAGGTACGCTATGGTACGTCATGTACCACTTAATTGGCTAGGGTGTGTTCCGTGGAGTCAGTCAGCGGCCGGACAGCCAGGTGGGCCGGGCAGCGCGAACGCCGCCGGGCCGAGTTCGTCGACGCGGCGTTGTCGGCGATCGCCGAACACGGGCCGCAGACCTCGACCGAACAGATCGCCGCACATGTCGGCGTCACGCGCACCAAGCTCTACCGGCATTTCACCGATGCGGCCGACCTGCAGCGCGCCGTCGCGCAGCGGGCCAGCGAGATGCTCAACGCCGAGCTGGCGCCGCTGTGGACGCCGAACGGATCGATGGCCCAGATCATCGAGGCCAGCGTCGGCGCCCACGTGCGGTTCCTCGTCGATCACCGCAATCTCTACCGCTATCTGGCGAGATGTTCGCTCGGCGAGGACGCGCCCGACGCGATCGCCGACATCAAGCTCACCATCGGAACCCAGCTGTGCCAGTTGTTCGCCGTGTATCTCAGCGCCTTCGGAGTGGAAACCGACCCGCAGCCGCTGGCGTTCGCGATCGTCGGGCTCGTCGAATCCTCCGCGGGTCGCTGGCTCGACCACCCGGGGCCGACATCGGCGGAGGACCTGATCGCTGATCTGGTGCGGTGGATCTGGTTGCTGGTCGACGACACACTGCGGGCCGGGGGCGTCCATCTGGACCGCGACGAACCGCTGGCGACGCCGGACGTTATCGCAGCCGACACCGAGCGTTATCGGATGGTGGGTCAATAACGGTCCCTGTTGGCGTTTCGCGCCCTATCCTGACCTCGGGGAACCCGGTTTTCGAGGGGTGGCATGACGCTGACGGGACGCAACGACGAGCTCGGCACCATTCGTCGGGTGTTGCACGGCAGCAAGCACTGCGGCGTGATGATCGTCGGCCCCGCCGGCGTGGGCAAGACCGCACTGGCCCGTCAGGTACTCAGCCAGGCTGCCACCACCGGTGACCGCACCAGCTGGTTCGTCGGCACCGAATCCGCCAGGTCGCTGCCGCTCGGCGCGTTCACCGGGGCCATCAGCCAGGACATGTGCGATCCGCTGCCCAGCGTCCGCAGGTTGATCGATTCCTTTGTCGCGCAACAACACCAGCGGCGTAGCATGATCGGGGTCGACGACGCGCACCTGCTCGACGAGCTGTCCGCGCATGTCCTGCACCAACTGGCCCAGGCCAGGGGAGTGCGTTTGGTGGTCACCGCGCGGACCGGCGGCGCCGCTCCCGACGCCGTCACCGCGTTGTGGAAGGACGGCCTGCTCGCCAGGCTCGACCTGGAGCCGCTTTCGGCCGACGCGACACGCGCATTCATCGAGCAGACGCTCGGCGGCCCGGTCGACAGCCGCAGCGCGCGCCGGTTCTGGAAGCTCACCGGCGGCAACGCGCTGTATCTGCAGCAGGTACTGAAAGACCAGATCGACGGCGCACGCCTGCGGCAGGTTGCCGGAGTGTGGATGTGGCACGGCGAGGTGGCCGTCTCACAGAGCATCACCGACATGGTCGGCAGCAACCTCGATCGGTTGCCCGCAGGCGCGGCCATGGTGGTCGACCTGCTGTCGCAATGCGAACCGCTCGATGTGGACGTGCTGTGCGACCTGGTCAGCCGCCAGGATCTGGAGGCCGCCGAGAGCCTGCGCGTGGTCACGGTCGAACGCGACGGGTCACGGCTGCAGGTGCGGCTGGCGCATCCGCTCTACGGTGAGCTGCGCCGCGCCACCGCCGGCGAGATGCATCTCTCCGGGTTGCGGGGCCGGCTCGTCGAGCGGCTGTCGTCGCGCCCCGACGACGATCTGAGCGCCACGGTCCGGCGTGCGCTGCTGATGCTCGGCTCGGATCTCAAACCCGACCCGCAGCTGTACCTTGATGCCGCCCGAGCGGCGATGACGCTGCTGGATCCGCACTCGGCGGACCGTTTCGCCGCCGCGGCCGACGAGTGCGGCGCCTACGAGGCCGCGCCGATGCGGGCGATGTCGCTGCTGCTGCTCGGCCGCGGTGAACAGACGGAAACCGTGCTGGCTCAGATCAGCTCAGAGGGACGGCCGGACGCGCATCACTGGGCGACGCTGCGGGCCGCCAACCTGACCTGGATGCTGGGTCGCCCCCGCGACGCCGCGGGCATCCTCGAACAGCTGGCAGCAGGCCCGGAGTCGGAGGCTGACCGGGCGGCGCGTCTGGCGATCCAAGCCGGCGTCGACGCCGTCCTCGGGCGCTGTGAAGCAGCGCGTGACAATGCCCGGGCCGCAATCGCATCGGGCCTGTTGCCCGACTACCACGCCATGATCGCGGCGGTGGCGCTGACGATGGCCCTGGGTGCGCTGGGTGAAGTCGACGACCTCAACGAGGTCGCCACCGACGCGATCGAGCGGGCGATCAACTCGTTCGAGTCGTCGCAGACCCGGTTCTGGTATGGCGGCGTGTACGCCCGGGCGTGTCGGTTGACCGGACGGATCGACGAATGCGTGCGTAACGCAAAGCAATTGGCAGATTCCGCGCGCGACCTGCCTGGCCTGGCCCAGGCCAACCTGGCGTTCCTGCTCGGCCACGTCGAGTTGGTCCGCGGTGCGATACCCGAAGCGGTCGGGCTGCTGCACGAGGCGCTGGCAGGCGTCGAAACCCACGGGGGCTCAACAGGTTTGCGCCCGGCGAGCTGCTTCGGCCTGGCCGAGGCACATGGCAAACTCGGGCAGGCCGAGGAGGCAGCCCAAGCGCTGGCGCAGGCCCGGCAATGGGTGCCGGACGACTACGTATACATGCAGACCAACCTCTCACTGGCAACCGGATGGGCCATGGCGGCAGGTGGATCACTGACCGAAGCCATCGCCGCCGTCCGGGCCGCGGCCACAGAGGCCCGCGAACACCGCCAACCCACCCACGAACTCGCCTGCCTGCAGGCGGCGGCCCAGTGGGGTGACACCTCGGGCGCCGCCCGGGCCGCGGAACTGGCTGCCGAGCTGCGACTTCCCTTGGCGGACGCGGTCGCGCGGCACACCGCAGCGCTGGCTGCGAATGACGGTGCAGGCTTGCTCGACGCGTCGGGCAGGTACCAGGCCATCGGGGACCGGGTGACCGCAGCCGACGCCGCGGCGCAGGCGGCCGTCGCGTTCAGCGGTTCCGGACAGGGCAAGCGCGGGCTGTACGCCGCGGCGGTGGCGCGCCAACTCGCCACCGACTGCGGAGGCATTTGCACACCGGCACTGCGGCACCCGGCAGGCCAGCCGCTGACCCAAAGGCAGCGCGAGATCGTCGAATTCGTCGTGGCCGGCTTGTCCAACCGCGAGATCGCCAAGCGGCTCGTGATGTCGGTGCGCAGCGTCGAAGGCCACCTGTATCGCGCCTGCCAACGCGTGGGGGCAAGCTCGCGCGAGGAACTCGCCGCGATCGTGCGGGGTGGCTTCCGGGGTTAGCTGACGGGGTCAGATCCGCGTCGATCGCCCCCGCTCCGACCATCGCAAACACGCGTAATCTGGGCAGTGATGGATGGGTGCGGCAAGGCCGAACCCCTTGCCGCGTAACGGAAGGGGTAGGAAATGACAACGGTCCATTCGTCAATCGATCAACACCCCGACATCCTGGCGCTGCGGGCCCGGTATGACCGTGTCGCCGAGTCGATGGCCGCGCAGGCGACCTTCGGCCTGACGCTGATGGCAGGCCTCTACGTCGCCTTGTCGCCCTGGATCATCGGCTACCAAGGGTTCACGCGGTTGTCGGCCAACGACCTACTCGTCGGCGGCACCGTCGGATTCCTGGCGCTGTGCTTCGGGTGTGCGCTCGACCGCAGCCACGGCATGACCTGGACACTGCCGCTCATCGGCGCGTGGCTGGTCATTTCGCCCTGGATCTACGTCAGCGGACCCACCGCGGGCATGATCTGGTCGCACGTACTCAGTGGCGCACTGGTGTTCCTGCTCGGCCTCTACGCGACGTATCTCGGTATGCGCGTGCGTAATTCAGACACCAGGCACACCTGAGCCGTCGGGCGTATGGGCGCGGAGCAGATCCGCCGCCTCGGTCTGATAGGCGTGTTCGGCCCATTGCAGCGGCGTGGAGCCGAACCGCCCATCAGTGAGTAACGGGTTCGCACCCGCGTCCAGCAGCCTCTGGATCAACACCAGGTCGCCTTCCCACGCGGCCTGGTGCAGTGGCGTGGCGTCTTCGTCGTCGCGCGCGTTGGGGTCGTCGGGAAAACTCGGGATGATCACGTCGACCCCGGATGTGTCGATGCCGTTGCGCGCCAGCAGCTCGAGTCGCCGCGTGAAGCCGTGCTCGGCAGCCCAGTGGATCTGGCGCTGCCACATCTGTTCTCGGGTCTCCATGGCTTCACCGAGCCGGCGCTCCCACGGGCTCGGTGGGGCATCGGCAAGGCCACGGGCGAACAGCAGCTCCAGGTGTGAGTCGTCGGGGCGGAACATCCGGTTGTAGAGCGTCTGCTGGTCGGCCGGATGCGCTCCGCGGTCCAACAGCAGGGCGGCCAACGTGGCGGCCTGCGGGTGACGGGGCTGACGGCGTGGCCCTTGCTCGCCTTCGCCGAACGCCCCGGTCAACAGCGTGAACGGCGTCGACAGCCCACACCACAGGTAACCGGCATTGGGATCGGCGCCTGCATCGAGCAGCAGCGTCGCGGCCGTGGTGACATCCTCTGCGGTGCGGCCCAACGGAACTCGTGAATAGCACAGGTACATCAGCGGTGCCCAGCCGAACGGTCCACCGGGGGCGTTGGCGAGCGTGGGGCGCTTCGTGAGATGGCCGGCAAGCGCGTTGGGATCGGCGGCCGAGGCGGCGGCCCAGACGCTGAGCTCGACGATCGTCGGGTCGGCCGTCAGCAGATCGGCCGCGGACTGCCACCGGGGCGGGGCGTCGGATTCGTTGTAGCGCAACGACGCCCAATTGCAGAACCGGTCGGCCGGGTCGTGGGCATCCTCGCCGACGGCGGCCGGGTCGACGCTGAGTGCGGCGGCCTCACGCAGATAGTGCACCAGGGCGGGCCAGCCGGTGAAGCCGTACTGGCGAGCGACCATGAACTGGGCTTGGTGTAGCGGGAGGTGATTCGCACGCTGCAGGCGGCGCGCTTCATCGCGGAGCTTGTCCAATGACGGATTGGTGGGCAGTCGGCTGGCCATGTCGGCCTCCTCTCATGCGCCCGTGTCCGCGATTCGGGCCGAGAAGAGGTCGGTCACAAGGTAAGTCGACCAGCAGGGAGGCTGAGCCTCTTCGAGCGGACATCGGGCGTTCCTGCGCGCCCGATGTCACTCTACCGGCCCGCGAGCGTGCGTGGAACGTGTGTCGGCCGGCAGACCCGCACGCTCGCGGTGCAACGGGTTACGTGCAGACGGCGCCGACCGCGGCGGACTGCACCAGCTTGGTGTACTTGGCCAGGACGCCGGTCTTGTAGCGCGGGGGCAGTGGCTGCCAGCCGTCCTTGCGCCCGGCGAGTTCGGCTTCGTCGACGAGGATGTCCAGCGTGCCGTTGGCGACGTCCAACCGGATGCGGTCGCCGTCGCGCACGAACGCGATGGGCCCACCGTCGACGGCCTCCGGCGCGATGTGCCCGACGCACAGACCCGTCGTCCCGCCGGAGAACCGACCGTCGGTCATCAGCAGCACGTCCTTGCCCAGTCCGGCGCCCTTGATCGCGCCGGTGATGGCGAGCATCTCGCGCATGCCCGGGCCGCCCTTGGGGCCCTCGTAGCGGATCACCACGACGTCGCCGTGCGTGATGGTGCCGTCCTCCAGAGCGTCCAGCGCCGCCCGCTCACGCTCGAAAACCCGTGCGGTGCCTTCGAACACGTCGGAGTCGAACCCCGCGGACTTGACCACGGCGCCCTCGGGGGCCAGCGACCCGTGCAGGATCGTGATGCCGCCGGTGGGATGGATGGGGTTGTTCATCGCGCGCAGCACCTTGCCGTCGGGGTCGGGCGGCGCGATGTGGGCGAGGTTCTCGGCCATGGTCTTGCCGGTGACGGTCAGGCAATCCCCGTGCAGCAGACCGGCATCCAGCAGTGCGCGCATCACCACTGGGACGCCGCCGATCTCGTCGACGTCCTTCATGACGTGGCGGCCGAACGGCTTGACGTCGGCCAGGTGCGGCACCTTGGCGCCGATGCGGGTGAAGTCGGCCAGCGTCAGCTCGACCTCGGCTTCCCTGGCGATGGCCAGCAGGTGCAGCACCGCGTTGGTGGAGCCGCCGAAGGCCATGACCACGGCGATGGCGTTCTCGAAGGCTTCCTTGGTCAGGATGTCGCGGGCGGTGATGCCGCGGCGCAGCAGCCCGACCACCGCTTCTCCGGACCTGCGGGCGAACTCGTCGCGACGCTTGTCGATCGCGACCGGAGATGCGCTGCCCGGCAACGACATTCCGAGCGCTTCGGCCGCCGAGGCCATGGTGTTGGCGGTGTACATACCGCCGCAGGCGCCTTCACCCGGACAGATGGCGCGCTCGATGATGTCGACGTCCTCGCGGGACATCAGCCCGCGGGCGCAGGCGCCGACCGCCTCGAAGGCGTCGATGATGGTGACTTCCTTCTCGGTGCCGTCGGTCAGCTTGGCGACGCCCGGCATGATCGAGCCGTTGTAGAAGAAGACGCTGGCCAGGTTCAGCCGTGCGGCGGCCATCAGCATGCCGGGGATCGACTTGTCGCAGCCGGCCAGCAGCACGGAACCGTCCAGGCGCTCGGCCTGCATCACCGTCTCGACGCTGTCGGCGATCACCTCGCGGGACACCAGCGAGAAATGCATGCCCTCGTGGCCCATCGAGATGCCGTCGGACACCGAGATGGTGCCGAACTCCAGCGGGTAGCCACCTGCTTCGTGAACCCCGGCCTTGACCTGCTGCGCCAGCCGCTGCAGCGACATGTTGCACGGGGTGATCTCGTTCCACGACGACCCGACGCCGATCTGCGGCTTGACCCAGTCGTCGTCGCCCATGCCTACCGCGCGGAGCATTCCGCGGGCTGCGGCCTTCTCCAGGCCGTCGGTGACGTCGCGGCTGCGCGGCTTGATGTCTGGTGATGAGCCGCTTGCGCGAAGACCAGAATCAGGGGTGGAGTCTGAGGGCATGCATGCAGTATGCCCGTGCCGTTTCTCCCGGCCAAACCTGTATTCATACCCCGGAGGGGTACCGGTATGCTGGTCTGATGGATGTGGCTGAGGGCGCGGGGACAAGCGGCGGCTCGCCGCCGAAAGCGCATGGTTACTCGCCCCAGAAGGAGAACTACGCCAAACGGCTGCGCCGGATCGAAGGGCAGGTCCGCGGCATCGCGAAGATGATCGAAGAGGACAAGTACTGCATCGACGTCCTCACCCAGATCAGCGCCGTCAACAGTGCGCTGCAGTCGGTTGCGCTGGGGCTGCTCGACGAGCACCTCGGCCACTGCGTCACGCAGGCCGTGGCCGAGGGTGGCGACCAGGCGGACGCGAAGCTCGCCGAGGCCTCGGCCGCGATCGCGCGGCTGGTGCGGTCCTAACTGCCCAGCTCGCGCTCGATGCGCTCCACTTTCGCGGTGAGCTGGCCGGTGTAGCCGGGGCGGATGTCGGCCTTGAGGACCAGGCTGACGCGCGACGACACCGCGGCTACGGCTTCGACAGCCCGTTTGACCACCGGCATGACCTCGTCCCACTCACCCTCGATGTTGGTGAACATCGCGTTGGTCTCATTCGGCAAGCCTGATTCGCGGACCACCCGGACGGCTTCGGCCACGGCGGCGCCGACACCACCGGACTCGTCACCGCCCATCGGGCTGACACTGAAGGCGACAATCATGTCGTCAATTCTGCGCGGCCGCCCGCGAGTCCGGCGAAAGTGTTGTCACCGGGCTCGGCGAGCGACGTTTACGTCGAAGTCGGCGTCGGGGAAGCTCAGTGCTTGCTGTAGAGCGTCGGACGCACCACGAGGACCACGCGGTCGGCGGCATCCGGCGGCACCTCGGTCAGTGATCCGCTGTAGCGGTCGTTGAGCTTGAGGAAGAACTCGGCTGTCGGATCCGGCACGATCTCCTCGACCACGCCCCGTACCTCCAGATAGCGGTACGGATTGTCGGGATCGTGGATCGACATCGCGACCTCGGGATGCGCCGTCACGTTGCGATATTTCTGCCGCTTGGTGGTGTGGGTGAAACGCAGCCGTGAGCCGTCCCAGTCGAACCACATGGGGTTCACCTGAGGCGTGCCGTCCGGCCGGATGGTGGCCAGATGGCCGAACAACGGCCGATCCAGCAGGTCTTCAAACCCATCCGGTACAGCAACCATTACGCATCCCTTCGGTTCGGTTGTCCGAAACTGCAACGCCAAGCCGTTACCGTGGCATCCCACCATGACCGTCGAGCTGTCGTCGACATCCGCAGGCCCGTGGACGGTGCGCGTCGCCGCATCGCTCACGGTGCTGGCCGCAGCGGCCTTCATCTACGTCACCGCCGAGATCCTGCCGGTCGGTGCACTGCCGGTGATCGCCGCGGACCTGCGGGTCAGTGCGGGTCTGGTGGGCAGTCTGATGGCCTGCTACGCGCTGGTCGCCGCGGTCACCACGGTCGCCCTGGTGCGGCTGACCGCGTCCTGGCCGCGGCGTCGCACCCTGCTCGCGACGCTGGTGTGTCTGACCGTCTCGCAAGCCGTTTCGGCCGTCGCTCCGAATTTCGCGGTCCTGGCCGGCGGGCGGGTGCTGTGCGCGCTCACCCACGGTCTGATGTGGTCGGTGATCGCGCCGATCGGAGCGCGGCTGGTACCGCCCAGCCACGCCGGCCGGGCGACCGCCGCGGTCTACGTCGGTACCGGCCTGGCCCTGGTGGCGGGTAACCCGCTGACCGCCGCGATGAGCGAGCTGTGGGGCTGGCGGATGGCCGTGGCGGTGGTGGCAGGTGCCGCAGCGGCGGTGGCGCTGGCGGCCTGGGCGATCCTCCCGCCGATGCCGGTGGCCCGTGACGACGTGCCTGTCCGCCAGGTGCATCGCCGCAACGGCCGGTTGATGACGCTGTCCGGGCTGACCCTGATCGGCGTCACCGGGCATTTCATCGCCTACACGTTCATCGTGGTGATCATCCGGGACGTGGTGGGCGTGCACGGGCCGCAGCTGGCGTGGCTGCTGGCCGGTTACGGAGTCGCCGGTCTGATCGCGATGGCCGCCATGGCACGGCCGCTGGACCATTGGCCCAAAGCTTCGGTGGTGGCGTGTCTGGCCGCGTTGGCCGCCGCCCTGGTGGCGTTGACGACGCTGGCGTTCGGCCGTGCCGGAGGTTTGGCGACGGTGCTGGTCGGGGTGGCCGCCATGGTGTTGTGGGGTGCGGCGTCGACGGCTTTGCCGCCCATGCTGCAGGCCTCGGCGATGCGCACGTCACCCGAGGACCCCGATGGCGCGTCCGGCCGTTACGTGGCCGCCTTCCAGGTGGGCATCATGGCCGGTTCCCTGGTGGGTGGCGTGCTCTACGACAACGTCGGCCTGGCCGTCATGATCGCCAGCTCGGCGGCACTGATCATCGTCGCGATGGTCGGAGTACTGGCCAGCCGCGACGTATTCGAGGTTTCCTGCGCAACCACCGAGAAGTAACGCCTGACACGTTCGCGCCGACTAACAGTGCAGTTCAGCGCCGTGGATACGGCCGGGGTCGGGGTGTGATGGCCTCTCGCGGCAGTAGCTGGTCTCCGCGCTGTGCGACACTGGAGAAAGTTCTGCTGTCTGGAGGTTATCTATGCCGAAATCGGCAAAACGCAGACTGATCACCGTTTTCATGGCCGCGGGATTGGTCGGCGGACTCGTGTTGAGCCCGTCCGCGCTGGCGGATCCCGATGCGCCACCCGCACCCGTGGACCCCGCTTTCCCGCCGCCACCTCCAGGCGTGCTGCCCGCGCCCGATCCGGCCGCCGCGGCCGATCCGCTGGCCCCGGCTGCGCAACCGGCCGCCGTTCCGCCGTCGGTCACCAACTACGGCGCCCCCGCGGTGATCCCCTCGGGTACCCCGGCAGGCCAGAACCCGACCCCGTACACGGGCGAGCCGGTGTTCCTTCCGCCGTCCTTCAACCCGGTCAACGGGTCGATGGTGGGTGTTGCCAAGCCGATCTACATCCAGTTCCAACGGCCCATCGCCGACAAGAAGCTCGCCGAGGACGCCATCCACATCTCGTCGAACCCGCCGGTTCCCGGCCGGTTCTACTGGGTCAACGACACCCAGGTGCGTTGGCGGCCGCAGGACTTCTGGCCGGCCAACACCGTGGTGAACATCGACGCGGGCGGCACCAAGTCCAGCTTCCGCGTGGGCGACTACCTGGTGGCCACCGTCGACGACAAGGCTCACCAGATGCAGGTGATGCGCAACGGGAAGCTGGAAAAGACCTTCCCCGTGTCGATGGGCAAGCCCGACGGCAAGCACGAGACCAAGAACGGCACGTACTACGTGCTGGAGAAGTTCCCCAGCATCGTCATGGATTCGGCCACCTACGGCGTGCCGAACACCTCGCCCGAGGGCTACAAGCTGACGGTGCAGGACGCGGTCCGTATCGACAACAGCGGCGCGTTCGTCCACAGCGCCCCGTGGTCGGTGGCCGATCAGGGCAAGCGCAACGTGAGCCACGGCTGCATCAACCTGAGCCCCGAGAACGCGCAGTGGTTCTACGACAACTTCGGCAGCGGTGACCCGGTCGTCATCAAGAACTCCACGGGGCTGTACAACCAGCCCGACGGCGCCTCCGACTGGCAGATCTTCTAGGTCCGGGTCAGCCGGTCGTACGCCGCACCACCAGCCGTGGTTCGAGCACGACGTCGAGCCGTTCGGTGCGGCCGTTGTCGAGCCTGCCGACGATTGCCTTGACGGCGCTTTCTGCCTGCTGCCGGGGTTCCTGGCTGACGGTCGTCATGTCGATGTGGGCCAGTTGGGCCAGGACGCTGTCGTCGTATCCCGCGACCGCGATGTCGCCGGGTACGGCCACGCCGGCCCGCATCAACTGGTCTAGCAGGCCGATGGCGCTCTGATCGTTGGCCGCTACCACGGCCGTGGGCCGCACGGTGCGGTCGAGCAGGGTGTGTGCGGCCGCGATGCCCGAGCTCTCGGTGAAGTCGCCCTCGATGACGTCGATCTGGTCCGCCAGGCCGTGGCGCTTCATCGCCCGGATGTAGCCGGCCTTGCGGTCGGTGGGGATGGTTCCGTTGCCGCCGCTGAGATGGCTGATGCGCCGGTGGCCCAACTCGACCAGGTGATCGACCACTCTGCTGGTACCGCGGCCGTCGGCCGTGCGCACCACGTCGACCTCGCGGCACGGCGTGCGGCGGCCGACGACCACGACGGGCACTCGCCCCGCCAGCTCGGCCAGCGTTCTCTCGGTGAGCTCAGGCCCGAGCAGGATCAGCGCCTCGCACCGGAAGCTCAGCAGCGTCTCGAGAACGGCGAGTTCAGGATGCGTTGAGGTGACGGCGCCCAGTACCACCTCGTAGCCGTTGGCGTCGGCCTCGGCCACGATGTCCTCGACAAGCTCGGCGTGAAACGGGCTGCGGATGTTGGCCACCACCCCGATGAGGTGGGTGCGCCGTGCCGTCATCAGGGCGGCGGCCCGGTTGACTCGGTAGCCCAGTTCGTCGGCCGCGGCCAGCACGCGCCGGCGGGTCTCGGCGCTGGGGCCCTGGGCATTACGGAATACCAGCGACACCAGCGCCTTGGACACGCCGACCCTGTCGGCGATGTCCTGCATGGTCGGCCGCTCTCGGTTGGCGGGCATCCGACTCCCTCCCGGTCTTGACAAGGCGCTGTGACGGAGCCCATAGTATCGGAACTAGACCGGTCAAATAGATCGGTTTAAGACATTAGTTTCCGAAGGGGTGTGACGTAGCAGTGACCTCTCAGTCAATCGGCGTCGCCGTCATCGGCGGAGGTATGGCCGGGCGCGCACATGCGGCCGGATACCGCACCGCCACAACGTTGTTCGAAACCGGGCCAGCTGTGCGGTTGGTCGCGATCGCCGATACCAGCGCCGCGGTGGCCGACGACACCGCCCGGCGCTACGGGTACGAGCGGGCCTGCTACGACTGGCGTGCGATCGCCGAAGCGCCCGACATCGATGCCGTGAGCGTGGTGGTGGCCAACCACCTGCACCGCGAGATCGTCGAAGGCCTGCTCGCGGCTGGCAAGCATGTGCTGTGCGAGAAACCGCTCGCGGGCAGCCTCGCCGACGCCGAAGCCATGGTGGCCGCCGCCGAGCAGTCCGATTGCGTGACCGCCGTGGGTTACACGTACCGCCGCTCACCCGCCGTCGAGCAGATCCGCCGTGAGCTCGCTGCGGGAACCCTTGGCGAGTTGGTGCATTTCAATGGTCACTACTGGTGCGACTACGCACTCGATCCGAGGTCGCCGATCACCTGGCGGTACCGGGGCGGGCCAGGAACGGGCGCTCTCGCCGACGTGGGCAGCCACCTGATCGACATGAGCGAATTCGTGTGCGGCCCCATCGCCGAGGTCGGCGGCGCGGCGTTTGCCACGGTCATCACCGAACGTCCGGTGCCCATCGGCGTCACCTACGGACACACCAAAGCCGCGGTGAGCGACCAGGTTGCACCGGTTGAGAACGAAGACGTCGCCACGTTCACGGCGACCTTCGCCAACGGCGCGGTCGGAACGTTCTCGGCATCGCGGGTGGCCCACGCCCTGCCCGACGGGTTGGGGTTCGAACTGTTCGGCTCCGCCGGCTCGGCGTCGTGGAATCTGCACCGCCCCGGCGAATTCGAGATCTCGACCGCCGAGAGTCGCGTGGAACTGGCCGGAACACGACGCGTCATCATCGGACCCGAGCACCCGTATGTCCGTGGTGGGCTGCCCATGGATGCCGGCGGCGTCGGACACGGTGTCGCCGATCTCTTCGCCTACCAGAACCGGGCGTTCCTGAACCAGATCGCAGGGACCGGTGAGCTGGGACCGCTGCCCGGCTTCGACGCAGGACTGCACGGGTTACGCGTCGTCGCCGCCGTCACAGAATCCGCCCTTTCGGGCGGGGCCACCGTCAAAGTCGTTTGACCTGAAAGGAATTCCTCACATGAAGCTAGGTGTCTACACCGCCATCCTGCATGCCCTGCCGCTGCGCGAAGCGCTGCAGACCATCGCCTCACTCGGGCTGACCGGAGCCGAGATCAACGCGGGCGGGTTCCTGCCGACCCCGCATCTGCCGGTGGGTGACCTGTTGTCCGGCGCGGTGACGCCGCAGCAGTACCTGTCCGAATTCGAGGGCACGGGCGTGTCGATCGCCGGCCTGAACTGCAACGGCAACCCGCTGCACCCGGACCCCGAAGTCGGGCCCGAGGACGCCGAAGACCTGCGCAACGCCATCCGAGTCGCGGGTCTGCTCGGGGTGGACCGCGTGGTCACCATGTCCGGCCTGCCGCAGGCTCATCCCGGTGGGCAGTGGCCGGCCTGGCATGTGAATACCTGGGACTCCGGCTATCTCGACTCACTCGACTATCAGTGGAATGAGGTGGCGGTGCCGTTCTGGACTGAGATCGACGCATTGGCCCGCGAGAACGGCGTCAAGGTCGCCATCGAGATGCATCCGCAGAACCTGGTGTTCAATCCACCCACGCTCAAGCGCCTCGTCGAACGCACCGGCGCGACCAACGTCGGCGCGGAAATGGATCCTTCACACCTGTTCTGGCAGGGCATCGACCCGATCGCCGCGATCGATTGGCTCGGACCGTTGGTGTTCCACGCTGCCGCGAAGGACACCCGCATCAACGACAACTGCAAGATCTACGGGGTACTCGACGAGCGGTTCACCCGAATTCCGTTGGACCAGAACCCAACCGGGCTCGGCGGCAGGCACGTGGTGAACAAGTGGCCCGAGGACTCGGCCTGGGACTTCGTGGCCGTCGGCCGTGGCCACGACACCGACTTCTGGACCCGCTTCCTGCAGGCGCTGGAACGCGTCGACCCGAACATGTGGGTCAACATCGAACACGAAGACGTCGCGTTCGGACCGCTCGAAGGCCTGCAGGTCGCCGCGGAAACCCTCAGAGCCGCCAATTCCGCAGTGGTCGGGTGACGCCATGAGCGCGTTACGGATCGCAACCGCGTTGGCCGCCATCGTGATCGGCTTGAGTGCGTGCTCATCTACCGGTGGCAAGCCGCAGACCTCCGGGGGTGGTATGACCGCGGGGCAGGCCGACACACCGCGGTTCACCGTCGCGATGGTCACCCACGGCCCTCCCGGCGATACGTTCTGGGATCTGGTGCGTAAGGGTGCCGAGACCGCGGCCGCCAAGGACAACATCGAACTGAAGTACTCGTCCGAACTCCAAGGCCCCGACCAGGCGAACCTGGTGCAGAACGCGGTCGACAGCAAGGTCGACGCGATCGCGGTGACGCTCGCGCGACCGGAGGCACTCACGGGCGCGGTGCAGCGAGCAGTCGCCGCTGGAATCCCGGTCGTCGCCTTGAACGCAGGTATCGACGCGTGGAAAGCCGCGGGCGCCAAGGCGTACTTCGGCCAGGACGAGAAGATCTCCGGAATCGCTGCAGGAAAGCGACTCGCAGCCGACGGCGCGAAAAAAGTAGTGTGCGTCATCCAGGACCAGGGCAACATCGCGCTCGAATCTCGTTGCGCCGGAGTGGCCGAAGGCTACGGCGGGCGGATGCAGACCCTCAACGTCAACGGCACCGACATGCCGTCGGTACAGTCGACGATCACCGCCAAACTGCAGCAGGATCCGTCGATCGACTACGTCGTCGCGCTCGGCGCACCGATCGCGATCACGGCCACGGAGGCAGTCGCCACCGCGGGCAGTGGTGCGAAAGTCGCGACGTTCGACACCAACGCCGCCTTGGTCGACGCCATCAAGGGCGGCAAGGTGCAATGGGCAATCGACCAACAACCGTTCCTACAGGGATATCTGGCTGTCGACGCACTGTGGCTCTACCTCAACAACGGCAACGTGATCGGTGGCGGTCAGCCCACGCTGACCGGCCCGGCATTCATCGACCGGTCCAACGTCGATGCCATCGCCGACTACGCAAAGCGAGGAACCCGATGAAGATTGCATTGGATCCCACGCCGTTTCACCACTCGCACGAGTTGCTGGAGTTCCCGAAGCTGGTGGCGGAGTTGGGGTATGAGCATCTGCAGTTGACGCCGCACCGGGATTTCATCCCGTTCTTCAACCATCCGCGCGCCGACGATGATCTGGTCGCCACG
>NZ_MVHF01000030.1 GCF_002086485.1 Mycobacterium aquaticum | reverse complement strand
CATCGCGGCCACCACCCCCGACCCCCGGTAAGACATACCGAAGCCCCCGATCAACCGCTCAATTTCGCAACAACCCGATGGGCGTGCTCGAACTGGCCAGTCGGCGGTGACGATCAGGGCTGGACGTAGCCCGGAGGGTTGGGCGTGTCGACCCACAGGTCCACGCCGAGGTCCGAGCCGGGAACACAGTCGTACACCGAGAGGTCGGTGACGCCGCTGGCGAGCAGCACGTCTTCGCACAGCAGGCTCTGGCCGGTGTATTCGCGGGCGTCCTGGGTGAAGACCGCGTAGGCCGCGTCGGCGTAGACGGCGGGTTTGCGGGCCCGGGCCATCGCCTCGTCACCGCCGAGCAGGTTCTGCACCGCGGCGGTGGCCACCAGGGTGCGCGGCCACAACGTGTTGGACGCGATGCCGGCTTCGCGCATCTCTTCGGCAATACCCAACGCGCACAATGTCATCCCGAACTTGGCCATCATGTAGGCGGTGGGCTTGAGCCACTCGGACTCCAGGCGGATGGGCGGCGAGAGGGTGAGGATGTGCGGATTCTCCCGGCCTTTCATGTGCGGGATGCAGGCTTGTGACACGGCGTAGGTGCCGCGGATCTGGATACCGTTCATCAGGTCGAAGCGCTTGAGCGGCACCTCTTCGATCGAGCCGAGGTTGATGGCCGAGGCGTTGTTGACGCAGAGATCGATGCCACCGAACTGCTCGACGGCGGCAGCGACCGCGGCGGCCACCGAGTCGCCGTCGCGAACGTCTCCGACGATCGGCAGAGCCTGGCCACCGGCCTCCTCGATCTCCTTGGCCGCGGTGTAGATCGTGCCTTCGAGCTTGGGATGAGGTTCGGCGGTCTTGGCGACCAGCGCGATATTGGCGCCGTCGGCGGCGGCCCGCTTGGCGATCGCCAGGCCGATGCCGCGGCTGGCGCCGGAGATGAACATGGTTTTTCCAGACAACGAGGTGTTTGCCATGGGGCCACGATATGCGGCGGGCGGCCTCCGACGGTCACACTTGCCGATCAGCGGTGAGCCCGTGCAGCGCCGCCAGAACGTTGGTGATCACCGCTGACTGATTGCTCGCCAGGCGCGCGGCCACCAGGTCGACCCCAAGAGTGTCCGGTCCCAGCGGCACGTAGGCGACCCCGGCGATGTCGAGGGCCGCGGTGGGGGCGGGCACGATCGCGACTCCGAGCCCGGCCGCGACCAGGGTGATCAGCGTCGAGGTCTCGGATACCTCCTGCCGGATGGTGGGGGTGTACCCGGCGTCGGCGCACACCGTCGCGACCAGGCTGCTCATCACGGACCGGCCGTGCCCCACATGTCCGACGAAGGTGTCGTTGCGAAGATCGCCGACGGTCAGTTCGTCGCGCGCGGCCAGCGGATGATCGGCGGGCAGCGCGACCAGCAGTCGGTCTCGGCGCACGGTCTCGGTGGCCAGGCCCTCGTCGTCCACGGGTGGGCGCAGCAGCGCCAGGTCGATGTCGCCGGCCCGCAGGGCGCTGAGCTGCGCGGGGGCCAACATCTCGCCGCGCACGCTTACCTCGACCCCGGGCAGGGACTCGCCCAGCGTGCGCACCAGGCGGGGGAGCAGTGAGTAGGTGGCCGAGCCGACGCAGCCGATCGCCACGCGGCCCTCGACTCCCGTGGCGATGCGCCGGGCCTGGGTGCCTGCCTCGTCAACAGCGTCGAGGATCTCGACGGTGCGCTGCAGATAGGCGCGCCCGGCCGGGGTGAGGTCGACGCTGCGCGTTGTGCGGGTCAGCAGCGGGACGCCGAGCTCGCGTTCGAGCTGACGGATCTGCTGCGACAGCGGCGGCTGGGCGATGTGCAGCCGTTCGGCGGCCCGCCCGAAATGCAACTCCTCGCCGACGGCGCGGAAGTACCGGAGATGACGCAGCTCCACGAATTAGGACGTTACAGATATCAATAACTCAAATCTAGGTATTTCAGAATATCTGTCCCGGTGCCTACCGTCGAAGTATGAATTCGGCGACCGACGTGGTGATCTGCAATCCTCTCCGCACGCCCGTGGGCCGCATGGGCGGTGCACTGGCGGCGCTCACCGCCGCCGATCTGGCCACCGTGACGCTGCGGGAGCTCGCGGGTCGCGCCGGGCTCGGCGAGAACGACGTCGACGACGTCATCCTTGGCAACGGCTACGCCAACGGCGAGGCCCCGGCCATCGGGCGGATCGCCGCGCTGGACGCCGGCCTGGGCACCGGGGTTCCAGGTCTGCAGATCGACCGGCGCTGCGGTTCGGGCCTGCAGGCCGTGCTCTACGCCGCGGGTCAGGTCGCCACCGGCGCAGGCCGTCTGGTGGTGGCCGGTGGTGCCGAATCCATGTCCAACGTCGAGCACTACGCCCTCGGGTTGCGCACAGGCGTGCGCCAAGGTGGCATAGAGCTGCGCGACCGGCTGGATCGAGCCCGCGAAACAGCCGGCGGAGCAAGTCATCCCGTTGCCGGTGGAATGATCGAGACCGCGGAGAACCTGCGCCGCGACTACCGCATCACCCGCGAGGAACAGGACGAGCTGGCCGCCCGCTCGCATCACCGGGCCGTCGCTGCCCACGACGCAGGCCGGTTCGCCGACGAACTCGTCGCCGTCACCGTCCCGGGTAAACGCGGTGGGCCCGGCACCGTCGTCGACCGCGACGAGCATCCGCGGGCCGACATCAGCGCGGAGAGCCTCGCATCGCTGCGCGCGATCCGCGGCAGGGTCGACGCTGATGCCACCGTGACCGCGGGCAACGCGTCCGGTCAGAACGACGGGGCGGCCATGTGCCTGGTCACCACCCGCGCCGAGGCCGAAAAGCGGGGACTGACACCGCTGTTGGCGTTGCGTAGCTGGGCAGTCAGCGGTTGTGCCCCTGAGACGATGGGTCTCGGTCCGGTCACCGCCACCGCCGCGGCGCTGGACCGCGCCGGGCTGGCCCTCGACGACATCGACCTCATCGAACTCAACGAGGCCTTCGCCGCGCAGGTGCTCGCCGTGCTGGCCGAATGGAAGGTCGACCCGCTCGACGACCGGCTCAACCCGAACGGATCCGGCATCTCGCTCGGGCATCCGATCGGTGCCACGGGTGCCCGCATCCTGGCCACCGCGGCGTATGAGGCTCATCGGCGTGACGCCCGGTACGTGCTGGAGACCATGTGCATCGGTGGGGGACAGGGCCTGGCGGCGGTGTTCGAGGTGACCAAATGAGTGCCATTGACGTCCACGCCGTGGTGACCGGATCCGGCCCGGCGGTTGTGCTGTCCAATTCGCTGGGCTCGACGCATCGCATGTGGGATGCCCAGATCGCCGAACTGGAACAACATTTCACCGTGGTGCGGTATGACACCCGCGGGCACGGCGCGTCCCCGGTGCCCGAAGGGCCGTACACCATCGACGATCTCGCCGACGACGTCGTAGTCCTGCTGGACCGGCTCGGGATCGAGCGCTCGCATATCGTCGGATTGTCACTGGGTGGCATGACCGCGATGCGGCTGGCTGCCCGCAACCCCGAACGGGTGGCCCGAATGGTGTTGCTGTGCACCGGTGCCGAGCTTCGTCCCGCCCAGGCCTGGGCCGACCGGGCCGCCCTGGTCCGGTCCGACGGCAGCCACGCGGTCGCCGCAGCTGTGGTCGACCGCTGGTTCAGCCCCGGCTACTCCGGCGACCGCGGCCCGTGGGAGGCCATGGTCGCCGCCACGCCCGCCGAGGGGTATGCGGGATGCTGCGAAGCCATCGCGCAACTCGATCTGAGCCAACAGCTTTCGACGATCACCGCACCGACGCTGGCCATCGCGGGCGCTGACGACCCGGCCACCCCGCCGGCCAAGCTCGAGCAGATCGCCAACGCCATTCCCGACGCGAAACTGCTCGTCGTCGAGCACGCGGCCCACCTGGCCAACGCCGAACAGCCCGGCACCGTCACCCCCGCCCTCATCGCACACCTGGAGCAGTCATGACCCTCGACAAAGTGGTCGGCTCGGCCGCAGACGCGGTCGCCGACATCCCCGACGGCGCCAGCCTGGCTGTCGGCGGGTTCGGCCTCGCCGGAATCCCGTGGTTTCTCATCGAAGCACTGCTGCAGCAGGGCGCGGCAGGTCTGACCATCGTGTCCAACAACTGCGGTGTCGACGGCGCCGGGCTGGGCCTGCTGCTGGAGGCCCGCCGGATCAGTCGTGTCATCGCCTCTTACGTCGGGGAGAACAAGGAGTTCGCCCGTCAGTACCTGGCCGGTGAACTGACCGTCGAACTCACCCCGCAGGGCACGCTCGCCGAGCGAATGCGCGCCGGTGGCAGCGGAATCGGCGCATTTTTCACGCCGACGGGGGTCGGCACGATGGTCGCCGACGGTGGCCTGCCGTGGCGGTACCACACCGACGGCAGCGTGGCGCTGGCGTCACCGCCCAAGGAGGTACGTACGTTCGGCGGTACCGAGATGGTGCTGGAGGAAGGCATCGTCACCGATTACGCCCTGATCCGCGCGGCGGTCGCGGACAAGGCGGGCAACTGCAAATTCCACGCCGCCGCCCGTAACTTCAACCCGCCCGCCGCGATGTCGGGGCGGGTCACCGTGGTCGAGGCCGAGCGTGTCGTCGAGGTCGGCGAACTGCACCCCGACGAGGTTCACCTGCCCGGGATCTTCGTCAAGCGGATCGTCGAGCTGACCCCGGAACAGGCCGCGCACAAGGACATCGAAAAGCGCACCACTCGCACCCGAGGAGCCGAGCGATGAGCTGGAACCACGATCAGATGGCGGCCCGCGCCGCCCTTGAGCTGCGCGACGGGGACTACGTGAACCTGGGCATCGGCCTGCCCACCCTGATCCCCGACCACCTGCCCGACGGTTCCGACGTCACGCTGCACGCCGAGAACGGCATCCTGGGAGTAGGACCGTTCCCCTACGACGACGAAGTCGACCCCGACCTGATCAATGCGGGCAAGCAGACTGTGTCGGTGGTCGCGGGGGCGTCGTACTTCGACTCTGCAACGAGTTTCGCGATGATCCGCGGCGGCCATGTCGACGTCGCGGTGCTGGGCGGTATGCAGGTGGCAGGCAACGGCGATCTGGCCAACTGGATGGTGCCCGGTGCCATGGTCAAGGGTATGGGCGGCGCGATGGATCTGGTCAACGGCGCCGGTCGCGTGATCGTGCTGATGGACCACGTCACCAAGAAGGGTGCAGCCAAGCTGGTTTCGGCTTGTGATCTGCCGCTGACCGGCAAGGCCGTGGTGAGTCGCGTGATCACCGACCTCGCAGTGCTCGACGTCATCGGCGACGGATTCGCGGTCGTGGAGCTGGCTCCGGGCGTCACATTCGACGAGGTGGTCGAAAAAACCGCAGCACCCGTCACCGATCAGCGGGTGCTGGTCGCCTAGCACTTCACCGCCGAGTGGCCAGTTGGTGCACGGTTTTTCGGTGTGAACGGGCCATAACTGGCCACTCGCGTGGCGTCGATCAGCGCCGCAGCGCGACCAGCTCGGCGCGCGAGCGCACACCCAGCTTGGCGTAGATCCGTGTCAAGTGGTACTGCACGGTCTTCGGCGAGACATAGAGTTCCGCCGCCACCTCCCGGTTGGAAAGACCCTGAGCAACAAGTGAACTCACCGCATCCTCCTGAGGGGTGAGCTCGACGCTGTCGCGCGAGCCGCGCATCAGATGCAGGCCGCCGGCCTTGAGTTCACGCTCGCAGCGCTGCACGTAGGTCTCGGCGCCCAGGGCAAGGTAGATGTCGCGGGCCGTGCTGATGACCGCGTCCGCCTCGCGGCGCTTTCCGGCGCGGCGCAGCGTCTGCCCGTAGGCGAAGTTCACCCGTGCGGTGTCGTAACGCAGAGGCAGCCCGTCGAGCAGCTGCAGGGCCCGCTCGAACGCGGCCCGCGCCGCTGGCAGATCGCCACGGGCCCCGAGCAGCCTGCCGCGCGCGTAGCCCAGTCGCGCCATCGCCGACCGGTGTTCACGCTCGGCGGCACGCCGCTCGTGTGGCCGCAGAAACTCATCGGCGGCGTCGAGGTCACCGCCGAGCACCATGGCGTTGGCCAGCATGTCCGGCCAGGGCCAGTACCCCGGTTCGGTCAGCGACGTGCCTGCGGCCATCGCCGTCAACGGCTCGAGCACCCGGCGCACCTTGGCGTAGTCCGCGTCGGCTTCGGCGACGTAAGCGCGTGCCAACAGCACCGGGATCTTCATCATCTCGTAGTCCTGTGTGACCACGTCGGCGGCCCGCACCGCGGCATGCGCGTCGGCCCAATTGCCGCGCAGCGCATGGATTTGCGTGGCCGTCCATTCCAGCAGCGGGGTGACGATCGCGATGCCGCTGGTCTGCGCCAGTGTGCGCCCGGCCTCGACGCTGGCCAGCGCGTCGTCCCAGTCGCCGCACACGAACTGGACGCGGGCCAGCCAACCCAACGCCCACAACGTGATCCGGGTAGAACCACCCAAAGCGGCTGTGGCGACGGCAGTCTCAAGGTTGCTGCGGGCCGTCTCGACGTCGTCGCGGATGAACTGTAACCAGCCGCGCCCCATCGTCACCCGCTGCGCCTGAGCGCCGTGCGGCAAGCGCGCGGCCACCTGGTCGTAGGCCGCCGTGGCCTCGGCCGGATGTCCGGCCGCGGCGAGACCGAGCCCACGGATCGCGGCTGATTCGATCCCGGCGGGCGAATCGGGATTGGCCAACCGCAGCGCGGTGTCAGCCCAGTCGACCACCTCGTCGCCACGGCACCGCACCAACGTGTGCAGCACATACCGCTGCGCGATGAGCGCAGCGGTCTCGGGGTCACGCTCGATGTTGACGATGTCCCAGGCCCGGCGCAACCGAACCTCGGCCTCGGTGGCGCGGCCGCGAAGAATCGCCAGATACGCCAAAACCGCATTGCGCAAAGGTGTTTCGCGCAGGCTCTCCACAGCCGGCACCAGCGCCGCCGCCGCGCCGCAGTCGCCCGCCGCGACCAGGGCGTCCACCGCGAGTGTCAGCCGCTCCTCGCGCAGCAGCCGGTCCGGTGTGAGCCGGCTGGCGTCCCGGAACAGCGTGGCCGCCGAAGCCCAGGACCCCTCCGCGCCACGCTCGCGCGCCAGCCGGTCGACGTCGGCCGCCAGCTCGGCGTCGAGTGTGGGGGTGGCCGCCACCAGATGTTGCAACCGGGCCACCGGATCCCCGACGATGTCCGCGGCGTGCCGGTGGGCTGCGCCTGCCGCACGCACCCCCATGATGTCGAGGAGCGCCGCGCGGGTCATGGGATCACGCAGCCGTGGCTCCAGCGGCGACACCCGGTCGAGCAGCCCCGCGCCGGCCGCGCCGTCGATGGCGCCGCGTGGATCGGGCAGCCCGGCCAGCTCAGCGGTCTCGCTGAGTGCGACACCGGCGCCCCTTACCGTTTCGAGGACGGCGAGGGCATCGACCAGCGCCCGTGCCTCGGGTCCGCACCGGGCCAGCATGTCGGCCACCGCGGCCGTCACATGCGCCGGGGCCGGTAACGACGCGTCGGGTCGCGCCCAGATCGATCCGGGCAGCTCGTCGAGCAGTGCGAGCACGTCGCGGGGATTGCCCGCGGTGTGTTCGGTGAGCAGCTGCGCCATTGCCGGGTGCAGGGCCCGGCCTCGGTCGGCGGCCAGTTCGGCGACCGCATGCGCACTCAGTCCTGGCAGCCGGAACCGGTCGGCAGCCAGGTCGGCGATCGGCTGCGGCGGGGCGTCGGCGCCGGTGGCGACCACCACCAGCACGGGAAGCTCGCGCTGGTGGCGCACCAGCGTGGAAATCGCTTGCAGGGACAGCGAATCGGAATGTTCGGCGTCGTCGATGAGCAGCAGCGTGGGCCCGGGGCCGCGCAGCAGATCCACCAGATGCGCAGCGGCGTCCACGGGATCGTCGGGAAAGTCGTCCTGCAGCAACTGGGCCAGTACACCGCCGGGCAGATCGGACTCCCACGACGCCGCGCCCGCCCACCTGGCCCGCTCGTGCCGCGCGGCCAGTTCCCGAAGCAACGCCGTCTTACCGATGCCAGGCCGTCCGAGCACCGCGACGACCGCGGCGCCGCGGGTCCCGGTCGCGGCGAGCCGGCCCGACAGATCGGCCAGATCCCTGTCCCGGCCGACGAAGCCGGTGGACCCTGCAGGCATCGTCACATGGTAGGTCGGGGATTGTCGGAAATTCGAGCGACAAGCGCCGGGCCGCCGCGTTTACTGTCGAACCGTGTACCTGACCGTGTCGACCACCCACCGTCCCGCCACCGACCTGGGCTATCTGCTGCACAAGCATCCCGACCGGGCGCAGCGGTTCGAGATTGCGGGCGGTGTCGCGCACGTGTTCTACCCGCAGGCCACCGACGAGCGGTGTACGGCAGCGCTGTTCTGCGACATCGACCCGATCAACCTGGTTCGGGGCAAGCACAACACCGCATTCTCGCTGGGCCAGTACGTCAACGACCGGCCGTATGCCGCGGGATCGTTGCTCGCGGTGGCAATGGGCACGGTGTTCAGGTCCGCGATGAAGGGGGTCAGTGCCAAGCAGGACCTGGCGGATACGGCCATCCCGCTGGAGGTCGGCGTACCCGCGCTGCCCGGCGGGGCGGCCCTGGCGCGCGACCTGTTCACGCCGCTCGGTTGGCAGGTCGAGGCACAAACCCCGCCGCTCGACGCGGCGTTTCCCGAGTGGGGCGACTCGCCATACGCCGACGTGCGCCTGACCGGCACGCTGCGGTTGTCCGATGCGCTCAAGCATCTTTACGTGCTGCTGCCGGTGCTCGACGATGTCAAGCATTATTGGGTCGGGGACGCCGAGGTCGACAAGCTGCTGCGCGCGGGGGAGGGCTGGCTGGACACCCACCCGTTGCGGGACGCCATCAGCCGCCGCTATCTGAGGCACCGGCGGGAATACGTCGATGCCGCGCTGGCCCGGCTCGGCGACGACGCGTCCGGCGAACCCGCCACCGCTCGGTTGCCATCGGAATCCCTTGCCGCGCAGCGCCGTCGCCGCGTCGTCGAGCTGCTCACCGAGCTCGGTGCCGCCCGCGTGGTCGATCTTGGCTGCGGGGCGGGGGCGTTGCTGCGTGAGTTGGTCACCCACGCCCAGTTCACCGACATCCTCGGCGTCGATGTGTCCTCCGCCGCACTCGACGCGGCGGCCCGGTCGTTCGAGCGTGCCGGTGATCGGGTCAGGGACCGGGTCACCTTGCGGCAGTCCGCGCTTACCTACGCCGACCCGAGTCTGGCCGGATACGACGCGGCTGTGCTCATGGAAGTCATCGAGCACGTCGACGAAAACCGCTTGCCCGCACTGCACTACGCAGTGTTCGGGGTGGCGCGCCCGCGTGCGGTCGTCGTCACCACCCCCAACGCCGAGTACAACGTGCGGTTCGACGCGCTGCCGGGCGGGCAGTTCCGGCACCCCGATCACCGGTTCGAGTGGACCCGCGCCGAATTCGGCCGCTGGGCCGCTGAGGTGGCCGACCGGTACGGCTACACCGTGCGGTTCGAACCGATCGGGCGGCAGGATCCGGACCTGGGACCGCCGACGCAGGCCGCGGTGTTCGAGGTGACGGCATGAGGCTCGCGATCCCCGACATGTCCCTGGTGGTGCTGGTCGGTGCGTCCGGATCCGGCAAATCGACGTTCGCCGCCAAGCACTTCCGGCCCACCCAGGTGCTGTCCAGCGACACCTTCCGCGGCCTGGTGTGCGATGACGAGAACGACCAGTCGGCGTCGCAGGCGGCCTTCGATGCGCTGCACTATGTGGCAGGCAAGAGGCTGCAGGCCGGCCGGGTGACGGTCGTCGACGCCACCAACACCCAACGCAACCCGCGCAAGGAGCTCATCGAACTCGCCCGCGCCCACCATGTGCTGCCGGTGGCGATCGTCCTCGACGTACCGGAGTCGGTCTGCATCGAGCGGACGCGCGTCCGCGCCGACCGAGGTTTCGGCGACGGGGTGGTACGTCGTCAGCGCGACGAACTGCGCCGCAGCCTGCGCAACCTGGAAAAGGAAGGCTTCCGGCGCGTGCACGTGCTGTCCTCGGTGGACGAGGTGGACGCCGCCGAGATAAGCATCGAACCGCTGCTCAACGACAAGCGCGGCGAGACAGGACCGTTCGACATCATCGGTGACGTGCACGGCTGCCGCGCCGAGCTCGTCGAACTGCTCACCGCGCTGGGCTACGTCATCGGATCCGGCGGTGCGCGTCATCCCGACGGACGACGCGCGGTATTCGTCGGAGATCTCGTGGATCGCGGCCCCGACACCGCTGGAGTGCTGGCGCTGGTGATGGACATGGTCGACGCCGGAAATGCGTTGGCAGTGTGCGGCAATCATGAACAGAAGCTGCTGCGCGCGTTGCGCGGACGCAAAGTGACCGTGAGCCACGGCCTGGCCGAGACCCTGGAGCAGCTCGCGGCGCAGCCCGACGAGTTCCGCGAACGGGTGCGGGACTTCTGTGATCGTCTGGTGGCCCACTATGTGCTCGACGGCGGCAATCTCGTGGTGGCCCACGCCGGGCTGCCGCAGCACTATCACGGCCGGGCCTCCGGGGCGGTACGCAGCTTCGCGCTGTACGGCGACACCACCGGCGAGACCGACGAATACGGCCTGCCCGTGCGTTATCCGTGGGCCGACGACTACCGCGGCTCGGCCACCGTGGTGTATGGGCACACCCCGACGCCGGTCGCCGAATGGATCAACAACACCATCTGCCTGGACACCGGGTGTGTGTTCGGCGGCCGGCTCAGCGCGCTGCGCTACCCGGAACGCGAGGTGGTTTCCGTTGCAGCCCAACGCACCTGGTATGAGCCGGTGAAACCGCTTCAGCCCGCCATCACCGAAGCTGCCGCCCTCACCCTGGCCGACGTGACCGGGCGGCGGGTCATCGAGACCGGTCAGTTGGGGCGCATCACCGTTCATCCCGAACAGTCCGCCGCCGCGCTGGAGGTGATGAGCCGCTTCGCCGTCGATCCGCGCTGGTTGCTCTACCTGCCGCCCACCATGAGCCCACCCGACACCAGCACCCGCGACGGTCTGCTCGAGCATCCCGACGAGGCGCTGCGGGCATATCGCAATGCCGGTGTCGAGCAGGTGATGTGCGAGGAGAAGCACATGGGTTCGCGCGCCGTGGTGCTCGTGTGCCGGGATTCGGGCAAGGAGCGTTTCGGCGTCGACGGTCCGGGCGTCGTCCATACCCGCACCGGGCGGGCGTTCTTCGACCCCGGGCTCACCGAGCCGTTCCTGGATCGGGTCCGGGCTGCGGCAATCCCGTTGTTCGATGAGCTCGGCACCGATTGGCTGCTGTTCGACACCGAGATCATGCCATGGACCGCCAAGGCGGCCGGCTTGGTCACCGGGCAGTACGCGCCGGTCGGGGCGGCCGCCGAAGCGTTGCTGGCAACTGCCGGCCAGGCGCTGGAGGCGGCCGGCGACCGGGGCGTCGACGTGGCAGAACTGTTGGAGCGCACCAGGTCACGCGCCGCCAACACCGACGGCTACCGTGCCGCGTACCGCCGTTACTGCCGGCCCACCAGCGGCCTCACCGGAGTGACGGTCGCCCCGTTCGCGCTACTGGCTGCCGAAGGTCAGTCGTTCGCGACGCGGCCACACGACTGGCACCTGGCGATCGCCGACCGCCTCGCCGCGGCCGACCCGGAACTGTTCGTCACCACGCGGCGGCTGACCGTGCACACCGGGGACGACGCCTCGGTCGCACAGGCGTCCCGGTGGTGGGAGGAACTCACCGACTCGGGCGCGGAGGGCATGGTGGTCAAACCGGCAGCGAGCCTGGTGCGAGGCCGAAAAGGCCTGGTGCAACCCGGGATCAAGGTGCGCGGCCGGGAGTACCTGCGCATCATCTACGGCCCCGACTACACCGAGGACCGGCACCTGACGCGGCTGCGGGAACGCAACCTGAACCGCAAACGGTCGCTGGCATTGCGGGAATACGCCATGGGCATCGAGGCGCTGGACCGCGTCGCGGCGCGAGAACCGTTGTGGCGCATCCACGAATGCGTGTTCGCGGTGCTGGCACTGGAGTCCGACCCGGTCGATCCCAGGCTGTGATCAGGGCTGGAGCAGCACCTTGATGGCGCGGCGTTCGTCCATGGCACGGTAGGCCTCGGCGACGTCGTCGAGCGGCATCACGGTGTCGAACACCCGGCCAGGGTCGATGGTCCCGTTGAACACCAGCTCGATCAGGTGGGGCAGGAACCGGCGTACCGGAGCCAGGCCTCCGTTGACGCCGACCTGGCTGCGGAACAGCTTGGTGCCGTCGATGGTCACGCCGTGCGGCACCCCGACGAACCCGACGGTGGCGCCGGGGCGGGCCGAGGCGATCGCCTGGTCCATGGCGTCGCCGGTCCCGACGCATTCCAGGACGGCGTCGGCCCCGATGCCGTCGGTCATGTCCTTGATCTTGGCCACGCCCTCATCGCCGCGTTCTTCGACGATGTCGGTGGCGCCGAACGCGAGGGCCAGCTGTTGGCGCGGTGCGTGCCGGCTCATGGCGATCACCCGTTCGGCCCCGAGTTGCCTGGCCGCGATGATCCCGCACAACCCGACCGCACCGTCACCGACGACCGCGACGGTCATCCCGGGCGCGACCCGGGCGGCGTCGGCGGCGAACCAGCCGGTGCCCATCACGTCGGACGACGCCAGCAGGCTGGGGATCAGGTCGGCCGACGGCTGTTCGGGGGTGGCGACCAGGCTGCCGTCGGCCCACGGCACCCGCACCGCTTCGGCCTGACAGCCGATCATCGGTTTCGCGTTCAGGCAATACGTCTGAAAACCGTTGCGGCAGTTGGGGCAGGTGCCGTCGGACGAGAAGAACGAACCGATAACGAAGTCGCCGGGTTTGACCGTGGTGACAGCGTCGCCGACCGCCTCGACGACCCCGCAGTACTCATGGCCGAACGGCCTGGGCTTCGGGGTCTCGTTGATCCCGCGATAGTTCCACAGGTCCGACCCGCACACGCAGGAGGCGGCGTTGCGCACGATCGCGTCCGTGGGTTCGACGATCGCCGGTTCCGGCAGTTGCTCCAGCCGGACGTCGCCCTTGCCGTACATGACCGCTCCGCGCATGATCGTTGTCTCCCTTACTGTGTCGGTGCCGATTACTTACCGTCGATGTAGCGCCACGCGCCGCTGCGGTCCCGGTCGAACCGGCTGCGCTCGTGCAGGATGTGCCGCTTACCGTCGTGCTCATACTGGGCGCGGAATTCCACGACGCCGGTCTCGTCGTCGGTGCCGCCCGCATCGGTGTCGACGATCTGCAGGCGGCGCCACACGATGCCGTCGTCGAGGTCCAGTTGCTTCGGCCTGGTCTCGGGATGCCAGGTGGCCATCAGATAGTCGGCGTCTCCGCGGGCGAATGCGCTGTAGCGGGATCGCATCAGCGCCAGCGCTGTGGCGGCGGTGCGTTCGCCGCGGTGCAGCGCGCCGCAGCAATGCCCGTACTCCTCACCGGAACCGCACGGGCATGCCTGTTGCATCGGCCGATTATCCCAACCCGTGGCGTACCGGTGCCACTGCCGCGGCGATTCGGTCCACCAGGGATTCGATCTGCGCGGGGTGCCGGATCCGGTCGGGCACCCAGGCCAATGCGATTTCGGCTGGCGGCCAGGTGCTTTCGTCGATGGGGATGAGATCGAACTCCGGCGGCGAGAATATTCTGCCGATCGCCGACGCCGGAGCGTAGCTGACCACCGCGACCAGGTGACGGTTGAACACCTGGGTGGCCATCTCCAGCTCCCCGCCGAGCTGGCTGGTGGTGCGCACGATCCGCGTGACACCGCGGGCGTTGAGCCGCCGGGTCAGACCGGCCAGTACGACGGGATTCGGCCGGGCGAAGTCGATCACCACGTCGCGGTCACGCAATGCCTCGATGCCGATCATTTCCTGGCCGGCCAGGGGATCGTCGAAACGCACCGCGACCGCACCCTGATAGGTGGCGACGATCTTGTGCCGCAGCCGCCGGTCGGACGAGGGGAGGTGGATCAGCCCAAGGTCGATATGCCCGGAGACCAGTTTCGCGGTGACCTCCGCGGCCGACCCCGGCACGCTGAACTCGGTCGGTTCGGGCTGCTGGGCGACCGCGGCCTCCAACTGCGCGAGAAAATCCGACGGGGCGTACGCGGTGGCTCCGACGCGAATGGGGGCGATGCCGTTGGTGATTCGTTCGGCGGTGTCCTTGAGTTCGTCGACCTGACGCAGGATGTCGCGGGCCGGGCCCAGCAGTTGCGCGCCCAGCGTCGTCAGCCGCACCTCGTGGTACGTGCGCTCGAACAGTTCGCCGCCGAGCTCCTTCTCCAACAGTTTGATCTGCTTGCTCAGCGGCGGAGGCGTGATCATCAGCCGGTCCGCGGCACGTTTGAAGTGCAGTTCCTCGGCAACCGCCACGAAGTACCGCAGGCGGGTGAAGTCGATCTCCATTGCCGCTACGCCCGCCGATCCGTTGGTGCCGTGATGCCCCGAATCCTACGAGACCGACCTGCCGGGCCGGTCAAGGCTGGATGATCTCCAGTACTCCGGCGGCGAGAAGTTCGTCGATCTGCGGGTCGGACAGGCCCAGCAGCTCCGCGGCGATCTGGCGGGTCTGCTCACCCAGCAGCGGGGCCTGGCCGAGCGGCGGATCGGCGACCCGCTCGGCATGGATCTGGGCGTTCTCCATGGTGAACGGTTCGGCGCCGTGCGGGTGGAGCTCCTCGCGAAACGCGCGGCGCTGCACGTAGTACCCCCACTCCGGTACGTCGGCGGCGTGCAGCACAGCTCCGGCCGGGACGCCGGCCGCCTGCAACCGCTCCATCGCCTCTTTCGGGCACCGCGTCGTGGTCCAGGCCCGGACCGCGCCGTCGATCCGAGCGCGGTGCCGGTCGCGCCCGGCGCTGTCGGCCAACTCGGGGTCGGTGTGCAGGTCGGGACGCTCGATGGTCGCACACAGCGCCGCCCAGTCGGCGTCGTCGCGCACCGTGACCGCGACCCATGCGTCGGCCCCGGCGGCGGGGAACAAGCCCCACGGCGCGTCGTGCTGCGGCCGGTCGCAACGCTGATGCCCGCGCCGCTGCAGCACGTCGGCCGCGATGTCGGCGCCGAGATGGCTGAGCATGACCTCGGACTGGGCCACGCTCACCGAACCACCGGTGCCGGTGCGTTCGCGGCGGAGCAGCACCGCCAGGGCGGCCAGCGTGCCGATGCGCGCGCAGACGTGGTCGGGGTAGACGGTGACGGTGTCACAGAAGGTGTCGGGTTCGCCCGGATACACCCACGCGGCGGTGAACCCGGCCGCCGCACGCACCAGCGGCCCGTAGCCGAGCCGTTTCGCCCACGGCCCCGTCGGGCCGAACGCCGAGCTGTCGACCACCACGATGCCCGGGTTGACGGTGCGCAGGGTCGCGTGGTCCATGCCGAGCGTCTCGGCGACGCCGGGTTTGAAGTTCGTCAGCACCACGTCGGACTGGGCCACCAGCCGGTGCGCCAGCGCGCGGCCGCGCCGGCTGCGCAGGTCGATGCCGATCGAGCGCTTGTTGCGGTGCCCCGCGGCGAAACCCTGCGTCATGTACTTCAGGTTGCCGCGCAGCCCGTCCGGGTACGCCGAGTTCTCGATCTTGACGACGTCGGCGCCGAGGTCGCCGAACAGCCGGCCGGTGTCGCTGCCGACGACGATCACCCCGAGGTCCAGCACCCGTAGCCCTTCCAGCGGCAACCCCTCGTCACGCCGCGGCCGGCCGGACAACACCGGGGCCGATACGGTCCGTGCGGGACGGTCGACGGGAGCGTTGAGCGCACTGGCCCGCACGCCGTCGATCTCGGTGACGCCCACGGGAACCGGTGCCGCCACCCCGGGGGCGAGCTCGGCGTCGCGCAGAAAGCCGCGCTCGCGGACCTGTTCGGTGGCCAGGGCCTCGTCGAGGGTCAGCACCGCCGCGGTCGGCACACCGTGGCGCTGGCCTGCGACCTCCAGTTCGGCTCGGGTCTTGTCGGCGCAGAACCGCTCGATGGCCGCGAGCAGCGTCGGCGAGGCAAACCGCTCACGCAGGCTGTCGAACCGCGGATCGGCGAATTCGATCGGGCTGCCCATCCATTCGAACATGCCGCGCCATTGGCGTTTGGCCAGCAGGCAGATCCGGACGTGACCGTCCTTGCACGCGACGATGGGATAGCGCTGGCGCTCGGCGTTCCAGTCACGGCGTTGGGCACTGATCGGCACCCCGACCGACGCCGTCCCGGCGGTGCCGAACGGCGGGTCGAGGGCTGCCATGGCACCGTCGAGAATCGAGAAGTCGATGAGATCGCCCGCGCCCGTGCGCAACCGGTCCAGGTAGACGCTGAGGACCATCACCGCGGCCTGCGCGGCAGCGACCTGGTACGGCAGCCGGTCACCCGGCGGGACCAGCGGTTCGCGGCCCGGAATCCCCGAGCGCGACAGCTCACTTGTCAGGGCATGCAACACCGGGGTGGTCGCCTGCCAACCGCTGAAGTCGGTGTCGCGGCCGAAGTCGCTGAGCGACAAGATGACGCATGCCGGGTGGTCGGCGTGAATCCGGTGCACGTCCAACGCCGCTTCTGCCGCCGAACCCGGTCGGGTGCTCTCGATCAGGATGTCGGCGTCGGCGAGCATCTTTGTCCATCGGCGCCGCCCGCCGGCTGTGGTGGGGTCGACAGCGACGGACCTCATGCCGTGGCGGTCGATGGCCGTCCCGAGCGGTACCGCGTCGACGTGCGGTCCGATGGTGGCCTGCCCGGTCACCCCCCGCAGGTCGACCGGCGTCACCTCGGCACCCAGATCGGCCAGCAGCCGACCGACGGCCGTCATCGGCCCGGTCGAGAGGTCGAGGATCCGGACACCGGACAGCGGCGGGTCATATGCCATGCTCAGCTCCGCCGGGCCTGACGGAACGGGATGTCCCGGTCGACTTCGGGTTCCTTCGGCAGTCCCAGGACGCGTTCGCCGATGATGTTGCGTTGGATCTGGTCGGTGCCGCCGCCGATCGAGGTGAAGTAGGCGTTGAGCGTCAGGAAGTTGATGTCGTCCGCCTCGGGGTTGTCGGCACCCGCCAAAAGCGCTTCGGCCCCGATGATCTCGGTTTTCAGCTTGGCTTCGGCGTGCAGGATGCGCGACATCGCGAGCTTGCCGAGCGACATGATCGAGCTCGACGTGCCCTGCGTGGCGGCCGCCTTGGCGCGGGCGTTGTTGAGCGCGTTGAGTTCCCGCAAGGACAGCACTGTGGCGAGTTGGTCGCGGATCACCGGGTCGTCGAGTCGGTGGTGTTCGCGGGCCAATTCGATGAGGTTGTCGGCCCGGGTGCGGTTACGCGACGCGCGGCCCCCGTCACCCATGATGGAGCGTTCGTATGCCAGCGCGGTCTGCAGCACCCGCCAGCCGTTGCCCTCGCCGCCGATCAGGTGGGTGGCGGGCACCGACGCGTCGGTGATGAACACCTCGTTGAAATGGGATTCACCGGTGATCTGCACCAGCGGCCGGACCTCGATGGCGGGTTGGCGCATGGGCATGATGAAGAAGCTCAGCCCTTTGTGTTTGGGCACATCCCAGTCGGTGCGGGCGATCAGCAGGCCGTACTCGGCGGTCTTGGCGCCCGACGTCCACACCTTCTGGCCGTTGACCACCCAGCGGTCGCCGTCGCGCACCGCGGTGGTGCGGACTGCGGCCAGATCCGAACCCGCACCGGGCTCGCTGTAGAGCAGGCACATGCGGCTGCGTTCGGTCAGAAAGTCGCGCAGCAACGTGCTTTTCAGCTCGTCGCTGCCGAACGCCAGCACGGTGTTGGCGGGGATGTTGTATTTGTCCTGCCTGGCCCCGGGAGCCTTGACGGCCCGAAACTCCTGCTCGATGACGGCGGCCAGGGCGTTGGGGTAGCCCCGGCCGAACCATTCAGTCGGGTAGGTGGGGGCCGCATAACCGGCGTCGAGCACGCGCTGCAGCCACGCGACGTGCTCTGGTGAACTCACCCAGGGGTCAGCCGATTTCGGCAGGCCGCGCCAGTTTGCGGCCAGCCAGTCGCGGACCTCGGCGCGCAGCTGCTCGGGACTGGGAACCGTCATGTCAGGCGCCTTTCGAAGCGAGGTAGCGGTCGCGGTGCAGCCGTGGGCCGCCGAGCAATGGGATGCCGGTGCGGGCTCGGCGCAGGTACAGGTGAGCCGGATGTTCCCAGGTGAATCCGATACCGCCGTGCATCTGGATGGCCTGCGCCGCAGTGTGCCGGTACGCCTCCGCGCAGGTGAAGCCTGCGAGTGCGATTGCACCCGCGGCGTTTTCGCTGACCGCGTCGTGCTCGGAGGCGGCGTGCTGGGCGGCGGAGGTCGCCGATTCCACGTCGAGCAGCAGATCGGCAGCCATGTGTTTGAGCGCTTGGAAACTGCCGATGGGACGGCCGAACTGGATGCGCGTCTTGAGGTATTCGACGGTGATGTCGAAGATGCGCCGGGCCCCGCCGACCTGCTCGCCGGCCAGGGCGATGGTCGCGAGATCGAGTGCGTGCTGCACGGCATCCCAGCCTGCGGTGCCGAGTCGTCGCGCGGGCGCCTGGTCAAAGGTATACGTCGAGAGCGGCACCGTCGGGTCGAAAACCGTTGCGGGGGTGCGGGTGAACCCATCGGCATCGGGCTGCACCTGGAAAATGCCCGGGCCGTCGGGAGTTTCGGCGACCACCACGATGATGTCGGCGACCTGACCGAAGATGACGTAGTGGGCACTGCCGGTCAGGCTGCAGCCGTCGGCACGTACGGCGACGCCGTCGGCGGTCCAGGAACCCCGACTGCCGGTCACTGCCACGGTGCCGATCCGCGTGCCGTCGGCCAGGCCCGGCAGCAGGCGTCGCTTGTCCTCATCGGTGCCTGTCGCACCGATCAGCGCGGTGGCCAGCACCGCACTGGACACGAAGGGGGCCGGCAGCAGCGCGGCGCCGGTCTCCTCGGCGACCGCTTCGACGTCGAGCGCACCGAGCCCCACACCGCCGTAGGCCTGGTCGACGATCATGCCGGCAACGCCCTGATCGGCGAGCCGTCGCCACAGGTCCCGGTCGAAGCCGTCGTCCGTGACCATCACCCGGCGCACGTCCGCCTCGGTGCATCGACTCTGCAGCAGGTCGCGGACCGCAGCCCGCAACTCCGCGCGCTCGGCAACGCTGGTCGTCATACCGGACCCTCTCTTTCGGTGTCGTGGTCCATGCAACCGTGTCACCACAGTGGTGTAAATCACGGATTGCGACACCGGCAGGTTTCCGTTCGCGACATGCCCCGGTGAGCGCGTCGGTCGTTTACAAGCGTCGATGTCACCGGCGAAAGTGGGTGGCAGCGAAGCAAGGAGCATCCATGACTGACATCACCGCTGCCATCGCGGGACTCGGCATCACCGAACAGGGCAAGGTGTACGGCCGGTCGGCGCGCCAGTTCGCCGCGCAGGCCGTCCGGCTGGCGGCGGCCGACGCAGGGCTGGAGCTGTCCGACATCGACGGTCTCATCGTCTCGGGCGGTATCAAGGCCGGGGTCGGCATCGACCTGCAGGGTGCGCTCGGCTTGGTGGACCTCAAACTGCTCACCGCCATGCAGGGATTCGGGTCGACCGCAGGGCAGATGGTCCAGTACGCGTCGATGGCGGTGCAATCGGGCATGGCCGACACCATCGCGGTGGTGTGGGCCGACAATCCGCTCAAGGAATCCTCAAGCGCTTCGGCAGCATACGTCGCCGCCCGGTCGGTACCCCGCGGCTGGGGCGGCATCACCGCCTCCAACGGCATCACGTCGCCGACCACGATGTACGCGCTGGCCGCCCGCAGACACATGAAGAAGTACGGCACCACATCCGATCAGTTGGGTCATATCGCGGTGGCGCAACGGGATTGGGCCCAACTCAACCCGGCCGCACATTTCTACGGCACTCCGCTGACACTGCCGGAGTACCACGCCAGCCGTTACATTGCCGAGCCGTTCCACCTGTACGACTGCTGCCTGGTGAGCAACGGCGGCGTGGCGATCATCGTGACGTCGCTGGACCGGGCCCGGGCGCTGCGGCAGCCGCCGGTACGGGTGCTGGGCTGGGCGCAGGCCCACCCGGGCCGCACCGGGGTCCGCAACGACGACTTCGGATTGGTCAGCGGCGCCGCACAATCCGGTCCCCGCGCGCTGGCCATGGCCGACACCACGCTCGACGAGATCGGTGTCGCGCAGATCTACGACTGCTACACCTTCACCGCGCTGGTCACGCTGGAGGACTACGGATTCTTCCCGAAGGGGGAGGGCGGCCCGGCGATGGCCGAGCCCGGGATGATCGGGCCCAACGGCAAACTCAAGTTCAACACCGGCGGCGGCGAACTCAGCGCGTTCTACATGTGGGGGATGACCCCGCTGCACGAGGCCGTCGTCCAGACCCGCGGCCAGGGCGGGCAGCGCCAGGTCGCCGACCACGACCGGGTGCTGGTGTCCGGCAACGGCGGCATCCTCGACTACCACTCCACGCTGGTCCTCGGCACCGACAACTAGAAGGGACTTCCCATGCCTGCCTTCGCCATTGCCCGTGACGACGCGACAGCGGCATTCCTCGACGCCACCAAGCGCGGCGAATTCCTGATCGTCAGGGACACCCGCACCGGTGAGCTGCTCTCACCACAGTTCGACGTGACCATCGAGCCGGGCCGCTACGAGTACGTGCCGGCCGCGGGCACCGGCACCGTCGTCAGCTGGGCGGTGGTGCATCAGCGCGGCGCGGGCCGCCTGCCGGTCGGCATCGTCGAGCTCGACGAGGGCCCGTGGTGGTGGACGTCGTTCCCCGAGGCCGACCCGGACGCCGACCTGTACGGCGCACGCGTCGCCGTGGCCTTCGACCTGCTGGGCGAAGGCGAAGCGGCAGAGGCGATTCCGTACTTCCGCGTGGTGTGAGACTCAGCCCAGATCACCGCCGGCCACGGGCAGCACCGTTCCGGTGATGTAGGACGCCTCGTCGGAGGCCAGGAAGCAGATCGCGGCGGCCTGCTCATCGAGGGTTCCGTACCGGTGCATCAGTGACGAGCCGAGAGTCTGCTCGATGTGCGCATCGAACCACGCCTGTTCGGTGTCGTTGACCGGAACGGGTGTGCCGCGGGAGATCCGGCGCGGCGGAGCCTGGGTGCCGCCCGGAGCGGTGGCGACGACGCGGATCCCTGCGTCGGCATACTCCATGGCCAACGACGCGGTGATCGCGTTGATGCCGCCCTTGGCGGCCGAGTACGGGATGCGGTGGATACCTCGGGTGGCCGCGGAGGACACGTTGACGATGGTTCCCGCGCCGCGGGACACCATGCCCGGCAGCACCGCCCGGCAGGCGTACAGCGTGGTCATCAACGAGCGGTCGACCTCGGCACGGATCTCGGCGTCGCTGAACTCGGTGAACGGCTTGAAGTTGATGGCCCCACCGACGTTGTTGATCAGCACATCGATCCGCCCGAATGCCGAAATAGCCTGTTGAACAAGCGAATCAGCACCCTCCCAATGCTCGAGGTCGGCCGTCACCGCCACGGCGGTCAGCTCGTCGGCCAGTTCCTTGACCAGCTCCGAGCGGTCGGCCAGCACCAGCATGCCGCCCTCGGCGCTGATTCTGCGCGCAGTCTGTTCGCCGATGCCCTGCGCGGCGCCGGTGACCACCACCACCTTGCCGGCGAACCGTCCGGGTGTGATGAACTTCGGTTGCTTTGCCGTCCTGGATTTTTCGGCGTCGGCCATGGCGCGGCGCATGGTCTGCTTGGAGCGGTCGGCGTGCGCCACGATGAGGGCCCGGGCGGCGTCACGGTCGCCCGCCTCGAACGCCGTGACGATGTCCACGTGATCCTGCGCGCACAGCGGGTGACACCACGTGGCGTTGCGCAGCACCTCGCTCATCCGACCCTTGACACCAAGTGCCTGATAGGCGTGCAGGAGATGCTCGTTGCCGGTGAGGGTGAACAGGTAGTCGTGAAAGGCGGCGTTGGTCTCGGTGTACTGGGCGGCGTCGACGAAGTGGTCGCCGTCCACGTACGGCACGGTGGCGTCGGCAAGAAGGCGGTATCCCGCCAGTTGCCTGCTGGACAACCGGCCCAGGGTCAGTTCGAGAGCGCCGAGTTCCAGGGCTCGCCTGGCCTCGAACAGCGCGTCGGACTCATGTACCTCGGGATGCTCCTCGCCGATCTGGTACCCGTCGTCGGTGACGGGTTCTGTTGGGGTGGTGGGCGCTTCGACTGATTCGAAGATCTCTTGCCCGGCGATGCCTCGGGCGCCGCACGCGATGAGCTCGCCGGTATCGGGCAGGTGGTGTTGGCCGGGTGGGGGGCTCGAGGCGGCACGTCGGCCTGCCGCGATGTCGGCGGCAGGCAGGACCGTCTGGCCGGCGATCGCGCGGGCGTCGGGTGCGCTCAGCAGGATCTCGGTGGGGGACGCCGAGGGAATGTCGTGCGCGGGCGCGAGTTTGTCACCGCGGGCGAGCGCGAACTTTTCGTAGAAGAATCCGCTCACGTCGATCCCGAACCCGGCGATGTGCCCGCGCACCGAGTCGACCATTGCCGGTGGGCCGCACAGATATACCGCGACGTCGCCGTGGTAGAGCTGCTCGGGGCGCATCAGGGTCATCACCCGGCCCTTGTTGGCTGCGGTGCTAGCCGGGTCGGATACGCAGTGCTCCCACGTGAAACCCGGTAACGTCCCGGCGATCTCGGTCAGGGCGGCGGTTTCGACCACGTCGGCGTCGGATTTGACGCCGTAGATCAGGTGGATCTTGCGGTGGCTGCCTGCTGCTGCCAACGTGCGCAGCATCGACAGGATCGGCGCCAGCCCGGTGCCACCGGCCAGCATGAGCACCGGTCGGTCCGCCTCGCGCAGGAAGAACGATCCGTGCGGGCCGGTGAACGTGATCTCGTCGCCGACGGCGGCGCGCTGAGCCAGGTACTCCGACATCAGCCCGCCCGGGCTGAGTTTCACGAGAAAGGTCAGGCGGTCGTCGTGCGGGGCGTTGGCGAACGAATATGAGCGCGTTTCGCCGCTGCCCGGGACGGTGATGTTGACGTACTGACCCGGCAGGAACGCCAACTCGCTGCGGTTCGGGATGTCCACCGCGAAGCGGATCGTGCTGGCCGACAAGCGATCCAACGCCACCAGGGTGCCGGTGTAACGCGCGGCCTGAGTCTTGGCGACGTCGGAGGTGCCGGCGATCTGCAGCACCAGATCCGAGCTGGGTTTCATGCAGCACGGCAGCACATAGCCCGCGGCCGCCTCGTCGTCGGAGAGGGCGTCGGAGATGTAGCTGCCACCGTCGTAGCTGCCCGATTCACACAGCGCCTTGCAGGTGCCGCACGCCCCGTCTCGGCAGTCCAGCGGGATGTTGATGCGTTGCCGGTAGGACGCGTCGGCAACGGTCTGGTCGTCGCGACAGGTGATGAACCGCGTGACACCATCCTCGAAAGCCAGGGCCACCGAATGTGTTGAGGTCATGGCGATCCTAGAAGTGGTAGACGTCCACCACGTGGTGGATGTAGTCGTTCTTGAGCACGACGGTCTTGCGCCGGATCAACGGCTGCGCACCGGAGAAGTCGATGGTGTAGAAGGAGGTGCCGTAGTACGGGTCGATCGTCTTGTACCGGAAATACATGGTGTGCCAGTTGAACCGGACATCGACCAGGTCGCCACGACGTTCGATGACCTCGACGTTGCTGATGTTGTGGCTCGTGCGCGGTTCAGGCAGCGACGTCGCCGAGGACCGTTCCGTGCGGATCCGAAACACCCGGTCGGCCAGGCCACCCTTGTTGGCGTAGTAGATCAGCGAGATGTCGCGTTGCGGGTCGGTCACCAGTTGATCGTCATCGGTCCACGACGGCATCCAGTAGACGACGTCGTCGGCGTAGCAGTCCAGCCACTTCTCGAACTCGCGGTCGTCGAGGTAGCGGGCCTCGCGGTAGAGGAACTGCTCGATGGCGTTCTGGGTGATGAGTTTCGCGGCCTGTTCGGTGCTGGTCATGTCACTTCCCGCTGTCGTTCGCCACGGCTGCCCGCATGGTCTGCAGCCAATACCCGTGCTGGACGGGGTAGAGGCCCTCGTCCTCGTTCTTGACCCCGGCCGACACCACGCCGTGCATGCCCAGCGACTCGGCGAGCGGGTCGGGGCCGGAAAGCCAGTGTTGCGCACCGCGACTCATGTCGTTCCACGGTGCGGCCGTTGCGCGGAAGGTCAGCTGGCAGGACCGGAACTCCTCCAGGTCGTCGGGTGTGGCCATGCCGGAGGCGTTGAAGAAGTCCTCGTACTGCCGGATCCGTTGGGCCCGGGCGGTGTCGCTCTCGCCTTTGGGGGCGATGCAGTAGATGGTGACCTCGGTCTTGTCCGGCGCGATCGGGCGGAAATGCCGGATCTGCGTCGAAAACTGGTCCATCAGATACAGATTCGGGTACAGGCAGAGATTGCGTGAGCCTTTCACCATGAACTCGCCCTTGGCTTCGCCGTGCTGGGCCTTGAGTGCGTCGAGCTGATCCCACAGTGGGCGGTCCTGTGGGTTGGCCGCCCACGTCCACAGGCACAGGTGCCCGTGCGGGAATGACCAGTAGCCGCCGCCGGACTTGCCCCACCCTCCGGCGTCGAGCACCTTGGCGTCGTTGGTGGATTCGCCGGTGCCGCGCCTGCTGGTGGTGGCCGCGTAGTTCCAGTGGGTGGCGGTGACGTGGTAGCCGTCGGCGCCGTTCTCCGCCTGCACTTTCCAGTTGCCGTCGTAGGTGTACGTCGACGATCCGCGGAGTACCTCAAGACCGTCGGGCGACTGATCGACGAGCATGTCGATCACGGTCGTCGCGTCGCCGAGGTGTTCGGTCAGCGGCAGCACATCGGCATTGAGGCTGCCGAACAAGAAGCCGCGGTAGCTGTCGAATTTCGCGACCGCAGTCATGTTGTGCGAGCCGCCCGAATTGAAGGTGTCCGGGTAGCCGGCGTCTTCGGGATCCTTGACCTTCAGCAGCGAGCCGTCGTTGCGGAACGTCCACCCGTGGAACGGGCATGTCAGTGTCATCCTGTTGTCGGTCTTGCGCCGGCAGATCATCGCGCCGCGGTGCGCGCAGGCATTGATGAGACAGTGCAGCTCGCCGTCGCGGTCACGCGTGATGACCACTGGCTGGCGGCCGATGTAGGTGGTGAAGTAGTCGCCTGGGTTGGGCAGCTGGCTCTCATGCGCCAGGTAGATCCAATTGCCCTCGAAGATGTGCTTCATCTCCAGTTCGAAGAGGTCCTCGTCGGTGAAGATCCGGCGGTTGGCGCGGTAGATCCCGGCCCCTCGGTCGTCGATCACCGCGTCGGCCAGCACGGTCTCGACGTGGTGCAGATGCTCGGTGGTCGATGCGCTCATGGGTGCCTCCAGCAGGTCGGATATTGGCACCCTCCCATCGCGTGGTGCCCGTCACACCAGGCCTATTGCTAGTCCTGGCCCAGGGCTTTATTGATCGATGAGAGTGATTAATGGAGCGAAACTGTGTCCTTGTTATGTATGGATCGCGCTCCTAGCCTGGATTCAGTGTCCCTGGTCACATGACGAGGCGGCGAAACCCAGGAGGTGACATGGAGCTTCGGCACCTGCGCTACTTCGCAGCCGTCGCCGAGACGTGCCACTTCGGGCAGGCCGCGGAGCAGCTGCACGTCGCGCAACCCGCGCTGTCCTATGCGATCCGGCAGCTGGAAGCCGAACTCGACGTGACCCTGTTCAACCGCACCACCCGCCAGGTCGTGCTGACCGCGGCGGGGGAGTTCCTGCAGACCGAGGCCGCCCGCATCCTCGGCGGGGTCGACGACGCGGTGCGCGGAGTGCGGCGCATCGCGGCCGGGCGCAGCGGGCTGATCCGGCTCGGGTTGACGGGGACAGCGGCATTTTCGCATCTGCCGCGCATCGCCCGGGTGGTCAAGCGCGAGTTGCCCGATGTCGCCCTGGAGATCCGGGCCGACATGCTCACCCCCGACCAGTGCGATGCGCTGCGGGCGGGAGCGCTCGACCTCGGCGTGCTGCGTCCCCCTGCCGTCGGTGCGGACGTGGAGCTGCGCACCATCGAGGTCGAACCGCTCATCCTCGCGGTGTCGGTGGACCACCGGCTCGCGGTCGAGCCCGTCGTCTCCATGTCGGACCTGCGCGACGAGCCGTTCGTCGTCTACGGCAGCCGGGACTCGGCCGTCAACGCGGCCGTGCTGCGCAGCTGCCGCGAGGCCGGCTACGCACCGCACCAGGAGCACCGGGCCCCGGGTACCGCTGTTCTGCTCGCGTTGGTCGCCGCGGGGCTCGGCGTCGCAGTGGTGCCGCAGTCGGTGCGGGCGCTGCCGCTCGACGGGCTCGTGTTCCGTGACTTGCTCGACGCCCAGGACGTGGAGCTGTCGCTGGCCTGGCGCACCGGCGAGGACAACCCGCTGCTGCAAGCCGTGCTCGACCTGCTCACCACCGCTCTTCTCACCGATTCCGTTGGGGGACAAAGATGAAGATCACCCGGATCGAGGCCATCCCGTTCACTGTGCCGTATCGCAAACCGCTGCGTTTCGCCTCCGGAGAGGTGCACGCCGCCGAGCATGTGCTCGTGCGGGTGCACACCGACGACGGCATCGTCGGCGTTGCCGAGGCGCCGCCGCGGCCCTTCACCTACGGCGAGACCCAGCGTGGCATCATCGCGGTGATCGACGGGATCTTCGCCGCTGAGCTCGTCGGCCTGGCCCTGACCGAGCGGGAAGTCGCCGCGGCCCGGATGGCCCGCACCGTCGGCAACCCGACCGCCAAGGCCGCCGTCGACATGGCGATGTGGGACGCACTCGGGCGCACCCTCGGCCTTCCCGTCACCGATCTGCTCGGCGGCTTCACCGACCGCATGCGGGTCAGCCACATGCTCGGCTTCGACGAGCCGTCCCGCATGGTCGCCGAGGCCGAGCGGATGCGCGACCAGTACGGCATCACCACCTTCAAGGTGAAGGTCGGCCGCAGGCCGGTCTCGTTGGACACCGCCGTCGTGCGGGCGCTGCGGGAACGTTTCGGTGACACCGTCGAGCTCTACGTCGACGGCAACCGCGGCTGGTCGGCCGCCGAATCGCTGCGCGCCATGAAGGAGATGGCCGACCTCGGTCTGCTGTTCGCCGAGGAGCTGTGCCCGGCCGACGACGTGATCGGCAGACGCTGGCTCGTCGGGCAGCTCGACGTGCCGTTCATCGCCGACGAATCGGTGCCGACCCCGGCCGACGTGACCCGTGAGGTGCTCGCCGGCTCGGCGACCGCGATCAGCATCAAGACCGCACGTACGGGCTTCACCGGCTCGGCGCGGGTGCTGCACCTCGCCGAGGGACTCGGTGTGGAGGTGGTGATGGGCAACCAGATCGACGGTCAGATCGGCACCGCGTGTGCCGTGGCCTTCGGCGCCGCGTTCCCGCTCACCACCCGCTACGCCGGCGAACTGTCGAACTTCCTCGACATGAACGACGACCTGCTGACCCAGCCGTTGCAGATCAGCGACGGGTACCTGCACCGCCCACCCGGCGCCGGCCTCGGCATCGACATCGACCCCGACAAGCTCGCCGCCTACCGCACCGACCTGTGAGCCGTCTTACGCGCTCGCGGTCCGGCTGAAACTCCACAAAACGCGCCAATCAGATGAGGAATTGACCATGACCACCACCGAGAAGGCCTCGGCCGCCGCGTCCGGAGCATCGGCCACCGAGCGGTTCCACACCGACAAGTCACCGTTCGAGGCAGTGCGCGACGTCCCGGCGGAGCGGGTCGACATGCTGGCCCGAGAAGTCCTCGACGCCGTGCACGCGACCATCCGACGTCACCGGGTCAGCTACGACGAGTACAACGCATTGAAGGCGTGGCTCATCGGCGTCGGCCAGGACGGGGAGTGGCCGCTGTTCCTCGACGTCTGGGTCGAGCACGTCATCGAGGACGTGGCGACGTCGCACCGGCACGGCAACAAGGGCAGCATCGAGGGCCCGTACTACGTTCCCGACGCACCGGAACTCGGTGCCGACGCGACGTTGCCGATGCGCGACGGCGAAGCGGGGACACCGCTGGTGTGGGAGGGGCAGATCACCTCGACCGACGGAAAACCGTTGGCGGGCAAGGTCGAACTGTGGCATGCCGATTCCGACGGGTTCTACTCGCAGTTCGCCCCGGGCATCCCGCAGTGGAATCTGCGCGGCAGCATCTCCACCGGCGCCGACGGCCGCTTCCGGATCACCACCATCCGGCCCGCGCCCTACCAGATCCCGACCGACGGCTCGTGCGGCAAGCTCATCGCGGCGGCAGGCTGGCATGCCTGGCGGCCGGCCCATCTGCACGTCAAGGTGTCCGCGCCCGGACACGAAATGCTCACCGCGCAGCTGTATTTCCCCGGCGACCCGCACAACGGCGACGACATCGCCGACGCGGTCAAGCCCGAGCTCATGCTGGATCCGGTCGCGCAGCCGGACGGCAGCGTGAAGGTGCAGTACGGGTTCGTGCTCGACCCGGTGCGTGCCTGATGCTGTTTCACGTCCGCATGGACGTCCACATTCCCCACGACATGGATCCCGACCTGGTCGCGCAGACCGTTGCGCGCGAGAAGGCCTACTCGCAGCAGTTGCAGCGGTCGGGCAAGTGGCCGCATATCTGGCGGATCGTCGGGGAGTACTCGAACTTCTCGATCTTCGACGTCGAGTCCAACGACGAGCTGCACACGCTGATCTCGGGTCTACCGCTGTTCCCCTACATGGACATCCACGTGACGCCGCTGGCGCATCACCCGTCGGACATCAACTAAGCGGTGATCTCCGCGGTCACCGCGTCGGTGGCGCGGATCAGATCGGCCGGTGCCAGCGCCACATCCCAGCCGCGCTTGCCTGCACTGCACAACACCCGCTCGAAATGCAACGCCGAGGCGTCCACGACGGTCGGCAGAGGCTTGCGCTGACCCAGGGGCGAAATTCCGCCGAGCACATATCCCGACGAACGCTGTGCCGCGGCCGGGTCGGCCATCTCGGCCTTCGACACCCCCAGGGCGGCGGCCGCCGCCTTCAGCGACAGCTTGGCCGGCACCGGAACCACAGCCACCGCCAGGCCTTTGGGCAGGGCGATGACGAGGGTTTTGAACACCTGCTCGGCGATGATGCCTGCCGCCGCGAGCTCGGCGACGGCTTCCGCGCCGAACGATTCATTGCGCGGGTCGTGGTGGTATTGCACCACTTCATGGTCGATACCGGCTGCGACGAGAGCCGCGATGGCCGGGGTCGCTGCGCGTGCCACCGGGCCAGGTTAGCCCGAAAATCACCCGAAACCGCCCGGGAACACACTGCGCCCTGTGTGCTGTTGTTGCATGCAGCTTCGGTGACAGGGTGCTCGCCGGAGCTACCTGTCGGTAGCACGCTCTAGGATCGGAAGGGGAATTTTGGTGCCAACCGTGTGCCTTGAACGTTCGATTGATTTCGGGCAGTTCGGCGGCGCCGCGACAGAAGGGACGGTGTTCCGCACCATGACTGACGTCGACGAGCGGGCTATGTCCGAGCCGCAGGAAACCGATGCGGAGCTCACCGCACGGTTCGAGCGGGATGCCATCCCGCTGCTGGACCAGCTGTACGGCGGTGCGCTGCGCATGACGCGCAACCCGGCCGACGCCGAGGACCTGCTGCAGGAAACCATGGTCAAGGCCTATGCCGGCTTCCGGTCGTTCCGCGAGGGCACCAACCTCAAGGCGTGGCTGTATCGCATCCTGACCAACACCTACATCAACAGCTACCGCAAGAAACAGCGGCAGCCGTCGGAGTATCCGACGGACGAGATCACCGACTGGCAGCTGGCGTCCAACGCCGAGCATTCCTCGACCGGCCTGCGCTCAGCGGAGGTCGAGGCACTCGAGGCGCTGCCCGACACGGAGATCAAGGCTGCGTTGCAGGCACTGCCCGAGGAGTTCAGGATGGCGGTGTACTACGCCGACGTCGAGGGATTCCCCTACAAGGAGATCGCCGAGATTATGGATACGCCGATCGGGACCGTGATGTCCCGGCTACACCGCGGTCGCAAGCAACTGCGCGATCTGCTGGCCGATGTGGCCCGCGATCGCGGCTTCATCCGAGGTGAGCAGGTTGGCGCACCGGAGGGAGTGTCGTCATGAGCGACTTCGACGAAAATGAGCGCTGGACGCCTCCCATCGGTCCCGTCGACCCCGAACATCCCGAATGCGCGGCGGTGATCGCCGAGGTATGGACGCTGCTGGACGGCGAGTGCACGCCCGAAAGCCGGGACAAGCTCAAGCACCATCTCGAAGAATGCCCGGCCTGCCTTCGCCACTACGGCGTCGAGGAGCGGGTGAAGCGGCTGATCGCCAGCAGGTGCAGCGGCGAGAAAGCGCCTGACAGCCTGCGGGAGCGGCTGCGCATCGAGATCAGCCGCACCACGATCATCCGGGGCTGAGGCGATGAAAGGCCTGGACAAGGCCGTTTAATGCATGAAGGCCGGGCGTATGGCCCGGCCTTCAGATCGCGGTTGACGCGGTCAGCGCACTGACTTCGAACCGGCGTTGGGACGCTTGCCGTGGTTCGCCTGTGAATGCTTACGATCGCGCTTCTTGCGGCCACGCTTGGCCATGATGTTCCTCCAGATGTTCGAGAGCTTGCTCCCCAGTGTCTCACGGCCCGGCTACAGCACCGTCCACCCGGTCTTGTGGTTCGATATAGCCCGGATACAGACAGCAGCCAGAGTGAGTGGGGTGAAGAATGGCCGAGGACGTTCGCGCTGAGATCGTGGCCAGTGTGCTCGAGGTCGTGGTCCACGAGGGCGACCAGATCGGTGAGGGTGACACTCTGGTGCTGCTCGAGTCGATGAAGATGGAAATCCCCGTCCTTGCCGAGGTCGCGGGCACCGTGACGAAGGTGAACGTGGCCGAGGGCGACGTGATCCAAGCCGGCGATCTGATCGCGGTGATCGACTGACGCTCAGGGTGTGAATGCTCCTCGCCTGCATGAAGTTGGCTGATGTCCACTCTCGGTGACCTGCTGGCCGAGCACACCATCCTGCCCGGAAGCGCGGTCGACCACCTGCATGCGGTGGTGGGTGAGTGGCAGCTGCTGGCAGACCTCTCGTTCGCCGACTACCTGATGTGGGTGCGCCGCGACGACGGCGTCCTCGTGTGCGTCGCGCAGGTGCGGCCCAACACGGCGCCGACGGTACTGCTCGCCGACTCGGTCGGGACCCTCGCCGCTGCCGACGACCTTCCCGTGGTGACCACGGCCTTCGAATCCGGTGCGATCGCTGCGGGCACCGACGGGCAGCAGCACCTTCAGGATGTGCCAGGGCTGAATGTAGAGGCGGTCCCGGTACGGCACCGTGACCAGGTCGTCGCAGTGCTGACCCATCAGACCGCGCTGGCCGCCCGGCGGCTCGCAAGCCCGCTGGAGGGCGCCTACCTGAACTGTGCGGGGGACTTGCTGCACATGCTGGCCGAGGGCACCTTCCCCAACGTGGGTGATCTGGCCATGTCGCGGTCCAGCCCCCGAGCGGGCGACGGATTCATCCGGCTCGACGAAGTCGGTGACGTCGTCTACGCCAGCCCCAACGCCATCTCGGCGTATCACCGGATGGGTCTGGCCTCCGAACTCGACGGGCACAACCTCGTCGCCACCACCCGTCCGCTGATTTCCGATCCGTTCGAGGCCCAGGAACTGGCCAACCATGTGCGGGATTCGCTCGCAGGCGGCTCCAGCATGCGCATGGAGGTCGACGCGGGCGGCGCGGCGGTGCTGCTGCGCACCCTGCCGTTGGTGGTGCACGGGTCGGCTGTGGGGGCCGCTGTGCTCATCCGCGATGTCACCGAGGTCAAGCGCCGCGACCGCGCGCTGCTGAGCAAGGACGCCACCATCCGGGAGATCCACCACCGGGTGAAGAACAACCTGCAGACCGTCGCTGCGCTGCTGAGGTTGCAGGCGCGGCGCACCAACAACGTCGAAGCACGTGAGGCGCTGATCGAATCGGTGCGTCGGGTGACGTCGATCGCGCTGGTGCACGACGCGCTGTCGATGTCGGTCGACGAGGAGGTCAACCTCGACGAGGTGGTGGACCGGATCCTGCCGATCATGAACGACGTGGCGTCGGTGGACACTCCGATCCGGATCAACCGCGTGGGAGATCTGGGTGTGCTGGACGCCGACCGGGCCACCGCGCTGGTCATGGTGATCACCGAACTGGTCCAGAACGCCATCGAGCACGCCTTCGACGTCAAGGCGCCGCACGGTTGTGTGACCATCCGCTCGGAGCGATCGGCCCGCTGGCTCGACGTGGTGGTCCACGACGACGGCCGCGGCCTGCCTGCGGGGTTCAGCCTGGAGAAGTCCGACCGGCTCGGGCTGCAGATCGTGCGGACGCTGGTCTCGGCGGAGCTCGACGGATCACTGGGGATGCACGATGCGCCCGACGGCGGTACCGACGTGGTGCTGCGGGTGCCGATCGGCCGACGCACCCGGGGTATTCAGTAAGGACGTCGGCTACGCCGAATGCACAGTTTCGCTGCGATTCGCAATGTGATTGTCGTAACGCAATTTGCTATCGAATTCGTCAAAAAAGAGTTACGGCCCCGACGAATTTCGTCGAGGCCGTAGCAACCTGTTGGCACAGGCGGGGGGTTACACGCTGGTGCGCGCCTTGGTGCGGGCGTTGCGACGCTTCAGCGCGCGACGCTCGTCCTCGCTCATGCCACCCCAGACGCCGGCGTCCTGGCCGGATTCCAATGCCCAGCTGAGGCACTCGGTGGTCACCGGGCAACGGTTGCACACGAGCTTCGCGTCAGCGATCTGCGCGAGCGCCGGTCCGCTGTTTCCGACCGGGAAGAACAGCTCGGGATCCTCGTCGCGACAGACAGCCTTGTGGCGCCAATCCATTGGTCTAACTCCTTGTCAGATATGTATGTGTGCGCAGCGAAGCGCACGAGCTTTTTCTTCGGCTGTTAACGCGTGCATACGAAATGTTTCTGCACTGTTGCATCCGATGCTTTCACAGGCTGAACAGATGTCAATACTCGCGAGTTAACAAGTGCGCAATGTCACTTGCCCGACCTGTTACCAGAACCCTTACTCGGTTGTACTAGGCTCAACTCACCTGCGCCTTAAAACGACGGTAGCGGGTCGGTTATCGCAGGTCAAGAGGTTTTCGCGAGTGGCGCGACAACGCCGAGGGCCTCCGGGACAGCTGTGAACGTCATAGTTTCGCGCAGTCCGGCGAAATCACCGTCGATCTGGCATGCAACCGGCGTGTCGCTCGTCACTGTCACGCTCGTCACGTCGTCGTCACGGATCAGGTGCTTGCCGGCGATGCGTGGCTTGCGAGAGACCATCTGCCGCACGAGCTTCAGATTGGCCCACACATTCATGCTGGTCGTCGCGAACACGCCCAGCCCGGTCTCGAACGTGGTGTCGGGGTTGGTCCACACCGGCCTGCTGTTGGCGTAGGTCCACGGGCTGGAGTTGGACACGAACACGAAGTGCACGCCCGCGACGGGCTCAGCGCCGGGCAGCTGGAGAGTCAGCGTCGGTTCCCTGCGGGCACTGGCCAGCACTTCGCGTACCGCCACGCGGATGTAGCGGGATGCGGTGACCTTGCGGCCTTTGGCCCGCTGAGCCTCCACCGCGGCGACCACGGCCCCGTCGACACCCATCCCTGCGGTGAACACCGCCCAGCGTTCACCGCAGTCCATCAGCCCGATCCGGCGCCACTTGCCGCCCCGCCGGTAATCGCTGAGCAGGTCGACGAGCTGATTGGTGGCTTCGATCGGGTCCGGGCTGATGCCGAGCGCCCGGGCGAAGACGTTGGCCGAGCCGCCAGGAACCACCGCTACCGCCGGCGCCGCGTCGGCGTCGGGCCGACCGCCGGAATGCCCCAGAATGCCGTTGACCACCTCGTTCACCGTGCCGTCACCGCCGTGGACGATGAGGACGTCGACGCCGTCGCGGGTGGCATCGCGAGCGATCTCGATGGCATGGCCGCGGTGGTCGGTGTGGACGACGGTCAGCTTCACCCGGCTTTCCAGGGCGTGGGCCAGAAGGTCACGCCCGGCAGGAGTGGTCGACGTCGCGTTCGGATTGACGATCAGCACGGCGCGCACGGGGCATGAGCCTATAGGTGTTGTCAGCCCGCCGCGTCGGGCAGCAACGGGGGACACGCGCCGAACGGGTCGGCGGCCAGCTCGAAATGCCACAGCTCGTTGGCATAGATACGGCACAGGCCGAACCGCGCGCCGTTGGCGATGAGCCATTGATCGGCGCCTGGGCCGCCCACGTCGACTGCCTGGCCCGTGACGTGCTTGGACTGCTCGGGCGTCTGCACATACTGACGTGCGGCCGCCATGCTCCCGTAGGTCTGTACCGCCTGGTCCAGCAACCGTTGTTGGAACTCGGGCGAACGCCATCCCGAGTTGATCGTCATGGTGACGCCGTCCGCCGCAGCGGCCGTGGTGGCGTGCTGGATGGCGGCCAGCAGCTGGGGATCCAACCGCCCGATGGCGGGATCCTGCGTGTCGAACGCGGTCAGCACCTGGCCGTCGGCCAGCGCGCCCTCGCTGTCGGCAGCCGCCGTCGGCGCCAGCGTCAACGCGGCGGCGGCAGTTGCAGCCCCGACGGTCATGGCGATGCGCATGCGGCTCACCCTACGTCGGTCAGATCTCGCCGTCCTCGGCGAGCACACGGCTCGCGATCCGGAATGCGGTGTTGGCGTCGGGGACGCTGCAATAGATCGCGGTCTGCAGCAGCAGCTCTTTGATCTCTTCCACGGTGACACCGTTGCGCCGCGCGGCACGGACGTGCATGGCCAGTTCGTCGTGGTGGGCGCGGGCGACCATGGCGGTGAGCGTGATCAGCGACCGGCTGCGCCGGTCCAGGCCCGGACGGGTCCAGATCTCGCCCCAGGCGTAGCGGGTGATCAGATCCTGGAAGTCGGCTGTGAACTCCGTGGTGGCTGCGGTGGCGTGGTCGACGTGCGCGTCGCCGAGCACCTCGCGGCGCACCGCCATGCCGTCGTCGTAGGTGCTCATGACGTCTCCTTCAGATACTGGCGTGCCCGACGTACCGCGATGTCGATGAGTGCCTCGGTGGCACCCAGGTAGTCCGCCGCGGGCGGCTTCTCGGCCAACGTGCTCATGGTCTGCTGTTCGTCGTAAATACCTTGTGCCGCAGCTTGATTGGCAGCAGCGCGTGGTGAGTTGACCTGCAGCCCGGTCAGCAGGTCGGTGGCCTGTGAACCGGCCACCACGGTGCGACGGGCCAGCGTGGCCACGGTGGCCCATTCGGCATGCCAGCCCCCGTCGGCGCGTTCGTCGACGCTGGCGGCCGACGCCGCGTGCAACGTGGCGCCCAAGGGTGGCGCGGTGAGGGCGGCGCGGCGCAACAGCACCGTCAGCACAGGATTGTTCTTGTGCGGCATGGTCGACGACCCGCCTCCGGAGCTTTCGGCCAGCTCGCCGGTGCGGACCCCGGCGGCGACGTCGTTGGCGATATGCCCCCAGGCGTCGCAGCACCCGACCAGAGCGTCACCGGCCCGGGTGATGGGTGACCGCGTGGTGTGCCAGGGCGCCGCAGGCGCCAAACCCAGTGCGGCCGCCCACTGTTCGACGAGCTGCAGCGCTGTCTGTGCTGATCCGGTGAGCTCGGTGGTCGCGGCCAAGGTGCCCGCCGCACCGCCTGCCGAAACCGCAGGCGCAGGTACGGAATCGAGCGTGTCACCCGTATCGAGGACGGCGGTGAGCCAGATCGCGAACTTGCGACCCGCGGTGCCGGGCAAGGCCGGCTGGGTCAGGGTATGGGTGAGCATCGGTGCGGCACGGTGCGTTTCGATCAGCTCCACCAGGCAGCGCGCCTGCGAGACGAGGTCTCGGCGCACCGCCGCCAAGGCGTCGCGCAGACACAGCATCAGGGCGGTATCGAGCACATCCTGGCTGGTCAGTCCGCGGTGCAGCCACCGCGCTGCCTCGACGCCTGCCCGTGATCGCAACAGGCCGACCAGACCGGTGACGGGATTGCCGTCACGTTCGGCGCCTGCGGCGATCGCGTCCAGGTCCGTCCGACCGACCAGCGTGCCGAGCTCGGTGGTCGCCGTCCGCGGTGCCAGGCCCACTGCGACGAGGGTTGCCAGCCAGGAATTTTCGGCCGCCACCAGCGCGCCGAGGAACGCCGCCTCGCTCATCACGGGGCCGGCTCGGTGGTCGCCGGGCCAGAACAGGTCGCTCACTGACCCGGATACCGCAGGAAGACCGTCTCGTCGCGACCCTGCAGCCGGATGTCGAAGCGCAGGCCCTGCGCGTCGCGCTCGGCGATCAACGTCTGCCTGCGGTCCGCGGGCAGACCGGCCAGCAGTGGTTCGGTGGCACAGCCCGGCCCGGGCACGTAAGCGCGGGTGAACAGGCGGTTGAGCAAGCCGCGCCCGAACACGGTGACGGCGATGAACGGGGCACGGCCTGGATCGGTGGCGCCGGGTTCGACTGTGCTGAAACCGAAGTGGCCTTCGTCGTCGGTGGCGACCCGGCCGAACCCGGTGAACGTCCAGCCGTCGCGGCGAAGCGAACCCGCGGTGCGTGCAACGTTGCCCTCGGCGTCGGTCTGCCAGATCTCCAGCATCACGTCGGGCACCGGTCTGCCGTCACCGTCGGTGACCGTGCCGTGGAATCGGATGGCACCCGGGATACCCGGCGGGACGAGCTCGTTGCCGCGTTCGAACGGCAGCGCGTAACCGTAGAAGGGGCCGATGGTCTGGCCCGGGGTGGCCGTCAGCAGGGCTTCCTGTGGCGTGGCGCCCATCAGTGGTCCTCCTCGAAATGCGTGCGCTGCGAACCGGTCAGGACGATGTCCCAGCGGTAGCCGGTGCACCACTCGTGCGTGGTGACGTCGTGGTCGTAGGTGGCGACGAGCCGGTCGCGGGCCTTGGCGTCGGTGATCGACTGATAGATCGGGTCCAGCGCGAACAACGGGTCGCCGGGGAAGTACATCTGGGTGATCATCCGCTGCGTGAAATCAGTACCGAACAGCGAGAAGTGAATGTGCGCGGGCCGCCATGCATTGTGGTGATTTTTCCACGGGTATGGGCCCGGTTTGATCGTGGTGAACCGGTACGTGCCGTCGTTGTCGGTGAGGCAGCGACCGACGCCGGTGAAGTTGGGGTCCACAGGCGCCCGATGCTGATCGCGCTTGTGGATGTAGCGGCCTGCCGCGTTGGCCTGCCAGATCTCGACGAGTTGGCGGCGCACCGGCCGGCCAGCGCCGTCGACGATGCGTCCGGTGACGACGATGCGCTCGCCGATCGGGTCACCGTGGTGTGCGATGGTCAAATCGGATTCCAGCGGGTGCACGTCGCGGGCGCCGAACACCGGAGCGTGCAGCTCGAGGGTCTCGGGATCAGCGTGGTGCAAGTCCTTGGTGGGGTGACGAAGCAGGCTGCTGCGGTACGGTGCGTAGTCCAACCGCGGCTGGGTTTCCTCGATGCCGGACTGCAGGTAACTGGTTTCGATGGCGGCCATCTCGGCGTTGATCTCGGCCTGGCTCGCCGAGGCGCTGTCGGGATTGGTGTCGGTGATCTTCATGACGGGCTCTTTCGAACTCACTGCGCGACAGTCTTGTCGGCGGTCTCGCGGGTACCCAGCAGTGCTGTGGGCACCCCTCGGGTCTCGCGGGCGGTCAACGCGGAGCCTGCGGCGATCAAGCAGACCACGGCGGTGAAGATGCTGATCACCACCCAGCCGCCGTCCCGGACGCCACCGAGCGCGGTGACGATCGACGGCGCGAAACCTGCGACCAGGAAACCTAATTGGGTGCCGATCGCCACGCCGGAGAAGCGCACCTGGGTGGAGAACATCTCGCCGTAGAACGACGGCCAGACGGCGTTGGCCGCGGCGTAGCCGAAGGAGAAGGTCGCGACCGCAAGCGCGAAGATGAGCACCTGGTTTCCGCCGCTCATGGACAACATGTAGAAGGGCATCATCACCGCCGAAGACAGTGCGCCGTAGACGAACACCGGTTTGCGCCCGATCCGGTCGGCCAGCTTGCCGAACAGGGGCTGGGTTCCCAGCGCGACGACATTGGCCGCCACCACAAGCCACAGGGTGATGTCGGCGGGCAGGCCCACCTCCTTGCCGTAGGCGATGGCCAGGTTGCCGAACACTGTCGAAACCGCGGCGATGAACGCGCAGAAGATGACGCGCAGCACGTCGGCCCAGTGGTTGCGCAGCAACGGGATCAGCGGCATCCGGGCGATGGTGCCCGCGGCCTTCGCCTCGGTGAATTGCGGTGTTTCGTGCAGGCGACGGCGGATGAAGTACGCGACGACGACCACCACGGCGCTCATCCAGAATGGCACCCGCCAGCCCCAGCTGTACTTGTCCTCGTCGGGCAGGGAGACGAACGGGATGAGGATCAGCGACGCCAGGATGAGCCCGCCCTGGGTTCCGGTCAGGGTCCACGACGTGTAATAGGCGCGCTGGTCATCGGGGGAGTGCTCGAGGGTCAATGAGCTGGCTCCCGCTTGCTCGCCGGCTGCCGAAAACCCTTGCATCAGACGGCAGATCACCAAGAGTGCCGGCGCGGCCCAGCCGATGGTGGCGAAGGTCGGCAGGCAGCCGATCAGGAAGGTCGACACACCCATCAGTACGAGGGTGAACATCAGGACCCGCTGGCGGCCGACCCGGTCGCCGAAATGCCCCAGGACGAATGCGCCGATAGGGCGGGCGATGTAGGCGAATCCGAAGGTGGCGAACGACATGACCAATGCCGCCTTGTCGCCGGACGGAAAGAACACGTGCGGGAAGATCAGCGCTGCTGCCGAGCCGAACAGGAAGAAGTCGTAGTACTCGACGGCGCTGCCCATGAAGCTGGCCAGCGCGGCGCGCCGGGGGGTCCGCCCGGTCGAGGCGTCCGGAGGGTGCGGGGCAGTAGTGGTCATGGTGTACTCCTCAAAGTCGAATTGTGCTGGGCTGAGCCGGTTTACGAGACGAGATCGCGGAAATGGGCGGACATTCTGGCGGCGTCGGGGGCGACGCCGGTGATCAGGGCGAACGCGTCGACGGCCTGGTAGACCGCCATGTGCCCGCCGTCGAGGGTCCGGCAACCGGCGGCGCGCGCGGCCTGGAGCAGGGCGGTGTCCAGCGGGCGGTACACGATGTCGGCGACCCACATGTCGGGGTGCAGCAGAGCGGTGTCGAAGGCCACGCCGGGGTGCTCGGCCATGCCGGTCGGGGTGGCGTGCACGAGGCCGTCCGTGTTGGGCAGCAGGACCGAGAGCTTGTCGAACGACGAAGCCTCGACGCGCGCGTCCGGGTGACGGTCAGTGAGTTCGTGGGCGAGTGTCGAGGCCCGGTCGACGTCGAGATCGACGATGCTCAGGTGGGCGGTGCCCAGGCGTAAGAGGGCGTCGGCGACCGCGGTGCCCGCGCCGCCTGCGCCCACCAGGACCACCGATCCGGTGGCGGCGCCGGGCAGCCCTTCGGCGAAACCGTGTGCGAAACCGGTGGTGTCGGTGTTGTAGCCGACAGCCCGGCCGTCGCGGAACACCACGGTGTTGACCGCGCCGAGGGTGCGGGCGCTGGCGTCGATGTCGTCGAGGTGACCGACGACGAGCTGCTTGCAGGGGTGGGTGATGTTGAGGCCGTCGTAGCCGAGCCTGCGGGCCCACGTGAGCATCTCGCCGACCTGCTCGGGGGACAGCCCGAGAACGTTGAGGTCCAAGGTGCGGTAGACGTATTCGAGCCCCTGCGCTCGGCCTTCGGCCATGTGCAGCGCAGGAGTCAGCGAGGGGCCGACGCCGGTGCCGATGAGGCCCGCCAAGTAGGGCGGCCGCTGTGTCATGCTCTCTCGCTTCCTAATGTACTAACTGGTTCGTACGGAAAGTAGAGCACTGTGATGCCGATCGCGTCAAGGGCGCGGTGTGAGGTGGATCTCTGGTTGGGGCGGTTCAGGCTTGGCTGGTGAGCCAGCCGACCACCACGTCGCCGAGCATGCGACGCAGGTGGGCCCGACGTGACGTCTCGGTGAGGTCGGTGCCGAACAGGTAGCCGAAGGTGTAGCGATTGGCCACCTGGAATACGCAGTAGGAGCTGATCACCAGGTGTACGTCGAGGGCGTCGACGTCCTCGCGGAACATGCCGGCGGCGCGGCCGTCGCGCAGGATCTCGTCGAGTAGAGAGGTGGCGGGGGCGGACAGTTCGGGTAGCTCACGAAGCTGCCGAATGAACTCGCCGCGGTGGATGTTCTCGATCGACACCAGGCGGATGAAGGCGTCGTGGGCGATGTGGTGGTCGAACGTCACCTCGGCCAGCCGGCGGATCGCGACGACCGGATTGTCGTGATCGACCCGCAGCTTCTGTTCCGCTTCGCGGATCCCGCGGTAGGCGTTCTCCAGAACGGCCAGGTAGAGCTGCTCTTTGCCGCCGAAGTAGTAGTAGATCATCCGCTTGGTGGTGCGGGTGCGCTCGGCGATCTCGTCGACGCGGGCGCCCGAATAGCCCGACTCGGCGAACACCTCGGTGGCCACCTCGAGCAGCTCCGCGCGCGTGCGTTCGGCATCGCGTTGCAGCTCGGCTTTGGGCTTGGCGGCCATGACCGGTGAGCTTACTGGGCGGCCGGTCATCTCCCGTCGTCCTCTTCCGCTCTAATGAACTAATTGGTACATTACGACGCCATGAGGATGTCGATCGCCACCGTCTCGCTGTCCGGCTCGCTGGTCGAGAAGCTGCACGCCTGCGCCGCCGCGGGTTTCGACGGCGTCGAGATCTTCGAACCCGATCTGATCGCCAGCGATCACTCGCCCGAGGAAATCCGTCACCTGGCCCGCAGGCTGGGTTTGAGCCTGGACCTCTACCAGCCGCTGCGTGACCTCGAAGGCGTCGACGAGGCGACGTTCATCGACAACCTGCGACGTGCCGCCGCGACGTTTGCCACCGCGCAGCGGCTCGGCATCGACACCGTTCTGGTGTGCAGCAACGTGGCGACCGCCACCGTCGACTCCGACGAGGTCTCGGCGGACCAGTTGCGCCGCATCGGCGACGTCGCGGCTCACTACGGCATCCGCATCGCGTTCGAGGCGCTGGCGTGGGGTCGGTTCGTCGACGACTACCGGCGCGCGTGGCGCATCGTCGAACTCGCCGACCATCCGAATGTCGGTGTGTGCCTGGACAGTTTCCATGTGCTCTCCCGCGGCCACGACCCGGCGGCCATCGAGGGGATCGACGGGGAGAAGATCTTCTACCTGCAATTGGCCGACGCCCCCGCACTCTCCATGGACGTCTTGTCGTGGAGCCGGCATCACCGGCTGTTCCCCGGCGAGGGGGCCTTCGACCTGCCCACCTTCGTCCGGCACACCCTGGCTGCCGGCTACTCCGGGCCGCTGTCGTTGGAGGTCTTCAACGACACGTTCCGGCAGACCGACCCGGGCCACACCGCTGTCCACGCGCTGCGGTCGCTGCTGTGGCTGGCCGACCACGTGACGCACGGGCTGACCGAGGCCAAGCCGCCCACGGGTTTCGACTTCGTCGAGATCAAGGCCGAGGACACCAGTGAGGTCGAGGTGATGCTGGGCCAGCTCGGTTTCACCCCGCGGGGACGGCACCGCCGCAAGCCGGTATCGCTGTGGTCGGCGGGGGAGGCGCGCGTCGTGCTCAACGAGCAGCAGGCCCGCGATCAGGTGCCGCACGTCGCTGCGGTCGGACTGCAGGTGCCCGACGCCGACGCAACCACCGCCCGGGCTGCCGAACTGATGGCGCCGATCGCGTACCGGCGCACCTACGCCACCGAACAACCGCTGGGTGCTGCCGTGGCCCCCGACGGCACCGCGTTCTTCTGGACCTCCTGCGACACCGCGGAGCCCGCCTGGGCGGCCGAGTTCGACGGGGGCGTCGACCAGGTGACGACGCCGGTACGGGCGATCGACCACGTCAATCTGTCTCAGCCGTGGCAGACCGCCGAAGACGCCGTCCTGTTTCTCACCAGTGTGTTCGGCCTGTCCGCCGACGCCCCCGCGGAGGTTCCCGGCCCGAGTGGATTGGTCCGCAGCCAGGTCATGCGCAATGCCGACTGCTCGGTGCGGTTGCCGCTCAATGTCGCCCCACACATCCTCGACGGGGCCGACCTGCCTCAGCACGTCGCATTCGCCTGCACCGATGTCGTCGCTCTGGCCCGCGCGGCGGCCGCCAACGGGCTGACCTTCCTGCGGGTGCCGGACAACTACTACGACTATTTGTCGGGGCGGTTCGGCCTCGACGACTCTGTGGTCGCCGAACTGCGCGAGCTGAACCTGCTCTACGACCGCGCCGGCGCGGGCAGTTTCATCCACTTCTACACGCGGACGGTCGGCACGGTGTTCTTCGAGTTCGTGCAGCGGGTCGATGGTTATGACGGGTACGGCACCGACAATGCGCCGGTGCGCCTTGCCGCGCAGCGCGGTGGCGTCGGTACCGTACTCAGGTGACCGCTCGCCGACTGCTCCTGCTCAACGGCCCCAACCTCAACCTGCTGGGCACCCGCCAACCCGAGGTGTACGGCGCCACCACCCTGCCCGAGATCGAGGCATCGGTGACTGCGCTGGCCGCCGAACTCGGCTTCGAGGTACGCGCCGTGCAGAGCAACCACGAAGGCGTGTTGATCGACGCCATCCACGCGGCCCGGGCCGACTGCGCGGGCATCATCATCAACCCCGGCGCCTACAGCCACACGTCGGTGGCCATCCCCGACGCCCTCACCTCGGTCGAATTGCCGGTCGCCGAAGTGCATTTGAGCAACATCCACCGCCGCGAACCGTTCCGGCACCACTCCTACGTGTCGGCCGTCGCCGAGATGGTCATCGCCGGGGCGGGCCCGGTGGGATACGAGTACGCGGTCCGTTACCTGGCCGGCAAGCTGCCATGACACCACCGCCTGTGCAGCCGCCCATCGTCCGCTACGCGGGCTACCTCGTCGCCGCGGAAGGCGTGCTCGGACTCGTCGCCGCCGTGGTCCTCGTCGTGCGCGGGCTGGCGGGCGCCGATCAGCACATCGTCAGTGGATACGGCACGGCGCTCTGGTTCGTCCTGGTCGGCGGCGGTGTGCTGGCCGGGGGCTGGGCGTTGATCACCGGTCGCCGGTGGGGCCGCGGCATCGGCGTGTTCGCCAACCTGCTGCTGCTCGGCGTCGCCTGGTATGTGTTCACCTCACATCAGGTGGGGTACGGCATCGCCGTCGGGGTGTTGGCACTCGTCACGTTGGGCATGCTGCTCAGCCCGTCGGCCGTGCACTGGTCGTCGGGTCGGCAGTAGGCCACCTACGTCGTCGCGCCCTCGTCGACGAGTCGGTCGAGCTGTGCGGCCGCGGTGTCGGTGGCCGGGGTGTAGACGACGATGTTGAGGTCCGGCTGGTCGGCAGGGGTGAGGCGGTGGTACTCCAGTTCGATCTCGCCGGTCACCGCGTGATCGAAACGCCGGATCCGGGTCTGAAAGCCCTCGATGGTGTGATCGTCCCAAATGCGGTCGAACTCTCGGCTTTTCGCGCGCAGCCGGTCGAGTAACCCGACGACGGCGGCTTCGTCGAGCCGCGCGCCGTTCTGCATCCGGAACTCGGAGACGAAGCGTCGGCTCTCCACCTCCCAGTCGGGCATCAGCAACTTGATCGACGGGTCGGTGAACACCAGCGACAACAGATTCCGATCCTCGTCCGACACCGTGCCCACCCGCGGATACAGCGCCGCGTAGGCGCGATTCCATGCCGTGATCTCCCAATCCGGGTCCAGAGCGAAGGCGGGGGACCGGCCGAACGCCTCCAGGAGTCGGTGCACATGATCGGGTGGCTCACCCGGCGATGCCGTACCGCCCGGCGAAAACCCGGCCAGCGACAGCAGATACGCCTGATCGGCGGGTGAGAGCGCGAGGGTTTCCCCGATGGCGTCGAGCACCTGCCGTGACGGGTTGATGTCGCGGCCCTGCTCCAGCCAGGTGTACCAGGTGACGCTGATCGATGACAGGAACGCCACTTCCTCACGGCGTAAGCCGTTGTCGCGGCCGCGGATCGGTGGTAGACCGTGCTGGGAGCGAGCCACCGCCTCGCGTCGCATCCGCAGGAACCCACCGAGTTCTGCGCGGGCGGCCTGGTTGGGCATCGTTCAATGTTAAGACTGGTAGTGGCAGTACTAGAGCCAGGACCGTCTTCGCCTGTCGCCCATGGTCCACAACCATGGGCACCATGCCCGAATTGAGATCCAGGACCATCACCCACGGCCGCAACATGGCGGGAGCGCGCGCCTTGCTCCGCGCCGCAGGCGTGTCCGCCAACGACTTCGGCAAGCCGATCGTGGCCGTGGCCAACAGTTTCACCGAGTTCGTGCCCGGCCACACCCATCTGCAGCCCGTCGGGCGCATCGTGTGCGATGCGATCGGCGCGGCCGGCGGAATTGCCCGCGAGTTCAACACGATCGCCGTCGACGACGGTATCGCGATGGGCCACGGCGGAATGCTCTACTCGCTGCCCTCACGTGACCTGATCGCCGATTCGATCGAATACATGGTCAACGCGCACCGCGCCGATGCGCTCGTGTGTATCTCCAACTGCGACAAGATCACCCCCGGCATGTTGATGGCGGCGCTGCGGCTCGACATCCCCACCGTGTTCGTCTCGGGCGGTCCCATGGAGGGCGGCACGGCCACGCTCGTCGACGGAACGGTGCGCAGTGGTCTGAACCTGATCTCGGCGATGGCCGACGCGGTGGCTCCCGAGATCTCCGACGCCGACATGGAGCGCGTCGAGTCCGCGGCGTGCCCGACCTGCGGTTCGTGCTCGGGCATGTTCACCGCGAACTCGATGAACTGCCTCACCGAGGCGATCGGCCTCGCCTTGCCGGGAAACGGGACGATATTGGCGACCCACACGGCCCGGCGCCGACTCTACGAACACGCAGGCACGACGGTGATCGACCTGGCGAGACGCTACTACGACGAGGACGACGAACGGGTGCTACCGCGCAACATCGCCTCTGCCGCAGCGTTTTCCAATGCCATGGTGGTCGACATCGCCATGGGTGGGTCGACCAACACGATCCTGCACCTGCTGGCAGCCGCACTCGAGGCCGAGGTTGACTTCGACCTCGCCGACATCGAGGCCCTCTCGACGCGAATTCCGTGTATCTGCAAGGTCGCACCCAACGGCAGGTATCTGATGGAGGATGTGCACCGCGCCGGTGGCATCCCCGCGGTGATGGGTGAGCTGCGGCGCGCGGGTCTGCTCGACACCGAAGTGCATGCGATACACGCCGATTCACTCGCCGCGTGGCTAGATGAATGGGATCCGAGGTGTTCGACGGTCTCGGCCGAGGCTGTCGATCTGTTCTACGCCGCGCCCGGTGGGGTGCGTTCGAGTTCGGCATCCTCCCAGTCGCGCCGTTGGGAGAGCCTCGACCTGGATGCGGAGGCGGGCTGTATCCGCGATGTCGCCCATGCGTATTCCGCGGACGGCGGCCTGGCGATCCTGCGGGGGAACCTCGCCGAGGACGGATGCGTGGTCAAGACCGCCGGTGTCGATGACTCGATCCTGCGGTTCAGCGGGCCCGCGGTGGTCGTCGAATCCCAGGAGGAGGCGCAGGACGTCATACTCACCGGCCGGGTGCGGCCCGGGGACGTGCTGGTGATCCGGTACGAGGGGCCGCGTGGTGGCCCGGGGATGCAGGAAATGCTCTACCCCACGTCGTATCTCAAGGGTGTCGGGCTTGCCAAGGTGTGTGCGCTGATCACAGACGGACGGTTCTCCGGCGGATCGTCGGGACTGTCGATCGGGCACATCTCCCCGGAGGCCGCGGCCGGTGGCGTCATCGCGCTGGTGCAGGACGGGGACCGCATCGACATCGACATCCCGGCCCGCCGCATCGAATTGCAGGTCGACGCGGCTGAACTCGACAATCGCCGACGCCGACTGGAGCAGGGCGGTGGGTATTGGCCCACGCGCCGGGACCGCGAGGTGTCACCGGCGCTGCGGGCCTACGCCGCGATGGCCCTCTCGGCGGACCAGGGCGCGGTGCGGGACGTGTCGTTGATCGAGGCCGCGAGCCGGGCCGGGGCTCCGGCCCGGCTCGCAGCGACGGGAGCGCCTACAACGCAATGTTGACGGCTTTGGTCTGGGTGTAGAGGTCGAGCGCCGATGCACCCAGTTCCCGGCCCCATCCGGATTGCTTGTATCCACCGAACGGCATCGCGGTGTCGAAGCCGTTGTACTGATTGATCCACACCGAGCCGGCCTGCAGTTGCCTGGCCAGCCGATGAGCCCGCGAGATGTCACGCGTCCAGATGCCGGCAGCCAGCCCGTAGATCGAGTCGTTGGCCGCGGCGGCGATGTCGTCGTCGGCCCGGAACGGCATGGCGGCCACCACCGGCCCGAAGATCTCCTCGGCGACCACGCTGAATTCCGGTTGTACGTCGACAAATACGGTCGGCTCGACAAAGAACCCCGCGTCGCCCCATCGCTTTCCACCGCACAGGGCACGTGCCCCGTCCGCCAGTCCTGCGGCCAGATAGCCCGTGACCTTGTCGAACTGGCTCTGTGAGATCAGCGGTCCGAGTTGCGTTGCGGGATCGAGGCCGTGGCCGATCGTGACGCGTGCCGCGGCGTCGGCCACCGCTGCGGTGAACTCGTCGAATATCTGGTCCTCGACGAACAATCGCGTCCCGGCGACGCAACACTGACCGTGGTTGAACAGCCACGCGTTGAGTGAACCGGTCACCGCGGCGTCGAGATCGGCGTCGGCGAACACGATGTTGGGGCTCTTGCCACCCAGCTCCAGCGACACCTTCTTGAGGTTGCCACCGGCGGCGGCCAGCACCCGTTTGCCGACCTCGGTCGAGCCCGTGAACGCGATCTTGTCCACACCGTCGTGCGCCGCCAGCGCGGCACCGGCGTCGCCGAACCCCGTCACCACGTTCACCACGCCGGGCGGGAAACCGGCTTCGACGAACAGCTCGCCCAACAGAAGTGCCGAAAGTGGGGTTTGCTCGGCGGGTTTGAGCACGACGGTGTTGCCTGCCGCCAGAGCCGGTGCCAGCTTCCACGCCGCCATCAGGATCGGGAAGTTCCAGGGCACGATCAGGCCGCAGACGCCAACGGGCTCACGCAGCGTGTAGGCGTGGAACTGCCCACCCGGAACGAAGGGCATGGAGACGTCGACCGTCCTGCCCTCGATCTTGGTGCACCAGCCGGCGTAGTAGCGGAAGACATCGGCGGCCCAGGCCACGTCGACCGCCGTGGCCACCGTCGCGGATTTTCCGTTGTCGAGCGCCTCCAGCTGCCCGATCTGTTCGGCGCGTTCGGAGAGCAGATCACCGACCCGCCACAGGAGACGCTCGCGTTCATTGGGTTTCAGGTTGGGCCACGCCCCGGCGTCGAAGGCGCGGCGGGCAGATCGCACGGCCAGGTCGATGTCCTGCGCGTCTGCGCGGGCGACGTCGGCGAGCCACCGCCCGGTACCGGGGTCTTCGGTCGAGAAGGTCTGGCCGGAGCCGGAGTTGACCCAGGCGCCGTCGATCAACAGGCGCTTCGGACCGTCGAGGAAACGCGCGACCGCGGGCAGAACGGCATGGCCGGCGATGGTCATGGAATCGGTTGTGGTGGATGACACGGGCACGCCTCAGCTCTCGTCGCGGTAGTACCGGCCCACCGCATCCAGTCGGTCGAGGGTGTGTTGCAGCGGCAGCACATTGAAGTTCTCGTCGAGCTGGTTGCACGCGGCGTCGAAAACGCCTTCGACGCGGGGCTTTCCGGTGGCGATGCCGCTGACCGCTGCGGTGTATCCCCGCTCGAGGAACGCCTGGGGGTGGTGCACCACCAGCACGGTGTCGCCGATCGCCGGCATCGGTTCACCCGGGCCGAATACCCCGTGGGCATCGACCATCTGGTTGTAGAGGTAGGGAATCCGGCAGCCTCGGGCGGAGTCGAGATCGGTACCGGCTGCCGCGGACATGGGCTCCGGGTCATACAGGTCGGAGACGAAGCTGAAGACTCCGCCTGCTGTGTAGACATTGTCGCCCCAGAAGTGGCTGACCTCGGTGACCACGACCTGGGCGGGCCGTTCGGCCATGTCCTGCTTGGCGTGGAAGCCGCCCGAGCCGGCCAGCGACACCCCGGGTTCCACCTCGGTGACCCCGTAACTCGCGAGCACCGGGAACGTCCCGACGTTGGCGTTGCCGCCGACGTTGAGATGCAGATCCCGCAGGCCGAGCTCACGTTCCAGCAACTCTTTGGCCCGCAGCATGGTGAAGAACGCCTCGGTCGGTTTCACCACCGAAGGGTCCCCGGTTTCCCCGTAGCTGATCGCCGAAAATTGGGTCAAGCCTGCGACTTCGACGTTCGGCAGGTCCAGCAGCGGGCGGATTCCCGCGACGCAGGTGTCCTCGGTCCAACCGCCGACAAGGCCGCTGAACGCGCCGTCGTCGACACCTACGATCGGCGTTCCGGTCGATGCCTGGTTGGTCACCCGTACGTACAGTCGCTGGGTGACCCCGAGCCGCGAGGCGGCGGCGGACACCCGCTGTGCGGCCTCATAGGTGTAGACGGTGATGAACTCGGGACGCATCGCGACCACGGCGGGAACCTGGGCAGCCGGGATGTTCTGGATGTGACCGACGTTGCCGAGCGGGAACCCGTAACGATGAATCCGGTGCGCCTGAAGCGTTTCCACCGCACACGTGGAAGGGATGCCGCACTCCAACATGACTTTGGTCATGAAGGGGTTGAGGCCGTTCTGCTTGGTCATGGCGTACACCCGCAGCCCGTGCTTGTCGGCGGCCGCTGCGGTACGGCGGGCATTGTCGGCGATCATGTCCAGGTCGATCATCTGTGTCGCCGACGGAACCGCACCGCCTTGGTGCAGCTCGATGGCCGCGGCCAGCATGGCCGGATTGAGTTCGAACGTCCGGTCGAGAAGTGTGGTCATCTCTCAGCTTTCGGTGTAGTAGGCGGCCAGTTCCGGAAGCGACATGGCCGGGGGATTGTCGAGATCGAGTCCGGTGCAGCTGCGCAACCGGTCCTTGAACCACCGGTCGAACGGCTGTGCCGATGCGCTCATCCTCTGCAGTGCCACCGCGAAGTCGACGGATTCCAGGTAGGCCACCAGGATGTCGTCGTCGCCGGATCGGGTGATGAACCATGCCTCTTTGCCCACCTCGAGTGCGCGTTGTGATTCGGCGTAGGCCTGCGCGCGAGGTCCGGACAATTCGGCCAGGAATTCCTTGGTTTCGGGGGTCTGTCCGGCGAGGATCGGAAGGTGCAAAAGGGTGGGGGACATGGGATTTCCTTTCAGTTGGTGGTGGTAGGGGTGGAGACGGCGGTTTCGGTGTCGCCGTCGGGTACGGGGTCTCGGTGGCCGAAGTCGGCGTAGACGGTCGGCTGTGCGCGGCGCATGTAGTACGCGCCGAGCAATCCGATCGCGAAGGCCACGGGTAGCAGCACCCAGAGATGGTTCATCAGGCTCGATGTCGCACCGGTCAGCGCGGGGAAGTGCCAGACGGACAAGCCGATGCCGGTCGCGAGGAGTACGGCCGCGGCGGTGGGTGCGACGGTGGTGCGCCACAGTTCGCGGTCGGCCCGGCGTGCGAAGAACCCGACCACCGCGCAGCTCGCGAGTCCTTGCAGGCACAGCATGCCCAATGCGCCGAGGCCCAGGAACCCCGCTGCGATGTCCTCCACGTCGAGGTGGGTGAGCGCCATGATGACCAGGACAGCCCCGGCGAATCCCAACTGGGTCCGGCTCGCGACGTGTGGCGAACCGTGCCGCTGATGCACCCTGGCGAGGGCGCGGGGCAGTGCACCGTCACGGGCCAGCGCGAACATGTATCGAGCGGTGGCGTTGTGGAAGGCGAGGAGTGCGGCGAACAGGCTGGTGCACACCAACAGATGCATGATGTGGTCGGATATCCCGCCGACATACAAACTGTTGGCCTTGAAGACGAAGTCGGAATCCTCTTGGGCCGCTTGGACCGCTCCGTCGGCGCCGAATGCCGCTATCAGCGACCAGGTGGTGAGCACGTAGAACCCGGTGATGAGGGCCAACGCGATGTAGGTGGCGCGCGGAATGGTGCGGCGTGGTTCGCGCGCCTCCTCGCCGTAGATCGCGGTGGCTTCGAAGCCGGTGAACGACGAGAAGGCGTAGACGATGCTCACCCCGATCGTCGCGGTGAAAACCGAGCTCGGCGTGAACGATTCCAACGGGAATGCTGCCGGGCCGTTCTTCACCAGGACCATGACGTCGAGCAGTCCGAGGATCACGAACTCGGCTGCCAGCAGAACCCCGAGAACCTTCGCGCTGAACTCGATCCGGAAGTACGACAGCGTCACGAGCACCAGGTAGGCGAGCAATGACCAAATCTGCCAAGGCAGTTCGATACCCAGGTCGGCCGATGCGGCGCCCTGGGTCGAGATGCCGACGAATGCGATCAGTGCGACGACGTAGGCGTTGTAACAGATCAGCGCGATCATGGCCGCTCCCATGCCGAAGGCACGGCCGAGCCCCCGCGTGATGTACACGTAGAAGGCGCCTGCGCTGACCACATGGCGGCTCATCGCCACGTATCCCACGGCGAACAGGGCGAGGGTCACGCCCGCGATGACGTAGATACCCGGGGTCCCGATGCCGTTGCCGTGTCCGATGGATGCGCCGGCCCCGACGAACATCGCCCCGAGCGGGGACGCTGCCGCCACGACCATGAAAACGATCGCCCCTGTGCCGATCTGACCCGATCGCAGGGTCGGGGGAGAATTGCCGTCCGAGGAAGCCATACTGGCCAACTTTCTTGGGTGGTGAAAGGGTCTGCGACCCAGGCGCTGTCGAAAGTCGCGGGCCGGAGAGGAAGCCGCTTCGGCGGCTGACAGCAGCGTATAAGTCATCAGACAACCTGACAAGAGGGGATGTGTGATTGGGCCGACTTTCCGGCGCGTGGTGTCGTTTGGCACACCTGGGTGGTTCGGCCGGTTGCGGTCGGACACATCAGACAAGCTGATAGCGTTTCGCCATGGCAGAACTTCGGAGGTTCTCGCTCGTAGAGCAGGCGGCCGACCAGATCGCGGCGCGTATCACGGCGGGTGAATGGGAAATCGGAGCCAAGCTGCCCGCCGAGTCGGCCCTGGCCGCCGAGCTCGGCGTGGGCAGATCCACTGTGCGCGAAGCCGTCAAGCAGCTGCGGGGTCTGGGACTGGTCGAGGCGCGCCAGGGCTCAGGCGTGTTCGTCATCGCACTCGAGCGATCCGAGGAGTGGGAGGCGGTCCTACGCCGGGCCGACATCGACGACGTCCTCGAAGTTCGGGAGGCCATCGAGGTGAAGGCGGCTGAGTTGGCCGCCGGCCGTAGGGATTCCAGGGATCTCACCCGGCTCAGGACGACGCTGAAGAGTCGGGCCGATGCCGAGACCGGGCGATCGGATGACGAGCTGGTGGATGCCGACATCGAGTTTCATCGCGCGATCGTGCGTGCGGCGCACAATCCGGTGCTTTCCGAGCTGTTCGAATCCTTTGCGCCGAGGATCCGCTCGGCGATGCTCGACATGCTGCGAATGTCCCCGGATGACCGGCATCGTCATGACCAGGACGCGCATTCCGGGATCATGGAGGCAATCCGTCAGCGCGATCCGGCCGGGGCGGCCGCCGTCATGCTCGGGCAGCTGGAATCCGACCGTCGGGGTAACGAACAAGCCGCCGTTGCGGCCGACTGATACCGGTGTTGCCGCCGCAGCGACGGCAACACCGGATCCGGCTAGCCTTGGGCGGCAAGCACTTCCGGTCGGTGTTGCGACCAGGGTCGCACACGCTCAAAAGCCGCTGCGGCTTGAAGCACCGCGGCGTCGGCCCGTAGGCCGCCGACGATCTGCAGCCCGACGGGCATGCCCGCAGCGGTGAATCCCGCGGGCACCGAGATCGCCGGATTGGTCGTCATGTTGAACGGGTAGGTGAGCAGCCAACCCATGACCTGGTGCGGCAGTGGCGCATCCGACAAACTGTCGGGGCAGAACTGGTCGGCGGCGAACGTGGGTTGGGTGGTGACCGGCGTGACGAGGTAGTCGAAGTCGCGCATGAACGCCGTCATCTGATCGACCATGCGACCACGTGCGGCATCAGCGCGCTGGATGTCGCGGGCGCCCAGCCGAGCGCCCGACCGCATCACTTCGATGAGTTGTTCGTCGACCCGGCCCGCCTCGCCATCCCAGTCGGCCGTGTCGAGCATCGACGAGTACACGGGGGCCCAGACGCCTTCCCACATGGCTTGTTCGGGGTTGTCCCAGCCGGGATCGGCTTCTTCGACAACGCAACCCAATTCGGTGAATGCCGAGACAGCGCGGCGACAGATGTCGTTGATCTCAGGGTCGACGGTGGCATATCCCAGATTCGGCGACCAGGCGATGCGCGCACCATCGATGCCCCGGTTCAACGCCGCCACGTAGTCGAACCCGTCCGACGGCAGCGACAGCGGATCGGCCGGGTCGAATCCCGCCATCGCATTGAGCATCAGCGCGGCGTCGGCCACCGTACGGGTGATCGGACCGTGGTAGGCGAACGTGTGGAACCGACCGGCAAGCCGGGTCTGGGGGATCCGACCCAAGGCCGGTTTGAACCCGACAACACCGTTGAGCGCGGCCGGGATGCGTACCGACCCGCCGCCGTCGGTGCCCTGCGCCAGCTGGCCGATCCCGGCTGCGACCGCTGCCCCGGCGCCACTGCTGGACCCACCCGCGGTCATGCCGTGCCGCCAGGGGTTGTGGGTCGTGCCGTACAGATGGTTGGAGGAGTTTGCTTTGTACCCGCCCTCCGCTGGGTTGGTCTTGCCGAGGAACAGGCCGCCTGCCGACTTCAATCGTGCGGCCACCGGTTCGTCGTGCTCGGCCACGACATCCTTGAATGCGACGATGCCGGAGGTCGCCGGGGTGCCCTTCACCGCGCATACCTCTTTGAGGCTGAACGGGATGCCGTGCAGCGGCGATACGGGTTGCCCACCCGCCAGCTGCTCGGTGAGCGCCCGTGCGTCGGCCATCACCTGGTCGGGGTCGTGGTAGACGAACGCGTTGAGCGTCGGGTTCACCTCGGACATTCGGCGCAGTACGGCGTCGGCGACATCGAGCGGGGTGACTTCGCGCGCGGCGATTCTGCCGGACAACTCGACCGCAGACATCCAGCACAGCTCTTCGTAATCGGACATGGCCCTCACTTTCCGTTGCTTGAAGCAGGCCTGCCTGATGAGCCTACAACTTATCAGACAACCTGATAAGTCCCACGGGTGTGAAAGGTCACGCGGGATGGGTGGGGTGAGTCAGCCCTGCTCGCCGGCCAGGGCGGTGAGCTCCGGCCCCGACACCCGGTAGGTGGTCCATTCGGTCTGCGGCTTGCCGCCGACGGCGTCGTACAGTGCGATCGCGTTGACGTTCCAGTTCAACACCGCCCACGTCAGCCGGGAGTATCCGTTCTCGACGCACTCGGCGGCCAAGGTGACCAACAACTTTCGGGCCAGCCCGCGGCGCCGGAACGCGGGCCGCACGTAGAGATCTTCCAGGTAGATCCCGGCGACCCCGTCCCAGGTGGAGAAGTTCAGGAACCACACCGCGGTGGCAGCCACCTCGCCGTCGATCTCGACGATGTGCCCGTATGCCACCGGCTTCTCGCCGAAAAGCGCAGTGTGCAACTGAGTTTCGGTGACAGTGCACTCGTCGAGCGCCTTCTCGAACTCTGCGAGCTCACGGACCATCGCGGCGATCTCGATCTCGTCGCCGGGCCGTACCCGTCGGATCACTTCGGTCATGCTGTCCCCAGTCCTTTCAGGATGGTCCGGAATTTCGTTGTGGTCTCGTCGACTTCGTCGTCGGGATCGGATTCGGCGACGATGCCGCCACCGGCGTGGGCCAGCGCTTCCCGCCGGTCGGCGGACAGCACGGCACAGCGGATCGACACGACCCAGCGACCGTCACCGTCGGCGTCGCACCAACCCACGGCCCCCGCGTAGAACCCGCGGTCACCTTCGAGCTCGCCGATTAGCGCGGCAGCCGTATCCGTGGGAACTCCGCCCACGGCGGGGGTGGGGTGCAGGGCGAGTGCGAGATCGATTGCGGTGATGTCTTTTCCGCGCAACCGCCCGCGCATCGGCGTGCTCAGGTGCCACAGGGCGTCCGTGCCGTGCAATTCGGGTTCTGCTGCGATCTGCATGTCCACGCACAACGGATCGAGCGCCTTGCGCATGACGTCGACGACCAGTTGATGCTCGTGGCGGTTCTTCGCCGACGCGGCCAGCGCGTCCGCGTTGGCGCGGTCGGTGGCCGGATCGGAAGACCGTGGCGCCGAACCGGCGAACGGTTGGCAGATCACCGTGTCGCCCTGGCGCGCCACCAGCAGTTCGGGGCTGGCTCCGACCAAAACGGTTCCGCTGTATCGCGGGCCGGCAGGTGACAGGTCCGCGAGGTACACCGTGGCGGCCGGATCGGCGTCGGCCAGCTTGCGCAGCACGGTGCGCGGATCCCACGCGCCGTCCGCGGTGAGCTGCAGCGCCCGGGCCAGCACCACCTTGTCCAGCACAGTGGCCGGATCCCGCAAGCGTGCCACCGCCTCGGCCACCCGGTCGCGGTGCACCGCGCTGGCAGGCAAGGTCTCGCGCGACGTCACCGAAGGCGTCGGCCCGGCCGGCCAGTCGGGCAACGCATCGGCACGGTGGACCGTCATCGGTTCCTGCAGAGCGGCCGGCTGCGTCGTGTCAAAGGGCAACGCGCCCACAATGATTGAGGCAGCACCGGACCGCAGTGCGGATTGCGCGTCGGGGATCGCCGAATAACCCCTCCGCACACCCTCGGTGACCAGCGCCCCCGACGGTCCGGCCAGCACGAACCCCGGGTTCAGTGCGACGGCAGGCACGGATTGGTACGGCCGCTGAGGCCCAGTGCATTGAGCTGTCGGAGGCCGTCTTTGAAGCCGCAGACCGCGACCGAGGCCGTGTCCATCATGAAGCGGATCCCCTCGGCTATCGGCAGTTCTACCCAGCGGACCAGCACCGACCGGGAAAAGTGACCGTGCCCGACGAAGACGACGTCACGGGTTTCGAGGTATCCCAACGCCAGCTCGATCGCCTGATCCGCGCGGGCGGTGACGTCGGCCGGGCTTTCCCCACCCGGGCCGCCATGCGTCCACACCGTCCACTCCGGCACCTTTGCGTGGATCTGCTGGGGAGTCAGCCCTTCGTATTCGCCGTAATCCCATTCGGCGAGCAGCGGAGATACTTCGTCGATGGTCAACCCGGCCAATTCGGCCGTCTCCAGTGCACGGCGCCGAGGGCTGGAGATCACGATGGGGTCCTGCAGCTGCAGGTCGGCCAGCACCGCGGCCGCCGCCTTGGCCTGTTGCCGTCCGGTATCGGTGAGGTCGAGATCGGTGCGGCCGGTGTGTTGACCTGATTTGGACCATTCGGTCTCGCCGTGACGGAGCAGCATAAGCCGGTGCTGTGGGGCGCTCATACGGCGATTCTGCCGCACGTCCGACGGCGTACGCCCGGAGCGTGCTTGGATGGAAGCCGTGACGCGGGTACTAGCGGTCGCCAATCAAAAGGGTGGGGTAGCGAAGACGACGACGGTGGCGTCGTTGGGCGCGGCGATGGTCGAACTCGGTCAGCGCGTGCTGCTCGTCGACCTTGACCCGCAGGGGTGTTTGACGTTCTCGCTGGGCCAGGATCCCGACAAGCTCCCGGTGTCGGTGCACGAGGTGCTGCTCGGTGAGGTCGAGCCGAACGCGGCGCTGGTGCAGACCGATGAAGGCATGACACTGTTGCCTGCCAACATCGACCTGGCGGGCGCCGAGGCCATGTTGTTGATGCGGGCCGGCCGCGAATATGCGCTCAAACGGGCCCTGGCCAAGGTGGCCGAGCAGTTTGATGTGGTGATCATCGACTGCCCGCCGTCGCTGGGCGTGTTGACGCTCAACGGGTTGACCGCCGCCGACGAGGTGATCGTTCCGCTGCAGTGCGAGACGCTGGCGCACCGCGGTGTCGGCCAGTTCCTGCGCACCATCGCCGATGTCCAGCAGATCACCAACCCGGATCTGACGCTGCTGGGCGCCCTGCCCACGCTCTACGACTCGCGCACCACCCACAGCCGCGACGTGCTGCTCGATGTGGCCGACCGCTATCAGTTGCCGGTGCTGGCGCCGCCGATACCGCGCACCGTGCGCTTCGCCGAGGCGACCGCGTCGGGTGCTTCGGTACTGGCCGGCCGTAAGAACAAGGGCGCCTCGGCCTACCGGGAGTTGGCCGAGGCACTGCGGAAGTACTGGAAGTCCGGGAAAGCGATGGCCACCTTCACTCCCGAGGTGGTGTAGCCGGATCTCATGGCGAGAGTGCTCGCGGCCGCAACGGCCACCGATCAGGGCCCCGTCCGGGTCAGCAACCAGGACGCGGTGCTGGTCGAGGGAGTGCTCTACGCCATCGCCGACGGCTTCGGCGTGGTCGGTGACCAGGCCAGCCGGCTGGCCCTCGACACCCTGCGGGCCGGTTTCGTGGCCGCACCCGACCGCGACGGTCTCCTGGCCGCGGTACGCCGGGCCAACGAACGGGTGTGCGCGCACGTCACGTCGGACGGTTCCAGCTCGGGGTGCACGCTGACCGCGGTCGCGATGTTCGACGACGAACAGGGCGGACCGATGGTCGTCAACATCGGCGACTCACCGCTGTACCGCATTCGCGACGGCCGCATGGAGCAGCTCACGGCCGATCACAGTGTGGCGGGCGAGCTCGTGCAGGCCGGGGAGATCACGCGCGAGGATGCCCGGTTCCACCCTCAGCGCCATCTGCTGACCCGTGCGCTGGGCATCGGGCCGGTGATCCGTGTCGATGTCGCAGACCTCGATTGCCGGCCCGGCGATCGCCTGCTGATCAGCAGTGACGGGCTCTTCGCCGCCGCAGACGAGTCCGCCATCGCCGACGCGGCCAGCGCGCCGGAGCCCGAGACGGCAGTCCGGCAGCTGATCGAGGTGGCCAACAACGCCGGAGGCAGCGACAACACCAGCGTCATCGTCATCGACCTGGGCTGACCAGCGAGCCCGTTTCTTACTTCGGGCCGAGCGCGACGAGTTCGTCGCCGCGCTGCTCCAGCAGGGTGGACCCGGCCACTGCGGGCACCACCGGCACGGGACTCGGTTGGCGGGCCAGCGCGATGTGCCGTTCCCCCGCGCCGGTGGCCGGATCGAAAACGTCGTAGCCGTCGCTGACCGGGACCAGCAGGCGCCCGGCCATCTCCGTGGCAGGACCGACCGGGTTGGCCGCACCCGCGGGACTGACGGTGTACTTGTAGCGCAGCCCGTTGGCGTCGAACACCAGCACCGAATTGCCCGTCCACCAGGTGACCAGATCCCCGGCCCGACTGGCCGTGGCCTGTGGGCTCGGCGGGCCGGGGAGCAGTGTGCTGGCGATCGTGGCGCCGTTGCGGTCGATGATGTTGACCGTCGGCTTCGGCGTCGGCACGTAGATCGCCGTCGTGGTGTCCGCCACGGCGATCACCTGGGCACCCGAATCGTCGGCCACGCCGGGCAGCTCCACATTCCTGATGTCGGGCTGGTCCTCCTCGTCGGCGGGCCGCAGCAGCGTCAGTCGCAGATCGGCCCGTTTGGGGCAGGACTCCAGCACCGACACGGCCGACGAGCTGGCCGCGGCCGACACCAGCCGGCACACCGGCGACGCGGGCACATCGGGTTTGATGCGGGCGTCGAGCGACCCGTAGGACAACATCCGAACCATGTCCGAGCGCCACATCTCCAGACGGCTGTCCCCGGCCGAGAGCACCGTGGTGCCGTCGGAGGACAGGCGCACCTCGGGATCGGAGTAGCTGCTGCGGGCCGGCCCACGGCGGCCTGTCTTGCCGTCGATGGTGCTGACCTGCCCGCATCCGCGGCTGTCCGGGTAGACCGCGACCGCGTACTGGTACACCGAGGTCACGCCGCACAGCTCGAGATCGCGGGCGTAGCTCCACAGTGTTGCCCCGGTGACCGGGTCACGCCCGGTGACGGTGCGTCCGTCCCCGGTGACCACGGAGCCGCCTGCGATCACCGGCACCGTGGTCTTGGGACTCGGCGCGGTCCACAGCTGCTGCAGCCCGGCCGGTACCTCGCGGGCCGAGGTGAGATAGGGGACCGGCGACGCGGCGGGACGACTGACCGTCGCCCGCTCGTCGCTGGTCCACCAGATCAGGGCGGCGACGACGGCGATGACCGCAACGATTGCGGCAGCCGCCACCATGTCGCCACGGGTGCGACGTTCCGGTGTGACCATAGATGGCGCGTGTCAGTTAGCCAGCGCTGGCGGCTTCGGTCTTGCGGGGGCGGCGCCGACGGCGACGCCGGGCGGCAGACGGGGCATCGCCGTTGTCGGATTCCGCCACCGGCGCGTCGGCCGCTTCCGCGGTTGTCTCGGTCGCGGTGGTCACCGCTTCCGGATGCCCGGTCGCGGGCTTGCCTGCGCGGGTCCGGCGGCGCGTCCGGGTCCTGGCGGGCCGTTCCGAGGTGGAATCCGCCGACGAGATGCGCTGCTCCGACTTGTCGGCCTTGTCGCTCTTGTCGCCGCGCTTGGCGCCTGAGCGCCGCGGGCTGCCGACCGTGCCGGTGGCATCGGTCGGGATGCCCAGCTCCTCATAGATGTGCGGCGAGCTGGAATAGGTCTCGGCAGGATCGGGGCAGCCCAGGTTCAGCGCCTTGTCGATCATTCCCCAGCGGTCCAGCTCGTCCCAGTCCACCAGCGTGATCGCGACACCGGTCTTGCCTGCACGGCCGGTGCGCCCGATGCGGTGCACGTAGGCCTGCTCGTCCTCGGGGCACTGGTAGTTGATGACGTGCGTGACGTCGTCGATGTCGATGCCGCGCGCAGCCACGTCGGTGGCGACCAGCACGTCGACGGCGCCGGTGCGGAACGATTTCAGCGCCTTCTCCCGAGCGCCCTGGCCCAGGTCGCCGTGTACGGCGTCGACCTTGAACCCACGCTCGGCGAGTTCGTCGGACACCTTCTGCGCGGTGCGCTTGGTGCGCGTGAAGATCATCGTCGCGCCCCGGCCTGCGGACTGCAGGATGCGGCTCACCAGTTCCGACTTGTCCAGGGCGTGGGCCCGGTAGGCGAACTGCTCGGTGGTGTCGTGCGTTGCCGCCGAATGCGGGGCCTCGGCACGGATGTGGGTCGGCTGGTTCATGAACGTGCGGGCCAGCGTGATGATCGGGTCCGGCATGGTCGCCGAGAACAGCATCGACTGGCGATCGTCGGGAGTCAGCCGCAGGATGCGCTCGATGTCGGGCAGGAAGCCCAGGTCGAGCATTTCGTCGGCCTCGTCGAGCACCAGCACGGACAGGCCACCGAGCTGCAGATGGCCCTGCTGAGCCAGGTCGAGCAGGCGGCCCGGGGTGCCGACGACGACGTCGACGCCCTTGCGCAGCGCTTCGATCTGCGGTTCGTACGGACGCCCGCCGTAGATGGACGTCACGGTGAACGGGCGCTCGGCGGCCGTTCCGGTATCGGCGGTCAAGTACTTTGCCGCGGCGGCCAGGTCGTCGTAGACCTGCAGGCACAGCTCACGGGTGGGCACGACGATCAGGGCACGAGGTGCGCCGGTCAACGGGCGGGTCTCGTCGCCCGCCACCCGGTGCAGCAGCGGCACGCCGAACGCGAACGTCTTGCCCATACCGGTACGGGCCTGGCCGATCAGATCGCTGCCTGCGAGCGCAAGCGGGAGGGTGAGTTCCTGGATGGCAAACGGATGCACGATGCCGTTCTCGGCCAGAGCGCGCACAATTTCGTCGCGCACGCCGAGTTCGGCAAATGTTTTATTGAGATGCGTCATGGTTGGTGGAGGTAGCCTTTCGCTGTCAAACCTCATGGGGCGTCCACGCGCGCACGAGTTTCGACAATGACACGGCCGGTTCGCCCGGTACAGGCGGCGGTGCCGATCCGCGGGGCCCAGCGCTACGGGGCGGGCCAACTGCGTGCACGCACATTTCTTCGGTAGCGGCCTGGGCGGCTCGCAAGCGGGCTCGAAGCCGCTGCAGATCCTGTTACCAGAAGCCATTGTAGCTGGTCGGAGTCGCGGGGCCGATTTGCCGGGAAGTCGGCAGGCCCGGCGGAGTCTAAAGTTGGCCCCATGACATCGCCGCAACCCGCCGCAGAACAGATCGCCGAGCCGGCCGCACCGGCCGTGTCGGCCGACCATCCAGGGGTCGATGAATTGTTCGCGGTGCTGGCCTACGGCGAGGTCGCCGCGTTCTACCGGCTCACCGAAGAGGCGCGGATGGCACCCGATCTGCGTGGCCGCATCAACATGGCCAGCATGGCCGCCGCCGAGATGGGGCACTACGAAACATTGCGGGATGCGTTGGAGCGCAGGGGAGTTGACGTCGTTGCGGCGATGACGAAGTACGCCTCGGCGCTGGAGAACTACCACCGCATGACCACACCGAGCACCTGGCTGGAAGCTCTGGTGAAGACCTATATCGGCGATGCGCTCGCTGCCGACTTCTACCTGGAGATCGCCGACTCGCTACCGGAGGAGATCGCCTCGGTGGTGCGGTCGGTGCTCTCGGAGACCGGGCACTCGCAGTTCGTCGTCGCCGAGGTGCAGGCCGCGGTGACCGCCAGCGTTCGGCAGCGGCACCGGCTCGCGCTGTGGGCGCGCCGGCTGCTGGGTGAGGCCGTCACCCAGGCCCAGTTCGTGCTCGCCGACCACGACGAGCTGGTCGACCTGGTGATGTCCAGCGGGGAAGGCCTGACCCAGCTCGCCGAGTTCTTCAACCGGCTGCAGCACACGCACCACTCCCGCATGCAGGAGCTGGGCCTGGCCTGACCGCCGCTACTGCGTGCAGGTCGCGATCATCGTGTTGTTGGCCTGCTGGACCAGCGTTGCGCCGTTGGCATCGGTGATCGCGCAGTTGAGCTGACCGGTCACGCTGGTCGCCGTCACCGACTTGAGCTCGACCCCGGGGTTGAGCATCACGGTCTTGGTCCACGGCAGCGCCACGTTGAATTCGGTCTGCAGGGCGCCCTGCTGGTCGGTGTAGACGATGGTGACCAGGTCGAGCAACGGCCGGGTGCCGGTCACCGTGTAGGTGACGGTGCGGGGGGTGGCCTCGGCTGCAGGCGGGGCGGCCGCGGCAGGCGGTGCCGGTTCGGCCGTCGGCTCGGCGGTGGCCCGCGGGCTCGGCGTCACGGTCGTCACCGTTTCGGGCGACATGGCCGTGGGTGGCGGGGATGCGGGCTTTGACGTGGCGTCCTGTACCGGAGTGGTCGGGGACTGGCTCGTCGTGGGCGCCGCCGGGGAGGTCGTGGTGACCGAAACCGAGCCGCTGTCGCCGCCGCCCAGGATGATCACCGTGCAGATGACCGCCACCAGCAGGATCACGCCCGCGACCGAGGCGACCCACATCCACCGCTTGTCGACAGGCTCGTAGTACTCGTAGATGTCGTCGTCGGAGTCGTCGTGGCTGTCGCCGACGTAGGCGTCGTAGTCCTCGTAGGCAGAGCCGTCGTCACCACCGCGGTAGTCGTCGTAACTGGTGCGATAGCGGCTGCGGAAACTGGTGTCCGGATCGTATTGCCCGGGCGGCGGCGAATCGTCACCGAAGCGTTCGGCGGACTTCGTGTCATACGGCGAATAAGGCCTGGTCATGCGGCTTCCCAGTCGTCTCGTCCAATGTCGCTGCTGATGCTATCGAGGCGGATGTGACTGGTGAGGTTCGGTGGTCAGCGTGTCGGTCACGGTCCGGACTCGGTTCGGTCGCCGAAGATCTCCGCGCTCGGCACGGCAGGCATCAAGCGCGGCAGGCGGCCGCTCTTCGGCGTCGTCCGCACGCTTCGCGCACGGCGAACTCACAATGGCCGACGCTGGCGGCATCGGCGCGACGATGTCCACTAGCCTGCTGAGGGACACGGACAGTAGCGAAAGAAAAGGGGTCCAGCGTGGAGGTCAAGATCGGCGTCACGGACAGTCCGCGGGAGCTGAGTTTCAACAGCGCGCAGACGCCAAGTGAGGTGGAGCAGCAGGTCACCGACGCGCTCAGCAAGGACTCGGGCGTGCTGGCGCTGACCGACGAGAAGGGTCGCCGGTTCCTGGTGCAGAACAGCAAGATCGCCTACGTCGAGATCGGCGCCGCCGATGTGCGCCGCGTCGGCTTCGGCGTCGGGGCCGAGTCCGCCTGAGGGCAGGCCGTTCAGACGCGGGTGAGTGGCACGTGTGACAGTCCGCCCCAGGCGAACTGCACCGTGCCCTCGACCGCGGAGTCCTTGTCGATCGGCCGCTCGTTGTTGAGCCAGTAGCGCGCCGAGTCGACGCTGATCGCGACCAGGCCGACCGCGATCATCCGGGCGCGATGCGCCTCCAGGCCGGAATCGCGGCTGATCAAGTCGAACACTGCATCGGTGCACGCTTCGGTCGCCACCTTCACCTGGGCCGCCACCTGCGGCTCGGTCACGTAGTCGTTCTCGAAGATCAGCCGGTAGCCCTGACCGTCGTGTTCGATGAAGTCGAAGAACGCCTCCACCGCGGCACGCAACCGCTGCCGGTTGTCGGTGGTGGTGCGCAGCGCCTGGCGCACGCCGGACACCAGATTGTCGACGTGGCGCTGCAGCACCGCGAGGTACAGCTCCAGCTTCGACGAGAAGTGTTGGTAGAGAACCGGTTTACTGACACCGGCGCGTTCGGCGATCTCGTCCATCCCCGCGGCGTGATAGCCGCGGTCGACAAAAACCTCGCTGGCGGCTGCCATGAGCTGACCCCGTCGCTCGTCGCGCGGCATGCGGTTTCCCCGTCGACCGGTTGTCCGCTTGTCGGCTCTCCTCTCGGTGTTGGCGACGTCGCTCATGCAGTCCTCAATCTGGATTCCTCTGGCGCGCTTGGTCATGGTCGGCCAAGCTGCTCATCGCACGACAGTACTACCGACGCCGTACTGGGTGCGAAATGTCCGAGGGTTGCGAATTGGTGGCAGCGTGGTCACGGAGCAGACGCACGGGCGCCGTATTCACAGCCGGCTGTGCCATTCTGGATCGGTGACCTACGACCCGGGGCCCCGCGCGGGCAGCCGCGTCCCGGCACTGCGCGACGAATGGCGAGAGCCGCTGCGCGCCCAACGGGATCCGCTGGCGGTCGACTCAGGTCGGCCCCGGGTCAATCGGGACGAACGGGGCCAGTGGCGCAAGCAGACCTGGCTCGGCCGATTCGTCTCCACCTACGGCTGGCGGGCATACGCGCTGCCGGTACTCATCGTGCTGACCGTCGTCGTGCTGTACCAGACCGTGACCGGCACCACCAGCGCGCACGGCGGGCACGCCGACGACGGACCGGTTCAGGGGTCGCCCACCATCGACCATGCCGCCACCGCCATCATCGGTGCACCCCCCAAGGGCCTCACCGAGTTCGACGCCAACCTGCCCACCGGGATCCTGCCGGCGGGCGGGCAGTTCACCGAGGCCGGTGCCAAGACCTGGCACATCGTGCCCGGCACCACCGAGAAGGTCGGCAAGGGCACCACCAAGTCGTTCACCTACACCGTCGAGGTGGAGGACGGTGTGGACACCACCTCCTTCGGCGGCGACGACGGCTTCGCCCGCATGGTCAGCGAGACCCTCGCCAACCCCAAGAGCTGGACGCATGACGGGATGTTCGGCTTCACCCGCATCGACGCCGCCAGCGGAATCGAGCCGGACTTCCGGGTGTCGCTGACCTCGCCGATCACCGTGCGGGAGGGCTGCGGTTACGACATCCAGCTGGAGGCGTCCTGCTACAACCCGTCCTACGACGGCCAGGCCCGCGTCTTCATCAACGAGGCCCGCTGGGTGCGTGGCGCGGTGCCGTTCCAGGGCGATATCGGGTCCTACCGGCAGTACCTGATCAACCATGAGGTCGGCCACGCCATCGGCTACCAGCGCCACGAGGCGTGCCGCGATGACGGTGCCCTGGCGCCGATCATGATGCAGCAGACCTTTTCCACCGCAAACAACGACGATGCGAAGTTCGACCCCGAGACCGTCAAGGCGGACGGCAAAACCTGCCGGTTCAACCCCTGGCCGTATCCCATCGCCTAGCCCCCGGATCCGGTCCGGCTGCCCAATAGCGGCTACCGCGGCACGGGAAGCATGTCCGTCGGATTACCGTTGTGCCTACGTACGGTCCATGACTTGAGGAGACATGCGGTGTCCGCGAATTTGGGTGTGACGTTACCGCCGCTGGTTGAACCGGCGGCCGAGCTCACCCGCGAAGAGGTGACGCGCTACAGCCGCCACCTGATCATCCCCGATGTGGGTGTGGTCGGGCAGAAGCGGCTCAAGAACGCCAAGGTGCTGGTACTCGGTGCCGGCGGGCTCGGTTCACCGACCCTGCTGTACCTGGCCGCGGCCGGGGTGGGAACCATCGGCATCGTCGAGTTCGACGTCGTCGACGAATCGAACCTGCAGCGCCAGATCATCCACGGCCAGGCCGACATCGGGAAGTCCAAGGCGCTCAGCGCCAAGGAATCCATCCTGGCGATCAACCCGCTGGTGACGGTCAACCTGCACGAGTTCCGGTTGGAACCCGACAACGCCGTCGAGCTCTTCAGCCAGTACGACCTGATTCTCGACGGCACCGACAACTTCGCCACCCGGTATCTGGTCAACGACGCCGCAGTGCTCGCGGGCAAGCCTTACGTCTGGGGTTCGATCTACCGGTTCGAGGGGCAGGTGTCGGTGTTCTGGGAGGACGCCCCCGACGGCCCCGACGGCGAGAAGCAGGGCCTGAACTACCGCGACCTGTACCCCGAGCCGCCGCCACCGGGAATGGTTCCGTCGTGTGCCGAGGGCGGCGTGCTGGGCATCCTGTGCGCGTCCATCGCGTCGATCATGGGCACCGAGGCGATCAAGCTGATCACCGGTATCGGCGAACCACTGCTGGGTCGGCTGATGGTCTACGACGCGCTCGACATGACGTATCGGACCATCCGGATCCGCAAGGACCCGTCGACGCCGAAGATCACCGAGCTCATCGATTACGAGGAATTCTGCGGCGCGGTCTCCGACGAGGCGACCGCGGCGGCTCAAGGCTCCACCATCACCCCGCAGGAACTGCGGGAGCTGCTGGACTCCGGTAAGCCGTTGGCGCTCATTGACGTCCGCGAGCCGGTCGAATGGGAGATCAATCACATTCAGGGTGCCGAGCTGATCCCGAAGCCGACCTTCGAGTCAGGCGATGCGCTCGCCAAGCTCCAGGTTGACCGCACACCCGTTCTGTACTGCAAGACCGGGGTGCGCTCGGCCGAGGTGCTGGCCATCGTGAAGCAGGCCGGGTTCTCCGACGCGATGCATCTGCAGGGCGGCATCGTGGCGTGGGCACGCCAGCTCGATCCCGACATGGTGATGTACTGACGGCCAGTTTGCGGGTCAACACCTTAGGCTGAGGTGGTGACTGTCGAGCGGCCGCCGGAACATGTGCTGGCGGCGTTCGGGCTGTCCGGGGTCCGCCCCGTCCCACTGGGTTCGAGTTGGGAGGGTGGTTGGCGCTGCGGCGAAGTCGTGCTGTCCGTGGTCGCAGACCATGCCCGTGCGGCGTGGTCGGCCAAGGTGCGCGAGACCCTGTTCGTCGACGGCGTTCGGCTGGCCCGCCCGGTGCGTTCGACCGACGGGCGCTACGTGGTGGCGGGCTGGCGCGCGGACACTTTCGTCGCCGGAACCCCCGAGCCCCGGCACGACGAAGTGGTTTCGGCGGCAGTGCGCTTGCACGAGGCAACCGCGACACTGGAACGGCCCCGATTCCTCACCCAACCGCCGGTCGCGCCATGGGCTGACGTCGACGTGTTCATCGCCGCCGACCGCGCGGCCTGGGAGGAACGGCCGCTGCATTCGCTGCCGACCGGGGCCAGGGTCGCGCCGGGTTCCACCGACGGGCAGCGTTCGGTCGAGCTGATCAACCAGCTGGCGACACTGCGCAAGCCGACCCGCAGCGCCAACCAGCTCGTGCACGGCGACCTCTACGGCACAGTGCTTTTCGCCGGCGCGGCGGCTCCCGGGATCACCGATATCACCCCGTACTGGCGTCCGGCGTCGTGGGCGGCCGGCGTTGTGGTGGTCGACGCGCTGTCGTGGGGTGACGCCGACGACGGGCTCATCGAGCGCTGGGACACGTTGCCTGAGTGGCCGCAGATGTTGTTGCGGGCGTTGATGTTCCGGCTGGCGGTACACGCCCTGCACCCCCGGTCCACCGCCGCGGCGTTCCCCGGCCTGGCCCGCACCGCCTCGCTGGTGCGCCTGGTGCTGTAACCCGCGCGAGCTCCCTTTCTCCCGCGAGCTCCCTTTCTCCCGCGAGCTCCCTTTCTCCCGCGAGCTCCCTTTCTCCCGCGAGCAGACGCGGAGGTACCCCGGCACGCCGCTGTTCGGGTACCCAACTGTCTGCTCGCGCTCTAGAACTCGTGGCGGCACTCCCGCAGCGCGATCCGGCCGTCAACCGACAGCACGCCCTCGGCACGCAGCAGTTCGAGCTGCCGGGTGCTCAGATGGGGTGCGGGCCGGCCGGAGGCACGGATCACGCGGTGCCATGGCAGGTCCGACGAGTCGGTGCGCATGATCCAGCCGACTATCCGGGGGCTGGAAAGCCCTGCGGCATCAGCGATGTCGCCGTACGTCGCAACCCGGCCCGCGGGAATGGCGGCGACCAGCGCGCGGACCGTCTCCACCTGCTCCTCGGTCACCGCCGCCATGACTATGCCAACCGTTCGGTGATCAACGCCGCGGTCTCGGCGGGCCGGGCCTGAGCCACCATGTGATTGCAATCCCAGTCCAGCAGCGTGAAATCGGATCCGAGCCGCTCGGCAAGCGCATCGATCAGCTCATCCGTGGCATACGGCGGGCTGGTCTTGGTCGCCCGTACCAGTGTGGTTGGTGTTCCGGTGCGCGGTAAGGCAACTGGCCGGGCCAGCTCACTCCAGTACGCCATCATCGCGGGCATGCAGATCCGCCACCCGTATCGGCCGTTGGGCAGTTCGATCAGATGCTCGGCGAGCTCACGGTCCAGTTCGGCGGCGTCGACCTCGCCCCAGGAACCCTTCACCTTCTCCGCGCGAGCTTCGGCAGCGTCGGTGTAGTCCGGCGACGCCATCATGTTCTCGGCGATCTCCCGCATCCACTCACCGTCGAGGCCCACCGCAGGGTCCAGCAAGACCAGCCCGGACACCAGGCCCGGATAGGTGGCAGCCAGGGTGAGCGCCACCGCACCGCCGAACGAGTGCCCGACCACCAGCGTCGGCCCATCCAGCAGGGCCGCCAAGGCGTCGACGTTGGCCGCCAGCGTCCACGGCGCAGCCCACGACGAGCTACCGTGCCCGAGCAGATCGGGCGCCAGGATCGACACGCCGGGCAGCTGCGAGGCCAGGGTCTGCCAGCGCTGACCGTGCCCGGTCACGCCGTGGATCAACAGCACCTCGGCTGGCGCCTGCGGACCGTACCGGAGGACGTTCAACATATCGGGGGACACCCCCGTGATGCTGCCAGGGTCGGGCTGTTCGCTCCAATCCGCTCCGCTACTTGTCGGGCTGTTCGCTCCAATCCGCTCCGCTACTTGTCGGTCCCTTCTGGTGTCATGCCTTCCATGACTGCACATGTCGAACCGGCACTGGCGGGCACCGAGCTGCTGGCCCCGGGGAGCGCTGGCGTGGTGCGGCTGCTCGGGGGCCCCGGAACCGGCAAGAGCTCGCTGTTGGTCAACACGGCCGTCGAGCACATCGCCGCGGGCACGGATCCGGAATCGGTTCTGCTGCTGACCGGTTCGGCGCGGCTGCGCGCGGCCGCCCGGGCCGCGGTCACCGCGCGGCTGCTGGCGGCGGGGGAGCGGCACGTCGTGCGTGAGCCGCTGGTACGGACGGTGCACTCGTACGCCTTCGCGGTGCTGCGATTGGCCGCCCAGCGCAATGGTGACCCGCCGCCGCGGCTGATCACCAGCGCCGAACAGGACGGCATCATCCGTGAACTGCTCGCCGGCAACCTGGAGGACGGCCCCAACTCGGGTGTCTCCTGGCCCGAACAACTGTGGCCGGCGCTGAGCACCGCAGGTTTCGCCAGCGAACTTCGCGACCTGATGGCGCGCTGCACCGAGCGTGGTGTGGATCCTCTTGCGTTGCAACGCCTCGGCCGGTCGGCGCGGCGTCCCGAGTGGCTGGCCGCCGGACAGTTCGCGCAGGCCTACGAACAGATCATGCTGCTGCGCTCAGCGGTGGGCATGGCCGCACCGCAGGCCACCGTGCCTGCGCTGGGAGCGGCCGAACTGGTCGGCGCCGCGTTGGAGGCCCTGGGCACCGACGCCGACCTGCTGGCCGCCGAACGCGGCCGGATCAGCTTGCTGCTGGTCGACGACGCCCAGCACCTCGACCCGCAAGCTGCCCTGATGGTGCGCGTGCTGGCGGCCGGCGCCGGGTTGACCGTGATCGCCGGCGACCCCGACCAGGCGGTGTTCGGTTACCGCGGTGCCGATCCGGTGTTGTTGCGCGACGCGGGCGACACCGAGGACGCGACGATCGTGCTGACCGAATCGCATCGGTGCGCCCCGGAGGTCGCTGCCGCGATCGCCGGTATCGGACGACGGCTCCCCGGCGTCGGCCCCACGCGCGACATGCTCGGCAATGCCACGGCCGAGGGCACTGTCACCATGCGGTTGGCCGCATCCACCCACGCCGAGTCCACGCTGATCGCCGACGCGTTGCGACGTGCTCACCTCGTCGACGGGGTGCCGTGGTCGCAGATGGCCGTCATCGTCCGCTCGGTGCCGCGGGCCGGGACCGCGTTGGCCCGGGCCCTGACCAGCGCCGGCGTGCCGGTCGAGTCCGTCGGGGACGTGCCACCCGTGGCCCAGCAGCCCGCCGTCGCCGCGCTGCTCACAGTGCTCGACGCCGCCGCCACCGGCCGCCTGACCGGCGACAGCGCGGTGGCTCTGCTCGCCGGGCCGCTCGGGCGCGTCGACCCGGTCAGCCTGCGGCAGCTCCGGCGTGCGCTGCGCCGAGCGGACGGTTCGACACCACCACGGGACTTCGGCGACCTCGTGGTGGAGGCCGTGGCCACCGAACCACGAGGGCTGCCGGTCGAACAGCTTCGGCCGCTGCGGCGGCTGCGTGCGGTGCTGACCGCAGCTCACCAGAGCGTGGGCGCCGGAGCCGATCCGCGGCATACGCTGTGGGATGTCTGGCATGCCTGCGGTCTGCAGCGCCGGTGGCTGACGGCCAGCGAGCGCGGCGGAACCCTTGGCGCGCAGGCAGATCGGGACCTGGACGCGGTGACGACGCTGTTCGACATTGCCGATCAATACGTCAACCGGACGGCGGGCGCATCGCTGCGCGGCCTCATCGATCACGTCATGGCGCTCGGGGCGCCTGCCGCACCCACCGACCCGCGTCGACAGCCCGACGCCGTCGCCGTGCTCAGCGCCCATGCCGCGCTGGGCCGGGAATGGGAGTTCGTTGTCATCGCCGGCGTGCAGGAAGGATTGTGGCCCAACACAGTTCCTCGGGGCGGGGTGCTCGGAACCCAGCATCTGGTGGACGTGCTCGACGGCGTCTCCGCACCCGCCGACGCCGCGGTGTCGACCAGGGCGCCGCTGCTGGCCGAGGAACGCCGGTTGCTGATGGCCGCGATGGGCCGTGCCCGCACCCGGCTGCTGGTGACCGCGGTGGACAGCGATGCCGGGGACGGCTCGCTGCTGCCGTCACCGTTCTGCACCGAGCTGACGACCCTTGCCACCGACGCACCGGTGCTGCCGCCGCTGGCAGCGCCGCGGGTGCTGGCCCCCTCGGCGCTGGTCGGTCGGTTGCGCGCGGTGGTGTGTGCCCCGGACGGGGCGGTCGACGAGGATTCGCGTGTTTGTGCGGCAACGCAATTGGCCCGGCTGGCCGAAGCCGGGGTGCCAGGTGCCGATCCGGCAGACTGGTACGCCATGACCCCGCTGTCCACCGACGAACCGTTGTGGTCCGGCGCCGATCAGGCGGTGACGCTGTCTCCGTCGACGCTGCAGATGCTCACCGACTGCCCACTGCGCTGGCTGTTGGAACGCCATGGTGGCGGCACGGGCCGCGATGTGCGCTCCACCGTCGGATCGCTGCTGCACGCCCTGGCCGCCGAGTCGGGGCGCACCGAGAGTCAACTCGTCAACGAGCTCGAAAAGGTCTGGGACCAATTACCCTTCGAGGCGAAATGGTATTCGGACAACGAGCTGGAACGGCACCGCGCGATGTTGGAGACGTTCATCCGGTGGCGGGCCGACACGCGGTGCCAGCTCACCGAGGTGGGCACCGAGGTCGACGTCGAGGGCGTCATCCGGCCTGCCGATCCGGAGTCGGGGGATGACGCACCCGAGGTCCGGGTGCGGGGCCGCCTCGACCGGCTGGAGCGGGACAGGGCCGGTCGCCTGGTGGTCGTCGACCTCAAGACCGGCAAGAGCCCGGTGACCAAAGAGAACGCAAAGAACCACGCGCAGCTGGCCATGTACCAGTTGGCCGTCGCAGCAGGTCTGCTGACGGACGGAGTCGACGGTGACCCGGACGAGCCCGGTGGAGGTCGGCTGGTCTACCTCGGCAAGGCCGGCGCGGCGGGCGCCACGGTGCGGGAGCAGGATCCGATGACCCCTCAGACGCGTGCCGATTGGCTGACGGCGGTCGGTGACGCCGCGGCCGCCACCGCGGGACCGCAGTTCCTGGCCAGAGTCAACGACGGCTGCTCGAACTGCCCGGTGCGCTCGTCCTGCCCGGCGCAGGCGCCGCGGTCATGACGCCGGTCGTGACAGCCCGTTACAGCCCGGCCGAATTGTCCTCTGCCCTGGGGCTTTTCCCGCCGACCGACGAGCAGGACGCGGTGATCGCCGCGCCACCCGGTCCGCTCGTGGTCATCGCGGGCGCGGGCGCGGGGAAGACCGAGACCATGGCCGCTCGGGTGGTGTGGCTGGTGGCCAACGGTTATGCCACCCCGTCGCAGGTGCTCGGGCTGACCTTCACCCGAAAGGCTGCCGGCCAGCTGCTGCGCCGGGTTCGTACCCGGCTGGCGCGGCTGGCCGGTGCGGGTCTCGCACCGGACGTGGGCACCGACGAAGCAGTCACCGTCAGCACCTACCACGCGTTCGCCGGCACGCTGCTGCGCGAGCACGGCCTGTTGCTGCCCGTCGAACCGGACACCCGGCTGCTGAGCGAAACCGAACTGTGGCAGTTGGCTTTTGACGTGGTGTGCGCACACCCGGGCCGGCTCGACACCGATAAGACGCCGGCCGCCGTGACCGCGATGGTGTTGCGTCTCTCCGGCGCGCTCGCCGAGCACCTCGTCGACACCGATCAGCTGCGTGACACCCACTCCGAACTCGAGCGGTTGGTCCACACGCTTCCGGCCGGGCCGTATCAGCGTGACCGCGGGCCGAGTCAATGGCTGCTGCGCATGCTGGCCACCCAGACCGAACGCACCGAGTTGGTGCCGCTGATCGATGCGCTGCACCACCGGCTGCGCGCCGACAAGGTGATGGACTTCGGCATGCAGATGGCTGCCGCGGCCCGGTTGGCGGCCGGTTTCCCGCAGGTCGGCGAGCAATTGCGGCAACGCTTCCGCGTCGTGCTGCTCGATGAATACCAGGACACCGGGCATTCCCAGCGAGTGGCGTTGTCGGCATTGTTCGGTCGCGGTGCCGACGACGGACTGGCGTTGACGGCCGTTGGTGATCCCATCCAGTCCATCTACGGTTGGCGGGGTGCCTCGGCCACCAACCTGCCGCGGTTCACCACCGATTTCCCGTTGGCAGACGGCACCCCGGCGCCGAGCCTGGAGTTGCGGACCAGCTGGCGTAATCCGCCGAGCACCCTGCACGTCGCCAATGCCATCTCGGCCGAGGCGCGGCGCCGGTCGGTTTCGGTGCGCGAATTGCTGCCCCGGCCCGGTGCGGATCCGGGCACCATCCGCTGTGCGCTGTTGACCGACGTTGTGGCCGAACGGGATTGGGTGGCCGATCAGATAGCCGGCAGGTACCACGGGGCCCGCGAAGCCGGCCAAGCAGTCCCGACGGCTGCGGTTCTGGTGCGGCGCAACGCCGATGCCGCCCCGATGGCCGAGGCGCTGGAGGCCCGCGGGATCCCGGTCGAGGTGGTCGGGGTGGCGGGCCTGCTGGCGGTGCCCGAGGTGGCCGATCTGGTGGCGATGCTGCGACTGGTCGCCGACCCCGCCGCCGGGCCTGCGGTCATGCGCATCCTCACGGGGCCGCGGTGGCGGTTCGGTGCCAACGACCTCGCGGCGTTGTGGCGCCGAGCGGTCGAGCTGGACGACCGCCCGCACGGGGAGCCCGGCCCGGCCGAGATCGTCGCCGCGGCAGCACCCGATGCCGACGCCGCGTGCCTGGCCGACGCCATCTGCGATCCCGGTGCGGCCGAGAACTATTCGGCTGCGGGCTACCAGCGGATCGTGGCGTTGGGTCGGGAACTGACGATGCTGCGCGCGCATCTGAGCCACCCGCTGCCCGAGCTGGTCGCCGAGGTCCGGCGGGTAGCGGGCCTGGATGCCGAGGCGCGGGCAGCTCGGCCTGTGACCGCGGGCTGGACAGGCACCGAGCATCTCGACACGTTCTGCGACCTGGTGGCCGACTACGCCGGCCGCTCGGGGGCGGACCAGGTCGGGCGCCCTGGCTCCACGGTCGAGGGATTGCTGGCCTACCTCGACGCCGCGACGGTCGTCGAAAACGGGTTGGCTCCTGCCGAACTGGCGGTCTCCCACGACCGGGTGCAGATCCTCACCGTGCACGCCGCCAAGGGCCTGGAATGGCAGGTGGTTGCGGTGCCGCATCTGAGTGCGCGGGTGTTCCCGTCGACGGCGTCGGCCCGTACCTGGCTCACCGACGCCGCGGACCTGCCGCCGCTGCTGCGGGGGGACCGCGCCACCGTGTCCGAGATCGGCGTACCGGTGTTGGACACCTCGGACGTCAACGATCGAAAAATCCTGTCGGACAAGATCGCCGACCACAAGAGCAAACTCGAGCAGCGGCGGGTCGACGAGGAACGCCGGTTGCTGTACGTGGCCGTCACGCGCGCCGAGGACACCTTGCTGATCTCCGGACACCACTGGGGCGCCACCGAGAGTAAGCCGCGGGGCCCGTCGGAATTCCTGTGCGAGATCAAGGCCATCCTGGAGGATGCCGCGGCCCAGGGACGACCGTGCGGCGATATCGAGCACTGGGCGGCCGAGCCCGCCGCCGGTGAGCAGAACCCCTTGCGGGACAGGGCAGCCGAAGCCATCTGGCCCGCCGACGCCGGTCCGGGCGGCGACGTACTCCGCGGTGCCGAGCTCATCGGCCGGGCGATGGCGGGGCAGCTCGACGCGGGGACCGACTCCGATGGCTGGGCCGCGGACGTGGACGCGCTGCTGGCCGAACGGGACCGGGAGCCGGTGGTGCTTCCCGCCGAGCTGCCAGGGCAGGTGTCGGTCAGCACGCTCGTCGAGCTCAGCCGGGACCCGCGGGCCGCCCTGCAACGGCTGCATCGCCGACTACCGCAACGCCCGGACCCACATGCCCTGCTGGGCACCGCATTCCACGAGTGGGTGCAGCGGTTCTTCCACGCCGAGCGGCTGTTCGACCTCGACGACCTGCCCGGTGCGGTGGACAGTGAAGTCGGTCGTGGCTGCGCGGAGGAGCTCGCCGAGCTGCAGGACGCGTTCGTGATGTCGCCGTGGGCCGCCCGTACGCCCATCGAAGTGGAAGTGCCGTTCGACATGGTGATCGGCAAAACCGTTGTCCGCGGCCGCATCGACGCGGTGTTCGCCGACACTGACGGCACCACCACGGTGGTGGACTGGAAGACCGGTGAGCCGCCCGAAACTCCGGAGGCCAAAGAGCAGGCCGCGATCCAGCTCGCGGTGTACCGCCTGGCTTGGGCGGCGCTGCGCGGCTGCCCGCCGGAATCGGTGAACGCGGCGTTCCACTACGTGCGGTCGGGGCGGACGGTCAGGCCGGAAATTCTGCCCGGCGCCGAGGAATTGGCTGCACTGCTGGCGGACCCGAGCCCAGACTCCTAGCCCTTGTTCGTCGAGGTGAGATGGGCGATCTCTTTGCTCCACACCGACTGGGCCCCGGCGTCGCCGATGCGATAGACCTGCACCATCGAGGCAACGCCGACCAGTATCGCCACCACCGCGACGATGGCGTTGTACAACACCCGGCGGCTGTTGTCGCGCCGCTCGGCGTACCGCAGCGCCACCAGGGCCAGGGCAACCACCAGCAATGCCACCGAGAAATAGATCATGGTGTCGCCCAGCTCGGCGTGTTCCTGCAGGATGGCGTCGGGGCTGCGGCGCAGGTCGTAGAGCCAATTGCCGGCCTGGATCGTGATGGGCGTCAAAATCGCTGTGATGACGGCAAGAACGAGGGTGACCCAAACCAGCTGGCCTCTGCGGGCGCCCGCCCAGAGCGCACAGATGATCTCCAACACCGCGGTCAGCGGCGCGAGGATGACGATGGCGTGCACGAACAACACGTGCGCCGGCAGGCCGTTGATGACAGTCATGGCACTCCTTGGCTGATGGGAGGTATCAGAGTCAGGCGATCGCGGCGCCGACGAGATGACCGATCGCATAAGTGATCGCCAACGCCAGACCGCCACCGATCACGTTGCGCAGCACTGCACGGCCTTTGGGCGCGCCGCCCAGGCCGGCCGACACCGCTCCGGTGAGCATCAGGGCCAGCAGCACTGCGACCACGGTGACCGGGATGCGCCACGTCGTCGGGGGAAGCAGGATCGCGAGCAACGGCAGCAGCGCGCCGACGGTGAACGACAGCGCCGACGACAGCGCCGCTTCCCAGGGATTGGTGAGTTCGTCGGGGTCGATGCCCAGTTCGACTTCGGCGTGCGCGGCGAAGGCGTCGTGCTCGGTCAACTCCTCGGCGACGGTGCGCGCGGTCGCCGCCGACAGTCCTTTGGCCTCGTAGAGACCGGCGAGTTCGTCCAATTCGGCTGCGGGGTCTGCCTTTAACTCGCGGCGTTCCTTGCGCAGCAAGGCTTGTTCGGTGTCGCGCTGCGTGCTCACCGAGACGTATTCGCCCAGCGCCATCGACACCGCGCCCGCGGCCAGGCCGGCGACACCCGCGGTCAGGATGGGCGCGCGTTCCACGGTGGCGGCGGCCACACCGACGACGATGCCCGCGGTGGAGACGATTCCGTCATTGGCGCCCAACACGCCGGCGCGCAGCCAATTCAGCTTTGACGACACCGATCCCACGTGAGGTTCGGCCGGGTGGGTGGGACTCGACACGGCTGCGACGATATACGCCGAAACTGTGTGCTGCCAGCAACGATAGCCTTGCCAAACTCGTTGGGCGGTCGGCTACGAGTTGCGATAAACCTTCAGCGCCGTGGTGACCATCGGGACCTGCAGCGGCAGGCGGGCGATCGCGATGATCCGCATGGGCCACGGCTTGTTCCACCACAGTCGCACCATGTTGAGATTGCCGGGGAACACCGCGACGAACAGCGCCACCGCGGCGAGCGCGCCCAGCCGCCGGGTGCGCGGGGCGGCCAGCATCGCGCCGGTCGCCAACTCGCCGACACCTGAGGCGTAGGTATAGAAGCGGGGCGTGCCGGGCAGCTCCGCGGGGATGATCGTGTCGAACGGTTTGGGCGCGACGAAATGCAATGTGCCCATGCCGAGCAGCATGACGGCGAGTCGCCGGGCGGTGCGGGCAGCGGCGGTTCGCTGAGGTGTGGCCGTGGTCATGGTTTCATTGTGGCGTGCGTCCGCTTCGATCGATCGGTAGTCGTGGCTAAAGGCAGACTGCGGCGCAGGCTCGCCGCCATTGACGAGAACCTGACCTCGCGGCCGGATGCCGCGCTCGTCGACGTGTTGCGGATCCCGGAGCCGTTCGTCAGCCCGGGCCGCAAGATCGCCATGCGCGTGCTGTACGCGCTGGCTGCCCTGATGGCGGCGGTGCTGATCGTGTACATGGATCGGTACGGCTACCGAGACAACGACAGCGTGCCGGATCCGAACCATCCGCTGTCGTTCCTCGATTGCCTGTATTACGCGACGGTGTCGCTGTCGACGACGGGCTACGGTGACATCACGCCCTATACGGATTCGGCACGTCTGGTCAACGTCCTGATCATCACGCCGCTGCGGGTGGCGTTCCTGATCGTCCTCATCGGTACCACCGTGGAAACCCTGACCACCCAGTCCCGGCAGGCGCTGAAGATCCAGCGATGGAGGAGCAGAGTGCGCAACCACACCGTCGTCATCGGATACGGCACCAAGGGCCGTACGGCCGTCGCGGCCATGGTGGGTGACGAGGTTGCCCCGGCCGACATCGTCGTCGTCGACGAGAACGCGACCGCGTTGGAGCGTGCGAAGAGCGCCGGCTTGGTGACGGTCCACGGTGACGCGACCAAGTCCGACATCCTGCGGCTCGCGAGTGCCCATCACGCGAAATCGATTGTCGTCGCGACGGACAACGACGCGAGCGCCGTGCTGGTCACCCTGACCGCCCGGGAACTGGCCCCCAACGCCAAGATCATCGCGGCCGCGCGGGAAGCCGAGAACCAGCATCTGCTGCGCCAGTCCGGCGCGGATTCGACTGTGGTGTCCGCGGAGACCGCGGGCCGGCTGCTGGGTATCGCCACGCAGACCCCCAGCGTGGTGGAGATGGTCGAGGATCTGCTGACGCCCGACGCGGGCTTCGCGATCGCCGAGCGGGAAGTCGAACCGAAGGAAGAGGGCGGCTCGCCGCGGCACCTGCACGACATCGTGCTCGGTGTGGTGCGCGGTGGCCGCCTCGTCCGCGTGGACGATCCCGAGGTCGACGCGCTGGAGTCCGGTGACCGGCTGCTGTACATCCGCAGCGCGGACGCCGAGCGATGACCAGGGCGAGCGAAACGACGGGGAAGAATCACCGGGGCGGGCGAAGTCGATGAACTTCGAACTGCGCAACGTCCCCTTGCTGTCCCGCGTCGGGGCTGATCGTGCCGACATGGTGCGCACGGACATCGACGCCGCGGTCGCCGGCTGGGCCGATGCCCTGTTGCTGCGTGTCGACCGCCGCAACCAGGTGTTGATCTCGCAGGGCAAGGTGGTGCTCGGCAAGGCGTCGGCGATCGGGGACAAACCCCCGGAGAACGCGGTGTTCCTGGGGCGGCTGTACGACGGCAGGCACGTGTGGGCGGTGCGCGGTGCGCTCGAGGCACCCGAGGACCCCGACGCCGAAACCGAGGTGCTGGATCTACGCCGGGCGGGTTCGGTGTTCGACGACACCAGCGCACAACTGGTGGCCACTGCGACGGCGCTGCTGAACTGGCATGACCAGGCGAGGTTCAGCGCGATCGACGGCGCGGCGACCAAATCGGTCAAGGCGGGCTGGGCGCGGGTCAACGCCGCCAACGGTCACGAGGAGTACCCCCGCATCGACCCGGCCGTGATCTGCCTGGTGCACGACGGCCATGACAGGGCCGTGCTGGCCCGGCAGGCGGTGTGGCCCGAGCGGTTGTTCTCGATCCTCGCCGGGTTCGTCGAAGCAGGGGAGTCCTTCGAGAGCTGCGTGGTGCGAGAGATCGCCGAGGAGATCGGGCTGACCGTCACCAATGTGCAGTACCTGGGCAGCCAGCCCTGGCCGTTCCCGCGGTCGCTGATGGTCGGTTTCCACGCGATCGGCGACCCCGAGCAGCCGTTCTCGTTCAACGACGGCGAGATCGCCGAGGCCGCTTGGTTCACCCGCGCCGAGATCCGGCACGCGCTCGAGCACGGCGACTGGAGTTCGGTCGAATCGACGTCGCGGTTGCTGCTGCCGGGTTCGATCTCCATCGCGCGCGAGATCATCGAATCCTGGGCCGCGCTCGACTGACGTTCCCCGGCGAGCAGACGCGGGGGTACCGGAAACGCGGCGTGTCGCGGACCGCAGCGTCTGCTCGCGAGGAAAGGGGACGGAGGGGCCTAGCCCAGCTTGGCTTTGACCTGCTTGACGCTCGGGTTGGTCAGCGTCGAGCCGTCGGCGAACTTCACCGTCGGCACCACATGGTTGCCGCCGTTGACCGAGCCCACGAACTCCGCTGCGGCGGGGTCGCCCTCGATGTCGACCTCGGTCCAGCCGATGCCTTCGGCGCGCAGCGCTGTCTTCAGGCGCCGGCAGTAGCCGCACCAGCTGGTCGTGTACATGGTCAGACCGGGGGACGTAGCAGTCATAGTTCACACAACGTAGCCGACCCGCTGCGGCATACCCGCAGTGACGTGGGTCTCCGCCAGGCCCGTTTCCCGCTCAGCGGTAAGTTGCAAACCGCATGGGACGGAGTTGAACATGACCAGGTTGGTGCCGCCGGTGGCAGGCGACCCGCATGGGCTCGACGACGTGCGGTTAGAGGTCCGGAAGTTCGTCGCCGAGCAGCGGCAGGCCGGCCGGATCGGACGGTCCGCCGACTGCTGGTTGACGGGCTGGGACGAGGACTTCACCCGGGCGCTGGCCGCCAGGGGCTGGCTCGGAATGACGGTTCCCGTCGAATACGGCGGGCACGGCCGCAGTCATCAGGAACGGTTCGTCGTCACCGAGGAACTGCTGGCCGCCGGCGCACCCGTCGGAGCCCATTGGATCGCCGACCGGCAGATCGTGCCGTCGCTGCTGAAGTACGGCACCGAGGCGCAGAAGCGAAAGTTCTTGCCTGCCATCGCAAGAGGGGAGTGCTACTTCGCGATCGGCATGAGCGAACCGGACTCGGGCTCGGACCTGGCGAGCGTGCGGACCAAGGCCGAACCCGTCGACGGCGGCTGGCGCATCACCGGGGCCAAGGTGTGGACGTCGGGCGCCCATCTCGCGCACGCCTTCATCTGCCTGGCCCGTACCGCCGCGCTCGATCCGGCACATCGGCATGACGGCCTGAGCCAGTTCATCGTCGATCTGCGCTCTCCCGGCGTCGACATCCGACCCATCATCTCGATGAACGGCAAGCACCACTTCAACGAGGTCATCCTCGACGAAGTATTCGTGCCGGACGGCCCCGACGGCATGGTGTTCGGGACCGTCGGCGACGGGTGGCAACAGGTGACCTCCGAGCTGAGCTTCGAACGCAGTGGGCCCGAACGGTTTCTGTCCACCTTTACGCTGCTGGCCGACGTCGCCGGGCACATGAGTGCTCGCGCGCTGCCTCGGCACACCGACCTCGGTCGCTACGTCGCCCGCATCGCGGGTTTGCACCAGATGTCGACGGCGGTCGCCGGCGCGCTGGAACGTCATGAACCAGCCGACACCGCGGCCGCTGTGGTCAAGGTGCTGGGCACCACGACCGAAGGCGATATCGCCGACTTCGCCGATGTGCTCGGCATTCCCGACGAGATGGACGACGACCCCTACCGCACGATGCTTGCCGACGCGGTGGTGCAGCGTCCGGGGTTCACCCTGCGCGGCGGCACCAACGAGGTGCTGCGCGGTGTCATCGCACGTGGATTGGGGATGCGGTGAGCGTCGATCCCGATCTGGTCGAGATGATGTCGGCGGTGTTCGCCGCGCACCGCGAACATCACGGCCCCACCGAGGGGCTCGACGAATTGTGGTCACAGCTCGGCGAACTCGGCCTCGTCCGCCTCACCGGCTCCGAGACGTCCGGCGGTAGCGGCGCAGGTTGGGCCGAGGGGGCCGAACTGCTGCGCGCCGCGGCCTGGCACGCCGCGAGTGTCCCTGTGGCAGAACATGATCTGCTCGCCTGCTGGCTGCTTGAGGCCGCCGAACTCGAGGTGGGCGCGGCCCGGCGCACGGCCGCCCTGCTCGACGAGTCGGGTACCGCGCGGGCGGTGCCGTGGGTCGTGACATCGGAGCGCATCGTCGTCATCTGGCCTGACGGCACCGCCTTTCGAGTCGCCGACGTCGATGTGGCGTCGGTGCGCCTGACGGCAGGGCGCAACGGCGCTGGCGAACCACGCGACACCGTCGTCGTCGACACCGGTGCGTTGACCGGGACGCCGGTTGCTGCCACCCTCGTCGCGCAGTGGCGGCGCCGCGCCGCCCTCATACGCGCCATCCAGGTGTGCGCCGCGCTCGACCGCATCCTGGCACTGACGGTGACGCATGCCCGCGAACGTATCCAGTTCGGCAGGCCGCTGGCCAAATTCCAGGCGGTGCAACACCTTGTCGCCGACATCGCCGCCGAAGCGGCGCTGGCCCGTGCCGCCACCGACGCTGCGCTGGCCGAGGCGATACGCACGGACTGGACCTCCGAACAACTGGATTTCCTTGTCGCAGTAGCACGTTCGTGTGCCGGGCACGCCGCGACCGTGGTGGTCCGTAACGCTCACCAGGTGCACGGCGCCATCGGCACCACCCGCGAACACCGGCTACACGAGTTCACTGCCCGTGCGCTGGCCTGGCGTTCGGAGTACGGCTCGGTGCAGTCCTGGGACGACGCGCTGACCGATCACGCCATCGCAGCGGGGACCAACGGGTTGTGGGCATTGATCACCGGCACAGATTCGAGGACATGACATGGCCGAGACCGCAGACACCTTGGCGCGTCACATCGCCGACTGGGCGCCCGAACCGGTCGAATCGTCGGACCCGTTGAGCCCGCAGCGTGCGACGCACCTGGCCGCCACTCTCGACCTCGACGACGCGTTCGCCGCCGGCTGCGCCCTGCCGCCGCTGTGGCAGTGGATCTACTTCTCCGAATGGCCGAGGACCGCCGACCTCGGAGCCGACGGACACCCCCGCGACGGCCACTTCCTGCCGCCGATACCGAACCGCCGACGCATGTTCGCCGGGGGCCGCACGACGATCAGCTCGCCGTTGGTGCTCGGGGAACCCGCCGTGCGTCGTTCCGAGATCGCGGCGACCGCCGTCAAACAGGGCAGCACCGGTGAACTGTTGTTCGTCACCGTGCGCAGCAGCTACCGCCAAAGCGAGAACCTGAGGCTGGTGGAGGAGCAAGACCTGGTCTACCGCAGCGACGACGGCACCTCTACGGCTTTCACGAAAGTCACCGAACCGCTTGCCGCCCAATCGACTCCGTGGTCGGCAGAACCGGCTCCCAACCCTGCGTTGCTGTTCCGGTTCAGCGCACTGACGGCCAACGCGCATCGCATCCACTACGACGAGGCGTACACCACCGGCACCGAGGGTTTCCCGGCGCTGGTCGTGCACGGTCCGCTGCTGGCGATCTACATGGCCGAGCTGCTGCGTGCGCAGGATCCCGGGCACCGCGTCGCACGGTTCGATTTCCGGCTGCGGCGCCCGGTGTTCGTGGGTGACCGGATCCGGGTGCAGGGTGAACCGGCCGACGGCGCGGTGAACCTGAGCGTGGTGTCGGGCTCCGGTGTCGCCCACGCGACCGCCACGGCGACCTACGGATAGCTGATTCGCGCTGGTCCTGCGCCGACATCTCCCCGCGCCGGGGACCGGATCCCCGACGGTGTCACCGGGGGCTGCCATCATGGAGCCCATGTCGTCGCAGGCCCCCGTCGCAGCCCTGGACGATCTCGACGATGAACAACGCGAGGCCGTGCTCGCCGCCCGCGGCCCGGTGTGTGTGCTCGCGGGCGCCGGCACGGGCAAGACCCGCACCATCACCCGCCGGATCGCGCATCTGGTGGCGGCCGGGCATGTCGCGGCCAGCCAGGTGCTCGCGGTGACGTTCACCGCGCGGGCCGCGGGGGAGATGCGCGGCCGGTTGCGGGCGCTGGGCAACGAGTCCGGTGTGCCCACCGGCGCGGTACAGGCGGTGACCTTTCACGCAGCGGCGCGTCGGCAGCTGCAGTACTTCTGGCCCCGGCTGGTGGGCACCACCGGCTGGGAGCTGCTCGACAGCAAGTTCTCCGTGGTGGCCCAGGCCGCCAGCCGGTCCGGCATGCAGACCAGCACCGACGACGTGCGCGACCTCGCCGGTGAAATCGAATGGGCCAAGGCGTCTTTGATCACGCCGGAGGCCTATCCGGCGGCGGTGGCCCAGGTCGGCCGCGACATCCCGTTCGACGCGTCGAAGGTCGCGGCTGTCTACGCCGGCTACGAGTCGCTCAAGGCCCGCCGTGACGACACCACGCTGCTGGACTTCGATGATCTGCTGCTGCACACCGCCGCGGCCATCGAGAACGACGCGGCCGTCGCGCAGGAGTTCCGCGACCGCTACCGCTGCTTCGTCGTCGACGAATACCAGGACGTCACGCCCCTGCAGCAGCGGGTGCTCGATGCGTGGCTCGGCGACCGCGACGATCTCACCGTCGTCGGGGACGCCAACCAGACCATCTACTCGTTCACCGGCGCCACTCCGCGCTATCTGCTCGACTTCTCCCGCCGGTTTCCCGACGCCGCGGTGGTGCGGCTGGAACGTGACTACCGCTCCACGCCGCAGGTGGTGTCCCTGGCCAACCGCGTGATCGCCGCGGCCCGGGGCCGCATGGCGGGCAGCAGGCTGCATCTGGTGGGCCAGCGCGATCCCGGCCCGGCGCCGACGTTCTCCGAACACCCCGACGAGGTCGCCGAGGCCACCGCGGTGGCCCGCTCCATCAAGAAGCTCATCGAATCCGGCACGGCGCCTGCCGAAATCGCGGTGCTGTACCGCATCAACGCCCAGTCCGAGGTCTACGAGGAGGCGCTGACCGAGGCGGGCATCGCGTTCCAGGTGCGCGGCGGGGAGGGCTTCTTCAGCCGTCAGGAGATCCGCCAGGCTCTGGTGGCGCTGCAGCGCAGTGCCGAGCGCGGCGCCGAGACCGACGATCTGGCCGCAGCGGTGCGGGAGCTGCTCGAGCCGCTGGGGCTGACGGCCGAAGCGCCCGCGGGCACGCGGGCCCGTGAGCGCTGGGAAGCGCTCGGTGCGCTGGCCGAACTGGTCGACGAGGAGGTCGCGCTGCGTCCCGACCTCGACCTGCGAGCTCTGGTCGCCGAACTGCGCCAACGCGCCGACGCCCGGCACCCACCGGTCGTGCAGGGCGTGACGCTGGCCTCGCTGCATGCGGCCAAGGGGCTGGAATGGGATGCGGTGTTCCTGGTCGGCCTGGCGGACGGCACCCTGCCCATCTCGCATGCGCTGACCCACGGCCCGGACAGTGAGCCGGTCGAAGAGGAACGCCGGCTGCTCTACGTCGGGGTGACGCGGGCGCGCGTGCACCTGGCGCTGAGCTGGGCGCTGGCCCGGACGCCGGGCGGGCGGCAGGGGCGACGGCCGTCGCGCTTCCTCAACGGCATCGCGCCTCAGCTCTCGGGTGCCAAGGCTGCCGCACCGGATCGCAACCGCCGGCAACGTGGCCCCGCCCCACGCTGCCGTGTGTGCAACGCGACTCTCACCACGGCCACGGCGATCATGCTGCGGCGCTGTGAAAACTGCCCGGCCAACCTCGACGAGGACCTGCTGGCCGAGCTCAAAGATTGGCGGCTGCGCGTCTCCAAAGAGATGAAGGTTCCGGCCTACGTGGTGTTCACCGACAACACGTTGATCGCCATCGCCGAGACCCAACCGACCGACGACGCGGCGCTGGTGGCCATTCCCGGCATCGGCGCGCGCAAGCTCGAGCAGTACGGCGCCGATGTGGTGGCTTTGGTCAAAGCCCGCCAGAAATCGTAAAGATCATGCCAAAACCGCAGGTAGAAAATAGGTTGTGCGATTTGACTGCTAGGCTTTAATCTCAAGATCAACAACTCTGGCGACGAGACGGAAGGAGGGTGCCCGAAATGATTAGCAACATCAAACTCAGCGGTGTCGCGGTCGAAAGCATGCCCTCGTCCTTCCGTGCCGGCCACTTCGTGAGCGCCCGTGCCGGGCAAGCCGTAGCTGCCCGTGCCGCTGTGGTCGCCGCTGCCCGTGCTGGGTGGGCGGCCGCTGATGGCGTTGGTGCGGTCGCCGTTGCTGCAGCCCCCGCCGCCGGGCGGCATCAGCTCGTCGCCAATGCCGTGTGGCCGCCCGTTGCAGGCTTGGCCCCGCAGCACAAGCGCCGCACCGCCGCCACGCCCCGCGTGTCCGTGGATTGGAGCCCCACCTAGGTAGAGCTCTCACCACCGCCGAATGGCCACGGACCCGCAGTCAAACCGGATCCGTGGCCATATTTGTCGGTACCCCCGAGAAATCTGGTCGCAGATCCATCTAGAGACAGATAGATCGCCGAAACAACGACCAGGAAGCAGGGGATATGCACATGTCCATTGCGATGAACGCTCCGGGGATGAGCTTCACGCCGGTGACATGCGAGAAGCGACTGCCGGCGGTGCCGTGCCACATCGAGGACCCGGATCTGTGGTTCGCCGAGAGCCCCGTGGACCTCGAACGCGCCAAGGCGCTCTGCGCGGATTGCCCGATCCGCAACGAGTGCCTGGCCGCTGCCTTGGAGCGGCAGGAGCCGTGGGGTGTGTGGGGCGGCGAAATCCTCGACCGCGGCAGCATCGTGGCCCGTAAGCGGCCGCGTGGCCGTCCGCGTAAGGACGCCGGGAGCAATCCGGCCGCGGCGTGATGCCGCGGCCGGGTCTTCCCGCACACATTTGGTATTCGTGCTGGAGTGACGCCTGAAGGGTCGGCGTCACTCCAGCCTTCTGGTTCAGGCAGCTTCTTCGGCGAATCCTGGAACCAGTGCCGTGGCAATCGATTTCACCGGCACGTGGGCATCGAGCTGACAGCAGATGGCGATGGTCGAGGCGATCACCCGCAGTGGGATGGCGAGGTTGGCCGGCAGGTCGAGTTGACGGGCCATCTTGATCTGGGCGACCGAGTTGTCCATCTGGCCCGCGGCCATCCGCTGGATCCAGCGACGCGTGTAGTGAAACACGTCGACCTCGATGGGTTCGACGTACTGGCGCAACATGTCATCGACTTCCTGCACCGAAACCTGTTGGCCCTTCTGGATGAAACCGGCTTCCTCCATGGCGGGCAGCAGCTGATCGTAGTTCTGGTCGCGAGCCAGCCGGATGGTGCGCCCCAGCGAGGGCGGAAAACCGCCGGGCATCGGTGCCACAGCGCCGAAGTCGATGACACCCATGCGGCCGTCGGGCAGCAGCATGAAGTTGCCGGGATGCGCGTCGCCGTGCATCATCTCCAGCCGTGCGGGTGCGTCGAAGGTCAGCTCACTGAGCCGGGTGCCCATGAGGTCGCGTTGTTCGGGCGTGCCCTCGCGGATGATCACCGACATCGGGATGCCGTCCATCCATTCGGCGATAACGACTTTGGGCGCGCTGGCCACCACGGCGGGCACCGCGAAGTGGGGATCGTTGCGATACGCCTTGGCGAATGCGCGTTGGTTCTCGGCTTCCAGCCGGTAGTCCAGTTCCATCTCGGTGCGTTCGGTCAGCTCGTCGACGATGCCTTGGATGTCGGCACCGGGGGCCAGCTGCTTGAAGACGCCGACGAGCCGCTGGATGGTCTTGAGGTCGGCGCGCAGTGCTTCGTCGGCGCCGGGGTACTGGATCTTCACCGCGACCTCGCGACCGTCCGACCAGATGCCCTTGTGTACCTGGCCGATGCTCGCCGAGGCGACCGGGGTGTCGTCGAACGAGGCGAACCGGTCGCGCCACTTGGTGCCCAGCTGGCCGTCGAGCACCCGGTGCACCTTGGCCGCCGGCAGCGGGGGAGCGTCCTTCTGCAGCTTGGTCAATGCCTCGCGATACGGTTTGCCGTACTGCTCGGGGATGGCGGCCTCCATCACCGAGAGCGCCTGCCCGACTTTCATCGCGCCGCCCTTGAGCTCGCCCAGCACGGTGAACAATTGCTGCGCGGCCTTGTCCATCAATTCGGCGGTGACCTCGTCCTTGGACTTACCGGTCAGGCGTTTGCCGAAGCCGAGTGCCGCGCGGCCGGCCATGCCGCCCGCCAGGCCGGCCAGCTTGGCGTTGCGTGCGACGCTTCCCCGTTTGATGTCAGACACCAGACCATCATCCATGACAGTCCTGAACGGGCCACAACTTAGTGGCAACATTCGTTTTCAGCATGGGCACTCGGGGTGGCGTGACCAGCGCCGTGCGCTGATGGAGTAGCCGTCGGCGTCGAGTTCGAGCGTGGTGTCCAGCGTCGGTGGGGGTTCCGGTGCACGTCGCGGGTCACCGGCCTCCCGCACGGCCTGGATCACCAGGTCGATCTGGCGCAGCGCCAGCGCGGCAGTGGCCAGGATGGTTGCCCGCCCGGCGGTGCCGACCGTGCCACGCAGCTGCGCGGCCAGTGCCGGCCAGGCGGCGTCGCGGTCGCGGCGGTGCAGGTCGGCGCACTGCAGACAGCTGGTCAGGCCGGGGATGACGAGTGGCCCGACCAGCCCGGCGCCGTCGCGCAGCCGTACCGGCAGGTGCGCCACTGCGGCTTCGTGCAGTTCGCGCAGCACCCGCGGTTCGGTGACCTGGTAGTCGGCGAGCACGACGAGGTCGGTGGCGTCGGGGACCGCCGATGCGTGCGGCCGGCTGGTGTGCCGGACCAACGCCCCCGAGCACCGCAACGCGCTGGTGAGCAGTTCCGAGAGCGGTCCGCGTCCGTGGATGCGCACCGACGGGGTCCGCGACGGATGGGACGTCGCCACGGTGACGATGCCCGCGTCGGTGAGCGCGGCGATCAACTCGTCGACAGCCTCAGCGGCGTCGAATTCCCTTGCCGCCGTGGTGAGTTCGTCTCGGGACGCGCCGCCCTGCAAGGTGTGCAGGAGGTCGGCGAGCTGCGCCTGGGTGATCGATCCCGGCGGGTGGACGAGGACCGCGCGCCGCGGATCCCAGCCCACCTGAACGGCTCCGTCAGGGCGCAGCAGCACGGGGCGGCCGGGTGCCAGCACGTACCGCGTCGTCATGGCATGACTCTGCCACGGCGCGCGGTCTCGCCCCGTCAGTTATCCACAGGCCTCAGGACTCGTCGGGGCGCTCGGTGTCGCCGCCCTGCTCTTTCTGTTCCTTCTGCAGATCGGCGATGGCCTGCTCGAAGGCGCTGTCGATCCCGCTGGTGTCGCCGCCGATCATGCGGTCGATGAAACCGGCGGGCTCATCGAGATCGGACGCGTCGGGCAACAGGTCGGGGTGCTGCCACACGCCGTCGCGGGCGTCGGAGCCGACCGCCTCGGTCAGCCGCTCCCACAGGGCGGCTGCCTCGCGCATCTTGCGCGGGCGCAGTTCGAGGCCGACGAGCGTTGCGAAGGTCCGCTCGGCGGGGCCGCCGGTGGCCCGGCGCCGGCGCAGCGTCTCCGACAACGCCTCGGTGCCGGGAATCCGATCACCCAGTGCCGCAGAGACCACGGTCTGCACCCAGCCCTCGATCAGCGCGAGCAGGGTTTCCAGCCGCTCCAGCGCGGCTTCCTGCTCGGGTGTGGCCTTGGGCTCGAACATGCCCTGGCTGAGCAGCTGTTCCATCTCGGACGGGTCGGTCAGCGAGGCCGGGTTGAAGCCCTTGGCCATGTCCTCGATGCCGGACATGTCGACCTTCATGCCCTTGGCGAAGGCCTCGACCGCGCCGAGCAGCTGGCTGGAGAGCCATGGCACGTGGCTGAACAGCCGATGGTGCGCGGCTTCGCGGGCAGCCAGGAACGTCAGGATCTCGCTGCGGGGCCGCTCAAGACCCTCCGAGAGCGATTCGATGGCCTCCGGCATGAGCGCCGCAACCCCCTTGGGGCCCAGCGGCAATCCGATGTCGGTCGAGGTGAGCACCTCGCGGGACAGCTGCCCCAGGGCCTGGCCGAGCTGGGAACCGAAGGCCATGCCGCCCATCTGCGACATCATCGCCAGCAGCGGGCCCGCCATGCTCTTGGCTTCCTCGGGCAATGCAGAGGCCCACACCGTCGAGATCTGCTCGGCCACCGGATCGCACAGCCGCTTCCAGGTCTCCAGGGTGTTGTCGAGCCAATCGCTCGGCGTCCACGCCACCGTGCGGGTGGTTCCGGCGGGCAGCGCCGTGACACCGTCGAGCCAGGTCTCGGCGAGCCGGACCGCGTCGGTGACGGCGCCCTTGGTCTGGTCGGGGACCGGCGCGACGAAGCCGATCGAGTTGGATGCCAGCTGCCGCGCGAGGTCGTAGTTGACCGGGCCGGACTGGCCACCGCCGGCCATCGCAGTGCCTGCCCCGCTGAACATTTCGCCGAGCTTGGTGAAGATCTGGCCCAGGTCGCCCATGTCGAAACCGGCGCCGCCGGCGCCGAGACCGAATGGATCGGCACCGGGCCCGGAGCCGGATCCGGAATCTGGGTCTTTCTTGCGCTTGTCGCGCTCGGGGTCATCCCCGGCGGAGAAGCCGAAGGGCAGGTCAGCCATAGCCCCAACGGTACTCACCACGGGGTGCCTTCGTGACGCTGTGGGTCACGCTGTCAGTGAACCTCGTGTCGCAGGCTTTACTGTTGGCGGCGTGAACAGGCGGATTTTGACGCTGCTGGTGGCTCTCGTGCCGATTCTGGTGTTCGGTGTGCTGCTTTCCGTGGTGACGGTGCCCTACGTGTCCTTGGGGCCGGGTCCGACCTTCAACACGCTCGGCGAGGTGCAGGGCAAACAGGTCGTCGACATCGAGGGCCCCGATGCCAAGGTGCATCCGACATCCGGGCATCTCAACATGACGACGGTGTCGCAGCGCGACGGGCTCACCCTGGGGCAGGCCCTGACGCTGTGGATGTCGGGCCGCGAGCAACTGGTGCCGCGTGACCTGGTGTACCCGCCCGACAAGTCGAAGGACGAGATCGACCAGGCCAACACCAGCGACTTCAAGCGGTCCGAGGACAACGCCGAGTACGCCGCGCTGGCGTTCCTGAAGTACCCCATGGCGGTGACGGTGCAGACCGTGACCGATCCCGGTCCTTCGGCGGGCAAGCTGAAGCCCGGTGACGCGATCGACGCCGTCAACGGCAAGCCGGTGGCCAAGCTTGACGAGTTCCAGGCGCTGCTCAAGGCGACCAAGCCGGGGGACACCATTGTCCTCGACTACCGCCGCAAGAATGCCCCGGCGGGCACGGCCACCATCACCCTGGGCCACAACCCCGACCGCGATTACGGCTTCCTGGGGGTGGGTGTGCTCGACGCGCCGTGGGCGCCGTTCGACATCAGCTTCAACCTGGCCAACATCGGCGGACCTTCGGCGGGCCTGATGTTCAGCCTCGCCGTCGTGGACAAGTTGACCACCGGCGACCTCAACGACGGCAAGTTCATCGCAGGCACCGGGACCATCACCGGCGACGGCAAGGTCGGTTCGATCGGCGGTATCACCCACAAGATGCTTGCGGCGCACGAAGCCGGGGCGACGGTGTTCCTGGTGCCCGCCGAGAACTGCGCCGAGGCCCGTTCGGCGCCGCAGGACGGGATGGAACTGGTGAAAGTTGACACGCTCACCGGGGCCGTCGACGCGCTGCATGCGCTTTCTGCCGGTGGCGAACCTCCGCGCTGCTGAACCGCCCGTCGGGGGCAACTGGCTAGAGTTGGGGGAAATCCGGCAGGCCGGACACGGCAGGCCAGCAATCCGGGAACCCCGAGACTGGAGTTGACGAGTGGGTATGCGGCCCGCGGCGAGGATGCCGAAGCTGACGCGACGAAGCCGGGTTTTGATCGGGCTGGCGCTGGTGGTGGTCCTGCTGTTGCTGATCGGGCCGCGGTTCGTCGACACCTATGTCGACTGGCTGTGGTTCGGTGAACTGGGATACCGGTCGGTGTTCAGCACGGTGCTGGTCACCCGCCTGGTGGTGTTCGTCGTCGCGGGAGTGCTGATGGGCGCCATCGTGTTCGCCGGGCTGGCCCTGGCCTACCGCACGCGTCCGGTGTTCGTTCCGGCCGCGGGGCCCAACGACCCGGTGGCCCGGTACCGCACGACGGTGCTGGCTCGCCTGCGGTTGTTCGGCATCGGGCTTCCGGTGTTCATCGGTCTGCTGGCCGGCATCGTCGCGCAGACCTACTGGGTGCGCATCCAGCTGTTCCTGCACGGCGGCGAATTCGGGATCACCGACCCGCAATTCGGGCGCGATCTCGGCTTCTACGCCTTCGATCTGCCGTTCTACCGGCTGATCCTCACCTATCTCTTCGTCGCGACGTTCCTGGCATTCATCGCAAACCTGCTGGGCCACTACCTGTTCGGTGGTATCCGGCTGGCCGGGCGCACCGGTGCACTGAGCCGCTCGGCCCGCATCCAGCTGATCAGCCTGGTCGGTTTCCTGATCCTGCTCAAGGCGGTCGCCTACTGGCTCGACCGCTACGAACTGCTCAGCGTCACCCGTTCGGCCAAACCGTTCACCGGTGCCGGCTACACCGACATCAACGCGGTGCTGCCCGCCAAGCTCATCCTGTTGGCCATCGCGGTGATCTGCGCGGCGGCCGTGTTTTCCGCGATCGTCTTGCGGGACTTGCGCATCCCCGTCATCGGCGTGGTGCTGTTGCTGTTGAGCTCGCTCGTGGTCGGCGCGGGCTGGCCGCTGATCGTCGAACAGTTCAGCGTCAAGCCCAACGCCGCGCAGAAGGAAAGCGAGTACATCAGCCGGAGCATCACGGCGACCAGGCAGGCCTACGGGCTCACCAGTGACACCGTGACCTACCGCAACTACGAGAGCAACGGGCAGACGACGGCGGCCCAGGTCGCCGCGGATCGGGCCACCACGTCCAACATCCGGTTGCTCGACCCGACCATCGTCAGCCCCGCCTTCACTCAGTTCCAGCAGGGAAAGAACTTCTACTACTTCCCGGATCAGCTGTCCATCGACCGCTACGCCGGTCCGGACGGCAACCTGCGGGACTATGTGGTTGCCGCGCGCGAACTCAACCCGGACCGTCTGATCGACAACCAGCGGGACTGGATCAACCGGCACTCGGTGTACACCCACGGCAACGGCTTCATCGCCTCGCCCGCCAACACCGTGCGCGGTATCGCCAACGACCCCAACCAGAACGGCGGCTATCCGGAGTTCCTGGCCAGTGTCGTCGGCGCCAACGGCGGTGTGGTGTCGCCGGGACCGGCCCCGCTCGATCAGCCGCGGGTGTACTTCGGCCCGGTGATCGCCAACACGCCCGCCGACTACGCGATTGTCGGCAGCAACGGTGCCGACCGCGAATACGACTACGAGACCAACACCGAGACCAAGAACTACACCTATGAGGGCAAGGGTGGCGTTCCGATCGGCAGCTGGTTGTCACGCAGCGTGTTCGCCGCCAAGTTCGCCGAGCGGAACTTCTTGTTCTCCAACGTGATCGGCGAGAACAGCAAGATCCTGTTCAACCGTGACCCGGCCAAACGAGTCGAGGCGGTGGCGCCCTGGCTGACCACCGACACCAGCGTGTACCCGGCGATCGTCAACCGGCGCATGGTGTGGATCGTCGACGGCTACACCACGCTCGACAACTACCCGTATTCGGAGCTGACGACGCTGTCCAGCGCGACCGCCGATTCCAACGAGGTGGCGGTCAACCGGCTGGCGCCGGACAAGCAGGTGTCCTACATCCGCAACTCGGTGAAGGCCACGGTCGACGCGTACGACGGCACCGTGACCCTCTACGCGCAGGACGAGTCGGACCCGGTTTTGCAGGCGTGGGAGAAGGTGTTCCCGGGCACCGTCAAGCCCAAGAGCGACATCTCCCCGGAACTGCAGGCGCACCTGCGTTATCCGGAGGATCTGTTCAAGGTGCAGCGGGCCCTGCTGGCGCGCTACCACGTCGACAATCCGATCACGTTCTTCTCGGCGCAGGACTTCTGGGATGTGCCGCTCGACCCGAACCCGACCGCCAGCAGCTACCAGCCGCCGTACTACATCGTCGCCAAGGACATTGCGAACAACAGCAGTTCGTCGTCGTTCCAGTTGACCAGCGCGATGAACCGGTTCCAGCGTGACTTCCTGGCTGCGTATGTCAGCGCCAGTTCGGATCCGTCGAACTACGGCAAGATCACGGTGCTGACCATTCCCGGTCAGGTCAACGGTCCCAAACTGGCGTTCAACGCGATCAGTACCGACACCGCGGTCAGCCAGGACCTCGGTGTGATCGGGCGGGACAACCAGAACCGCATCCGCTGGGGCAATCTGCTGACCCTGCCCGTCGGTGAGGGTGGATTGCTCTATGTCGCACCGGTTTACGCCTCGCCGGGCACCAGCGACGCGGCATCGTCGTACCCACGTCTGATCCGGGTGGCGATGCTCTACAACGACAAGGTCGGCTACGGGCCGACGGTCAGTGACGCGTTGACGGAGTTGTTCGGTCCCGGGGCCGGGGCGACGGCGACCAACGTCGCACCTACCGACGCCAAACCGCCGGTGCCCGGTCAAGCGCCTGCCACGCCGCCACCGGCGGCCGACCAGGCCAATCGCGCACCGGAGGTGTCGGTGCCCATCCCCGGTCAGCCGCCCGTGCAGTTGTCGCCGGCAAAGGCCGCTGCGCTGCAGGAGATCGACGCGGCGGTGGCGGCGGCCCAAGAGGCCCAGCGCAGTGGTGATTTCGCCAAGTACGGGCAGGCGCTGCAGGGCCTGGCCGACGCGATAAAGAAGTACGACGCCACCAAGTAGCCTTTCTCGCGCGAGCACCTTTCTCGCGCGAGCAGACACTCAGGTCCCCCGACACGCCGATGTCGGGGGACCTGAGTGTCTGCTGGCTGGGTCGGGCGGCCCTTAGCTGGACGACAAGTGAACACCAAGTCCTCGTAGCGATGCTGTGCGCTGAGATTCGCACTGACATCCGAGAGGACCCCGATGACCCTGACCGATCTTCCGTACGACGGCTTGGACGACGCCCTGACGGGGCTGCGCGCCCACGTCGCCGCGCCCGTCGCGTTCCCGGGAGAGGCCGGCTATGAGCGTGCTGCACCGTGGAATCTGGCGGCCAGTGTGGAGCCTGCCGCGGTCGTGGCGGCGACATCGGCCTATGACGTTGCCAACACGGTGGGCTTCGCTGGGCGCCGCGGATTTCGGGTCAGCGTGCAGGCCACCGGCCACGGTGCGCTGAGCGTGGCCTCCGACACCATCCTGGTGGTGACCGCGGGGATGACCGGTTGCATCGTCGACCCCGTCACCCGTACTGCGCGGGTGGCGGCCGGCGCCACCTGGCAGCACGTTCTGGACGCGGCGGCCCCGCACCGCCTGGCCGCACTGTGCGGATCGTCACCCAACGTCGGGGTGGTCGGATTCCTCACAGGCGGTGGGGTAGGGCCGCTGGTTCGCACGGTCGGCCTGTCGTCGGACTACGTCCGGTCCTTCGAATTGGTCACCGGGACAGGGGAGGTGCTGCGCGCGACGCCCGAGGAGAACCCAGATCTGTTCTGGGGCTTGCGGGGTGGCAAGTCGACGTTGGGAATCGTCACGGCCGTCGAGATCGAGCTGCTACCGATCTCTGAATTCTATGGCGGCTCCATCTATTTCGACGGAACTGATGCTCCGACGGTGTTGCGGGAGTGGGCGCGGTGGTGTGCCGAACTGCCGGAGAACATCTCCACTTCGATCGCGCTGCTGCAGCTTCCTGAGATGCCGGGCATTCCTGAGCCGTTGGCCGGCAAGCTCACGGTCGCCGTGCGCTACGTAGCCGTCGATGAGTTCGATGATGCAGAGCGACGATTGGCTCCGCTCCGGGCAGTGGCGAACCCTGTCCTCGACACTGTCGGCGTGCTGCCCTATGCGGCCATCGGCGCCGTGCATGCGGACCCGGTCGATCCGATGCCCGTATCCGAAAATCACACGCTGCTGCGCGAATTCACCACCGAGACCGTCGATGTCATCCTGGCCGCCGCCGGGCCGGACTCGGGCTCGATGCAGACCATCGTCGATGTCCGGATGTTGGGCGGTGCACTGGCTCGCGAAGGGGCACACCGCAGTGCGTTCTGTCACCGCGATGCCGCCTTCGCAGTGACCGTCATCGGAGTGCCGGCACCGCCTGTGGCGGAGGTGGTGCGGTCGCAAGCCGATGCGCTCGTGGCCGAGTTGACGCCGTGGTCCACCGGTGGACAGCTGCCGAACTTCGCACCGTCGGACGACGCAGGCCGGGCGGCGCGAGTGTATGACGAGGACACCCGGCACTGGCTGGCCGCTCTGGCCGAACGGTACGACCCCGCCGGGGTGTTCCGGTGCGGTCAAGTGGTGCGTTTCGTGGGGTGATTTCGGTGGCTGATTCCACCAAAAACAGCCTTTGACCATACGATTTGGAACTGCGCCAACCGCTTCGGTAACCTTGAGTTCACCAACGCGGGGTGGAGCAGCTCGGTAGCTCGCTGGGCTCATAACCCAGAGGTCGCAGGTTCGAATCCTGTCCCCGCTACTAGGGTTAGGCCAGGTCAGAAGCATTTCTGACCTGGCCTAGCTAATTTGTGCGATCTGTGTGCTATCTCGTCATCCGAAGCGTGCAGCAGGTACGACAGGTCGGTCCGCCCACCTGGTGACCAATACGACGGCCTAGGTGGGGCAGGGGAGAGCCCACCGCTCCCTCCGATGGCTCGCGCTGGCCTTGTAGCCGATTCTGGCGGGCCAGTGTGGCGCGAAGGGGTCCCCCGGCTCGCACGACGGACCGGACAGCATCCCAAACCGATCAGGTCGGCTCGGCCAGCCGCGTAAAGTCCGGCGCATGATCCGCGTCGCGCTGGCTGCCACCTTCGCAGCCCTTGCGCTCGCGTCGTGTAGCGGACCTCAACCCGACGCCGCTGTGACCGGCCCATCAACGGCATCGACTGTCGCCGCTGCGCCTACCTCAGCACAGCCCTGCAATCTGAAAGCGGGTCGCGATCTCATCGAGTGGAGCAGAAATCGACACCCGCCATATTCGGATGGGTCAACTGGCGCACCGGCTTCCGCCATCAGAATAGGCGATGTCGACTACGTCAACTGCAAAAGCTCCCTCGAAGGGTGGGTAGAGGTTCACACGCCCAGCGATGCCGACATCGCTGCCGGGTATCGCGATTGCTACGAAATCGGCTGGGCTGATGAGAATCCCGGTTATGACGTGTCTGCCGTACCCGCACCACGGCTGAAGAATGTTCTCCTACATGCAGGCAACGACTGTTGACCGACATGGCCCGCGACGCGTTGACAACCAGTGAGCCGCGCTGCCCGCAGTGGTGGCAGGTGTTCGGACTGCGCGGGACGACCGGTGCGTATGCCATCTACGCCGCCGACGTCGAGCACGGCATCATGCGGTGCACGTGCCCAGCATGGGAGCTGCGAGGCCGCGAGGAAACGTGCAAGCACATTCGGCGCGTAATGGGCCACGGCTGCCTCGCCGGTCCAGACCGGGCACCCGGCCCCAACGACTTCGCCGCCTTCGGGGTCGCGGTTCTGCCGTGTGTGCACCCGACCCCGCGCCGTGCACGTCGCATCCGGCAGCTCTGCGCGTGCGGTGAGCCGATGATGGCACCGAAGCTGCGCCTGACCGATGACGCGGGCCACCAGTTGGTGAGAGTGACGTTCGACGACCCTCGGCGTGAGTACGTGTATGCGTGGGACGGTGACCGCCCGCTCGGCGTGGGTGACGCCGTGACCATCGAGCGGCCCGGTCATCCGCGAGCAACGGTCGTCGCGTTGGGCTCAGACTGGGCCGGATCGTTCACCTACGTCGGGCAGAGGCTCCAACGCAGATGAATCCTCGGGTTGACCGCTGACCGGTCAAACTGCCCGCTCAGCGGTCACTGCGCCGAACCCGTTGCGCCCGTGGACATGACAGAATGACCGCTCAGCGTGCAATCCCAAAACTACTATTCCGCAGCACGTTTCGCCGCTCTACGCTGCTGGCCATGACAACATGGCGCGACATCACCGACGAGCTGACACCCGGCCAGGTCAGAGACGTCGAACGGGTCGAACCGGACTGGCCCGCCGACCGGCTGCTCATGGTGGCCCGCTACTACGCCACCTTGAACATCGAATACCTCGCCGGGGTCAGCGCCGTCGTGCCGCCGCACTACCACAGGCGCGACCTGCGTTACCGCCGCAACCTTGTCGCGCAGTGGTTGTGGCGAACGTTCAGCACGCACGTCTGAGTCGCCATGACTCAGACTGTGTCGGCCCGCCTATCGTTTCGCCGATGTCCGTCGACCGCTACCCGCCGAGACTTGCCGTCTGGCCGGTGTTTTCACCGGGTCGGACTCGGCTGCTACGGTAGCTTCCGATTGGCTGGATTCCTCACTAACCGGCACTGCCCAGCCTGATCGAACCATGAACTCCGCCACCACTTTCGGTACTTGCAGCGTCTCGCCACCGTAGTGCACCGCACCGTCCCAGACGCATTGCGTGCCGTTGGCGACGGTCACGGTGGTGGTGGGCAGGCCATAGTCTGCGCCTTGATGGTAGGTCAGGCTGTCGTCTCTGCGCGCATCGGGTGCGGACCGGAACGAAACAACCGGTTGAATCTCATTGTCGCGCAACGGGCCACGCTCTTCGTCCACGTCGTATGGAAACTCAGTCATCGTCGTATCCTCTTACGCGGCAGGCAGGTTCGTGATCTTGCACACCGCGGCCGGCCGTTCGGCAGCGAGTGTAAGTCGTTCCTCCGCAATGAATCTCACGATGTTCGACACGAAATCATTGTCAGACGTGCCGGTGCGCACAGTCAGCGATTCTCGCAGCACCACATACCCGAACTTGTTCGTGTCCAACAGTGCGCCGACGCCTGCCGTGATCTGCGTGGTGGGCAGCACTTCCACACCCCACAGTTGGTTTCCTGCCGCGTTCGTCGGGTCAGGATCGACCAGATACCTACCCTGCGAGTCTTTGGTGCGCCGCAGCGCTGACCACGTATTCGGATGCACCACAAACAGGTTCGCTTCGGCCAGCGCTTGGCCGGTCCGTAACTGGGCGATGCTTTTCTCCACCGAGTCCAGTGCGGTCACGTTCGTGCCGGTGTCGCCGCTGGCGTCGTGCGTCAGGATGCCGCTGGTGGCGAGCAGACCGGTGAGGTGTCCCGTGGTCCCGTCTCCCGCAATCAATTCCGCGTTCTCAAGGTTCACCACTTCGCGCATCAGCTCGACCTGGCAGTACTCGGCGAACGCTGACCAGTCGGTGAGCGACTCCCACGAGATGCCGGTGTGGGCGGCGATCTTCTGCGCAGTCGCAACAACCTTGTCCGTGTTGAAAATCAGCTCAGGCTTGGGCTGGCCTTCGGCGACGATACCCGGCGCGTTGGTTGTGCTGGTGTGCCTGATGTATTCGAGGCTTGGCGCAGTTACAAGCTCCACCGGCAGCCGGTCTAGTAGCCGCGATTCGAATTGTGGCCCAACCACGTACGGGGCCAGCTGCGCGGGCAACAGACCGTCGACCGTACTGAACGCTTTCGTGGTGATGGCGTAGCTGGCTTTGTGGCTGATCGCGTCGTGCATCGCTTTGAGCTGTATCTCATCGAACCCGATGGGGCATACTTCACTGCCCTTGCGCCGCAAGCCCTGTGAGCGTGGCGTTTCACCGGGGCCGGTCATGATCCCCGCTGCCGCGTTGTATGCCTTGATCTGCTCGGTGATTTCCTTGTCACGGTTCTGTGCGTACACCATGTACTCGGTGAAGGCCTTCGTCGTAATCGTTCCGTCGTTGAATGCCTTGAGCTTTGCGCCGGTTTCGGCTCCAAGCTCTCTGGCCTGCTTTTTCAGCTCGATGATGTTCATGGTCCTGTTCCTGCGACTGTTGCTGCACGCCAGCATGATTCGATGACAATAGGCGTGCTGTGTGAATGGTGAAGTCCGCGAACATGATTCGCGGCGCAATTGCGCAGGTCAGCGTGCCGGAGTCGGTGCCTCAGCTGGTCAGCGGCTTAGCCGGTGCCGCGAGGTCAGCGCCCAAAAAGCGGTGCCTACGGTATAGCGTTGTGGGCCGGTGCCGGATACCCGGTCAGCGACTCGGCAGCCATTCTAACGCGCTGTAACTGGCGAGCCATGTCATTACACCAACGGCGTGTCCAGCGTCGCTTGGTGTGGCTGCTGGGCGGTCAGAATCGCTACGCCAATGGCTCGGGTGGGCGGCCGTCCGTGTGCCAGATGTATCCGCCTTCAACCGTCGCGATGTCCTCACCCTCCGACACTTCGTCTCCCGCATCGAGGTCGGTCCATAGTCGGCCGTCCGCGTCGGCCCGCACTTGCGGAGTACTGCCCAGCTCGGCGATATCGTCGGGCACCGCTACCGGCTTCTGCCATGTGCCCAGTACCAGCATGTCGCCCAGCTCCGCGCGGACCTGCCGGAAGTACGCGGCCAAATCCGGCAATGGCATGTGGTAATAGTCATCTTCGCCACGGTCACGGCCATCGGTGCGGGACAACAACACCCGCAGCACACAGGCGACCGTGCCCAGCTTCTCCTCACGAGGAATGCTGCTGTCGGCGCGTTCCTGCACCGCGCGGGCCATCCGCATCAGTGAAGGGGCCTCGTACGAGCCACAATGCGCGCCGTCGTCGTCCACTTTCAGTGGCGCAACCGCGCCCACGAACATCGCGAACAACTCTTCGCGGTCCATCCTGTAGAGGTAGCGGTGGCTGGTCGGCCCGCCACAGTCTCCGTCATCGGAATACTCGTCACTCATCGCACGGCCCGCCCGTTGCGGCCCCGCCGTATCCGTGTCATGCCGCGAACCTCCGGCAACGGTGACCGGCCCAGGGACCGCGCCACCTTCGCCCGTGCCGCGTGCCACGCCTGCACGTCCGGCCACTCCGCCGGATCGAACTCCGCGAGATTCTTCGGGCGGCGCGGCCACGGTTTCATGCCGTCGTCGCTGGGCCTACGAGCCATCGCTACTTACCTCCGTGGTGTTGACCAGTCCCAACCGCTGAATTCGGCTGCCTGTCTTCGTTCTCGTCTTGGCCCAGCGGGCATCGGCAGCCTGCTTGGCCTGAGCCGAACGTCTGCGGCCGACCGTCTCACCGTCGACCGGCAGACCCAGAGCACAAACGAGCTGATCAGCCGATTTTCGGTGTGCGCGGATTTCTGCCAGTAGCGGATTGGGGCGCGGCTGGCCGCGACTGCCCTTAACCACGGGTTTGGTGGTGGTCAACACGGTTTTGAGTGCGGCGATTTCGTCTATCGTGGCGCACAGTTGGTGCAGCAACGCCAGTTCGGCGCTGTTGAACTCGAACTCACGGGTTAGGCTGCGCCACAGCCGTTTTCCCGCTTCTTCAAGAGCAATTGGCGCCCGTTTGCTGCGTCTGATTGTCATCTCCGATTCCTTTCTGCCACTGGAGAATTCGGCAAATCTGTGTAAAACCAAACTCCGCACTTCTCCGCGAAGATTCCGAGTGCCGAGCAGCGGGGCATCTTGTTCGTTGCTGCAGTCTCAACCCCCCTGCGTTTGCGCTGGTCAGATGGGTGATCCATCGATACGCGGTTCGCTGGCTCGGGGACCGTTGACCTGCGGCGATGGTCACCGTCGATTGAATGCTGTTGTCCAGTCATCTGTTTGGTGAATGCGTGGCGAGTTGCCGTGCGCCACAGCGCGGTTGCTGTATTGGCTAGGCGTGTCCCGTGGCGGTCCGTGTTCGGCAGGTGGTGCCAGCGGCAGGCGGTTCGAACGGCAGGCGGGGTCAACTGAGTCATGCCCGCTGAGCACCGGCAGGCGGCGTGTGGATGGATGACACCAGGGCCGGGACTTTCGTGGCCGTATGAGGCTGCTGGCGGGCCATACGGTGGAGTGTGGCTCATGGCCGGTACCTGCCTGCCACCACCACGCGGCGTGGACGCTCGGAGGCTGGCAGACTGACCAGCCACTCCCGGCAGGCGTCGAGTTCGGGGCAGCCCGAGCACACATGCTCGGCAGCTGTGATCGCGTAGGCCTGCAATTCGTCGTCGGTGTGCAAGCAAGGCTGGCGCGTCGAACAGTTCGGTTCGGCCTTTGCACGCGGCGCGCGGCAGGTCGGGTGCGTGGAGCGCTGCGGTGAGTATGTCGAGCATTGGTGGTCGGCTTTTCGATATGGGGGCTGCTGTCGATTGTGCGCTCGGGCTGGCCATTCGGTTGTGGACCTTGTGGTGGTTTGGCGTGTCTCACGTCTCACGGTCTCACCCCCTAAAGGGGGGGGGGGGGGTGTGGTCCGACTTGGCGGGGGGGTGCGCCAACGGTGACCCGGGTGTGACCCGGCAGTTTGCTAAAACCTTTCGCTCGCGATCCAGTAGAACGGGCGCTTGTCGGTG